>NZ_JADJID010000001.1:535000-1444128 GCF_016707225.1 Candidatus Brachybacter algidus | reverse complement strand
GATTTCTTCATTGGATACTGAACATTTACCAGAGGAGCCTTGACCAAAAAAGGGAAGAATTATTTAACGTATAAAAGTTGAAGGTCTGCATTAGATAAAATAAAACCTTAAACTCCCACTGCCTTCAGACACATTGCACTCATCTCTTCGGTCAATGCAGCTGGATATATTGATTTTATAAATCATTTGTGCATAACCCATATAAATTGGACATTTGGGTTACATCCTTATGATAGTGTAATGCAAGGCTCCCGCATTGAAAGTGAAATGATTAAAAGCTTGGCTAAATAACATCAGGTCAGTTTAGAATTTGATGCTGTAATTATCATCCGTGGTGGGGGTCAAAGGATCTTTCCGGATTTGATAATTATAATCTAAAGCACAGAAAATTGCTAATTATCCAATTCCCGTTTTTACTAGGTATCGGACATGATATTGATATTTCAAGTCTTGACCTGTCGCACAAATATTTTAAAACTCCTACAGCCGTAGCTGAATATTTTATTGAAAACTATTAGTAGTTTCCTTGGCGAAGTTCACGATCAGGTGAAAAAGGTCGAATATAAAGCAGAACGCTTTTACTCATATAAATTATGGATTTAAAATCCATATTGAATAATTTAAGAAAATGCATCTATGATAAAATAACTGATTCAACTACAACCTGGATAAAATAAAGGAGAAATCTATATAACCGGGCCCAGATAAAGATTAATCATTCACAATTTTCTATAGAATCAATCAAGCAAAATAAACCTGCAGAATCTTTAGAAATTTTAGAAGAGGGATATGTTATCGTAGTTCAAAATAATAAAAGATAAAACCGTCAAGGATTTTGACATATCTAAACTTGTTGACTTAAACTTTTGCAGATGGTGTAATAAAAGTAAAACACTAATATGGCTAAAAACAGAATTTTCTTTCAACGAAGCAATGGAGGAATTAAAAGTATACTTACTAGGATTGAGAGCGAAGATCTTGAAAAGATGCGAGTCCTGTGCCTCATTAATAGAGAGCAAAGGAGCTTCAGATTATTTGTCAAGAGAAATTATAACGTAAGTGCAAATTATCATTGATGATGATAAGTAGTGTAATGACTATTTATAGTGAAATTTCTTGAAACTTAACTATAACTTGCTACAGGACCGGTCATAGACATGACTATAGAAATGTACTTTTACATTCCAAATAAAGTCTATGACGCAAACGATAACACAAATGGCTTCAAGAATACTAATTGTGGATGACGAAGAGGATATCAGAGAGATGTCAATTCGATCCTTCGAAAGAAGGTTACGTAGCAAGTTGCAAAGAGTGGTAAGGAAGCAATTAAAATTGCTGATGAATTTCTTCCCGACCTAATCGTTCTTGATCTCTTGATGCCGAGATGGATGGTGTCGAAGTGTGTAAGATACTACGACGGAAGAATTACACAATGATACAATTATAGGCATTTTAACGGCACGTGTTAAAGATTACACACAAGTAGCTGCTTTGGATACAGGAGGAGATGACGTTATCTCCAAGCCAATTAAACCAATGGTATTGATCAGTAGAACAAAAAGCACTACTTAGAAGAACGACTAATTCGGAAGGGCAAAGTACACAAGTTCAATTTCAATTATCAACTTAACCATTAATCGCGAACAACATGTTGTAATGAAAGATGGTCAAAAGATAGACCTTGCAAAGAAAGAATTCCAGTTGTTAAACCTTATGATCAGTAAAACGGGAAAGGTCTTTACAAGAGATGAGATTTTTAGAAAATATGGGGAAACGATGTCATAGTTAAGTATAGAACCATTGATGTGCATAGTTAGAAAGATTCGTGAAAAAATTGGAGAAGAAATAATTAAGACCGTTAAGGGAATTGGTTATAAATTTGATTTTTGATCAATTCTTTATTACTTTATAAATTTGCAATGTTTAAAAATCTGACTCCACGTCAAATAGCCATTTTCTGTTCAGGAGTCCTAACGCTGATTATACTATTTATTCTAGTTATTCTACAATTATTTTCATTTTACAAATTTGATTTTTTTGTTTGGCCGATACTGTTTGTTCTAATCAGTACAGCTTCCTACATCGTTATTCTTTTTTTTCTAAATAAATTTATTTATAGAAGAATAAAGCTTATTTATAAGATCATTCATGACAAAAAAGTGAGTCTTAGTAAAGACAAGATCCCAGTCAAAGATATTCCAGAAGGGGCCTTGAATGATGTTAGTGCAGAAGTGGATCAATGGGTTAAGGACCAACAAACTACCATAAAGAATCTTCAAACACTTGAAAGCTACAGAAGAGATTTCCTAGGTAATGTATCGCATGAATTGAAAACTCCTATATTTAATATTCAGGGATATGTACATACTTTATTAGATGGCGCAATTGAGGATAAACAGTTGAGCTATAAGTACCTGGATAGAGCTGCAAAGAACATAGAAAGGCTGCAAACCATAGTTGAGGATCTTGAATCAATATCAAAGTTAGAGCTTGGCGAACTTGTTTTGGAGATGTCAAAATTCGATATCAAAATATTGACAGAGGAAGTATTTGAAGAATTAGAACTTTTGGCAGAGGAAAAAAATATCAGATTGAAGTTCAAGGAAGGTGCTTCCATTGGATACAATGTTTTTGCAGATCGGGAATATATTCGCCAGGTTTTGGTTAATTTGATCAACAATAGCATTAAATATGGAAAAGAAGGCGGCGTATCAAAAGTCAGCTTTTATAACATGGAAAATTATATCCTGGTAGAAGTTGCAGACAACGGGGCCGGAATCGAGAAGCAAGATCTCATAAGAATATTTGACCGTTTTTACAGAGTGGATAAAAGCCGAAGTAGGTCAGCTGGTGGCTCAGGTCTAGGGTTGTCTATCGTAAAGCATATCATTGAAGCGCACCACCAAAGTGTAAATGTCAGAAGTACGCCCGGGGAAGGGTCAACATTTAATTTTACACTACAAAAATCTAAAGGAAAAGTATAAAGTGGGTTAAATTAGGAGCATTTTGAAAAATACTTTATCCCAAAAAGAATAAGTGAAAGTGAAATGATCCCTTTTACAGTAAAGAAGATTAAAACTCCAATACCTGCTTTCTTGGCATTACTTTTACTAAATATCTTCACTTTCCTTTTTTAATCTAATTATTGGTGGGATTGCAGTAATTTTTTACACAATTATAAAAGCTTAGATGGGTTCCATACTTTGAAAATAACATTTGAGGAACATCGATACTATGAAGTTCCATCAATCTACTCACAATAATTTCTTTATTCATTTCAGGGGTTCTCATTTTAAGAATAACTTCATTTTCATAAATATGTTCATTGTGTCAAGTATAAATCGATTCCAAAGGAAAAAAGTTAGGTTCATGCTATTAATTTACTTATAAAAATTTATTGGTGCAAAGCATATCGCCTTCCGGATCAGCATAAGTAGATATAATTGACAAGATACTTTACATATTATTCTCCTTCTTTCTGGCACAGGTTTATCATCTAAAATACCACTGGATTCATCCACTTTCATTTCTAATACTGGCCGATCACCATCTGGCAGAATAGCTAATAGCTCATCAAATACTTTATTGTAATGTTCATGCCTCCAGAATGGAATTAAATCCATACCCTGTATAAGAACTGCCTGACCACGCACTGTTCCGGCAGCATAAAGTTGAAAATACTTTATATGGCTTGAAGTAAATGATGCTACAAAGCCACTCGAAGGAACACTGTCGATTAATACGCGTATTGGCCTATATTTAAAATCAGGCGTCTGCTGCATTTTACTGATCATGTCGAAAAGCACATTTTCAATATTACTTTTATCCATGTAAAGCCATGATAAGGTAAAATTACCACATTCGATTTCGTACTTAGAAACTAGTTCGCATTTTTCAGGAACATTGATCTTCTTTCCAACGAATTCCAATTTCTTTTGAGCAGTCAGAAAAATAGGAATTAAAATAAATAAATGGATTACTAAATATTTCAAATGATTAAAATTATAAATTATTAATTTGAGTCAGGGCATCCGCAATTTTCCTATCGTTTGTTAACCTGGGTACTTTGTTCTGGCCTCCTAATTTGCCGTTTTGTTTCATGAAAGTAATAAAAGTACCTTTTTTTAAGGGTCGTAGTTTTAACTTCTGTAAAATATGACCTTCTATTAGATCCTTATAGTAAATGTTTTTTGCTGTCATTTGTTGATCTAAAAGATCTATAAATGCATTAATGTCTGAAGGTTCCTGATCAAACTCTATAAACCATTCATGATATGGCAAGCCTCCTTCAGGCGGATTAACCTGAGGAGCTACTGAAAATTCTGATACTTTACAATCAAAACTAGCAGAAGTAGTAAGTAAGGCGTCTTCAACCTCCTTAGCAATGACATGTTCTCCAAAGGCAGAAATATAATGTGCTACCCTACCTGAGAAAACAATTTTGTATGGGTCTACCGAAATAAAAGTAACAATGTCCCCGATATTGTATCCCCATAGCCCTGCATTGTTATTAATTACTAGAGCATATGGAATATTTGTCCTAACACCCTCAAGAGGAAGACGAGGCGGATTATGTTCACCAATCCTTGACGATTCTATAAATTCAAAATATATACCACTATTTGTATTGAGCAACATACCTTCATCACCTTGCTCGTCCTGAAATGCAAAAAAACCTTCAGATGCAGGAAATGTTTCGACTGAATCAAGCTTTTTTCCAAAAAGGTTTTCAAGTGTATTTCTATAAGGGCTGAAGTTGACACCACCATATACAAAAACACTCAGGTTTGGAAATAAATCGATAATACGTTCTTTACCTGATTGCTTTAGAAGTCTTTCCAAATACATTTGAACCCATGGAGGTATACCACTAATAAGGCTCATGTCCTTATGAATAGTTTCTTTTACGATAGCATCAACCTTGGTTTCCCAGTCATCTATACAGTTGGTTTGATAGGACGGTACCTGGCTTTTACGGAGCCATGCAGGTATCTCATGATTTACTATGCCAGACAATCTTCCTACCGGAATTACACCATCCAAATCAAGAACAGGAGAACCGGAAAGGAAAATCATTTTTCCATCAAAAAAGCTGTAATTCCCACTCCTTGCAGCATAATTTAGTAAAGCATTTCTGGCAGTGCCAAAATGATTAGGCATACTTTCCTTAGTGAGGGGTATATATTTAGCACCCGAAGTAGTTCCAGATGTCTTAGCAAAATATTTAGGCTGCCCGGGCCATAATACATCACTATCACCAGATTTGATCTTCTCTATATAAGGTCTGATCAATTCATAATCAGTTAAAGGAATAATAGAAGAAAATGTAGCTGCTGACTTGATGGCAACAAAATTATTTTCCTTACCGAATAAGGTATTTTTAGCGGACTTTACTAAATTTTGCCTGATAAATTCCTGATCAGCAACAGCTGTCATCTTCCATCTGTCAACCTGCCTTGCCACAGCGTTTGCAAAGGGCTTAATTAGCTTTGATTTAAACTTCATCTATATGCTGTGTTGTTGAAAATCTGATTAAAACTAAATAAATTTTAGTTAACTCTAAGATCTTCTACATTGTACCCTGGATACTTAGCTTTGTTAAAGGTAAATACTGTTGCAGAACCTGGCTTTCCAAAAGTAGTTTTAGAAACGTTTAAGGTATGTCGGGAACCATCTTTATTAAATATCTCCATGGCAATTAATTCTCCGGTAGGTTTATTGACTGTGATTCTGGCTTTAGAATATTCCGTGCCTTTTTTGACCGGCTTACATTCAATAATTTGAACTTGTTTGCCTGATTGTGCTCCATCAAATGTAACCGCTGCTACAAAGTTTTTTTGATCATATTGTGAAATAAAATCTGCAGGATTGACAATACCTTGAGAGCTGCCCTTGACGTAGTCGTTGATTTGGACTTCTTTTTGCTTTTTATTAATGAACCAGACTGTTTTGCCATCATTGATGATACCCATATCTTTAATGTCAAGATTAAATTTAGTGCCCAGTTGCGTCATCGTGCCTTTTTCAAGTCTGGTGCTTTGACCTGGGAATTCCATTTTCAGGGAAAAAACAGAAGTAATTTGTTGGGAAGCGGATGAATATTTGGTTTTAATTTTATTCAATGTTGCGACTGCTTTGGCATCTGAATCCTTAGCAGTGGAATAAGTATTTTTTTGTGCTGTTAAGCTTAAAGATGTTATAAATATTACTATTAAAGAACAAATAAATCGATTCATATTATATTTTTTTAAGGACATGCGACCTTTTTTGAAAAATAGCTGCAAAGATATAAAAAATTGAAACAGACAAAATTCCTTTCCTCAAAATCCATATCATTGATGACACTTTAACGGTATTTTATGCTTAATGATTCATAGAATATAACAATATTTTGTTAAGGTTTAGTAGAGAGCTACCATAATGTCGAATGATTTAACATTAATATTAATTCAATCTTAGTCATCTATAATCATCTTATTTATGAGATTGCTTTAATTTTAAATCAATTATGTGCTTATAACAATTTGGATATACATGCCTCTAATCTCATCCTAAAGTATATGTTCTATTAAAATGGAGTCAAGCTAATTCTGTTTTTTCGATTCAATCGTAACGAATTTTAGCTTATTCAATTCGTTTGAAATCTCTTTTTTCAAACATATCATCTTGTGAAACGAAAATTGAGTATTTTACTTAAAATCGATTACTTTTAAATAAAAATTAGCACCATGAGCAGATTTAATCTTTCGCAGATCTTGAATAGTCAAATTAATATTATAAAGGTCGTATTGAGAAGGTTTTATTTAGTGGCTTTTAGCGCAATATTATTAACTTCCTTATTGCTATATTTTAGTGAATATGAGAATACCCTAAGTGACGATTCTGAGTCTCTGATCACCAGACTCTGTCTTATAACAGCACTGGCAATACCTTTTTTCTTTTCGTTGCATTTATTTGCAGAAAAAAATAAATTTAATATCACTAAATACTTAATTGCCATTTTGCTCATCTCAAGCATTCTTGCAGCTTATTGGTTCAGCTTAGCTAATTTAGGTGATTTTGTGTGGTATAATAAAAGCGCAGCAATAAGGTTTGGGGCATTATTTCTCGCAGCGCATGGTGCTATTTCAATAAGCATCTTTAATCGATATTCCCAAATTGACAGCTTCTGGCAATTTAATAAGCATCTTTTATTAAGAATGTTAACTGGAGTTTTTTATTCCGGCGTGCTTTTCTTAGGTATAGCAGCAGCTTTTGCAGCGATGGATGCACTTTTTAATGTGAATATTGAAAGCACAACTTACTTACAGGTATTTATTATTTTATCCTGCCTTTACAATACTTTTTTTGTACTGGGTGGCGTAAAAGCACCATTGACCGCTTACGAAGTATCGACAGAATATCCAAATTCTTTAAAGATCTTTACCCAATTTGTCCTTATCCCATTAATGTTACTTTATTTAGTTATTCTTTATGCATACATGCTTAAAATTATTGTACTATGGTCATTGCCGAAAGGATGGGTATCCAATTTAGTACTATGTTATTCAATAGCAGGTATTCTTGCATTTTTGTTAGTTTACCCAATACGTGAAGAAATAAATTCGAAATGGGTCAAAACTTATTCAAGAGTATTTTATTTTGCACTCTTACCACTGATCGTTTTATTACATATAAGTATTTGGACACGTGTAGCAGATTATGGTATTACCATAGAAAGGTATATCATCTGCGTTCTGTCCTTGTGGCTAACAGGTATAACAGCTTATTTTTTAATATCCAAAAAGGATAATATAATTCTTATACCAATGTCATTGGCAGCAATTTTCTTACTTTCTACATTTGGGCCGTTGGGGTTCGAAGGGTTGAGTAAATACAGCCAGTTCTCACGACTAAAAAGTGAACTTCAAGCAATGGACATTTGGGATGGTAATAAAATAACACCAATGCCCAAAGGCGCAGTGTTCAATGATTCAATAGCCTTTAAGGTAAATGATATTAGCTCATATCTTATCGAAATGAATGGGTATAATTACATGAATAAGTTCAATTATGGGCCTTGGAATAAGCTAACAGATAGTCTTAACAATAGCAAAGACTTATATTTTTACTCCATTTCAGGGCTATATTTGAATAAAATTAATTTAGATCCAAGCAAAATAAAATGGACCCCATACAGTGATCCACAATATATCCAAAATACATCTTTTTATTTGTCTGTCAATGATTTGAATAGTTCGTTTGCTATTAGAGGTTATGAATCGATGTATCCTTTAAATATTTACGATAATCCAAATGGAGTGAAGTTGGATAGTCTTATCATTGGCCTGCAAGCCAATAAGATAAATATAAAATTTGGTAGCAATGATATAAAACCTATCGACTTAGCTCCTTCCATACAGCCATTAATTTATGATTGTAGAAATGGTTGTCCCCCTTTGACAAAACCGATTGTTATTGATTACAGCGATAAGGGATTAAATTTCAGAATACTCATAATTAATTTATCTGGAGATAATAAAGATAATTTACTTAAAATAAATTCTGTCAATGGCTATTTGTTAATAAAATAGATTTTTATCTGCTTAGTGATTCATAGGTGATGTGCGATGAGTGATGGGCAATAGGTAATGGGTAATCGAATTACTATTACCACATATTTTGTAGCAATAGAACTCCTTTATATAAAATTGGACTTTTTATCACCTTATCACCTTATCACCTTATCACCTTATCACCTTATCACCTTATCACCTTATCACCTTATCACCTTATCACCATGAGAATCAGCCAGCTCTCATTTACCAATTAATACTGACCACTACGCACTATCCAACTCCTATTCCTTTATGCCTTCTCTGTCCAGCAGAAAAGCATACTCCATTGCAGTTTCTTTATACCTTTCAAACCTTCCACTTGCGCCACCGTGACCCGTGGTCATATTGGTGTACAAATAAATTGGATTATCTCCTTTTTTCATGGCTCTAATTTTTGCTACCCATTTAGCTGGTTCCCAATATTGTACCTGGCTATCATGAAGACCCGTTGTAACTAACATTGCAGGATAATTTAACTCAGCAACATTGTCATAAGGTGAGTAAGATTTCATGTAATCATAATATATTTTATTTTTTGGATTTCCCCACTCATCGAACTCACCTGTGGTAAGTGGAATGGATTCGTCCAGCATAGTACTAACCACATCTACAAAAGGCACAGCTGCTATAACGCCATTAAATAATTCGGGAGCCATGTTAATTACTGCGCCCATCAATAGTCCACCGGCACTTCCGCCCATAGCATATAAATGTTCTTTGGATGTATATTTCAAATCAATCAACCCTTTAGCGCAATCTATAAAATCGGTAAATGTATTTTTCTTTTTAAGAAGCTTACCATCTTCGTACCATTGTCGACCCAACTCCTGCCCTCCCCTAATGTGCGCTATTGCATATACATAGCCTCTGTCCAACAGTGATAACCTGACAGATGAAAAAGATGGGTCAAGACTAAAACCGTAGGATCCATAAGCATATAAAAGTAAGGGATTGCCAGAATCTTTCTTTCTATCTTTTTTGTATACTAGTGAAACAGGGACTAATGTACCATCCGTGGCTTTTATTTCTAGTCGCTTGGAAATGTAAGCATCTTTATCATATCCTCCAACGATTTCCTGCTCCTTTAATAATATAGAATTTTTAGTTTTTAGATTGTATTCAAATATTGATGTAGGCACCGTTAGTGAAGTAAAATTATATCTGATCTTGTCCGTATTGAAGACATAATTATCCACCAAGGAAGCAGTGTAAGCCATTTCATTAAAATCTATATAGCAATCTTGCTCATGGTCCAGGAGCCTTAATTTAACTATTCCCCTGACACGTTCTTCAATTACAATAAAATCTTGAAAGCAATTTACTTCCTCTAATAGAACATCATTTCTATGCGGGATCTTTTCAATCCAGTTAGTCACCGAATAATTTTCGATTGAAGCTGTCATCAATCTAAAATTTAAGGCATGGTCATTAGATGTAATATAAAAATAACAACCATCATCAGTTACAGAATATAAGTGGTCTCTCACTCTGGGACTTATTATGTTAAATATAGAATTAGAATTATCTGCGTCACAATAGCGGACTTCTGAGGTAAGAGTGCTGTATGACCCTATATAAATGATTTTATTAGATCTGGATTTATAAATACCTACATTGAAAGTTTCATCCTTTTCTTCAAATAACAATTCATCTAGACTATGATCCTGCCCTACTATATGTTTATAAACGCGTTCTGATCTAAGAGTTTCGGGATCTTTAGCTACATATAGAAATGCTTTTCCATCATTAAACCAGACAATTGATCCGCTGGTATTAGGTATTGCTTCATCGTATACCAAAGTATCATAAATATTTTTCAATTTGATAGTATACAATCTTCTTGATACAATATCCTCACTATAAGCGGTCAAATTATTATCAGGACTTACTGTTATGGAACCGATAGCATAGTAACTCAGTCCGGATGCCATAACATTGGCATCAATGATAATTTCTTCTTGAGCATCAGAAGTATCTATTTTACGAGAATAAATTGGATATTCCTTTCCCATTTCATATCTGGTATAATACATGTAGTCGTTTTTGAGATATGGAACTGACATATCCACCTGTTTTATCCTACCTGTAATCTCATTATATAACCTATCTTGAAGATCCAAAGTATGGGCTAAGCTGTTCTCCCTATATGCATTCTCATCATTGAGGTATGAAATCACCTCTTTATCTTCACGTTGATTTAACCAAAAATAATTATCTTTTCTGATGTCGCCGTGGATCTCAAGGATTTTTTCTCTTTTGGAAGCCACTGGAGGAGTATTTGATCTGTTTTGATCATTCATATTTTTATCTGGTTGAGCATTAATTTTAAAAGAAAGAATAATAAAAAACAATATGGATTTAATCAAATATATCCTTTTCATACTTTCAAATTTATAATTCCAAAGGTAATTTAGTAAATTAGAATTTATCATGAAATATCAAAATACTTTGAATTTACACATATAAATAATACTTTCACCACAATCAAAAATAAATAAAATGGCAAAGGCCAATAAGATTGAAAGAAAAAAAATAAAGTACCCACTTGGTTCATTTGTAAAATCCATAATATTTATAGGTATTGGAATATTCAGTGCAGGGTTTGGTCTTGAGAGTTTTTTAGTGCCAAATGGGTACATAGACGGTGGCATAACTGGGATTTCACTCTTAGTTAAAATCTTTGCTGAAGATGTCCCTTTATCATTATTGATAGTAATATTTAATACACCTTTTATCATACTTGGTTGGAGGCAAGTGAGTAAGATATTTGCAATTAAAAGCATATTAGCTATTACGGGATTGGCTTTAGTTATCCAATTTGTCCATTTTCCTATTTTAACGAAGGATCCTCTACTTATCGCATGTTTCGGAGGTTTGTTTCTTGGAGTAGGTATCGGATTTGCGATGAGGGGAGGTTCTGTTTTGGATGGAACAGAAGTATTGGCAATATTTATTAGCCGGCAATCAAGAATTTCCATTGGCGATATAATCCTTATTTTCAATATAATAATTTTCATAACTGGTGCATACTTACTCTCAATTGAAGTAGCAATGTATGCCATACTGACTTATTTTGTTGCTTCAAAGGCCATAACATATATAATAGAAGGTATTGAAGAATACACCGGAGTTACAATTATTTCAGATGAAAGTGAGAAAATAAGAGAGATGCTGGTGCATGATTTGGGGCATGGGGTCACGCTTTATCCTGCTAAGAAAGGATTTGGGAAACGAGGAGCTGTAGAATCTGATAAATTTGACGTAGTTTATACTGTAGTAACAAGATTGGAAATTTCAAGGTTGCAGGATGGTATTAATCTCATTGACCCTAATGCCTTTCTGATAATGAATAGTATAAAAGATACCAAAGGAGGCATGATCAAAAAAAGGAATGTTGTTCATTAATTTCGATAATTGTATGAATTTAGTTCAATATATAATTGCTCCCAAAACTTGAAAACAAGTATCATATTGGCCGATTATTTTAATAAATTAATTGTTGAAATAATACTAAAAACAAGAATATTCTCTCCTATTTATTAATAATTTTCTTAATATAACTAGCTAAATATTACATATTTATATAAATTATTAAAAAATAAATATGTCAATTTATATCTTTTCTTTTTTCAATAAATTTGAAATATTTTATCACAATTCAAGAAAATAAAGAAAATTTATTCCAAAAATGACTCTTTTTTTTTCATTTTTATTTGGGTTATAAATCACTTTACGCATTAGATAATATATATTATATATACGATATATTAGTTAATATTCAATAATTATATAAATATTATAGATATTGATAAATAATAATTATTAAAATATGTAAATTCTTTTAAAATAAATTTGATTCTTTGGCACGGTTTTTGTGTATATTATTTACATTTGCGCTCAAGATTTTTTAGCACACACTGAACTTTCAAAATCGATCTTAATCTACTTTCAAAAAGTTGATATGAGTTTAAGACATTTTTAATCTTTTTTATTTGGAACTTGACCATTTATTTGAATTTAATAAATTTGAAATATTATCGGTTTTTTTCCATAATTGGTTACGTCAATTATTTAAACTATTACGTAAGTATAGTTTAATGTCTGACGAGTATTACCATGTAAAGTTTCTGTTGTGTTAAAGATTTTTATTTAACCATATTTAACACACACACATTGAAGAAACTATTTAAAAACATTTTCAGGAACACATCATAATACTATTGGAATCATTTCTCCAATTTTAGCACCATTGACTAAAGTTGTCAGTTCCTCCAATCCAGATAATTTAATTTTGTGAATTTGTAGTTTTCATGATTTATCATGTGACTAATAGTCATTTCTATGTCTAATACTTTCGAACGCAGATATTAACTAATTTTTTTTATTATAAAACCATATTTAACATGAAGTATTTAACCTTTCTATTATTCCTTTTAGGGGGATTCCTCAATCACGTCGAGGGTCAAACTATACAGGATTATGGTACTTATGTATCATCATTAATGAATTCTGGAGATCCTAATCAAATATTAGAAGGACAGAGAGTTCAAAACTACTCTACGGGCCTTTATCCATCTACTTATTTTAGTGAAAAAGGTATTAACACTGTGGGAGCGAAGAGAAGTAAAAAACTCATTTCTGATATTGGGTCTTTGGATCTTACAGGTTATGATGATGCAACTATGCAAGATGTTGAAATGATCGTTGTTTTAGTACGTAAAGCAGATCAGATTGGTAGTGGCCAGATATCACAAGAATTAAGATCTAAAATGCCTAATTTGAAAAATATAGTCATTATAGCTGAATTCCCCTCTGTACCAAGCCAATTTACGACAATACTTCCACCAGCTTCAAGTGGATATGTAGCCCTTCACAAAGTATCAATCACCGAATAATATCAATGAAATGAAAAAATTTACACACATTTTAGAAAATAACAAATTGTTCAGAAATCTCATTCTGGCAATTTTTGCGTTAGCACTGACAATCCCCAGTGCTCAAAGTCAGTTATTGGTGGATTTCACCAAAGTACCTGATCAAATATTTAGTATCAAAGGAGATTATACGATGCTTGGTAATACAAGTTTAATTCGTGTCAATTATTCTGATGATGGACAAAACGGTAATAATGATATGGGTTATGTTGACATCGATGGCGATGCAGATACCTGGAACTCATCAACTGCGGCGTTTGATTATTCAGTTCAAGCTGGAGCGGATCCTAATTGTACGAAAATTTTATATGCAGGTCTGTATTGGACTGGTAGAGCAAACAATGGCGGTGTCGCAGGTAATACTGTAGATGCCACCAGAACGGTCAATGGCGTTGTCCAAAACAGGACTTTTACTAAGAATCAAATTAAGTTTAAGGCTGCAGGGGATTCTTACCAAACTATTGATGGTGGTTTTATTTATAACCCACCAGTAGATTACTACCAGATTTATTCATGTTATGCTGATGTAACAGAATATGTTAAGGCACATGGAACAGGCAACTATACTGCTGCAGACATGGCTTTGGTTCAAGGAAATGCTGACGGTGTTGGTTATTTTGGATGCTGGTCTTTAGTTGTAGTTTATGAGAACTCAAAAATGAAAGATAGAGATATTTCTATTTTTCAAGGACATGCATTTAACTCAAATTCAAATATAGTCGATATTCCTGTTACAGGTTTTCAGGCTGTTCAAAGTGGTGATGTTAATGTAAAAATTGGTTTCTTAGCAGGTGAAGGTGATAGAGAATTGACAGGTGATTATGCTAAGATTAAACAATTAAATACAAATAATTATATAAGCTTAGTTCACAGTACTAACGCAACTAATAATTTTTTCAACTCGTCTATAAATACCGGAGGGAACTATAGATTGCCTCAATATTTAAATAACAATGGTATTGACATAGCCATGTTCAATCTTGATAATGGTAATGATAACGACCCTAATACTCCTGCTGTAAACAGTGTAATTGCGAACGGGCAAACAAGTACAGTCATCAGAGTCGGAACAACAAGTGATGTATATACACTTTCAGTCCTTGTTTTTGGCGTAGATGCTTATAAACCAGAAACTGATGAAATTATTACGTTAACTGCTATTAATGGGGTTGCACCTGTCTTACCATATACATGCACCCCAGGACAAGAATTGTCATACAAAGTTGAAATTAAAAACAAAGGTTCTGAACCTATTAAGCTTTATAAGCTTTCAGTTCCAATTCCTTCTAATGCAGATTTTGTGCCAGGTAGTGTTACTAAGACATTACACCCTTTGGTTACTAGTACTAATACTCCACTTCCTGTTTATAACAGTGTTACAAGGACTTTAGATTGGGACTTTGGAAATCTTCCTTTGCATCCAACTGATTTAAACACTATTCTGGCATCATATACTTTCAAACTAAAAGCTACTACAAATTGCTTTGTATTAAGTGGTTCAGGTTGTAATCAAAACATTCCTGTAACAGGTGTAGCTAATGGAACAGGTGTAATAACAAATACTAACATTGTAAACCAATCTTACATTTTGGGCTATAATGCTAGTGGTCCATGTTCAGAAGAAGTTATAAATGGTATTATCAATGTTGCTATCAATGGAAATGCATATGTTGGAGCCAATTGTGATCTTGAAACTCAGGATGGCATTTTGAATCTCGATATACCTGCCAGCGGTTCAGGTTATGCTATATCTAATATATCAGTTCTATATCCTCCGGGAACAAAATTCTATAGTGCATATCCTGTAGTTGCTGGTACTATTGAATATACAGCCGGCAATCCTTTTCCAGCTGTTGATGGTACTGTTAAAACATATTATGCTGTGCCTCCGGGTAACAACTCATGCGGTCTTAAAATTATTTTGACATGTAGCAATAATTGCGCATTCACTGTGACTTGCGGAAATCAGCCTCCTTCAACTAATTATAGTTGTTCGTTACCGATTCCTGCTGCAGTGACTACAATCGCAGCTTTTAAAACTACTTTTGGGGCTACTATTGGAAGTAATCCATGTTTTACTGTTAAAATGCAAGTTATTGAAGATGCAAGTTTCAACCCTTGCACTTCAAATGGATACACCAGAACTTATAAGATTTACCAAGATACAAATGGTGACAACATGCCTAGCGCAGGAGAATTATTTGTTGATTGTACGAAAACTTATATCTGGAATAAAGATAATACTAAGCCTGTATACTCTTGCGATCCTGCTGTGCCAATTTTCGTAGGGTGCAAGTCAGGTACACCGACTGCGGCGGATGCAATTACAGCAGCCGGATTCTCTGATAATTGCGGGGCACCAACAGTAACAGCAGTTGCAGGTGCCACCTCTTCTGGTACTGGTTGTAATAAGTTCCAAATTTGGACAGTTTCAGCTATTGATGCTTGTGGAAACAACGCTTCAGTAGTTATTACATTAAAATATTATAATGATAGTGTAAAACCAGTATTTACTAATGGTTGTGCAAATTCACTGATAATTTTACCTTGTAATTCAACACCGACAGATGCTATGGCATATGCGGCGGTAGGAGCTGCTACGGATGATTGTGGAACACCAACCATGTCAATAACAAGTACAACACCAGGTAATACTTGTACTAAAACAAAAGTTTATACCGTAAGAGCAACAGATGCTTGTGGTAATTTTGCCACGTGCGATGTTACATACAGATGGAAGTCTGACGTAACTAATCCTGTATTCTCAAGTTGTCCGAATGGCATACAAATATTACCAGGTACAACGCCACCAACTATGGCTGATGCTATTGCAAAAGCTGGTAATGTGACAGACAATTGTGGTGCCGTAGTAATGACTGCATCTTTTGCCCCAGCTACCGGTACTTCTTGTAATATGCAACAAATATGGACTGTGACTGCAACAGATTCTTGTGGTAACTTTGCTAATTGCGCAGTTACAATTGGATGGGGATCTGACCCTTTAGCACCAATATTCGCTGGAGGATCAAGTAAAAACAAAAATTTAGGTTGTAATCCTCCTGCCATCACTGCTGCAATCGCAATTGCTGAAGCTGGTTCAGTAACTGATAATTCAGGTGCATCTCCAATGTTATCAGCAAGTGGCGGAACTGTTGGAGGAACAGCTTGCGCAAGAACACAACAATGGACTGTAACTGCAACTGATGGTTGTGGCAATTCTGCCAGTTTTGTAATCAACTATTCATGGAAAGAAGATCTTATAGCTCCAACTTTTGCGAATGTAACTGATACTACAAAAACTAATCTTGGATGTTTAGGTGTTGGCGGTGCTACAGTAGCTCAAGCAAAAGCTGCTGCAGGTGCAGTAACTGATAACTGTTCTTCAAGTGGAAATATTACTGTTACTGCAGTTGGTGGACCGATCACAGGTGAGTGTCATAAAGTGCAAACTTGGACAGTTACTGCTACTGATGAGTGTGGTAATGTTAAAATTAAATTGGTTGATTTAAAATGGTCATTCGACGATCAAAATCCGGTATTTGAGCATTGCCCGGTAGGTATTATAGATTTAGGATGTAATCCTGTAAATCTACCTACAGGAGCTGGATTGCAAGATTCAGTAAGCATACTTCCTGATAATTGTGGTCAAGTATCAATAGTTGTAACCGCAGGACCTATCACAGGAACATGCAATAAAATGCAAACGTTTACTGTTACTGCAAAAGACAACTGTAATAATATCGCTACTTGTAGCATTACTTATAAATGGAAATCAGATCTACAACCTCCAATGTTTGCAAGTTGTCCATCGAATCCAATAGTATTGGCTC
Organism: Candidatus Brachybacter algidus; assembly: GCF_016707225.1. Taxonomy (NCBI): domain Bacteria; kingdom Pseudomonadati; phylum Bacteroidota; class Saprospiria; order Saprospirales; family Saprospiraceae; genus Candidatus Brachybacter; species Candidatus Brachybacter algidus. Next base: position 1,426,764 of record NZ_JADJID010000001.1, on the reverse strand, counting down.
CAGGGCAGCAACCAACACCAGCAATGGCGCAGGACGCAGTCGGTGCCATTACTGACAATTGCACATCTACTAATAATCTTGTAATAACGGTTACGTTAGAGGTTCTTACAGGTGATTGTGGTGAAGTCAAAAAATATACTGTAAAAGCAGTTGATGAATGCGGCAACATGAATTCATGTGTTGTGACATATACACAAACTGGAAGTACTGAACCTCCTGTATTCACAAATCCTCCAGCAGGGCCTATTAACTTAGGTTGCAATCCTTCTACCCTTCCGAACGCAGCAATGGCAATTTTGAATGCTGGACCTGTGACTGATGATATCAGAGTTCAAGATGTAGTAGCGACCGCAGGTCAAATAACTGGTACATGTGTAAAAACACAGAATTTTACAGTAACTGCATCTGATGATTGTGGTAATATGACTCCAATTACAGTGACCTTTACCTGGAAATCTGACACACAGAAGCCAGTTTTCGCTAATTGTCCTCCCGCAGCTATTTTGGTGACCAATATGAATTTAATAAATGATGCATATGCGATTGCTCAAGCTGGAACTCCAACAGACAATTGCAATATTGCTTCGATCACAGCTAGTCATACTAGTTCAGATGGTCCTTGCGGTCCTACTCTAATTTACCAGATACTAGCCACAGATGATTGTGGTAATACAGCAACTTGTAATGTGGTTTTCAAAACTAACAATGGTTCTAATCCTCCTACATTCTCTAACTGTCCTTCAGCTCCAATCTATTTGGGTTGTAATCCACAAAACCTTCCGACTGAGGGTGCTGTAGCGGAAGGTGCAGGTAACCCTGAAGATGATGGTGAAGTTATTTTCGTTGGTGTTGAGGCTGGACCGATCACTGGAGATTGTAACAAAACTCAAGTATTCACTGTAACTGCTATTGATGATTGTGGTAATTCTGGATATTGTATTATTACTTACAAATGGAAAGTAGATACTGATAAACCTACATTCCCAGAAATTCCTTTGACTCCTGTAAATTTGGGTTGTAACCCGGCTACATTGCCTACACCTGCATCAGCTATTGCAGCTGCTGGTAACATTGCAGATAATTGTGACATCGACAATGTAACAGCTGTCGGTGGTAACATAACCGGAACTTGCCTTCAAACGCAAACTTTCGTAATCACAGCAATTGATAAATGTGGTAATTCTGCGCAGGCTTCCTTAACATTCGTTTGGAAAAATGATACTAGAGCTCCTACGTTTGCAAACTGTACCGGAATTCCAATTAATCTTGGATGTAACCCTGCTGTGTTGCCAACGAAAGAAATGGCTTTAATACAAGCAGGTGCTACAGGTGATGATTGCGCTATTGATACTGTTATCTCAGTAGCTGGTCAAATCACAGGGACTTGCACAAAATCACAAATATTTTTGGTAACGGCATATGATGAATGCGGAAATACAACCGAATGCAGTGTAACATATACTTGGAAAGCTGACACACAGTCTCCGGTATTTGTAGCTTGTTCAAGTGCTCCTATTAATTTGGGATGTAACCCTACATTATTGCCGAATTCCGAAAATGCAATACTTGCAGCAGGTGCTACTACTGATAATTGTGGTGGAAATATTTCTGTAACTGCTACGCCTGGAACTATATCAGGAGATTGTGTTAAATCTCAAACTTTCACCGTAACAGCAATGGATGAATGTGGTAATTTTTCAAATTGTTTCGTAGTGTATAATTGGTCGACTGATAACACACCACCAGTTATAACTTGTCCATCTGCTATAAGCAATCTTAAATGCGCTTCAGAACTTCCTGCAGCTTATGTTAACCTTGCGGCATTCACTGCAGCTGGTGGTTCAGTTTCTGATGGCTGTTCAGCTAATCCAACTTTTAGCTTGTTTAGTGAAGTAATTACGCCTGGTTCATGTGTAAATAAATTTACAGTGACTAGGGTTTATAAGGTTGTTGATGCTTGTGGCAATTCTGCAACTTGCACTCAAATAATTACTGTCAATGATAATGTACCGCCTGTCATCACTTGTCCTGCTCCTATAAATGTAGCATGTGCCGGTGATGTTCCTGCTGCGAATCCACAAGGAATCGTTGCGACGGATAACTGCACAGGTACAGTATTAGTGACATTTGTAAATGATGTGATAAGCAATCAAAGTTGTGCAAATAAGTACACAATTACCAGAACATACTTGGCAACTGATGTTTGTGGCAATTCAACGACTTGTACACAGACAATTACTGTCAATGATAATGTTCCACCTGCTATTTCTTGTCCTCCTTCTATTAGTGGACTTGAATGCGCTGTCGCTGCTCCTGCGCCATATGCCAATGCTGCTCAATTCGTAGCTGCTGGTGGTACAATCAGTGACAATTGTGTTGGTACTATAATTGTTTCAATGACCAATGAAGTTTCGGCTCCAGGAATTTGTGCTAACAGCTTTATTTTGTCTAGAACTTATACTGCGACTGATGTGTGTGGTAATTTTGCATCATGTGTCCAAACTATTACAGTAGCGGATATGACGCCTCCAACTATTACATGTCCTGCCAACCTTAATTTAACTTGTTCTACAGAAGTTCCTGCTGCTAACATAGCTTCAGTAATTACTTCAGATAATTGTGCAGGAATAATTACAGTAACTGTCGCAGAGGATGTAATCTCGAATCAAACATGTTTGAATAAGTTTACAATCAATCGTACTTATACAGCTACTGATGCATGTGGTAATGCATCTAGCTGCACTCAAGTAATAGTAGTAAATGACAACATACCTCCGGTTATGACTTGTCCTAATGATCTTCTACTGGAATGCGCTACTGAAGTACCTGCTCCAAATGTTCAATTAGTTCAAGCTTCTGACAATTGTGTTGGAACAGTAGTAGTTACACATGTTGGTGATGTTATAGTAGACCAGGCTTGTGCCAATCAATTTACCATTGAAAGGACCTATAAGGCAACAGACGTATGTGGTAATTTCACTACTTGTACTCAGTACATTAATGTAGCAGATATTACTCCTCCTACGATTACTTGTCCGCCAAATATTACTGTGACGTGCGGTTCTGATGTACCTGTTCCTAGCATATCTTCAGTGTTGACTACTGACAATTGCGTAGGTGTAATAACTGTTGCATTCATAAGTGATGAAATAGTTGATCAGATCTGTGAGAACAGATACAAAGTCATTAGAACTTATAGCGCTACTGATGTCTGTGGTAATACTTCCACATGCAGTCAGACTATAACAGTCTATGATGATGTAGCTCCATTAATTTCAATTCTAGATCCAATATTTGCTGATGTAGAAAATGGTGGAACTATTACTTTGCAATGTCGCGCTTTGATTGAAGGATGGGAATTACCATCGTTAACGTCAAATGAAATTTCTTCACAAGATAATTGTGGCGGTTCAATCATATCTATGAATCAAACAGTTACAAATGGTTCATGTGAAGAAGATGGTTACTTTAAAAGTATTTTTGTTGAAATATTAGCGACAGATTTCTGTGATAACCAATCTTCATTTAGTTTTACAATTCATATTGTTGATGAAATACCTCCGGTTTTCACTGTTTTACCTCAAGATGTAACAGTATCATGTGCTAATTCTAACCTAACATATGATGTACAGGCTACCGATGAATGTGAATGTGCAAACATTAGTTTCGTTGATAACATCATCAATGGTGCATGTGCAGGAAGTTATACTATAAAAAGAGTATATACAGCTAAAGACTGTTGTGGTAATATGTCGTTCCATACACAAACTATTAATGTAGTGGACGATACTCCACCAGTATTAATACCAACATTTAGTGTTTTGGCTAATATAGCACAAGGTGATACTTTGACTTCTTATTGTGGTCAACAAGAATTACCTGAATGGTTATCATTACCAGCTGATCAGTTAATTGGTATGTCAGATGGATGTTCAGCTGCTACTTCTATGGGTTTTGATATCAAAGAATCTAATGAAAATGCATGTTGGTTATATGGTTATTCAAAACTATATACAATCACATACTCTGCAATGGATGCTTGTCAGAATCAAGCTCAATTTATTTTCTACATCAAAGTAGTAGATACAATTGCACCGAAATTGATCAGCATTAAAGAGTTCATATGTGATGATGACAAGAGCTGGCCGGTAGCGATCGATGGTTGTTCTCAATTAACTTACGATTATACCGATGCTCCTGTTGCAAACGAATGTAATAATGGAACTAACTATATCAGAACATGGACCATTAATGATGCATGTCAAAATACAACTTATGCTACTCAATATGTATTGACAAATGATTATGTGGCCCCTAAACTGGATTTCATAAATCCTGATTATGCTAATGTAAGCAATGGTGATACTATTTCTGTAGAATGCAGCAAGTGGAATGATGTTAGCAAAGCTACGGCCTTGACTTGGATAGAATCTAAAGATGATTGTGACTTTTTAACTGTAGATTTCAAATCTTCAAGAAAGCAAGGAAATTGTGCTTCTGATGGGTACAAATCATTGATAGCTTATGATTGGACTGCTATTGACTTCTGTGGAAATGAATCAGAATTTAAAGTTTACTTTAAACTTTCTGATAATACTCCTCCAGTATTTAATACAAACGCTCCTATGATCTCTGTAGATTGTGAAAACAATATTCCTCAGGTAAAAGCAACAGATGATTGTTCAAATGTAACTTTGAAAGTAGTTCGAAATAAATTTGAATTAGGTTGTCCAAACAACTTCACGTTGGAAGAAACCTATACCGCGACAGATGCTTGTAATAATGTAAGTACTTTCTCAAGAATTGTTAATGTAGTAGATACAACTGGACCAATTATTTATGTTCCTGATGCTGTATGCGTTTCTGATCTTGGAAGTCTGACTCCTATTGCTATGGATTATTGTACCAACAAACCGGTTCAGTTAAGCATTAAGATTGACAACACTACGATCAATTGTAATAATTCACAGTATTATACCATCACTTATTCTGCATCTGATTATTGTGGTAACACAACTACTAAGGTTCAGAAAGTGATTCTTAATGATAATACTCCTCCTGTATTGTATTTTAGTTCTGATTTTATGAATAAATATCAGATTATCAACAATACTATATACACTGGTTGTACTGACTTCGATGCTTTCATAGCTGAGATAGATGCTTCAGGAGCAATTGTAGTAAGTGACGAATGTCTTGAGACGATCACTCCTTATTACGAGAATGAAGCCGGTGAAACTAAGTGTGAAGGTGCTCTTATCACGAAAGATCATAATTTCACATGGACAGCAACTGATGCTTGTGGCAATACTGACCAACTACACCTGAAAGTAATTTTACAAGAAAGCAATGAAGTTGATTTTAGCTTTATTGGTAAGGATACTACAGTATATTGCAATGAGACAGTTCCACTTCCGAGTATTTTACCTACATTGAATTGTACACAAGTTTCTCTTGGTAGTATTGTCAACATAGGTCAGGCTACTCCTGATGGATCTTATCTTGAAACTAGAGTCTTTACTTACACTAACTTGTGTGGTGAAGAAGTAAGTTATACGCAAGAGATTAGTCACTTGACGACATCAGATCTTGCTTGTAATATTATTATCCCTGAAGAAGTTGGATGTAATTCATCAAATAACATATTCACAGTGAATGTGACAGGTGGTGATGGTCCATACTACTATAACTGGGAAATTCTGAACGGTTTCTGTCATATAGTTGCGGGTCAAAACACTCCAACTGTTCAGATCTCAATTTCGTTCAAAACATTATTCCTTAAGGTAACAGTTACTGATTCTAGAGGATGTCAGACACAGTGTGTTATTGAAGTAGATTGTACACTTGATGGATCAACTATTGTTGTAGTAGACCCTGAATTAGTGGACATTTCTAAACCAGTAGTTCCTGAAAATCTGATCGAAGATTATACATTAAGACCGAATCCGACAAGCTCTCAAGTTTATCTTGAATTTGATGCTGATGCGGCCGAAGAAATTACTGTTAATATCTCTAACCAGTTTGGTAAACCAGTTTATCATAAAAAAATGAACTGCTCAAAAGGATTTAATTCACAATTGCTAGAGACTAGCAGTCTTCCATCAGGTCTATACCAGGTGAGTCTGATCTCAAGTGATAAACTCAAAACGTTACAGTTAATCAAGGTTAAATAACTTTTAACCTTAGTTAAATATGGGAGAAAGGGGTCTGTAAAAGGATCCCTTTTTCAATTTTGGGGATGTAGTAAAAAAATAAGCCGGTACAAAATTGCTCTTGTACCGGCTTTTATTTTTAAAAAAAAATGATTAAACTCCAACATTTTTCATTACTTCAGATTTTAGCCTTTCATAATCCTCATCATTTATAGCCCCGGAAGCTTTCATTTCGAAAAGTCTCTGGAGTGAATCAAGATAATCATCCGTGGTTTCAATTTTATTAACTAAAGGTGCTGATTCCTTATTTTCTTTTTTTATCTTTTCGGTATAAGCCTTACCTTTTTCAAATTTCTCGTTATAAAAATTCTTGAAACTAGCCCAATCAAAATCTAGAAATGTTCCGCCTTTATTGAAATGCCTTTTGAAGACTTCCCCAACTGCATATGTGGAAGCGCCTGATAATGCAGAGACCGCGACACCCCCAACTATTGTCCCAATCACAGGAATCATCTTGGCTAACATTCTTCCACTTAATCTGGCCAATCCACTAGATGTCAATGCTAAGATTGCCGCTTTACCTTCAGTCTCTCTGAAGTCAACTTCATATAGTTTTGATAATCTGCGTATCATTTCCAATTGAACAGCTGTGACAGCCATAAAATCCGCTATTGGTATAGGTATCAAACCTGCACCTGAAGCAAATATGACAGAATTTCGAATGATCGCATCTGCTTGTTTAGCAATGACTTGTTCCTCGTTATTTTCCATTTAGTTTTTTTTACATAACGTCATCTAATTATATCATCGTTCCCATTATCGACAGAATTATTCATTTAATGGATAAATACACTCTTTTCTTGGTAGGTTAAGGGTATAAGTGTACATTTGCACCTAATATTATATTTAATCATTAGAATAAGATAAATGGAACCCGATAGGCATGATTCGATACTATACAAAGCAACATGGAGAGTTGATAGGGTTGACGGATTATGCTGTTCACTGCTGGATCAACATTGAACCACCATTTTCACATGAAGAACTGGAGGACCTTTCTTCCAAGCTTAATATCCCTTTAGACTTTTTTACAGACCCTTTAGATATTGACGAAAGATCCCGTTATGAAAAAGATGGTCCGATTCGGTTAATCGTTATGAACTCCCCAATATTAAACGAAACCGATAAAGAGAATGAATCAATATATGTCACTGTGCCAATTGGTATCATTTTTTCTCCTGAAACTGTTATCACCATTTGTTCTCATGAAAACCCTGTTCTAGAATTGTTCCTGGAAAATAAAATCAAGCATTTTGATCCGGCTAATATGCAGCATTTCATTCTGCAAATTTTGGAACAAAATGTATATCGCTTTATTTCATGTCTTAAAAAATTGAACTTAAAACGGAACCTTTTGGAGCAGGAATTATATGATTCTTCCAGAAATAGCGAGTTATGGCAAATGCTCAGGATCGAAAAGAGCCTTGTATATTTTGTAAACTCTCTAAAGGCAAATGAACTCTTAAAGGTCAAGATGAAAAGGATAGATTTTCTAGGATTAGGATTGAATGAAGAATTGGAGGAAATTTATGAGGATTTGATCATCGATAATAGTCAGGCGCTTGAGATGTCAAACGTTTATACTGTCATTACAGGTAGTACGATGGAGGCTTTTGCAAGTATTATCAGCAACAACATGAATGTAGATATCCAAAGACTTACCTTTGTAACGATTATGCTAATGGTGCCTACCATTATTACAGGATTTTTCGGTATGAATATCCCACTACCTTTCTCCCACAATGAGTATGGGGCAGTATTCATACTTATATTTTCCTTTATTGTTGGATTTGGACTAATCTTATTTCTCAATAAGAAAAAACATCGTTAACATATTAATGGTGAACCATTTCCCTTCAAAATAATTATAGTTGTATTCGATTAATTTAATTTTGAGCAAATACTGCTGTAGAATTATTACCTTTGTTTATATATAAAATAGTTAAAATATTTAATCATAATATTTTATTTATCCGGTTGAAATGAATTTTTGTCTATGAAAAAAATGCAAATAGTACTAATCCTTTTGATAGTAACATCTATAGCTGTATTAATATACGCAAGTAAAGACTTATCTACCTACGGTAATTTTGCTACTGCAGAAAAAACCGGAGTTAAAACAAAAGTAGTAGGAATACTTGCCAAAGATAAGTCTATGACTTATGAGCCTTCAAAAGACCCTAACTACTTCTCTTTTTTCATTAAGGATAATCAGGGTGTAGAAAAGAAGGTAGTTCTGCGTGCTGCTAAACCTCAAGATTTTGAGCTTTCCGAACAAATCGTGGTCACAGGAAGTTTTAGAGATGGTGCATTTGAGGCATCAGATCTTCTTATGAAGTGTCCTTCAAAGTATAAAAACGAAGAAATTTATATTAAATCAAAACAAATTTGATCCCACCTTTCAATTAAGTATTAACCATTATGGATCAAATTAATTATTCCGGAGAACATCTGTGGTTCGGAGCTTTAGGTCATGGACTAGTAGTTTTGGCTTTTGTAACAGCAATATTAGCTGCTATAACTTATCTTATTTCCTATAAAAGTAGAAGAGATATTCTTATTTCCAATCAATGGAAGACTTTTGCAAGAAACACATATCTTTTGCATGCATTCAGCTGCATCAGTATTTTTATGTTGTTGTTATTCATGATGGCTAATCATTATTATGAGTATCAATATGTATGGATGCACGTAAGTGAGGACTTACCTATGAAATACATACTTTCTGCTTTTTGGGAAGGTCAGGAAGGAAGTTTTTTACTTTGGATACTTTGGCATTCTGTAATTGGAATAGTTTTACTATTCAAATCTAAAGAATGGGAAAATACGACTATGCCGGTCCTGTGTACCGTTCAGGCGTTTTTATTGTGTATGCTTCTGGGAATTCATATATCATTAGGTGATACAGTTTCAAAATTTGGTTCTTCTCCGTTTGTTCTCCTTAGAGATGTGATGGAGGCACCTATCTTCTCAAGACCTGATTACCTTTCAGTTATCAAGGGAAAAGGTATGAATGTGCTGCTTCAGAATTACTGGATGACTATTCACCCTCCTACTCTATTTCTTGGTTTTGCCTTGACTACTTTCCCGTTCTGTTTTGCAGTAGCCGGATTAATCACGAGAAAACATAAAGAATGGTTGACTGCTGTTCAGCCTTGGGCTTTATTGGCAGGTTCTGTATTAGGTACTGGTATTCTAATGGGTTCCGCTTGGGCATATGAGGCTTTGAGCTTTAATGGCTATTGGGCTTGGGATCCTGTTGAAAACATGTCGCTAGTGCCATGGATAGTGCTCGTAGCCGGTATCCATACAAATATGATATCGAAAGCCACTGGTAGATCAATAGTTAGTACTTATTGGTTTTATGGATCAGCCTTTATCTTAATACTTTTCAGTACTTTTCTTACCAGAAGTGGTGTATTGGGCGATACCTCAGCTCATGCATTTACTGAAATGGGATTGGAATGGCAGCTAATTATATTTTTGATGACTTACTTGATAGGTTTTACTGTTTTATTCTTTAAGAGATCAAAAGGTATTTCTCAAGTAAAAACAGAAGAAGATGTTAGTTCCAGAGAATTCTGGATGTTTATAGGTTCATTGGTTCTAATTTTCTCAGCAGTATTAATCACTTTTACTACCTCAATTCCTGTATACAATAAGTTACTTGATTTCTTTGCAGGTATATTTAATTCGAATCTCACACAATATCATAGAAGTGCTCCTTTGGATGTGATAGGTCATTATAATAAGTTTCAGCTCTGGACGGCAGTTTTCGTTGCTATTTTGTCAGGTTTTACTTATTTCCTAAGGTACAAGGAAAGTAATTTTAAAAGTCGATATAAGACTTTTTTTATTAGAATGGGAATTTTTGCAACCTTATCATTATTGTTGACATTTTTGGCTTCTTATCAGCTTGATATGGTTTCTTGGCAGTACTATATATTTTTTGGAGCCGGTGTTTTTACATTTCTAAGTAACCTGACTTACTTTTGGATTTATCTTAGGAAACAACCAAAATTTGCCGGTTCAGTAATTTCACACATGGGATTCGGTTTGATGTTGGTTGGAATACTAGCATCAGGTCTTAACAAGCGATTTATTTCGACTAATCCATTTACTCAGCGTGGAATGATAGCAGATGAGGATCTTGGTAAAAATGTTCTACTTATCAAAGGTTCACCTATGACCATGAGTGGTTATGAGGTTAATTATAAAGGCGATACTATAATTGACAATAATAGGACATTTGACATCAGATTTTCGAAGTTGGATGAAAAGGGCAATAAAGTTAAAAATTTTGATTTAAATCCCAATATAGTCTATGAGAGGGATTTTTCCAAAGTAGCTGCATCAAATCCTTCTACTCTTCGCACTTTAACCAAGGATATCTATGTTCATATCGCTTCACTGCCTCCTGAAGAGATAAACCAGGAACAAGCAAAAGCAAAAACTGATTCTTTGGATTTTAAACCTTACAAGGTTAATATAAATGACACGTTATATACTAAACGTAGCTATATAAAGGCTACCGGTATAACTTTTGAACCGAAACACAAGGAATACAAGCCTGAGATAGGTGATATCGCTATCGGCCTAATGCTGGAAGTAGGTAATATGAAAAATGATTCTGTTTACAAAGCTATGCCAGTCATCGTTTTAAGAGATGAGATATTAATGTCTTATCCAGCCCAAATAAATGATCTGGCAACAAAAATAGACCTTGACCAGAATATTTTTAAGCCATTGTTTGACAAGGATGACAATCAAACATTTACCATTAAAGTAAAGCCAGGAGATAAATTTAATATTGCAGGTAAAGAACTCACGTTTGAGAAGTTTGTAATGAAGGATAAAAGTGGCGAAAAGGTGGTAGTGTCAGCTGAAATATTGAATAATCAAGGGAATGTGGTTGGAAGTCCTCAATTTGAAATAATTGGGCAATCATCAAAAAGCGACAAAGTTTATATTAATGAATTTAATGCCTTCATTGCATTGGTTAAGATCGATCCAAAGGATGAAAGTGCCACTTTTGAAGTCAACATTCTCAAAACACTTGGAAAAGATATTCCTATCAAAGTAGCAGAGAATTCAACAAGGGCTGACTATATTGTATTAGAAGCAGTCGTCTTCCCAGGAATCAATTTTTTCTGGTTTGGGAGCTTGATGATGATGATGGGTTTAGGTTTAGGGTTCTGGGCTAAGAGAAAAAAGCAACAAAAAGTTTAAAATGCTTCCTGAGAAACTTCAGATAATTGGTGAAGGAAATGTAGCTTACCATTTAGCAAAGGGATTTTCTTTGATATCTGAGATTCAACAAATAAATATCTTATCCAGACATCGGAGGAATAAGGATTTGTTTTTATCAATTTCTGACAAAGTGAATTGTCATGGCCTAGAAGAATTTGATTTAGAAACCCCTGTTACATTCATTGTAGTATCTGATGATGCTATACCTGAAATCGCAGAGTATTTTCGGAATTATCACTATTTTATTCTTCATACTTCAGGTTCTACAGGAACAGCAATATTTAAGGATTTGGGGTATAGAAACTTCGGATCATTTTATCCATTGCAGACCTTTAGTCTAAATAAGGAGGTAAATTGGAAAGAAATTCCAATATTCGTAAATTCTAATAACGATTCAAACGATCAATCTATAAAGGAACTAGCTCTTCAATTATCTGATATTACGCAGGTAGTAAGTGATGATCAGCGACTCAATATTCATATAGGAGCAGTGATTGTCAATAATTTTGTTAATCATCTTTTCAGCCTATCTGAAAGTTGGCTAAACAAAAATGATCTTGACTTCAATATCATGATGCCCTTAATTCGCGAAACTATTAATAAGATCGAGTCAATTTCACCGGCTAAAGCACAGACTGGTCCCGCTATGCGTGATGATAAGAAAATAATCCAGCGGCATATTGATGCTTTATCTGCCAATCCTAATTTACAGAACATTTATTCAATGATATCCAAATCTATTACTAAACAGTACTTTTAATAAAAGTAAATATTAGTTTTTTGTGTCTTACATTGAACTTCATTTGGTAAAATTGCATTCTATGAATATTGCTGATGGATTAAATGAACATTACACAATTCTCTAATGTTTTATTAGATTTGCAACAAGATTAGTATAAACTTTAAATTGTTCTATAATTAACAAATAATTTGATATGAGTGATCTCCGTGATATAATACGGTGGATTTATATAATAAATTTATGAAAAAAGAAGTAAAAATTGGTATTCTGGCAATAGTAGCCCTTGTGACAGTAATTTTTGGATTGAAGTTTTTAAAAGGGCAAAGCGTCTTTTCTTCCAACCAAACATTCTATTCAGATTTCAGCAATGTAAAAAATCTTACGATAGGCACTCCTGTATATATTCATGGATTTCAGGTAGGGACTGTGGTGGATATGTATCTCAAACCAACAAATACTGAATTGGTCGAAGTAGAAATTGAAGTTTCAAAGGATATAAAAGTGCCCAAATCATCTGTTTTAGAAATTGTAGACGTAGGTCTCATGGGTGCAAAAGCAGTAAATCTTACATTTGAAAGTACCGCATCAGGTGACCTTGCAAAGAGTGGCGATTTCCTCCAAGGTAGGACCAAAGGTGTCCTTACTTCTATGTTGGGTGATCCCGAAGATCTCCAAAAATATATGTCACAGATAGAAAATGGCGCTACTGGGATTCTGGATACGATCAATGACTATTTCAAAGGTGTCGACAAATCACAAGGTGTAGGGCTTGCAATGAAAAATCTATCTGCAACAATTGCCAATCTCCAACTTCTTACCAACCAGTTTAACCTCTTACTCCAAGGGTCAAATGCCAGCCTCCAAGCGACATTTGCTAACTTGAATGGTATCACTGGTAATATAAATAATAAGAACAAGGAAATAGCTGCATTACTAGATAACTTTAATAATATTTCAGGTCAAATCAGGGATGCTGAACTGGATAAGACAATTAAGACTGCTAATACTACCTTTGGCACAGCCAATGATAGAATGGTTGAACTTAAAACAACTCTTGAAGGTGCAAACAAAGCAATTGGCGAACTCTCCGGTATAATGAAAGGCGTCAATTCAGGAAAAGGTACTTTAGGTAAACTTGTTAATGATGATGGTCTTTATCTTAATTTGGAAAGAACTTCAAAGCAATTGGATTTACTTATGCAAGATCTTAGGTTGAATCCTAAAAGATATGTCAATGTAAGTGTTTTTGGCAAAAAGCAAAAAAATTATAATGTCCCTGAAAGTGATCCAGCCAAAGATATTTTGGAACCAAAGGATACTATGGAAACAAAGAATGAGAAATAATAATTGTATTTTTCCAATTTCCATTCATGTTAAGAAATATTTATTATGCTCTAAGTCCGCAATTGCGCTTATTCGTACGAAAGCTAGTTTATTGGCCAGTGGATTTATTTTCTCCGAAAAATAACCTTATTCCTCCCAAAGGTTTAATTTATACTGGACGAGGAGATTTTTTGAAAGCCGGAAAGTATTGGACCAATAAATTTATAGAAGAAGGTGGATTATTGTCTGATGATAAATTATTAGACATTGGAAGCGGCATAGGTAGGATGGCTGTAGGGCTTACTTCATATTTAAAAACTGGGGAATATGAAGGTTTTGACGCTGTGCAACAGGGAGTTGATTGGTGCCAGATAAATATTCAAAGTAAATTTCCAAATTTTCAATTCAAATACGTAGATCTTTCTAACGATCTTTATAAGTCATCAGGTATTGATGCATCCACTTTTGCTTTTCCATATGCAACAGATCATTTCAACTTTGCTATATCAGTTTCTGTTTTTACACACATGTTGCCGCATGAAATCAATAACTACTTGGCAGAGACTGCGAGAACATTAAAACAAGGTGGTATTTTATTTGCAACTTTTTTCATCATAGAAAAGGACCAGAATAATGCAAATGAAGATTTTAGTTTTCCTTATGATTATGGTCATTATTATTTAATGGACCAAAAAGTAAAATCGGCAAATGTCGCTTTAGATCTAAGTTATTTGATTTCCTTAATCGAAAAAAATGGCTTTATTTTAGAAAAGTATGTTAAAGGATATTGGCAAAAGCACGTGCCACATGAAAGTAACGACTTTCAGGATTATATGATATTAAAGAAAAAATAAATTGTTTTAATTTAATCGCGGCTTATCTAATCTATTGAGTGAAATACCTGTGATGGGTCTAATGATCAGAGGTACCTTTTCGGCTTTTACAACGGATGTATCTAACCCAAACCATTTCTCAGGTGAAGCTGTGAGCTTTTTGACAGCAATCTGAAAACTCAATATGAACTTCTCAATAAATTTGTCTTTACTTTCATAAGATAAGACATCTTCTAGGTAAATAAATTGAAAGTCCCCTACTCCATTGGATTCTTTCATAAAATGGTATTTCTCTTTAAATTTCAATTCGCCTTTTTCAAGCATATCAGTAACGACATATCTTAAGAAAACACTGATCCTTTGTTGCACCCTAAAACCCAAATAAAATGTAACCCTTATAAGGTCTTCTTTAATCAAGGTATTAACATGGTAGTCCATTCTAAAAGGGTCTTCATCCACCTGGATATTAATCAACCAATAGTAATCAGCTCTCTTGGGTTGTTTTTGGAGGATTGAATATAGGATGCCCTTTTCAACTTCGTCCTCTACTTTTGATTTAGTCAGATATACTAGATGTGTGGCATACTTTGGATATGTGAGGTCATTGGACAATGATGCCAACTGATCGTCATAATGCTGAAGTTTAACATACTGGGCGTGTCTGCCTTTGATTCTGGAAGCTCTTACCCAAACCCAGTTTAAAAATATAATAATGAAAGCTATAGTTAATGTGATGTAGCCTCCATGCCATATTTTGCTGAAGTTTGCCAACATAAAGATAGATTCTAAGCTAGCAAAAAGGATAGTGACACCATAAGTGAAGATTGGATTGATTTTCTTCATCTTCATATAAAAGAAGAGGAGGATAGTAGTCATTAGCATAGTAAAAGTAATAGCCAATCCGTATGCTGCTTCCATTTTTAATGGATCCTGGAAATAGAGCACGACTGCAATACAACCTATTAATAGAAATGTATTGACTAGTGGTATATATAATTGACCTTTTATATTGGATGGATATTCCACAGTAAGTTTAGGAAATATATTGAGTGATATCCCTTCACTTACCAAGGTGAATGATCCTGAGATAAGTGCCTGACTGGCTACTATAGAGGCAAGTGTGGATATTACTATACCAGCAGGTAAAAACCAAGGAGGCATAATAGAATAGAATACACTTTTAGTATAAACATCACCCACATGATGCAATAAAAAAGCTCCCTGACCAAGGTAATTAAGTACAAGGCATGTCTTTACAAAGATCCATGATACTTGTATGTTTTTCCTTCCACAATGGCCCAGATCACTGTATAATGCTTCAGCTCCTGTAGTACATAGAAATATAGCTCCTAATATTGCTAATCCCTTAGGGTTTTCTTTCAGCACTTCAAAAGCATAATATGGATTGAAAGCTTTGAGTACGATTGGCATGTCAAGGATTTGAATAAAACCCAATATTCCCAACATTGAAAACCAAATAACCATAATTGGGCCAAAAGATTTTCCAATAAATGCAGTACCGAATCGTTGAACAAAGAATAACCCCAAGAGAATAAAAATAACGATCGGGATCGTCGGAATATCTGCATTGTATATTTTTAAGGCATCAATAGCTGATGAAACAGTTATACTAGGAGTAATTATACCATCTGCAATCATCATTGCACCACCTATAATCGCAACTACTATAAGCCATTTTTTCTGCCTTTTTACAAGTGAAAAAAGTGATAAGATGCCTCCTTCACCGTTATTATCTGCCCTAAGAGTGATAAGAATATACTTGACTGTGGTCGCTAGTGTTAAAGTCCAAATCACACAAGATATCGCTCCAATAATCAATAGTTCCGAAACCGGTACACCACTGATAACAGCTCCCATCACATATAATGGAGAAGTACCTATATCTCCATAAATAATGCCTAAGGTGATTAGTAAGCCTGCAAAGCTTACTTTCTTCATATCAATATGCTTAGAAGACATAATTTTATATTTTATAAACTGACTATATATTAGCTTTTATAATTAAATATCATATGAATGTGGTCTATACCATCTTCATCGTATATTTCTCCTGTTTGAACAAATCCAAAAGTAGCATAGAATTTCTTTAAATAATATTGAGCACCTATTTTAATAGGCATTTCAGCATCTTCTTCCTTGAGAATTTTCATTGCTTCTGCCATAAGCAGCTGACCATAACCTTTGCCTCTTCCATTCTTAGTGGTCAAGACCCTTCCTATCGAATAATAGCCTTCATAAGGTTTACCTGGTGGCAATAAACGGCAGTAAGCGACCAGTTCATTCTGTTCGTCGTACCCTAAAACATGAAATGCGGCAACATCTAATCCATCGATATCCTGATAAAGACAATTTTGCTCCAATGCAAACACCTGTTCTCTCATGAAAAGAATATTATACAGTGCTATACTGGATAGGTCTTTAAATGGGATTACAGAGAAAGTAAGTTGGTTCATATTTATTCAGTAATATCTAAAGTAGTTTGGTTTTTAATTTCATCTATAATAGAGGCTGCCTCTGCGTATAAAATGATCTTATCAAAAAACAATCGTCTAAGTGTGGTATGACCATCGTGCGTTGAAAACATTATTTCTATGGATGAATATTTATCTCCAGCATTCAATTTATATGAAGATGAGCTTATTTTCTCTGAATTTTCCTGAATATATGTGATGATTTCTTCAAGGTTGACACTGCATCCCTCCCAAATCTCCTTCTCATTGATTTTCACTTGATTCAACCTATCTAAAACTAGTTCTCGACCAAGATAAAATAATAAATTACCAACTTGAGGGCCTTTGTCTTTATTCAGAAACAAGGTATACATTGCTTTGAAACTAACCTTAGGCAAAGTTGGAACCATCCTGGATGAATCAAATATCTGTTGTTGAATAAGTGATTCTTTCCATTCTATTTTTGGAAGATCTTCCCTGAACTGCTTAATGAATCCTAAATTTTCAGCATCAAGTTTAGAGAGAATTTCGTCAGAAAGATTATCCTGAACTTCAAACTTATCTTCATCTTCAGCAAAATTCTCAAGCCAGAATTTAGCTGATTTAATGCGACCATCTAATCTATTTAGCTCTAAAGTGTTAAGTTCACTTCCTTTGATAATCTTAGCCTCATTATAAATATCAACATGTGGTAACTGGATGAGGTTTTTGATTAATGAAAAACCTGGAATTTGATAGTTGGTAGAATTGTCCAATTCAGAAATTCTGTACGTTTCTTTTTGTGCTTCTTTTTCTTCACTTCCTGAGAATGCACCTGCTCGAACTCCGTCAAAGTCATTATATAATTTGACAATAAAATTTTCAGTGGGTGAAAAGTTGATTGCTCTTTTTGGCGGAGTGCTTAACATTAAATACCTAAGTATCTCAGTTGGTAAGAAATTGCTCATTTCTCTTGCTGTAGCTCCTATCCCTTTCGAAGAGGACATCTTAGCACCATCAGTTAGAAAAAATCCATAAGGAATGTTTAATGGTGGAATTTTATTGAATACATTTCTCAAAACACTTGACGAAACATCTCGAGAGCCACCTTTTGTTGAGTGATCCATACCTGCTCCTTCTATAGTGATGCCCCAAGTCATCCATTTTGCAACCCATTCCAGCTTCCAAGGAAGTTTGCCATTTCCGTCAAATGGGGACATTTTACCTGTATGACCGCAACCCTGAGCCCATTTGACCATATTAGGATGACAAATGTATGTCACCTCTTTCCCATCGAAATCAATTACTTCTGTCGTACCTATTCTACCACAATTTTCGCAAATAGTTTGGAAAGGATACCACTTATCTGACTTCTCAGAGCCGCTTACTTTTTTATAGATTCCTCTAATGGCATCAGAGTTATTCAATATTTGCTCAATTGCCTCATTAAATTGACCGCTGCGGTAGATATCCCTCATGCGGTATTTTTCAGCTTCAACCCCAAGAGTATCGAAAATTTTGAAAAATCCTGAAATGAAATGATCCGCCATGTCACTAAATTCTGAACCCGGAGGTGCGGGAACATTACATAATGGCATTCCAAGATATTTTGAGAAATGCTCATCTTGTCCTTTAGGTATCTCATCGACCGGATCATAATCATCAGAACCAAAGGTATATCTTACGTTATAACCTTCATCTCTTAGAACTTTATAAATAGCATCATGTATTAATACGCCGCGTAATGAACCTATATGGGGCTCACCTGAAGGTGTTTTAGAATCGTTAATCAATTGAGGTTGATCTTTATTGATAGCCTTCAGCAATTCCTGTGTCCAGAACATATATATTTTTAAATTAGAAGGCACAAATGTACAATTGTTTTAAGGCTATGCAAATAAATTATCAAGTGTTCTGAAAGAGGAAGGAAGCATAAATGCCACTCAGCTTAACTTTCAGAACAAAATTAAACACATTTTTATAGTTTGACAAAACATATAAGCATAAATTAATTTTGTATTCCATATTTACACTTATGTTTATGGTATAGATTATCAATGATATATAATTTATATAAATTTCAAAAACAATAATCTATTATATTGAAATTCAATATGTTATTATCTTTTAGAGTTTTTTTAATTTTAGTAATTGGAAACATTTACAGGAAGCAACCATCGGAGCTTTCCCACCTACCCTATTAGTCGGGCAAGCTAGTCATCGTTTTACTTTTATTGGGTAAGCATCTGATTTCTTGTTTCGAAATTTAACTTAAGATTGAGTAATCGAAAGACTTTTAGGGTTCTGGTCTAACTAGGAATAATTAGTTTTCTCTTATACCTAAGTCCTATTCATTTTGTTTAGGCAAACTGATGACGATGACTTTCTCAGAAGCATCTTGTGTATTATTTTCGGCTGGAAGAAAGTAATCTTTTTCGCCAAATGTGAAGCCTAAATCCTCCCCTTTTTTTATTCTTATTGTACTTGATTCCTTTATATTATTTTTAATTTGATTACCAAGAACTGTATTTGAAATTGTCTTATCTGTGATATCATCATCAACTATTAAAAATGAATTTAACCCATTTTGGACTTCAACTATTCTGGAATTTTTGTTTTGATACTGTGTAACTCGCTGTATATCTTGATTGCTCCATATTGACCTAAAATCCAACAGAATTAATAGTAAGACACCTACTGTAATATGCGATCTAAGCCTTGGATTTGTTTTATGTTGATGAATAATTAAGGCGAGAATAATAAAAGAAGTAATCAAGGCCATCGGCAGATCAAAATATATCCGGTCAATGAGTACGTTTGGGAGCTTATTGATCAATTCTATACTAAATACCAACGCAAATGTCGCGCCATACCATGCTAGTGAAAAGTATTCAGCTAAGGGATAATATATCAACGATATAAGTATGATGACAAATCCAATCTTAATGATCCAATCTGATATTACTACTGCGACAATCCCGGTTATTAAGAAATATATTGGAAATTGATGAAAATAATACAATATCAATGGTAATGTCCCTAATTGTGCTGCAAATGTAACTGAGATTAAATCTGTAAGTGTTTTAGAACGGCAAATTATGGCTGGTAAACATTGCCTAACTGCCTTTTGAAGTTGAATAATTCCTATAACCGCTGCAAATGAGAGTTGGAATCCTACATCCCACAAAGTCATAGGATCATAAATCAGCATGATCACTGCACCTGCACAGACTATATTGAGGGTATTGGTTTGTTTCCTGAAAATTTCTCCAAAGATCAACAAAGAAAGCATGATAGTGGCTCTTACAATCGAAGCTGCCAGTCCAACTAAGAAACTAAATATCCATATCATTAATATTGAAATGATTGATACCCAAGTATCAGATAGCAATTTATTCAACCGAATCCTTCTTAATAGTGATCTAATGTTAGTGAAGATCAGAATAACATGCATGCCCGAAACTGCTAATAAATGAACTGCTCCGCTATTTATAAATTGTTGATTGGTTTCCTCATCTATTTTATCCCGATATCCAAATAAAAGTCCGGCAGATACGTCTGCTATTTCATTGTCTCCTATGAGCAAGCATGATCTTTCCAGCAGCCAATCTCTCATTCGTAAGGTTAAATTTTTAATATTAAAACCACTGCATGGTTCTAGGATCTCAATTTCATTACTTTTGACAAAACCGATTTTGTAAACTCTCTGTCTTTTTAAGTATTGGCCAAAATCAAATGCATTGGGATTTATTTGAGGATCAGGATCTTTCAAAATTGTTAAAAACTTGATCTTATCTCCTGGCATAGGTACTTTGGCTAAATTTTTTGCATAAATCATGACCTTTCCAGTAGCCACTTTATATCCTTTATCCAAATGCGATTTTATTGCTATAAGATCTAGTGGGATCTGATAGCTATTCTTCTTACTAACTGGATCGCTGCAGATCGCTATTACTTCAATTTTAGAATTGTCTGCAGTCTGAGAAAATGTAGTAATGTGTGTCGGACTATTCCGTGGATCTGTTAAAGTGATAACTACAATGGTAACTATGGCTCCTATGAATAATTGTAGTATAGTGCTTAGGTGCCTTAGTTTGAATTTTAGATTTACCAGAAATAAAGTGGCAATCAAGCCAATAGAGACAGAAATAAGATTAACCTGAACAGATGGATCATAGAGATCTATCAATGGGGCACATATAATGCCAATAACTAATGAAAGCAATAGCCTTAATGCAGGTAATTCATGGATGGTGATCATGATTTGAAGTTTAAGAAATTAAATAAATCGGGTGAGACTCCTTTAAGTCGAATGTAAAAATATAAAACACTGGTATAAAAACAAAATAATCTATAAAGAAAGCTAATTAATTTACTAGATTATTAAAATATTTATTTCTCATTGGTAATGTTTTTGTTCTTCGATCTAATGAAAGCAACCACAATAGCTGCAGCGATTACACCCATCACAAGTGAATTATAAGCAGCCTCCTTGATAGTATTATTTAAAGAAAATTGAAATAAAGCCTGTTCTTGTGTCATAATTTTTTTCTCCACGAAATATGAGACCATATTCGTTAAGTACATAGGGGAAACGTAAGTGAATGCAATATATCTTACAAGTGGAGACAAAATTGCTATGACCAATGTTATTACAAGTCCAGCTTTTAATCCTTCTTTAAAGTCCATTTGGTCATGATAGAATTTCTTCTTCTTTTCTAAAAGGGCCAAAAAGTACAAAATGAGGGCTGGAATGGCTATTAAATTCGTATAGATCATTTGCTTATCAATATACTGATCATGCAAACCGACAGCTTTTTCCATTGTTATCCAAATAAGTGTCATGACCGAAAATATTATTCCCCATTTCATTTCAATACCAAATTGTTTTAACATATTAATTGATTGTATTTGCGGAATCAACAGGAACCGAAGGTTCAACACGTTTTTCTGTCTGTATTTTTTCTAAAATAATTTTCAAGTCGTTCAACCCAGCCTGTAATTGATCTCCTAACATTTTATCCATATTAATAATAGGCATCATAACATTCATAGGATAATTCATCTTGCCATCAAAGGCCCATGTTACCTTTGTTTGATTTTCCGAAACTGCATCAGTGGTCATATAAGCACTGTTGGACATCTTATAGGGCTTTTTAAACCGCAGTTCAAGATCCAATCGATCTCCTTCTTTTATCCCTATTATTTCTTGTTCTCCTGTCCCAACTTTATCATTCCCAACCCAAGATGAAACAAATCCAACTTCACCATCATTGCCGGTATAGTTTTTTGTCATTTCAGGATCCTGCTTGTTCCAGAAGCTGTAATTATCCTGATTTTTTAAATACTTAATATAATCAAAAACCTTATCCTTCTGGGCATCAATTGTCACATTGCGCTCAATATGATAGTCTTTTTTCATGAATAGGCCAGCTATCAAAGCAACTACTAGTAGTAAGAAAAGACCAATAAAAAATCGTTTAATGAATTTCATCTTAAACTATTTTAGAGAAATTATGTAAATTATTGATAAAGAACTATCGTATGCATCAAAATTAAGATATTAAGTGGAAGAATGATTTAAATTACTAAAAGATTTTAGTCTACCTACTCCATTACTTAAAAGAATCAAGTTTTTTAAGGATTTTAATATTAAAAAAAAATATAACCATAATACTCGCTATAATTTATGTAAAGGCCAATTGGTATAATCGGTATGTCTTTAAAATTGCTGTTAGATGAATCCTATTATTATCATCACAAATGGTTAAAGTAATATTAAATTCACTAAAATTCGAGATCAATATAGACTACAAATTGTTCAAAAGTTGTTTATTTGTACAAGCAATAATTTATATGCAGTTGAAAATTAATTTCGTAATATTATTCTTAGGAGCATTATTTATATCCGGTTCTTTCGAATCCAGGGCTCAAAATAATAGTGTTAAGGCTAGTCATAAGACTTCTTGTAAAATCAAGTGGTATAGCATAGATGAAGTAATCGAGCTGAATAAAGCTAAAAAGAAGAAAATCATCATTGATCTATATACGGACTGGTGCGGATGGTGTAAGGTAATGGATAAGAATACCTTTGCCAATGAAGAGATTGCTACCTATATCAACAAGTACTACTATCCAGTCAAACTCGATGCCGAGTATAAAAATGACATTACTTTCAATGACAAAGTTTATTCATACGTAGCTAATAAAGGTAAAGGTTATAACCAATTTGCTCTTGAAATCACTGGCGGAAGACTTAGTTATCCAAGTGTGGTTTTCATTGATGAAGAATTAAATGTGATTCAGCCGATTCAAGGATACCAGGAAGCCAAAGAATTTATTAAGATTGTTAAGTTCTTCGGCGAAGATCATTACAAGAAAACGCCATGGACAGTATATGAACAGAATTACGGAAAATAGTGAGAAGGTGAGAAGGTGAGAAATAGTACAATTTTATATAAATAGTTCCTTCTTTACGAATTTGTAGTAATTCTTAAATTACTGATTATTGATTACTGATTACTGATTACTGATTACTGATTACTGATTATTGATTACCCATAGAAACTAATCTCCAAACCCATACCTTACCTGAGCTCTGAATTCGGAACGCAAATTTCCTAAAATTTGATCATTACCAGATCCAATAGCAGTTCTGTCTGAATATTTAGTAGCATTGTAAGAGGCTTCTATTGTAATACCATTAAAAAACTTCCACCTTACGCCAGAAACAAATCTATTTCCAATACCTTCGAATTGCAGGTTTCTCGAGTCATAAGCCATGTAGTGCTCGTAAGAATATATTCTGCTCTGGTATGACTCAACATTGAATACAGCGAATCTAATAAATCCACTAAAAGGTTTACCCAAAGGTCTCGCCCAAAGTTCCTGATACATAAGGTAACTATTTTCAGTGTTATCACCAGGGAGAATTAAATGAACATAATCAAACCGGCTACTCCAGGCTAGGTAATTTCCTACCTTTCTATTAAAATGAAATCTGATATCGGCTTTTTCTCTTGAGAAAAGCGCTGGAATTAATACATCATTGGTACCTGTCACTTGCTCAGATTGGTATCTGAATTGTATATAGGTATCCCATTTCTTGCGCTTCTGGTAAGAAAGTTTTATTAAATAACTATTACCTTCTGACGGACCATCAGCTTGAAAAGTAGGCCAAGAATGTTTATAAAAATCGGCATAAGCATTAATAACAAACCTTGGGGAAGGCTTTATTTCCGTACCTATATAAAAACCTGTTTCATTAGTAGTAGCGGTCTGGTCTGAAAAAACTTTCCCATGAAGGCTATAATATTCTTTAGGAAGATGTCTGAACATCAAAGCAAGGGAAACCTTAGGATGGAGCCCGATTAATGCGCCATTTACTGTGGCAATTGATTTGGCAGGATTAACAGCTGTTTCTCCAAACAATACTACATTACGAAGAAAGTATGTGTAATCAACACTCGAGTTCAACGCTTCCTTTCCTGAAAAGTAATATTTATTATAACCACGATCCGATGGTTGCAAACTTTTGTCAAGCTTGTCGTAGACAGTATTTATACCTATAGAAAACTTTGTTCCGGCATATTTCAATGTGGAACCGGCAGTAATCTGTTTTACATAGCCCTTGTCTTCAATTTCAGACAATGTGCGGTGGAGTCCGGCCATCTGCAGTGATGAGATGATTTGCTCCTGATCATTTTCTATAGAATCAGGAATAATAGCATTGCCATCACTTCTTCTAATAGAACCAAAAACCATAAATGATGTATTTTTTGCAATATTCAATTCAACACCTGCACCTCTGAGCGCATTGATCTCATTAAGAGAAGTTGAAGGGCGCAGGCTACGTTCATTTTTTTTAACAGCTGTAGTAAAAGCGCTTTTACCAAATCCATAACCTGAAAAAAGTATGAGCCCCTGCCCTGCTGACGCTTGGAAATCGCCTATTACAACTCTTTTAACTAGTTTATTGACATTCTCGAGATATATATGGAAAGTAGTAAAGTCAAAAAACAGATCATTGTACTTCCTTGAAAATGGCTCTCCTGCATCCTTTTCCATTCCAAATCCAATGCTTACTCTGCCAGGAACAACATGTCTGAACCTGATAGAATATCTTTCATTACTACCCAAATATTTAGGTTCGTCTCCTAGATAGCCCTTCTGATCTTGTAATAGCTTGGTATAACGAGCAAGTATGGTTTTATTTCCTTTATAAAGCATATTCCAATCGAAAGGCGTAACTCCCTCTATTCCGATAGGTTTTAAATATGGTAGGATCCTTTTAATATCTGAAAGTTCAATAGAATTGACTGTCTGCAATTCATAAAGTGCAGCATATTTTCCATACTTATTTCTGTGAACAAGAATAGCCTGAATCTGTATATCGTTGAGAAGCAATAGCTCTGTAAACACTCTAAGATCAGAAGTATTAATATCTACTTTGCTTTGATAGATAGCATTGAGTCTCTCTGTGATCTCATTTAATTGGGCATCACTTAAATCAGGATTGGCTGCAATAATGGATTCAATGCTTTCTTCGATTTCAATAGCATTACTTAATTGATCATTCTGACCCTCTGTTTTCATATTGATAAAACAAAGTAAAATAATCAAGAAGCCGAATCTTTTTATCAATTGAGGTTCAAACATTTAAGGCAGTTCAAAAATAATTTAAATAAAACTTATTGTCTAAAATACACTAACAAAGCCATTTCCAGCCATATCGTCTTTCAGGGCACAAATTAAGTTATAAAAATTACAATGTATAAGTTGTTCATATATAAATTTTGTTCTTACCTTTGCGGTCATTCCTAATTAATATTTTTCCAACGCATAACAATCTTATAAACATGAGTCTTAACAGATTTAATGCAATCGATATTATCCAAAACCGGTTAGATATCGAAATGCCCTATTCCACATCCGAAGAGAAGAAAATCTCCAGTTTTTATGGCGAGAATGTATTCAATGATGAGTCGATGAAGAAATATCTTTCTGAATCAGCCTATTTTAGTGTAAAGGCTGCGATTCAGTCTGGTACGAATTTAAACAAGGAAGTTGCAAGTTCAGTAGCTGAGGCTATGAAAAACTGGGCTATGGAGAAGGGGGCTACTCACTATGCACATTGGTTTCAGCCACTTACAGGTAAAACTGCTGAAAAACATGATTCTTTTTTTACGATTACGCCTTCCGGCAAGGCAATAGAAGAATTTGGTGGTAAAGAATTAGCGCAGCAAGAGCCAGATGGTTCAAGTTTCCCGGGTGGAGGTTTACGTTCCACTTTTGAGGCTAGAGGATACACTTCATGGGACCCTTCTTCTCCTGCATTTATTCTAGAAGTAGGTGATGGAATGACTTTATGCATTCCAACTATTTTCGTTACCTATGGCGGTGAAGCTTTAGATTTTAAACTTCCATTACTTAAATCTGTGAGTTATCTTGAAACTTCGGCCTTGGAAGTGTGTAAAATGTTTGATGAGAAAGTTGAAAGAGTGCATACTACTCTTGGATGGGAGCAAGAGTATTTCCTGATTGATGAGTCATTTTTCCTTTCCAGACCTGACCTTATGATGACTGGTAGAACTATTCTTGGAAAGCACAGTAATAAAGGTCAACAACTCGAAGATCATTATTTTGGCTCTATTCCAGAAAGAGTTTATAACTATATGCGTGACCTTGAAACTGAATGTCATAAGTTGGGAATTCCTGTTCGTACAAGGCATAATGAAGTAGGTCCTGGTCAATATGAATTGGCGCCAATGTTTGAGGAGGTCAATATTGCTATAGATCATAATCAACTTCTGATGGATCTTATGGAGAGAGTTGCAAGAAGGCACAAATTAGCTGTTTTGCTCCACGAGAAGCCATTTGATGGTGTTAATGGGTCAGGCAAACATAATAACTGGTCTATGGGTACAAATACGGGTAAGAACTTGTTATCTCCGGGTAATAACCCTGGCCAGGATTTACAGTTTCTTACATTCTTTGTTAATACTATTAGAGCAGTAAGAGAGCATGCAGATCTTCTAAGAGCTAGTATAGCTTCAGCCTCAAATGATCACAGATTGGGTGCCAATGAAGCTCCGCCTGCCATTATTTCTATATATGTTGGAAAAGCATTAACTGAGGTTTTAAATTATATTGCTGAGGGTAAAAACAGTGACAATTATAGTGTAAAAGAAGTGCTTTCCTTGTTGAAGAAATCTCCAAACTTAGAACTAGACAACACTGATAGAAACAGAACTTCGCCATTTGCTTTCACAGGAAACAAATTTGAAATAAGGATGGTCGGTTCTACTATGAATTGTGCTGCACCTATGACGATAATGAATACCATTGTTGGTGCTCAACTCCTTGATTTTAAAAAGGAATTGGATGGCATGATCACCGAAGGTCAAAATAGGGATACTGCTATCTTAACAATTCTTAGAAAGTATATCAACGAATCGCTTCCTGTGTTATTTGAAGGAGACGGTTACAGTGATGAATGGCAGGTTGAAGCTGCAAAAAGAGGATTGGGCAATACCCCTAATACACCTGATGCTTTACAAATTTATAAATCGGAAAAAACAAAAGATCTGTTTTTAAAAACAGGTATCTTCTCCAAGGTGGAGCAAGAAGCACACTATGCAGTAATGTTTGAAAATTACAATTTGAAGTTGGATATTGAAAGTAAGACTATGGCCGATTTATGCCAAATTTTTATTCTCCCTGCTTGCTATACATATCAGACAAAAGTTGCGCAGAATATTCATGCATTGCAAAAGATTGGTGTTCCCGAATCGGGATATAAAGCTCAATATGAACTTTTGCAAGATCTGACACAGCATATTAATTTAGTTTCTACCAAAGTAAATGAGTTGGAGCAGGAGATCGAGAATGCTCACCATCAGTCTGATTTTGAAGCAGTTGCATATGCTTTTTGTCACAAGGTAAAGCCATTGATGGCAGAAATCAGGACTTCTGTAGATCACTTGGAAGGAAAAGTAGAAGATAATGTTTGGCCATTAGCTAAATATCGTGAAATGATGTTCATTAGATAATTATAACGCTTTTTTATTAAAGGTTTATAGTAGCTTACTCAATGTATCTTATCTTTGGATAAATAAGTTGAAAAGCCACTGTAAACCTTTTTTTATTTTATAGAAAATGATTCCCAATCAGACAGTAGAAGAAATATTTCAGAAAGCACGCATCGAAGAGGTCGTAAGTGACTTTCTTACGCTAAAGAAGCGAGGAGTCAATCTATTAGGCAATTGTCCATTCCATAATGAAAAGACACCTTCATTCACCGTCTCGCCTACTAAAAATATATACAAATGTTTTGGTTGCGGGAAGTCCGGGACACCAGTTGGCTTCATTATGGAGCATGAAAACATGTCCTATTCGGATGCGCTAAGGTATCTTGCAAATAAATACAATGTCCTCATAAGTGAAGTGCAGAAGACTCCTGAACAGGATGAATCAGCCAGGCAAAGGGAAAGCCTGTTGTTAATAAATGAATTTGCCACCAAGCATTTTAATTCAAATCTAAATGATACAGAGTATGGACAAAATATTGGTGGGGCTTATTTTAAAGAAAGAGGTTATCATAAGTCAACAATTGAAAAATTCGGACTAGGATTTGCTTTTCCTGATGGTTATGATCTAATAAATACAGCAAAAGCAAAGGCTTACAATATCGACTTGTTGAAATTGATCGGATTGGTTAATATCAATGAGCGTGACTTTTTTACTAATCGTGTAATGTTTCCAATTTATGGTCTATCTGGAAGAGTCCTGGGATTTGGAGGAAGGGCGCTATCCACCAATGAGAAAACCCCAAAATACCTTAACTCGATTGAATCAGAGATATATAATAAGAGCAAGATTCTTTATGGATTTTTTCAGGGCAAGAATGCAATCAGAAAGCAAGAAAACTGCTTTCTTGTGGAGGGGTATACAGATGTTATCTCTCTTCATCAAGCTGGAATAGAAATAGCTGTGGCATCTTCCGGCACCTCACTTACACTGGAACAGGCTCAGCTTATCAAGAGGTTTACGGATAATGTCACGATACTTTATGATGGAGATAATGCTGGAATTAAAGCTGCTCAACGTGGCATTGACATTCTATTGTCGCAGAACCTAAATGTCCACATCGTAATCCTCCCTGACAATGATGATCCTGATTCATATCTAAAAACTCATGGATCACAGGCTTTGTTGGACTATGTCGAAAATACCAAAAAAGATTTTATCCTATTTAAAACAAATGAAGTCCTTGAGCAGGCCAAAAATGATCCGATTAAAAAAGTTGCACTGGCTCAGGATATTATACATTCTATTGCGCAGATTCCGGACGCTTTGAAAAGGAGTATTTATGCTGCTTCCAGTGCAAAGACGCTTGATATAAGAGAAGAAGTAATTCTTTCAGAATTGTCCAAAACATACAAGAAAGAAACTGAGAAACAAAGACTGGAGGAAATAAGGGATCAAAGGCAACAACAACGCAATGCTTCTCCAGGAGACTCTATTCAACCAACAGATAATCAGACTGATATAGTCAACATAGTAAATGAAAATCATCCCTTCCAAACTATTCTTAAAATCTTGATATTGCATGGGAACCGTCCCTTCGGGCCTGATAATCCTGTAAATACTAAAACCCAGATTTTAAGTGATATAGTAGAGGATCTGGATGCTTTGGAACATCCTCTTTATATTTCTATACTGAGAGAATACCAGGAACGTGAATCAGCTGAAATAAATAATTCTGCAGAATATTACATGAATCACTCAAATGGAGATATAAGAAATATGGTGTTATCCTGGATTGATCCTGGATATGAATTTAGTAAGAATTGGATCGAAAAGCACCATCATCCTTTGCAGTATCAACCTTTACCTGAAGAGAATTACGTCAATGAGTACAATTATGCTTTATTGTTATTTAAGCTTTTTGCATTAAACAAACTTGTCATTGAAAATAAAAAGAAGATAAATGAAATGATTGAAGCTAAAGATGATGCCGGTTTATTGATTCAATTAAAAGCGCAAGTACTAATCGATAAGGAACGCAGTGCACTTTCTTCCAAAATAGGCATGGTAATAGTTCCTAGATAAATTGATTAAATATATTTGGTCAATTACGGATTTCAATTCGATATTGGAATAAATCTTCGAATCTTCAGTTTCTCAAACATTTTAGGAATTCATATTCAAAGTCTATCTTATACGAAACGGAATAATATAATTGACCAATATTTTGCCGTATAATACCGAGCTGAAAGTCGTTTGTCCAAAATTATTTGGACTATTACGAATTTCCATTCGGTATTTCCATTTTCAATTAGTATATTCTAAAGCCATAACCAAGACTGAACTCATAATTGTTAAACTGGTTAAAAGCACCATTGAATCCTAACGTAAATTCACTCCTGGAGCCAACTGAATATTTTGCATCAATCCCTGCACCATAAACGAAATTTTGATTTAAGTTTTTGATATTTGAACTAATTTTGGTTCTAGCATCAAAGTAATTCCCGTTATTATTTCCTGATTGAAGGTTGTTTATAAGTTTATTTTTGAAGACATTGTTTCTCCTAAAAAATCCTAATCCACTAAAACTTACTCGGGGTGTAGCTCTGAATCGATATCCCAAGTCAAGTCCAATATCGAAAGATTTAGAATTGATATTATCGTCATCAATAGATATCTGATCGAGACTTGCAGAAGTCAGGTTGTTGACATTAATATATTTTTCTGCTGTTGAGTTGTAGTCTGTTAAGATAGCGTCCTCCTTTGTAAATCTTATTCGAGATGAAAAACCCATAAAAAGGGATGAACGTGAAGATATTTTATATCTTAATTCAGGACGTAAGAAAGCCCCTGAATATTCAGTATTGCTCTCTGCATAACCTCCACCATTTAAAATAATTGCAAAAGTATGAGGATATTTATTTTTTAATATTTTAATTATCGGTTTTTCAACAGCGATTGTCAATTCATCCAAAATAAGTGCATAAGCATTTAAATTCTGTAAAGGTGAAAGTGTAAAATTACTTTGATACGAATTACTATTATCCAAAGATCTATTGTTTTGACTAGATTCTCCATGGAGCTTGTTATCATTAATATTACTTTGGTCATCAACATGTGTTGAAATTACTTCATTTTCTGCTGCATTTTTATCACTACTGATAGAATAGTTCAATCCATTTGTATTGATGGTATTTGAATTTGTATTTTCTACATTAAAAGTTTTATTCGTAAATCTTGATATGTCTGCGGATGCAACATCACGCGATAAGTGATTTGAAAAATTGCCAGAAATAATTGACTTGGAATTTAGATTTAATTTAGAATCGTTTGGCGCTATTCTTTCTGAAGTGTTTACATTAAAATTAGATGTAGTTGCACCTTTGACTTTAACAGAATTGGTTTGCAAATTGGCTATGTTATCAAGTTTCAATGGTTGCTTTCCTACTGAATCGGACTGCCTCATAAAGATAAAAGAGAGCGTACCAATAAGTAGTAGAGGCAATGCTAGCCACCACAGCAAATATTTTCGTTTACGATCAACGGGCAATGCAACATCCAGTTGGATTTTCATTGCTTCCCATGCCCTATCTTCAAATTGTTTCATTATCCTATACTTTTGTTCAGGTTATTAATGCTTAACCAATTTTTAAGTTTTTTTCTTGCTTCAAACAAATGCCACTTACTTGTATTTTCCTTAATATCCAACTGTTCAGAAATTTCTCTGTGAGAATATCCTTCGATAGCATACTTCGTAAATACTGATTTAGTCACTTCAGGTAATTTGTCAATTAATCTGAAAATATAATCAACGTTTTCTTCAGGTTCAGTACTTTGTATACCTTCATAAATTGTTTCAACCAGCGAAATTTTGCCTTTATATGTTTTTACACTTCTGTGGAAGTCGATCATAGTGTTGTATACAATTCTTCTGATCCAACCTTCAATATTAGTGAGTACAGGTGTTTTAGTCAGATTAATGAAAACTTTTAAAAAGCCATCATTTACGACACTTTGAATATCTTCATCATTATGCATGTATTTTCTACACATACCAACCATAGTTCCAAAAAAATGACGGTATAGCTGTTCCTGCGCATACCGATCATTATCAGCACATGCCGATAAGATCTCATCCATGGAAACAGGTATCTTTTTGTGTGTCATTTTATAAACGCAAAGTTAATCCATATTTATTTGTAATTACATTCGACTGTTGATGTGCAGTTTATTGGTTTAATGACGAAATTGAAGTTAGAATAGTTTGATGATTTCAAAAAACTTCGGTTAAATTTTTTGATTTAATGAATTATTATTATTTTTGATCTTCTCTTGAGAGAAAATTTTCAAATACCTAAACCCACCATCATGTTGAAATCACTTCAATCCTATTTCTATATAGGACAAAATCAAAGAAAAGGCATCGCCTTGACATGTCTTTGTATTCTTAGTTACGGACTATTCAGACATTTTTATATCCAATATCATTTCAACCCATTACCGGAATTAGCTCTTACCAAAGAAAACAAAATTGATATAGAGCCCACCATTCCAGGATCTGAGATAGATCTAAATAAAATCAATACTCAGCAATTAATCGCATTGGGTCTAACGGAAAAACTTGCCGGAAGAATGATCAAATTTAGAGATAAGATAGGAGGATTCAAGAATTGGGATCAAGTCAAAAAGGTTTATGGATTGAGCGATGAACAATTTTCCACCTTACAATCTAAAAGTTTGTTGAATAAAAATTCTGCAAATAACCAAAGTCATCGTGAGGCTAGTTATAACCAGTATTCCACTTTTACCAAAAAAGGTAGGAATAACAATGCGAATGGAGTCAAGACTTCAAATCTAAAATCATTTGATCCAAACACTATTTCAATGCAAGAACTGATTAAAATGGGTGTCGATCAGAAAATTGCTAAAGGAATAGAAAATTTTAAAAAGGCCGGCTTTAAATATAAAAAGGCTGAAGATTTGAAACGCATCTATTCCATGGACGATAAGACTTTTGATCAATTAGCTCCTTTTGTTCAAATTACTGGACCAATGCATGAAGCAGAAGTTTCCCAAAATTTTGAAAAGAAAGCATTCATCAAGAAAATTTCCAATGTAGACATCAATTCAGCAACAGTGGAACAATTGGATGATTTGCCAGGAATAGGTCCAGGTTATGCAAATAAAATCTTGAATTGGCGCAATAAATTAGGAGGATTTCACAGTCTTGACCAAATACAATCTACGTACAACTTACCTGACTCAGTATTTCAAAAGATTCGTCAATATATAGTTTTTACGACAGAACAAACCCGCATCAATATTAACTCATGTGATGAATTAACACTTGCCAAACACTTTTACATCCGCGCGAAGGAAGCCAAGATCCTCATAGCTTACCGAAATAATCACGGACCATTTAGATCTAAAGAAGACTTGCTCAATACGGGGGCGCTGGATAAGGAATGGGTGGATAAGGTAAGTCCATATTTAAATTATAAATAAAAATAAAATGGAATTAAATCAAATTACAGATCGGATCATTTCTTTTGCAATTAGTGTGCATAAAGTTTTAGGGCCAGGACTTTTAGAATCTGCTTATAAGCAATGTTTATTTTACGAATTATCACAACTAGATATTATTGTAGAAAAGGAAAAGCCGATGCCTATAATTTACAAAGAAGTAAAGCTTGACCACGGATATCGAATGGACTTAAAAAAAAGTAGTAATTGAAATTAAAACTGTCGATTCAATTTGTGATGTTCATAAGGCCCAATTGCTAACATACTTAAAATTAGGGGATTATAAACTTGGGCTAATCTTAAATTTTAAGGTAATGCTCTTGAAAGACGGGATCACTAGAATTATAAATTGAGATATAGTTTTAAAAAAATATCACAGAGTTGCTCAGAGAAATAATTGAGTTTCACGGAGATAAAAATAGTACTTTACATTGTTTTGAATTATGAATCTAAAAGCTTTGTCTTCACAATTTTAGTTGATAAAAGGCAGGTTTTTTAAAAAATATTTGATCTTTGAAGAACTCTGTGAATCACCCTTATCTCTTGTGCATCTCTGTGATATTGCTAAAATCTCATTTTCCATTCTTCTTCCGCACCTTCCCTACCGGCCTCTTTATTCGCTCATCTTTATCACTTCCTGACACCGGTATATTATTTAACTTGATGTCAGTAGGAATAGCATTAGGATCATCTCCTGACAATGAAAACATTAAAATATTAGCACTATCTGAGCGCATTTCAGTAAGTAAGAGAGGCCTTTTTTTGATCTCCCATTTAAAGCCTGCCAACTGTATCTGGGCATGATTTGCTTTATCCATTGGATAATATTTTCCATCATTCTTTTTATAAAATTTAATATTATCCAATTCATTGTCGACTAACCTGGCTCTTAAATGAGAGCAATTTAATGTATTGACTCCGGTATATTCTTTGTCGTCATTAAGTGTATAATATACAGTTTGGGCATTGCCATTGACGGTCATGCTTGAAAGCTTTCCATCTGACATGAATGCTCTGATCTCCTTCCCTCCTATTTGACTAAAATACACTTCTTCGGGCGAAGTAATGATCATTGCTTTATTCTGCATCAGCAACTCTGAAATCTTGTTATCCTTTTGAAATATTAATATGGTATCACCAAAATATTGATTAGTACTATCTGACCATAATATTGGTTGACGATATAATCTAAAAATTGAATCAATGGTTGAATAATACATAGAATCGCATACTCCTTGAAAATTCTTACTCAGAATTTTTACATCATGATAAGCCTGTATGACTCTGCTGGTATCACCTGTGATTGTATCTTTTTTAAATGACCATAATGTATCAGCACTGACATATGTGGTGTCCTGGTCAGATACGATACTAAACATCGCTCTTTTACCGTATGCCTTAACATAATCACCTTTTTTGTCTATCAATGCTTCTTCTGCATGAAGTGTGGAATTATTGGACTTACTGTGAAGAATCACGTTCCCTTTAGAAATCCCTTTTCCAATTTTGTTGTCAAAGTCGTTATTGTCAGCTTCTATGATATTATCTCCATCTTCGATTCGTGATCGCCCGATGGTCTTTAATAAATTGTTCTTTTTGTCATACTGGATCTTTTTACCTTTTAGTAATTGGGCAGAGTCTTGCAAAAATGCATAACCCTTTCCTCCATCAACTTCAAAATATTCTCTCTTTTGAAAATACTTAATGGATTCTCCTGACACATATCGTAACGAGTCTTGATACCTGGCATCGCCCAAAAGGTAATAAAATTGTTTAAGGCCATCATATACCATCTTTCGCGTTGCAATGGCCTTATCAGCTCCTTTTTTATACTGAGGATTACCTATGAATTCTCCGTATTTCTTATCGATATCATAGAAACCGCTTTCGCTATACAATTTAGTTCCATTATTTTGTGTCACTATTGAAGGAGCTAAGAAGGTGACATATCTTAACCTCGAATTGTATTTAAGTCGGGTTGTCTTTATATCAAAGTCCGGATCCTGTATGTAGACATTATCTTGTAGAATTATATCATCAGATTTAGTGTCATAGATAGCTGATTTACTCTTAACCCATGTAGCCCCATTGGTGAATGTCCCATTATTGTCAAAAGCAGCGATCTTTGTATTGGTATTGTATGATAATTTTTCAGTATATAACTTCTGATCATTTTTAATCAATGAAACATTAGAATATAATTCGCATTGTCTGGTTACTGAATTATAGAATAAAGAGTCTGCAAAAATAGAAAGGGAATCTCCTTGTTGTATAAGAATATTGCCTTTTGCCCTGATAATGTTATCAGAACGATAAACAGTATCTGCATAAAAGTGAACTCCTTTATGACTAAACGCAACTTCTCCAGAGAAAATACTTATTTTATCTTTTGTCAAAATTGTACCAAATTTGGCTTCTTCAAAATTGATGTAATCCGAGGTGTCTTTAGAGGCTTGCCCACTCAATAAGCTATTAAATAATACCATAGCCAAGAAAGTGAAAATCACAGATTTACACAGCATTGAGTGTTTGATACTATTTTTAATTTTGATCAATGGCTAGTTTGCTATTTTTGTAAGTTCTGCTAATTGTTTACCCACTAATGAGCATATAGCTACGCCCATTCCACCCATCCTTACCCCGACGAATACACCTTCACTTACTTCAGCAATAATAGGTTTTTTATTCCCACCTATTCCCAGAATTCCACTCCAGTGATAGTCCATTTTTGGGTCTTTGACACCTTCTATATGTCCCTTTAGAATCGTTGAAAGCAATGTAAAAGCTTCATCTGTCTGATCAAATAAAAATGTTTCTTCTTTAGAACCTAATTTGTTTCTACCACCGCCAATCAATATTCTTTTTCCAATATTTCTAAAATAAAAATAACCTTTATCCATGTGGTAGCAACCATTTAGTTGGAGCCCTTCTATCTCTTCAGTTACAATAACTTGATTTCTGACAGGCTTGACATCTAAGTCAGGAATAAGGTGATTTACAAAACCATTAGTAGTCACAAAAATTGATTTTGCATAGATGGCTCCGTATTTTTTGTGAATAACATGAGGATCAGCCCCATGTTTCAACTTATCAACATCAAATCCAAAGAGAAATCTGATTTTATTATCTATACATTTTTGATAGAGTGCATTATTGAACATAGATGTATTAAGGCAACCTTCCAATCTATTAAATATGTATCCATCAAATCCCTTTGTGCCTTTAGGACTTCCTTCATGATATTCAAATACTCCGGGCATACCTATGCATTCTCTTACTAAAGCATTTATCTCAGGGAGTTTTTTTAGGCAGATATTTTTTAGATCGCTATTTTCGGGCAAAAAAACTTCAGTTCCTCCTTTCTCTTCATAATTGATATTTTCATCTTTAAGCACTGATCTTGTCAGTTGGAGCCCCTGCCACCTCATGGTAAGTGTCTCTTTCACTTTATCTGTGCCGAAAAGTTCTATATCGTCAATTAGTTCTGAAACACTTCCAAAACAAGCATAACCCGCATTTTTGGTACTTGCTCCTTCCCCAAACGGACCTCTTTCTAATACAAGAATATCAGCATCCGGGTAGTTTTTTTTAAGATAATAAGCAGTGTACATGCCTACCAATCCGCCTCCCACGACGATGTAATCAGGTTTGCCAAAGTATAATTGATCCTCCCAATAGCTTCTGCTCAACATTTGTCTTTAGGATTTGGAAACATATTAGTTTGATCTTCAAATGTATCATCAAGGCATTTAAAATCCTTCTCTAGTATAATTTTCAGAGTGCGATCATCATTAACTAGTTGAGTTGCATAAATACCTACTTCATTGCTATTACACCAATCTTTACCTATTTGATCAGGAATAGTTAAATGGATACTATTTTCAGAAAATTCTATTTGAGGTGATAACACTTGATTTAGGCTAATTCTATATCTCAGCCCATTTGATGGCAAGAGTCCAAGGGATATAAAAGCTTCAACAGCTCCTTTTGACAACAATTCTTCGATCTCCGGTACTTGAACTCTGAACCTTATTGAATCCTGATATATACGTAGCTTCACTTTAAATTTAGTTTATAAAAATTAGTATTACATATAGGAAGACCTTTTTGAGGTCAGCCTTTCTTTTTATTTCCATCCTTTAAAGAAACTGTTCGATTGAAAACCATACTTTCAGAAGTACTATCAGCATCTTGACAGAAATAACCAAGTCTCAAAAATTGGAATTGTTCACCGGAAGATGCATTTTTCAACGCATGTTCTCCCTTTG
The DNA here is from genome assembly GCF_016707225.1 of Candidatus Brachybacter algidus. Classification (NCBI taxonomy): domain Bacteria; kingdom Pseudomonadati; phylum Bacteroidota; class Saprospiria; order Saprospirales; family Saprospiraceae; genus Candidatus Brachybacter; species Candidatus Brachybacter algidus. The sequence continues at coordinate 1,389,135 of NZ_JADJID010000001.1, read as the reverse complement.
CTTTATTTATTTTTCTTAAAGAATTTTCGTTTAAATAATCCTTAAAGTCACCCTCCTCATTTTGCGGGTTCTCTACTTTGAATAATCTATCATACAACCGCACTTCCATATCAATGCAATCAGTACCATCTACCCAATGCAAAACACTCTTTGGCTTTAAACCAGAAGTATCTTGTCCACTTTTACTTTCTGGAAAATAAGTGCATTTAATTTCTGTCACTTGTCCTTCGCTATCAATAATCGCTTCATCGCACTGAATGATATATGCATGTTTAAGTCTTGCAATATTGCCGGGAGAAAGTCTAAAAAAGCCGGGAGTAGGATCAAGCATAAAATCTTCACGTTCAATAAAGAATTCTCCGGAAAAAGCAATTTCTCTTGAACCGGAATTCTCAATTTCATGGTTATTTTCTGCTTCCAACAATTCTTTGGTTCCTTCGGGCCAGTTAGTTATGACTACCTTCAAAGGGTCCAGAACTGCCATTCTTCTTAATGCATTTTTATTGAGATCTTCTCTTATACAGAATTCCAACAATCCAACATCAATTACATTTTCCCGCTTGGCAATACCTACACGCGTTGCAAAATCTCTGATACTGGCAGGAGTGTAGCCACGTCTTCTTAAGCCTGATATTGTGGGCATTCTAGGGTCATCCCAACCATTAACATGACCATCATTTACAAGTTGCAAAAGTTTTCTTTTGCTCATCACGGTATAATTGATATTTAACCGTGCAAATTCATATTGATGAGATGGGAAAATCTCAAGTTTCTCAATAAACCAATCATATACCGGTCTATGATGAATGAACTCCAAAGTACAAATGGAATGAGTAATTTTTTCAATACTATCGCTTTGACCATGAGCAAAATCATACATAGGATAAATGCACCATTTGTCACCGGTATTGTGATGATGTGCATGTCTGATTCTATAAATCAACGGGTCGCGCATCAACATATTTGGAGAAGCCATGTCGATTTTTGCCCTTAACACTTTAGCCCCGTCGGGAAATTTTCCAGCTCTCATATCGGAGAATAATTGTAAATTCTCATCAATAGATCTGCTTCGGTAAGGGCTATCCTGGCCTGGAGTATTTGGATTTCCCTTCAATGCTGCGATTTCTTCAGAAGAAGAATCATCAACGTATGCCAATCCTTTTGATATTAATTTAATCGCAAAACCATAAAGTTCTTCAAAATAATTACTCGTATAGAATTCATTTTCCCATTGGAAGCCTAACCATTTAATATCTTCTTTAATGGAATTGACATATTCAACATCTTCAGTGATTGGATTGGTATCATCAAACCTAAGATTTGTCTTTCCTCCATATTTATCTGCTAGTCCAAAATTAAGACAAATAGCCTTAGCATGACCAATGTGAAGATAACCATTAGGTTCTGGGGGAAACCGAGTTAGAACTCTTCCATCGTGTTTACCGGAAGCAATATCCTTCTCAATTATTTCTTCAATAAAATTTAAACCTTCAATTTTTTCTTCACTCATGAATTTATATACAAATTTTAGCGCAAAAGTAATATTTTAAGCTTACTTATATAACATAACGGATAAAGGATAAGTTTTTGATTGGAATGTCTACAACAAAAAACGGAGCTTGGCATAAAACCAACCTCCGTAATAAATTTTCAGAATAGATTAATTCTACTTAAAAAGTAAGAATTAATCCACCTTTACAAACTTGCCATAGAACGTTCCTCCATTAAGTTCCTTTTCTGACCAAATAACATTGTAAATACCCGGTGTAAGTGCATTTATCTGAATCATACCATCATTAGTGGTTTGATTCTTGATGATGACATTACCATTGGCATCAATGATTGAATAAAGGATACTTGATTTAAATTCACTTCCCAATTTGATATTGCTATTAGCAGGATTTGGGTAAATAAATCCTTCCAATGGTTTGCTTGTAGCGATTTCAAACACTTGACCAGTACCTGGTTTAGGAGCAATTATAGTAATTACAACATGGAGCGTGTATTGACATCCACCTTCATTTGTGATAATGACAGTGTATGTACCAGCAGTTTTATAACTTGAGTTATAAAGCAGAGGACTTTGCTCATTTGAAAAGAAGCCATTCGGTCCAGTCCAAAGATAAGTTGTTCCTCCAGTGGCATTCAATTGAATATTGCTTCCAAAAGGAGCAGGATTAGGAGTCGCAGATACAGTTCCATTAATTGCACCATATACAAAGACGTCAACTGAAGCAGTTGCAGTGCATCCTGTTGGACCTGTTCCTGTCACTACATACTGACCGCCCAAATAAATTGGAATGTTATTAATCACCGGATGCTGATATGCTGAAGTATAACCATAAGGTCCAGCCCAAGTATAACTAGAAGCACCTGAAGAATGAAGGAAAACTGTTTGTCCCTCGCACACACTGTTGTCATCAACTGTAGCTGTTACAACCGGGTTATTAACAATAGTAACATTCGTCGTAGCTACGGCAGTACAACCATTAGGGCTTGTAACCGTAACGGAATATAGACCGGAATAAGCTGCTGTAGCGTTAGGTATGGTTGGATTCTGAAGAGTTGAAGTAAATCCACCTGGACCAGACCAGCTGTATGATCCGTCACCTGTACTTAACAATTGTAAAGTACTGTTAGCACATGCACTACTCTGAACATGCGAGGCTGTAGCTATTGGTGGATAATTTACTTTAAGTTGTACTTTGTAGCTTGAAGTACATCCACCCAGACCGGTAATTGTCAACAAGTAAACTCCTGCCTGCTGGTAAGAATTAATAAGAATGCTAGGGTTTTGTTGTGTAGAAGTAAAACCGTTAGGTCCTGACCATGCATATGTTCCACCACCTGTAGAACTTAATTGCACAAATGAACCCACACATGCTATGGATGGGGTGGCAGATGCACTTCCAGTAGGGGTTGAATTGACAACAACACTAACATTGGCAGTCGCCGAACATCCGTTAACATTGGTCACGGTAACATTATACAAACCACTTTGAGATGTCTGTATATTCGAAATTTGTGGATTCTTCAAACCAGAAATGAAACCTCCTGGGCCTGACCATGAATAAGTAGATCCTCCGTTTGCACTAAGTGTAAGTGTGTTTCCACTACAAATAGGGTTAGGAAGGGCTGAAGCTGTGGCTATCGGAAGAGGAACCACCGTAACGGTAGTTGTGGCTGTGGCTACACATGAATTAGGTGCTGTAACAGTCACAGTGTAAATAGTAGTGGATGCGGGGTTAACAATAATTCCATTTGAGAGCGCACCCGTACTCCATAAATATGTTCCTCCGCCTGTAGCTACAAGAGTAGTAAAGTTACCCATGCATATAGTACCGTCATTTGGTGTGCCTGAATTTTCTAATACATTAATCGTTGGTACAAAATTGCATAAACAATTTATATTAAAGGTTTGAGATTGAGCAGCAGTCCCTTCAGCATCATACAATATATAATAAGTAGTTCCAGCAGTCAAAGGACCGAAAATGTTTGACTCAGGTCCAGCTGCATCTCCAATACATGTCCAACCAGTAGGGCCACAGCCACCTGAAGCTGCCTTAAAGAAATAATCTGAAAAACCGCCTGAAGCGGCCGTAACCTGCAATGTATAACTGCCGGAAGCAGAAGGGGTAAAACTATATACCTTTTCTTGACCTGGAGTTGTAAAACCACAACTATTTGAAATGGGGCTCCAAATTCCCGCACCTGCAGTTACTGCAGTTACTGGAACACCACAAGTAAGTGATGTTATACCTGTGCAAGGATCACCTGCTACACAATTTATATTAAAGGTCTGAGATTGAGCACCTGTGCCTTCTGCATCGTAGAGAATATAATATGTGTTGCCGGCTGTCAATGGTCCGAAAATATTCGACTCAGGTGCACTTGCATCTCCGATACATGTCCAACCTGTAGCACTGCAACCACCTGAAGCAGCTTTAAAGAAATAGTCAGAAAAACCACCTGAAGCTGCGGTAATCTGTAAAGTATAATTACTGGTAACTGTAGGCGTAAAACTATAAATTATTTCTTGACCTGGTGTTGTAAATCCACAACTTCCTGGTTCCCATACACCAGCTCCTGAAGTAGCAGCTGTAACAGGAGTACCACAAGAAATCGTCGTAATACTCGAACATGGATCTGCAGCTAAACAATTTATATTAAAAGTCTGAGATTGAGCAACTGTGCTCTCTGCATCGTAAAGAATATAATATGTGGTGCCGGCGGTCAATGGTCCGAAAATATTCGATTCCGGCGCACTTGCATCTCCTATACAAGTCCAACCGGTAGCACTGCAACCACCTGAAGCTGCTTTAAAGAAATAGTCAGAAAAACCACCTGAAGCGGCAGTAATTTGAAATGTATAATTACCGGTAGTTAATGGTGTAAAACTATAGACCTTTTCTTGGCCTGGAGTTGAAAAACCACAACTTCCGGGTGACCAGACACCTGTTCCTGTAGTTGTAGCAGTAACTGGTGTACCGCAAGTTATTGTTGTAATAGAAGCGCAAGGATCTGCTGATAAATTTAAGTTATAATCTATGGTTCCGGTATAGGCTCTGGGAGAAAATTGAGATCCACCAAAGGCAACAGTTGTAACTCTTGCAACGTCAGAAAAGAGTGCTAAATTGGCATCATTAAAATTCGTATTAGAAGTAACACCAGTTCCAAAATATCTTATTCCACCTCCTGCTGTAATTGATTGCAAATAAAAGGAAGTTGTGGTGGAAGCTGCAAGTTGGATATTTAAACTAGTTACATCCATTGGAGCAATTGTCGTGGTTCCAGCACTCGTGGTGGTGATTGTGCCGACCAAATTCCATCCAGCACTGGAAGCTGTAAATCCGGCATAGGCTCCACTTCTACTATATATTTCCACTGTCACACTTGTTCCACTAGTACTTGAATACATAGTATTGAAACTGGTAATATTAACTGGCGTGCTATTAGTAGTCAATGACAGAAAAACACCTCCAGATCCATTATTTGAAGTAAGATTTGCTTGTAAGGTAATGGCGTCCGAATTAATATTAAAGCAAAACATGATTAAAATAAGTAGAGAAAATTTTTTCATAAGGATAATTTTTAAATGTAAATCAATTGATTTTTTAGAGAAGAAAATGTGTAGTGAAATATATTTTGACCTTAAGAAATAAATGAAATTAATCTTAGACAAGACTAATTTCTCAACTAAATATTTTCAGTATCGAAAATAAAAAAATGGCTTTTACAAATATAATAATAAATTTCTAATAATTCTCCCTAAAAGTAAATTAAATTTTTGCATAAAAATGAATAACATTATAATTGGAGTTCTATGTAGCTTATCAATTACCTATTTTTGCTAATATCCTTATGCATTAACATTATATAATTTTATGCTAATTAATTAGATTATTTCTAAATTAATATCTGGTATATTTTAGTGTCAATAAAAATATTTCATTCTTGTTATAATTAAAAGATATTACTACTTAAATGAATAAACTATTCAACTATTTTATCAGAGTTTCTGAACAATTATTTCTTTAAAATCGTAGTTGTCAGACATTTTTAAATTAGATGTCAGAGGCAATATAGAAGCGTATTTTTATTATTTGATTATTAACACTTAAATGCAGATTTGTCATTTTGAATATTTGTAACATGCTTCCCTTGGTGCTCAATTAATGGTTTTTTCTGAATTTGACTTATGGAAATTTTATAGTTTTCTGAAAATTAATACCAATTGGAAATTCGTAATTGTTTAAATTAATTTGATCAAAAGATTGTAAGCTCAGTATTATATTACAAAATATTTGTTTATTTAATAATTCATTTTAATATATCAGTCCTATCTTCTAATGAATATTTTCCTTTGAAGAAATAGGAATAGCTACAACAACAAAAAACGGAGGTTGGCATAAAACCAACCTCCGTAATAAATTTTCAGAATAGATTAATTCTACTTAAAAAGTAAGAATTAATCCACCTTTACAAACTTGCCGTAGAATGTCCCTCCATTAAGTTCCTTCTCTGACCAGATAACATTGTAAATACCCGGTGTAAGCGTATTAATCTGAATCATACCATCATTAGTGGTTTGATTCTTGATGATGACATTACCATTGGCATCAATGATTGAATAAAGGATACTTGATTTAAATTCACTTCCCAATTTGATATTGCTATTAGCAGGATTTGGATAAATAAATCCTTCCAATGGTTTGCTTGTAGCGATTTCAAACACTTGACCAGTACCTGGTTTAGGAGCAATAATCGTAATTACTACATGAAGCGTATATTGACATCCACCTTCATTTGTTATAATGACAGTGTATGTACCAGCAGTTTTATAACTTGAGTTATAAAGCAGAGGACTTTGCTCATTTGAAAAGAAGCCATTCGGTCCAGTCCAAAGATAAGTTGTTCCTCCAGTGGCATTCAATTGAATATTGCTTCCAAAAGGTGCCGGATTAGGAGTAGCAGATACAGTTCCATTAATTGCACCAAATACAAAGACGTCAACTGAAGCAGTTGCAGTACAACCTGTCGGACCTTTTCCTGTCACTACATACTGACCGCCCAAATAAATTGGAATGTTATTAATCACCGGATGCTGATATGCTGAAGTATAACCATAAGGTCCAGCCCAAGTATAACTAGAAGCACCTGAAGAATGAAGGAATACTGTTTGACCCTCACACACTGTATTGTCGTCAACTGTAGCTGTTACAACCGGGTTATTAACAATAGTAACATTCGTCGTAGCTACGGCAGTGCAACCATTAGGGCTTGTAACCGTAACTGAGTAAAGACCGGAATAAGCTGCTGTAGCGTTAGGTCTGGTTGGATTCTGAAGAGTTGAAGTAAACCCACCAGGTCCTGACCAGCTGTAACTACCACCTCCTGAAGAGGTTAATTGTAAAGTGCTTCCTGCACATGCAGTCGCTACATCATGTCCGGCTTTCGCTATAGGTGGATAATTTACTTTAACTTCTACTTTATAGCTTGACTTACATCCACCTTGACCCGTAATTGTGACCAAATATACTCCTGCCTGTTGGTAAGAATTAATAAGAACGTTAGGGTTTTGTTGTGTAGAAGTAAAACCGTTAGGTCCTGACCATGAGTAGGTGCCACCACCTGTAGCAGACAATTGAACTGAGCTGCCAACACAAACTGTAGAAGGTACTGCTGACGCTGTTCCTATTGGTGTTTGATTAACAACTACACTTACAGAACTACTTGCATTACAACCTAGATTTGTCACTGTCACTTGATATGTACCTGCCTGAGTTGTTTGAATATTATTAATACCAGGATTACTCAAAGTAGAACTAAAACCTGAAGGTCCCGACCATGCGTAAGTCCCTCCGCCAGTTGCATTTAATTGAACGTAACCTCCACTACAAACTGGGTTTGGATTAGCAGTTACGGATACCACAGGCAATGGATTAATGGAAACAGTAACAGTTGCCGTAGAAGTACATCCTGCAGCAGAAGTAACAGTCACTGTATAAACACCAGCCATTGCTGCAGTGGCATTAGCCCTCGTTGGGTTTTGTAATGTCGATGTAAATCCGCCTGGTCCACTCCAGCTATATGTGGATCCTCCAGATGAATTTAATGAAATTGTCGAACCTACACAAAATGGATTACCGGGTGAAGTAGCTGTAGCGACCGGCAGTGGAGCAACGGTAACGGTAGATGTAGCAGTAGCTACACACAAATCAGGTGCAGTTACAGTCACTGTATATGTTGTCGTAGATGCAGGAGATACTATAATAGATGGAGTCGTAGCACCAGTACTCCATAGATAGGTTCCTCCGCCATTTGCTTGCAAAGTTGCAGATGCCCCAATGCATATAGTTCCATTATTCGGTGTTCCAGAAGTTTCAGATACAGTAATTGTAGGTACAAAACTACATAAGCAATTTATCTGAAAAGATTGAGAAACACTTGAGGTGCTTTCTGCATCCAATAGTATATAGTATTGGACACCCGCTGTAAGCGTTCCAATGGTTGCTGTAGTAGGTGAAAATATATCAAGAATACACGTCCATCCTGTCGCGCTGCATCCTCCAGATGCTGCTTTGTACATATAATCTACGTAACCAGTAGAAGATGTCGATGTGACTTGCAATGAATATACCCCAGTCACTGCTGGTGTAAAGCTATAAACCTTTTCTTGGCCAGGTGTAGAAAACCCGCACGAACCAGGGCTCCATACACCGGTTCCGGTAAGATTTGCGGTATTCGATGTTCCGCAAGTTAATGTTGTAATCGAACCACAAGGATCTCCGACGATAAAGCAAGACGCACATGCCACAGTTGTTGTTCGACATGCACTTTCAGTGCCGCAGGCAGCATTTGTGTTGATATGCATATAAATAGGGCCTGAGGCAGTACATGTAACCGTCACAGGAGAAGTCCCTTGTCCAAGTATTGCACCTCCAGGTGTTCCTTGGCGAATTGTAAGGTAATTTCCAATACCTCCAGTACTGGCGAATGTGTATTGAGTTCCGCTTACACAACCTGTAACAGTAGCATACTCTCCTGCAAAATTACAAGTCGATATGGTAACAGGCGCCGGAGTAGTTGGAGCAGTTGCAGAGCCGTATGCTGTTACATTAGAACAGCCTGGTGCTACACAAGATGCGCATGCCACTGTTGTAACGTGACACGAAGCATCGGTGCCACAAGCAGCATTTGTATTTAAATGCATATATAGTGGACCTGAGGCAGTGCATGTCACTGTGACAGGAGATGTACCTTGTCCAAGTATTGCACCTCCAGGAGTACCTTGACGAATCGTAAGGTAATTACCAGTACCACCTGTGCTTGCAAAAGTGTACTGACTTCCGCTTACACAACCTGTAACAGTAGTATATTCTCCTGCAAAATTACAACTACTAATCGTAACCGGTGCTGAACTCGTTGGAGCTGCGATATTTCCAAACGCTGTAGTATTGGTGCAGCTAACAGGTGTTTGAGTACAAGTAGGAACTAGGGTAAATGCTCCACTATTAGTACTAAAGGCTGTAACTAACACGTAATAGGTAGTGCCTGATACTGCAGTAAAAGTAACTTGAGATTGTAAACTACAAAAATCATCGTTGCCAGCTACACAAGTGAAAGTACCACAAGGACCAGTAAATACACCTATTTTAGTATCAAAGCTACTGCCACAAAGGCTCAATGTTACTGAACCACTAACGTTGTCAAGCTTGTACCATACCCCTGGTGCGGTATTCAATCCTGTTGTACAAGTAGGTACTGCGTCTGAAGTTGCACCTGTGGTAGTTCCTGTTACAGTAACACCACAAGTCAGTGCAATGGCTCCAGAACAAAGGTCATTTACAATTGGATCAGGAGCACTGCAACTAGAACATGCAACAGTACCTGTATGACATGCAGATTCATTTCCACATGTTGCATCTACATTATAATGCAAATATAATGGACCGGAAGCAGTACACGTTACACTTATTGGCGCAAAACCAAATCCTAACACCGCGCCACCTGGAGTCCCTTGTCTGATGGTAATAAAATTACCAGCTCCTCCGGTTGCATTAAATAAATAAGTGCTTCCTGCTAGGGCACCGGTGACCGTGCTGTACTCGCCGCCAAAGGCACAAGTTGTGATGGTTATGGGAACTGGTGTTGTTGGCGCTGGAACCGAGCCAAAGGCTGAAGGATTGCTACATTGAGAATAGGCCGCTGTATTTAGGCATAATATAGCCATCAACACGCCGGCAAAAAAGTAAATTCTTTTCATAATAAACGCTTTTATAAATTTTAATTAATTATTAACAAATTTAATTAAATTATTCAAAAAACGTTAATTGTCATCTATAAACTATTAATTATATATATATAATTAAAATTGGAATTTATATATAATTGACTTAAAGTTAATTATAATCTATGTTTATTCAATATCTAATAAGAGATGAAATTAATGTACATATAATTAATACAGTAAATCGCATAATATAATTTGGACATTTCTTAAAAATAGAGAATAGAATTATACTTTATTCTGTTTATTGCAAAACATGATATATTTAATTCAAATATTGTTCAACTTAGACTTAATCAAATAATAAAATTTACATTCTTTCGGGCATTTCAATTCCTAATAATAACATCCCTGTTTTTAAAAATGAAGCAATTTTGTCAATTAGATATAATCTGAATTGTTTTTCTTCATCAGAGGCAGCTGTAAGGATCGGAACATCGTGGTAATAGCGGTGAAGGCTCTTGGCTAAAGAGAATAAATAGTTTGCAATTTGTGAAGGATCAAAATTTTCTGCAGCTTCTACGACGACTGACTTATATTGGTCTAGTTGCTTGATCAATTCAATTTCCGAGGAAGTCATCTTTAGTTTAATATCTGTTAGTTCTTGAAGGGATGATCGCTCTTTCCTTAAGATTGATTGTATTCTGACATAAGCATTTTGAACATAAGGGCCTGTCTGGCCTTGCATATCAACAGATTCCTTCGGGTCGAAAATCATTTTTTTCTTGGGTGAAACTTTTATCATATGATATTTTAAAGCTGCAAGGCCTATCAATCTATATATTTCGTTGTGTTGATCCACTGAAAGAGATGCTAGTTCTCCCCTTTCTTCTCCAGACGCCTGGGCCTCCGTAATAACCTCAGCTATCAAGTCATCAGCGTCAACAACTGTTCCTTCACGCGACTTCATTTTGCCTGTAGGCAGCTCTACCATGCCATAAGACAGGTGGAATAAATGATCTGCATATGGCTCATTCATGGCCTTCATGATGGCAAATAGAACCTGAAAGTGATAGTTCTGTTCATCACCTACCACATACACCATTTGATCAAATTTATATTGATCGTATCGTTGCATTGCTAGCCCAATATCCTGAGTCATATATACAGAAGTACCATCTGAACGTAAAATCAACTTGCGATCTAAACCTTTATCAGTCAAGTCAATCCACACTGAGGAATCCGATTGCCGTTCGAATATACCTTTCTCTAGTCCTTTACTTACAGCTTCTTTACCAAGTAAATAGGTTTGCGATTCATAATAATTTTGATCAAACTCAATTCCTAACTTAGCATATGTTGTATCAAATCCACTATAAACCCAGCTATTCATTGTATTCCACAAAGCCATAGTTGCCGCATCTCCCTCTTCCCATTTATTGAGCATTTGGCGAGCTTCTAACCCCAATTCACTATTTGTATTAAAATATGTATTCTTATAATTAGCAAAAAACGTAGCCTCATCCTGATTTTTATCTGATGCCTTATATAATGACAATGCTTCATCTGACTGCTGCCAATTTCTATATTCTTCCTTGAATTTATTTTCAAACATGACATACAAATCTCCAACAAAATGATCCCCTTTCATCTTTTCTTTCTCAGGATCTGTCAATCCACCATATTTTTCATAGGCTAACATGCTTTTACAGATAGCAATTCCCCTGTCATTAATGACTTGGGCCTTAATTACATTATGCCCTAGTGCTTTCAGGATATTTGCTGAAGAATTCCCAAGAAGAATGTTTCTGATGTGACCCAGATGAAGCGGTTTATTGGTATTTGGTGATGAAAATTCTATTATAAATGTCTTTTTCTCATTTTCTGCAATTGAAAATTGAGTACTTAATTCATTTAAAACGTTTGCCCAATAACTTTGAGATAGCGTAAAATTAAGGAATCCTCCAACTACTATAACTTCTGATATTCTGGCATCTTGCCCATCCAAATTCTCCTTTAATGATAACCCCAGTTGATTCGGGTTCATCTGTAATGTTTTAGCAAATGGAAACAAAGTTACAGTGAAGTCACCTGTAATATCAGGTTTCGTTAAAGAAATAGGAATAATATCTGGGTTAATATCATGACTATATTTTTCACTTATAGCCTTGCTAACCAATGTTTGAATCGTATGTTGAATGTTCATGAATTACATTTTAGAAAGCCGCAAAATTAAGAAAATTAAGTGGTGGCGCAAAAGAATGGGTTTGACAAAGCGTCTAAATAATTGCTTGCAACTTACAATGTATATAAGAATTAGTTAATAAGCACTGATTTTCATTGGTTTATATAATTATAGTTACCTTTGTACATCGCCTATGAATAAGATATTTATTAAATACGGTTTTCCACTCAGCTTGATCTTCATCATGCTTTGCCTTGCATTCAATAAGGATGTTGCTTTTTTAGTTCAATGGAATATACAATATGGACTAAACATAGATCCAAAAGCCTGTTATTATATATCATTGATATATCTGAGTATTGTGACTTGCATCACTAGTTACTATTTTTATCTAAAGATGGAGGAAGAACCAAATGAGGAGCAACTTCATCCGGGTTATTTTACTTTATCATTTCTATTGGGTTTGCCTGTCGTCTGTATTGCAATTATCGGACCTTTTGCACACGGCATGATCGCGCTTACTATCTTGGCTTCGGCTACTTGGTGTTTTGTGAAAATATATCATGTGGTGGTGGAGTATTATAAGACATGAGTAATCGGTAATCGGTAATCGGTAATCGGTAATCATAATGTTCAAAATCACAGATTGAGTTCCATCATTCCAGAACTTCTATTTTCAAAATTTCCAATTAAAAATTACTATATAGTTAAACCATAGAGCCCATTAGCTTTTAAATTCATGCTTTACTCAACAATAAAAATACTCAAACTCCTTCGCCTCATTTTCAACTTTCAATTTTCAATTTTCCCTTCAACGCATCAACACAAATGCTGAATAATATCATACTGTGTTAAAATATGCTTATGGCCCGTTCCATCCATTACCAGGACAGCAGGGATCTTCTTACTTATGTATTTTGTAAGTTCTTTGACAGAAAGAGATTCATCGACAATGGGAAATGGCTCATGCATGACATCTTTAACAAGCACATTGTCAATATTCTCACTATTTTCAAGTAAAGAAGATAAAATATCACTCTCAGTTACTGACCCTACGATTTGTCCATTTGAATTGACTACCATCTGAGAAATATCATTTTCTTTCATCAAATCGAAAACATCGCGCAACTTACTTTCTGCTTGAGCACTAATTAAACTTGGATTGTTTTTCTTGCGGATCAGGTCAGCCAAGGTAAGATCCTGGCTTATGAATCCTCTGTCACGCATCCAGTCATCATTGTAGATCTTAGCGACATACCTTGAACCATGATCGTGAAAGATGATCACAACGACATCTTCAGGTTTTAAGCGATCCTTGATCTGTAATAATCCTGCCAAAGCACTTCCTGCACTATACCCCAGTAACATCCCCTCTTCTCTGGCAAGTCTTCTTGCTGCTAGTGCGCCATCTTTGTCTGTGACTTTTTCAAAATGATCGATCAATGAAAAATCAACGTTCTTGGGTAGAATATCCTCACCAATCCCTTCCGTGATGTAAGGATATATTTCCTTTTCATCAAATATTCCGGTTTCTTTATATTTTTTGAATACAGATCCATAAGTATCAATCCCAATGATCTCAATATTAGGATTTTTTTCTTTCAGATATTTTGCGGTACCACTGATAGTACCTCCGGTGCCAACTCCTACGACCAACTTTGTAATAAGGCCATCAGTTTGTTCCCAGATCTCAGGACCTGTGGACTCATAATGTGCCAATGAATTGGCCATGTTGTCATATTGATTGAACCAATAGCTATTAGGAATTTCTTTGCTTAACCTTTCTGCCACAGAGTAATAAGATCTTGGGTCAGAAGGCTCGACGTTGGTAGGACAAATGATGACCTCCGCTCCTACTGCTTTTAGCATGTCCATCTTTTCTTTGGATTGCTTATCGCTTGTCGTAAAGATGCTTTTGTATCCTTTAATTGATGCGACCAATGCCAGCCCCATGCCGGTATTACCTGATGTACATTCAATGATGGTGCCACCTGGTTTAAGTTTGCCGGTCTCTTCAGCCACTTGCACCATTTTGAGTGCCATGCGGTCTTTGATTGAGTGTCCGGGATTGAATGTTTCTACTTTAGCCAAAACGAGACAAGGCAGTCCTTCGACCACTTTGTTGAGTTTAACCATTGGTGTATTTCCGATAGTTTCCAGGATGTTGTTATAATACATATGTTATTATTCTGATTATTTTGAAGGGGCGAAAGTAGCAAAAAAAATTGAGGTTAAAAAGTGAGAAGGTAAGAAGGTGAGAAGGTGATGTGTGATCGGGTGATGGGTGATGGGTGATGGGCGATGGGCGATGGATCTGATAAAATGTATCTTTGAATTCAAAATTTGCTAATTAAAAAATCCGTGAAATCCAATAATCCTTTTAATCCGTGATTCAGACAATGTGTGATCGGGTGATGGGCGATGGAACTGATTAAATGTATCTTTGAATTCAAAATTTGCTAATTAAAAAATCCGTGAAATCCAATAATCCTTTTAATCCGTAATTCAGACAATGTGTGATGGGTGATGGGCGATGGAACTGATAAAATGTATCTTTGAATTCAAAATTTGCTAATTAAAAAATCCTTGAAATCCAATAATCCGTTTATCCGTGATTCAGACAATGGGTGATCGGGTGATGGGCGATGGAACTGATTAAATGTATCTTTGAATTCAAAATTTGCTAATTAAAAAATCCGTGAAATCCAATAATCCTTTTAATCCGTGATTCAGACAATGGGTGATCGGGTGATGGGTGATGGGCGATGGAACTGATAAAATGTATCTTTGAATTCAAAATTTGCTAATTAAAAAATCCGTGAAATCCAATAATCAGTTTAATCCGTGATTCAGACAATAGGTGATTAGGTGATTGCATGATCGGATGATCGGGTGACGGATAATGTAAGAAGAGATATTTAAAGTATATCCAGTAATTCTTCCTTCGTCATCTTACCACCGCCCTGCTCAGACTTGATGAGATCTCCCACTAACTTCCTTTTTGATTCTTGAAGTTTCATGATTTTTTCTTCAATGGTATCCGGGCAAATCAATCTAACTGCTATGACATTTTTATTTTGGCCAATGCGATAAACGCGGTCAATTGCCTGGTTTTCTACAGCAGGATTCCACCAAGGGTCTACAAGATAGACGTAATCAGCCTCAGTCAAATTTAGGCCAGTTCCGCCAGCTTTTAAACTGATTAGGAATACTCTAACGTTGCCATTATTCTGAAATTCATTGACGCTGGCAGCGCGGTTTTTACTTTGCCCGGTAAGGTATTCATGCGGAATTCCGAAATGCACGAGTTCCTTTCTTACAAGATCCAACATACTGACGAACTGCGAAAAAACAAGAATTTTATGTTGAGCGGATTTGTTCCGGATCTGATCAATGAGGACATCGATCTTGCTAGAATGATCCCCAATGGCGTCTTCTTCCTTTAAAAGCGCCGGGCTGTCACAAATCTGCCTAAGACGCGTCAACCCTGCTAATACATGCATATTGCTTCGTGACAATTCTGCCTCATCCTTGGCAGTGATGTAATCCCTTAATTCAGTTTCATGCTTATCGTAAATCCTGCGTTGCTCTTCTCCCATTTGGCAATAAATAACCATTTCAGTCTTAGCAGGTAATTCAGTGGCTACTTGCTTTTTAGTCCTTCTCAATATAAAAGGCCGGATCTTTTCTTCCAATTCTTTAGATCTTCTAACATCCTCAAATTGATCAATCGGATTAGAATACACCTGACTGAAATACAATTTATTGCCAAGCAATCCAGGACAAGCAAATGATAGTTGCCCATAAATATCAAAAGTATTGTTCTCAATTGGTGTTCCTGTCAACACTAATCTATTGCGCGCTTTCAGCAGTCTTGCAGCTTTATACCTTTCAGACTCCGGATTTTTAATAGCCTGAGATTCATCAAGTATGACATAATTGAAGTCAAATTCTTTTAGAAATCTTATGTCCGACAACATCATGCCATAGGTAGTCAGTATAATCTCAAATTTTGAAAATTCTGAGTTGCTTTTTGGCCTATTCGCTCCATAATTTGTATAGATCTTCAGATCTGGTGCAAATCTACTGACCTCATCCTGCCAGTTGAAAAGTAAAGAAGTCGGGACGACAACCAAATTGGTATTGTTAAGATGTTTTTCTCTGAGTGAAAGAATAAATGCAATGACCTGCACAGTTTTACCCAGGCCCATATCGTCAGCAAGGCATCCACCGAAATTGTGATCATCCAGGAAGTTTAACCAATTTAATCCATCCTCCTGATAATGTCTTAATTTAGCTTTCAAATTATCAGGAACCTTAACTTCAGGTATGTTTTCTAGCTTTGTAAATTTGCTTTTGTAGTTCTCTATCTCAACGCTGACTTCCCGACTTAATACTTCATCTTCAAACAGTTCACTTAATTCAGTAAAATTGATCTTAGGCACCAGGATCATTTCCTCCAATACCTCGCCGGCATTGAAAAAATCAGCAAATTTCTTAAGCCAGATCTCCGGAATAATACCCTGACTCCCGTCGTCCAATTGTACATATTTACTCTTGCTTTTGGCTGCTTTGTAGAGCTGTTTCAAATTCGCTTTTTGTTTGCCGAATTTAACATTCACATGTATATTAAACCAATCAATTCCACTATTCACACTTATAGAAATATTGGCTTTATTCGAATTTAATTTGTTCTTTTTTAATTCATTGAATCCAAGTATTATAATTCCTTCGTTGCGCCAGGTTTCAAATGCGCCTAGGAACCAGTCTTCATCCAGAAATTTATCCTTGTGCAAATAGAAATATTGAAATTCATTTAATTGCTCAGAAAATTCCGGATGCTGTCTTAATAATAAGGAAGTAAAATGAATCTCGAGTTGATCATCTCTTTCAACTTTAAATAAATTTCCGTTCTGGTCTTTATCATAGATTTGCTTCCTTGAAAACACCGGGATTTCAACTTGTCCATATCTTACTACAGGAGTAATGTTGATAAAATGTTCCTGGTCAGTAAGATAAATGATACGATGAATGTCACTTTCGTGCATTATAGAAGCGATTTGCTTCTTACTTGCAGCTTTTATAAATGCATAATTAATTGAAATTTGATTTTCTAATTCATCAAGAATAGAAGATTTAAATTCATCAAATTTAGATTTGTGAATAATTACTATTTCATTATTTGATTTAAAATAATCAATGACTCGCAGTAAGTCAGTATTTGGAATTAAATACCATTTATTTTTTAATTCAATAAAGTATTTATACCTAATTGCCAATTCCTTAAAAGGTATTTGTTTGTCGCGGATCGTTATTTCACCAGTGATCTCGTAGAATGGCTCTTTTTGAAAAACATTTAATTGAACGTCATTTTTTAATGGAAATAACTCAATTTGTTTTAATGAATTAATTGTAATTGTATCTGAAATTATTTTATCATGGAAATAAAATTCCAATCCCAAAGGATTTAAAAGCAATTGTTTTAAGGCCTCAATTTCAACTTTTGCATCCCCACCTCCATGGACATTTTGCAGTTTTGCGACTGCTGCATAAAATTTTACATATGCGATGACCTCTGTATTATTAATTAATTCCAGGGGATCAAGTATTAGCAACGGGCTTTTGATCTTGCCATTCTTGCCGGTCTCTACCTCAATTATTTCGGCACTTATTTGTTCATAATATTTATGCTTTGTAAATGCCACAATTTTCTTTGAAGAATCACTTGCAGGATTAAATGGTTTTGATGGTTCTTGAGGAAGTAACTTTAAACTTAAAGCTTCGTGCTCAGCTTTATCAAACCTAACTAATTCCTTGATTTTAGGTCTTATCTCATAGCTTTGTGCTAAATAAACCAGATCAAAATATAACTCACATTCAACTTCATCATCTATTCCGTAATTTTTTGCTGTCTCAATAATCTTGGCTTTCCTCATAGCTGTATCAAAAAAAATGCGCAGATAAGGATGCCTTATGATGTTTTGAATTACCTGAAACTGATGACTGCACATCTTTCGCTTAGACTCTCCGCAAGGACAGTTTAAAATTAAAGAATCGGAAAGTTGGCTGACAGAAACAATAGGATACTCTAAACCTATTGAAGGATTAGTAAACAATCCAAAATCTATATCAATGATTGATGGAACAATATTGAAATAACCACGGGAGTTAGTATCCGCGAATCCTGCAGAATGTTTTAGAAGGACTCCATAGGATAACTCCGGAACAGTTCTGTCGATGCTGTATTCATTGGCACGGTTAGTCATTAAATAAATTTCGCTTTAATGAATCAAAGTAAAGCATTAATTAATAACGAAAATCATAAACTCAGATTTTTGTGAAGATTTTCATAAAAGACAAAATTTTTGAGTGTTGCATTCTGAAAACTTTTCAATCCAACAAACTTTTTTTTGAGGAATTATTCCAACCAGCTTGATTTTCATAATCTACATAATAGATCTTGAGATCAGCTTGATTCTCGTATGGCACGAAGTAGATTTCTTTTTGAGATTGATTGCTGTAATTTGTAAAAAACCACTTCCCGTCATTTTTACCGGCTTGATTTTCATATTTTACTTTGTAGACTTTTAGATCAGCCTGGTTTTCGTACTTTACGATATATACTTTAACATCTGCTTGATTTTCATAGGAAACTGAATAAACCTTTTGCGACTTAACGTTAGAAAGAGAAAAAAGGAATAGTAATAAAGAAATAAAATATTTCATTTGCTAATCTTTTTAAATTAAAATTAAAGATAACAAATGTCAGAATTTGATATTCTTAATTAATTCATAAAGTTTACCAACACATGATATGCCTTGAAATATATCCTTATTTGAGATAGGATATTCTTGTAAAAAACTTAGCATCCTTTGCGCCGAGTTTAGCAGCAACTTCTGGAGATACAATCACTTTGATATCATCAGGATAAGTGTTAGCCGGTATGGTACCTGCTACCTTTGCATAGATAGTTGTATTAAACATTGGATTCGTGATGCTGATAATACTTCCTACTGCTGCAGATTTATGCAGGACATATAAACCCTTACTGCCTTTTAATTCCTTATGCCAGAAAGCTGCACCTTGCTCATTATTGCGCTTAAGAAATGTCGAAGCTACTTCAAATTTTTCTTTATTTGATGCTGGAGTATTTGTTTTAGCTTCTTCCTTTTCGACTTTGGCAACCGCTTCGGTAATTGTAGCCTTTATAATGGCTTTATCTTTTTCGGTGCTCTTAGGACTTGTCTCAGTAATGGGAGCTTTCGTAGATGATATATTTGGAGGTGTTTTCGTGCTTGTCGGATTAGCTTTTGATGCGGATACATTTTTATCCGCAACTATAATTGCCGGTGTTTCTACTTTTTTGCTAAATATGTCTAAGGGAACCCAACCCAACAGAAGTAATTGGCCCAATTTAAGCTCTGGACTCGTCATACCATTAAGCTTCATTAACTTTTCAGGCTTAATCCCAAAATAATTGCGCGAAATATTTAATAAACCTTCACTGGGTTTAACTTCATAAAAAACTGGAGTAAAGGAAGCCCTATTTTTTGGCAGTTCAGTTACTCTAATAAGTTTTGCACTAATAGGAACTTTCAATAATTCATCCACCTGGATCATTCTTACCTTAAGTGCTGGGTTTAATTCTTGAAGCTGGGTTGTTTTTAGACCATAAAACCTGCATAGTGAATACAAAGTTTGTTTTGGCGCCACACGATGCATAAAATATTTACCAAAAATACTATCATTCTGAATGAAAATGGTGTCAAGGTAACTCAATACTGTAACTGAATCACCTGTGGCGCGAGCTTGTGTAAGACCAACTAATGTAAACAGCAGTGTTAAAGATGCTAATTGTAATTTTCTCATAATACTTAATAAATGCTATAATGATGTAACGAAAATTTAATGAAATTTCATTCACCATATGACATCAAACAATAATAAACGTCATAATTGTTCCGCAAATATATTATTATTTTATCTAATATAAGAATTTAACTAAATTCTAGTTGACCACCAATGGGACAATGTTCAATTGATTCTTACCTTCAGCCTTTATGAAATAGACACCGGGAAGGAAAGCGGAGGCATCAAAAAACAACTTTTGTTGGTTTGGTTGATAATTGCCATTAAACAATGTTTTAACCATTTTGCCAGCAGCATCATACAAACCAATGTGAATTCTATCTCTTGAAGATAAATGAACATCAACTAAAGTCATAGAAGTAGCAGGGTTCGGATAGACTTCTATGTGATTAGTTGAATTAATTTCATCTGATGAGCTAGTTTGTAAAGTTTTAGATGTATAAAAACCTGATGGGGCTGTCATAGGACGTGTGATCGTTTTCCCGGATTTTGCAAATCCTTTGATAAAATATCTAGCTGTATTTTTAAATTCAGGAATGTTGGCGATGTACAAAGATGTCAAATTGTTCTCAATGTTCATCTCTATACTATCCCAAAGTTCTGTTACTTCTTCCAATTGATAATACAACATTACTTTTTCAATTCCAGTCCTATTTTTTACTATAGCGTGAACATCTCGTTCTACCGTTACTTTAGCATCTATTATAGGCAAAATTGCATCCACTGCGATCATCAAAGGATCATTAACACCAACTTCTTTTGTGATACAATGAATGGCTCCTAGGGATGGAATTATTTTATTGCAATCTATGCCTACAATATTGTATCCAGGAAGTGCTTCTTCATATATTCTTCGAGCAATTGTATCATATTGTTCGGCATAAAAAGGTACCAGAACTGTTTTATTTACAAATACAGAATTTGTATAAGTCCTATAATTGCCATTTTGATCAGGGTATTTACCATTAGGTCCGGGAGGCATTGGCATATATACAATTCGGTAAGGTTTGCCAAATGTATTTGTAAAATTAGATAGAACGTAATCAATATTTGCATTGATCTGCTTTCCGTCAGCAACATCATTAGGATACTTACCTACCAAAATCGTTTGCTCATCAAGGATCTTCATGTGCATATCTATGTGATGAATCGCATCATATGGAAGGGTATTCATCTTAGGATACACTTTTGTTCCCATGAAGTCATGCATGATGGTATCTACTTCAGCTTCGGTATGATCAGAAAAGCCAAAATCACTATTTGGGCCATTTTCATCCATAACTAGTAAGGAACTAAATGCAGTGCCAAGGCCATCAGACATATAGTTTCCGCCGGTGTGGACTAGATCAAGCGGAGCTTCATTTGTTTCTATCAGAGGTAATTGGAGTGATCTGGAGAGCTGACGTGCAAGTGTGTCATCCTGATATCTTGGGCGATTGTAGATCCAATCAACAAGATAAAAGGAATCCACATCTCTGGCATATACAGTATTGGGGCCATAATCTCTTACCCAAATTGAGTTGTATTTACCGATGACATACTGAACGTTTACAGAATCAGAGATGCCCTTAGATTCTAAAAAACTCTTAACAGTGCTTGCATTGGTACATGCTATGATAATTTTACATTGAGGGATTGTATTTCTAACGATTTCTGCCTGAATATCCTTGAAGCCATTATCCCAAGAGATTATGAGGCCGCTCAATTCTTCCCACTCCGCCATACTTCTTACAGGAAAATCAAGTTTTCCGGATCTACCTGTTTTAGCTTCCTTGATGGTATTAGCAAGATACTGAGGCATAGCTTCTCTTTCACCGGCAGCAAAGTTTTTAGGTAAACTCTGAGCAATGAGGGCCGATGCTGAAAGATGAATAACTAAAAGGAAAACATATTTCAACATGATATTAAGTTTTATTTAAAAGAAGAAGTTAAGTCCGGCACTCGGAAGTATTGGCAATTGGTTGATACGCTCATATGAGATTCTGTTGACATAGAAGATATTATCTCTGTCTGTCACATTGGATATACTTGCGTTTATTTCTAATCTTGAGTGTTTGCCAAACTTAAATATTTTCTTAGCAGAGACATCAATACGCATATAATCAGGTAATCTACCTTGATTTCTTTTACTTTCGTACAGAATGCCAATTTGGCCATTTGTTGAAACGAAATCTGTTCCAAGATCAGTAGATGGAATCTGATCGAAGAATCCAATGGCTCTGGTGAAAGGGAATCCAGTTCCATAATTAAATCTGACACTCAATTCCAGAGATTTTGTCTTTCCAAAAGCTACCGAACCTAAAAGGTTGACATTATGCGTTCGATCATAAATAGTAGGATATTCCTGCCTGCCATCATCTCTGGTAACGTTACCATATGAGTAAGTACCCCATAAATAGTACCTTCCTCTAGAATACTTAGCTGTAAAATCAATTCCATATGCCTTACCTGTTTCAACTATATAATCAGGATCAGTTTTCTTAGCCTTGGCGCGATTGATATTTAATAACGCATTGAAGTTCTTATAATATGGTTCAAGATTCAGCTCAAGGTATTGGTTGACATCATATTCAACTCCGAAAACCACATGCCATGCTTTTTGGAGTACGTTATTAACATACTCGTTTTTACTGTAATCATATATTGACTCCTCCGGACCTGAAAGAAAGCCACTAAAAAGATTGACCACGTCTCTGTCGTCCACAGTACTAAGAACATTTTGTGAATAAAGACCTGCAGCACCTTTGAAGCGTAAAGTTTTAGTTGCATTATATTTCATCCCTATTCTTGGCTCAGGGCTGAATTTACCTAGAGAAGCATAATATTGCAACCTAACTCCCGGCTCTATTACAAGGTCGCCAAGTAACAGCTTATCTTTGAAAAAGAAAGAAAGTTCAGTAGTATTATCTTTTCTGGCAATTGTATTTTTTAGGAAATTTGTATAATTCAGGTCAGTGGTATTACCGGCTAGTTCTATCCCGAATTGAAGTTCGGACTTAGGTTTGTAATTTGTAATATTTACACCAAAGAAATAATTGGACAACTCAGATGTTCTTGGATTTTGTTCGAATTCGTTAAGCTCAATGTTGTATTTTGTAAAATTGGCAATCGCTCCTAAAGTATAGTTAGAACCGGCAGGATTCAAAACAAAATTTATACCTCCGCCGCTGTTAACCCATTTAAACTTAGTGGTAGATGTATAATTGACATCATCATTAAAATTAAAACCAAAAAGATCGATTTTACTACCATTGTCAAGAGAGAAGTTCAACTTTCCATAATAATCTGTAAACGCAAATGGAAGACCATCTTCATTAGCATAGCTGTATAGCGTTTTAGAAGTCTTTTCTAGTAATGACTTTTTAAAGGAAAGTAAATAAGATGCGGAAAATGCCTTATCTTCTTTCAAAGGAACAATAGGGCCTTCCAGCACAGCCTTTGCATTAAAAGGACTCACCCCTACTACTCCACTTATTCTTTTTTTATTCCCTTCCTTTGTCTTAATATCTACGACAGCAGAAACTCTGCCTCCATGCTCTACATTGAAACCGGCACTATTTACATCTATTGTTTTTATTGCTTCTGTCTCAAATACTGAAAATATTCCTATGCTATGGAATGGATTGAATATGGTCATTCCATCTATCATGATCTTATTCTGGATGGGTGCTCCCCCTCTGATGTATATCTGTCCACCCTGGTCTCCTGTGCTCACAATACCTGGTAACACTGGAAGGTATTGTGCAATGTCTGCATCCCCACCTATGGATGGTAACTGCTTAATTTGTTTCGGGCTTATGGTGATCACACCTGCTTTCACTTCTGTTCTTTTCTCTATGCTCCCGGCAGTGATCTGAACTTCATCAAGTAATTGAGTAGAAGTCTCAATATATAGTTTCTTATAGGTAACTGCAAGATTCTTAACATCTATATCTACTATTAAAGTATCATAACCGACATATGTGATCATTAATTTCTGAAGACCAGAGGGGGCATCAGTAAGATTAAAATAACCATTATTGTCTGTAAGATCAAGAAGATTGGTACCAATTACAGATACGGAAGCAGATATGATAGAATTACCATCTTCTTTATCATAGACGTTACCTCTTAGGATGGTGCGCTGTGAGTATGAAGCAATATTAATCAGTAAAAAAGAAAATAATATGATGTGTTTGTGCACGATAACAAATTTTAGAAGGCGTAAAAGTAAACTTTTATAATTATTATTCTTCTAAATTTCAATTAACAAGTGTTAAAGTATAGTAAAAACACTTCAATAATTTTGTCCTATTAGCCTATTTCTGAGCCATTGTCGACTGCTCTGTCAGGTCTTAAAAGGATCACTCCACCTCCATTATCGTATATACCCAATATTAGAAACTCTGACATGTAGCCTGCTATATTTCTTGGTGGAAAATTTATTACTGCAATTATCTGAGTGCCAATCAGAGCGGAAGTTTCATAATAATGTGTGATCTGTGCACTACTTTTTTTAATACCAATATCCGGGCCAAAATCAACTTCAATTTTATAAGAGGGATTCCTTGCCTTTTCAAATGTAATGGCAGAGATGACAGTTCCAACTCTTATATCAAGTAATGCAAAGGATTCAGTAAAATTTACTTGAGGTTTCATATATGATCAGGTATTGTTTAACCTTGTCTGATTGCTTCGACGGGATCCATCTTTGCAGCATTAAAAGCAGGTATCACACCTGCAAGAATACCTACAAGAATGGAAAGGACCAATCCAACCAATATATTGCTTATAGAAAGCGTCATTTCAAATTCAGTTAAAGCACTGGCTACCTTTAAAACGCCGAACACAAATATTAAACCTAATATTCCGCCGAGGATACACAATACCACTGATTCAATTAAAAATTCAAGTAGAATGACATTTCTTGTCGCGCCAATCGCTTTTTTAATGCCAATGATGTGGGTTCTTTCTTTTACTGAAACAAACATAATATTGGCGACGCTAAACATACCAACCAAGATGGCAAAGCCACCAATGATTAGTCCTGCAAGTTTTAAAACACCAAAAACACTGTCAAATATTTTATTCAACATGCTCAATTCATTGATGGCGAAATTACTTTCATCCATTGGCTTGATCCTGCGTTCAGCCCTTAGTAAACCAGTTATTTCGTCTCTAAAATCAGCAATATCAATTCCTTTTTTTGCCTTAGCATTAATAGAAGCAAAGAAAGATCCTCCTCTAAGATTAATATAGAACTGAGCAGTCTTATAAGAAACAAGACATGCTTCATCGAAATCGAGAGGGTTAATCAAGCTCTTTCCGGTTTTAGCTATCACACCAATTACCTGGAGTTTTTTGCCGCCCAATACTACGATCCTCCCTATTGGATCTGCTGGTCCAAATAAACCTTGAGCGACTTCATATCCTATGACTACAGTATTCGTTCCATTGATAACATCATTGCGATTAAAAAAGCGACCGGAAGCAATTTCAATATTAAAAATGCCTCCATAATCTTCTGTTACGCCTATAATAAAGGAGCCTTCTATAAAGTTTTTCTGAAATTTAACGACTTTATTTCCTATAAAAGCACTGTATGAAACCTGCTCAGTCAATTTGCTTTTTTCTTTTATAGCTTCAAAATCACTATAAGAAGGCTTTGGACGACGTTGATATTTCCACCAACTCCCTCCATCATCGCTCCAGGGTCTTTTATCGATATATAGTACATCGTTGCCCAATTTATCGAAGCTACCCCTGATATTATTCTCAAGTGAATCTACAGCTGCTTGCACGGCTATGATACAAAATATACCTATCATTATACCAAGGAGAGATAGAAATGTTCTCATCTTATTATTTCTGAGTTCAGACAAAGCCTGGACAGAACTTTCCCAAAAAATATGTGCAATATTCAATAGTTAGAAATTATTTTGTAAAGTTAACTTTGAAATATCTAACCATGAAATAAATTCGACAAGCGAATACCATATCAGTACTAAAAACATTGCTTAGATTGACAATTTAGAATTTTAGATGTCTGACGGTTTTATGATTTTCCTTTAGCATGATTAGTGATTTAATACCTATCGTAAGGTGATCTGTCACATAATTTTGATTTACATGTTTATCACTTTCATCGGTTTTGACCCCTTCAGGAAACATTGGGATATCGGAGACTAAAAGTAGGGCTCCTGTAGGAATTCTATTGTGAAATCCAACAGAAAAAATTGTAGCAGTCTCCATGTCTATAGCCATAGCTCTTATAGCGGAAAGGTATTCTTTAAAATCTTCGTCCCATTCCCAAACTCTTCTATTGGTTGTAAATACAACACCCGTCCAATAATCTCTTTCATTTTCTCGAATAGCTGTAGAAATAGATTTTTGGAGCGCAAATGCTGGCAAGGCTGGTACTTCTCTTGGAAAATAATCATCAGATGTACCATCTCCTCTTATTGCAGCTATGGGTAAAATTAGATCTCCAACTTTATTTACTTTTTTCAAACCTCCGCATTTCCCTAAAAACAATACAGCATGTGGAGTAATAGCCTCCAATAGGTCCATGATGGTGGCTGCATTCGGACTGCCCATGCCGAAATTAATGATTGTAATATCGTCAAATGAAGCACTCTGCATAGCTCGGTCTTCTCCTGTGATCGGCACATTATAGGTCTCTGCAAAGCGCACCACATAATCTTTGAAATTAACAAGGATAATAAATTTCCCAAATTCTTCAATTGATCTGCCAGTGTATCTAGGTAACCAATTGTTAATTATATCAGCTTTTGTTTTCATTGAATGTCATTTTGAAAGATAAGTCAATCATGCTAAAATAAAATATTTCTTTCCACAAGAACGCACAAATATTTCAATTTTAATTTAGACTTACCTAAATTTATCACTAATTGATCACATATACATCTGTTATTAAATTTATTAAACTCGACAAATCGATGTTATTAACACAATCAGAGGAAGACTACATAAAGGCGATATACCGCATATTCGAGCGAACCGGAACTTTAGTAAGTACCAACTCAATATCTGACCAAATGAAGACCACACCTGCTTCTGTAACGGATATGATCCAAAGGTTGCACGAAAAAGGAATAGTTCATTATGAAAAATATAAAGGAGTCTCCTTAAAACAAAATGGCAATTCAATTGCCACACAACTGATTCGCAGAAACAGGTTGTGGAAAGTTTTTTTAGTTGAAAAATTAAACTTTACATGGGATGAACTCCAGGAGACTTCAGATATATTAGAACATGTACAATCTGAAAAGATGATAGATGAACTTGAGAAATACTTGTCATTTCCAAAATATGATCCACTCGGGGACCCGATTCCTGATAAGAGTGGAAAGTTTGTGTTGAGGAGCAGATTTCCGTTATCTGAAGTTAATATGAATACAAAAGTGAATGTCGTAGGGCTTTTAAACCAAAGTCCTCCATTTTTAAAATATTTAGACAGTCAAAAAATTGAATTGGGTACCAAAATTACTATACTTGAACGTTTCGAATTTGACAAATCTCTAAAAATCCTTTCAAATGAAAGCGTAGAATCGAATATATCATTAGACATAGCAAGGAATATACTGGTGCGTTTTCAAAGCTAAATATCAGTATTTATAAACAAATTCACCTATAGGGAAATTCAAATAATATTTAGTTTCAATTAATTGTATATCATTTTTATTTTTGCATACTAATATTGCACAAAATATTATTCCTCTTTTTATTCAAATAATAATCAATTCAGTATATGAAGTATTTAAATCTATTGATTTTATGTCTTATAGTCAACCTAAGTTTTGGCCAAACATCTAATTGGCAAAAATGGCAACCAATTGAAAAAAGTCATTCTCTTAGAATAAAAACAACTAAAGCTGAATATTATTCTCTGGACCTCAAAGGATTAAAGAATCAAATATCCAATGCACCTGAGGCAAAAGATAGAGATGTGATTGCTCCTATCCTCTCGCTGCCAATGCCCGGTGGTAAGATGATCGATTTTAATGTAATTTCCTCCAGCGCTCTAGCTCCGGGATTAGCTTCAAAATATTCGGAAATAAAAAGTTACATCATCAAAGCCATAAATGATGAAAGGGTGCAAGGAAGAATAGACGTGACTTATCAGGGCTTTCATGCAATGATCCAAAAAGGTGCGGATCTAGTCTTCATAGATCCGGCATTGGATAAAAACACAATCAACTACATTGTTTATAAAAAAACTGACCTTGTCAGGACAAATAATTTCGCATGTCTGGTAAATGATGAATCTGAAAAAGAAAGTCTTAACTTCGACTCTAATGATATTAGAGTATCCGATAATAATTTCAGAACATATAGAATAGCTATATCCTGCACAGGTGAATATGCGCAATTCCATGGTGGAACAAAAGAGATGGTCGTTTCTGCGATGAACACTACTATCAATAGGGTCAACTTTGTATATGAACACGACTTTGCAGTGAGATTCGAAATAGTCGACAAGAACGATACACTTATATATCTTAACCCTTCCACTGATCCTTACGATAATAATGATGTAGGAACTCAACTGGATGAAAATCAAAATCAATGCGATGAAAAGATCGGTTCTGCTAATTATGACATTGGTCATATATTTAGCACTGGTGGCGGAGGGTTGGCAGGGTATGCTGTAGTTTGTAAAAATAACCGGAAAGCCGGAGGTGGAACAGGTTCAGGATCTCCTGTCAATGACGCTTTTGATATAGATTATGTAGCTCATGAGATAGGTCATCAGATGAGTGGATCACATACTCAGAATAATAATTGTAATAGAGACGATTCTGCATCTTTTGAACCGGGTAGTGCTTCAACTATCATGGGTTATGCAGGAATTTGTGCTCCTGATGTACAACAACATAGTGATGCATATTTTCATGGCCATAACATATTGGAAATGGGTAATTATATAGTGAATGGCACAGGTAATAGTTGTCCATCCAAGACTATTCTACCTGGGACAAAGCCAGTGATAAATACTACTTCAGGAAATCATATTATCCCGAAATTGACCCCTTTTGAGATGGAAGCATCTGCGACAAGTGAATATCCTTTATTATACTGGTGGGACCAATATGACAATGAAGTAGCAGAAGTTCAACCTCCGCTTCCTTCGAATAAATTGGGGCCATTATTCCGATCTTACGATGCAGTTCCCTCCGGAATCAGAACATTTCCGAAAATTGAATATATTGTAAATAATTCTTTGAATACTTGGGAGTCTCTATCTGCAGTAGCAAGAGATATTAATTTTGTAGTTACAGTTCGAGAAGATATTACTGACGGTGCCAGACACTCTCAGGCATTTGATAAATTAACTGTCGATGCTAACAAAGGTCCTTTCCTGGTAAATAATCCAAATGACAAGAATGTTACATGGTTTTCAAGTGTACCGCAAACTGTAACTTGGGATGTTTCACTTACTGATCAAAGCCCTATAAACTGTTCCAGAGTTAATATTTTATTATCAAAAGATGGTGGATATACCTATCCATATTCGCTTCTAGAAACTGAAAATGATGGTTCTGCAGAGGTTATATTGCCACAGATTGTAGGAGACAGCATGAGAATCAAAGTAGCTGCTGTAGGCAATGTATTTTTCGATATATCAAATAATAATTTCACGATTAAGGATGGTTTTCCTCCATTTACCGTGGATGTGAATGCTACTTCTGTAATGTTGTGCGCCTTGGATACATTATCATTCTATGTAAGTGCCAAAACACTGGATCTAACACCTGATACTATTTTAGTAAGTACATTTAATACAATTCAAGGTATCAAAGTACTATTTTCGAATGATACTTTATATACTGAAGATTCAATTTTGGTGACCATTATTAACAATAATTCAGCAGCTGGAGTGAAGCAATTACAATTAAAATTTTCTACTCCAGCTTTAAATATTGTAAAATCCATAGAAATAACCAGTATTGCACTGCCTCTAAGCCCTGTGTTAAACTCGCCTTCCAACTACAGTGAAAATGTAAGCACACAAGTGCAGCTTAAATGGAATCCTGTGACCAGTGAAATCGTTACCTATACAGTGGAAATAGCTAAGGATAAGCTATTTACAAATATTATAGCTACGCTTGTGGATTTATCAGAAGTAAATACGGGTTTATCTGTTTCATTAGAATCAGGAACCACTTATTATTGGAGAGTCAGAACTCTTGGACAATGCGGATTCTCTAGTTATTCTGCATCTTATGTATTTAGAACTGAACAATGTAATCAGATCTTTTCACAACCATTCATGACTACACCTATCAATGCAATCGAAGTAACAGATACAATTAATGCTTCTGATATTCCTTTCGAAAAAGTTTCTTCCATTAGCGTTAATGCCATAAGAGGATCTCATAATGAGGTAAGTGGTCTATCAATGACATTGAAAAACAATGATGGTTTAGAATCTATTTTATTCGATAAAGATTGTTCAGGTGATCGTATCATAGACCTTTCTTTTGATGACAGATCAGAGATCGAGGGTATTCCTTGTGATGAAAATGTAGATATACTGGGTCTTGGTAATATCGCTATTAAGCCCACTACCCCGCTTTCTGTCTTCAATGGTAGCAATGCTAATAATAATTACGTAATGTTGGTAAATGATGATTCTGGCAGTCAAGGTGGTGTGCTAGAGCAATGGGGATTAACTATTTGTGGTGCGGCTCCCGTTTGCAGTCCGTTGAGAATTCCTGAAGCCATTAAGATCTATAAAGCGAATGTGGCTTGCACAGATGGTGAAGGATGGACTCATTATAGCATTTCTGCTGATAAGAATCCATTAGGAGCTTACGAGTTAATGATCATGTCTCTAAAGCTAAATCCGGGAGATGAAGTTTTGCCGGAGGCAGTTAGTATTAGAATTCCCACAACTCCTTTATATTCAAAATTGCCAAATGCACAATATGTAAATGATGCAAGTAAATGGTTTGTGATGAACAGACACTGGTTACTTACACCTGCAGTTCAACCGACAGGTCTGACTGGTGTTAGGTTTTATTTTGGAGAACAAGAAGCTCAAGCTTTGTTTACAAATGCCGGAATAGATAATATCTACGACAGTCTCAAAGTGTTTTCTATCTTCAGCAATGGTGTATTGAATCCCAATCCGGTAAATAAACACGTCAATATCCAGCCGACAGATGTGAAACTTCATGAGGCTGAATTTTTCGATTACAACATCAAAAAATATGCTGAATTCTACACGACTTATCTAGCAGATGGTTGTATTGGGGCGGGAAGTCAATTTAAAGTGGTGAGTAGTACAAATTCTAGTCTGAACAAAATATCAATTGCATTGTATCCCAACCCTGCAAATGATGAGATCAATTTAAGATTCAGTCAGGTAAAAGACTTTGAGTATATTATTCAGGATATTTTAGGAAATCAAGTCAGAAAAGGAAAAGTAAT
Organism: Candidatus Brachybacter algidus; assembly: GCF_016707225.1. Lineage (NCBI taxonomy): Bacteria > Pseudomonadati > Bacteroidota > Saprospiria > Saprospirales > Saprospiraceae > Candidatus Brachybacter > Candidatus Brachybacter algidus. The sequence goes on along the minus strand of NZ_JADJID010000001.1, from coordinate 1,357,914 downwards.
TAATTCCGACAGAGTTACAATTAATACGGCATATTTGAGTTCAGGATCTTATTTTATTAGATTCACGGCTGATAAGGTAATCGGAACAAATAAATTTACGGTTATAAAATAGATAAAAAAAAGTGAAGGGGGGGCTCTAAAAAGACGCAACTTGCCCTCTAGCAGAGCTAAGATTTACACACACCTTTTTTTATATTTCAAAGTAAACTTTAGTGACACAACGACGTAGGTTAACCTACGCCGAGCCTCACGATCTAAGCTTTAAATCTAAATATTGTATATCATACGCTATGAAGTGCTGAGCGTAGGTTAACCTACGTTCTGATGCGTGCAAAATTCATTTTGCTCATAATTGACTAATAATCATAAATTTATATTATTATTTTAGAAATGACCATTTTTGGAAAAATACTTATTTATAAACCCCCTCTGGTCAGAGGGGTGGCGATAGCCGGGGTGTCGAATGTCGCTTAAACACATAAGGTTTAGCAGGAAATCAAAAACAATTTATCAAAGAGTTATATACTAAAGTTTTAAAGAACTGAATGACCCTAACCCTCAAAAGGGTGGTTTATTTTTTGCTGGATAAATAAATATTCAACCCAATTCAGGGTTGATAGAGCGTCCTACTTCAGCCCCGAGTTTCACTCGGGGCTATTGTTATTCAACCCTTATCAGGGTTTTTTTAGCCATTTGTAAGGATGATGAGCAATTAACTAATTTGAAAAGTTAACATTTACTATATGTTGACTTTAGCGAGGACTACAACTTTTTATGTTATTCTTATCCTGATGTCCTAAAACCTATTATTTTAATAACTTTCCTTTCCTCTCCTCTTTTGTTTGTGTACCACTGCCCTACCGATTATTAAGACGTGATTATAAATAGCACTTGCAAGCCCAAAATGAGCTTTTAATATTTTAAATCGATCTTTGAGCGATTGTTGCCATTTTTTCTTAGAGACTCCTCCGGCGAGGTATTCTGCGATGTTAAAATCTGTTTTGCGGGTGGACTTTGCTTTCTCCAAAATACGGATGACCCAATCAATATCAGCACTTAGATTCTTTGGAATAAACTTTGGAACGATTGAAAGCCGCGGGATGAATCCTTGATGACAGACGATCATGCCCTTTACCATATCTGTACGCGTCAGGTGATCAGGGAGATTATGTACTGTAATTTCTGAACGAGTACCAAGATACTTTCTTGCATCATCTACGATCATAACTTCACCGTAAAGTACATCATTCTCTTCCGATAATTTTTTTAATTTTTCTACTACATTATCATCAAATGTCCTGTCGCCTGCATTTAGAAACCAGATATATTTTCCGGTGGCAAGTTCGATGCCTTTATTCATAGCATCATAAATGCCTTTGTCAGGTTCTGTGATCCATTTTGAAATGTGTGGAGAGAATTCCTCAATAATATTCAAGGTGTCATCCTTGGAAGCTCCATCTATGACGATATATTCAATATCATCACAGGACTGATTTATGACACTCTGAATAGTACCTTCAAGAACGCTGGCAGCATTATAGCAAACTGTAACAATAGAGATAAATGGCTGAGTCAATAAATTATTTTTGAACAAAAATAAAGCCAAATTGCCAAATACCAAGGATAGATTTATCTTTGGCATATAATTCTCTATAATATGAAACAAATTTTTGGTAAGATTTGGCCTCATCTTGCGGTCATACTTGGTTTAGCCATTTTCAGTATTTTTTATTTTTTACCTGAAAATGCAGAAAATAAAGTGCTTCCACAGAGTGACGTTCAACACTCACTCAGTATGCAAACTGAGATTAGAAAATACCAGGCTGAAGAAGGCAGGGAAATTCTATGGACCAATTCAATGTTTAGCGGTATGCCATCCTTTCAGATCTATGGAGGTGGAGGTCATACTTTTGATTTCGTTCCAAGATTTGTTTATTCTGCCATGCAGCTCACCAAAGGCATATCAAGCCCGACCGGTCTGTTATTTGCATGCAGTATAGGATTTTATTTGATGATGCTATGTTTCAGATTTAATTGGAAATATGCACTTGCGGGTGCTTTATTATTTGGATTAAGTACATCATTTATCCACCTTATTGGCACAGGACACGTGAATAAAGTCATGGTCTTGGCTTTACTACCCCCTACGATAGGCGCTATGTGGCTGTTATATCAGGGAAAATACCTGTTAGGTTCTGCTTTGACTGCTCTTTTTGTCAATTTACAGATAATGACCAATCACCCGCAGATCAGTTTTTACTATGCTTTCCTTGCGGCATTTTTTGTCATTGGAATAGGTATTCATATGATCAGAACAAAACAAGCCAGAACCTTTATTATTGCCACAGGTTTGCTTGGAGCCTCAGCTATTGTAGGAGTTTTGCCCAATTTACCTAAACTATTAACCACTAAAGAATATTCTGAAGAAACAACACGTGGCGCATCTTTGATTACAAAAGATGGTAAAGTCGCTCAGGGCATGGACAAGGAATATGCATTTGGGTGGTCATTAAGCGTAATGGAATCCATGACGCATTTTATTCCAAATATCCTTGGAGGTCCAAGTAATGAATTTTTCGTACAGGATGAAAACTCTAACTCTATGAGGGCGCTCCAAGCTTTAAATAATTCTGATCAGGCCAATCAATTGGCGCAAGCGACATCAAAATATTTCGGAGAACAAGCCTTTACTGGTGGCGCTTGGTATTGGGGCATCGGAGTGGTATTTTTGTTTTTCTTGGGCTTTTTTAGCACAAAAAGTTGGATGCGCTGGTGGGGACTTGGGTCCTTAGTATTTCTTGTATTCCTCAGTTGGGGGAAATATTTTCCGGCATTTAACTACTTCCTCTTTGATCACTTCCCACTATTTAATAAGTTTCGGGCAGTTTCTATGGCCATCAATTTAGGTCATATGGTGTTGTTGCTTATCGGCCTATTTGGACTAAGAGAATTTTTTGCATTAGACAAAGAATCTCAAATAAAAGCTATAAAAATGACGCTCATTCCAATGGGTGTGATTCTATTGATCGGCTTTTGGCAAGGTTGGATGGTGAATTTGTCAGGAAGTGTGGATGAACAAATAAAAGCTTTTCCGGATCTTATCTCTGCATTGCACAAAGACAGAGCTGCATCCGTTAGATCTGATGTGTGGAGAGCACTGTTTTTTGTATTGGCTATAGGTGGATTCTTTTATTTATATGCCAAAAACGAATGGAAGCCCGGTTTAGCACTTTTAATTGTTCCTGCATTGATTCTAATTGATCTCGTCACTGTAGATAAAAGATATCTCCCCAACAGTCGTTTTGTGCCCAATTCGGATATGACCACGGCGGAAGAACCAAGACCTGTTGATCTTCAGATCATGCAAGACAAGGATCTTAGTTTTAGGGTAGTTGATTTTAGTACCAATCCTTTTCAGGATGCATTTCTAAGCAATTTCCATAAAAGTGCAGGAGGATATCATTCTGCCAAACTGGGTATCTATCAGGATGTCATCGAAAAGTACCTTTCTAATCCCAAGGATTATCTTTATGTATTTGGAATGTTGAATACTAAATACATAATTGGCGGTGATAAAGCTAATTTAGGTGTTCAAAAAAATCCTACAGCAATGGGCAATGCCTGGTTCGCAAGAGATATCAAATTTGTTGATAGCGCTGACCAGGAATTTAAATCTCTGGGCGACACTGCCAATATTTATAAAGCAGTTGTAAATAAGTCCTTCACTCCTTCCATTAAGTCACCAAGGGTTAATTTTGATCCAAACGGAAAGATCACCATGACCAAGTACATTCCTGATGATATGACATACACTTATGAGGCAGCAAGTCCTCAATTTGCTATATTTTCAGAAGTATACTACCCAGAGTCTAAAGGTTGGCATGTGTATATAGATGGACAGAGAAAGGAAGGATTGGTTCGCACCAATTATGTGTTGAGAGGAATTGAAGTTCCTGCAGGTAAACATACTTTGGAAATGAAGTTTGAGCCATCTTCTTATTATGCCGGTCAAACATGGGGCAAGATTGGTTCTATCATTCTGATATTGATGCTGCTGGGTGCAATATTCCAGGAAGTAAAGATGCGGAAAGAGCAAAATACGGTTTAGGTCTTGTTTAATTCTCCCGGCAAACAATCCATTGTCAGGATTCTGATCAGTATTGCAGGTTCCATAATAGGGACTTTGAGCACACTTTTCATCTATCCGCTTGATATGCCATTGCATGGATTGAGCATGTTTATACTGACTACATCATTGATGTTTACACCATTTCTTATGTTTGGATCTGGTGCTGTAGCCATCAACAATTATCAGGAGTTCAGGACAGATGACCGGAGAGACAATGGTTTTCTGAGTGTCATATTTTCCATGTACCTTTTTGGGTCGGCATTGTTTGCCTTGGCCTTTTTCTTTGGTGGTGATTGGATGTCGAAATTTTTCTATTCAGGAAAGGCAGAGTACAACAAATATTTTGGTTACATCTTGCCGCTGACAATCCTGCAGGCAGGTTGCGCCTTGATAGATGTCTATCTTAACAACTTCACCAAGGTCATAATACCTGCGCTCTTCAAGGAATTCTTGTTAAAACTGACGTTGCCCTTACTTATTGGGCTGCATGTGCTGGGGTATATATCCATCCAGACTGTGATGATAGGCCTGCTTGGAAACTATCTTCTAGCCTTGATTCTATTACTAATTTATACCTTTTATTTGCGTCGTCACAGCTTCACGATCAACTTTAAGTTTCTAAATAATGATCGGGTCAAACGTATCACCAATTATGCATTTTTTGCTATCCTTGGTGCATTTGGTTCTCAGCTGGTGAATTATTTGGACATTATCATGATCAAGGCCATTCTTCCGCCTTTGGAATTTATCTCAGTTTACGCTACACACTACAATCTCGCCAACTTCATTAATATGCCTATCGTGGCAATTATCGCAGTTGCAGGGCCATTAGTTGCAAGATATATTGGGGAGAAAAATGAAGAGAAATTGGCCCACATTTATAAATCTTCCTCCACTATTATGTTGCTTTTAGGATGTTTCCTGACTGCCTGCATCATGTTTAATATGGAGTCGATCTATGGATTAATGGCCAATGGAGATGCCTATCGCTCAGGATTCATGGTATTTGTTTTCCTCGGACTAGCTAAACTTTTCGATATGGCCACTGGTCTCAATAGTCAGATCATCGGTTATAGCAAATACTACAAATTCAATTTCTATTCAGTCATGATCCTTGGTCTTCTGAATACTGTATTTAATTATGTGCTCATCCATCGCATGGGCATCAGCGGTGCAGCACTGGCTACCTTGATCTCCATGACCCTATTCAATGTTTTCAAGCTGTGGTATGTAAAGAAAAAATTTGGCATCTGGCCATTTACGATGAAGGACCTTTATATCCTAATGATTACAATCGGTCTTGGCACAATGGTTTATTTCATCCCTGCCGGAGATAATAATTATGTGCAGATAATTGTCCGTTCCGGAATATTTACCTTGCTTTTCTGGGCAATTGCGATCAAGTTTGATTTTTCTCCACAAGTTTCGATGTATTTTTGGGGTGTGGTGAAGAGGTTGAAGGGGAATTAGAAATGGGTAATGAGTAATGGGTAATCGGTAATAAGGTTCTGAAGGAATATTGCAACGAATTTATGATTTTTTACTTCGGAAAAATCTGTGTAATTAATATAATCCTTTAAATATCTGCCTTATTTGGCAGGCAATCGTGATTCAGAAAAAGATCAATAAACGATAATTTCAATCCTCCTCGGTCTAGTGTCTAGCATTGAGTTTGTAGAATATACTCCCTACCTCCTCGCCATCTTATACACCTCCTCAATTATATCCACCACCTTCATCCCTTCCATCGCATTCGTACTAATGTCAACACCCGTCCGAATGACGTCGATGACATTGTTGATGACTAAACTATGAGTTTTGGTATTGTCAAGTGGCTGGAAAGGATTTTCAATTGGATGAGATGTATGGTACAGGTCAATATTTTCAAGGTATTGACCTGATACCTTTATTGCCCCTGCGTCTCCACTTATGAGCACTGAGCTTTCAACGTTTGTAATTGGGGCATTTATTGAATATCTGAAACTACCGGATGCCTTTTCTGCTGTCTTAAAAGTAAATATTCCATTGTCTTCGATGTCTGGGACATAGTCATGACTTAAGTTGGAGATCTGAGAAGAGGTGATATTCAGGTCTCCAAATAGCCAGTAAATCAGATCAACAAAGTGCGAAAACTGTGTGAATAATGGACCTCCATCCATATTTGCATTGCCTCTCCACGCATGTTGCAAACCTTCTCCTGAGAAATAATATCGCTTATCTCTATTCCAGAATAAGTTGACCACGACTTCCTTGACATTTCCTAATTGATTGTTTACTATCAAATGTTTTAGAAACTGTGCGTTGGCAGTATATCTGTTCTGCATGACGCAGAAGATCTTTACGTGTTTGTTTAGCGCATGAAATATGACATTTTCAGCATCCTTCTTAGTGAGACTCATGGGTTTTTCTACAACAACATGTTTCCCGTCATTGATACAGATGATAGATTGTTCGGCATGCAACCCATTTGGAGTGCAGATATTTACCACATCTATCTCCGGTATTGAGATCAGCATCTGCTCAATATCCTTGAAAACGGGAATTCCGTCTATGCTTTCTTCTTCTAAGTATGGATCGCAGATAGCAACAACTTCTGCCTCCGCATTCCCCAAAAGAGTATTGTAATGTTTTCTGCCTATGTGGCCAAAGCCAATGATGGCAAACTTTATTTTCATGGGGTGAAGGTAGGAAAAAAGGTTAGAAATCAAAGGTCAGAGGTCAGAGGTAAGAGGTCAGTAGTCAGAAGTGAGAGGTCAGATACTAGATTTAGATGGTAAACGATTAATCTTAGATTCTAGAAACTAGACTCTAGACGCTAGATATAAATAATGGAGAGGCTATTATGACGTTTGAGAATTGGATATATGGAATGAGTGTGCTTCAAATTATTTTAAACTAATTGTATTTTTCAAAGATTAAAGAGTAAAATTGTAGAATCAAAAAATATAAATGTGGACAGTTCTGAGCAAAATATTGACAATGAAGACAACAAAGAGCCTATCCGCTCGGCCATCCATTACGCAAATGGAGATATTTTAAGATTACATTTCTCCAGCATTGAAGATAATTTTACAGAAAGAGACTTTAATGTTTTTGGGAAAGATTTTACCTTATCAGTACCTTCAGCTGATCATCTAACTAAGATTCTGTCTACCTTCTATGAAGATTATAGGGTTGATTTCAATCCAAAATTAGATGATTTAAAGCAAAGAAGTTGGGAGCTGAAAAGGAAGATAAATAAAACTGAATCTTTCTACGGCCTTGGAGATAAGCCGCTCACACTTGATCTCAGAGGAAGAAAATTAATGAACTGGGGAACCGATACCTACGCTTATCCATATGCGGCGGATCCTTTATATAAAAATATACCTTTTTTCATATCTGTGACAGATTCAGCATGTCATGGAATATTCGTGAATAATACCTTTAAGTTAAATTTTGATTTTGGAGCTTCGGATGACAACCTAACTATTTCAGCACCCGGAGGTATGATTGACCTTTTTATTATTCCTGGCTCCTCTCCTATTGAGGTTATTACAAAATACACTTTATTGACAGGAACACCGGAATTGCCGCCATTGTGGGCACTTGGTTATCATCAGTCAAAATGGTCATATGTACCGGAAGCTGTTATTTCACATATCGCTGTTGAATTTAGAAAATTGATGATTCCGTGTGATTGTCTTTACCTGGACATTGATTATATGGACGGTTACAGAGTGTTTACCTGGGATAAAGAAAAATTTCCTAATCCTCCCCACTTAGTGAATAGCCTAGAATCATCAGGTTTTAAAATAGTTGCCATCATTGATCCCGGGATAAAGATAGACGCTGATTATCTGATCTATGTGGAAGGTATGGAGAACGATTATTTTGTAAAAGATGCTGAAGGTGAAAACTATATAGGGCCTGTATGGCCTGGCTACTGCCACTTTCCAGATTTTACAAGAGATGAGGTAAGGAAATGGTGGGCTGAGCATGTTAGAAAATTGTTTGATAGCGGTATTGACGGTGTTTGGAATGATATGAATGAACCGGCATTATTCAATAAAGACGACATGATTCAGACACAGCGGACTTTTGATGATAATGTTGTGATGGATTTTGAAGGGCATCCGGGTTTGTTTTCCGAAGGTCATAATATCTATGGGATGAGGATGTCAGAAGCTACATTTGATGGTGCCAAAGCTGTCAAAAACAAAAGACCATTCGTGCTTACAAGATCTACATATGCCGGAGGGCAGAAATTTGCTTCTGTATGGACCGGAGACAATGCAGCAAATTGGGAACATCTGAAAATAGCTAATTATCAATGCCAAATGTTGAGTATCAGTGGATTTTCCTTTACTGGGAGTGATGTAGGAGGTTTTGTAGGTGAGCCTGACGGTGAACTTTATGTCAGATGGCTGCAATTGGCTTTGTTCCACCCTTTCTATAGGACACATTCGTCCAAGGATTTCGGAGATCAGGAACCATGGTCTTATGGAGATGAGTGGACCAATGCTGCCAGATCTGTTATAGAATGGCGTTATAGGCTCCTGGGTTATATTTATTCAACATTTAAATCCTATTCTGAATCCGGTATTCCAATGATTCGGCCTTTATCCATCATTCATTGGGATGAGACATCAAAAAAGCGACAATTTGATGAATTTTACTTTGGCGATGCTCTTTTAGTAACTCCAGTAATGGAGCCAAAACAAAGTGGCTCATGGGTGGATCTTCCTAAAGGTGATTTTTACCATCTTGGATCAGGGCAATATTTTGAAGGTGGTAATTTGGTTTTTATAAAGAATGATTTCCAAGTGGCCCCGGCTTTGTTAGTTGGTGGTCATGTGCTCCCGATCTGGCCTGTGATGCAATATACCGGACAGAAACCGATCACTGAAGTTGAGTTATGGTGTGGTTTTACAGAAATTTCTAAGATGAAAAGTGTGATGTACCTGGATGAATTCGATGGCTATGAATACAAAGAAGGTCAATATGTTCAGATAGATTTTGAATATTTATATGCTGACAATAGTATTGAGATCCATTGCACTTCTGACGGGAGTTATGTCTCTAAGATTCAGAAATATGTTTTTAAGTTATTTTTAAATAATTCCGTTCCTAAGAGTGTAAATATTGATTCAAATCAGACAACATTCAATTTTGAGAATAATATGCTGATTTTTGAATTTAACAAAGTACCTAAGTTGATTAGAATTGAGTTTTAAGAGGGTAATGTATCAATTGAAAGAAAAGATAGGTTTAATTGAAGTGGAAGTTTCTTGGATTTTCTTAAATGTCCATTCCGTATAAGAAAATGTAACACAGAGATTCACAAAGGTTTGGGTGTATTTCAATATGAAAATAGCTATATATTTATTGCATAATTGATATAATTTAATTTTTTTGAGTTGCAAAGAGGGATTTTAATCGGTGATTAAAATTTGCGCGCAGATGAAACAGATCCTATAATTTTAGACTTTTTGATTACTGATTACTGATTACTGATTACTGATTACACTGATTACTGATTACCGATTACCGATTACTGATCACTGATTACTGATTACAGATCACTGATTACCGATTACTGATTACTGATTACTGATTACTGATTACCCTATCACCCTATCAACGCCTTCGCTCCATTTATCACCTCTTCAATAAAATAATTCCAAAGTCCCGGTTTGAGCATCAAAGTAAAGACAAAGCCAAAGACCGCTCCGGTCAAATGCGCCATATGATTGACATTATCATTGGCTTTTTTGTCCTGATAAATGCTGTATATCACATAGAGTAAAGCTGCGACTATAGTATATATTGGAATGATGCCATACAAATATATTTTAGCCCAAGGATTGAATAAAACATAGGAGAATAGCACGGCAGAGACCGCACCAGAAGCTCCTAAACTTCTATATTCAGGATGGTCTTTATGTATAAAATAATCGATCAGATCTGGTACAGCGATGCCAAGTAAAAGCAATAAGGCATAATATACTCGACCCTGGTCACTGAAAACTTCAATGAATGTCATCTCGACAATTGTACCAAATTGGTACAAGACGAATAGATTAATGATGAGGTGTATGTAATCCGCATGCACAAAACCACTAGACAATAAACGATAGTACTCATTATTGTTTTTCATTCTGTATGGCCAACCGATCCATTTGCTAAGCATTTGAGGTCTGGAAAAAGCCATGACTGAGACAATCCCACAGGCGATTATAAATATGAGCGTAATAGATAAATTCATTGAAATATATTATTCGTTGTGATATGGATGATTATTAATAATCGCAAAAGCACGATAAAGTTGTTCCATAAAGATTAATCGGATCAACTGATGTGAGAAAGTCATTTCTGAAAGCGCAATTTTGCCATCAGCTCTATCGTAGACAGAAGAATGGAAACCAAATGCCCCACCAACAAGAAAGATTATTCTTTTTGATCCGCTTATATTTAAAAGCTTTTGAATACTCTCTGCAAAAGCTCTACTTGTATAAGATTTGCCCTTCTCATCCAGTAATATCAAATGATCTTCTTTTTTCAATTTTGAAAGGATTTTTTTACTTTCTTCCAATTTTATTATTTCTGCATCTTTCAAATGCTTGATATTATCAATTGTCTCAACGTTAAAGTTTATAAAACTATTGAGCCTTTTTGAAAAATCATTCTCCCAATCTTTAAATTCTAATGAATTCGTCTTTCCGACCATCCAAAAACTGAAATTCATAATGTGCGATTATAGATATGAAAAACTTCTCAGACTTTTGATCAAACTTTTTCGATTACCATAATTTGATAATACGTATTCCATTATTTCTTCAATTTCGTCATTAAGCATAGCTTTTGACAGATCTTTTATTATGTCTTCCAACATTTGATTTGACTGGCTACCTACATGTGCATCCAGATATTGCCCCAATTTTTCTTTCAGAAGATCAAGAGCTGTTTCAGCATTATTTTGGAACAGAGCAACCATTATCGGCATTACAGCTTCAAGATCACCGTATTTTTGAAGATAACTCATCAATTCTTTCAACTTTCCCGCATTGAATAAGATCTTCGAAAATAATTGAACCTGCTCCCCTTTGTCCTTTTTGAAATATTTTGATAGAGAAATTTGTTTAGCGATTTTGGGATTGTCTGCAGCGATACTGATCAAAATTTTTGAATTTAATTCGTTTTCATCCATTGTATCTTTATAAATATGTTCGAACAACATTCCGTACAATTGATCCTTACTAGCAGAAATCAGATAAGCTGCTAGTTTTAGTATTAGTTCAGATGACTCATCCCCTGTCATTTTGAGGATCTTTATCTCCAGAATTCTATCCACATTGGCATCCTGAAAATTATTTCGTTCAATAATTTCTAAGAAGCCGGTGATATTATCTTCATTGTCTATGTAGTCGCTATAAAATTCAACCAGATTAAAGTTTTTGGTAGAGGTTAAAAATGAATATAATTGGAACAGCCATTGGGCCTTTTCTTCGCCGTCACTCACAGATATCTTCTCTTCCAACAAATTTTTTACGATTTCAAAGTTCTGTTCCAGATTTATGCGTGCAAGCTCTACCGCATTGTCATGTTTGAAGTAGTTGTAGTTGCGCAATGAAATAAGTTCAATAGAAATTTTAGTGATTTTCCTCCTCAGTAAAGGCGCAATCGTTTGACTGGCTATAGCCATTAAATTGTTATGTGATTTTTCTACTATAAATTCAATATTTTTAGCTGGTTCTTTAAAGTCCAATTGATAAATTCTGTTAATAATCACTTCGATGATGTCGAGCGCACCTGACCAGTCATTATTTCTAAGCAAATGATCCGTTCTAAATAAATGTAATTCAAATATTTGGCAAATCAGTTTTTTGGACTTTATGCTGTATTTACCTCTTACATCCATATGTGACTGGATGATCTGATTGAAATAATCATTAAAACTCAGGCCATACTGAATGAATTTATAGCTAAAATATTGCTTAAATAATTTGTTGAATGCTAGATTATTGGATGCGTAGAATTTTAGAAATCCTCCCAGTTCGTCGGCATTCAGTACATCAAAAAGTTCTTCGAAACCAACCTTCCGTTGTTCGTTTACAGGTTTTAACCTTACAGTCTTAATTTGTCCTATATACAGCAATCCGGTGATGTGTTTACATCCCTTATTTGTCTTAAAATGAGTACAGTCGCAATGAAAATTTAAAACTAAATGTTTGGTTTTGTTTAATGTGACATGAATAGGCTTTAATCCAATTACGTTATAGGTCGCCTTTGTAACCCCTTTATTCTCATCGATGTCCCAGTCACTTCTCTTTTGACTGAGATCAAATCCTTCTTCAAGCATAGTTGCTGAAAAATATGATTCAAATTCTGAAATTTTAAATTTATTAGTCAAATTATTGATTGAAATTAATTAAAAACTCTATTTCTTAAGATTTATAGTTCCTTTGATTAAATTAATGGATGACAATGAAATAAAGAAATACCCACTTTAGTTTAAAATTTATACTTTTTATTGGTTCTCAATAAATACCTTTACTCCATATTTAATCAGGCAAGTTAAGAAACATCTCTGTATGAAAACCATTTATTTGATTCGTCACGCTAAATCATCATGGGAAGACCTCAATTTGGATGACCATGAAAGGCCTCTTAATGAAAGAGGAAAAAAAGACGCCGGACGCATGGCTCGTTATCTAGAAGGTATTGGCATCCAACCTGAAATATGTCTATGTAGCACTAGTAAAAGAACGAAAGAAACATATTCTTATTTTACACCTATTTTTATGGGTCTTCCTTTAAGTCTTCTTCGAAAGCTGTATCATGCATCTGTGGATAATATTGTCGATGAGATCAAAAGTATTGATAATAATTATGATAAATCATTTCTGTTTGGACATAATAATGGCATAAGTGAGTTTGTTTCTATTATTCAGAATAAACAAGTGTCACTATCAACATGTTCTTTCACTGAGATTCTATTTGATGTCGATGATTGGAAAGAAATAGACCTTTTGAATGCAAGAATTAATGCTGCAAAGGCCCCAAAGGATTTACCGGTATGAAGCAAATTACTTTCTTTTTCTTTAGTATTTTGTTTTTGACTTCCTGTTCTAAGTCTACTCCGGAATTATCAAAATCTGATTTAAAATTTGCTGATATACTTGCCGAAGTATACTTAGTAAACGGATTAGCAAATCAAGTACAAACCGGAAGTAAAGACAGTTTAAGAACACAACTTACCATACAATTATTAAAAGCACACGAAATTGACACCACTGAATTTTATAAAAAATTATATCAGATGGAGAAGAATCCGGCGAAATTTAAATTAACCTATGATACTATAGTAGCGCGATTAGAGAGCATGAAAAACAAAATGAACTAAAGATTTTGAGGTAATTAAAGTGCTATTAATTAAGTAATTATAATCTGATTTTCAAAGACTCCCTCTTGGCCCCCTCAAAAGCGAGAAATCTACTCAATGGCATTTGTGTTTAACTTTTAAAATTTTATAATTCTGTTTATCTTTTTTATTTTGGAAGCAAAGGGTTACAGCTTAAATTACTTCTAATTTCTAACTTCTCATTTCTAACTTCTTACTTCTAACCCCGAAACCTGAATAAAAGTACTTAAAAACTAAAGTGCAGCCTGGCAGTAAGTATATTGTCCTTAAGATCTGAGCTTATAGCTTTTATTGCTTCATTTTTGATCCAATCATAATAGATAACTAGTTTGCAATGCTTATTCATGTAGTAACAATATCCAAATCCCCATGTATCATATCTCAAATCACTTAAATTGTAGTTTGAAGGATCCATCGATGAATTACTACCAAAGGTGGTATTAGGATCATAAATATCATATTTTATCATGACCTGATGTTTAGTATTGATGATATTTTGCAGGAATATAAAATATGCACCTGCAAATGGTCTTATGTACACAGGTTCTGAAGATGAAGATATAGCAGTAAAGGTAGAGTTTTTATTCGCTGGTTGCACTCCTTTTATAAACTCTCCTCTTATTTCAGATGCACCCCAAGCATGCTTAAGTTTAAGCTGGATGTCAGCTCCGTAATATTTTCTATCTATACGTTTGCCTATATTTGATGTTTCATTTGTCGAACTCAAGCCAGTATTTTTAAACTTGTAGACTTGCTCATTATTACTTCTTATTGCACCAAGATATCCTGATGCCGCAGCTGACAGTGACAATTTTGGTGATAATTTTAATTGCAAATACTGAATCCTGGTGATGATGTCTTTATAATTATCTTGTTCTGAAGTAGTGTAAAGACCAGAACCATTAAATAATCCAACAGAGACTTTTATTTTATCATACCAGGCTCCTTGATTAAGTAAAGAATGATAATTGAGCATAACTCCCATATCACGTTCTCTTGGAAAGAGAATTTGATTCATTCTACCTCTTTCAGGTGATTCTCTCGAACCTGAACTTAGATTAGTTTCAAAGCCAAAAGGTTTGGCAAATAAACCCATAAATAAGGAGATTTTTTTCCATTTATGGTCTATCAATTGTCCATACATATCTCTCACCACTACTCCTCGCTCAGTGGCATCTACTTGCAGTGCAAAAAAGACAATTGGCATCTTATCTCCAGAATATAAATAATCAATTTTAAAGCGAGCTCTACGCAACATAATTCTGTTGTCAGAATATTCACTAAAGTCTCCACCGGAAAAGTTTTTTACTCCTTCAGAGGATGCCTTTTGGTATTGGGCTTGAATATATCCTGATAGGTTGAGGTTGCCAAACTTAGTAAATAGAATTTTTGTAGAATCACTTTTGAATAATATAGTATCTATATCTGTCAAGTTTTGTGCTGATACATCAGTATTTAAAATTGATATTAGTACGAATAAAACTCGATAACATTTTTTCATTGTGCGCTTTGTTTCATCATTATGTTAATACTGCTCTAGGGCCGCTTGTCGAATAATCGATTTATATACCAATTTTTAGAAACACATCTATTTTCTTTATAAACTCAAGCTGAATTATTTTAAGGAGAAATAATTGTCAGCCTTTTCGATTGAATTATCTTGCCTGTTCCGTCAACCAATGCATAAATGTAGATTCCTGGTTTCAAATCTGATATATCGACAATATCAAATTTTGAATTATTGATGTAGTACGGAGTAGATTTCTCTAATTTACCGATAAGCGAATACATCTTAAACGTATACCGGCCTGCTGGTATATTAGAGAATTCTACTTTGATGTTCTTTGTATATGCCGGGTTGGGAAATAGAGTAATGTCAGGTAGTCCGGCGGGTTTGTCTTTAAGTAATGCAGTTTTATCAGGAACCATATATTCCGCTCGTAAGACAGTTTCGTGACTAGCATCTGTAGATAACTTTAAAACAGGAAATATATACTTTGGTGAATAAAACAAAATGTCCACTTTAGATGAAGGGAGATCATTTATGTTGTCAGCAAATAATGTAGAAGCATCCACCCACTTGTAGTTACCGGTTTTAGTATCTATCGTATAATCATATGACTCTTCTCTTGTGATCCTTGTGCAGGGAGACAAGGTAATATCTGGAAGAAAAAGTTTTCCTACACCATCTACCCGGTTCTTTCTGGTGATGAGCACATTCAACCTTATACTATCAGGCAATACTGGCAGTTTTTTTAAAAATGCATCTTTCAAATTATCAATCCCAAATTCGATATAAGTTTCGGATACTTCAGTCAAAAGCTTACCCATTTTCAGACCTGAAAGATTTTCTTTAAAAGAGTTTGTGTATTCTATGTTAGATCTATAACCTATTTCGAAGAAGTCACTCCCAGCGTATCCTGTCAAACCAAGGTTGGTCTTAGTTATGTTATAAAAATAACTTTGATCATTTGAAGATTTGAAAACTAAACTGCTTCCTTTTGGGATAAAACTTTCTTTGGAAGGTGAACTAGTTTTATAGTTGATTATATACGGAGATGCCAAAAGGCCATAGTCCCAAAATTTGACATTTCCTTTGGCCGGTAGCGTCTTTTTATCGGGAGACTTGTCCATTTGATAATAATAAGATGCGCCAATAACAGGCATTTTAACCTGGGCTCCAATAATGTTTGGTAAGAAGAATAGAAATAACAGGAGTTTTAATGCGTTCAAATTTAAATATTCAGATTAACAATGATATTATTTGTGAAGAATATTACAAATCTAAACATTCTTTGATAATTGTTCGAACACATTAGTGACTATATTTTCTGATGTACTTGAAGAATAACGTGTCCTATGGAAGGATCCATTTTCAGGATTGAGACCACATACATAGACGTGATAATGTGAATTATGATCGACAACGCAGTATACGGCCAATGATTTCCACCCTTTATTCGACAAATCAGTTTGTATTGTTCTTTCAATGTTTGTGGCTTGTGACACCTCTGATACATGTATCTTGGACAGCAATTTCCTAAGTTCCCCATCTGCCCTTTTAATCAAATACGCAGTTACGTTTTGTGCTGCATTTGGGATAAATTCCTTTGGATGAAATTGAAATGAGGCAAAATGATTCAAATTCTTCCCTATTATTGCTTCATGCTCATTTGGCAAGATAATACCATCATATATTGACATTAATCGCTCTAAGTCCACAATTTCAGTATCGATAATCGTGATATTCCACTCGGGAAATAATGACTTTGCAAGAAGTTCAGCTCTTTCATCAATAACACATACACGCGCATTATCATTTAGTTTGATATGAATATTATTGTTATTTGTTTCTTCTTTATAAATAAGAATATCAAACTTAGTATCTCTATGTGATAATGCAGCAATAACAATTTCATCCTTTGGTTGACCATTAATACCAGAAAGGTCTAAGCAAAAGACATCACATTTTCCACTTAATAATGCTTCTTCAGCCAATTCCATTGCATTTTCACTCGGTGAAAGTCGGAATTCTAGTAAATCTGATTCCTTATCAAAAAATGCAATTTTGGATTGTAAAGTTTGACTTTCTTGAATTGCTCTTGTGCCTGGTAAATGTCCTATTGTATACAAAAGATGAATTTTATGCTATTATGAATTAATTTGGTTGCCCTCGAAATCATAGATTTTAACAGGGTTGGGCTTTGCGATTTCCGCTAATTGATCAATGACTTCTTCTTCATTCCCAACTACAATAATATGCAAATTGTCAGGTTGAAGGTATTTACGTGCCATATTATAGATATCTTCAATAGATACTGAGGCTATTTTTTGAAGGTGTGTGGTGAAATAGTCATCCGGTAATCCAAATTTCTTGATTGCCAGGGCAAACTTAGCAATTGTCTTTGGATCCTCAATTGATCTGGAAAAATTTCCACTGATCACATTTTTAACCTGCAAAAGTTCTTCCTCAGATATATTAACTTCTGTTAGTTTCCTTATTTCGCCTATAATTTCCTTTATTGCCTGCCCTGTCACCTCGTTTCTCACATTTACTGATGTGAAAAATGAACCTATATTTTCATCATTTTGTAATTTTGAATTGATTCCATAAGTAAATCCTTTTTGCTCACGTAAGTTTAGATTCAACCTACTAGAGAAATATCCACCCAGAATACTATTCATAAGATTAGCGGCAACCATATCGCTATTATACGGCTGAAAATTAAGAGCGTATGTGATCGCAATTAGCGACTGGACTGCACCTTTTTTATTGACAAAATTTACATCTTGTTGAATTTGTGGAAAAGAATTATCAAAAATCTGTTTTTCAAAGTTGGAAGTTTTCCAACTTCCAAAATGATTATTTGCCAAAATTACTGCCTCAACCAGCGAAATATTACCTTCAAATATAAGGTATGAGCAATTTGGAACAAAGTTGACTTTATGATAATTAATGCAATCTTCCAGAGATATATTTTTGAGAGATGATTCCGTCACGACCTCGCTATAGGGATGCTCATGAAAAAATGTAACTTTTTTTGAAACATTTGAGGCTATTGCATCGGCTTCTTCCTTTTTGAGCTGCAATATTTGATTGATACTGTCTGACAATATTATCAAATTCACTTTGAGGAAATGATGGATTTAAAATAGCATCTGCAAATAATCCTATAACTGAACTAAAATGTTTCTTTAATGATGAAGCATAACCACCAATTGGCGTTGTGGCAACGCTAGCTCCATAGAAATCAACTTGCTCATCCCACGATGATTTGTTCATTGAAGATGTCCCCGTTGATAGCATTTGCCCGGTTATCTCAACAACTCCTGCTTTAGCGCCCTGCTTTGTCAGACCATGGTCAATAAACAATTGTAGATTAACTCTTGGTAATTTATTATTTTCGACTACTATTAACTGCAGACCGTTAGGTAATGACGCATACTCAGCTTCTTTAAATTTAATTTGAGGCGCTGTGGTTGGCTTTGGTTGTATCTTTCTAAATTCGTGTATATCTACTATATTCATATTCTTTTAAATGGCAGCTTCTTCTTCTAATTTAGGCAACCAGTGAAGGGCTACCCTATTCTCTTTTTTGAAATATTTTTTTGCAACTTTTTGGATGTCCTCTCTTGTCACTGCTGTAAAATGCTGCAGCTGTTCATTGTACATTGAAGTATTCTTAAAATAAGTATAGTAAGTTGACAGGCCTTCAGCTATTTCCAGAAGGGAAGACTTTTCATAAACCAGTTGGGTCTCTGTCTGATTCATCAATTTCTGAAATTCTCTTTCATCCATTAATTGATTCTGAATACTTATCACCTCATCATCCATAGCTTTCTCTAGTTCGTCAACCGAAATCCCCATATTCCCAATAGCAAATTGGAGAACAACTCCGGGATGTTCAAGGTCGAAAGGAAAAGAGCCTGTATAAACAGCTTTCTGTTGCTCATCAACCAAAGCTTTATGCAATCTTGAACTTGCACCTCCGGAAAGCATATCTGAAAGAAGTTTTACAGCGAAATAATCACCTATTGCATAACCAGGTATTCGATAAATGTGAACGACTGCCGGCAGTTGAACATTATCGAATATAGTATCTCTGAGTTCATTTTCTATATCAGGTTCTATTATATCGGGTCTATATACTTCGTTTTCTCCTTTCGGAATTAACCCAAAATATTTATGTATTAGCTCTTTAGTTTCATTTACCTCAAAATCACCTGATATGCATAATACAGCATTGTTAGGGACATAATAAGTGTCATAAAAATGCTTGTAATCATGTTCCTGAGCTGCGTCAATATGATCCATTGATCCAATGACAGACCAATTATAAGGATGACTTTTAAATACGCGTTTCATGCCTTCTTCTACCAAGGTTCCGTATGGCCTGTTGTCATATCGTTGTCTTCTTTCCTCTTTCACCACAGATCTTTGGGTTTCAATTCCGGTTTGATCTACTTTGGCGTGCAGTAAACGCTCAGATTCCAACCATAAACCTGTTTCAAGATGATTTGATGGAAATAATTCGTAATAGAAAGTTCTGTCGTTTGAAGTGTTGGCATTCATAGTACCACCTGCATTCTGAACAATATTAAAAAATTGACCTCTTGGAATATTCTCAGATCCTTCAAATAATAAATGTTCAAAAAAGTGTGCAAATCCAGTCATTTCCGGATTTTCATTTTTCGAACCCACATGATACATCATTGAAACTGCTACCAGAGGTGCTGTATTGTCTCTATGAAGAATTACATGAAGACCGTTCTCGAGATCATATTCTTCGAAAGGAATGATTATATCATTTATTGTATCAGTATTTTTGTTCATGTATAATAGTGTTCGATTGATTGCCTTATTAATGAAGGAAAATCAATTTAGTTCAAATTGAATCTTAATATGGCTGGGCAAAAGTAGAATAATTACTTATTTTATATATAAATATTTGATATATCATACAAGTTACATAACATTGCAATGCGTTTAAAGAATATTAACTATCTATGAAGTTTAACGTTGTTATAACCGCATGCTATTCTAAGTCTTTAAAAAATGACTGAATTTTTTGTTTTATTTGCACTTAAATAGAAACCTAATACAGGCTTGAAGACCATTGACAAAATGATTATCAGAGGATTTATTCCTCCATTCATCGTAACATTCTTTATTGCGTTGTTTGTGTTGACTATGCAATTTCTTTGGGTTTGGGTGGATGAACTTGTCGGAAAGGGTGTAGGAGTATTGATCATACTCGAATTGCTGTTCTATCTTCTACTATCATTTTTTCCAATAGCTTTTCCAATTGCGGTATTGCTGAGTTCCGTTATGTTGATGGGTGGATATGCAGAGCGATATGAGTTGTCAAGTATGACTTCTGCAGGAATCTCTTTGATGCGCATCATGAGGCCATTGGTGATCATGGCCAGTTTAATCGGAGTACTTAGTTTTGCATGTTCAAACTTTCTTTGGCCTGTGGCTAACTTAAAATACAGGTCCCGTTTACTCGACATTAAAAATCAAAGGCCTACACTTAGTATTCAAAAAGGAGTTTTCAACCATGATTTTACTGGGTTTGTCATTAAAGTGACAGACAAAGCGAAAGACGACAGGAATGTAAGTGGAATTATGATTTATGATAACCAAAAGCAATTGGATAAACTAAATCTGATTACAGCCAAGAAAGGTGAAATGTACACAGAAGCTGCGGAGGGTCTTTTTGTAATAAAAATGTATGATGGGCATCAATACCAGGAGGTTGCCAGTCAAGGTGGGTCAAATGCTTCCTATCCATTTGTTAGGACAAATTTTAAAGAGTATACCAAGATATTTGACATGAGTCAGTTCGACTTTACTCAGACTGATCCTAATTTATATAAGACACATCAAACGATGTTGAGTATTCCCCAACTTGCTACTGCAGTTGATTCTATAGATGCTAGGATGCGCACTGCATCATCCCTTATGATGGCAAGTGCTACATCTACATTAAAGACAAAGATGTCATCCAACTATACTAGTTTTGATCAGGGCAGGAATAATATTGACAGGCAATATTTTCCTTCAGTAGATACATCTGAGCAATATCTGAAAAGAATTGGCAGGATTCAAAAAAATCTTCAGAAAGATAATTCAAATATTAAATCAACTTCTTCAGTTGGAAAGGAAGCGATATCTACTCCTGCTATAAAGATAAATTCTATTACTGCAAAAGACCTTTTAAAAGCACCCACCATTCAGAATGGCACTCCTTTGATAAGTCAAGTCAATGAAAAATATAAATTAGCTAGTTTGAGCTATTCAGTCTCATTAGCTAAAAGTGCACAGAGCACTATCGAATTACAAAACAATATTTATGATGCTGAAAATGAATCCAGGATCAGACATATTTTTGAAATGAATGTAAAATTTGCATTTGCTGCCATCTGCATTGTATTTTTATTTATAGGAGCACCGATGGGAGCAATCGTAAGAAAGGGAGGATTTGGGTATCCATTACTAGTTGCCATCCTATTTTACATGGTTTACCAGGTCTTATATACAGCCATGAAGAAGTCGGCAGATAGTCAAGTTGTAGCAGCTTGGGCAGCTCCATGGATTCCTGTTTTTGTGATGGGTGTATTCGGTTTTGTTCTCACCAGAAGAGCAATGAGCGATAGTAATCTCAATCTTGATAATGTAACAAAGCTATTTGTGACTTTTTTCAACAAAGTATCAGAAAGTTACTATCAACTAATTGATTTTGTGCTAAAGAAATTTGATCGAACTAGTAGATAAAATTGTTTTTAATTTTATTGTTTCTGCTTAGTTTAAAAAAAACATGGTAATATGATGATCTCTGGCAATTTTAAGCCAATTTTAGTTCTCTATTTAATAGTGGTATTTTTGCCTATGCTGGCTTTCACTCAAAAGATCATTCCGATGTATGATCCAATGCCTATTCCACCTTCAAATAAAAACATGTTATTTTATTTGCAGAGGACAATGGATAAAAATACTGTCATCTATGAAGTGAATTACGATGAAAATGGCAAAATTAATATTAAGGACCCAATAAAAATCTATTGGATTGATTATGAAGAAGGTGGCAAGATATCTCAGCTGACAAATGTGCAGAGAAAGTTTGCCTATGGAATTAAATCAAAATTGGTAGATAAAAGAAGAGGAATATTTAAGATCATCATTGTTTCCTATAAAAATTTGGATCTGTATCTAATGCCTGGCGAAGATAATAGGTATATAATACGGACAAAAATCAATGGACAAGAATCTGTATTGAAAAATATATTAGTATACATTACAGGCGGTACCTACCTCAAACCTGATGTCAAATATGTTGAGATCACCGGGAATGAAATCTCCGATAAAAAACTTATTAAGGAAAGATTCCAACCTTAATATACTCTGCGGAAATAGGGTTGACTATCTTATTTGAGTTTATTTAAAAATTATATTGCCCAAATGTATTTACAAACAGCAAAGAGCAAACATTGTGAAAAATTCAGTTCCAAAGTGGTCACATCTATTTCCAATTAGTATATCTATGATTTTGGATCAATTATATCTGAAGGTAAGAAGGGTCTTTTCTTGATTAAATGAAATATTTTATTGAAACCTATTGTAACCATCAGTGCAATAAGACAGCCAATTATGACACATGATAGCCTTCCAAGTGCAAGTCTCCAATCGTGAACATGACTACTGTCTACCATTAGGACGACTATTGCTGCCAAGGCACTTCTGATTGAACCTTGAAGTTGAAGAGATAACCCGGCAATTATAGTCAGAACAATACCGATGCATAGCATAATGAGATTTGGTGCATGGACAAAAAATAAACCAAAACCTATCGCACATCCTAATAGATTGGCCTTCATCCTGTCCACAGCGAGTTGTGGACTATTATCCGGAGAAATCGCCACTACTACAGAAACTACTGACCATTGGAATGGAAGTTCCGGAAAATAGATGAAAAGAATATAGCAGATCACAACACCAATTATACAGCGCGTAGCATAAAGGGTATTGTCCCATCGCAATAGTTCTTTGTAATCTATTATTTCTTTATAATTCAATGCTTACCATGTCTGATTTCTGTTCAAAAGTACAAACAATTTACTTTGTTAGATAAATAGATTGATTGGAGTATTTTGAAGAGACTGTTTAAGTTTTCTTTGAACCACAACTTTTTAAATTAAAAACACAGGCCATAATCAAATTGAAACCAAGAATAATCTTTTTTCAGCAAAAGGGCCAAAAGCTAATAGCCACAGGCCAACAGCATTTTCAATATTTATTAAAAACTTGAATTTATAATTGGGATTATTCCATGATTCTTATTGTCTCAGGTGATTGTGGAATGCAACTTTTTAAATTGGTTCGCTCCTACACAATAATAACAAAAGCAAAGTTAGAACTTCCCCTCCTGAGGGGTGGCCAAAGGCCGGGGTGTCATTTGTAAACTGAAATTTGATGTAGACGGGATTATTACATGATCCCTATTGTCTCGGGTTATGGGAGAATGCAAATTTTTAATTGGTTCGCTCCTGCGTCGCTGTATCCTTTTTCAATTATTAAAATTTAAAAGCGAGCTTTTATTAGGGCAACTTAGTACAAAATTATGCTTTGGGAGATTTAGTGCAGTCGGGATTATTGCATGATCCCTAATGTCTCGGGTAATGGGGAAATGCAATTTTTTAAATTGGTTCGCTCCTAGCGTCGCTGTGTCTTTTTTCAAATATTAAAATTTAAAGCGAGCTTTTATTTTAATAATTGATACGAATGAAATTATTTGGTTTGGGTGGAATGGGATTATTACATGATCCCTATTGTCTCGGGTTATGGGGGAATGCAAATTTTTTAAATTGGTTCGCTCCTGCGTCGCTGTGGATTTTTTCAATTATTAAAATGTAAAGCGAGCTTTTATTAGGGCAACTTAGTACAAAATTATGCTTTGGGAGATTTAGTGCAGCCGGGATTATTGCATGGTCCCTAATGTCTCGGGTAATGGGGAAATGCAATTTTTTAAATTGGTTCGCTCCTAGCGTCGCTGTGTCTTTTTTCAAATATTTAAATTTAAAAGCGAGCTTTTATTTAAATATTTGAAAAAATCCACTTTGAACCAATTTAAAAAATTGCGGAGAGACAGGGATTCGAACCCCGGGACCTGTTACAGTCAACAGTTTTCAAGACTGCCGCATTAAACCACTCTGCCATCTCTCCAATATCTTTACTTTCTTTTCTTCAAAAGAGTTCGCAAAGGTATATTAATATTTTAAATATCCTAATCCTTTAAAAATTATTTTTTAGCATATTGCTCACCAACGAAGTCCCAATTCACTAACTTCCAGAAATTTGCGACATAATCGGGACGCTTATTTTGATATTTAAGGTAATATGCATGTTCCCAAACGTCAAGACCTAATAATGGAGTTCCTTTAAATCCAAGCTTACTCATCAATGGATTGTCTTGATTTGGAGTTGAATAAACGTACAATTTGCCATTAGCTCCTTTTACTAGCCAGGCCCATCCAGAACCAAATCTAGTTTTTGCCTCAGCTTCAAATTTTTCTTTAAACTTATCAAAAGATCCAAAATTGTTATCAATAGCAGTAGCTAACGCTCCTGAAGGTTTGCCTTGTCCATTTGGTGTCATACTTTGCCAAAACATAGAATGATTGAAGTGCCCACCGGCATTATTTCTTGTTGCCATATCTGTGTTATTTGCCATGCTACAGATTTTTTCCAGTGAGTATCCCGCAGCAGGCTTTCCTGCTATGGCGGCATTAAGGTTGTCTACATAACCCTGATGATGCTTAGTGTAATGTATTTCCATGGTTTGAGCATCTATATTTGGCTCAAGAGCATTGAAAGCATAAGGAAGTTTCGGTAATGTAAATTTTCCACCTTCAGGAAAGGTTTCTTCAGATATAGGTCCGTTATCAATATCCTCAATCTCTGAAGCAAACAAAAAGCGTGAAGCCATTAGACTAAAAGACGCAAGTCCTAGTCTTTTAAGGAAAATCCTCTTATCCATGATATATATTTTTTATGAAATAATTATAATATTCCTTTTTAAAAGCACATTAAAATTTAAAAAGTTCAATCAAACATCGAATTAAAAATAAAATGAGGTGTTAATGATTTCAATTTCAATAGTTTGCAAAATTCATATAATGATTTTTTAAAAAATACTTTTCAGGATATAAAATAATTTTATCTTTGCCATCCTTAAAGACGGTGATTGTAGCTCAGTTGGTTAGAGCGTCGGTTTGTGGTACCGAAGGTCGGGGGTTCGAGACCCCTCATTCACCCCAAAGCCGTTGGTTATTTTACCAGCGGCTTTTTTAATTTTTTAAAAAAGACAGAATCCTAAAACTTATTCCACATAATTTAGACTTAGATTTGTCAATTGTGTTAAAAAGTCTATTTTTGGGCTATATATAAATTTGAAATGGCTGAAGTAATAATGATGCCCCGCCTTAGTGATACTATGGAAGAGGGAAATATAGTTGGTTGGTTGAAAAAAGTTGGTGATAAAGTTAGTCCCGGCGATATCTTGGCAGAAGTAGAGACAGATAAAGCTACGATGGAGTTAGAGAGCTTTTATGAGGGTACATTATTGCATATTGGTGTTCCTGAAGGAACAATTGCTGTCGGCGCATTGCTTGCCATAATCGGAAAAGATGGAGAAGATATTTCCGGATTACTCTCCGGTAATGGTGCAAGTAATATGCCAGCTACTGAGCAGACTAAAGCGGATACAGCGTCTGCACAAGAAAAGCCTGACTCTGCAGAAGAAACTCAGCCAAAAGAAGAAGATAAAAAGAATGAAACCCCTTCATCCGCAGATAGCCGTGTCAAAGCAAGTCCTTTAGCTAAAGCCATTGCAAGTGACAAAGGAATAGACATATCTAAAGTTCATGGCTCTGGAGATGGTGGCAGAATCATTAAGCATGATATTGAAACATACTCTGAACAACCATCAGCAGCTTCTGTTCCTAGTCGCACCATAAATACATCCGGTGAAGCATACAAAGACTATCCACTAACCCAGATCAGAAAAACAATAGCTAGACGACTTGGTGAAAGTATGTTTACAGCACCCCACTTCTATCTTACACTTGAAGTGGATATGGAGGCAGCGATGCAAGCCAGAGAAGCTCTGAATAAGGGAGGAGAAGTCAAAATATCATACAATGATCTAGTTATAAAAGCTGTATCATTAGCACTTGTCAAGCATCCTCAAGTAAATTCTTCATGGATGAATGATTTTATTCGTGAGAATTATGTCGTAAATATTGGTGTGGCGGTTGCAGTAGGTGAAGGTTTGTTAGTTCCTGTGGTTAAAAATGCCAATTTTAAATCACTCTCAGAGATTAATTCAGAAGTTAAGACACTTGCAGGTAAGGCTAAAGACAAAAAACTTGGTTTGGATGAGATGCAAGGCAACACATTCACGATCTCTAATCTTGGTATGTTTGACATTGAAGCATTTACTGCTATTATCAATCCTCCGGATGCTTGTATTCTTGCAGTAGGAACCATTGTTGCGAAACCTGTAGTGAAAAATGGCGCTGTCGTAGCCGGCAACACTATGAAAGTCACCTTGTCGTGTGATCACAGAGTTGTAGATGGCGCTGTAGGAGCAAAATTCTTGCAG
This sequence comes from Candidatus Brachybacter algidus, assembly GCF_016707225.1. Lineage (NCBI taxonomy): Bacteria > Pseudomonadati > Bacteroidota > Saprospiria > Saprospirales > Saprospiraceae > Candidatus Brachybacter > Candidatus Brachybacter algidus. The sequence goes on along the minus strand of NZ_JADJID010000001.1, from coordinate 1,331,219 downwards.
ACTTTTAAGGGTTATATGGAGAATCCGGTGACGATGTTGTTGTAAGATTAAATTTATCTTATTTAGAAACGATTAATATTTTATCATTTTAAACTTCACACCCATGAAGGATTTAATTTTCAAAGATGAATGTTTCCAAATTATTGGGAATTGTATGACTATTCATAGAATACTTGGTCGAGGTTTTAAGGAAATAGTTTACAAAGACGCTTTAGTAATTGAATTAGAAAAGGCAAAAATCCCTTTCAGCCGAGAGAAAGAGTTTTCAATAAAATACAAAGGAGTGATTTTACCTCATAGTTACTTTGCTGATTTTGTTGTAATGGATAAGATCATTCTTGAAATTAAGAGTGTATCTGAAATAAGAAGTGATTTTTATGCTCAGACAATTAATTATCTAAAAGTTTCTGGTCTTAAGTTGGGTCTTATAGTCAACTTTGGAGAGCCAACATTACAATATAGAAGAGTAGTTCTTTAAAATAAATATTCCGGAGTCTGCTAAATATTGAATGATATTTTTAACAAATATTCATTTGTGAAAATTCGTGTAATTCGTGACAAATAATAGCTTTAAGAATTTATATTTATCCAAGATCTACTTGTAATTTCCTTTTTCTTTTAGCCACTAATTTCACTAATGATGCTTCACATCTTACACGAATTTATAGTCTGTTACAGGATTATTTAGGCTCAATAAGCAAAGTAATGTCCTCCAATTTATGGCTTATTCGTGAAAATTCGTGTAGTTCGTGGCAAAAAAAAACTTTGTGAATTTTATATGTTTACATGATCTACTTGATATTATTCTTTTTTCTTTTGCCACTAATTTCACTAATGATGCTTCGCATCTAACACGAATTTATAGTCTGTTACAGGATTATTTAGGCTCAATAAGCAAAGTAATGTCATCCAATTTATGGCTTATTCGTGAAAATTCGTGTAATTCATGGCAAATAAAAACTTTGTGAATTTTATATGTTTATTTGATCTACTTGCAATTTAATCTTTTTTCTTCTTGCCACTAATTTCACTAATGATGCTTCGCATCTAACACGAATTTTTGGTGTTACTTTATGCTCCATTCTTTCATTTATTCTGTTTTTAATTGTTTCATTTTACAGGTAATTTTAATCCAAACCGCTCATTCATCCCATAAATACCCTGACTACCACCCGTATGCACATAAACGATATTGGAACCTTCAGGAAAGTGATCATTATTTATCTTATCGAATAATCCATAAAGTGCCTTCCCATTGTATATGGGGTCGATCACGATATTGGTATCATCATACCATGTCTTGATAAAATCAATCAACTCAGGTTGAATCTTTGCATAACCTCCAAAATGACAGTCAGGCCAGATCTCTAAATCATCAAAATCTAATTGGTTGAATTTATTTTGTAAATGAGAAACAGCATCCATCTTTAATACCGGAACTGCTATTATTTTTAAATGTTTATTATCGTTGGTTATCATTCCGGCTATCGTTCCTCCAGTGCCTAAGGGACATACTATGTGAGAAACACCAGGCAATTGCAATATAATTTCAGTAACAATTTCTGAAGTTCCTTTCAGCGCTTCCTCATTAGAACCGCCTTCAGGAAGAAAGTAGGAATTATTTTCAATCCCTCTACCCTCTTCCAACATCTTTTTAAAAGTTACTTTGTCGAAATATCTCAACTCCATGCCATTATCAGCACAAGCTTTTAAAGTATGATTATTGGGATCTGCATAAGCAGCATTTACATAACCGATCGTAGGAATATTAATATATTTTCCTGCCTGACTGACTGCCAAAAGGTGGTTGGAATAGGCTCCACCAAAGGTTTCAATGACTTTAAATTGTCCTTTTATTATTTCCTCTATATTGTATTTAAGCTTTCTAAATTTGTTGCCTTCGATGACCGGATGAATCAGATCGTCGCGTTTGATAAATATGTTAACCCTTTTCTTCGTAAATAATTGGTTAGAAATTCTTTCGAGCGGACTGGCTAATACATCTAAATTCATCTTAATCGACAACAATCTCATCACAGAATAACCAGGCTTCATTTCCAGCTCCTTGCAAACCATCTTTAATGATACCGTGCCTTTTGGCCAATATTTTTATATATCGATAAGATGATCCATTGAGATAGATCTTAGCTTTTATGATTTTATCATTTTCAGTTTGCTCAGCAGACTTTTCAATTTTTACCCATTGGTCTTTTTCGTTTGCTCCAAATACTTCAATTGATCGAGGTCCATAGACCCATTGACCATTTGCATTGTAAAATCTCAGTTCTACATGATGTAAAGCATTACTTTCGTTCAAATCTATAATTGCTTCCAGATCTTTTCCTAAAAAGCCCAACCATTCATCACCACCATAATTATCATTCGCTCCAATCATGCCATTTACTAAGGCTGACTTACCTCCTGAATTATATTTTTCATTAGGTTCATTTGTTAGTTGAATTTCCTTTCCACTTGCCAGATTAATATTGAATTCTTTCCTTATTGTAGAATAAATTTGATCATTTGTAGTATCAACTAATCTCGCCTCAATAGTGCCGGATTCAGATAACCCAGCAGGTTCAGTGAATGGTAACCATGCTGTATTCGATTTGTTCTTACTTATCCTATACTGCAGCATATTTTTTGGGGCATCTGATGTGATATTGGCTAATAAATTACCTGCATTTTGAATGGTATTAATATCCAGTGAAAAGAAATGTTTTGCATAATTTATTTCCCATGCATCCAGCCTGGAAATTTGCCGGGTCAATTTTGACAGAAAATTATTGTAATTTTTGGTTGACTCTTGCGACCACAAGGCCTCTGCAAGTGCAAAGGATCTGGGATAAGCCATGTATTGCAAGTGTTCAGGAGTAGCAATATATTCGGCCCATAGATTTGCTTGGCCTCCTAAAATGTATTTTTGCTTTTCAATTGGCAACTTAGAAGGGATTGGATCAAATGTATACACTTTCTTTAATGTCAGGAATCCACCGATAGCAATTGGCTCTCCGGCATTCTTTGATTGATATTGATCAAAGTAACAATGTGAACCCGGAGTCATCACCACTTCATGATTCTGATTAGCTGCTTCCATTCCTCCAGCTGTACCTCTCCAAGACATTACCACAGCATTTGGAGCCAATCCCCCTTCCAGGATTTCATCCCAGCCGATCATGATTCTTCCTCTTGAATTGATATGCTTTTCGATTCTTTTGATGAAATATGATTGAAGCCCATGTTCGTCTTTCAACTTTTCTTTTTTTATCAAATCTTGACAAAACTTGCTTTCTTTCCATTGCTTTTTTGGAACTTCATCCCCACCTACATGGATCATTTTAGATGGAAATATCGCCATGATCTCATCCAGTACATTATTCAGAAAAGTAAATGTTTCCTCCTTTGGGCAGAAAATATCTTCAAATACACCCCATGTCGTAGACGCCTCGATTGTTTTCCCTGTACATCCATATTCCGGATAAGCAGATAAGGCAGCTGTGGCATGTCCCGGCATTTCTATCTCCGGAACGACAGTGATAAACCTCTCTGAAGCGTATCGAACTATCTCTTTGGCCTCTTCTTGCGTATAGAAATGACAATATTTTTTACCATCATATTCTATTGGCCTGTCACTGTAATGCCCTATTCTGGTTTCCTTCCTGCAGTTTGCAATTGTCGTTAATTTAGGGTATTTTTTGATCTCGATCCTCCATCCCTGATCATCTGTAAGGTGCCAATGAAAATAATTCATTTTTTGAAAGGCAAGCATATCTATGTATTTTTTGACTGCGGCAAGACCGAAAAAGTGCCTTGATTCATCCATGTGCATTCCACGGTAAGAGAATCTGGGGTAATCATAAATTTCACCGCAAGGTATTTCAAGCTTGACATTTCTGTTTTTGCTAATATCTTTATTTTCTATTGGAAAGAGTTGCTTTAATGTTTGGGTTGCGTAAAATGCCCCCCGCTCTTCTTTGTAAATAATGGTAATTTTTTCTTTGGATATGATCAGGTGATAAGCATCTGCGTGAGTGAACGTATCAGATTGAATAAATTGGATAGGATTTTGATTACCAGTAGACTTTAATAATTTTATCTCAAAATACTTTTCTAACCACTTATTGAAATCCAGCATTGGATCTATCTTCGGTGTTTTAGAAAAGGTAAAATTTTGAACAGTCCTAAAATCATAAACTCCTGACCCTGCAGAAATCCTGACTGGCTGTGGTATAATATTAAAATCCTTTATTGCATTTGCCCTCGAATTTGAAACAACGACAAATAAAGCAAAAAGAATAATTGTATATCTGAATTTTAAGCCAACTAAAAACTTCATAGAGTCATTTTAAATATGAAATAATGCATCGTAAAGTTATATAATTATACCTGCCTAACCTAAAAAGAAAAACTCCGAATAATTTCGAAGCCTTTCTTATTTCTAGCTCTGTAAGAGCGTGTCCCGCAAGGGTTGGTCGAAAGGCCAACCCTATTAAATTATAGAGTAAATTTTAATCCAACATAAAATCGCCTTCCCGCTTGTGGAAAATATCCAACAGCGCTAAAATAGTCACCACCTTCTTTCTGAACCGTAGGATCCCCTTCGGATGCATCATATCCACCTGCTTTAAATCTGTAAATCCATCCATTATTGACAAATATTTTATCAAATGCATTATCCAATCGGAAATCAAGAGTTAATCCCGTCTTTTTAAATTTGAAAGGCACTTGAATTGAAAAACCATGCAAGGTATAACCATCCAATTGTGCAAATTCATTAGAAGTGTTGTCTAAATACTGGCTGCTGACATATTTGTAATTATAAGATAAAGCTGCTCTTTTGAATAAATTTTGAGTTGTGGAGAAAGGATTAAAACTAATTTGTCCAAAAAAGATAGCCTTCGGACTAAATGAAATATCAGTTGTTCCAAGAGATCTAGCTTCCTGATCGAGATATTCAAATTCACCATTTACAATGGCACTTGCATCGATAAATTCTGTAAAGTCAGGGATCTTGTTTTTACTCAATGCGAGATTTGAATTCAATGACACCCAATCAGAAATTTTATATTTAAAATCCAACTCAACGCCTATTCGATAGCTTTCGTCCACATTAAACCTTGTATATGCGCCTACATCATTGATCTTACCGGTAAGCACCAATTGGTCTTTGTACCACATAGTATATTGATTGAACGTAAGTTGGAATTTATTTGCAGTATATCTGTATCCAATTTCTGAATTGATCAATCTTTCAGGATTTGGCAACTTTCCGGGCGCAGCATCTGTAAAATCATCTCTATTTGGTTCTTTATGTGCAACACCGCCATATAAATAAAAGCTACTGATCTCATTCAAGTAATATGATAACCCTAATTTTGGGTTAAAAAAGGTATAGCTTTTACTCAATTGAGTAAGGTCATTGGTAGTATTTAAACCTTCGTATTCATATTTAATATTTCGGCCCTGAAAATCTGCTAAAACACTAATATTATTAAATCTCTTTTCCCCTTTTAGGAAGACACTACTCTCAAATTTATTTGCTTCATTCGAATAGTATTCTCTTGGCTTCCAAACATTTATTTGTTCGATGGTCTTAATTATTCCATAATGTTTTCCGGCATAATTTTGGGCATTTCCGCCTATTTGTATATTCCATTTATTTGCTTTAAAACCATATAATAAATTGATACCCAATAAATCATTGTCCAACCATCGCTCTCTGACCAGGCTTACATCCTGAAATTCCACATCCTCAAAATAGTCATTGATGTTTTCTTCCCGATATTGATTGTAGTAGCCTTTACCCAGTGTATTGTAAAAAGTTAATTTTAAGGAAGATTTTTTAAAATCGTATGTTCCAATGATTCTGCTGTACAATTGGCTATAATTGTCTGTTTCATCATCAAAAAAGGTACCATTACTCTTCAATCCTGCTGAGTTGTAAGTTGATTTATTATCTGTGAGATAATATTGTATAGGCATGCCATTCCATGCCTGATAAGTCCGCTCTTTTCCCCAATAAATATTGGCAGCAAGCGTCAATTTGTCTTTTTTAAACTGGGTTTGAACAGAACCTGCCCATAGATCAGACGTGGCTCTGTCAATATAACCATCGCTGGTGATCCTGCTTCCTCTTAATTTCATATTGAAATATTTGCCGAATCTGCCGGTACTATAAGCAAGACCATATTTTTGGCTGTTAAAGGAGCCATAACCGGCATTGGCAGATACACCCATGTCATCAGATAGCTTGCCTGTCTGCAGATTAATATTGGCACCAAATGCTCCCGGACCGGAAGTTGACACTCCCACACCGCGTTGTACTTGCACCATTTCAACATCTTCAATAAGATCAGGAAGATCCACCCAGAAAACATTTTGAGATTCTGCATCATTCACAGGAACGCCATCGATCATGACATTGATCCTCGATTGGTCACTTCCTCGGATGCGAATACCGGAATAACCGATGCCATTTCCAGCATCAGATGTAGAAACTGATCCGGGTAAATTCTCAAGTAATGCAGGCATGTCACTCGGAGAATTTAAATAGAAATCGGTTTTCTTAATCGTTTTTTGCGTAACGCTTCCATTGTCAGGCGCCCAGGAGGCTATAACCAATGAATTTTCAAGCATTGTGGAACTTTCCCTTAGTCGAAATCTAACTTCGGAAACTATACCGGATAGCGCGGTATCAATGGATATAAACCCAACATAGGAAACCATAAGTTTAGCCGGATATTCAACCTTGTTAAAGATAATTTGACCACTTTGATCCGTGATAGCTTTTTTATTGGAAATACTGACTGAAGCAGCCGGCAATGGTTTACCTTCAGCATCTCTTACAATCACCTTTAATTCCTGAGCGTAAGATGAATTCCAAAATAAGAAAGTTACCATGAGCAACATTGCTCTGATGTACAAAAATTTAAAATTTAACATTGAAAAATAATTTATGAAAACTGCCATAAGGGGTTCACAGCAGCATCTATTCACAAATTTCCATCCCTTCCCGGCATTACCCTGGCAGGTTCAATGGGTATTATCTCAGCCGACAGAAGGTCAGCACCCCAATAAGATGACACGAAGGTAGTGGTTAATTGTTAATTGTTAAATATTTTTTTTATCAGGAGCAAAATTCAAACTGTCTAACTGTAGATTTTGAATAAGAATCATTGAGAAATGAGGAATGGATAATCGGTAATCGGAAATCGGTAATAACCTATGGAGCGTCATTCTAACTTCTAATTTCTACCTTCTAATTTTTTATCCCATAAATATTAAGTCAGATTATTAAAAAGATCGCTGCAAGTTTAAATTATGCTATTCCGCCAGCTCTCACTGTTCGCCACTCGCTTCTCCCTGTTCGCTTTGCCTTCCTTCTCACCTTCTCAGTTCTTCACACTCTCACCTTCTTTAAATCAACTCCACCAGCACCTTCTGCTTCTTCCCATTTTCCACAAATACATATTTATTTGCAAAGATCTGATCAGATGAAGTTACCGAACTTAGCTCTGAAATTCTAACTCTATTGATTTGAAGTGCATTGCCCTGTATAGCGCGTTTGGCGTCACCTTTAGAAGCAAATATTTTGGCATCTTCTGTTAGAATGTCAACAATTAAACTACCTGAATTCCATTTTTCCATCGGTAATTGAACTACTTGTAATTCTCCCTTCAGCAAATTGATGGTTGAAATATCCAGTGACTTAACAGCAGTCTCGTCAAATCCTTTTCCAAATAACAAGGAGGAAACCTTTTTTACTGAATCCATATCCTCTGCACTATGCACTCTTGCAGTCAATTCTTCGGCAAGTGTTCTTTTGGCTTCATTTGGATCTGTCTGCAGCAATTGATCAAGCGCTTCTATTTCCTCTTTTGTTTTATAAGAAAAGTATCTCAGTAACTTAGGAACATCCGCATCATTACTATTCAACCAAAACTGATAAAACTGATAAGCGTTGGTCATTTCAGGATCCAACCATATATTTCCAGTTTCAGATTTACCAAATTTCTGTCCATCTGCCTTGGTAAGCAAAGGTGTGGTGGCAGCATAGGCTTTTCCACCTACATTTCTACGGATAAATTCTGTTCCGGCAGTGATATTGCCCCATTGATCTGATCCACCCATCTGTATCTTGCAGCCATATTTATCATATAAGACCTGATAGTCATAACCCTGAAGCAACTGATAGCTGAACTCTGTAAAGCTAATCCCCGTCTCCATGCGCTTTTTTACAGATTCCTTGCTCGCCATATAATTGACAGTCAGTGTCTTTCCTACATCACGTAAGAAAGTCAACACATTCATTTCTTTATAAAAGTCGTAATTGTTGACAAAAACGGCTCCGTTAGGTCCATCAAAATTCAATAACTTCCTAAACTGAAGCATTTGCTTATCAATATTAATTTGCACTTCTTCGGCTGTCTTGAGCACTCTTTCATTGTCTTTAAAAGAAGGATCCCCGATTAGGCCTGTAGCACCACCCATGAGGACGATTGGCTTGTTGCCGGTCCTTTGAAAAAATGATAATAACATCACCTGGACAAAATTGCCAATGGTTAGCGAAGCAGCAGTTGGGTCAAAACCAATATATCCCGTCACCGGGCCTTCCTTAAATAAGTCTTCTACACCGGGAGTGCTATCCTGGAGCATACCTCTCCACTTCAGTTCTTCTATAAAATTCATGTTTTTTGTATGGCTTTTGTTGTATTCCCTGAATTTATTTTTACAAAATTCAAAGTATTAATCTTTTGCAAATGTATCAAATTGTAGATTTGCCTGTTAATTATTTAAAAGATTTGAATCTAAGTTACTTTATAGCCTCAAGGATCAATAAGCATGAAAACAGTGCTTTTGCTTCTTTTATTGTTAAATTGGCCATTGTTTCAGTGGCGCTCAGCCTGTCAGTAATGTTGCTCACTACTTGCCTGGTTATGGGCTTTAAGAATCAAATTAAATCCAAAGTATTTGATTTCTGGGGTCATATTCATCTCAATGCTCCTGAGTATAATCAAGCACTTGAACCCAAACCACTAGTCCTTTCACCGGGCCTTATTGATTCTATTTTGCGTATTAAGTCTGTGGCTTATACAGAAGACCGGACTATTTTCGGTGGTCGCGTCTATCTGGGAAAGTCTGAAAGAACTACAGAAGGTGGAGTTAGTCATTTGCAAGGTTTCGTCCAATTGCCTGGCATTTTATCTGCTCAAGATCAAATTGAAGGACTAGTGCTCAAAGGTGTAGCTTCAGATTTTGATACTTCTTTTGTCAATAAATACCTAGTATCAGGCACTGGAAAGCTTATAAATGACTCCACAGGACGAACTATCATCATTAGTCAAACGACCGCAAGCAGGTTAAAACTAGCAACCGGAAATGAAATAGTTGTATATTTTGTGGTTGGAGGTTCACAAATAGGCAGAAAATTTGAAATAGTAGGTGTTTACAAAACAGGTCTTGAAGAATATGACAGAAAGTTTGCCATTTGCGATGCATCTGTCCTCCAGGACTTATTAAATTGGACTCCTGTTCAGTTTTCCGGGTATGAAATATTTGTACAAAACCTCAACGACCTCGAAATTATTAATGATTATCTGTATAATGAGATGTTACCTGCTGACGTCTTTAGTACTACTATCAGAAATAAATTTCCAGGCATATTTGAATGGCTCCAACTGCAAGATTACAATGAAGTGGTTATATTAGGTCTGATGATCGCTGTGTGTCTTATCAATATGGCAACAGTGCTCATTATCTTCATTTTAAACAGGTTGAAGATGATTGGAATTCTAAAGACATTAGGAATGAGAAACGGACCATTAAGGAATATATTTTTACTTCAATCAGCCCGCATAATATTTTTTGGTTTATTGTGGGGTAATATTGTCGGATTAGGATTGGCTTGGATTCAATACCATTTTAAAGTTATTAAGCTTAATGAGGCAGATTATTATTTATCAATAGCGCCTATAGAATTTTCAATACAAAGTATATTGTTGATTAATATCTGCACCTTACTCATAATCATGTTATTCCTGGTTATACCCTCTTCCTTAGTGGCAAGGATTTCTCCTGTCAAATCAATTTCTTACAATTAAATAAATTGAAACAGCTGCTTCAGAAAATAATATTGCTCGGGCATCGACTTTTGTATTTGCTAACCTCCTACCCTCTTAGAATTTGGAGGTTTTTTAAACATTTTATAGTCTTATTTCAGCTCTTGTTTAATAAGCATGAATTATTAGTTCACTATCGTTATTCAGGTATTGGAGTAATTGTTTGGTCCTATGAATTTGTATTCTACATTCTGGATATACTGGCAATTCCTGAATTATTTCAAACGATAATTGACTTCATTCATTGGAAAAACAGACCATTAAATCATGAAGAAAAGAATATTATCAAAAGTGTCTTTAATGATTCCATTAATTTAAATACTATTTCACTTGATCTTTATAAACATTATTTTAGTGATGTTGCAATGGCATTCGTTGGGTTTAATACCATTTTTTTTAATAGAAAAATCACTGGAGAACTCTTGATACATGAAGCTTCACATTGTTGGCAATACCAGCGATTTGGTTCAGTTTATATCATAAGGGCACTTCTTGCTCAGAATAGTAATCCAGGATATAACTATGGCGGAGTCCATTCACTAGAGAACATCGTTATGTCGAGACAAATTAAGAGAATTAACTATGAACAACAGGCTGAAATAATTACCGATTATTATTCTTTATCAAATACAAAATTCGCTGATCCCGGAGAAATAAAAATCTATAAAAACTATTTAAATTTATTGAAAATCCCCCAAATAATAATTAATAAATAACAACTAACAATTATTCCTCAATCTTCCTACTCATCAAATACTTTCTCCACTTATCTATCAATTGCTCAAAATCATCTGGAATTGGACATTCAAAATTTAATCGTTTTCCGGTAACTGGATGCTCAAAACCCAATGTTCTTGCATGTAATGCTTGTCGTGGGCATATTTTGAAGCAATTATCCACAAACTGCTTGTATTTTGTAAAGATTGTTCCTTTTAAAATCTTATCGCCACCATAGCGTGCATCTGAGAACAAAGGATGTCCCAAATATGTCATGTGGGCTCTGATCTGATGAGTTCTACCTGTTTCAAGAATGCAATTCACAAGACTTGTATAGTAGAATGACTCCATCGTCTTGTAATTTGTCACAGCTTCCTTACCGGTGATACCATCTTCAAAAACGATCATTTGCATTCTGTTAGAAGGGTTTCGTGCAAGGTTCCCTTCTATTCTTCCTTCGGCTGGTTCTAAATCTCCCCATACTAAAGCAGTATATTCTCTTGTAACAGAATGATCGAAGAATTGCTTAGCCAAATGTGTCATTGCGTATTCATTTTTTGCTATGACTAAAAGGCCTGTTGTGTCTTTGTCTATGCGGTGCACAAGTCCAGGTCTGTCATTATTATTCCCTGCTTTGATAGGAAGCACATGTTGAAAATAATGAGCGAGGCCATTTACTAAGGTTCCTGATTTGTTTCCAAGTCCCGGATGAACCACCAACCCTGCCGGTTTATTTATCACCATTACATCAGCATCTTCGTAGACAATATTAAGATCCATTTCTTCAGGTTCTACCCTATAAGCATCTGTTGGGGCTTGTGGAAGAACAATTTCAATGACTTCCAGAGGTCTTACTTTATAATTTGGCTTTATTGTTTTGCCGTCTACTAGCACACTTCCGGCTCTTATTCCGTTCTGAAGTCTGTTCCTGGTGACTTGTTGCATTTTATCCATCAGAAACTTATCTATCCTGATAGGACCTTGCTTTTTGTCAACAGTAAATGAATAATGCAGGTATAATTCTTCTCCTTGCTCCGCTTCACTGTCTATATATTCTTGCTCTTCGCTCATGTATTTTTGTTTCTCATAGCAGATAAATATCTACCTTTAAAAATATTTTAAGTTAAAATAAAGTACAAATGTCATCAAAAAAATCCAAAGTGAAGTTTTCGAATGAATCATATGCTGTAGCAGAAATGTATAAAGTGCCATCTGATAAGCCTCATACATTGCCAATATATGCTACTTCCTCTTATGAGATGGAGTCATTGGAGCATAGTATAGATATTTTTGAAGGCAAAAAGGAAGGCTTTGTTTATTCCAGGTATGGCAATCCTACAGTGCAAGCTTTGGAAGAAAAGATAGCATTGTTAGAAAAAGGTTCATTAAAAAAAGACGTCAAGGCAATTATGACCTCTTCCGGAATGTCTGCGATCTCAACATTGATGATCGAACTATTAAACTCTGGAGATGTTCTTGTGACACCTGATGGGCTTTATGGTGGCAGTACAGAATTGCTGGTTTCAATCAGCAAAAAGATTGGATTTACGCTGCTTTATGCAGATCTTAATGATACGGATGCACTGAATGAATTGCAATTGAAAAGTAAAATTACAGCAGTTTATTTTGAAACTCCTGGAAATCCCCTTTTGAATTGTGTTGATATTAAAAAACTTGCAAGTTTTTGTAAAAAAAATAAGATTATCACAGTGTGCGATAATACGATTAGTACGCCTTATTTGCAACAACCCTTAAGCCTGGGTGTGGATTATGTGATTTATAGTACAACTAAATATCTAGCCGGTCATGGAAATAGCATAGCAGGGTGTATAGTGAGTACACATACTTCAAAGATGAATGGTGACATTTTGAAGAATATGCGCTTACTGGGTACGAATTGCTCACCATTCGAAGCATGGCTTACTTATATAGGCTTGAAAACATTGCATTTAAGGATGGAAAGACAATGCAGCAATGCAAATGCTCTGGCAGAATTTTTATCGCAACACCCCAAAGTAAAAAGGGTGAATCATACTTCACTCTCAGATCATCCATTTCATAAATTGGCTATTGATCAAATGTCGAACCATGCACCATTAATGAGCTTCGAGGTGAAGGGAGGTCTCAAGGGAGCCAAAAAATTTATGAATGCGCTGCAATTAATAACTCACGCTCCTACTTTAGGCGATTTGGATACACTAATATTGCATCCTGATTCATCCTCACACAGAAATATTCCAATTCACAAAAGAAAAGAAATAGGAATTACTCCCGGTTTAGTCAGAATGTCTACAGGCATCGAAAATCTCAACGACTTAAAGGCAGATATACTGCAAGCTTTGGATAAATAGCCTGGTAATTTATTTATGAAATTTTTAAAGTTTTTCTGCTCCATCAGGCTTGTATAAATAGCTCAAATACGCCTAATTATTTCTACTATTTTAGAAATTTATTAATAGTTATTGAACTAATAAATTATTTTATTAGTTTGAAATAGTATGCATGCAAATTTTGCATTTTTTAAAAAGTAAGGATCCATTATTTTTTAATTCCCTTTCAAGTTGAATTTATATTGATTGAATATTAATTTATTTAATCCACACTATTAATAACGAATTAAAAATAATTAACGATGAGAAGCATATTATATATCATTGCAGTGATCATGATCATTGGTTGGGCAATTGGATTTATTGGATATCAAGCCGGAGCTATTATTCACTTACTTTTAGTGATAGCAGCCATATCCATATTATTGAGTGTGATTAGAGGAAACAAACCTTAAATCATATATTTTTAAATGATAATTTATATTTAATTTAAAATTAAACAGAATTGAAAATGAAACAATTTATTTTTGCGATATTAGTGATAACAGTATTTAATGCCAACATCTTTGCTCAGGATTCGAATGAGGATTTAAGAGAAAGGTTTTCTATCGGCATCAAAGCAGGTGGTAATTTATCTAATGTTTATGATGAACAAGGTGATAATTTTGTAGCTGATCCAAAACTTGGTTTTGTAGGCGGAGTGTTCTTGAATATGCCATTAGGAGCTTTGATTGGGATACAGCCAGCTTTACTATACTCTCAAAAAGGATTTAAGGGTGATGGTTCTTTTTTAGGAACTAAATATTCTTTTACAAGGACTTCTACTTTTCTAGATGTACCAATTTTATTGGCCATTAAGCCAACAAATTTTATTACAATTCTTGGAGGACCACAATATTCATATCTTCTTAAACAAAAGGATGAATTTAATGGTCCTGGAGTCAGCGTAGATCAGGAAGACGAGTTCAAAAACGATGATATTAAGAAAAACATCTTTGGGCTGACTGGTGGCGTTGACATCAATGTGAATAATATAGTTATCGGGGCAAGAGCAGCATGGGATGTCTCCAAAAATGGTGAACCCGGTTCTAATACTCCTAGATACAAAAATGTGCTTTATCAGGCAACCATTGGTTTGAGATTTTAAGATTGGTCATTGAATAAGTTTCATGCAACATAATATAAGGCAGTAGAAGAGAAATTCTTCTACTGTTTTTTTTTGCACTATTTGGTAAATTGAATTTATAAACTCAATTTTATACGAATTTAAATATAAGTAATGAAAATATGTGTTTACTGTGCTTCAAGTGCATTAATAGATCAAAGTTTTTTTAAAGCTACAGAAGAAATGACCATCGATCTACTCAATAATGGTGTAGATTTTGTATTTGGTGGTGGCTCTACCGGTCTGATGGGTCATCTGGCTGATACAGTTTTAAATCATGGAGGCAAAATAAAAGGCATAATGCCAAACTTTATGAATGATGTAGAATGGGGACATAAGATGGTTACTGACTTTGAATATGTAGATACGATGCATGAGCGGAAAGCAAAGTTTCTCTTGAATATTGATGGTCTTATTGCTTTGCCGGGAGGCAGTGGTACTTTGGAAGAATTATTGGAAGCCATTACCTTAAAAAGGCTCGGCATACTTAATGTGCCAATAATCATTTTGAATACAAATAACTACTATGATCCTTTGAAATTAATGCTGGAAAGATGTGTTTCTGAAAAATTTATGAACGAAAAACATACGGAAATGTGGACTTTCGTGAATGAACCAAAGGAGGTGTGGCCAGCAATAAACAATGCCAAAGTTTGGGAAAATTACTCTATAAATTTTGCAAGAAATGAATTTCATCCAAAATAAAACCTCTGAAAAATTAAACTTTTAGAAAAGCTTCTCCGGATAATCTCCTCTCTCCCCCATTTCCGCAAATTTATCCACCGTCGGCTGACGATCCTCCTGATATGTGACACCTATCCATGTGCTGTTGGATGGAATAACTTCAAATTCAGAGCGGCCTGATTTAATCAAATAATCTACAACCAAAGGAATAAAATACTCCTGTTTTTCAGTCGGTCGGCTGTAATTGACAAAGTCTAAGAAACCCTTTCTAAACATTGGGAAAAGGTCAGGATGGAATCCCCAAAAGTTCATTGAAACATAACTTTCCTCTGATAGTGGGTATTTTTGATCACCATCATGATAATAAATCGTCCCATTCTCCCGTGCTATCTTGGTTCGTTCATTGACTTCTACTAATTGAAGTTCATCATTGACCTGACAAACACCTCTTGATACATGACCATTCTCAGAAAGTGTATTACCTAATTTATACCCAATTAGAGAATTTTTATTTTCAGAGATCCTATTGTCAAGAAAATCTGCCATTTGGACAAATGCCTCTTTTCCATAATAATCATCTGCATTTATAACTGCAAATGGCTCATGGATCACTGACTCACACACTAAAACTGCATGTCCTGTGCCCCAAGGCTTCTCTCTCTCTGGAAAAGTATCAATACCCGCTATCGGAGAATCAACTTCCTGATGTACATGAACTACTTCCGCAAGTGAAGTATATTTTGAAGAAACTTTTGATTTGAATTCTTCCTCAAAATGTGGTCTGATCACAAATACCAGTTTATCGAAACCTGCCTGAATGGCATCATACACAGAATAATCTATGATCGTCTCACCATTTGGTCCAAGACCATCAAGTTGTTTAAGGCCTCCGTATCGGGATCCCATGCCGGCTGCGAGAATGAGTAGTGTTTTTTTGGACATCTTTTAAATTAGAAATTAGAAGTTAGAAATTAGAATGATTCACTTCGATTGAAATTTACTTATTTAATTTTTTCATTTGTTCTTTATAATTTAATTTTCTAAGTGATGTAACAAAGATTGCTGTTAATTCATTGGATTCCTTTAGATTTAATTCCAATTCTTCTGATTGAAAGTAATTTTTAGCTTTTATTATTTCTAACCAATAACAAACCTCATCTACTTCTTCTAGCACAATATTTAGTTTTGAGATCATTTCTCTATCACTTCTTGATCTTAAGGCAGCTCTGTAATTTGCTCCAACAGAGGTCCCGGATTTCATAAGTTGATATGCTATAATTTTACAAGGTATAGAAAAAGGAAGTTTTTCTACAATTCCAATAATTGAAATTGAGAAATCCTTAGTACGGATTTTTAAGTCTGAATACATGATGAATTGTTTGGGTTATTTGATAAGTAAAAATAATACTTTTATTTATTTTGACCAAACAATTAATATTTTTCTTCGGTGCTAACCATTCATCATTTTAGATACTTTTGGATCTAGTCGCTCATTCTAACTTCTAACTTCTAATTTCTAACTTCTAATTTTACTAGATAGACAAAAGGTTCTTAAACTTCGACTTCTTCTTCTGCTCTCCCAATCTACTCTTCTTATTCTCCTCGTAATCAGAATAGTTGCCTTCAAAGAAATAGGCGCCTTCATCCTCAAATGCAAGAATGTGCGTTGCCAATCTGTCTATAAACCATCTATCGTGTGAAATAACAAGTACGCACCCGGCAAAATTCTCTATAGCCTCCTCTAAAGCCCTAAGTGTATTTATATCAATATCATTCGTAGGCTCATCCAATAGGATCACATTACCACCATCCTTCAATGCCATGGCAAGATGTAATCTGTTTCTTTCTCCTCCTGATAATACACCTACTTTTTTGCTTTGATCTGTTCCATTAAAGTTGAACTTACTAATGTAAGCTCTGGCATTAACACTCAAGCCATTGACCAACAAATTATCTAAACCTCCGGAAAGCACTTCATAGACACTTTTCTCCGGTTTGAGATCTTCGTGAGACTGATCTACATAAGCGATTTTCACAGAGTCACCAATGATGACCTTTCCTGAATCAGGTTGCTCCTGACCGGTGATCATACGGAACATAGTGGACTTACCGACACCATTTGGACCTATGATTCCGACAACTGCATTTTTAGGAATTTTGAATGTAAGATCGTTGTACAATGTTCTGTCACCATATGATTTAGCTACATGTTCAAAGTCGATCACAAGATCTCCCAAACGTGGTCCCGGTGGAATAAAAAGTTCAAGTTTTGCTTCCTTTTCATTTCCACTTTCTTCTGCCAACTTCTCATAAGCTGTTAAACGTGCTTTAGATTTAGCCTGACGAGCTTTAGGAGCCATTCTGGTCCATTCTAATTCACGCTGAAGTATCTTTCTGCGTTTAGATTCTGTTTTCTCTTCCTGAGCAAGTCTGTTAGATTTTTGCTGCAACCATGAGCTGTAGTTTCCTTCCCATGGAATACCTTCTCCCCTATCCAATTCGAGAATCCATCCTGCGACATTGTCAAGGAAATATCTATCGTGTGTTACTGCAATAACAGTTCCAGGGAAATTTCTAAGATATTGTTCCAACCAGTCAACAGATTCTGCATCCAGGTGATTGGTAGGCTCATCTAATAACAGAATATCGGGTTCACTCAGAAGCAATCTACATAAAGCAACCCTTCTCCGTTCTCCACCTGAAAGGACACTTACCTTAGCGTCAGGTGCAGGAAGTCGAAGTGCTTCCATGGCCATCTCAAGTTTGTATTCCAGATTCCAGGCATCCTTTTGTTCTAGCTTTTCAGTTAGTTCACCTTGTTTTTCTATCAAGGCATTCATCTCATCATCCGTTATCTCTTCAGCAAATTTTGCATTGACAGCTTCATATTCAGCAAGTATATCGACGACTTCTTTCACACCTTCCTTCACAATGTCAAGCACAGTCTTTTCAGGATCAAGTGTTGGTTCTTGCTCCAGATAGCCAATTTTATAATCTTTATCAAAAGTGATGTGACCATTGTAATTAGGATCTATTCCTGCTATAAGTTTGAGCAATGTAGATTTACCGGCACCATTCAGACCAAGTACACCAATTTTAGCTCCGTAATAAAACGATAGATAGATATTATTAAGAATGGCTTTATTAGGTGGAATGATCTTACTCACTCCGGTCATTGTAAAGATTATTTTATTGTCGGCCATGTTGTAGTTGTTAATTATTAATTGTTAATTGTTATTTTGGTCGGTGAACTGTCGTGCTTATTCACTCATTATCGTTTTAGCTTTTTCTGTAAAAGAGGTAATTTAGTTTTTATTTATCGTTATTCATTTTGAAGTAAATTTCATTTTTGCCTTTAAATTATAATTAAAATTAATACAGGACATACTAGTTATGGCGCAATGCTTGATTTCAAATGAATTAATAATTCACTTTTAATCTTTAGTTATTCTCAAGTAAGTTATAGCCATTTCTAATCTTCGCCAAGTAATAATTAACAATTAATAATTAACAATTATATAAGCGTTTCCCACTTCTCCATCTCCACCTCAAGCGTGCTTTGCAATTGTTGATATTTCTTAGTTATAGCTTCGTAATCTGAAGATCCGTAAAAATCATCTTTGCCCATTTTTTCATTGACCTGTTTGATCTCTCTTTCTAAATCAGCGATGCGCTTTTCTGTTTTATCAAGTTCTTTCTTTTCAGTGCTGTCAAGAACTTTTGGTGGAGCAACTTTTGCTGCTGCAGTTTGTTTTTGACTTGCTTCCACTTCACGGAATGTTTCCATTTTACGTTTTTCAAGGAAGTAGTTAATATCACCCAGATATTCTGTGGTTTTATTATCTCTGAATTCTATGGTGCGATCAGTTAACCCTTCGAGAAAAGACCTGTCGTGCGAGATAACCAAAAGTGTCCCATCATAATCAAGGATTGCTTTTTTAAGAACTTCCTTTGCTTTTAAGTCCAAGTGATTCGTAGGCTCATCGAGGACCAGGAAGTTAATTGGATGCAGCAATAGCAATGCTAACGCAAGTCTTCCACGTTCACCTCCGGACAATACACTTACTTTTTTGTCAACATCTTCCCCACTGAACATCAATGAACCAAGAATACTCCTCAATTTAGTCCGCATTTCAGCAGGTGACTCGTCCTCCATGGTTGCAAGAAGCGTTTTATCCATGTTCATGGCATCAGTCTGATTCTGTGCATAGTAACCAAGTAAGGTATTTGGTCCTAAGACAACAGTACCATTGTCGGCTTTCTCTTTTCCAATAAGTATTTTTGCTAAGGTTGATTTACCCATACCATTTTGTCCAACAAATGCCACTCTTTCTCCACGTGTTATATGAAAATCAACACCTTTAAAAACGTTTATGCCATTGTATGATTTTTCAACATTTTCAGCTTTTATGAGGACTTCTGCTGAACGGGGGGCAACAGGAAATTTCAACTTGATGGATGAAGTATCTTCATCTTCGAGTTCAATTCTTTCTACTTTATCTAATTGCTTCTGCATGGATTGTGCCATCGAAGTTTTCGTAGCCTTTGCCATGAAACGAGCGATGGTTTTTTCCTTCTGTGCTATGAGTTTTTGTTGATTTTCAAATGCTGCAGAAAGCATTATCCTTCTTTCGACACGCTGTATCAAGTAGTTGGAATAGTTGGCCTGGTAGTCATATATCTTACCGAGTTCGACTTCGATGGTGCGTTTGGTGATCTTGTCAAGGAAGATCTTATCGTGAGAAATAAGCACCACAGCCCCTTTGTAATCACTTAAGAATTCCTCCAACCAAATGATAGATTCAATATCCAGGTGATTCGTAGGCTCATCCAGTAGCAAGTAATCAGGTTTGGTCAAAAGCATTTTTGCAAGTTCTACCCGCATTTGCCATCCACCACTTAACTCTCTTACTTTCTTCGTAAATTCATTATTCTTAAAACCAAGACCTTTCAGGATCTTCTCAGCATTGGCTTCTTTCTGATTACCACCCCTGTATTCATATTGTTCAGTAAGATGCGTGAGGTTGTCGATCAGGTTTGAGTAGCTGTCAGATTCGTAATCTTCTCTTACTCCAAGATCAGTTTCACACTTAATGATCTGACGCTCTATTTCATTAAGTTCTTCGAAAGCCTTGAGCGCTTCTTCAATAACATTATTGTCACCACTGATCTCAATATCCTGATGGAGGTATGCTACTGATTCGCTTTTTGGTTTGTCGATGATGCCTTCATAGCGGTTGATCTCTCCGGCTAGAATCTTTAGCAAAGTAGATTTACCGGCGCCGTTTCGTCCTGTCAGACCTATTTTCTCACCGACATTTATAGTGGTGGAAATAGAATCGAAGAGGATCCTGTCACCGTATTGAATATATAAATTGCTGATTGCTATCATTGTACGCTTAAAGTTGCTTTTCTAAAAAGCTGCAAAGTAAAGGAATATTTAGCTAGAATAAAATAAATACTTTCGAATCATTAACAATTCAGAAAGATATTTGTCTTAAGCTTGAAAGAATTTATGAGACTTATATTTAACGTTATTTTAAATTGAAGGTCTCATTAATAAAGATCATTTTTTGTAATTTTGCATTTTTTATAACTAAAATTATATACATGAAATTAATTTCCGGATTATTCTTATTTATGGCCTGTCTTTTGTCAGGTTTTGTATTAGAGGCTCAGATCAAAACGCCTGCGGCTTCTCCATCGGCTACTCTTAAAGTTAGTGTTGGTTTGGGTGATGTAAACATCGATTATTCCAGACCTTCAATGAAAGGACGTGCTATTTTTGGCGAACTTGTTCCTTTTGGTAAAATATGGAGAACTGGCGCTAATTCAGCTACTAAAGTAACCTTCTCTGATAAAGCAACTATCGGTACTGTAACACTTGACAAAGGTACATATGCTATCTATACCATTCCAAATGCTAATGAATGGACAGTAATATTTTATAAAGATTTAACTATGGGTGGTAATCTTAGTGAATCTAACTTCAAAGAAACTGAAGTTGCAACTAAAGTTGTTGTTCGTCCTATGACTATTAATCCTTCATTTGAAACTTTTACGATAGATGTAACTGATATAACTAGTAAAGGTGCAAATATTGCCATCATGTGGGATAAAACAGCTGTCAAAGTTCCGTTTACATATTCGACAGATGACGCAGTTATGTCTGCAATCAAATCTAAAATGGAGGGTCCTTCAGGTGATGAATATTTTGCAGCAGCTAAATACTACTTGGATGAAGGTAAAGACTTGAATCAAGCATTGGCTTGGATCAAAAAATCAACTGAAAAGAATGGTGAAAAATTCTGGGTACTTCGTCAACAATCTTTGATCGAAGCTAAATTAAACGATTATGCAGCAGCAAGAAAAACAGCTGAAAGATCTCTTGCTTTAGCGAAGGAAGCTAAAAACGATGACTACGTAAAAATGAATGCAGATTCTTTGAAAGAATGGTCAGGAAAAAAATAGTTTTATTTTGATATAAAACATAACGCGTCTTCGGGCGCGTTTTTTATTTCCCCAACTTTATTATACATTTGAACCTATCTCGAATATTTTAAAATAGAATTGATATTCAGGATTAAAATCAGATTGTAAATCAAAAAGAATTCATCAGAAAAAATGCTACGCTATATCATTTTTATATTTTGTACTTTATCCATTATAAGCTGTGTCAACACTAATCCAAAGCAAAATATAAGTTCAGAAGAAGATGACGTGGAACCTATATTAACGCAAGAGGAAAAGGACTTGGAAGCAGGACGAATTTTGTTTTCTACTACCTGTAAATTATGTCATGGAGCTGATGGTAAACTCGGTTTAAACGGAGCTATGGACCTGAGTAAATCACTATTAACAAAAGAAGAGAAATTATTTGTGATCAGCAATGGTCGAAATACTATGGCTGCCTATAAAAATGTATTCACTAAAGACGAAATTAAGCTCTTAGCTAATTATGTCGAAAGCCTAAAGCAATAAAATATGAAAGTTTATCATGGACTCGGTGTTATGTCGGGCAGTTCACTCGACGGCATCGACTTTGCTTTGTGTCGCTTTGAGTGCGGTGACGAAGGAGAAAAAACAGTTCTTGATTGGGAAATAGTCGAAGCTGAAACATTCGAATTAAGTGTTTTTTGGGAAGAAAGATTAAAGAAAGCCTATCTTTCATCAGCAAAAGAATTATGGTTGGCTCATGTTACTTTTGGTAAATATATTGGAGATCTAGCCAATACTTTTCTCAAGAGAACATCGATAAAACCGGACTTCATCTCATCTCATGGACATACAGTATTCCATGAACCACAAAATCATATGACGCTACAAATAGGTCATGGCGCATCTATAGCAGCGATTACTGGCTATCCCACCATTTGTGACTTTAGAAGCACTGATGTCGCTTTAAATGGCCAAGGTGCTCCTATGATTCCGGTGGCTGAAAGTCTACTTTTCTCTGAATATCCACTTTGTCTGAATATTGGCGGAATCGTAAATGTAAGTGCCAGAGTAGATGACCATTATATTGCATTTGATGTGAGCCCTGCTAATCAGGTCTTAAATAAGCTGGCATCGATGTCTGGTCAGGCATTTGACCAGGATGGATTGACTGCCAGAAAAGGTGTACTTCAGCCAGAACTCATATTGGAATTGAATAAACTTGATTATTTCAATGGTCAGTATCCAAAATCATTGGATAATAACTGGATCATGAAGGAACTTTGGCCCATCATTAAATCTTTTGATTATAGCCCTGAAGATAAGCTTAATACTTTTTGTAATTTCATTGCAGAACGCATTTCTCAAGAGATTAAATCAGTTTGTTTAAAAGAAAATACTGATTTTCATGGTCAAAGCATGCTAGTCACAGGTGGCGGAGCTTATAATCAATACCTAATGGAATGTATTGCAGAAATTTGTCTCAATGAAAACGGTATCCATGTAAGTATTCCACCCAAACAGATAGTAGAATTTAAAGAAGCATTGTTAATGGCACTTGCCGGACTACTCCGTGTAAAGAACATTCCGAATATGATGGCAACCGTGACCGGAGCATCTGTGGATAATATTGGTGGGTGCATATATCAGGGGACGAAGGAGATGATTTGAGGTGAGAAGGTGAGAAGGTTTGAAGTTTGAAGTTTGATGTTTGTTGTTTGCAGTTTGTTGTTTGTGAAAGAAATAAAATGAAAAGTAAAAATAAAGTTTCGGAGCATTTCCCCCTCTGGAGGGGGGCAGGGGGAGGATTCTCAACATCCAACATCCAATACTCAAATATTATTACGAAATCTAATTTGCCTTCATGTTACACCTTACTCGCTGAAATTAGAAATCAAAAAACAGAAATTAAAATGAACGCTATCATTGGAGCATCCCATCCAACATCCAACATTCAACATCCAACATTTATTCCACATATTACTCATCACACATCACTTTTCGCCCATGAATAAATCCATCCTCGTCACCGGCGCCACTGGCCTCGTTGGATCCTACGTCGTAAGAACGTTACTGGCAAATGGGTTCGACAATATTTCGATCATACATCGCGAGAAAAGCGATATGAGCCTTCTTGGGGATGCCAAAGACAAAGTAAAAAGTTATGTAGCAGATTTGACAGATGTTTTCGGATTAGAGGAAGCATATGAAGGTATTACTCATGTCATTCATTGTGGTGCCTTGGTTTCCTTTGATAGTCGGGACAAGAGAGCGTTGGCGAAGACCAATATTGAGGGAACTGCCAATATGGTGAATCTTGCACTTGAAAATAACATTCAGAAGTTTATTTACATCGGGTCCATTGCAGCCTTAGGTAGAAATACCAATGACGACATGATCCACGAGGATGTCAAGTTTGAGGACAGCCCAAGCAATTCATTTTATGCAATTACTAAAAATCTTGGAGAGTTGGAAGTTTGGCGCGGAAAGGCAGAAGGTCTTGATGTCAGAATTCTTGTCCCGGGGTTGATATTGGGAAGTGGATTCTGGAAAGTGGGCACTAATGGATTCTTCAATCATGTGTGGAGAGGGAGTAAATTCTATCCGGAAGGTACTACAGGTTTTGTAGATGTTCGGGACATCGCAGATTTTGCAATTAGAATGTTGGATCATGAAGGCAGTCAAGAAAAATATCTCATGATTGGCAAAAATGTTTCTTACAAAGAATTTTTAGAAACTATTGCAAGCAAACTCAAGAAAAATGCACCATCCATTCCTACTAAGAAGTGGATCCTTGCTATTGCCTGGAGATTGGATAAGTTGCGCTCATTTATCACAGGTTCTCGTCCAATGTTAACTAAAGAAACAGCAACAACATCATCAAAATTATACCTTTTCGATAATAGCCGTTCTTTAGATATCAATGGGTTTTCTTACATTCCGTTTGAACAAACAATAGCAGAAACTGCTGCACAATACATTGAAGCTTCACAGGAACAATTCGTTCCTAAAATATTAAAGGTTAAACAACTATGAATGAAAACATAGATAAATTAGTAAGCTTTTCAAGAGATGTGCTTTCTGATAAAATAAAGATTGATTCTCAAGAATTGTCGGATAAATTAGCAGAAGTTGTGAGATTCCATGAATGGAGATACTACACGCTCAACGAACCTATTCTTAGTGACACTGAATATGATTTTCTTTTCAAAGCTTTGGAAGCAATTGAATCAGCGCACCCGGAATGGAGGTCCGACCACTCTCCTACTCAACGTGTCGGCCTTGAGATCACTGAAAATGCGAAACAAATCGATCATTTGCAACCAATGCTTTCATTAGCGAATAGTTACAATGAAAAAGATCTGGTTGATTTTGACTTACAGATTAAGAAACTACTAAAACTAGATGTAACAGAAGAAATTAGCTATAGTGTCGAACCAAAATATGATGGTGGAGGTATTTCTCTAGTTTATGAAGGTAACCAACTATTAAGGGCTGTTACTCGTGGAGATGGCAGTCGTGGTGAAGAGATCACAAATAATGTGAAGAGCATGAAGTCTGTCCCGCTTTATGCTGATTTCGCCAAACTTGGCATTAAAACAATCGAATTAAGAGGTGAAGCGCTAATATCAACTGCGAATTTTACAAAGATCAATAAGTTGAGGGAAGAAAATGGCCAGGTATTATTTGCAAACGCACGAAACGCTGCAACTGGAGGACTTAGGACTAAAGATCCTAAGGAAACTGAAAACAGAATGATGGATGCCTTCATTTATTCGATTTCCTATGCTGCGGATGAGGCAGGAAATAGCAAATTGGATGATTTTAAATCGCACTTCGCATCAATAGATATTATCGGATCACTAGGTGTGAAAGTGCCTTCAGAAGCAAGAAAACTGTGCAAGGGCATTGATGAAGTCGTGAAATTCTGTGCAAAATGGCAGAATGACCGCAATTTGTTTCCTTATGAAATAGACGGCATGGTCATCAAGTTGGACAATAAAAACTGGCTGGATAGAATTGGTTTTACTGCGCACCATCCAAGGTGGGCAATCGCATATAAATTTCAAGCTAAACAAGGTGCCACAAGACTTATCGATGTGGAATACCAAATAGGTAAGATCGGTTCGGTTACACCTGTAGGTAAACTTGAACCTGTTGCATTAGCTGGAGTAACGATTTCATCAGTTTCGCTGCATAATGAAGAGTTCATCGAAAGCCGAGATCTGAGACTTGGTGACATGGTGGTCGTGGAAAGAGCCGGAGATGTGATTCCATACATCGTCAAGGCTTTGGATGATGTCCGAACCGGCAGTGAGATTCCAATCAAATTTCCAACACATTGCCCATCCTGCAATAGTGAATTGGTTAAACTTGAGACGGAGGCTGCCTGGAGATGTATCAACCCAGATTGCCCGGCACAGAATCTCCAGAAACTCATATTTTTCGCTTCCAAGGATGCCATGGACATCGATGGCTTTGGTAAGTCTATCATGGAAAAGTTTTTCGAACTTGGTTGGGTGAAATCCTATCCGGACATTTATAGACTTACGGAAGAACAAATATCAGGACTGGAAGGCTTTGGAGCGCGATCTGCAGAGAAATTGATTGCTGCAATTAAAGTTTCAAAAGCGAATCCAATTCAGCGTTTTCTTCATGCACTTTCAATCCATCATGTTGGAAAAAAAGTTTCCAAATTATTGGCAGAAGAGATCGAAAATGTGCTTGATCTTGCCAGTTGGACAAAAGAGCATTTCGAAGGAATCAAAGACATCGGTCCTGTGGTAGCACAAAACGTAATAGCTTACTTTGGTGATGAGTCTAATGTCAACATGATCAAAGAAATGGAAGATTTAGGAGTCAATCTTAAAGCTACTGCCAAAGATAGAAGAGCTGTGTTAACAAATTCGGATCATCATCTTTCCGGAAAAACAATTTTATTTACGGGCACTTTGCATCAAATGGGACGTAAGGAAGCACAGGAAAAAGCAGAATCATTGGGAGCTAAGAACCTTGGAGCTGTGAGTTCAAATCTGAATATCCTCGTAGTTGGGGATAATGCAGGTAGTAAGCTTAAGAAAGCAAAGGAATTGGGTACTGTGGAGGTATTGACGGAGCAGGAGTTTTTGGATCTGCTGTAAGCTTTAAAACTTCACTATCTTATTGAAATATTGATGATTATTGCGATCAGTCAATACAAGGTAATAAACTCCTGCTTGGTATGATGAAATATCAATTTCATTGTTTGTAACCATTATTGGATTCGATCTACCGGAAATATCAATCATCCTTGCTTCTTTGACCTCATAAATCCCATCAAGTTTAAAAATTCCATTTGTAGGATTCGGAAATAACTTCAATTCATGAGTTCCGGTACCTTTAGTTGATGAGGCAATTTGACATTGAAACAAATCACCTTCACAAAAGTCTATGAAATTATGTTCAGGCGTAAAATTTAGTACATTATAAAGATCCATTCCAATTCCTTCAATTAATCTTGTAGTTGTTATATGTGGCATGCCATAAATAGATAAAACTGTTAGAGACCATACTTTTCTGACTTTTCCAAAAATAAAAGAATCTTCAATTGAGTCGATCGCTCCATAGGGACCCCAAACTTTGTCTTCACCGCCAAGTTGTAATCTGAAACATTTTGAAATTGTGTCATCTACATTTAAATTAAAATTTAGTACCTCGTGTTCTGAATTTGCACATTCTTCCTGAGAGATGAATTCTGACAAAAAATTCACCGTTCTTAACGAAGTATCTTCTCGCAGATATCCTATTTTAATGGTGTCTAGAAATATGTAAGGCTTTGAAGGGGAAAAGCAAGGAGGAAACTGGCATGGATGAGTTCCTTTGAGATAAGATCTGTAAACATTTAAATATTCTTTTCCTTCAATAGTTGTATAATCTTTAGTCCATAGTGCGTAAGCATTTTCGCTTTGTGGTGCAGGTTCGTGGTTATTGAAAATTCTATAAAACCAAAATTTATTCGGTTGTGCAAAGGGGATGTAACTGTGCTGCGCAAAAAATGTATTACTGAAGAAGCACAGGATGATAATTGTAGTAATTAACCTCATAATTGGACATTTTGTTATTTGTTACAAATATACTTACATTATCTAAATATAACTGTTAAAATATCCAATCAAAATTTTTCTTACTTTTGCACCCACGTCATATTTTTATAATATATAAAATAATCCATGAGCGTTTCAAACAATGCAGATATCGCCGCAATGGCAGAACAGATAAACAGCTTTGCCATTACAAATAAAGATGAATTGGAGACTTTCCGAATTGCTTTTCTTGGCACCAAAAACAAACTGAAAGACCTTTTTGGCCTGATGGGTAAAGTCGCCCCTGAGGACAGAAAGGAATTTGGTCAGTTATTAAATAGTCTTAAAACGAGCGCAGAGGAAAAATTTGCACAGTTTTCAGAGTCTTTAGACAACGCTACTTCAGGTGAAACAAAGTCGAACATAGACCTTTCTATGCCGGGCTTCCCTACCCCACTTGGTTCCCGGCATCCTGTGACGATGACTTTGGACAGGATCATTGAGATCTTTACGAAGATCGGTTTTACCGTGGAAGAAAACAGAGAGATCGAAGATGAATGGCACAATTTCACTGCTCTAAACACACCGGATGATCACCCGGCTAGAGATATGACAGATACCTATTATCTGGCGAATGACTTTACCAGAATGTTGCGCTCACAGACATCTACTGTCCAGGTGCATGTCATGGAAAGTCAAAAACCACCGATCAGGATCATTTCACCCGGACGTGTTTACAGAAATGAAACGATATCTAGCCGCTCCCACTGCCAGTTTCATCAAGTGGAAGGTTTGTATATTGATAAAAATGTCTCATTGGCAGACATGAAACAAACCCTTGACTATTACGCAAAAGCGATGTATGGTCCACATGCCAAAACCAGACTCAGAGCCTCCTACTTCCCATTCACTGAACCAAGCGCAGAAATGGACGTTTACTGGGGTCTCGAAACAGAAGATGACAAACGCATCACCAAAGGAACCGGTTGGCTTGAAGTCTTAGGTTGCGGTATGGTGGATCCTGCTGTCCTTGAGAACTGTGGTATTGATCCAGAAGTTTATAGCGGCTTTGCGTGGGGCATGGGTATCGAACGTCAGGCTATGTTGAAATACAAGGTGACGGATATCAGGCATTTCTTTGAGAATGATGTGCGGTTTTTATCGCAGTTTTGAATTAGAGTTAACCAGTTGTCAGTTAATCAGTTGTCAGTTAATCAGTTGTCAGTTAATCAGTTGTCAGTTAACCAGTGGTGAGTTAACCAGTTAACCAGTTTGTGCAGAATGAGCCTAATAACATAATTTGTTATAGTTAATAGCTTAGTGCCTCAAAAGTCAATTTGCTAGCAATTTAAAAACCTGAAAGGTTGACATTATAATTACACGTAATGCTACAATTACCAAAACTAATAATTGGAAAAAATAACGAAGGCCATACTTCCCCTCATGCTGAGGGGTGGCCAAAGGCCGGGGTGAGATTCTTGTTATAATGAATTTTAATTAAATAATTGTTCCCATATATATAGGGTCGGAATTTCGACCAACTTCAAAAGGCCACCCCGCCTGTCGGCACCCCTCAAGAGGGGAAGTTTTTAACACCACATCACTTTAATTAATATACTATGTTCGAAGAGTTAACCAACTATAAGTTAACCAGTGGTGAGTTAACCAGTTAACCAGTTTGTGCAGAATGATCTTATGTACCTAATATGCTAAAGTCCTAATCCAAATCAGGAAGTAAGTTAATGCCTGATGCAATCTATCCGCTAATGCGCTAATCCGCCAATCAGCTAATGGGCATTTACAGTTTATTATTTCGCTCCACCAATACCTCCTCAATATCTTCCAACTTCACATTCTTATACTTCAACAAAATCAACAAATGATAAAGCAGATCTGCAGCTTCATTTTTAAACAAATCCAGATCGTCGTCCTTAGCCTCCAATATCAATTCCACCGCCTCCTCTCCTACTTTTTGAGCTATTTTATTGACGCCTTTTTTATAAAGTTGATTGGTGTATGAATCCGCAACATCTTCATTTATTCGTTTATGGATAGTTTCTTCAACTTCATACAAAAAGCCCTTTGATTCCTTAGAGCCAAAACAGGAAAATGAACCTTTGTGACACACCGGACCTTCGGGAATTACCTTGATCAAAAGTGTATCTTTATCACAATCCAGTTGTACTTCGACCAGTCGCAGAAAATTGCCGGACGTTTCTCCTTTTGTCCATAAAGCATTTTTGGATCTACTGAAAAAAGTCACGATCTTTTCACTGACAGTTTTTTTGTAGGCTTCTTCATTCATATAACCAAGCATCAATACCTGCATGGTTTCGCCATGTTGTATGATCACAGGTACTAATCCACCTGATTTATTAAAATCTATATACATCTAACCGGAATTTTTTCTTTAAAAAGGTATTTTTTTAAATCAGGTATTTTCACTTCTCCATAATGGAAGATGCTGGCAGCAAGTCCTCCCGTAGCTTTAGTTGTTTCAAATAAATCTTTAAAATGTTCCATTGAACCGGCTCCACCGGATGCGATGACCGGGATATTAATTTTCTCCGCAATTAATCCGGTGATTTCTAGCGAAAAACCATTTTTCAAGCCATCATTGTCCATCACCGTCAACAAGATCTCTCCAGCACCACGATCAACGACTTCTGTTACCCAATCAATAACTTTCAGTTCTGTGATGATTCTGCCTCCATTTGAACACACTTTCCATTCGCCATTAATTTTCTTAATATCCATAGCTACTGTGAGACTTTGGCTTCCAAAATTCTTTGCAATTCCATTTATCAATACAGGATCCAATATGGCGGCTGAATTGATACTTACCTTATCAGCACCTGCCTGCACCGCCATCTCTGCATCTTTTATGGCCCTGATTCCACCTCCTACTGTAAAAGGAATGTTTATATCGCGAGAGATTCGTTGTACCAAATCTATTAACGTCGACCGATTCTCTACTGTAGCAGTTATATCCAGGAAAACTAATTCATCTGCACCATCCATCATATATTTTGTTGCCAATGCGACAGGGTCCCCGGCATCCCTCAAATTCACAAAATTTATCCCCTTTACTGTTCTGCCATTTTTTATGTCCAGGCAAGGAATTATTCGTTTTTTTAACATATTTCGTTCAATTTCTCCAAGTCTATTAATCCTTCATAAATGGCCTTACCAATGATAGCTCCGGATGCGCCGATTGCCTTAAGTTTCAACACATCTTCTGTGGATGTTATCCCTCCGCTTGCGATCAATTCAAATGGATATTTTATCAACAGTTGATTATACAATTCAAAGGAAGGGCCGGTAAGCATTCCGTCCTTTGAAATGTCGGTACACATCAGATATTTCAACTGACCTTCTTGTATCGCATCCAGATATTCAAACACATTCAGGTTGGCATCTTCCAGCCATCCGCGTATTTTAATTCGTTCGTCAAAGACATCCAGTCCAAGGATAATTTTCTCCACTCCATATTTCTCAATCCACGATCTAAATAAATCGGGATTTTTAATTGCCATACTACCTATTGTGACTTGGTTTGCTCCGCTTTCGAAGGCCTTATCAATCGCTGAGTCATCTGAAATTCCACCACTGAAATCAACTTTTAAATTTGTGTTCTGAACGATATCTTTTAATACTTTTAAGTTCATCGTTTTGCCTAAACGAGCACCATCCAAGTCAACCACATGAAGATATTTAATTCCTTGTTGTTCAAACTGTTGCGCCACAACAACCGGATCATCACTATAAACCTTTTGACTATTAAAATCACCTTGCGATAAGCGGACACATTTTCCACTCATTATATCTATTGCAGGAATTATTTTCATTATGATAGCTTTAAAAAATTCTGTAAAATGACTTGACCAACTAAGCCAGATTTTTCCGGATGAAACTGAGTTCCATAAAAATTATCTTTTTGCAAAGCAGCACTGAATGGCAAAATATAATCACACTTAGAAATTGTGTATTCACAGATTTCGGCATAATAACTGTGTATAAAGTATACATCATCTACATTGTTTATACCTGCAAATAATTGACTTTCAATAGATTCCATATTATTCCAACCATTATGGGGAACGATATCCAGAGCCGGAAATAATTTGACGTTACAGTCAAAGATTCCCAGACAATCAGTGGCGCCTTCTTCAGAAAATTTACACATCAATTGCATGCCAAGACAAATGCCTAAAAAGGGTTGCTTCAGATTAATAATCACTTGATCCAAACCATTCTCTTTCAAATATTTCATGGCTGAAGATGCCTCACCAACACCGGGAAAAACTACCTTTTCTGCGGAATTGATTTTATCAGAATCTGCAGTGATCTCGCACTCATACCCCATATTAGTCAGCACATTGGATAATGAAGTCGCATTTCCTGCATTATAATCTATTATTGCTATCATAAAATGCCTTTTGTGCTTGGAATTGAAAAATTATTCGTTTTAGAAACAGCCATTTTTAACACTTTGGCAAATGCTTTAAATATGGATTCTATCTTATGGTGCTCATTATCACCTGTTGCTTTTATATTTAAATTGCATGCAGCACCATCACAAAACGATTTAAAAAAATGCTTAAACATTTCAGTGGGGCAATCTCCTACTTTTTCTCTTTTAAATTCAGCATCCCATTCCAGCCAGGCTCTACCGCCGAAATCAATTGCAACTTGCGCCAACGCATCATCCATTGGAAGCAAAAACCCGTAACGTTCTATTCCTTTTTTATTACCCAATGCTTCTTTAAAAGACATGCCAAGAGCAATTCCTGTGTCTTCAATAGTATGATGTTCATCTACATGAAGGTCACCATTAGTCTCAATAAATAGATCTACAAGAGCATGTCTTGCAATCTGCTCCAGCATATGATCAAAAAATCCAATTCCCGTAACAATCTTATGCTGCCCAGTTCCATCCAGGTTGATCTTTACTTTAATCTTTGTTTCATTTGTATTTCGCTCTATTTGGGCTGTACGATGCTGGTTTTTTATCACCTCATATATTTCTTGCCATGAAATACAATTGTAATCTGCTTCAGATAAATTAGAAACATTAAAGTATATGGACTTGCATCCAATATTTTTAGCAAATTGAACATCTGTTTCCCGGTCACCAATAACAAAAGAGTTTATTAGGTCATAATTATTATTGAGATATGGACGCACCATTCCAAGTTCAGGCTTCCTGTATGCAGACTTCTCTTCCGGCACAGACCTGTCAATAAGCAGCTCATCAAATTCAATACCCTCATTTGAAAAAGCTTGTAAAATTTTATTGTGCGCAGGCCAGAATGTTGCTTCCGGAAAAGAGTCAGTTCCAAGTCCGTCCTGATTGGTTACCATCACCAAAGTATAATCACCTTCTTCTACTATTTTATTTAGGTATTTAAACACGCCGGGTATAAATTCAAGCTTCTCCAAACTATCAAGCTGAAAGTCAATTGGCGGTTCCTTTACTAGCGTGCCATCTCTATCTATAAATAATATTTTTTTCATCTAGCGGTATAATTTTATAGCATTAATTAATTGTGTGATTTCGTATGCATTGCCAATAGTAATACGAATGCAATTCGGAATAACTGAATTCCTATTTCTTATGATTACATTATGTGTGAGGAGGAATTGATACAAATCATCCGCATCAATTACTTCTAATAGAATAAAATTTGCATCGCTGGGATAAATACATTTCACCATTTCAACGTCCTTCAGGGCAGCTATAAGCCTTGTCTTTTGTACTAAAATATTTTCCAGGTTTTCTTCAAATATTTTATAGTCAGAAAGTGACTTAATCAGTTGATTTTGGCTTAATTCATTGATGTTGTACGGAGGTTTTATTTTATAAAACAAATCAATAATCTTAGTATTGGCAAAGGCGGCTCCTATTCTGATCCCTGCCAGTCCATACGCCTTGCTGAATGTCTGTGATATGATTAGATTGGGGTAAGTATGAATCAGTTGGATAAGCGATTTTTCCTTGCAAAAATCAATGTATGCCTCATCAACAAAAACGATACCTTTAAAATTTTGAATTATTTGCTCGATCCCATTCAGACAATTACCTGTTGGATTATTCGGTGAACATAAAAACAACATTTTTGCTTCCGTAGCAAATATCTTTGAAACATCCGGTTGAAATCCATTCAACAAAGGAATATGAATAACTTCTACATCATTGATTGCTGCAACGACTTCATACATACCATACGTGGGAGGACATATGATCACCTTATCTTTCTGAGGCTCGCAGAATATCCTTACAGCAAGATCAATGATCTCATCGCTTCCATTACCCAGGCAGATGTTTTCAATAGCAATATTTTTCTTTTTACTGATCAATTTTCTGACTTCAATTTGAGTAGGGTCCGGATACCTGTTGTGTATTCCATAGGGATTCTCATTGGCATCCAGAAAAATTCCTGACCGTCCCTCGAATTCGTGTCGGGCTGAACTATATGGTTTCAGTTTTAAAATATTGGGTCTAACTATTTTTTCTATATCAAACATTCTCCTTATCTCTTTTAATTTGATCCAATCGGATGCTAACCGAATTTTTGTGTCCAAAAAGACCTTCTTCCTCCGCCATTATTTCAACTGCCGGACCAATATTTTTGAGTCCTACGGCACTTATATCCTGCACAGAAATTTTTTTTATAAAACTATCCAGAGAAACTCCACTATAAGAGCTGGCAAAGCCATTGGTAGGTAAAGTATGGTTAGGACCACTGGCATAGTCACCGACACTTTCACATGAATAATTGCCAAGAAAAACAGAACCGGCATTTATTACTTTTTCCAAATAATAGGCCGAATCCTCTACGGCTAAGATCAAGTGCTCCGGAGCATACTGATTGCTAAAATCGATGCAATCTGTAATGGAAGTAAGGAGGATACATTTACTGTTGACAAGTGCTTCAGAGGTAATTTCCTTACGCGGCAAGGTTAATAATTGAAACTCCAACTCTTTCAAAATGCTCTCTATTACTTCGATATCATCAGAAAGTAACATGACCTGACTATCAGGACCATGTTCTGCCTGAGCCAAGAGATCAGCAGCAACAAAGGTAGGAATTGAACTTTTATCAGCGATGATCAACACTTCAGATGGCCCGGCAGGCATGTCAATATTCATACCGGCTCTCTGGGCGAATGACTTAGCTGCAGTTACATATTGGTTTCCAGGTCCAAAAATTTTATAAACCTTATCCACACTTTGCGTTCCAAAAGTCAAAGCAGCTATGGCTTGTATACCTCCTACTTTAAATATTTTGGTAATGCCAATTCTATTGGCGGTATAAAGAATAGCAGGATGAATTTGACCGTTTTTATCAGGTGGAGTCATTAGTATTATCTCAGAACATCCAGCAATGGTAGCAGGAACTCCCAACATAAGAATAGTGGAAAATAAAGGAGCACTGCCTCCCGGAATGTAAAATCCTACTTTTTCAATTGGTCGCTCCATTCTCCAGCATCGGATTCCCGATGAAGTTTCAATAACCCTTTTTTCAGATTTTTGAGCTTCGTGGAATTTAAAAATATTGGAATAAGCCATTTCAATGGCCATTTTCAATTCCTCCGAAATTAATTCTTTGGCATCATTAATTTCATCCGGCAAAACATGCAATGATTGTAAGGATACCTTGTCAAATAATTTGGTATATTCGAAAACTGCTTGATCACCTCTTTCTCTGACTGCTTGAAAAACTTCTTCCACCAGTGAGTCAAGATCTTCAGCATTTTTATTTGGCCTTTTGGTCAAATTGGACCAACTTGATGTTGGCGGATATTTATACACTTCCATTATATAGTTTTTTAGAGGATCATTTTTTCGACAGGAATCACCAGAATACCTTCTGCACCAAGGTTCTTCAAATTATGGATGACGTCCCAAAATTCATCTTCCCGGATCACAGAATGAAGACTGCTCCAGCCTTCAGTAATTAATGGCATGATAGTCGGTGATTTCATTCCCGGCAATTGTTCACATATTTCTTTGATCTTATTGTTTGGAGCATTTAGTAAGATATATTTATTTTCCCTAGCCTTTCTGACAGCCTTTGTCCTAAATATTAACTTTTCAAGTATTGCAGTCTTCTCCTCATCTAAATTGGTATTGCAAATCATTACCGCTTCGCTTTTTAGCACCACTTCCACTTCTCTTAGACCATTCATAAGCAGTGTGCTTCCGGTACTCACAATATCAAATATTGCATCTGCTAAACCTATACTTGTGGCAATTTCTACGGATCCGCCCAGAGATTCAATCTTGACGGGAATTGCTCTCTCTTCAAAAAAATCAATCAGTATTTTAGGGTAACTGGTAGCAATTTTCTTCTCCCTAAAGTATTCTATTCCTGTATAAGTGTCCTCTTTGGGAATAGCAAGAGATAATTTACATTGAGCAAATCCTAGATATTCAGTGATTTGCACATTTTTATTTTTTTCCAAAACTTCATTCAGACCAAGTATACCTATGTCAGCCACCCCATCCTCGACATATTGAGGGATATCATCATCTCTTAAGAAAAGAATCTCAACCGGAAAATTTTTGGCTTCATCTATAAGCCTTCTGTCATTGTTTGAAAAGTGTATTCCACAATCACTAAACAAGCTTAGAGTTTCTTCACTTAACCGACCTTTTTTCTGGATTGCAATTTTTAATTTACTCATTTGATTCTAATTAATTCTGAGTAAAACTGTGGAGTACTAAAAAAGAAAAAACCCATCAGATTTTACTCAGACAGGTTTTGTATTTTATGTTTTTAAATATAACAATATCACCTCATCCGAGTTACGCAATGATGATGATGGAAATGTATTGTTATAAAATTCATTTATTACTAATTATGGGACAAACTTACGTTTATAATTTTTAAACAACCAAATTTATTTTTAAAAATAATTATTTATTCTTTAACTCTTAACAAACTCCAAACTATCTCACTTTATCATCTGGCCTCAAGAATCTAATGTCTAGTGCCAATTGTCTAGCATCTATTTCCGCCCACTTCGATCTGTAAGCATTGCGCTGCCTTGTTGGGTAGATGTAACTAAAATATCTTGAATGTTGACATGTTCCGGTTGGCTGATAATAAAATAGATCATAGCAGCAATATCTGATGAATTCAATGGTTTGTAATCATCATATATTTTTGCTTTGTCAGCATCACCATCGAAACGGACGATAGCAAACTCAGTTTCTTCCACTGCACCCGGACTTACTGATGAAACTCTTATGTTATATTTATAAAGATCCATCCTGATGGCACGCGTAAGAGCTTCTACTGCAAATTTAGAAGCATTATAGACATTGCCCTTTGGATATGTTTCTTTCCCTGCTATAGAACCCACATTCACTATGTGTCCTGATCTTCTCTCGACCATCTGAGGTGAGACTAATCTGGTAAGATATAAAAGACCTTTTACATTGGTATCGATCATCTGATCCCAATGATCTGTATCGCCTTCATGGATCTCAGCAAGTCCTTTTGCCAAACCGGCATTATTGATCAAAATATCTACATGTTTTAAATCTTCAGGTAGATTATTCCAAAATTCTGTGCAAGCTTCTTTGTCTCGAATGTCAAAAGTGAAAATATATGCCTTGGAAGAAGTTTCTTCGTGTATTGTATCTGCTACTTTATTGAGCGGCTCCAATCTCCTTCCTGTCAAAATAAGATTACAATTCATTGCTTTGGCACACATCAATGCCGTTGCCTTTCCAATTCCAGTACCTCCTCCTGAGATTAAAATTGTCTTCATATTGCATTGATTTTTTCAATATCTTTAGCAAATTCCTTTTTAAAATCTTCATATTCTCTGGTTGCA
This sequence comes from Candidatus Brachybacter algidus, assembly GCF_016707225.1. Lineage (NCBI taxonomy): Bacteria > Pseudomonadati > Bacteroidota > Saprospiria > Saprospirales > Saprospiraceae > Candidatus Brachybacter > Candidatus Brachybacter algidus. Next base: position 1,293,859 of record NZ_JADJID010000001.1, on the reverse strand, counting down.
GGACCACTAAATCCAGTATGAGTTTTTACAATCCTGTTGTTTTTATCCAGAAAAATCATTGTTGGATAAGCTTTTATTTCAGTGAGAAAGGGTACGCTCTTTATAGCATCCTTTCCAACTTTGCCAGCCCATAAGACAGTGTATGGAATATTCAAAGCTTTCTTATAATTAGTTAGTAATGAATTTACTTTTTCAGGCGAGTCGTAAGCTTCAAAAGAAAGTGCGATTATTTCAAGATCTTGTGATTTATTCTTATTCAGATATTCTTTTAGAAAGTTAGCTTCATCTTTACAATTGGGACACCAGGTACCCATAATAGTGATCACCTTTGCTTTACCTTGAAATTGTTTATCTTGAAGACTTACCATTTTTCCAGAAGCGTCAGGAAAGGAAAAGTTAATTGGTTTATCGGTAGTTGCCCCAACGATTTTGCTCACATCCGCCAATTTAGCCTTATCATCTCGTACCGCCTTCCATGTTGCTCTGCCTGTTTTACCTGACATATAGATACCTTCCATATTGTCTTTATCGATGATCTTACCTGTAATTAAATACGCATGACCTCCATCGAATTTACTTAAATAGATTTTGTCATGCTGCACGGTCCCGTCCAAATAACCATAATCACCAGTTGTAGATGCAAAGGTTCCTGTCAAATTATTTACATTCATATTAAATTCTCCTAGTGCTGTATCAGCACCATCTTCATATGTAAATACCGTAGGCCACTTACCAGATATATCTTGTGTTGGCTTTTCTTCCATTAGCGTGAATCTGTGTTTTTTACCGGCGAGTCCTCTGAAAGGTATCCGCCAATTTTTTCGAGGATTATACCAAGCTCCTGTCATCATGCCATCTTCGATTTCAGCTCTTATATATGTATCAAAAGCCAAAAAATTCATTCTAATAGTATCTTTTCCACTTTGTCTGTTTCTGCCATATAAAATTTCATCAACTGCTACATGCTGTTCCCCATTAATAAAGTCAATCTTTAAGCTATCTCCTTCCAAGTAACTTACCTCAAAATTGAATGGAAGAACACCCTCAGTAAAGGCATTTTTGAATGTTATATCCTGATCGTTGCCTACTTTAGAAATATTTTTAGACAAAGGATTACTTTCATCGAGGAATAATTCTCCACGCCAGATTCCGGGTGTAAGTTTATCATATCTCTCATTTGTCACAAGACAAGAGGTAATTGATAAGGTCATTAGTATTAATGCGCCTGCTAAAGCAAGAATTCCTTTCATAAGAATAGTGTATTAGAATAGGATTAAAATAATTTTAAGCCCAAATAGTTGTGCCTGCCTTTTTGATACTAGGATTTTTCACCCACAAAATTATGTTCAGTATATTTGAATAAAACATTAAAAGATGTTAATGAACCATAGATCCTGGTAATATATTGTTGCATGTTGACTTTGTCTTCATCAGTCATTATCGAATGACTGTTTATTCTTTGCTCCATCACCCTGACACGATCTCTAAGCATTACGATCTTATGGAAAAATGCTTCAATAGGCATTTCTTTAGGTTTAAGTGAAGGATTATTGGGCCTCATCTCAAGAATACCGCCTTTCCATTTGTCACCTAAAGGCACTACTTCAGAAACATCAGACCATTGTTGAAGAATACGAACCAAAGACTTTTCGGCCTCCGTAAATGTAACTTCTTCCACTGGTTCAATCCTTTCGATTATTGCGAAATTATTGAAAGACTTACTTATTTGTTTAATACCATAAGTCATAAAACAGATCTCGTAGTTTTCAGGATTTAATTTTATTATTACTCCATCTCCATAAGATGGGTGGCTAATCCTAGATCCAATACCAAATATTTCCATTTTATATATATTTTAAATTCAGGACAAAGTAAAAATATCTTTTTCGAAAACAGGTATGATAATAGATATATTTAAATTGTATTCTAAATTTGCCATCTAAATATATATAAAGAGATGAGAATAATAGCGGACATTCCTCACAAGAAGTACAAAATCACAGTTTTTAAAAATGCTTTGAAATATTCAATTCAACTTGAAGGGAAATTCGTTCACCTGACTTTCCGATTACCTGAGATACATGCTTTTGATTCCAATGAAAAGGTGCTCGCAGCTATTGATGAAGATCTGCTTAAATATGCGCTGGAAGCTATGCACAATGAAGAAATTAGCTTGGGCAAAGTTCTACAAAAATATGATGAGGAGGAATATTATGAGCCGATTATTTAGAATAAATCAATTTATTAAGAGGAGATGTGCAATGCATTGCACATGCACCTATATAAATTGAAGATGGGCATCGCCATTTCACCCTATCAACCGATTATCCGATTATCCGATTAATTGTCTGAACCAATGATTAAGCTTATGATTATGATTTAATTGATTATTGGAGTAACTTAGAAAGCATATTCTTTAGGTAAAGAGGTAATGATATTTCGAAGTATTCCATTAGCTCGTCATCACCCGATCATTTGATCACCCCATCACCCCATCACCCGATAAACCTCTCTAGCTCATGGTACAGTTTGCTCATAGGCAGTCCCATGATATTGGAAAAATTACCTTTGATTTCTTTGACCTTACAAAGTCCGATCCAATCCTGAATACCATATGCGCCTGCTTTATCCAATGGCTTAAAGGTTTCAACGTAATACTCAATCTCAGCTGAACTTAAAGGGTAAAATAAGACTTCAGCCCTTTCACTAAAAACCACTTCCTTTGATATTGATTTTATACATACTCCAGTAACGACAGTATGCCAATTGTTTGAAAGTTTTGCAATGATAGTTTTAGCATCGTCGTAATCTTTGGGTTTACCAATGATTTCTTCATTACATATGACCACACTGTCAGCGCTAATAATGATGTTGAAGTCAGTATTTAGAACTTCCACACTTGCATCTGCCTTTAGTTTTGCAAGAAATTCTGGAACGAGATAAACATTAAGATCATTTGGATAAATTTCTTCTACATCCTTTGTAAATATTTCAAATGGAATTCCTGCCTGGGCTAAAAGCTCTGAACGTCTGGGAGACTTGGAAGCGAGGAAAATCTTGTGATTCTTGAGGTTAAGCATATTAATTTATTAGCATGAATAGTAATCCCATAATAAGGTAAATCTTAATCATACTACTCATTTTTTTGAAAAATATAATATCCTTATATTTATTTAAAAGGAAAAGAAAACTTGCTACAACCAGCACTATATATACCACTGACCATAGGAAAAGATTAAAACTATGAGTTAACCCATAGCGAAGATAATTGGTGACGGCAAAAACAATCAGATATGTAAGTATATAGAACAACATAAGTTTTCTAGAAAATGGAATACCATATTTTATCGGTATCGTGCGGGCACCAGCTGAAGCATCGCCTTCCACATCTTCACAATCTTTGACTAATTCCCTACACAGCACTAAAAGAAAACTAAAAGTTACCATGCATATGATCTGGTAGATGATTAGGATATACGTATCATAACTTTTTAGACGAATGATGTCCAGATTGTATTGTTCTACCATAAAACCAACTACAGGTAATGCAGCACATAAAAAAGCGATTACATAATTTCCAAAGAATAGTGACTTCTTAAGCCATTTGGAATACACATATAGCAATGCGATAGAAAGAAATGGCACCAGTAGGTAATTATTTACCTGATACTTGTATGCCAGATATGCAGAACAAATAATTGCAGAAGCGTTCATACTCCAGTATATAAATAATGCCTGGTTGTTCGATATTTTGTGAGGAATGATGACTTTTTTAGGTTTGTTGATCATGTCTATTTCCTGATCTATAATATCATTGATTACATTTCCTGACCCAAGGATCCACATTCCTATAATGATCATCAACAAATAATCCCAAATGAAGATAGTGGGTTCTAGACCAAACATATCGAATGATGCAGTCAGAATATACCTGACAACCATCAGCGTTGCGAATACAATAATTGCGTTCAACGGCCTGATAAGTTTAATGCTATTGATTATAAATTTCATTCCGGGCGCTAAGATATAAGTTCGGAGTTAAAGTAAGTGAGAAAGTTAAAAAGTGAAGTGGTGAGAAGGTGAGAAAGTCAACCAAAATTAAACAATAAAATAAACAGTGCACCAGTTAACCAGTGCAAAGTGCACCAGTTTGCAAAGAATATGCTCATTTACGTATTTAGCTAAAATGCCAAAGCGCTAAAGTGCAAATACGCTAAATAGTGCACCAGTTAACCAGAGAAAAGTGCACCAGTTTGCAAAGAATATGCTCATTTACGTATTTAGCTAAAATGCCAAAGCGCTAAAAAGTTACTACACTAAGCCATTGTTTATATTTCTGATGCCTAAAGCATAGCGATCTAAAGACTAATGACCAAAGTGAAGCGACCTAGATTACACTCCCGACACCTCGCCCTCATGCTTCATCGTCCACGTTCCCTGAAGCTTCATAGTTTGCTCAATAACTTCTCTGGCACAGCCTTTTCCACCTTCTTTAGTTGAAATGATATGAGCTATGTCCAATATTTCAGAAACTGCATCGCTTGGGGCTGCGGCCACTCCAGTTGCTTTCATGACCGTAAGATCCATGATGTCATCGCCCATGTACAAAATTTCAGAATGATTAAGTTCTTTGCTTTCCATGTAGGTGGCCATAGCTCCAACTTTGTCTGATACTTTACTATAAATATCAGTTATGCCAAGACCATTTAGTCTGCTAATAACGCCTTTGCTATTGCCTCCGGTAATAATGCAAACTTTATATCCACAATCGATAGCTCTTTTCAAAGCAAAACCATCTCGCACATTCATAGTACGTGTCTGATCTCCATTTTCCCAAACGTGGACAGTATTGTCTGTTAATACACCGTCTACATCGAATACAAATGATTTTATTAAACGAAGTTTTTCAAATATTTCCATAGAAATTATTGATTATCGCGCCATTCATATACCCATTGCGATTGGATTTGTTCCAGGTTTCCTTCAGAACATTCTTCCCTGGTGCCTGTAAAATTTGGCAGTGAAAGAACCCACTCAATCAATTCTGTAAAACGAATTCTATAGATCTTACTTTCTGTGAACTCATCACCAAATTTCTCATAAAGGCTCATGGCCACATCTTCATGGTCGGTCCATGTTATCGGCATATTATCTAGTACTTTCATTCTTTCTTCCTGGTTATATTGTGTCAGATATTAGGACACATTCAAAAATTAATAATTCTACTATTAACATCCTACTTTAAATAAAATTAGAAGTTAGAAATTAGAATAACTTACAAAGTATAGCTGTCTATAACTCAAACGGCTTCACTTTCTCACCCTGCCGCCGCTTTGGCTTTGGCAGGCAAGCTTCTCACTTTCTCACCTTCTTACCTCAATGTTCATGACCGATAATTCCTCCTTGGTCAGGTATTTCAACTATTATGTCAGCATCATCACTTAAGATAATACACTGACAACCTAATCGCGAATTTAATTTAGGGTTTATCGCTCTATCAATAAAGTCTTCCTCTTTATCAGAAATTTCTTCCAGATCATCCTCTCCTTGATGAATGTATACATGACATGTGCTACAAGCACAAACACCACCACAATTATGATTGAGATGAACATCATTTTCTTCACTAATTTCCAGAATGCTTAGGCCTTCCTCTGCTTTTTCTACGACGACATCTGGTTGACCGTCTTCAAATTTAAATGTTACTCTTGCCATAATTCAGTTTGCAAATGTATGTGTTAAAGTCAACAAAGCAATAATTTGTTCAAAACTTAATTTCTTTTTTTATTGTTTTGGAACTTAGATAATTAGTTTAAGCAATGATATACATAGTTTAAGAATTGGAATAATAATATTAATTATTTTATAAATATAGCTTGTCATTCGGGAATTTTTAAATTTAAATACTATATTGCATTACAATAATACTGCAAACTAAATACAACCATTTATGTCCCAAATTGAAATGCCGCAGTTAAAGAAGAAGTACAAATTCAAGGAACTAAAGTGCTATGCTTCAACTGAATGGCTTATTGATAATCAAAAAAAGTATCGTCAGGTATTTGATAAATATGAAGTTAGTTATATTTATGCAGAATTGTCGTTTATAAACAAATTCTATGATGAAGAGGATTGGTCTGCCAAGATCGATCTAAAATGCTTCCAAGCAATTGAAAATAATCAACGTACAGAAATATGCTCTCTACATTTTGACCGTACCATATATAAATATGATTCTGTCGTCTATCTACGAGAAGGTTGGGGTAGCAAACAGGAAGGACACTTCTGGAAACAAGGAAATTACTATTGGGAAGTATACATCAATGGTGAAAAAGAAGGAACAAAATACTTTTATGTTGTTGATGCTGAATTACCTATCACGGAAGAAGAAAACCCTTACTTCACACTAAAATCTGTACGACTTTATGAAGGTCCTTATGGTGATGTCCCTGAAGATGAGAGGACTTACTATACTGAATTCTCAGGTTCTGAAACTCAATTGATATATCTCGAACTATTTTTTGATAACCTACTTTTCAAGTACTGGCAATGTGAAGTTTTTGTGCGGATTTACAATAGCAGCAGGGAACTTAAAGGGCAAATCGTGCGACTGCTTAATGTAAAAAAAGATGATGCTACGATTAATATAACTGCCGGTTGGGGTACTAATGTCAAAGGAAACTGGAAACATGGCAAATATACCTACGAGGTAGTTTTCATGGATAGATTACTTGCCATTGTTCCCTTTACAGTTGATGAATATTTCAATGAAGGGTTCCCTTCAGTTTATTTAAATGATCCATTGATTCCTTTTGAATTTAAGGAAGTCGATGTGGAAGAGGAAACCTTTGAACATATAATGTCAAGGATTGATAAATATATTGGATTGTCCCAAATAAAGCAATCTATAAGACAACATGCTGCATATCTCAATTTTCTAGAGATCAGAAAACGTAAAGGTCTTGAGAGTTCAGCAAAGTTAAATATACACTCCGTATTTATTGGCAATCCGGGAACAGGAAAGACAACAATAGCCGGCTTTATAGGAAAACTTTATAAAAAAATGGGGCTGCTATCGAAAGGTCATGTGCATGAAGTAGACAGAGTAGATTTAGTGGGAGAGTATATTGGACAGACAGCTCCAAAGGTTAAAATTGCCTTAGAGCAGGCCAAAGGCGGCGTATTGTTTATAGATGAAGCTTATGCTTTGGCTAGAACAAATGATGATTCTAAAGATTTTGGACGGGAAGTCATAGAAATATTGGTGAAAGAAATGTCTAATCCAAATTGTGATTTTGCAGTCATTGTAGCAGGATATCCAAAAGAGATGAAGCATTTTTTGAATTCCAATCCGGGATTGAATAGCAGATTCAAAATGTATTATGATTTTCCTGATTATTTGCCTCAAGAACTTAGTGAAATCGCCGATTTTGTAGCTATGGAACTCAAAGTGAAGTTTACAGTTAAATCTAAAATGTTACTTGATGAGATCATCTTGGATGCTTTCCGAAAAAAGGATAAAACATTTGGTAACGCTCGGTTTGTCTATGATCTAGTCGAAAAGGCCAAAATTAATCTTGGTATCAGGGTCATGGCAAAGGCCAATCCTGAAAAAATGAATGACGATCAATTGAGTATCATTAATGAAAATGATATTATCAAGATAAAAGAAGTTATCACCCCTGCCCTTCCTAACATTCCAATAGATGAAATTCTGTTAACTGAAGCAAGAAATGAATTGAGCGCATTGATAGGAATGGACGAGATTAAAAAAGATATCAATGAGATCATAGATATAGTCCGCTTTAAGAGAAGTCACGGAGAAAATCTACTGCACAAATATTTCTTTCATACCATGCTAATTGGTAACCCGGGCACCGGCAAAACGACAGTAGCAAGGATTCTCGCCAAATTATTTAAAGCGTTGAGTATTTTAGAAAGAGGACATTTGGTAGAAACTGACCGTCAGGGACTTATAGCAGGTTTCGTGGGACAGACAGCTATCAAGACAACAGAAAAAATAGATGAAGCTGTAGGAGGAGTTCTTTTTTATTGACGAGGCCTATGCTTTAGGTGGTGCTTCATTTAATGATTTTGGCAATGAAGCTATTCAAGTTTTGTTGAAAAGAATGGAAGATGACCGGGGCAAGTTCTTTGTATTTGCAGCTGGATATCCTGACAATATGGATACTTTTATTAAGTCTAATCCAGGTCTGTCCTCCCGTTTTGATAAAACGATGAAATTTTACGATTACAATCCTGATGAGTTAATGCAGATCTCTAAAAAAATGTTAGCGGATAATAACTTTAGGATCTCTGAAAAAGCTGCACAGCATTTAACAAATTACATAGAATTCATTTATCAGTATAGAGATAAGTATTTTGGCAATGCCCGCACTATCAGGCTTATTGTAGATGAAATAATTAAAAAGCATAATCTTCGAATGGTAAAAGAAGCAATTGTAGTTATAGGTAAGAAAAAGGTTAATATAATCTCAATTGACGATGTTTCATTTCTGAAGTTGAAGTCAGAAGATCTGGTCTTTACGAGAAAAAAGATTGGTTTTAATGGACACTAAATTATGAGTAATGAGTAATGAGTAATGAGTAATATTGCAAAGATGGAAGTTGGTAGCAAAATTGAAGATTGTGAATTGAGCGCATTTTAGTAAAGAAATCAAACCAAATATTATGTCCTTTACCGGCTTAAAGTTTAAAGCATAATGCTTAAAGCCAGTTATACATAATCTGTAATCGTTAATCAATGTCTTGTCGTAGTAATTTTATTCGAACCTCCTAATCTACTAACCTTTGCCTCATGAAATACTTAGCCTTCATTTCTTTTTTACTTTTTGCAATGTGCAGTAATGATAATTCTAAACAGGTAAGTGATAGCGAAAATCAAAATACATCTGTTGAAGCAATTGATAAAGAAGAAAATAAGCCAGATAAATCTCCATTTGCAGGCAAATTTTCTGGCAATAGTAATGGAATCATTTCTTCTGCTGAAATTAAAGTTAAAGGAAATAATTTAGATGGTATCTTGGTAATTAATGGACAATCAGATGGATTCGATGGTATTATCGACGGAAATACGTGCAATGGTATTATACATGACACTGAAGTTAGTAAAGAATATTCATTTGTTGCGCAAATCAATGAAGATCAGTTTGTTATTGCTTTTACTTTGCCAGAAATGAACAATCAGGTATTAACACTGGCAATGCAACGCGTTACCGAAAGCAAGAATGCTTCAAACAATCCATCTGGTATTAATAATAAAGAAAAAAATCCCATGCTAGTCGGCACTTGGAGGAATAATGAGACTTTTAGTTCAGGTAGCGGAGATTCATATATGTCCTTTTCAACCGACTATTTTATGCAGTTTAATGCCGACGGCACAGCATTATCATGGACAGGCGCAAGTGCTGGTATGACCACTTCTGCTAAAAGTAATGAGGACAATCCAGATCATGGAACCTGGTATACCGAAGGGGAAACTCTGTATCTAAAAGATGATGCCAGTGGACAAGATGCAACTACTTTATATTCCTGCGATGGATCAAGATTGATGCTACATAATGGAGGGAGTGAAAAAAAGATATTTGAACGCGTTCGCTGATGGTTGTTAATTGTTAATTAATATTTTGATTACCGATTACCGATTACTCATTACCCTACTCCACTCTCAGCAACAATCCTTTCAGATATTCCCCTTCCGGATGATATAGATTCACAGGGTGATCAGGTCCTTGAGACAGGTTTTTGAGGATTTGGATATTTCTACCTGAATCTATGCCTGCTGCAAAGACAATACTTCTGAATGTGGCATTATCGATGGCCTGACTACAACTGAAAGTAAGCAGGAATCCACCTTTTTTAACTGTCCTTAGAGCTTCCGCATTCAACCTTCTATATGCCATAGAGGCCTTGTGTTTGTGCGCGTGGTTCTTTGCGTAGGCAGGGGGATCGACGATAGCCATTTCGAAACTTTCATCTTTTTGAATCTTGAGCCATTCCATGACGTCAGATTTTTTGGATATGTGGTTTTCGCCATCGAATTTATTACTCAAAATATTCTGATCGACAAGATCCATTGCCCTGAGGGATGAGTCTATACTAATGACTTGACGCGCTCCACCTGCAAGTGCATACACAGAAAATCCACCAGTATAACAGAAAGCATTGAATACGCGCTTTCCTTTAGACAAAGTTTCTACTAAGGCTCTGTTGTCTCTTTGGTCTAGGAAAAAACCGGTTTTCTGCCCTTCTACCCAATTTACTGAGAATTTATGTCCATTTTCAATGACTTCAGCCGATGTCTGATCACCTTTCAAAAAGAAATCTCCCTCTTTGCTATGATCATTGTATAAAGTTGCCGCACTCTTGCAAAAAATAGTTTTAAGTTTCCCTTTATAAACTGCTTCAAGTGCCTCATGTATTGTATTAATGGAAAGAAACATTCCATATGAATGACATTGAACTACAGCGCATTTATCATAAATATCTATAATAAGACCAGGCAAGTTATCGCCTTCCCCATGGATTAATCTATAACAATTCGTTTCCTTGTTAATTATTCCCAAATCCTTTCTAAGATCAAATGCCTTTTGAAACTTTTCTTCAAATAAATTTTCGGAAAATTCTTCTTCCCCAAATTGCAACATCCGAACACTAATGCTTCCTACCATTTGATAATGACCAAATCCAAGAATTGCATTTTTAAAATCAATTACTTGAACGATCTCACCATTAGCAATTCCATTGTCCATTTTTTGGATTGCACCAGAGAAAACCCAAGGATGTTTACGGACAATTGAGGCTTCCTTACCTTTTTTTAAAATGATCTTTTTGTTCAACGAATTTATTTTTAGAATTCTCCTTCATACAAAGGGAAACTTTCCATTTTATGATTGATCTCAGATTTCACTTTGGCGATCAATGCCTCATCACGGTTGTTCATTAATACGGTATCGATCCATTCAACTACCTGAACACAATCTGCCTCTTTGAATCCTCTGGAAGTAACAGCCGGAGCACCTATACGAATACCGGAAGTAATGGCAGGACTTTCCTGATCGAAAGGCACCATATTTTTGTTGACCGTGATATCCGCTTTGATCAAAGTGTTTTCAGCTAATTTCCCTGTGACTCCTTTGGAATGAAGATCTAGCAAGATCATATGGTTATCAGTCCCACCACTTAGGATGTCATAACCTTTTGCTTTAAAGGCCTCTGACATAGCATGTGCATTTTTGATTACTTGACCAATATATTCTTTGTATGAAGGTTGTAATGCCTCGTAAAAAGCAACTGCTTTAGAAGCGATTACATGTTCCAATGGTCCACCTTGCATTCCCGGAAAGACACCACTGTTTAAAACAGCAGACATTTTAACAAGTTTACCTTTGCCTGTGGTTTTTCCCCATGGATTTTCAAAGTCTTGTCCCATCATGATGATGCCGCCACGGGGGCCGCGAAGGGTTTTATGAGTGGTTGAAGTTATTATATGACAATGTGGTATCGGATTGTTCAAATAACCTGTAGCTATTAATCCTGCGGGATGAGCTATATCAGCTAGCAAGATAGCACCAACTGAGTCAGCGATCTCTCTGAATCGTTTGTAATCCCAGTCTCTGCTATAGGCTGATGCGCCACAGATTATAAGTTTTGGTTGCTCTCTTTCTGCTATTTCGGCTACCTTATCCATATTGATAAGGCCTGTTTCTTTTTCAACACCGTAAAAAGAAGGTGTATATACCTTACCCGAATAATTGACAGATGAACCATGAGAAAGGTGGCCACCATGAGATAAATCAAATCCAAGAACTTTGTCATGTGGTTGAAGACATGCAAGAAATACTGCTGCATTAGCCTGAGCACCACTATGTGGCTGCACATTTGCAAATTCAACACCAAATAGTTCTTTTAATCTATCTATGGCAAGCTGTTCTACTTCATCCACGACTTCGCATCCACCATAATATCTCTTACCCGGATACCCTTCGGCATACTTATTCGTAAGAACCGTGCCCATTGTTTTTATCACCTCTGCAGAGGCAAAATTTTCAGAGGCAATGAGTTCAATTCCTTCACGTTGTCTTTTAAGTTCCTTTGCCACAAGGTCTTTTATTACGGAGTCCATCTTTTTATTTTTTGTGGCGCAAAGCTAACATTTATTCATAAATTTTGAAGTTTTGGAGTTAACCTTTGGTCGGGAAATGACGTTTATAAGAAAACCGTTTATATTTGTTTTCAAATACTACTTATGAAATTAGTAAAAGCACTATTTATAATTTTAACTGTATCCTTTGTTGGTGCATGTTGCAAGGAAGATGAAGGTTATGGGATATTTAAGGATTCCTTTCCCGTCGAGTTTCAATTTCTTGAAATATCTAATATAACATCAACGTATATCCACACTACCTCTGGCCCCGATGTTGAGTTTACCTTACCTGAAAGAGAAGCTGAGATCAATGCAAATTTAGTAACTGCAAAAGATCAGGTAACTTATATAAAATTACTAGGACCGGACCAATCCGAGATCAAAGGCAAACAAAAAGATGGAATAACTGAAGTTGTTCTGGAGGCTAAATATACCCAAAATGGTAAAACTTACAATTTTGAAAAAAACATCTTCACTGAGGTACTTAAATATACTTCAGAACGCGAAGCCGATACCATGACCATGAAAGGAATTTCTTGTATCAGGTATAATAATGGAGTAAGAAAAGACAGGTCCACAGTAGTCCAGGTTTCCGGTTATACGCTGGAGGATGAGAAAGCACAGACAGAAGTTGGCGATACGCTTTATTATAGGGTGTTTGATATAAAATTATTGAAAAAAATATAATCATTAAATAACGTATGAAATTCATATTTACAATTTAATACTAAAGTAGCAATAGCATAACCTATCAATTAATCTAACCCATATTATTCTTTTCACTTTCTTTTGTCACTTTTTTTCCTTCTATTTGCAATCTAAAATAATAAAAGTGGCCAAAGTCGTATTATCTCTCGGTAGCAACATAGAACCTCGCCTGACAAATATTCAGGAAGCATATCTCAAACTTTCCAGATTGGCAAAGACAAAACCAAAGTCATCTTCTGTTTATATAACTCAACCTCATGGATTTGAATCAGAAAATGAATTTCTAAATCAAGTGATTTTCATGGAGACTGGACTAAGCCCTGATGATATGTTAACAAACATTACTCAGATAGAAAAATCCATGGGCAGAGTCAGGAGCGAAAAAGGTATAAGTGATCGAAATATTGACATCGACATACTTTTCTACAACAACGAAGTTATTAACAAGAAAAATCTTCAAGTTCCACATCCTCGCATTCAGGAAAGGGGCTTTATATTAACCCCTCTTTTGGATATTATCCCTGATTACATTCACCCGGTATTGAATAAATCAATTTGGGAATTGTACGATGAATGCAAGGATATGGGAGAAGTAAGGATGATGGAGTAAGGTTAAAGTCAGAAGTCAGAAATCAGAAGTAAGAGATAAGAAGTCAGAAGTCAGAGATAAGAAATTGGAAGTTAGAAATAGCGAAATTGAAGTATAATTTTATTTGCATTGAAGGTAATATTGGGAGTGGGAAGACGACTTTGACCAAAATGCTTTCTGCTGAAAATAATGCATTGGCAATACTTGAGAGATTTGACGAAAATCCATTCCTCATAGCTTTCTATGAAGACAAAGAAAGATTTGCATTTCCTGTGGAGGTTTTTTTCTTGTCTGAGCGACACAAGCAAATGCAACAAGAATTGAGCGTCAGCAATATGTTTCATGAAATAATAATTGCTGATTATTGTTTTCATAAAACTGTTTTATTCGCTCAGGAAAACTTAAATGATCAGGAATACGTCTTGTTTTACAAACTATACAGCCAACTAAATCAACAACTGATCCAACCAGAGTTGATTATTTACCTTCATAGACCTGTCGAATCATTGCTTAAAAATATAGCCAAGCGAAATAGAGAATTTGAGAAAAAAATTCAACCTGAATACTTATCGGGGATATCTCAAGCCTATTTAAATTACTTTTCATCAATCAAAGACATACCTGTTTATGTGATCCACATAGATGATCTTGATTTTGAAAATGATACCTTAATATACGAAAAAATAAAGGATATAATAAGTACTGATGAGGGTCTTATCGGTAGGAAAGATTTTTATCTATGATGGATTATAGATCTAAAATGAAACTCATTTTATTGGTCTTTTTTTAAATTCTCTACGGTCAAACACTCTTAAAAATTAAAAAAGGACATCTTTATTCAAGATATCCTTCTATTTCTAATAAGCCGATTTGCTACTTAAACCCAATCCATTGCATAAGCAAAAGAGGTCAATTGGAATGGGAGTACTACCCAAAAGAAGGTAGGTACATATATTAACATGGCGATAATGATTACCGTAGATACAGCAAATATCATCCATTGTTTTGATGCGTTTTTCTTTTCTTCCTGACTCATGATCTATATTTATAAGGCAAAGATAACAAATCAAGGTTCATATATAAATATTTTTGAAAATATTTTGAATTGAAAAGCACCTTATAAAAATTAGAGAATGGTTTGAGAGCCTACCCTACCATAGTTCTAAAATAAACAACTTCATTTTGTTCTAATTACATATTACATTATTATTAATATATTAATTTCCTATATTATATAAAATCCATTGTATCTTTATTGTACCGTAAACCTAAATAATATAAGGGTTTCGACGTTATCTAAACTAAAATACTTCATTTCTACACCAATAATTTTCTGTATAATTAATCCTAAACTTTAAATAACAGCATTTAAACAATTAATTGTTAATACAATACATCCTTAAAATAAAAACTTTCTACCATGTTCAACAAACAATTTCTTTCCTACACTTTTATTTTACTTTTGGTTTGTACCTTATTTTCCTGCAAAAAAGCTAAGATTAATGCAGAAAAGAATCCATACGTTTTTGCAAACACCTCAGGTGTAATATCGAAAAATCAACCAATAAAAGTCGTTTTCGCCAATAATATGGTTGAAAAAAAGTCTGTTGGTGGATACGTTGAATCAGATGCATTCACCATTTCACCAAGTGTAGAAGGTAAGGCTATTTGGCAGGATGAAAAAACACTAATCTTCAAACCAACTGAATCATTTGAAAGTAATAAAAGCTATGACGTATCTATAAATATCGGCAAAATACATGATAACGTCCCTGGAGAATTTAAGAATTTTAATTTTTCACTTCAAACCATAAAACAAGATTATTCTGTACAATGGAATGGCTGGGAGACTGTTTCTTCTTCGGATTACGCTGCTACCAATTATAAAGGTAAAATCCTAACTGCTGATGCAGATGAAAATAAAAATATTGAATCAATTGTTAAACCACAAACCGGCAATGTAAAATGGGCTCACAGCAATGATGGGCTTACGCACGACTTCGTCATTAGTGGATTGAGCAGAAATAACAGTGAACAGAAAATCAAAGTTGAATTAAATGGAGAATCCATTTCTGTACCTGCTAAATCGACTCAGGATCTTAAGATGGCACCAATTGGCACTTTTGAAGTGCATGATATCTTCTTCAACAATGAAGATGACTTCTATTTTATCGTAAATTTT
This sequence comes from Candidatus Brachybacter algidus, assembly GCF_016707225.1. Taxonomy (NCBI): domain Bacteria; kingdom Pseudomonadati; phylum Bacteroidota; class Saprospiria; order Saprospirales; family Saprospiraceae; genus Candidatus Brachybacter; species Candidatus Brachybacter algidus. Next base: position 1,278,214 of record NZ_JADJID010000001.1, on the reverse strand, counting down.
TCTGATCCTATTCTTACAACACAGGACCTTGCAGGTTTAATCACTATTCAGGATTATGATCAACTGATCACATATGCAGTTCAAGGTAATAATATTAAAGTTTTTCCAGCTACAAGAATTACAGGAAATCAAACTGTCAATGTCAGTCCTTCTATTAAAAATACACATGAAGAAGCCTTAGGCAAACCTTGGTCAAAGCAAGTAAATTTCATGGATACCAAACCAGCTGTTAGATTCGTCAATAAAGGTAACATCATGCCAGAAAATGATGGCCTTATCCTTCCTTTCGAAGCTATCAATCTAAATGCTATTGATATAGAAGTTGTTAAAATATATTCCAATAACATTCTTCAATATTACCAAACTTATTCAGGATATGAAGATGATTATGATGTTAATCGTGTTGGAAACATTGTCCTTCAACAAAAAATACAGCTTTCAAGTCTTAATTCGGCAATCAATAAATCCTCCTGGGTGAAATATGGTCTTGATCTCAATAAGCTTATTACTACTGACAAAAATGCAATATACCAGATCAGACTTGGCTTTAGAAATGCATACTCTACATACAATTGCACAGGAGATAAAGTAACGTGGGAAGAGAAAGCGCTAGAACCTATGAGGCAAAGTTATGATGAGCCAATAGAAAGCTTTTATGACAACAACTATAATGGTTTTGCCACTGATTTCAGTTATGATGACTACAATTATGAAGACAGAAATAATCCATGCAAGTCAATGTACTATAGTAAAGAACATTTTGCAGTGCAAAGTGTCTACAAATCTTCAATTGGGTTAATCGCGAAAGGAAATGACCAAGGAGAATTTTTCTCAGTGACCACTGATCTTATCACTGCTAAAGCATTAGGCGGTGCTGAGGTAACCTATTATGATTACCAGCAACAAGTTATAAATAAAGGTTCAAGTGACGGTGACGGAATACTAAAGGTTAAATTGGACAGAAAGCCCTTCATGGTCATCGCGGAGAAAGGAGAAGAGAAAAGTTATTTGCTACTGGACGATGGAAAGTCTCTATCCCTAAGTAAGTTTGACGTCACGGGTGAAGAATATCAGAAGGGACTTAAGGCATATTTATACGCTGAAAGAGGTGTTTGGAGACCCGGTGATTCGATTTTCCTTAATTGTATTATTGAAGACAAAGCATCTACATTACCTGTCAGACATCCGATACAGCTGGAATGGCGCGACCCAAGAAATGTGGTTGTTTCAAAAACTATTTTTAATTATAAGAAGGGCGAGATCATTCCTATGCATTTGGCCACTACAAGTGAATCTCCAACAGGTGTTTGGGCGGCAAGTGTAAAAGTTGGGGGAGCAACTTTTACGAAACTTCTCAATGTAGAAACTATCAAACCCAATAGGCTTAAAATCAATTTCGAAGCTGATAAAGGTAGCTTAATGGCAGGAACATCTTCTGTCAGTGCTAAGTTAAACAGTACATGGCTGATCGGCACTGTAGCAGCCAATTTGAGAGCTGTCATAGATGCCAATCTAAGATCCTCCTCTACTCCATTTCCTTCATATGAAGACTTTGCATTTATTAATGAAGGAAGTGATCAATCATTCCAACGTACAGTTTTTGATGGAAACACAGACGACGGTGGCAATGCGAATCTTACTATGCAAATTAATCCAAATGAAGATATTAAGCAAATAAGTAAAGTAGTGTTTAAAACTACGGTATTTGAACCCGGAGGCAACTTCAGCATCGATTATACAACAGGAACATATTCCCCATATAAAACATATGTGGGTGTCAAATTGCCCAGCAATCAATGGGGAGAACCAACTATCGAAGAAGGAAAAAATGCAGATATAACAGGCGTTGCTCTTAACCAATTCGGAAAGCCAATTTCCAATGTCAATATGACTGTGACAATCTACAAGGTAGATTGGAGATGGTGGTGGGAAGGCGGATACAGCGACGCTTCATATTATACAGGAAATTTCAATTCAGTTCCTATCAAAACTATTACTAAAAAGACAGGTACAAATGGCAAAGTATCGATGGATTTCAAACCTTCGACTTGGGGACGATATTTTGTTAAAGTTACTTCAGATGCAAGTCCTCACACTACAGGTTCTTTCTTTTATTCAGGATATCCTGACTATGCCAGTCTCGATCAAATGGCAAATATCGCCACATCTCTTCCATTGGGAATGGACAAAAAGACGGTTAAAATTGGTGAAGATATCAATCTTAGTTTTTCATCTCCCTCAAATAGCCGTGCCTTAATAACAATTGAAAATGGAAATAGCTTAGTTAGTCATCAATGGGTGGATTGTAAGGAAGGTGCTAATAAAATTAGTATTAAGACCACAGATGAGATGGGCTCCAATTGCTACGCATTTGTCACTTTAATTCAGCCTCATAATCAATCCGGAAATGACCTTCCTCTTAGGATGTATGGTGTACTTCCATTTAAAATTGAAAATCCTGGCCTGATTCTTAAACCTGTTTTGGAAATACCTGGTGAGATTCAGCCTGATAAAAAAGTAGATTTCACTGTATCTGAAAAAGATGGAAAAGCAATGTCATATACTATTGCGATTGTCGATGAAGGATTATTGGACATAACAAAATTTAAAACGCCTAATCCATATGATCATTTTTATGCAAAATCAGCGCTTGCTATTAGAACTTGGGATTTATTTGACTATGTGATCGGCGCATATGGTGGTCGTCTCGCAAATATTTTTGCAGTTGGTGGCGATATGGCTGCTGCACAAGTAGAAGGAGCTCCAAAGGCGAATAGATTCATACCTGCTGTAGTAAATCTTGGTCCATTTATATTGAAAAAAGGTGAAAAGGCAAAACACAGTTTTTCAATACCGAATTATATGGGGTCAGTCAGAGCTATGGTTGTGGCTTGCAATGAAAAGGCATTTGGTTCAATCAATCAAAGCATCAAAGTGATAAAACCTTTAATGGTGTCAACTACGCTTCCTCGAGTTTTAAGTCCAGGAGAAACTTTCAACGTTCCAGTCAATGTTTTCGTAACAAAATCTAACATTAGAGATGTTAAAGTCAATATATTAGACAAATCAAATAACTTAATACCACAATCAGCTTCAGGACAAAATCTTGTTTTTGAAGGACCCGGTGAGAAAATGTTATACTTTCCTGTTTCCGTAGGTAATAAAGAGGGTCGATCTATTATTCAAATTACTGCAGAAAGTGGCAAAGAACTTACAAGGGAGACAATTGAGATCGAGGTTCGTAATCCCAATATGCCTATAACAGTCTCTAAAGACTATGTGATTGCTGCAGGGCAAAGCATGGATATTGGTGCAGAAAAGGTAGGTATGGATGGCACAAATACGACTACACTAGAATTTTCAACTTTCCCATCAATGAATATTGCCAAAAATCTTGATCAGCTGATCGATTATCCATATGGATGCCTTGAACAAACTATTTCAAAGGCTTTCCCTCAGTTGTTCCTCAATGATGTCGTACCATTGACTCAGACCAATAAGGACAAGATTAAATCCATGGTAGATATAGCCATCAGCAAGATTTCTAATTTTCAGAATTCGGAAGGTTGGTTCAGCTATTGGCCTGGAAGTGATTATGTAGACCAATATACTTCCAATTATGCCGGTCATTTTATGATAGAAGCTAAAAAAGCAGGTTATAACATTCCACAAGGTACTTATGACAGTTGGCTTAATAACCAGAAGAAAATTGCTAAACTTTGGCAACCTAAACAGTTGGCTGCAGGTTTGTATGCGCACAATGCAGATATAGATCAAGCTTACCGATTGTATACTCTTGCACTAGCAGGGAGTCCTGAACTTGGTTCGATGAATCAATTAAAAGAATTAAAAACACTTTCCAATCCAAGTAAATTTTACTTAGCCGCATCTTACGCAATAATAGGCAAAAAGGACGTTTCAAAAGCATTGCTTGCCCAAGCAAATAAAGACGTTCCAAAATATGCTGAATTTGGTTATACATTCGGTTCCGACCTCAGAGACCAAGCTATACTGTTAAATGCGCTTGTATCGGTAGAAGATAAGTTAAATGCAGCAAATGTAGCAAAATCCATGGCAACAAAAATGGGTAGCGGCAGCTGGTATGCTACTTATAGCCTATCCTATGGCCTTTGGTCAGTAGCTAAGTATTTGAAAAAATATCCACCTTCTTCTGGAATCAATGCAACTTATACGATGGGTGGAAAGGCAATATCATTAAACGAAACAAAATCTACATATTATGTTCAATTTGGTTCTAAGCAAAATGTTCAGAATTCAAAGATTGTAAACAAAGGTTCTGGTGTATTATATGTAACCATGGTTCAAAAAGGCAAACCAGCATTGACCGATCAGACTAAACAGGCTGACAATATATCTGTTTCCATAAACTATACCGACAAAAATGGTAACGCATTAAATCCTGCTAACATCAAAAAGGGGACAGAGTTTTACACATCTACAACCGTTACAAATATTTCAAATTATTCAATAGAAATACAGGAATTAGCCCTTACCCAGATCTTTCCATCTGGCTGGGAGATAGTCAATGACAGAATGCAGGAAGGAATGATAGATCCGAACAATGGTGCTTATTATGATTATGCAGATATTAGAGACGATAGAGTGAATTATTTCTTTGATCTTCGACCAAGTAGTTCAAAAACATTTAAAACTAAACTTATAGCAGCCTATAGCGGTAAAAGTTTTGTTCCAGCTACAACATGCAGTGCAATGTATAATAATACGGTAAGTGCAAGAGTACCGGGAATGTGGGTGGCAGTGGAATAGTTGAAGATGGGTGATGAGTAATGAGTAATGGGTAATGGGTAATGGGTAATGGGTAATAACTTCGATTGAATAGTTGTACTTAATGATGGGCATTAGGGCAAGGATTGAGTTGATTTTCAATGATCTTTTACGGAATCATTCTTATTTCTGATTTCTGATTTCTGATTTCTAATTTTAAATCAGTGAAATCATAATAATCATTTAAATCAGTGGTTCAGACGAATAGGTAATGGGTAATAAGTAATGGGTAATAAGCGCGGGCGGAACTTCTTGATATAATTATTGGGCAGCTAATAATTGAAGTAAAGAAGTTCGTTTGCGGAAATCATTCTAATTTCTAATTTCTGATTTCTAATTTTAAATCCATACTTCATTTACCTCTGCGTCCAAGGGTGCGTAATTAATATATTGTACAAACCTGGGTAATTCGGAAGAATTTGGGCTGCTTCCATGCGGTAATGCCTGGTGCCAGATAATAAAATCACCTGCCTTCGCTTCAATGGGTTTTGTCCCCAAAGCGTAAATGTCTTCGTTACGTGGATTTACTGATGGTGGTAAACTTCCTAACCATGATTCTATTTTATTATGAAATCCTGGAACTAATGTAAAAACTCCTTGATTGGAAGCGGTATCTGCTAAATATAAAATACCCTGTAACCCAAAAGGAATAGGCATTGCGAGACTTACATCCCAATGCATCTTTGGTCCTGGAAATTTCCAAGAGGAGGTTTCCGGCGGATTAAAACCTACTCTATCAGTATTGACCCAAAGATCTTTTCTTGACCATAACTGTTCGTATGCTTTTCTGATCTTTGCTGATAATCGATTTTTCTCTAAAGCAGGATGCTGAAAGAGTTGGACCATGATTCCCTGACGAGCAGGGTGATCATTGTACCATGTTGAAGGATCATCTCTTTCGATATCGATAAAATCACAAATGGCATTGATTGTATCTTCGCAATCTTGGCCGGATATAACATTTCTAATAATTAAATATCCATTTTCATTCCAGAAACTAATATCGGATTCATCCAAGAATTTTTCAATTTCTCCTTCCACAATTCCATTTTCTCGATTATGTATATATCTGTTGAATTGTTCAATTTTTTCCTTAGGCAACTCGCCATCATTTATAGAAAGTACCCAGTTCTCAAAATCATTGAAATCCTTTAATGTATTATATATTTCTTTTAGAGTTTGCTCCAAACCCAATCCTAGTGCAGACAAAAGAGTAATATCAATATTCCATTCTTCAGGAAAAGCATCAGATGCTAAAGAACCATCCTTTTTAAGCTGACATTTTTGCCAGTAACGTTTCAAGTGCATTACACCCAAATTACCGATCTCAATTGAATCAGAAATATTAATTATTCTTTTACTCATTGCAAGAAATGTACAGAAATAAAGGTATAAATACTTTGGTAATAGAATGAAAATATTTAAAATATTATATTCGAAGTGAAAGATATTTATAGGCTATATTTACCTATTATTAATTTTTAAACACAGACAATGAGCCAGAAATTATTTCATATTCCTTCTTTATTAACTGCAGAAGAATTGAATGAAATCGATAAGTTGATTGCTAAATCGGAATTTATTGATGGTAAATTGACTGCTAGTTTAGCAGCCAAAGATGTGAAGAATAATCTTCAATTGGCACCAGGTAATGAGAGTATAGAAAATATTCATGAAATCATAAATAATGCCTTGAAACAAAGTCCATTATTTAATATAGCTGCCTTGCCGAAGGATGTTTTTCCATTTATAGTAAGCAAATACACTCCAGGAAAATATTATGGTTGGCATGTAGATAGTCCCATTATGGGAAATCCGCCTATTCGGACAGACTTGGCGATGACAGTATTTTTAAGCGAACCTGATACTTATGAAGGTGGAGAACTTGTCATTCAGTCAGACTCAACGGTTACATCTTTTAAACCGGCAAAAGGCGATGCGGTCTTATATCCCTGCCAATACTTGCATTGCGTTAATGAAATAAAACGAGGAGAAAGATTAGCTGCTGTGACATGGATACAAAGTAATGTTAAGGATGCTGAACAGCGTCAGATACTTTTTCAATTAAACCAGGTCCACAGCGCTTTGTATCAGGAAGCACCAAATGCGCCTGCCACAAATCTCCTACTACAAACACATAGCAATTTGTTTAGGATGTGGGCAGAAATATAAAATCAGTCATGAAAGATATTATTATTCTGAAAGTATTTGCTTTTCAATCCTTTTATATAATGCAACTGATTTTTGCAAATATTCTGGCACTAACTCTTGAGAAGGCTTTTCGCTAAAAATTGTATCGGGATATTTGGCATTGTAAAGTATTCTATGCTCCATAGCATTCCTTTCATCTCTGGTAATATGGATTTTCGTTTTTGATATAATTGTGTCTATCATTTGCATTGCTCCATGATGATAATTAAGTGCATAGCAGTTTTTGTCGTTTTGGAGCACTTCATCAAATTTGAGTAAATAACTTTCTAGCACCATAGACATATACTTATCAAGATCTGAAATGTTAAGTACTTCTAGATTGAATCCAAATATCTCTGGTTCTATTAAACCTGGAATTGACTGCATTCCTCTTTTTTTTTGTTGCGAAAGCAAAACTTCATGAGGATTTCTGAATAAGAGAAAAAAAGGTGTATTCGGATATATCATTCTTAATTCTTCGTAAAAATGTATATGCCAGCTATCTAATTTTATAAAAAGCCGACATTCCTCTGCATTTCTTTTTCGTCCATAAATACTTATTGCAGCTTTTATTTGCGGCAAGATACTTAAAAGACAATTTGCTTTTTTTCCAAAACGCAACAAGTCATCAAAAAATGAAACTTCAGATAGTACTATATTAGATGGCTGAGTTGCCAACATTTGAGAAATCAAAGTTGAACCACAACGTGAAATATGAAAAATAAAAGCTGTTGGTTCAATTACGTCCATATCATTAACTAAATCACTCAAAAAGTCCGTCGAACTCATGCTCTTTTTTAAATGTCCATTTTCAGGGATACTGCGGCATCTTGATATTGTTTCGTCAAAAAAAGGATCAGTAAACTTTTTATCACCAACGTATAGCCATTGACATAAAATTTCATGATCTGACTGTAATTTAATGGGTATCCAATTTTTAAGTGCACGACCATAACTATATCTCATAAATAATTATTTTTTTGAACTTATAAAGTCTGTCAGCATTTCATGAACAGATTCATCCACTGAAGATTTCCAGGTATTTTCTCCAATCAAAATCTGTTTTCTTATTTCTGTCGCGGATATAGATGCTAAATTAGCATCAACATTTATTTCATTTACTTCGTAACCAACTTGCCTTCCATAATTCACAGAGGAGATATCAGGAATAATTATCACTTGCACCAACGGATTATTAGCGTAAATTCTTTCCCAAATCGCTTTTATTTGAAATCCAGTTAATGGATTATCTGCATTCGTTTCGACATCTCTAATAGCGATCAACACTGGCATACCTTTTTTTAAATAGGTTTCAAAGATGTGCATGTGGCCTTTGTGAGGACTTTGATAGCGTCCTATAAATAAATTGAACTTCATTTATTTGCTTCTTTAAAAATTAATTCAGTGCACTCCAGAATATTTAATAACTCTGTGTCAACAACTACTTCAGGGCTAAGGGGTGCGTAATATGGAGCCGAGATTCCAGTAAATTCTTTTATTTCTCCAGAAATAGCTTTAGCATACAAACCCTTTGGGTCTCTTTTGATGCATATGTTTATATCAGTTTTGACATAAACTTCAATCATTCTTTTGCACATTTTTCTAATATCATTGCGCGTTTCAATGTACGGTGATATTAAGGAAACAACTACGACATGACCTTGACTTTCGAGCAGAGAAGACATATATCCTACATTCAAATTATGTTTCTTTCTTGATTCTTCATCAAAACCAGTTTGAGGTATATATTTTCTAATATCGTCCCCATCTAACAAAATTACTTTCACTCCAAGGTTTTTATATTTTTGAATAAGCGATTTTGCTATAGTAGTCTTACCTGAACCACTTAACCCTGTTAAAAATATAATGGCAGGTTTTGCTTTAAATTTGGACTTACTAAACAATAAATTGATAAAGTAAAACAAGATAGTCTTCAAAAGCAAATCGCATAAAGCTAATAACAATGAAAAGATTAGCCTATTGGTATAGAAGTAAACTATTAAAAAAGAGGTGATTGCTCCTGTAAAACTATAAATAAACAGTTTTTTTAAGCGCAAATTGACAATCATAGATTTTGTAATAATTTTGATAAAGCGAAGAAAAGGATTAAAATGCTGATTAGGGTTACAAGTATTTAAAGAACTATAAACCCTTCGCTAAGTCGTTTGCCATTTTAATGCTGGTTTCTGTATTCATTTCCAATAAATTTTGGATAATTTGATTTGTAGTTGCTACATTAAATTTGCGAGAAGTATCTTCAATTTCTTTTTTTATGGGACAATCAGCATCGTTAAATAAATCTATGACCCAATCATTAACCGCGGCATCAATTACCAAATGTATTCTATCAATGCTACTTTTATTATTTATGTGGTGAGGCAAATTAAAATTCATATACCAGCACTCACCTTCTTTCAAATATAATCTTTCATTATCAAGAATAAACTCAACTTCAGAATGAGTAATGACGGGAATATGGAAGCGCACTTCTCCTTTTTCATAATTTAAATCTGCGTCACGATGTTCTTTTATCGAACTTCCTGCATTTAATTTAAGCAACCGTACGGCTTGAAGTTCACATTTAAAGTTATGCAAAATATTGGTAAAGTATGGGCTTCTTTCCAAAAACTCAGTATCGCCATATTCTTTATCATTAGAAGGTGAAATTATAATATTGTCTGATTTACCATCTATACTTCGCAGTGGAATAGCACTCCATTCACCTTCATAATGTTTTACCTGATAATGAGGTCTCCAATGCAGATCTGCAAGAATTTCTACTTCTCTTAGCATTACACCTGCATTAAAAAAAAATGGAAGCTGAAGGTATTTAAGTACTTTCATTCAATAGATAAACCTACGCCAGTGTAGTTTTGCAAATTTTTGTGAATTTAGCATGATTTTTTGAACCACTTTTATCAAAACCAATTTCAATTGTGTGGAATGCAAGACCATCTGAACCAGCATAATTGATTATAACTTCTTCTTTATTTTTGTTCCGGGAAATATATGGTTGCTTACAGTAATTACTAATATGAACCCCAGCAATAATATCAATGTGAGTTGAAGATTCTGCCAAAGAGAGGTCATTAAAACTATTTTCAGATTTAAATCCTAAGGATGATAGGCAAACTACCAAATTGCAACTTTTCTGTTCTTTCAAAAATATTGCTATATCATTCACATTTTTGATTGGATCTAATCCATCACCATAGGTAATAATTCCAATTTTAGTTTTACCTCTAAATATAATATCGTAATCTTTTGTTGATATTGAATTCAAGCTATCAATAAATGAAAACTGATCATGCTGATTGTCTGATGTGTTTTTACCTTTTTGCAGCAAAACCAAATTCGAATATTTGTTTTTAAGTTTTGCAAATTGTTTGACTACTTGCGAGTTACCATTTTGAAAAACTTTCCCAAAATGAGTCATAGCAACAGAATTTATATTACTTGCATGTATGTCAACTAAAGAGCCAAGACTATTTGCAATGCTTTTAAATGGATCAATTGTTAATATCGCAACGGCAGCCATGCTGCCATTTAAAAAGAATTTTCTTCTAGTATTCATGATAGTAAGCGGTTAGTTTAGGTTTCTACCTTGTGCAAAGTACTATTAAAATGTATATTTAAAAGTAAAAATATTAAAATTTCTAATAAGATAATAATTTTACTGAAAGTATTGTCCAGGTACAACTGCTTTATTCTTGTTTTATTGAATTTCATTGTTATATTTATGCAAGAAGAAATATATTTTAAGAAATTAAAAATTTGTACTTTAATTAAAATCATGTTGATTTTTAGGTTTAATAAGATTATGAAGTATGCAAAATAGAAGACATGAATCATTGAGCGATAATAATATCTATGATTATTATAAAAAATGCCTGATATTCATTGCAGATATAGGAATAGAAACCAGGTTTGAAAAGTTGTTTGAAACTACATTTTTGCCTGGCCTCTCAATAAAGGATGGCATTTTATTAATAGATGAAGATCATCTGCAATACCCAGGTGATATTTTACACGAAGCAGGGCATTTGGCTGTAGTTCCTATTAATGAAAGAGTATATCTTAACGCTCTAACAATCGAAAAAAGAGAACACAGAGAGGCTGAAGAGATGATGGCCATAGCATGGTCCTATGCTGCTTGTATCCATCTCAAGATTGACCCATATTTTGTATTCCATGAAGAGGGGTATAAAAATGGTGGAAATCATATTGCAGATTCATTTAATAATAAACAATATTTTGGTGTACCCATGCTTCAATGGAAGGGGATGACCGTCGATGAAAAAAATGCAGATGCTCTAGGGGTAAAATCTTATCCTTATATGTTGAATTGGGTTTTAAATTAATTTTTCCATTATTTTTTTTAAATAAAGCATATTAACAAAATAATGTTTCCTATATTTAGTCTTTGTAATTTTATTTAACCCTATTTCACTATAAATAATGGAAGGATATATTGGAGAAATCCGCATGTTTGCTGCAAACTTTGCCCCCAAATACTGGGCATATTGTAGTGGTCAACTATTACCTATTGCACAGAATCAGGCGCTATTTTCTATATTAGGAACGACCTTTGGTGGTAATGGAACGACAACTTTTTCTTTGCCTGATATGAGAAGTAGGACTGCAATAGGCGTTGGTCAAGGACCAGGGTTGTCCAATATTGTTGAAGGTCAAATTATGGGGACCGAAAATAATACATTAATTAATACTAATCTTCCTGCTCATACCCATGTCATTTCAGGTAGTGCCAAAATGTTAACTACCACGACTCCGGCCGATTCTCCTACTCCTGTTGGAAATTATTTTTCGAATGATGGGAGTCCTAAATATAAGACTTCAGGCAGTGGTGCAATGAAACCAGCCACAGTTGCACTAAATTTGGGAGGTTCCGGTGGAACACCTGTAAACAATATAATGCCTTCTTTAGGTATTAATTATATTATTTGTTTACAAGGTATTTTTCCATCTAGAAATTAATCAAATTTTTATTATCAAGAAATTTTAAATTTTATATCCATGGAAGGGACTATGTCAGAAATAAGGATGTTTGCAGGCAATTTTCCACCTGCTTCTTGGGCTTTTTGTAATGGTCAATTATTGGCTATAAGTGAAAATGATGCGTTATTTTCTTTAATTGGAACCACTTATGGAGGTGACGGACAGACTACTTTTGGATTGCCGGATCTTAGAGGTCGGACACCGGTTCAGCCCGGGCAAGGCCCAGGACTTAGTTCCTATGTGCTTGGTCAATCTACTGGCACCGAATCAAATACGCTCACTGTAGACAACATAAGTAACCATTCACACGGTGTTTCAGGTAATGCAGGTATAGCAAGTGCTAACGGTGATGGTCAAACACCGGTATCAGTCAATAATTTTCCGGCAGGAAATGGTGAATCAATTTATGGAACTACCTCTGATAATAGCTCAATGGCACCAGCTACTTTTACCGGATTAACTGTAGCGCCCCAAGTAGGTAATGGCAATGCTCCAATAGATAATAAACAGCCTTACTTAGCTATCAACTTTATCATTTGCTTATATGGAATTTACCCAACTCAAAATTAACTAATAATATAATTTAGTAGAAATAACATGGAAGGAACAATAGGAGAAATAAGAATGTTTGGGGGCAATTTTGGACCAAAGTTTTGGGCAATATGTCAGTCTCAGATATTAAGTATCGCATCGAATACGGCACTATTTTCAATACTTGGCACAACATATGGAGGAAATGGTCAATCTACTTTTGGGTTACCGGATTTTAGGAGTAGAATTCCAGTTGGGATGGGTCAGGGACCCGGCCTGTCATATTACTCTCTAGGAGAATCTGCTGGTAATGAAACTAAGACAATTACCAATGCTAATTTTCCTGCCCATACTCATCCTCTCAGCGGCACCATAACAATGCCAGCTACGGCTGTGCCTGGAACCGCAGATGTTTCACAGGGAAACTATCCGGCTACTCTTGATGGGACGGATATGTATTCAACAACTAATAATGGAAGCAGTTTAGCTAATATGAATACCGCTCTCACTGCATCACCGGTCGGAGGATCTATACCGGTCAATAACATACAGCCAGTTTTAGGCGTTAATTTTATTATTTGCATGCAAGGTATTTTTCCGGCAAGAAATTAAAAAGTATATTTTCATTAAATTTGCTGATTCACCAAACAAGGGCTCAATATTTATTTATAATTAGTTGAGTCTTTATGTGTATTTAACACTAACATCTTCCCAAAGAATCTAATAACTTTACATAAATTCAATTTTCTTTACAAAAGCATGACAATTGGAATATTACTGCCAGGATCGACTCTTTATCCTTCTATTGGCATGGACTTTCTTCAAGGTGTAAAATCTAGTTTCGAGTACCATAAATATACTGACCTTGATTTCAAGATAGACATTATCGGTTATGGTCTTAAAGATGAAGAGTTGTATGCTGTAGCTGAGAAATATTTAATTGTCGATAATGCTGAGTTGGTAATAGCATATCTTGAAGATTACCATGCTGCTAAGCTTTCACCTCTATTTGCTGCAGCCGGAAAGCTACTTATCATTGTAAATGCCGGTGCTAATTATCCTGATATATCCATATCACAAATAAAAAACACCATATTTCATTCTCTCAATGATTCTTTATGCTGTTTCCTTACCGGAAAATATGTTACTAAGAAGGCAGAGGGAATAACGGCTATCCTGGCAACCTCATTTTTTGATGGAGGTTATAGACATACACACGCCATGACTAACGCATTTACAAATTCCGGCGGAACAATTGAACATAATTACGTAAGTCATTATAAAAAAGAAGCATTTAACACGGATACATTAACGACTTTCATTGAAGAGAGTGCTGATGTAAAGAATTTATTGGCAATTTTTAGTGGAGATTCTGCGCGTTTTTTTTATGAAAAACTTGCTGACATAAGTAGCAAAGCGCATCTGAATTGGTATTGTTCGCCCATGATGTTTGATTGTACACCTGGAGATTTTGAAGAGCCTAAGCCTGATGTTCCAATGAATATTAGAGGATACACTTTTTGGGTGCCTGAGCTTGAAAATAAAATCAACCACGCTTTCTTAGAATATTACAGGGCTAAAAACAATAAAGAAGCAAATCTCTTTTCGATGCAAGGTTGGGAAACTGCCCTATTGGTTATGGAATATCTCCAACAACTTAAAAACACTCCAAATTGTGAATCAGCAATCATACAGCTAATAAGCAAAGAAATTAAAAGTCCTCGTGGAACAATATTTATAAATAAAGAGAGATATATTATTGCACCGGCTTATCTAGTTAGCGCAAGCGGTAGACTTCAAATAACAATTGAAGAAACAATCTCTGATACAACAGAACCATGGCAGGAAATGGTTGCACAGATCCCTGATGAACTTTACACTTCCTGGAGAAATACCTATCTCTGTATATGATTGGCCCCATCAACATTATGATTTTATGTAATAATGAGTTGGCACTCCCTGCTATGCAACAGTTATACATGAAAGGTAATCTAAAAGCTGTAGTAGTTCCTGAAGAAAATACATCGTTATTTACATTGCTTAATCAAATTCTATCCGGTACAGGAGTTATTTTATTACAAGTAAATAAACAAAACTTACAAATTAAGCTTCAGACCTTAATTACTGAAAAGAATATTACCACGGCATGGATGATGACATTTGCTTTTATCATCCCAAATTCGGTTCTTAAAATCCTCCAGAATAAATTTTTAAATTTTCACTACGGAATCTTACCAAAATATCGCGGACCAAATCCTATTCTTGCTCAAATGCTCCATGGTGAATCCGAGAGTGGTATTTCAGTCCATGTGGTAGATAAAAAAATAGATAATGGCCCTATGGTCATGCAGGAAAGAATTGCCATAGATGATAGAGACACATTTGGGATACAACTAAAGAAATTAAGTTTTCTTGGTGCTTCAATGGCATTAAGACTATTGGAAATGTTTACAGTAGATTCGCCTCTCCCTTCTGTTAAACAGGATCAAACTAAAGCCTTCTATTTTAAAAATCCTCTTGCATCAGATCTCATGATCAATTGGAACACCATGAGTAGATGGCAGGTTATTCGACTTATTAATGCCTGTAATCCTTGGAATAAAGGTGCAGGTACTTATATAAACAATATGGGTATTTGCTTAACAGATGCTGAAATCTGTGATGATGCAGTGACAGAACGTATACTGCCCGGAACCATCGTAACTTTAGATAAACTAAATGGCTTAACTGTTTATTGCTTCGATCAAAAACTTATTAAAATTAATGTAATAAATCTGGATGAAGGCTTCTTTGCAGCTTCAAGATTATTAGAATTTGGGTTAAAGCCAAAAGATAGATTCTTAAGTCCATAGAATTGTCAATTAGCTAATGGCTTTTAGCTGTTGGCCCTTTTAAACAAGATTAAATTATTCATAAAGTAGATGTTTTTGGGTATCTGATTATCTGATCACCCGATCACCCGATCACCCTATCACATATCACTTATCCAACCCCTTCTCACTTTCTCACTTTCTCACTTTATCTAATCACAATGGATCATCTTTGGCGTAGTTCCTTCCACATTAAGATGGGGACTTACATATGGAATTCCAAGATTTAATCCGCGAAGGATTAGTAACACTGACATACAAACGACCATTATTGGCAAAGCTTTTTTTAGCTGTAGCCTCCACGAAAACTTAATACTTTTTCCAAATATCATCAATAATGTCATTAATGGGATTGTACCAAGACCAAAAGAGAACATTAACAATGTACCATTTTGAATGCTTCCCGTGGCCATAGCAGAGCCTATAGCCAGATAGACCATTCCACATGGAAGCAAACCATTTAGGATTCCAACTAATAAAGAGGATTTGAATAAACTTTTACTTTTCATTTGAGTAACCAATGCATTTTTAATCGCATTCGTAAATCTATTTATAAAAGGAAATAGATTAGTTTTAGAGCTGTTAATGAAATAAAGAAGCAAAATTCCAATCCCAACTGAAATAGATAAGACCTGTTGGTATCCTGCTATGAAGAAATTATTGCCTAACCAGCCAAACAACAATCCTAGTAACCCATACGTAATAGCTCTGCCTGAATTGTAAAGTAAAATATTTAGTATTTGTTGATCGCGTCCTTGTCCCATTGGTAGTGCCATCGCAAGTGGTCCGCACATACCTACACAATGCAAGCTTCCTGCCAACCCAATTCCCAAACCTGCAATAATTGAAGGCCACATTTTATTCTAATTTACATCAACGAAAAGCTGTTTGTAGTAAGGCGTAACACCATTCGTCCATGATACTCTTACATTATAATTTCCTTTTACAAGGGAAGACTTTGGAATTAATTGGACACCGTTATTAGGAATTAATTCAATATTTCTGTCCAACCTTTTATCTGCAGGTCTCAAAAAATTTAAATTTCCCTCCTGTAAACTGTCTGTAACGTTTTCTGAAATATGCACCACTAGATATTTGGTGCTATCGTATATAGTTATATGACCATGAGCTTTATTAAGGTTTTCTTCACCATCTATTAAAGATTGATGTTTTAATTCTCTTTCATAGTATTGGTCATCCATCATTTCAATCTTCTGACGAGATGATACATACACCATGCTGCCAATACCTAAAACGAATAAAATAATTACCGCCAATATCCCGTGTCCCCAATTCATTTAAACTTCATTTAATTTTTAATACTTATTTAAAAGGACCTAAAAAAGTAGTCTTGATTGTTTGAACAACCTTTCCATCTGCTATTACATCTATGCCAATTTTATTACTTCGTTCTTTTACATCTTTATTGTCCAAAATGACGAAAAAAGTAAATTCATTTAATGATTCCTTCTTTAATAAAGATTCATGAGCGCTAACAATCTTGATTTCTCCACTGAGATCAGTTAATTTAAATTGCAATGGTAGATTTTTGTTGGTCTTGTTGATAATTTTTGCATCATAAAGATTACTGATCTTTTCATCCGGCAATTCTTGATATAATTGACCCTTAATACGAGAAACTTGTCCATCAATACTTCTACTGCTAAAAATCAGAAAAGACATAACTCCCATCAACAAAACTAATATGCCACTATAACCTTTCATTCGTGTGGTAAACTTAAATGGGACCTTATCTGCTATTTGATTTTCAGATGCATATCTTATCAAACCCAATGGACGTTCAATCTTATCCATCACCTCATCACAGGCATCAATGCAAGCAGTGCATCCTACACATTCCATTTGAACACCATCTCGAATATCGATACCTGTAGGACAAACTATAACACATTTTTTACAATCTATACAATCTCCTGTCACAGATTCTTCCTTCTTATTGATCCTTCCTCTTGGTTCTCCTCGAACGAAGTCATATGATACTTGCATACTATTTTTATCAAGCATTACGCTCTGCAGTCTACCATATGGGCAAATAGTAGTGCATACTATTTCCCTTACGAAAGCAAATACACCATAGAAAATACCGGTAAATACCAAAATGCCTGTCAATAATGATACATGCTCTGTAATCGGTTCACGTATGATTTTTAGGAGCTCATCACTGCCGAGTATGTATGCTAGAAATGTATTCGCAATGAGAAAAGACAAAAGCAAGAAAACTAAATGTTTAGTACCCCGTTTTCTAATCTTATTTGCATTCCAGACTGATTGATCCAACTTTTTTTGCTGAGTAGGGCTTCCTTCAATCCACCACTCTACTTTTCTGAATAAGCCCTCCATGAAGACAGTTTGAGGGCAAACCCAACCGCAAAATAGCCTGCCATAAATAGCTGTAAACAAAACGATAAAAACAATTAATGTAATCATCCCGACAGCAAAGATGAAAAAATCCTGAGGCCAGAATATTTTTCCAAAAAGGATGAATTCTCCTTTAGGAAAATTTAACATGAAAAATGGACGACCATTATATCTGATCAGAGGTAAAGTAAAAAATAATGCGAAATAGAAATAATTAAGTAGATCTCTGTATTTGGTAAATTTTCCCTTAGCTCTACTTACATAAAACCAATTCCGCTTACCATCTTCAGATACTCCGCTCATGCGATCTCTGAAAGCTTCATTACCTGATTCGTATATATGTAAATCGTTCATTTATGTTGCATTAATTTACAGCGGGCGTTGCCAAAGAATCTTTAGTGCTTATAAGATCAAGCTTAATATCATATTTATCTCCTTGCTGTGCCTTAGGGCCAGGAGGGTTGGTACCATGAATTGATTTAATATAACTGGATAATTGAGCAATTTGATTTGCGGAAAAGTCCTCCTGCCATGATTTCATACCTTTTTCAGCCACACCATATTTTACAACTTTAAAGATATCAACTATATGACCGCCATGCAACCAATAGTCATCAGTAAGATTCGGACCTACACCGCCTTGCCCTTCGCTGCCATGACATGCTACACAATTCGCAGCATAGATAGATTTGCCAACAGCAATGGCAGAAGCATCCATCATAGTAACATTAGTTTCATCAACCATTTCTCCTTGTCCGCTCAAATATGCTTTTTGAGCCAATCTTGCTTCAGCTACTTCGGTATTGTATTCTTCTAATTGATTCGGAGCTGAATAAGCTATATGATATGTGTACATATAAATACCTGCAATAATTATCGATGCAATGAAACTATATGTGAACCATGGAGGTGTAGCATTGTCTAACTCACGGATACCATCATAACTGTGTCCTGTGTCCAACTCCCCTTCTTCCTCAATTGGCCTTAATTTATTCAAGGCTATCCATAATTTAGAAAAGCTCCATTCTTTACCCTTATTCAGAATTTTTTGGGTTCTCTTGTATTCCTCAATTCCAGTGAAGTATTTTATCCAATTAATAATCACTAAAATTGTCACTAATTCCAATATTATAAAAAAATACAACATCATTCTCACCCCACTCAACCACTCAGGTAGACTTCCATTAGCAGCACTTGCATCTGTGGAAATAAATGCTGTCAAGCATACAATAATTAATAGAGTTTTCAAGGCTGAAAGATTATTTCGATTCTTCTCCTTTTCATTGGCTTGATACGTGACCATTGATAAATGCAATGTGTTGGAAAGAATAATGATGATCAACAACAACACAAGAGCAAACCCGATTAATATCCAATCAATAGGCATCAAAGAAGCAAACAAGGAAGTTTCTGCAGCAGGAGATGCTCCTTGAGCCAAACAGAAATTTCCAGAAAATAGCACTATTACTAAAATAATAATAGGCAGTATTAAATATTTTTTTGATTTCATTTTTATTCTATTATTCTTGATCATTTAGATGTATTTCCATCTTCCAGTGGTAGATTTTCAATATACTCTACTGTAACTGAATCTGTTTTGTATGCCCAAATTATTACTAATGTAAAAAAGAGGACGAAAAGAATCAGAGAGAATAAAGGATATATTGATACTCCGGATATTTTTGTCAAATAATTAGCGAATTTCATATCTAAATATTTTAATTAATTAAAAATTATAACCCATTAGTTTTTGGCTTTAATATCTGTACCCATTCTCTGCAAATAAGCTATAAGCGCGATAATCTCTTTATCACTTTGAATAACGATTTTATCTTTTGCTAAACTTTCTGCTATAGACTTGGCCTGTTTCTTCATATCATCATTTGCTTTAGCTTCATAATTTTTAGGATATGGAACACCTAGCCGTCGCATAGCATGGATCTTACTATTCGTAGTACCTGCATCTACCGATTTTTCAAACAACCATGGATATGGAGGCATGATGGAGCCGGGCGACATTGATACTGGTTCTAACATGTGATTAAAGTGCCAGCTATCAGGGTATTTACCTCCGATTCTTGCAAGATCTGGTCCTGTACGTTTACTTCCCCATTGGAATGGATGGTCATAAACATATTCACCAGCTTTAGAGTATTCTCCATATCGAGCCACTTCATATCGGAATGGCCTAATCATCTGAGAGTGGCAGTTATAACAACCTTCCTTCACATAGATATCTCTACCCTGGAGTTCTAGTGGAGTGTATGGTTTTACACTGGCGATCGAAGGAATGTTAGTTTTAACCAAAAATGTCGGAACAATCTCTACGAGACCACCTATTCCTACTACAATTAAACTAAACACAAGTAATGTAATTGGTCTTCTTTCAACCCAAGAATGCCAATGGGCAGCCTTTGGTTTGATATACTTAGCAGGTAAAGCCGGTGCTTCTGCTGATTCATATCTATTAAACTTACCTGCTTTGGCAGTTTTCCATAGATTGTAAATCATTAATATTACTCCAGTCAAATAAATAGTACCACCAATTCCTCTCAAAACATAAAAAGGAACAATGGTTTGAACGATATCAATAAATTGGTATTGTAACTGACCTTCAGGTGTAAAAGCAGACATCATGAAATAAGACTTAAATGATGCCCAATACATTGGAATTACATACAGCAACATACCAAGCGTGCCGATCCAGAAATGGTTGGTAGCTAATTTTTTAGAATACAATTTTGTATTGAAAATTCTTGGGAATAACCAATATATCATACCAAACGTCAGAAATCCATTCCATCCCAAAGCACCTACATGCACATGCGCTATAGTCCAGTCAGAATAGTGGGAAATGGCATTGACATTCTTTAGTGATAACATCGGTCCTTCAAAAGTTGCCATTCCATAACAGGTAACTGCTACAACAAAGAATTTAAGAATAGGATCCTCTCTAACTTTATCCCATGCACCTCTCAAGGTAAACAAACCATTCAACATACCTCCCCAACTAGGCAGTAATAGCATGATAGAAAATACAGTTCCTAAAGATTGAGCCCATTCCGGCAATGCAGTATACAATAAGTGGTGTGGACCAGCCCATATATAAAGAAATATCAAACTCCAGAAGTGTACAATGCTTAATCTATAAGAATAAACCGGTCTCTCAGCCGCCTTAGGAAGAAAATAATACATCAATCCTAAATATGGTGTTGTTAGGAAAAATGCAACAGCATTATGTCCATACCACCATTGAACAAGAGCATCCTGAACACCTGCATACCATGAATAACTATGCATAAATGAAACCGGAATCGCAAAGGAATTGACGATATGCAACATAGCAACTGTTACCCAAGATGCTATAAAGAACCAAATAGCAACGTATAAATGCCTTTCTCTTCTCTTGATTAGAGTTCCAAACATATTGATACCGAATATTACCCATATCACCGTAATAGCAATGTCTAAAGGCCATTCTAGTTCAGCATATTCTTTACCTCCCGTGAAGCCCATCATTAAAGTAACAGCTGCTGCTACTATAATAGTCTGCCATCCCCAGAAATGAATATTACCCAAGGTTTTGCTCCACATAGGTGTCTTGAGTAATCTCGGCATAGAGTAATAAACAGCAGTAAATATACCATTGCCAACAAATGCAAATATCACTGCATTTGTATGAACCGGTCGCAATCTACCAAATGAGGTATACTCAATTCCAAAATTCAGAATGGGAAAAGCAAGTTGAAAAGCTATCAGAACTCCTACTAGCATTCCTATTGCTCCCCAACCTATGGTGGCAACTGCAAATAGCTTTGGTAATTGATTATCGTATCGAAACTTTTGTAATTCCATGAAAAAATATGTTTTATTTGTTTTGTTCGTTTTTCTTGTCTTCGAATAAGATCCTGTTGGCTGAAGAGAATTGATCATCAAACTGACCATCACTGTTACTCCATAAAAAAGCAATTAGAAAACTGCCTGAAATAGCCAGACTTACTATTAGAAGAATTATCAATACACTCATCTTACTGTTTTTATTTTCATCTTTCGAGCTAAGTACCCACTTAAAGAGTAGGTTATCAATAGAATAGTTAATGAACTTAATGGCATCAAAATGGCAGCAATCATGGGTGATAATAGTCCCTGTACTGAATAGTATAATCCAATTATATTATAAAGTATTGAAACCGCAAATGCAGCGAATATTACTTTTCTGCCCAAGACTGCGGTATATAAAAATTTATTTAAATCAGACAGCATCCTTCCATCCAGTATACCATCAGCAGCAGGAGTAAAATTATTTCCGGAATCATTTATTGCGATCCCTACATCACTTTGCTTCAAGGCTCCTGCATCATTCAGTCCATCCCCTACCATCATTACATTTTGGCCCTCCGATTGCAGCGTTTTGATGTATTCAAGTTTCTCTTGAGGTGCCTGATTAAAAAAACATGCTTGCTCATTATTAATAATTGACTGAAGATATTTTTTCTCATTTTCGTTATCACCACTCAATATAGATATTTTATAGCTTTTTCCAATTGCCTTTATCATTTCTGAAACTCCTTCTCTATAAATATTTTTAATGCCGTAACAACCTAATGTTTTTCCATCGATTGAAATAAATACCTGAGCTCCTTTTACTTCATATAAGTTTGGTGAAACATTAATAAATGAAGCAGAACCAATTTTGTAATGTCTATCATTATACCAAGCTTCGATTCCCTTTCCTGGAATATTCTTAAAATTCTCAATACTAATATCATTATAAATACCAATATCTTGTTTGATAGCCTTACTTAAGGAGTGGTTAGATCTATCCAATAATGCATAAACCACATTTAAATTTTCATAATCTATTGATTCACCAACATATTGAACTTCATTGATATGATTATCTGTCAGCGTACCTGTTTTATCGAAGACAATATGATCTATTTTTGTCATTGCTTCAATTACATCATGATGTCTTAAATAAAATTTTCGTTGGCTAAATATACGCATTAAGTTGCCGTATGTATAGGTAGTAGATAAAAGTAATGCACAAGGGCAAGCCACGATAAAAACAGCCGTCAAAGCCCTCCACATAGTATTCGTATCGCCTCTATAGATCCAGTAGGCAGCAGTAGTGATCCCTATTAATAATAAAACCACTGTAAAGTAGCGACTTACTGAATGGATAAATGACTTTGGATGTTTTTTGTCACTGAATACACTGTTATTCCATAAGTTAGTAAGATAACTTTGGGCAATTGGCTTTATTACTACAAGTTCTATATTTTCATCTAATTGTTTACCTCCAGCGTAAATGATCTCTCCGATTTTAACATTTGTAGGATTACTTTCGCCTGTTACAAAGCTGTAATCTATTAATGCTTTACCTTTAGATAATAAAGCGTCTACAGGAATTATTTCCCCATTGTGAATTCTTATTACGTCGTCAACTTTGATGTCCTCTACTTCGGTGTTGATTAATTTACCCTTGTTTAATAATTTTACAGACAAGGGGAAAAATGATTTATAATCTCGATCAAAGGACATTGACTTGTAAGCTTGATCTTGCATCAGTCTTCCAACCAACATAAAGAAAATTATTCCAGACATACTATCCAGATATCCTGATCCTGAGCCCCAGATCATTTCATAAATACTTCTAATAAAAGTAATAGCAATAGCAAAAGCTATAGGTGCATCAATATTTAGAAAACCTTCTCTTAGAGATTTCCAAGCTGAAGTAAAAAATTCCTGCCCTGAATAAAATATCACCGGAAGTGATAGTGATATCATTGCATATTTCAAAAATAACTGAATAGGAGCATCTATCACTGAACCTGAAGCAAGGTATTCAGGTAGGCTCATCATCATTATGTTTGCAAAGCAAAATCCCGCAATTCCAATCTTATATATTTTACTTCGATCAGGTGTTTTTGCCTTTTTAATTCCGGCATCTGATAAGCTAATGAATGGTTCATAACCCAAATGAGCCAGATCTGAAACGAGTGAAGATAACTTTAGCAGGTTGTGGTCGTAAATAATATGGACTTCCTTTAAAGAAAAATCAACCCTTGCATTGTAAACAGCATCATTGATTTTATGTAAATTTTCAAGGAGATAAAGGCAGCTGCTGCAATGAATTTGAGGAAGTTGGAATTGAATATGTGTGATACTGTTATTTCTAAATGAAATCAATTTATTGGCGATCTCCTCATTATCCAAATAATCGTATTTGCTTAGTCTAATCTCGTCGCGCATTGAAATGCCGGGCATCTCATTAAGATTATAGTAATCACATAAACCGTTTTCATTTAGAATATTATACACAGTTCTACATCCATTACAGCAAAATGTAAGTGAATTATCAACATATTGACTATTACAAGGATCCCCACAGTGCGCGCACATCACTGAGGTTAGTGATGCACTACTTTTTGACATGACTTTTTTGCTTTAGGTTTGGAAGGATTGAACTTTGAGTCACTTTGTCATAAAGTGTAAGCCTACTAGGAATAAAACTATTTCTAAATGCTGAGACCAAACGTGATATTTTCTCAGATTGATTATAAGGTTTTGTATCTATCATTTCAAGCATAGAATTTATTCTATGATCCTTGACCTCGATAAGTTTCAATAATTCCGTAAGATTATCAACAGAGAAAGATGGCTCTTGACCGTACATTAGGCCACAGTCAATTAGCGTTTTAAACACTAATTTACGTTCGAAATGTATAAGACTTTCAAATTCATTACGAAGTTTATGAATCATTTCAGATAAATCTGAGATAAATTCGACATTTTCGTTTTCAAGACAAAACATTACACTATCGTCCAACAGCAATCCAATCTTAGGATATACTTTTTGATCTAGTTCTGTAAATATTTTGTGCAATTGACTTGTCAAACTTATCATTTCCAAGGTTTATGCTGCAAAGATGGCTAACTCATAGTTAAAAAACTATGACTGTTAAGGTAATAAAACATGATTTAAATCATGTTTTAACATAAGAAACTTAATCAATAGATATTTCTATATGAAAGAATTACCCTTCTGGGCTTCCCTACCAGACTTCATTATTGGGGCAAGCCTAGCGTCACCTCTTTAGTGAGCAAATCCACCTCCGTTGAACTTTGGCGGTTAAACTTCTGACTTCTAATTTCTACCATAGATTTAGTAATAGCAATAGTTTTAGAATATATTTATAACGCTGAAAATTAAGTTAATAACTAATGTTAGCAGTCCTAACTAGCTTATCATGTTCCAAAATAAGGATTTTTTTACCTTCAAGTGATATAATTCCGGCAGCATTGAATTCGGAAAGAAGTCTAATGACACTTTCTGTAGAAGTGCCTATGTAATCAGCGAGTTCTTCTCTTGTGAGTCTGACATTGAGAGATTTATTATCCTCTTCCATTCCATAAGTAGCTTTAATAAATAAAAGCGTCTCAGCCATTCGTTCCCTAACATTCTTTTGGGAAAGAGAAATTATTTTATCTTCTGCCTTTTTGAGATCATTGCTGATCAATTTGAAAATCTGTTGAGCAATCCTTGGTTCTTGCATGGCAAGATCCATAAAA
This sequence comes from Candidatus Brachybacter algidus, assembly GCF_016707225.1. Taxonomy (NCBI): domain Bacteria; kingdom Pseudomonadati; phylum Bacteroidota; class Saprospiria; order Saprospirales; family Saprospiraceae; genus Candidatus Brachybacter; species Candidatus Brachybacter algidus. Next base: position 1,252,847 of record NZ_JADJID010000001.1, on the reverse strand, counting down.
AATGTTTTGTCAATAACGCATGCGGAGCAATCCTCCAAAGCTATAGCAGATAGATGATATCTCTCATTAGAAACAAGTGCTCGATAACCGATTATTTCACCACTCTTGGCCAATCTCATAATCTGCTCTTTTCCATCTATTCCTTGCGTAGAAAGTTTGACTTTACCTGAATGAATACAAAATAACCCAACCGGCATTGCATTTTCTGCAAATAAAACCTGTCCCTTTCTGAAAACAGTACAATACTTGTGTGCATTGAGATCTATAACCTGTGTATCGGACAAAATGGAGAAAATCGAATTGTCAAACATATTGCAATTTTGACAAGACCTTTCTCTAACCATCAATGGAACTTTCATTCTTAATTTTTAATACTTATATATGCTAAGATACATAATATAACTTCTTTCTTGAACAAGATGTTTAGTATAGAATCTATTTTAAACATTTTACCTCAGATATAATTATTAATAGCATATGGATCAATTATTGAAAGATATTAGGTCATGCACACTTTGCGCTGAGCACCTGCCGTTAGGGCCAAACCCTGTTATTACAGTTTCCCCTCAAACAAAAATCTTAATAATTGGACAGGCTCCAGGTACTAAAGTACATGCAAGTGGTATACCTTGGGATGATCTTAGTGGAAGGGCTTTGAGAAGGTGGCTGGGCGTTGATTCAAATGTCTTTTACAATTCCGGAATATTTGGGATTATGGCCATGGGTATGTGCTATCCGGGTAAAGGATTGCGAGGAGATCTGCCTCCAAGACCTGAATGCGCAAAGCATTGGCATCATCAGGTGCTGGAGCATCTACCTGACTTACAATTAACATTATTAATCGGAATGTATGCTCAGAAATTCTATTTGGGTAAAAACGCAAAATCTACATTGAGCGAAACAGTCAAGAACTTCGAAAATTATTTGCCTAAATACTTTCCTTTAGTACATCCATCACCTAGAAATATCAGATGGCAAAGGAATAATCCATGGTTTGAAGAAGACGTCGTACCTGCCTTGGAAGTTGTAGTTGGAGAAATCATGCAGCAATGTCGGTAAAATACTGATTTATTAAAATCTGCATTTAAGATTACAATCAAAATGTTACGTATAAAGAAAATTATCAACCGACTATATTAACTTCCGGGCATATATTTATTTCAAATTTTTCACTCACTGCCAATTGTATTTCTTCAGCCAGTTCAAGTATTTCTTCACCAGTAGCATTTCCATAATTCACCAAAACGAGTGCTTGTTTTGCATGTGAACCTGCATCCCCTTTCCTTTTACCTTTGAATCCGCATTGCTCTATGAGCCAGCCAGCAGGAACTTTAATTGATTCATTATTGACAGGATATCCAGGGAGATCAGGAAATTCAATTTTCAACTTGTTATAATGATCAATAGATATTATCGGGTTTTTAAAGAAACTTCCTGCATTGCCTAGTTCATCAGGATCAGGCAACTTACTTTTTCTTATAGAAATTATAGCATCTGAAATTTGACCTGGCAAATATGGGCCTTCTATTCCCAATCCATCCAATGTTTTAATTATATCGCCATAATCTACGTTTGTATATCCATCATTTTTTAAGTGCATCTGGATGGAAAGTATAATCAATTGACCTTTAAATTCATTTTTAAAAATACTATCCCTATACCCAAAGCGGCATTCATCTTTAAAGAATGTCCTGGTCTCACCAGTAATAATATCAAATGCTTGCAATGAATGAAATACTTCTTGAAATTCCACACCATATGCGCCGATATTTTGCATTGGAGCTGCTCCAACAGTTCCGGGGATAAGAGAAAGATTTTCCAATCCGTTAAGGCCATGTCTAAGTGAATACAGTACTGTATCATGCCATAACTCACCCGAAGCGACTTTCAAAATAGTTTTTCCATCAGATGTCTCTCCAAGGATATCTCTACCTTTCAACATATTTAACAAAATGGTGCCTTCGTAATTTTTCAAAAATAAGACATTACTGCCTCCACCTAAAAACATCCAATTAGTATTTTTGAAAAAGTGGTCTTGAAACAATTCATCCAACTGACTCACATCCATAATCTCAATGATGGAGTCTGCATATACTTCGCAGTGAAAAGTATGAAGGTCTTTTAGTGGGTACATTTAATTATCGGTTAATTGTGAAACTAGTGATTTTACTTGCTTTTCAATTTCAAAATCAATACTGCCCAATTTTTTATAAAATAATTTCTTATCAAGAGTAGCTAATTTATGAACCCTGATACTTGATGGAATTAATAAACCAAACTTTGCCCAGTTTTCAACAATAATATCATATTTATCAAAATGTTTCTGACTTGTAATCCTGCAAACTAATATATCACCATCATTAAAATCATTTATTATCAAAGCTGGTCTCTTTTTAAAATTTGTACCATCAGAAAAAGGAAAGTTCAGTAATACAACATCACCAAATTTAAACTGTATCATAATATTCTATCATAAATTGAATCTTCTTCTGAAAACCCACTTAAAAATTGATCCTGTACAGTTTTCTTATATAAAAGTTCTTCGGATGCATCTTCATTAAATTGGATAATCACTCTGACATGTTCGATATTTGAATCAGCAAGAAGATTTTCAGGAATTTCAATCTTATGATTATTAATGCTTGTTAAAAATTCGATTGATTTCATAGCTACATTATGATTTTTTTTGGGAAAATATTTATATACAAAGATGATAATTAATTAAGATTTAAAAGTCTAAATAGTTTAATATTGAAACTTCATTAGATAGAAATCACACTTCATATGTCTTAGCTATTTTATCAAGATTCAAACTCCTGGCCATTGCATCAAAAATCTTTTTATAAGTTCCTCCTTCGCGATATACTTCCTCATGTATACCTGACTCAACGACCATTCCTTCTTCCATCACATAGATGCGCTCAGCATCTATGATTTGTGAAAGGCTGTGAGAGATTACAATGACAGTCCTGTTTTGTTTAATAGCATCCAAACTGTTTTTGATTTGTTCAGTTGTGATAGCGTCCAGACTCGCTGTGGGTTCATCCAGAAAGATGATAGGCGGATCCTTGATGAATAGACGAGCTATTGCAATACGCTGTTGCTGACCACCTGACAATAAGCTTGCTTGTGATTTGTATTTGTCAGGCAATTCCATGATTTGATCATGTATATAGGCCTTTTGTGCGGCTAGTACGACCTCCTCATAACTTGCATTTAAATCTCCATAGCGAATGTTTTCTTCGATCGTTCCCTTGAAGATGTGATTCTTCTGTAGCACTAAACCTATCTTTTCTCTCAGAAAAGTAGTATCGTATTCCGATAGATCTACTCCATCAAGCAGTATTCTGCCCCTTGTAGGTTCATAAAACTTATCAAGAAGGTTGATTACGGTACTTTTACCGGCTCCTGACAATCCTACAAAAGCTGTTATAGAACCTGGGATTATTTCCATGTTGATGTGCTTCAATGCTTTTGTCCCATTGGGATAGGAAAAAGATACATCCTGGATTTCAAATTTTCCACTAACTTTTGACGGCTTATAGTTGCCGGTTTTTTCCATCTCAATTTCAGCATTCATAATATCAAAGAAGCCTTCAGAATAAATCATTGCATCACTCATCTCATCGTAGATCCTGTGCAGCTGACGAATAGGAGAAGTTACATTATTCAATAGTAAAATATGGAACATAATCGCACCAATGGTCATGTCGCCATTTAGCACCAAATAAGCAGTAAGAATGATTATAACTACGATACCCATCTGCTCAACAAAACTCTTAAGACCGTCATATATAAAATTGGTTCGACGGGTTTTCATTTGAGCGTCTGTTAAATCCGACTGCAGATCTAGTTGCTTTTTAGATTCTGATTTTTCTCGTACAAATGATTTTATAACCGTTATTGACTCAATAATCGAGACAATTCCCTGACTTTTATTTTCACGGAATCCTCTCAAACTTCTTCTTACACCACTGAGTTTTTTAGCTTGACTTTGACTGATGAAAAAGTATATTGGAATAATGCAAAGTCCCACAAAACCGACATATTTGTTGGCATTGAACATGACAAATAATGCTACTAAACTATTTGCTAATAAAGGAAGTATATCTATAAAGAAATTTTGAACTAATCTGGTAAGACTCTCAATTCCGCGATCAATTCGAGTTTGTAATTTCCCTGTTTCATTATTTGTACTTGTAAAAAAAGCCAGTCTGTAGGCAAGGATTTTATCTATCACTGCCTGAGCGAGGTCTTTAGAAACATATATTCTTAATTTTTCGCCATAAAATTTCTGGCCAAAAGAAATGAAAGCATTTAGTATTTCTTTGGTAAGCAACACTGTTGTAATAATAGTCAATATATGAATACCTTCTTTAATACCTTTGTTTGCTTCCACCAGGTCGTTAATGCCATCGACGGCATATCGCAAGATCCATGCATTTACCTGAGCTGTCAATGAACCAATCAATGTCAATATTAATGTGGCGAATACTAAAAATCTGTAAGGCCTTACATAAGGTTTTAGTTGGCTATATAATTCTTTTAATTTCAAATGTTTATTTATAATATTTTAATTCATGATTTACTGGGCTTACAAAACTTTTAGAAATATACAGAAGTGCAAAAGCTATTTAATCTCTATTTCTAAATCATCAAATTTTTCAGTAATCCAAAAAGAATTAACATTCGAACCATTAGCGATTTGTACGATTTGTAAGTTTATCAATTCCAATAATGAAAGAAATAAAACAATGGCATGGATTCTGTTTTCACTTTTTTCAAAAATGTCTTCAAAAGAGCAATTTTTTTTCTTTTTTAAAGCCAACATTATATCTTCTCTACATTCATGGACTGTATAAGGATAATCTACTAACTGATGGATTGTACCTGATTTTTTTTCACCCATCCGCTCAATTAGCCGATTGAATGTTTTGATAAGTTGATATAGACTGGCTGATTCAAGTTCGTTATAGCTTACGGAAGCGTGTTGGATTCTCTTAATATCCTCTGCGATACTTCCACGTTTGTGCATCTTGGCTTTCAATTCTTCCATTATTGAAAGTTCGGTAGCAATTTCTTTAAAACTTTTAAAAATAAGAATACGATTGACCAGTTCCAATCTAGGATCATCAACTTCATGATTTTCATCCGATTTTTTCAAAGGAAGCAGCATCCTAGCTTTAATGCGCATGAGTGTCGCTGCGGTAACGATAAATTCGCTTGCAAGGTCGATATTAATAGCATCCATGCTGCGGATATAAGCAAGAAAATCTCCAGTGATCTTTGCTATCGGTATATTTTGTATATCCAGTTCATCTCTTTCAATGAAGAAAAGTAACAAATCAAATGGCCCGTCAAAGACAGGTAAGTGAATGTTGTAAGTTTCTTTTTGATTTAATTCAGACATCTGATGCGAAGGTAATAGATTTGGCCTTACTTTTACATCCAAAATATGTCATAAATTTTGAAAGAAACCGGTAAAATATATCTTATTCCTGTACCGATTGATGATGCAGGTTTAGAAACTATACCAAAGTCTACGCTGGAGATTCTATTTCAATTGAGTCATTTTGTTGTTGAGCGCTCCAAGACTGCCAGGAAATTCATTAAGTTACTTGGACATCCACTTCCTCAAAGTGAATTAAGAGTTACGGAAATGCCCAAACATGGCAAAATTGATTTTGAAGAGGTCTTAGACATCGTAAAGGCGGGACACGATATAGGAATAATGTCTGAAAGCGGTTGCCCGGGCATAGCAGATCCTGGAGCAGAAATTGCATCATGGGCACATCTAAAAGATATTCAAGTCGTCCCAATGGTAGGCCCGAGTTCCTTATTACTTGCGTTGATGGCTAGTGGTTTTTCCGGACAGAGTTTTGTCTTTCATGGCTATTTACCGGCTGATAAAGAAGAACTTGTAAAAAAGTTAAGATTACTGGAGGTACATGCGAATAAACTTGGTCAGACACAAATTTTCATCGAAACTCCTTATCGAAATAAAAAAATGTTTGAAGCCGCAATGAATACGCTTTTACCTGAGTCAAAGTTATCCGTGCATATGGGTTTAACAGGGCCAAATGCTTTTTCGATGACAAAGACCATTAAGGAATGGAAGTTGTTGAAGGGTATATTTCTGAGAGATGATGTACCGGCGGTGTTTATAATTGGGTGAAGAATGGGTAATGGATAATCGGGTGATCAGGTGATAAGTGATGAGTGATAAGTGATAAGTGATGAATGATAAGTGATGAGTGAAGAGTGATAAGTGAAGAGTGATAAGTGATGGGAATATTAAATCCTAAGAGGTCATTTTAATTTCTGATTCCCAATTTCAAAATTATAGCAACTCAACATTCTATGTGTTCAATAGCCGTTGACTTTAGTCATGGGTAAGGAGAGGTGATCGATGATTGGTAATGGGGTGATCAGGTGATCAGTGCATGAGTGAAAGTGTTGGAATTTTAAATCCTAAGAGGTAATTTTAATTTCTGATTCCCAATTTCAAAATTAAAGCAACTCAACAATCTATGCGTTCAATAACCCTTGACTTTAGTCATGGGTCAAATGAGGTAATAGTTAATGAGGAATTGGCAATAATAAATGGCGTATGATTTCTATACGATTCAGTGAAATCCTTTAATCAGTTTAATCCCTGCCTTTGTGGGCAGGCAAGCGTGGTTCAAACGAAGTATCTTAAGCAATAACAATTCACAATTAATACCTAACAACTAGAAAAAAGGCCCGATACACTTTCATGAACCGGGCCTAAGCTTTTAGGAAGCTTTATTCTTATTTGTCAAATATTTTGACATTGTCTATTCTGTAGGATGTAGTATTAGCAGATGCTGTGCCGCTGTATTTAAATGCAATGTATATCTTACCTGTAAATGCTGAAAGATCAATTGATCCACTTGGAACAAATATATTGTCACCTGTAGATGCGCCAGCTATTGGAGCAACAATAGGTGTCCATGTAGCACTCAAGTAATTTGTTCCGTCAAAATTAGTGGAAGCGAGCACTTGAAGTCCATCATGTTTGTAAACCTGCAAAGCCGTTTCAAATGTCAATAATTTAGGTTTGTCTAATACTACGCCTGGAGATATTAGCCAAGTAACATTCTCATCATCAGTTGAGTTGTATGCAGTCGCTTGAGCATAAAAATTGCCTGAGAATGATTTATATATCCATTTTCTAGTTCCTTTTTCTGCAACATTCAACCAACCACCTATTGAAATATCCTGATTAACAACACCTCCGGTGAATGACTCGTCTATATCTCCTTCAGGATCAACTATTGTTCCTCCTATGATATCCGCTTTGCTTCTGATGTTTATCTGATTAGCGCTAGATGCACCACCTTGACCTGCTATACCCACTACTTCAACCACACCCGTAGGAATTGCATCACCAGCAAAAGTAGCATAAGTAGTTGAATACATGGATATTGAACCCGTAGCATCAGTCATAGTGACATCTCCTGAATAGGTGTTCCCACCAGATTTAGACAAAGTTACACCTATAATTTTAACCAATTGAGATTCATAATTATTGATATTTGCATTAAGAGCTTGAATAGTCAATTGTGTTGGTGTAACACTTTTACCTGTTCCCGTCCTTGATACATTAGCCAATGGCACATTGTTTAGCTGAAGCAATCCACTAAATTCAGATAATTCAACTCCACCAATTCCAACTTCTAATTCATCTCCAACATTGAAGGGCGAAGTTTCAGCAAATCTGATTGTTAATCCGGCATTTCCTTGTTGCCAAAGAACTAAATTTTTACTCGTAATATTTGAAAACGTCTTATCGCTGATTACGATTCCCTTTATTTTTTTATCTGCAGGCAAATTCAATGCAGATCCTTGAAACAGTGCTCTGACATCGCTCACATTTATCAACTCTCCACCAGTGCCACCGCCACCACATCGTGTTCCATTTAATTGAAGATCTATAGTGTCTCTGACGAAAAGTTGTTTAGTCGTTCCAAAAACTGTGTAAATAGCCACCATTGAACCATTGCCCTGAGGCAGACCTTTCAAGGCAAATGTAGAATATCCGCTAGTCCTTACAGTTACTGTTTTATTCGAACAATCCTTGAATGTTCTATTTGAATTGATTTGGAAATCAGCATATGTTTTACCAAGATCTGCATCTGCAACCTCCATCCCATTAAGTTGGATTAGAGTATTTTCATCATTTGGTCCTAGCTCAGAAAGAGTCCTGACAGTTGGAATCACAGGAATATTAAACTCCCCTTTTATCAAATAATTGTCCAAAAGAGGCTCTTCAATACTAGATAATGCCTTGTCTCCATTATCATCTAAATATGTTCCTGCTCCCAATTGAAGGTTTCCGTTATAATCACCTATAGTCATACCTTTGACTTTCACGTAAACTCTTCTGCCCACTGGATATATATTGAACAAATTCGTAGCATTTATGCGAAGATCAATACCTGCTGTAGAATCCTGAATAACAAGAGTTTTATAAAAATTACCGGTTTTATCATCTGCTACCACAACTGCTTTGATGATATAATCCTCAGTAATCGTCTCAAATCCTCCAAGTGTATGCATTGCTTTCAGTTGTTTAATACTGAAATTAGCATTGTAAGTAGGGTAATTTGTATTGTAAGGCGGTTCATCAATATCAGTTTTAACACAGCTGTTAAATACCAATGCCAAAAAAGACATGCTTAAAAATAACTTAGCTAACTTGCTCATTTTATATATATTATGAATATTCAATTTAATTAAATTCTAACTCCAAGGCTAACAAAATAGTTAATCCCGTAAGCATAAAAATATTTAGGTGGAAATTTACCAATATCTACCTTTGCATCTCCAGAGTTTGCAGTAAGGTTATAATCAACTCTTGCCTGCTCATATCCTCCCGTGATGATGGTTTGGTTGTTCAAGACATTATTGACCCCAATAGTTAAATTGATATAAGTCTTTTTGATTTTCCATGATTTTCCACCAAAGAGGTCAAGAGTAAATGCTGCATCAAGTTCTTCTTGATTCAATAATCTGTACCAATTATCTGAGCCAGGCTCAACAAGTTCCGGGTTAGCAATGTCAGTAGTTCTTCTATATGGATTCATATCCAAAAAAGACTTCCTTGCATAATTGGCATTTATATTCAGGAACCAAAAATTTGGAGAGTTATAACCAAGTCCAACAGAATAAGCTTCTTGTGGCGTGCCTTCTACGCGGTATCCTTTTTGATAAACTGTTAATTTCTTGACTATTTCATCATTGTCATTACTAATAGTAACTAATGGATTATTGGCATATAAATATCTCCCTAAGGATGCAACGCCGGTTGCTTTTAGGCGAGATCCTATTTTGACTTCTGTCCCAACCTCAACACCAGCATTCTGTTGATTCACACCCGTCATATTAAAATTGACAAATGTTCCGTCTATGTCATTGAAAAATGCAGTTCTTGTAACTTTGTCCTCAAAATTGGTTAGAAAACCTATAACCTTAAATTTCATTTGAGGAGCAATATACTCATATCCACCTTCAATTGATGTGATCTTTTCGTTTTGAAGACCTGTCGCTATTGCATTTCTAGTCCTGGGTGATATGTAAGAGTTATTAACCAATGGTGCCTGAGATATATAAGCAGCATTAGCGATCAAATAATTTCTACCGTTTAACTTATATGTTGTGCCACCCTTGACACCAAACTCAAGAAAATTGTTTTTCTTAGAGTCACCTAGGGAATTATTTGGAAAGCGACCGTTCTGTATATTACCTGTTCTATAGCTTAAGTTTTGTCCGACATTACCACCAATAAAAAAGTCAAACTTTCTTAATGTGATGATATTCTGCAACCAAACACCATAATTTGTAACATTCATATCGTAATCATAACCATATCTATCACCTTTATAAATAATATGGTTTGGAATCGCAAGATTTGGTTGAGATGCATTAAAATTATCTTTTAGATCTCTTTCAGCAAACTGATCAATATCCACAAAGAACTCTCCCCCGATCAGATCATCAAGTTGTTTATAGTAATTAGAAGTATAATTTTGATAATTAATACCTCCGTGCATCGTCCAACGCTGACCAAGAATAGCTTCAATCATGGTGCTATAATTAAAAATCTTGTTATCAGATCTTCCATCCTCCAAGATATAAGAAGAACGCTTACCACTGACTGTATTACCTACTATGCCATTTGCATTTGTGATTGATTCATTTTTATTCCTGTTGACTTCGTAAAGATAATCCCAATTTACCTGATTCCAATTTGGATTGTTTTTCCATTGTTCAGATAGGATTGCTGCTCCACCTTCATCTTGAGCGCCACTTGGCAAGTATTTATAATAATCAGGTCGCGGATCTCTTCCTTTATACCAGTCAAGTCTTGTGTTGGATTCTGACCCAAACTGATAAGAAATTAAATTAGTAAACTTAAACTTTTCATTCACAATCCAATCATGTCGAAGGATGCCTATTGGTTTGTTGGTTGTGCCTATTCGTGAATTTCTTTTTTCTCCATTCTGGTAACCCCAATTTGAATTATAATAATTATTTCCTGTCAAATCGTAAGCTTCCTGAACAGAACCATTGCTTTTACCACGCTGAGTAGGTGCACCAAGTATAGTAAAACCTAGTGAATGGTTTTTATTTATCTCTTTTTCTATACCCAGAAAATATGAAATGCTTTTATAAAACGTTCCCTCAGCATAACCTTCTTCTGCCCATCTATAAGAAGCGCTGGATGAGAAGGACCATCCATTGGCCATCTTTCCGGTATTATAAGTCGCCATCACCCTATTTCTATAACTCCTGTTTGAAATAGCATAAGAAGCTCGTGTAGTTTTTCTTTGTTCAGAAGCTCTGAGATTGATCATTGTATTCGAACCGATATTACCAAAACCGAAACTTACAGGAGCTAATCCATAGTTGGCATCAGTATTTCTAAGGACATCATTTAACCCTCCCCATTCTCCGAAGACTAGAAAACCACTTTCCGGGTCATTCATTTGTATACCATTCAGTAATACAGCGCTATATTCAGGATCATATCCTCTGATCTTGAATCTGAATACTCCAAGATTAAAACTTGCAGATTGAATAAATGGGTCTCTTGCAGCTGATAACAAACTACTAATTTCTTGTGCTCCATCTGTACCACTTTCTTCATCGATTGAAATAGTGGGTATGCTTCCGGTAGAAGTTACTCTGCTGTTGTAATTAAGATCACGATTCAGTTCAATGATCACAGGAGTTGAGGCATTAATATCCTTCGCTTGAATTATGTAGTCAAATTCTAAAAATCCTTCTTTTTTGATATGGAGCGTGCCGTCAAATGTTCCAGTGTATTCAATGGAAAAGTATCCGGCTTTGTCAGTTTGAACTGATTTATTTAAAGAAATAAGTATGACCTGTGCTCCTTCTACAATATTACTTGTTAAAGATTCCTTTACAATTCCATTGATTCTGAATACGCTCTGAGCTGTGGCGTTTTGAAAAAATAAAAGGGAGAATACAGAAGCAAAAAATAAAGTTGATATTTTATACATAAGGTTCTAATATGACCCAAAGGTAATAGAGTTTCATCAATTATAAAAAATTTTATATGAAATGAATGTTAAGTATAATTATTAGAGTTTTCTATCACACAGCATTAGAGTTAAACAGTGGATAGTATTAGTTTAAACTAGTTGATAGTATTAGAGTTAACAAGTAGAAAGTATTAGAGTTAAACAGTTGATAGTATTAGAGTTAATCAGTGGGTAGTATTAGAGTTGAGATACTATAATAACATCCACTATTATTATTATGCCTAACGAATCAAATTTACGCTACCTGCAGTTGAATACTTACTTCCACTACATCCATATCTTACTTTATAAAGATATACACCCGGTGGTGCAAACTCTCCACCAATCTTTCCATCCCATCGACCGGTAGGTTCCGAAGTAGCAAATATTAAGCCGCCATATTTATTAAATATTTCAAATCTACATTCGCCATCTATAGCATAAGTGGTAGAAATACCATAATCATCATTCAAGCCATCGCCATTTGGCGTGAAACTATTGGGAAGCAATAATTTTTCACAATTAATACTTGACTCATCAAGCACTTTTATCAAAATAGTATCTACTTGAGTACATCCTTCATAGCTGTTGGAAACTGAGTACTTAGTTGTAGTCGTGGGTGAGAGATCCACCACATTGGCTTTAGGGTCAGAAACACCGTTGGTTGGTGTCCAATTGACATTAGGTGTACAATTCGTTATAAATTCTACTCCATAAGATTGTCCGGTAAAGATAACCTGAAAATGATCATCCAACTCATTTACGACATTCGTTGTAACCAATTGCGAATTTGGTACACTTAAAATCCTATTATAAACTTTGACCTCGTCAATAAGTCCTTTAAATCGGGCTGTGGTTATTCCAGCACATCCTCCTCCACCTAATTTTGGAAAACCAAGTGATTTAAAGTTTGGGTTAAGCGTCCATTTCTCCGTGTGCTTCAGCACTCCATTTACAACACATTCGACTCTATTAAATAATCTATTGATAGCTATTTGCTGCCAGCAAGCATTAGGGTCACTGTCAAAGTTAATTATTCTTTGCTCAGTTTGAGATCTTATATTCAACGTAAATCTGGAAGCAGCAGGATTATAAACTAACTCGAAGCCATAACTATCACAATCCTCAACAATAGAAAATACAGTCATGGCACTATTTGATTTTGATGATAGCAAAGAAATAACTAAAGTAAATTCGTCAGATGCAATCGTGTTGTTGAGACCTGAATTATCATCTCCTAATTGAATAACTTGAGTTCCATCGAATTTTACTGCCTGACCTTTAAGACCGCAAACACAATTGATAGGGTTAAGCGGAACTCCATTCGCTAAGCCAATATTGTCGTTAGCTGTACAATCATCAAATGTATAATATGCGTAAAGATTCTCTGATATCTGAGCTTGCAAAGCAAAACTGAATAAGCACAAGAAACTAAATATTAATAGATTACGAATCATTATTTTTATCTATATTTTTAATTAATATGATTATTGACCAAATAACTTGCCCAGATCACCCATTCCACCTGGCATCATATTAGCAAGCATCTTTTGACTTTCAGCAGCCTGTGCCAATTGAGCTTTTTGAACTGCTTCGTTGATTGTTACAAGCAGTACATCTTCCAATTGGTCAGGGCTAGTCATATCCATTTTTTCAAAATCTATTGATATATTCTCTATTTCCAAGCTAGCATTAAGCGTTATTTTAATTTCATTTTCATTTGATGAATGTTCAATTTTTATCGCTTTCAGTTTTTTATCCATGAGCTTCTGTTGCTCTTCAAAATCTCCAAACATTTGTTGTAGTTGTTAATTGTTATTTATTAATTGTTATTTTGCACGTGTTGTTTAATATCTGCCTTAAATTAAAAATAATTTGTTTATTACATAATGTCACCCTTTCAGGGTTCGGTTTGGTTACTATGCAATTCCTATAATATTTTCACCCTTTCAGGGTTATTATTAAGCTTGTAAGCATTATCATTAATCACACATCACTCATCGCCTATCAATCATCAACTATCCTCTATTGATCAAATTGTCCTTACAATAATCGATACAATTTAAATAGAGACATTACCGTTTGCTCTCATTATTCATTATTCATTGTTCAATATTCATTGTTCATTACTCACTGATCTATATCGTACTGCTTAATTTTCCTATATAACGTTCTTTCTGACAATCCAAGTTCTTTTGCCGCCTCTTTTCTTCTACTATTATATTTTTTTAGTGCTTTGATGATCATATCTTTCTCCATTACTTCCAAGGAAAGGCTGTCTGAGACTTCCTCCATGGCTTGGTAGGTGCCATCTTCATCATTATCCGAAAAAAAATAAGCTTGGTGAGTTGGTTCATCTTCTTTGTCAAATATTTTAGGATTTACACTATTTCCTGAAACAAACTGATTAGTAGGTGCATAATTTTGAACAGGAATATTATCTGATGCAGGTTTCATTCCTAACTGCCTAAAACTTGACATGTCTCCTACGCTAAGTTGATTTCTTGAGATCAATTCAAATACCAAAGCCTTTAAATCATTTACATCTCCTTTCATCTCAAAAAGTAACTTGTAAAGGATATCTCTTTCAGACATATTTTCATCGTCTCTTCGTCCGACAATACTGGGTAAATTGCGATTGGCTAGTTGTGGAGTTATCTTTAAAAGAATTTCAGGTGTCACAATTTTTTCCTCTGCAAGAACAGATAATTGTTCCGTAACATTTCGTAATTCCCTGATATTTCCCGGCCAACTATAATTTTCCAATATAGCCTGGCTTTGATCTGTCAATTGAATGCTATTCGTATTGTATTTTTCAGAAAAATCAACTGCAAATTTCCTGAATAATAACCTTATATCTTCCCTACGATCTTTTAAGGATGGCACCCGAATAGGAACAATACTCAATCTAAAATATAAGTCTTCTCTGAATTTTCCTTTTTTAATCAGATCTTCCAAATTAACATTGGTGGCCGCAATTACTCTAACATCTGTTTTTTGAGATTTGGATGATCCTACTCTTATGAATTCCCCTGATTCTAATACACGTAGTAAAAATGCCTGAGTATCCATGGGCATTTCGCCTATTTCATCTAAAAAAATTGTGCCACCATCAACAGTTTCAAAATATCCTTTTCTATCTCCTAAAGCCCCGGTAAATGCACCTTTTTCATGCCCAAACAATTCACTATTGATTGTTCCTTCCGGAATGGCTCCGCAGTTGATTGCTATAAATGGATTATGTTTCCTAGGACTAAGAGAATGTATGACCTTTGAAAACACCTCCTTTCCTACCCCACTTTCTCCTGAAATTAATACCGTTAAATCAGTTGGGGCAACACGCACAGCTGTATTTAGCGCATTATCTAATGATGCTGAAACACCAAGAATACCAAACTTTAGTTTTATGCTTTGCAATGTCATATTTAAATATTATTGGATGATTGTGCCAAAAAGAGTTGCTGTAGTGCTGGAAGTAATATAAACATTGGCATAGTCACCAATTTTATACTCCGGATGTACATCAAAAATAACGACTTTATTGTGGGAAGTCTTACCGCGCATTTGCTTATCAGATTTTTTTGAAAGCCCTTCAATCAGGACTTCGAAGTTTTTTCCTTCATCCTTCTTATTTAATTGACCTGATAGTATTCTTTGCCGTTCAATTACTTCACTTAATCTTCTGTTTTTAACTTCAAGGCTTATGTCGTCCGTTAACTTTCTTGCAGCGGGAGTTCCGGGTCTTTCCGAATATGAAAACATATAACTCAATATATACCCTGCATAGTCTATCATCGCCAAACTTTCCTGATGATCTTCCTCGGTCTCTGAACAAAAACCTGTAATTATGTCACACGAAATAGAACACTCTGGTATGATTTCATATATTCTATCTATCTTACTTCGATACCAATCCGCATCATAACTTCTGTTCATTAGCTCGAGGATTCGACTGCTACCAGATTGTACAGGAAGATGAATATATTTGCAGATATTATGGTATTTAGCTATTGTATAAAGAACTTCATCATCAATATCTTTTGGATGAGATGTAGAAAATCTTACTCTTAATAAAGGATCAACTTCTGCAACCATAGCAAGCAGATTGGCAAAAGTAACGACTGAATTTTTTGAAGTATCAAGCCATTTATAAGAATCTACATTCTGTCCAAGTAGAGTAACTTCTTTGTATCCTTTATCGAAAAGATCCTGTGCTTCTTTGACAATAGTATGTGCGTCCCGACTTCTTTCACGGCCTCTTGTGTAAGGCACTACACAAAATGAACACATATTATCACAACCGCGCATGATACTAATGTAAGCTGTAACTCCATTACTCTCAAGCCTCACCGGACTAATATCCGCATAAGTTTCTTCTCTGGAGAGTAATACATTTATTTGCTTGTCACCACTTGAAAGATTTGAAATCAGTTTAGGCAGATCTCTGTATGCGTCTGGACCTACGACCATGTCCACCAATTTTTCCTGTTCGAGTAATGATTTCTTAAGGCGCTCAGCCATGCAGCCTAAGACGCCAACGATCATGCCTTTATTTGTTCTTTTAATACTATTGAAATATTCGAGTCTTTTACGAACAGTATCTTCGGCTTTCTCGCGAATAGAACAAGTATTGACTAAAACAAGGTCAGCTTCAAAAATGTCAGAAGTGGCAGAATATCCATCAGTCCCTAAAATACTTGCTACGATCTCGCTATCACTGAAATTCATAGCACACCCATAGCTTTCAATGTAGAAACGTTTAGTAGCTGTCGGATGACCTATAGCTTCATAGACAGCACCTTGTTGCTCTTCAGGAATATCGATAATATGTGGCCGTTGTAGTTCTTCAGTAGGCATTTATAAAATTGCGGTTTTAGGGTGCAAATGTAGAATAAATATCTGACATTTCGTCATGTTTTGTATTGATAAGGTAGCTAAGAATTACATTTAAAGAATAGTTTTGAAACGATTTCAAGTGTGATAAAATGCTATATTTGTTAAAATAAATAGATTTCTATTGGAAAACAATTTTGGTTTGGTCGGTAAAAAATTGGGTCATTCCTTTTCAAAAAAATATTTTGAACAAAAATTCAAAGAGGAAGGATTGAATGATCATAAATTCAACCTTTATGAAATGGAGGAATTATCCAAGGTAAAATCCATAATCAGAGAGGAGCATTTAAAAGGCTTAAGTATAACTATACCTTATAAGTTGGAAATCATGAAGTATTGTGATTATCTAAGTGAAGATGTGAAGGAAATTGGTGCAGTTAATTGTATTAATATTGAGAAAGATGGAAGTTTAGCAGGACATAATACTGATTGGTTGGGTTTCCGAGAAAGTCTACAAATAGAAAAGTTGAATTTGAATAAAAAAGCGCTTGTTTGTGGAACTGGTGGTGCATCCAGAGCAATAGTTTATGCATTAAAAGCCTTAGATATTGAAATTATTCAGGCTTCTACATCAGGACGTCAGGGTTTATTAGCTTATGAGGATATTGATTCAGAGATCATTAATTCAGTTCAATTAATTATAAATTGTACTCACTTAGGGACTTTTCCTTTGGTAGATGATTGTATAAGGTTACCATATGAATATATCAATGAAAATCACTATTGTTATGACCTGGTGTATAATCCAGAAGAAACTATGTTTTTGAATAAATCTAAAGCACAAGGAGCTTATGTACAGAACGGATATTCGATGTTGGTTCATCAGGCGGAAGCGGCGTGGGAGATATGGAACAAGGAGTAATGAGTAATGGGTAATGGGTAATGGGTAATCGGGTGATCAGGTGATGGGTGATCGGGTGATAGGTGATAGGGTGATAAGTAATAAGTGATAAGTGCAAAAAATAAAGTTAGTTGAACGGTATAAAGCTTATTGCTTAAAGCCTACAGCTTAAAGCTAATAAATGAACAAAAACAGATTAGAAGCATTTAGCGATGGGGTCTTGGCCATCATCATTACCATCATGGTATTAGAGTTTAAAGTACCACATGGCAGTGGTTTTGAAGATTTGAAACCATTAATACCGAAAGTGCTAAGTTACATTCTTAGTTTTATCTATATAGGTATTTATTGGGGTAATCATCACCACCTGCTTCATACTGTAAGGCAAGTAAATTCGGGCATGATCTGGGCAAATCTACATTTGCTATTTTGGTTGTCTTTAATTCCTTTTGCAACAGACTGGATGGGCGAAAACCATTTTTCACCTAATACAGTGGCTGTCTATGGCTTTATTTTATTGATGTGCGGTGCCGCTTTTGGAATTCTCCAGCTAAACATTCAAAAGCATACTCATGATACTGATGCATTTAAAATTGCATTCAGCAAATTAAATATTAAAGCTTACGTTTCAACTGCCAGTTATATTACATCTATTGTGTTGGCCTATCAAAATGTAATTTTCTCCGAAATATTATTTGTCGCAATAGCCATATTATGGATTATTCCCGATAAGCATTTGGAAGGAGCGATAAAATCAATTTAATTTTGATTAATATAAATTAATTAGTATATATTTGGGATTAGTTTTGAATAGTTTATCGGCCAATTTTAGTAAACTATTTAATTACACATTATTTTCTAATCACAAATTATAATCCTTATGAAAAATTTTAAAAATTTACTTCTTGTAATTACTGTATTTCTTAAATTCAACCCTTACCTTTTTAGTCAGGATGTGACGCCTCCGACAGCTGTTTGTTTTAATGGAGTAGCTCAAACAAATTTACCTTATACAGGCTATGTTGTTTTACCGGCAATATATTTTAACCATAATTCATTTGACAATTTAACTACTGTGGATAATTTAAAATATTCCTTCTCTGAAAATATTAATGAAACTTCAAAAGTATTTTGTGGTGAAGGAGAAATAGAAGAAGTCAATATTTTTATTTGGGATGAAGCCGGTAATTATTCAAATTGCCTTTCAAAAATTCAATGCTTTTCTATGGAAGGTAACTCATGCTGTGAA
Source organism: Candidatus Brachybacter algidus (assembly GCF_016707225.1). Classification (NCBI taxonomy): domain Bacteria; kingdom Pseudomonadati; phylum Bacteroidota; class Saprospiria; order Saprospirales; family Saprospiraceae; genus Candidatus Brachybacter; species Candidatus Brachybacter algidus. The sequence continues at coordinate 1,234,291 of NZ_JADJID010000001.1, read as the reverse complement.
TGTTATGGCGATAAAACCCCACCAGTTGTTACATGTAAACAAAATTTGAAATTTGAAATATTGGAAAATGGTTCTACAAAAAATATTTGGGTGTATGATTTTATAGATGATGTCTACGATAATGAAAGCGGTTTTTCAAATGCTCAAATTAAAAATGGTCAATCTACAATTAAATATGGATGTAGCGAATTAGGAGAAAACGCAATTGATATAGTTGCATTTGACAAAGCTTCAAATTCTGATACTTGCATATCAATAATAAATATTACCGATCCAAATGACTACTGTTCCGCCTTATCAAAGCATAAGTTAGACCAAACCTTATCATTATCTATCCAACCCAATCCAGCAAACACTGAGACTCTTATCCAAAATGCGGATCAATTCAAATTCATTCAGATAATGAATACAAATGGCGAGATCATATACAAGTATGAGCGCTTGACATCAAACTTTAGGATCAATACAACCCAATTACCTAATGGAGTTTATTACATCCAGGCAGGAAATGATGGAAAGTTAACGGTAAGTAAAAAATTGATGGTCGCTCATTGATTGTAAAATTAGAAGTTAGAAATTTGAATGAACTTCTAACGTCACTCTTACTCTTTGTGAAACTTTGGGATTCTTTGTGGAACTTTGTGAAATAAAAGGAAGTCAGAGGTCAGAGGTCAGAGGTCAGAGGTCAGAAATCAGAAATCAGAATAAAATTCGATAGTAGTTTATTGTAGGTGGAAAATTCTAAAATAGATTGAGAATTTGATTTTCTAAAATATATAAAGGCGATTCATTGTATGTGGATCGCCTTTTTTTATTCTTCCTCATCGGAATGCCTATGGGCTCTTTTGCCTTGAAATAACTCGTATCCAAAATACTTGCACTCCAGAGGACCATTGTACAACGTATGTCTTCTAGACGTCTTCAAACCGATATTTTTCATAGCTTCAAAATTAGAACTAAATATCCATGCATTACTGCCTGAACATTTATGTTTCAAATGAGTACCAATATCTTCATAGAACTTAAGCACATCTGACACTTTCATCCGCTCATCATATGGTGGATTGAAGATTATTGTTGCATTCTCCTGCTTAACACTGAAAAAATCAAATTGGCTGGCTATAACCTTATCCCTAAAAGGCAACCTGACAAGGTTTGCTTTAATCGCGTCAATCGCACTTCTATCTTTATCAGATGCGAAGATGATAGGCAGATTGAGGTCTATTCTTTCATTGGCATCATCCACAACTTTTTCCCAAAGTCTTCTGTCAAAATTGGACCACTTCTGAAATAGAAACTTTTCCCTACAATACTGAGCCGGTGTATTGCTGGCTATCATCGCCGCTTCAATTGCAATCGTCCCGGAACCTGCCATTGGATCCACAAACATCGTCTCCTTATCCCAACCCGACATGATCACCAAACCTGCGGCAAGCACCTCACTCATTGGGGCTGAAACTGTCTGAACCCTATATCCTCTCTTGTGAAGGGAATCTCCTGAACTATCTGTAGATAAGGTAACTTCATCACCTACAATCCTTACATGAAGCTTAAAATCAGGATTTTCTATACTGATTGACGGCCTCTGGTCAAATTTACTACGCATCCTGTCGACAATGCCATCTTTTACTTTGTGAGTTACAAATTGCGAATGCGTAAAGTATTCTGAACTACAAGCTACATCAATAGAAAAACTTTGATCAGGTTTAAGAAAAGGCAAAAAGTTATAGTCCCGTATTTTCTTGTACAAAGCATCAGTTGAAGAAGCTCTGAAATTATAGAAAGGTACGAGAACCCTCAAAGCAGTCCTAAGTTCGTAATTCGCTCTATACAACAATTCTTTGTCACCAAAACAAGTGACTGCTCGTGCACCCATCTGGATATCTTCTGCACCCAGTGCATCCAATTCATGCGCCAGAATACTTTCAAATCCCTTTAATGTTGTAACCGTGATATCCATAAATTAATAATCTGTCCGTTTTTTTAAAATGGGTGATGGGTAATGGGGAATCAGTAATACGAGGTTACCTTCTAACCTTCTACCTTCTACCTTCTCACCATCTCATCTCCTCACCTCCTCACCTTTAATATCTCTAGCAAATTAAAAGCAAGATTCCAATCTTCGCAACCGTTCGCAGTTCACCTCTCGCTGTTCGCTTTCCTCACCTCCTCAACTTCTAACCTCCTGACCTTCTCACCTTCGCACCTTGCAATCATCAATAATCGCCTTTAGACCAAGCTGAGTAAGCAAGCTACCGCTCATTGTTCGCTATTCACTATTCATTATTCATTATTCACTCATCTCTTCACCTCCTCACTTTTTCACCTCCTCACTTTTTCACCTTCTAACCTTTTCACCTTTAACCTTTAAACCTGCATAACTCCAGGATTAAATTTTTCTATCGGGGCATTATTTGCGGCCTCAATGCCCATACTTATCCATGTTCTGGTATCCAATGGATGTATTATGGCATCTACCCATAGACGGGAGGCTGCATAATAAGGGGTCGTCTGAACATCATATTTCTTTTTGATCTCTTCGTAATATTCTAATTCTCGCTCTGGAGTTATTGTTTCTCCTTTAGCTTTCATTGATGAAACTTCTATTTGCAGCAACACTTTGGCAGCTTGCGCTCCACCCATTACAGCAAGTTTAGCTGTTGGCCATGCTACAATCAGTCTTGGATCATAGGCTTTACCGCACATAGCATAATTGCCGGCACCATAGGAGTTGCCCATAATAACAGTAAACTTAGGCACTGTGGAATTTGAAACAGCATTGACCATTTTCGCACCATCCTTGATAATACCACCATGTTCAGACCTTGTCCCCACCATGAATCCGGTTACATCATGCAGGAAAACTAATGGAATTTTTTTCTGATTACAATTCATAATAAATCGTGCAGATTTATCGGCAGAATCACTATAAATTACGCCCCCAAATTGCATCTCACCTTTTTTAGTCTTTATAACTTCCCGATTGTTTGCAACTATCCCTACCGCCCATCCATCTATACGTGCATATGCACATATAATGGTTCTTCCATAATTTTCCTTGTAATAAATCAATTCAGAATTGTCCACCAATCTCTCAAGTATTTCAACTGTATTATATGGTTTAGCAGGATTGTCCGGAATGATGTGTAGGATTTCTTTAGGATCCTTTAAGGGCATAGCAGGTTTTTTTCTACTGAAACCAGTCTTATCAAATTCACCAAATTTATCAATTAAACCTCTTATAGTTTCAATGCAAGTTCTGTCATCTTTAACATTATAATCAGTAATACCGCTAATTTCTGTGGTAGTAACTGCTCCGCCAAGCGTTTCCTTATCTACGTCCTCCCCTATTGCTGCTTTGACCAGATATGGTCCTGCCAAAAATATAGAACCTGAACCTTCTACGATCAAAGCTTCATCACTCATGATTGGCAGATAAGCACCCCCTGCAACGCAGCTACCCATGATGGCAGAGATCTGTGGTATACCCATGGAAGACATTTTAGCATTATTCCGAAACATTCTTCCAAAGTGCTCTTTATCTGGAAATATTTCATCCTGCATGGGCAAAAACACACCCGCACTATCCACAAGGTAAACTATTGGAATGCGGTTTTCCATGCAAATCTCCTGTGCTCTAAGGTTTTTCTTGCCTGTAATTGGAAACCATGCACCTGCCTTAACTGTAGGGTCATTAGCTACAACCATACATAATCTGCCTTTGATATATCCCATATAGACTATAACACCACCAGCAGGGCAACCACCGTGTTCAGCGTACATGCCATAACCTGTAAATGCTCCAAGTTCAATTGATGGTCTATCAGTATCTAATAATAACTTAACACGATCTCGCGCAGGAAGTCTATTATCATCCAACATTTTTTTCAACTTCCGCTCTCCACCACCTAAATATATTTTTTCCAACTTCTTTTGCATTCCGGTAATCATCAACTTGATGTTGTCGGCACTTAATTCGTTCTGAATCAATATATCTTCTTTCTTCACGTATGACAGCTGTTAATTGTTAGTTGTAAATTATTAATTGTTACTTTTCACCTGAGTATTCATGGGTAATGGGTAATGGGTAATGTTACTAAATTTTATTTTATTCATCAAACACTATTATCTGTTCACCATTAATTATTCAATTTGCTTTTTCCATTATTCAGATTTCATTATCATAAAGCTTTTTCATTCATATATGAAATAAAATAATCGAAATTCAAAAAATTGTAGCGAAAATATTTGATCTCATCTTTCATTAATAAAAAGGTTACAATTCTATTCCTTTTAAAATAATCAATCGTCAGTTAATTGATTAATCAATGCCCGCTCTAATTACTTATTACTCATTACTTATTTTTCATTACTCATCACTAGCCTAAAATCATCCCCGCTATCGTCGCACACATCAAACAAGCAATCGTTCCGCCCAGTAAAGCTTTCATTCCCAATGTAGTTAAGTTATTACGTTGATTGGGTGCCAATTGACTTATTCCACCAATTTGAATTCCGATTGAAGCAAAGTTAGCAAATCCACATAAAGCGTAAGTGGCTATCAAAATAGATTTAGGATCTGATATTACACCTTCAGATTTCATTGCACCAAAAGTGATATAAGCTTGAAATTCATTTATGATCGTTTTTTCACCTAATAACTGGCCAACCTGTATCATCTCACCAGAATTAACACCAATCAACCATGCGACTGGAGCAAAAATATAACCAAGAATCATGGAAAAAGTAAGGCCTTGATATCTGCCTCCGCTAAATTCTGCAATTGCCGGGTTGATATGCGTCCAATCACCAACTTTAAATAATGTGTAATTTAAAACTGCCATCATAGCTGTAAATACAATCAACATTGCTCCAACATTTACTGCCAGTTTTAAACCATCGGTCGTACCAAGCGAAATAGCATCTAATAAATTATCACCAAGTTTTTCTTTAGGTATTTCCAATTCTTTCTCATAAACAAAATCAGGTTCCTGTGGGAAGAGCATCTTTGCACAAACAATAGCTGCCGGAGCACTTATAATTGATTGTGTCAGCATGTGCAAAGCAAAATATTTCTGTTGCATAGGGTCAGTTCCACCCAGCAAGCCAACATAAGCTGCGAGTACTGAACCTGCTGTATTTGCCATGCCACCCACCATAATACAAAGAATCTCCGATTTGTTCATTTTTTCAAGGAATGGTCGGATCATTAATGGAGCTTCTGTCTGACCAAGAAAAATATTTGCAGCTGTTGATAGACTCTCCGGTCCTGTAATTTTTAATTTATTAAGTACCCATGCAAGCACATAAACGATCTTTTGAAGAATACCCAGATAATACAATACAGAGGATAGAGCAGCAAAGAAAATGATATTCGGTAATACCTGAACAGCAAATACATAAGCCCAACTTCCTGAAGGATCTGCCAATCTTCCGAATATAAATGCTGTTCCTTCATGGCTAAGATTGATCAACTTTACAAAGGCATCTGAAAAAAACTGAAATATATTAGTTACAAATGGCAACCGTAATATCGCTAATCCAAATAATATTTGAATCAAAACTCCTGTGCCAACTAACTTCCAATCAATGTTTTTCCTATTGGCACTGAACAAATAACATATAAACAAAAGAAACACTAAGCCGAGAATGCCACGTCCAATAGTTAAGAAAATATCCATTAATATATCGTTTATGCAGGATTGAATTATGCCTATTATCAAGCTAAAATAGGATTATTTTTAAATCTCTATGATATTATTCTTAATAAGTAAATTTGAAAATCTATTTTTGCGACCATGATCAAACATATGGAATATTATGCATAAGCCCTACATTGTTGGGATAACAGGAGGTAGTGGCTCCGGAAAGACTTCATTTCTTAAGAAGTTAACTGAAGGATATACTTCTGATGAAATTTGTATTTTATCTATGGATAACTATTACAAGCCCAGAACACTTCAAGTTTATGATGAAAACGGAGTCCAAAATTTTGATCTTTTTGACTCAATTGATGTAAACTCTTTCTTCAAGGACATCATTCGGCTAATTAGTGGTGAATCTATTGAGCGTGATGAATATGTCTTTAACAATCTTTTGGCGGAGCCATCTAAGATCACTATCAATCCTGCGCCTATAATGATCCTGGAGGGACTTTTCATCATGCATATGACAGACCTTAAGTCATTACTTGACTTAAAAATATTTGTTGAAGCCAAGGATGCATTGAAAATCATACGTAGGATCAAACGCGATCAATCTGAAAGAAACTATCCATTGGATGATGTCTTATATAGATATGAGTCTCATGTGCTGCCATCCTACGAAAAATATATTTTACCATATAAAAATGATGTAGACATCATCATCAATAACAATGGAGATACAAATGCAATTTTAAAAATACTTTGCAACCATTTTGATTTATTGATCGAGCAAAGCAAATAGCCGTAAATTGTTAATTATTAGTTGTTAATTATTATTTTGAACTATACAGATAAATGATGTTTAAAAGAATTGGCATTTTGGGTGGCGGCCAATTAGGTCGAATGCTTCAGGAAGTTGCACAGCGCTGGAATATGCCGGTTTACTGCATGGATTCTTCAGATGATGCTCCCGCAACTTTGTTCAACGGATTTTATACCCAAGGTGATATTAGAAATTATGAGGATGTCATGGCATTCGCTCAAGATAAGGATGTAATAACGATTGAAATAGAACACGTCAATCTGCAGGCACTCAATGAATTACAAGCTTTGGGTAAAGAAATTCATCCGAATCCAAATGCACTGGAGATCATTAAAAACAAAAATACTCAAAAGGAATTTTATAAGAAACTTTCAATCCCGGTGCCTGAATTCACTACTTTTGAAAATAAAACTCAGGCATTAGAAGTGTTTGCTACTTGGAAAGGTAAAATTCCATGCATCTACAAAAGTGCAGAAATGGGCTATGATGGCAAAGGTGTCAGAACCATTCATTCCATGGATGATGTTCATGAACTTGATGATATTGCAGGTGCATTTGAAGATAAAATAGATATAGGAATTGAAGTAGCAGTAATGCTGGCCGCTAATCCTGATGGCCAATTGGCGGTGTATTCTCCTGTAGCTATGCATTTTGACCATGATAATCATATATTATCTGAAGTGCATTATCCATATGAATTGCCTGAAGCTCAAGTCTATGAAATGAATTCAATTGCTAAGAAGATAATGCTAGAACTTAAGCTTTGTGGTATTTGTGCCTTTGAATTCTTTATAACCAATGATGGCAAAGTATTCCTAAATGAAATAGCACCGCGACCTCATAACAGCATGCATTTGTCTATCGATAATGCCGTGTGTTCTCAATTTGAAATGCATTTAAGGGCAATTTCAAATTTACCACTTGGTTCAACAAAAATAATTTCACCGGGGATAATGTATAATGTCATTGGTGAAGAGGATGATAAGGGTAATGCAGACTTCGATGGATGGCATCAAACACTGAATGAAGCGGGAGTTTATGTACATTTATATGGAAAGACGACAATAAAACCCGCTAGAAAGATGGGCCATATCAATATTGTTGGTGATGATGTTAAATTATTGAAAGATAAACTTGAAATCGTCAAATCAAACTTTAAAAATATTAAAAATGGATAATGAAACGCCTCTGGTTGGAATCATCATGGGATCAGATTCAGACTGGCCAATTATGCAGGATGCAGCTAAAATACTTGAATCCTTTGGGGTTAAATATGAAGCTATGGTTGTCTCTGCCCATAGAACACCATCTTTGTTATTCTCCTATTCAAAAGGAGCAGCAGGTAAAGGCATAAAAGTCATTATTGCAGGAGCCGGTGGTGCTGCACATCTTCCAGGAATGGTGGCTGCTATTTCGATCCTCCCTGTGATTGGTGTTCCAATTAAATCTTCCAATTCAGTGGATGGTTGGGATTCCATTTTATCTATTCTTCAGATGCCAGGAGGCGTTCCTGTCGCCACAGTAGCTCTAAATGGTGCTAAAAACGCAGGTATTCTGGCGACTCAAATCCTCGCAACGAATGATACTCAACTTTCATTAAAACTCCAGAATTATAAAGCTGAAATGGAAAATGCGGTACTTTCTAAAACTTTAAAAATCGAATAATACTTTGACAAATTGGCTTCCTATTCTACTCGCCATCTTAGCAGGAGTGCTTACACCTACGCAGGGTGCAATCAATAATAAATTAACTCAATTTGTTGGCAACCCAATTTTGTCCTCCTTCATCTCATTTATTGTAGGAAGTATAGCGCTTGGGATTTGTCTCTTATTTACTAAAAATCCGTTTGCGCTTTTTTATCAAACCAAAGATGCACCACTAATTGCATGGACTGGCGGAATATGCGGAGCTATATTCATTACCGCAATCATTTTGGCTATTCCGAGAATTGGAGTAACAATGACTTTTAGCCTTGCTATTCTTGGCCAGATGCTTATCACCTTGCCCATTGATCACTTTGGCTTTTTGGGTACTCCGGTAAGGGAAATTAATATACAACGAATTATCGGTGTATTGCTGGTAATAATTGGAGTAATTGTAATCAGGAAATATTAAAAGGTCTTTAGGCTTTGGATCGCTGAGCTTTGGTCTTTAGTGTTGTAGTGTAAACTAGTTTTATTTGAGGTATAGGGGGCGCTTTAGCGTGTTGGCGCATTAGCGCTTTAGCGTTTTAGCTTGTTAGTATAAGGAGTTAGGTTTTGATATTTATCAATAGCTGTTTTTGTTATAATGTATTATTTCTGCGTCACCACAAACATGACCCATCAACAAAATAACAAATAACAATTAACAACTAACAATTACCTAAAAGCCATATATCTGCTCCAAACCCCATTCCGCCGTCGCTGCCTTTTTAACCGCTTCGGCAACCTTGTAAGCTACCTCTTCATTCAGCGTGGCAGGAATTATGTTGTCCTTACTTGGTTCTGAGACGCATTCAGCGATCGCAAATGCAGCTGCCAACTTCATACTCGCTGATATCTGAGGAGCTCTTACATCCAATGCACCCCTGAATATCCCTGGAAAACCAAGTACATTGTTCACTTGATTAGGAAGGTCACTTCTTCCAGTTCCTACGATGAATGCTCCTCCTGCATGTGCTTCATCAGGCATAATCTCTGGAATTGGATTTGCAAGGGCAAAGATGATAGAATCTTTATTCATGGTAGCAATGTCATGCCTGTCAAGAAGGTTGGCACTACTTACGCCTATGAACACATCAGTATCGATCAAAGCATCTTTCAGACTACCTGATCTGTTTTCGAAATTAGTGAAGGAGAGCAAAGATTTTTTTGCATCAGTCAGATCTTCACGATCTCTGCATATAATACCTTTTGTATCACAAATAAATATTTCTTTCACCGGCTCACAAACATCACCTGTGGCATGTTCCACGCATCTTAATAATCTGGCAATGGCTATACCGGCTGCTCCTGCTCCATTAATGACCACTTTTAGTTCATTCAATCGTTTCCCAGCCAGCTTCGCAGAATTTATCAACCCTGCCAACACTACTACTGCAGTGCCATGTTGGTCGTCATGAAATACAGGTATACCTAAATCTTGCAAGGCATTTTCAATTTCTAGACAACGAGGAGCACTAATATCTTCAAGGTTAATACCTCCAAATACAGGCGCGATTCTTCTTACAGTATCTATTATTTCCTGAGTATCCTGAGTATCCAGGCATATCGGAAACGCATTTATTTGTGCAAAGCGCTTAAACAACATAGCCTTGCCTTCCATAACAGGAATGGCAGCAGCGGCACCTATATTTCCTAATCCTAACACGGCAGATCCATCTGATACGATAGCCACAGTGTTTCCTTTCATCGTATAATCATACACTAAAGCAGGATTGGCAGCTATCTCAAGGCAAGGAGCAGCAACTCCCGGAGAATATACTAGCGAAAGATCTTCTTTTGTTCTAACTGTAAATTTGGATTGTACTGAAATTTTACCTTTTAATTGTTTGTGCAGGAATAATGATTCCTTAAAATAGTCCATTAATTTTCTTTTAAAGTTCGTAGTTTGGTCTTAGTCTAACTTGTTTTTCACCTTCATAGTAATCGTTGATGATCTGAATCACCTCTTCTATATCATCTGTACTTGGAATAAGATCCATATCGATCGGATTTATATTCCCCTCTTCCTCACCCATTACTTCTTTAATCCAAAGCTTAAGTCCTTTCCAATAATTTACTCCAAATAATATAACTGGTACGCGACTTACTTTCTTTGTTTGAATAAGAGTTAAAACTTCAAACAATTCGTCCATTGTGCCAAATCCACCAGGCATTACGACGAATGCTTGTGCGTATTTAACAAACATTACCTTACGAACAAAGAAAAACCTATGATTCAAGTTTTTATCTGGATCAATATAAGGGTTATGGTTTTGTTCAAAAGGTAATTCTATATTCAAGCCAACTGAGATACCGCTACTTTCATATGCTCCTTTATTACCCGCCTCCATGATTCCAGGTCCACCTCCGGTAATAACACCATATCCTTCTTCAGTTAATCTTTTGGCAATATTTGTGGCTATTTCATAATATTTACTTCCTGGTTTCGTCCTGGCAGATCCAAATATCGAAACGCACGGTCCTATTCTATTTAGAGTTTCAAAACCATCCACAAATTCAGAAATTACTTTGAAAAGTGTCCAGGAATTTTCACCCTTCATAGTATTCCACTGCTTCATATTCCGTGGCATGCGATTGTTATTTTCTTTACTCATATAGGAAGTTCATTTAAATTTATTACAACATTAAATTGTCTTTTCTTTTAGGACAAAAAACCAATAAAAGTAGGAAAATAAAGGTATTTAAATCACTTAGATCAAGAAAAACATATAATTTAAAAAGCCCTTAATTGAAAATATCAAGTAATTCCTCGATCTTAATTACTTGTATAATATTAATTCTCAGCTGATTACTAGCAGTATACTTTGCATATTTTGAAATAAAAATAGTAGTTAATCCCATTCTTTCTGCCTCATTAATTTTTTGATCTAATTTCTGAACCGGACGAACTTCTCCAGACAATCCTACTTCTCCTGCAAAGCAGAAACCTTGAGGCACAGGCTTATTCTCCAAAGATGAAATAATAGCAACAGCTAAGGCAAGGTCAATGGATGGATCATCCACTTTAATGCCACCGGCAATATTAAGAAATACATCATTGTAACCCATTGGCAGCTGACATTTCTTCTCCAGTACAGCTAAAAGTAAATTCATTCTTTTAGAATCATAACCTGTAGCAGATCTTTGTGGGGTGCCATATACAGCTCTTGCTACTAAAGCCTGTACTTCAAGTAAAAATGTCCTAGATCCTTCACCTACTACACCTATTGCATTCCCACTATAAGCCTCGTCTCGATGTCCTGATAGCACATCACTCGGATTTGGAACTTGCCTCAATCCACTTTCGGCCATTTCATAAATGCCAATCTCGTCAGTTGATCCGAAACGATTCTTTCTTGATCTAAGTAATCTATAAGCGTAATGTCTATCGCCTTCAAAATACAAAACGGTGTCGACAATATGCTCTAACAATTTTGGTCCGGCAAGGTCACCATCTTTGGTTATATGTCCAATAATTACAATGGCTACATTTTTCTCTTTTGCAAATCTCTGCAATTCAGCTGCGGTTTCTCTGATTTGACTTATACTGCCTGCTGATGAATCCAACCAATCAAGGTACATTGTTTGAATACTATCCAGAATCATTATAGAAGGTTGAATTTCTTCAACCTGTCGAAGAATGGCAGTTACATCAGTTTCACTATAAATATAGCATTTACCATTATCCTGGTTAATCCTATTAGCTCTTAATTTTATCTGCTCCTCACTTTCCTCACCAGATACATACAATACATTTACATCAAGCTGCATCGCGATTTGTAGCATCAAAGTAGATTTACCTATACCTGGCTGACCACCTACCAAAATTACTGATCCTGGAACTATTCCTCCGCCAAGCACTCTATCAAGTTCTTCATCTTGGGTTTTTATTCTGTGATAATTATTGGTTTCAATATCTTTCAATAGCTTAGGCTTGACAGAGACTTTTGCTTTGCTCTCAGTTGGCGCCCAAGTGCCCTTATTTCTAGCACTTACAGGTGCTTGGATCAATTCTTCCTGGTAAGTATTCCATTCTCCACATGATGGACATTTGCCAATCCATTTTGGACTGTTAGCGCCACAAGAAGTGCATATATATACTGTTTTTGCCTTAGCCAACTTTTTATTTTTTTACAATATTAAGAATAATTTGGATATTTCTGGGGTTGCTGCGCGGAGCGCAGCAACCCCAATGGGTCATGACCCATTGGGGGGACAGATCCCAGAGGGATCCGTCCCCCTCACCCTCGCACCTTCTCACCTTTTAACATACCATCACCAAAAGCAACAACTAATAAGTAACAACTAATAATTAACAAATAACAATTAACAACTAATTCATGTAACTTTCCTGTGCATTAATTAAATTATTTAAATATTTTGCTAACATACTTGTTGATTTATTGTAATATCTTATTACCTTTGCTACTGAACTATATAAATTAAATAAATATGGCAAATGTTGTTTCACAGCGATTTGTTTTGGTTGTCAATAAACTAATAAAAGACAGCACTGTCAAAAGCGCAAGAAAACTCAGCCAATCATTAGACTACCTTCCTCAAAGTCTGAGTGAGGTGGTAAAGGGAAAACGAGATGTTCCGATCGAAGTTATACAGAAGTTAATAGCGAGATATAATGTAAATCCTTTATTTCTTTTCATGGGTGAAGGTGAAATATTTTTAGATGAAGACAATCAATATTCCTTTAAGACTCTGACATTAGTAACGGATAAGGATAATGACGAAAGAATAGTTCATGTTCCGATGCCCGCTCAAGCCGGCTATGCAGAGGAATTAAACAACCTCGAGATGATGAGGGACCTTCCATCATATACACTTCCTGATATAACCTATCAGACAGGCACTTTCAGAAGTTTTGATGTACGCGGTGATTCAATGGAACCGTCTATAGAAGAACATGATATATTAATCTGCAGCTATCTTGAACCTACTCTTTGGGAATCAAGTATAAGAGACCATCATGTATATGTAGTAGTTACTCGTGGAGATGTTGTAGTTAAGAGGGTAGTTAATAATCTTCGTAAACATAAACATTTAGAGATGCATTCTGACAATGAGTCCTATAATATGTATCGAATGCAAGGCAATGATATCCAAGAGGTTTGGTTCGTGAGATCTAAAATATCAAGATTCAAGCATAATAGAAGTGCTCAACAATCAGCTTTTTCTAATGAAGAGATATTATCTTTACATAATACAATTAAAGCTCAGGCAGATATGATAAATCGTATGCATCAAAATTAGGGGTCAGAGGTCAGAGATCAGATGCTAGACACTAGATAATAGATGCTTGAAGTGAGATGCTTGATACGAGTGATTACTGATACTGATTACCATTACTGATTACTGATAAAACCTAGTCACTCCGCCAAATCTTCACGCATTACCTATTACTAATTACCCATTACCAAGGAAAGGTGATAAGGATACAATCAGTCAGAATCACGGATTAAACGGATTTTATGATTACACTGATTTTATAAGTAGCAAAGATTGAATAAAAAGTAATTTGAATCTAAGCTTTTATTACTGATCACTCATCACTGATTACTCATCACTGATTGCTGATTACTGCCAGCTACAAATAATTCCGCCCATGATCGTTAAACTGACTAACCAATAACCAGTATTTATTAAAATGTACTTCCACGATTTACGCTCAAATAGTGCATTAATTGCTATGATTGGGAAAATAAATAAAATGCTTACCATCCCACCATGCAATGCACCATGCTTAAATGATCTGAAAGCTTGTCCATAATCATTCATGAAAGCTGAATAAGATTGTTTTGCACCTGCTATGTCTCCACCTACCATACCCAGAGCACCGAATTGATGAATAGTTACAAATTGAATCATAAAACCTATTAATATACTGAATACATATGTGAGAATAAAAGTCAAAGCCATATTGCCAGTCTTTAGTTTAGATTCGGAGATCTCAGCAGCATTCATCCATGCATTAGCAAATAATTTAGGTGAATACCAAACAAATCCTATGACTAAAGGAATTAAAGCGGCGACAAAAATTGCTATAAAATTAGGTTGCATAATAAACGTTTTTGAATGGAAGCGCAATAATTATTGAAGTTAAAAAATATTTTTACTATTAGTATATATTTTTTAAAAAACAATTAGATTAATATTAAAAATAAAGGTATATTAATCTTCCAATAAAAAGTCGCAAAATTAAATCAGTCTATCGGCTTTAATTTATACCTCGGAATATTTCGTGTTTTTATCTTTGTCTTAGCTATCAGAACTTCTAACATTTCCTGAGACTGAGTGGTATTTAAGTCAGGATTGTCTGTATACTTTCCGGCATTATATCTTTGACGATAAGCTTCGTAAAGGATGATTGCGGCAGCGACTGATACATTGAGGCTTTCTGCCATACCAACCTGTGGAATCAATACCTGGGCATCACAATAAGACAATGCCATATCACTTAATCCACTATGTTCATTTCCAAACATAATTGCAATTGACTGCGTAAAATCAGTTTCGAAATAATTTCCTGCCAAATCTGACAAAGCAGCACCAACAATATAAGTATGACTTTTCTTTATTTCTTCCATACATACCTCTAAGCTGTTGTAAAATTTTACATCTACCCATTTACGAGTGCCCATAGAAGACCTTTTACCTAAAATTAACTGCTCAGACAACTTGCCTTCATTCGTATTTACTACTGAAATTTTTCTAATACCAATAGAATCACACGTACGCAATATTGCTCCGATATTATGGGAGTCATTGACATTTTCTAAAACAAGGGTTATACTTAGCTGTGATTTTTTAGCAACCTCGTTAAATTTATTTAAGCGTCTTTCATTCATTGGGAACAATGATCGTCTTAAGATTGAGAAATTCATAATATCCTTCTGCACCCATTTCTCTTCCAAATCCGGATTTTTTAATTCCTCCGAAAGGAAGCCTTGGATCACTGCTCATCATTTGATTAATAGCTACAGAACCAACTTCGACCTGTCCACAAATCTTCAAAGCTCTTTCTATATCCTTAGACCAGACACTGGCCCCTAGACCAAATCTTGAATTATTAACCTTTTGCAGCATTTCATTTTCATCTTTTACCACAAATACTGAAGCCACAGGACCAAAAGTTTCTTCAACTTCCAATGGACTATTTGTCGCTATATTCATTAATATCTCAGGATGGTAAACAGTTGAAATTTGCTCATCAATTCCACCTTTTAATAAATATGAAGCACCTTGCTTCACTGATTTTTGAACTTGATAGGACAAATTTTTAGCAAGATCTTCCCTCGCAAGTCCACTGACTTTATTTTTTTCATGATATGGAGAACCTACGGCATAAGATTTCATCTCTTTAATGAATAGCTCTAGCCATTCATCAGCAATAACTTTATCCAAATAAAACCGCTTTGCTGCTATACATGTTTGTCCATTATTATTCAATCTGGCTTTAACTGCTTGAGATGCTGAAAATGCAATATCTGCATCTTTCAACACAAGGAAAGGGTCACTTCCCCCAAGTTCCATTACACTTTTTTTGATATTAGTTCCTGCGATGGAACCTATAGAAATTCCAGCTCTTTCACTTCCTGTCACTGAAGTTCCTATAATATGATCTTCAGCCAAGATTGCTTTTACATCCTCATGCTCTATAAACATTGAAGTAAGAACATTTGGAATGCCACATGAATCTTCGATAGCCTGTTCGATTAAAAGCGCTGTTAGACCAACATTTTGAGAGTGCTTTAACAACACAACATTTCCTCCGCAAAGCACTGGTACAGCAAATCTCAAGGCTTGCCAAAGTGGAAAATTCCACGGCATAATACCCAATACTCCTCCTTGTGCCTGAGCTTGTACCAGACCAAATCTTCCTTGTTCCAACTGTATTTTGGTTGGAATATCAAGCTCTTCCAGTTTTCCATAATAATAATCACAAAGTGAAGCTGTTTTTTCAACTTCAGAACGGCTTTGAGCAATGGGTTTGCCCATTTCATCCGTAATTGTGCGAGCAATATAATCCTTATTTTTTAGCAAGTAACGAGAAAGCTTTTCTAAAAATAATTTTCTTTCTGCAATATCCACTTGCTTCCATGCCTTATATGCTGTTTTCGAATTGTCAATCGCAACTCTAATTTGATTGTTCGTCCAAGAAGGGATTTCATTGAGAAGTTCACCTGTATATGGATTTAGTGAAACATAATTCTTATTTGACCTGGACAAATCGACCTCCTTCAAATTTTTCAATTGTTATGTAAACGTTGTGACTGTATGAAGATTCACTATTATTAGTTTCTAAAGTAGGTTTAGTATAATTTGAAATTTGGTAATTTGAAAAATAATTTCCTGAAATCTGATTGTTAGGATTGAAAACTAACCCCTCACTTAAATCTGTTGAAATCTTACGGACCATATTTAATATATCGCTTCCATAAAATGATTCTGTAGAAGGCCATGTATTGTATTTATTATAATATGACTCATTAAATAAGGAAGCATTCATAGATTCCATGTCAACATAATTGAATACAGGAATATGAAGCGATAATTGTTCATAAATATTAAAATTCATCTGATCCCATTCTATCCACTGAGGCATTCCTGTGACTATAAATGATTTATTTTTTTTTAGGCTATTAATTTGATTCAAAATAGAACTGACCCAATTTTTATTCTCCCAATTTGGAATATTAAATACAACATTATTTAATCCTGCTAAGGAATTCTTCCAATCTGTATTATTTTCAGAAGTATAAATAATTTTATAAGGAGTTCTGCTTCCGTCGTAAATTAACTTAAAAGCTTCCAATGTGTTATTGTCCTTACTGTTGCGATTTTCTATCATTATGAATACCATTTGAGGCCTAAATTCACTAGAAACATATTCAGCTATTGATTTACAATAGGTATCAAGTGATGGCTTTAATTGAACATAATACGGATTATTCGTAATTATTTCTTCTGAAGTATTCCAAATGGAAATGAATGGAATCTTTTTATCCAAAGCTATTTTAGCTAATGTTTTTACCTGACTCGTTTGATAACCTCCAATTAAAATATCGGCCCTTTCGATAGCCGATCTGTTTAAAAGATCTTCTTCAGAATTAGTATTACCAATATTGATAACCTCTACCTTTATCTTCAACTTACCTGGACTTAATGACTCTGAAGCAAGCCCAAATCCATTAATTAATTCAGCGAACCTGTTCACCTCATAGCCACCATCCATTGGCAATGCCAGCACAACATTAATATTTTCCTTTTTAAGCCTTTTAAAT
The DNA here is from genome assembly GCF_016707225.1 of Candidatus Brachybacter algidus. Lineage (NCBI taxonomy): Bacteria > Pseudomonadati > Bacteroidota > Saprospiria > Saprospirales > Saprospiraceae > Candidatus Brachybacter > Candidatus Brachybacter algidus. Next base: position 1,216,841 of record NZ_JADJID010000001.1, on the reverse strand, counting down.
GGCTCTTCCTGTCTAGGTCGCTGTTCTATTGGTTTTTCCGGAATACTTCTGGGATCGTTAACTATTTTTGAGCTATCTTCCTTAGGTTTATCAGGATCTTTTGATGGTTTCTTAGATTCCGTATTATCCTTACGAGTAGTATCAGTATTGGATAATTTTTTAGGTGTATTACAACTACACAAAAATAGAATCGCACTCATGAAACTGAAGAATATTAGTCTGCCTTTCATAATCTAAAAACCATAATTTGTTCGAATTAGTTTTGCAAAGATAAACATCTTACAATTAGATGGATGTCATGAAAAATAATAACATCGAATGAAAACCATAATCTAATATTAATTTAATACTATTCCCACTCAATCGTAGCAGGAGGTTTAGTGCTAATATCATAAACAACCCTATTGATTCCTCGCACTTTATTGATAATATCGGACGAAACTGTGGCCAGGAATTCATAGGGTAATCTACTCCATTCAGCAGTCATACCATCTGTACTTGACACTGCCCTTAGAGCAACTACATTTTCATAGGTACGTTCATCACCCATCACACCAACTGATCTCACAGGTAAAAGTATTACTCCAGCCTGCCAAACCTCATTGTATAAATTTTCCTTTTTAAGCAATTTTATAAAAATATCATCAGCATCCTGAAGCATAGCCACTTTTTGCGGTGTGATTTCTCCAAGGATCCTGATTCCCAGACCAGGACCGGGAAAAGGTTGCCTCTGAATAAATATGGGAGATAATCCTAGTGCAAGACCGACTCTGCGAACTTCATCTTTGAACAACATACGCAGTGGCTCAACAATTTTAAGTTTTAGATGCTCCGGAAGTCCACCAACATTATGATGAGACTTAATGGTGACGCTAGGTCCATGAACAGAAACTGATTCAATAACATCAGGATAGATTGTCCCTTGACCTAACCAAGAGATATCCCCAAGTTTGTGAGCTTCTTCCTCAAATACATCTATAAACCCCTTACCAATTGCTTTACGTTTATCTTCAGGGTCTTCTTTTCCTGCTAATGCATCGTAAAAATGGTCACGGGCATCTATCCCTACTACATTCAATCCTAGTTCTTTGTAATCCTCCAGCACTTCATTGTATTCATTCTTGCGCAAAAGACCATTATCAATAAAGAAACAGATAAGGTTTTCACCAATAGCTCTATGTAGTAGTGTCGCACCTACAGTGCTATCTACACCACCTGATAGCGCCATGAGTACTTTTTCTGATCCAATCTGAGTTTTAAGATTTTCGATGGATTCTTCTATAAAGGCGTTAGGTGTCCAATCAGCTTTTACACCTGCTATTTTCAGCAGAAAATTGGACAATAACTGCAATCCATTCGCTGTATGTGTTACTTCTGGGTGAAATTGGAATGCATATACAGGAGCTTCATCAGCTATTTGTTCTTTCTTAAAAAGTGCATATTCATTCTCTTCAGTAGTTGCAATGTTCTTAAATCCCTCAGGAATTGCAAGTACAGAATCCCCATGAGACATCCAAACTTGACTATTTTGAGAAATATTATAAAATAGAGGATCCTCAAGATCCTCTATTTTTAATATCGCTTTACCATATTCTCTTTGTTCAGAGCGCTCTACCCTTCCACCTTCGCGAGAAGCAAGATATTGAGCGCCATAACAAACACCCAATAAGGGTATTTTTCCAATGAAAGGTCCATATTCAATAGTTGGAGCATTTTCATCTCTGACACTGAAAGGGCTGCCTGATATGATGACAGCTTTAACATCTTCACCCAGAGTTGGAATCTTATTGAAAGGATATATCTCACAAAAAATGTTTAATTCTCTTACCCTTCTGGCTATCAGCTGAGTATATTGAGAACCGCAATCTAATATAATTACTTTGTCATGAGACATCTGAAACAACTATTTATAGTGTACTTAATATTTATTAACGAATGAATATTACTTTAATTCAAACATAACTTTTCTGGTGGAAATTTTTGGCAGATTGCCCGCCTTTGCTGTAATTCTATCTTCTGTGATCCCTTTGCTTACCATGTAAGATTTCACTTCGTCTGCTCTTGATTTACTAAGATTACCAACTTCATCTACTAGCGTTTTATCATCGCTAAAGCCAGTTATAACTAGAGAATATTTTTTATTTTTTTTCAATAAGGCAATAACCTTATCTATGGCTGATTGACTAGTAGAATTAAGTACAAATGCACCATCTGTCCATTTTATACTTCTTGAGGCATTGGTCAAAATGTCTATATCTGCTTGGTTTGCAGAAGGGCAACCATTTAGCTCAGCTGTCCCGGCTTTTGTAGGACATTTATCTTCGCTATCAGGAATGCCATCGCCATCTGTATCCGGGCATCCCATAGTTTCTACTGTCCCTACTTTATCTTTACATTTATCAATATTGTCAGGAACACCGTCACCATCGGTATCCGGGCATCCTCTGTATCTTGCTAGCCCTTTAACTTGTGGGCAATCATCCTCATTATCCGGAACTTTATCTCCATCAGAATCAATAAATGGACATCCCCCATAGGTAATATCTCCGGCTACATCAGGACATTTATCATCTTTATCAGCGACATTATCACCATCTTTGTCAGGACATCCGCCAGTATTCTTTGTACCGGCTTCAGTTGGACATTTGTCAAGATAGTCAACTATACCATCACCATCAGTGTCTGGGCAACCATTGAAAGCAGCAACACCTGGAGAGGTAGGACATTCATCTTTAATATCGACAATTCCGTCCCCATCTGTATCCTTCTTACTTAGTTGTTTAAGATTGATAGCTTTATTTCCACCACCACTTCCACCGAAGAGGACGTAAAAGCCAATACCTGCGTCTAATGATCCTTTCTGATTCTCATCAAATGTATTATTGTATCCTATATTTAAACCAATCAGAAATTGATCTGCAATTTTAAAATTTGCACCAATACCAGCTCTTGCCGCAATGTCAAACACACTCAATTTATCTTCAACAAAATCTTTGCTTAGGATAAAAGATGGTCCAAGATATAAATAAGGAGCTGCTATCCTGGATCTATCAAACAAACCGATCTGAGCAAGGATATCTCCATGAATACCGGCAAATTTATTATCTATAGCATCACTTACAAATAAATTTGCTCCAACAGGCACCGACACATTGAGCCAAGAATTTATATTTCGGGTAAATGAAGCATCAATGTTCAAAATTGAACTGGCAAATTCAAAATCCTGATCGTTTAAAAGATTGCCATTTTGAACTCTTGCTGATAGCCCAACTGAATTTTTAAAGTCTGCATTCTGTGCCATGACTATTGTGCCAAAGAAGAGACTAAACATTAATAAAAAATGGAACTTTTTCATCTGTATGTATTTAATTTTTTGTATCAAACCACTAACTTTAACAGCTATTTTTCAATTTTCTTAAATAGAAATCAAGTAAATAGAAATATAACCGCTATTAGTCAGTGGAAGGTAAACATGATTTTAATTAAAAAATTACTTAATCCAGTAAACCTCTTCCTGATTTACTGATCTTTTTACTTTCTGAAAGAGTGTGTAATGCTTTATCTAAAATACCATTAACGAAATCTTTACTTTTATCAGTACTGTAGGCCTTCGTTAATTCTACATATTCATTGATGGAAACCTTGGTAGGAATTGTTGGAAATATTAGCATTTCTGCCACTGACATTTTAATTAATATCATGTCAATAAAAGCCACGCGCTCTATGTCCCAATTATCAATAAGTGGGCCCAATGTTTTCTCAAGACTTTCATTGTTGACAAGGACATACTTGAGCATTTCTCTACCAAATTCATTTATTGCTTCATCTGATGGTCCATATTCTTCTGAGATTTCCTTGGATGTCTTGAAATCCTTTATAATTTTTTTTACAGTTCCTATAATTATGGATTGATCATCCAGCCAATTAAAGAAGATATCTTCTATAGTATCATTATAAAATTCTTGCTTACAGAGCTCTTTGAACAAGAACAACATGATCTGCTGATCTTCCTCGCCTGATCCTTCTCCTGAAACATAAGCAGCATATTCAGGAGTTAGACTTAAAGTTTTATATAATTTTCGGGTAAAGTCTTCCGGAGTCTTCTCTTCAAATTGATATTTTAGTGCAATCTTTTGAAGTTCTTTATTAGCTGCAATTGTTTGTGTTAATGGATTTTCATAGAATTTAGCTGTAAAAGCTTTATCAAATTCTGAAGGAAGTAATTTAGCTTGCCTTTTAATAACATCGTCTTTAGAGTGTTCAGCTATCTTCACCATTAGATATAACTGATAGTATAAAAGATTATAAGAGCTTTTAATAGTATCATCATAGTAAGACAATACTTCTTCCTTAGACAATCCCTCAGTCGTATAAAAAGAATACAACGCTTGCATCACTTTTACTCTGATATTTCTTCTACTTAGCATCTTATTTTTTGAACTGTAATATTACGAAATTGAATAATATTAAATATAAATTTTTGATTTCTACTTCATATAAGTTTCAATCTCGGCCCAATCGGGTGCTTTGTTGATGTGCCATTTTTTAATGATCGCACCATCTTTCCAAAGTAGAATACCAGGATTTGATCGTATAACAGTCTTTAATATTGTCTCATCTCCTTGATATACAGGGAAATCAATATTTAAAGCTGCTTTAGCATCATTCATTTGTCCAACACTTAATCCTCCGAAAACTACATTTACTGCCATTTTTTTACTCTGAGCTTTAATTATCAATGGCAAAATCTTCCCTTTATAAGCGTCCAACCAATCTTGTTTGAATATTGTGTTTTCAACCTCTTCATTAGTTTTCTTGATACTTGCTATAGTTCTGGTGCTATCATACATTGTCTTGATAGAATCTTCAGCAGCATATATAGTATCAATGACTTCAACCATTTTCATTTCAGTATCCAAAGTTACTTTATAATTAATGATCATGAGACTGTAACCCGTGTCTTGCAATATTTGATCAGTGAAATCATCTCCAGCTTCTGTAGCAGTGGTAATTCTGAAATCGCTGATCTTAGAATGAGCAATTGTGGATTCACCTGTAACCTGCAGAATATCAAATTTATCTTTTGGAAACTCTGCAAAACGCTTCATATATTCATCCATAGATAGGGTAACTACAGGTCCTCCATCTTTTGGAGTGATTACTTGACTGACAGGTCTTTTTGATTCAGCATCCTGTTCTTTTACCTTTTGTTCTCTGATGTTCACTCCTTCTTTAAATGGTCTGAAATCAACAGATGGCTCATTCCAATACATAAAATTGAGGCAATAAAATAAAAATCCAATAATACTTATTATAAAAAGACCAAGTCTGGCACCCGCATTGAATAATTTATGAAATAAACGAGTGTAAATTATAAATATCAACCCCGGAATCAATAAAAATACATCTTTAAGGAATGATGTTTTAGGTGCCATAACCAGAAAGTCTCCAAAACAACCACAATCAGAAACTCGCATATTAGATGTGGCAAATTCGCCCCATTTGCCGAATTCAAAGAAATTAGCTTCCATCGGTACATATCCCGTCAGATATGTAAATCCTGTAAGGATAGTAAAGAACAACATCAGCAAGAAGAAAGCCCAAGCTGTAAACTTAGGCTTAATACCTAGTACCAACATAACCCCTAATACCATTTCTAAAACAATAGTAGATATGGAAAATACATTTACATAATTATTAAAAAATGGAAATATAGGTGCAATAAACGAAAATGCAGTATTTTCGAAGGTGTAGTAAAATGAAGTGAAATATTGCTCCATTTTAAAAGATGTTCCAAGAGGGTCAACCGCCTTAACGAATCCTGAAACAATGAAAAGCGTTCCACAAAAGTGTTGCAGAAAACTGATAAAATAATTATTTGATCTCTTAAAATATATTGTCGCTACTGTAATTAGTAAAGCAATTATACCAATATAAGATAACAATTTAATTAATGTCATTTAGGATACTATTTAGAAAGGTTGAAACTTTGAGTGAGGTGGTGACGTAAGTGCAGCAAAATGAAAGATGCACAATTCGCATTTGGTAAAAAGCTAGAGGAAGCAATCACAGAAAGGGACACCAAGCTAACTGGTGTGTTGTTCTGTAATATATATTTTTCGTCAAGGGTCTTTTCCACTTGGTAGTTTTAATTAAGCAAAGATTGTGTAAATTTAATTTTGCACGGCAAAGATACAAAAATTTATAATTTGTTAAAAAGCAAACGTACTTTTTTGTAAAATTTAATAAAAGTCGTTTAAAAGTGGCTCTTTTTGAATAGAATTTTTAAAATCAAAACCTACAAATTTGTTTGAAAATCTTATAAACGATAAAAGATATAAGCATATTTTGGCTTTGTATAATATAAATTTGATGATCCCAATTCTTTAGGATTCGAATTAGTTGATAATATTTGATGGCTAAATGAATATTCCTACTAGTCCATCGCAATATATTTTTTTTGCCACGAATTACACGAATTTGCACGAATAAATTCGTGTTGGATGCGAAGCATCATTAGTGTAATTATCTTCGATTCTTATTTGCGGTAATGGCAAAAGACTTTAAGTTTTATAAATATTTGGTTATTTCATAATTCTCTTATTTTTTTAAGCAGAGCAGGTGCCATTTAGCCAATTGAAAGTATAACTTTTGCGAACTTAAATTTCATATTACATTTTAAACGAAACCGGTTAGACATCATATATTCTTTTATAATTCAAGTCTGTATCCAAATTCCTGCAGAATAAATTACTTTTACAATCTAAATTTTCAAATATGTCTGCCGAAAAGAGAATATTTTTCATAGATGGCCATGCCATGGTTTATCGCGCTCACTATGCATTTATCAATAGACCTTTGATGAATTCCAAAGGCCAAAACGTTTCTGCTATTAACGGTTTCGTCAGATCCGTTTGGGAATTGATCACCAATCAAAGACCAACACATTTAGGTGTTATATTCGATCCAAAAGGAGGTACATTCAGAACTGAGCTTTATGCAGAATATAAAGCACAAAGAGATGCCCAACCGGAAGACATTTCCTTTGCCATTCCATACATTATTCAGATTATGAAAGGTATGAGGATCCCAGTAGAGATTATTCCAAATTTTGAAGCAGATGACGTCATCGGTACTTTAGCTAAAAAGGCAGAGAAGGAAGGTTTTCAAGTTTTTATGGTGACACCGGACAAAGATTATGCTCAGATCGTTTCTGAAAATATTTTTCAATATAAACCTGCCAGATTTGGTAATGACATCGAAATCCTTGGTGTAGATGATGTCCTAAAAAAGTGGGAGATCAAGCGTATTGACCAGGTTATTGATCTTCTTGGATTGATGGGTGATGCAGTAGATAATATACCCGGCCTTCCCGGTGTAGGCCCGAAAACTGCTGTCAAGCTATTAGCAGAATATGATAATGTCGAAAATATTATTGCTAATGCACAAAACCTTAAAGGGAAACTCGCTGAAACAGTAGCTGAAAAAGCTGATCTAGCAAGGCTTTCTAAAACACTAGCCACAATTCACCTGGATGCTCCAGTTGAATTCGAATCAACTCATTACATCATGGAAGAGTTTGATAAAGAAGCTTTAATGGAAGTATTTAAAGAACTGGAATTCAGGACATTGGCTACAACTATCTTAGGTAGAAGTGTATTGGACCTTCCCGAGAAATCTAAGCCAAACAAAGTGACCAAAGGAGTAGGAAGTGAGCAGGGATCATTATTCGAAACGACTGAAAGCGATGTTAAGACAAGTACTTTTGATATAGCAATTTCCAATGCTGAATTTAACATCAGCAATGTAGATCACGAATATATTGTAGTAGATTCAGAGATCGAGTGGGCTAAAATGTTTGGAGATATTCAGGATAAAAAGTTCATGTGTTTCGACACTGAAACCACTTCATTGGATCCAATTGTCGCAGAACTTGTAGGTATTTCTCTAAGTACAGAACCACATAAAGCATATTATATTCCGGTTCCTGAAGTCCAAGTTGAAGCTCAAAAAATCGTCGACAGACTCAGATTAGTTTTTGAAGATCCGGAAATCGACAAGATCGGTCAAAATCTCAAATATGACGTCAGCGTGTTGATAAAATATAATGTAAGACTTGCAGGAAAGCTCATTGATACGATGTTACTTCATTATCTTGTGGAACCTGATCTTAGACATGGAATGGATTACATGTCAGAATCCTATCTAAAATATAAGCCCGTTGCCATAGAAGCACTGATCGGGGAGAAGAAAAACAGTCAGATCTCCATGCGGGAAGTGCCATTGGAGCAGATAAAAGAATATGCTGCGGAAGATGCTGACATTACGCTTCAATTATACAATTTCCTATTACCTGGTTTGAAAGAGATCAATTCAGAAAAATTGTATGAAGATATCGAAAGTAAACTAATATACGTCCTTGCCGATCTTGAAATGGCAGGTGTGAATATTGATCCTGATTATTTGGCAAAATACAGCATCGTATTAAGTGATAGAATCACCGAATATGAACAAAACATTTACAAAGAAGCAGGTCAGGAATTCAATATCAATAGCCCAACCCAAGTTGGAGAATTACTATTTGGAACAATGAAAATACCTTATAGATGGGCAAAAACAAAGCAAGGCAAATTCTCTACAGATGAAGTAAAGCTTTCAGAACTTGCCCTGGAGTATAAGTTTGTGGCTGAGATTCTTTCCCATAGAAGTTTGAGTAAACTTAGGTCAACCTATGTTGACTCCTTACCTAAAATGATCAATCCTGTGACGAAAAGGGTTCACAGTAGTTTTAATCAAGCTTTGGCTGCTACTGGGCGACTGAGTTCTAATAATCCGAATCTTCAAAATATTCCTATCAAAACGGTTGAAGGTCGTGAAATTCGAAAAGCATTCATAGCCAAGGATGCCGACCATGTTATTCTTTCAGCGGATTATTCTCAAATTGAATTGAGGTTGATAGCTGAATTAAGTAAGGATGTAGCTATGGTAGAAGCATTCCAACAAGGACTGGACATTCACTCAGCCACTGCAGCTAAAGTTTATGGAGTGCCATTGGAGGAAGTGACCCCTGAACAACGAAGAAATGCGAAAACTGTCAATTTCTCCATTATATATGGTGCAGGTTCATTGAATCTCTCAAGACAACTGGGTATTAAGCGGACAGAAGCAAAGGAAATCATTGAATCATACTTTACTCAGTTCAACGGATTAAAATCTTATATGGACAGAATGGTAAATGAAGCTCACGAATTTGGCTATGTGACGACTTTGATGGGAAGGAGAAGATATCTTAGGGACATTAATTCCAGGAATTCACTTGCAAGAAGCGGTGCCGAACGCATCGCTGTGAATAGCCCAATCCAAGGAACTGCAGCAGATATGATCAAACTTGCCATGATCAAGATCCATGAAGAGTTTATAAGCAAAGGAGTTCAATCCAAGATGATCATGCAGGTTCACGATGAATTAGTTTTCGACGTCTTAAGAACTGAATTGGAGCAAGTAAAAGAAATCGTCATCCGTAATATGCAGAATGCAATACCGGGACTTGCTGTACCTATCGAGGTGAGTACGGGAGTTGGGGAGAATTGGTTAGAAGCGCATTAGGTAATGAAAAATGAAGAATGAATAATGAATAATAAGAGCAGGCATTGCAAAGCTGATTATATAAGTATCCATAATTGTAATGTCGATTATTTATTTGAATACTACAAACTCTATAAGTTAGAAATCAGACGTAAGAAATCATTACAAATAATCATAAAAAAGAAGAAATAAAGTCGCAACTTCCCCTCTGGCAGAGGGGTGGCGATAGCCGGGGTGTCTAATATCGCAGAACCATATACGATTGGGCTATAAATCAAAAAAAATTATTATTGAATTCCATGGCACCTTTGCACATAATCGAATCTAGTGTCTATAGTCTATTATCTAGAATCTGATCAACACCATCCCCTTATCAAGCGACTGACCTTCCTTCACTTCAATAGACTGAATGACACCTTCAATCGGCGACTTAATAGCGTTTTCCATCTTCATTGCTTCTAGCACCAGGATAGTTTCTCCCGCTGTAACTTCCTCACCGGATTGTTTGAGTAATTTGAGGACTAGCCCGGGCATTGGTGATTTTATCTCCGAAACATTTTGAATTCTTTGTCCTTTCATACCCATAGAGGCTATTAATTGATCCAGATCATCTTCCAACTTTACTTCAAATAGTTTTTTTTCAATTTCAATTGTATACTTTTTCGACTGAACATCTTGAGAGATTAATCTGGCATGATAATTTATTCCATCCTTCCTAAATATAATTTTATCATCATTAATACTTAATGAAACATTTATATCAACCACTTCTGACAAATCAAACTCATTAATACCATTTACTTTTGCTTTCATATCACATTCTAATTATGTGCAAGGTAAAAATATTGGATTATGTTCTGATAATATATTGGAAATTAATTTTAATTGAACTATTGATATCACTCAGGTTAAATTTAGATGATTGAAATTAGAATTTAGAATTTAGAAATTAGAATGAAACTTCGATTGTTGAGTACAGTAAATGAAATCATTGCTTCTCATTATAAAAGCAACTCCTAACCTTGAATTAATTTATTAATCAAATAATTGCCTGCTCTTTAATTCAAATCGCACTGCCAGATCTCATTTTTCATTTTTCTTCATTCATTTTTCATCATAAAAATAATTGCCTACAATCCAGAACAAAGAGATTCGCTCACTCTTATTTATCATTAATCATTTATCACTTATCATTCAATGTCTTATCTTCGTAAAAAATATTCTACATGGGTTACATTTCTCTCGAAGATTGCATTAACGAACTGGAAAAGACTGATCAACTGATCCGTATTAAGGAAGAGGTAGACCCGAATCTTGAAATGGCTTATATCCATCGAAGAGTCCAAGAAGCCGGTGGACCGGCACTCCTGTTTGAAAATGTCAAAGGTAGCCCATTTCGTGCCGCGTCTAATTTATATGGGACAAATGAACGTACTGAATACATATTCAGACAAGAGATCGAAACCATCGAAACACTTGCTCAACTAAGACTGGACCCCGCTGCATATTTAAAAAAACCATTCAAACTACTTTCCTTGCTTCCCAAAGCAATTAAATCACTTCCAAAAAAAGTTAGTTCATCAGATTTAACAAGAAACATTACCCAAATCCATCAATTGCCACAGATAAAGTCCTGGCCAAAGGACGGAGGTGCCTTTGTTACGCTGCCTCAAGTCTTATCTGTTGATCCTGAAAAACCCGGAATAAAAAATACCAACATTGGAATGTACCGCATCCAAATGAGCGGCAATGACTATGAATTAAACAAAGAAATTGGTCTTCATTATCAGATCCATCGCGGTATCGGTGTGCATCATCAGCAATATAACAACCTAAAAAAACCATTTAAAGTTAGTATTAATGTCGGTGGTCCACCCTCGCATACCATTGCAGCTGTGCTGCCCCTTCCGGAAGGTTTTAGTGAAACAATCTTTTCAGGACTTTTGAATGACAGACGTTATAGATATATCGAACAAGATGGGTATTATCTTAGTGCGGAAGCAGATTTTTGCATCACAGGTATCATCGATCCTGAAAAATTGAAAGAAGAAGGCCCATTCGGAGATCATCTGGGTTATTACAGCCTCTCCCACCCTTTTCCATTGATGCATGTGGATAAAGTCTATCATAAAACCAATGCTATCTGGCATTTTACTGTAGTTGGTCGTCCGCCTGCTGAAGACAGTGGATTTGGGTATTTGATCCACAGATTGTTTGGCAGCACTGTTCAATCAGAATTTCCCGGTTTAAAGAAAGTACATGCAGTGGATGCTGCAGGAGTTCATCCATTACTATTTGCTATCGGTTCAGAAAGGTATATGCCTTTCCGAGATCAAAGACCTGAAGAAATTTTAACAATAGCCAATAGACTATTGGGCAGTGGACAGACTTCTTTGGCGAAATACTTATTCATCACGGCCCAAGATGCTGATATCGTTCCCGATGTTTATGATGTCAAAGGATTTTTGAAGTATACTTTCGAAAGGATTGACTTCAATCGCGACTTGCACTTCATAACCAAAACGACGATTGATACACTGGATTACTCAGGAGATGGATTGAATCATGGTAGTAAATTGATTGTTGCAGCATATGGACCGCCTTTGAGACAATTAAATTCAACATTGCCACACGATCTTTTATTGCCTCCGGGATTTCAGGATCCGAAGTTTTTTACATCTGGAATTCTGTGTGTCAAAGGACCAAAGTATGAAAATAGAAAAGTTGGTCATGCTCAGGCAGGTGTGCTTGCATCCTACATTGAAAGATTTGATTGGCAAGGTGTTGCGCTGATAGTCATATGCGATGATGTGGATTTCACTATAGCAACAGACAATAATTTCGTTTGGATAACCTTTACCAGATCCAATCCTGCAGCCAATTGTTATGGCTTAAACGAAAGAATGGACCATAAACACTGGAGTATAGATGCCCCGCTTATTATTGACGCCCGAATAAAACCGCACCATGCGCCTGTGCTTGAGGACGAGCCTAAAGTTCTAGAAAAGGCTAACAGATTTTTTACCTCAAAAGGACCTTTATCAAAATGGGGTTAAAACTTCCTGAACCATTTATTGAGAGGATAAAAAATGAATTGGGCGGAGAAGCTCAAAAATTTCTTGATAAATTGATGACTGATCCGCCTATTTCCATTCGTCGCAATCCACTGCGTATTTCTACGAATGAACTTCCAATAGACACGGTTATACCATGGGAATCTGACTCCTTCTATTTGACTGAAAGACCTTCATTTACTTATGACCCTTCCTTTCATGCCGGGGCATATTATGTGCAGGAAGCTTCCAGTATGATTACAGGTCAACTAATAGACCAAATTCAAGATAAGCAAAATTTGGAATTGGTCATAGATCTATGCGCTGCTCCTGGAGGCAAGACCACACATGCTTTGTCCAAATTAAATAAGGATGTTTTCGTACTAGCCAATGAGGTAACTTCAGTTCGGTTGGGTGCACTTAGACAAAATGTCATTAAATGGGGCCATTCGAATGCAGCCGTGATCAATTATCCTGTGGACACCATTGCAAACACAGGTATTCAAGCAGACCTTTTGCTCATAGATGCACCATGTTCAGGAGAAGGATTGTTCAGAAAAGACCATGACGCAGTGGATCATTGGAATGCTGAAAATCTTCGGAAATGTGAAATTCGGCAAACAGATATCTTGAGTCATGCGGCAACTCTTGTTAAAATGGGTGGATACCTTATATATAGTACTTGCACTTATAATTCCGGTGAAAATATTAAACAACTGGCTGACTTAATTAAGTCCGGATATTTTGAAATAGAAAAAATCAATCATGAGAAATCTTGGGGACTCACTGAAATTATCGAAGGTGAGGCAATTGGGTACCAATGTTATCCGCACAAAGTAAGAGGTGAAGGATTCTTTATAGCATTATTGAAACGGACAGATAAGCTTTCTGAAAATACAAACAGTAATTACTTCAAACCAAAATCAGCATTTCATGCTCTTTCTAAAGAAGAAGCAAGTCTGCTGCCTGAATTTTTAACAGGCTACCAAGATGAAATTCAAATTGACAAAGAAAGCAACATGTTTTATGCGCCACATGCGTTACAAAGCCAACAGCAATTTATGAATATCAGACCACTTTTTGAACTTGGTGCCATAAAGGGAAGGGATTTCATTCCGGCTCATGGGATATCCATGTTGGATGAGTTTAAAAGGCTGTATCCAAAACTTGAATTAAATAAGGATCAAGCAATTAAATATTTGAAAAAAGATACATTTACTATCGAAAATTATGAACAGAAAGGTTGGCATTATGCGACCTATCATGGAAATAATATTGGACTGGTAAAGATCCTGGAGAATAGGATAAATAATTATTTGCCGGTGAATTTAAGGATACTTAAATAGCACCTTGGCGCTTAAACTATATAGGTTTGTATAACAAATTGAACAAAATAATTTTACGTCAAGGGCATCGTGATTTAAAACACAACACCCTTAAACTAAACAGCTTGCCAAGCATAAAACGTATGTCAATGCCATATACCCTGTTGGACATTATTTGTGCAATTTGTTATACACGATTTTTAGCACATTAAGTTTTGCGATCAATGGAATTTTCCCTTATATCAGAGCTGAGCTTTCATTATTTGAACTTCACCATGAAGATAAGCCCTTAAGTCTCCGTTTTCATGCATTACCAGTATTTTTCCATTCTCCTCCACACCTTTTAATAAGACTTTTGAAGTCATATCATCTGAATGTAACAGCGTTATGTATTCATTTTTTTTGTAAAGTGCTTCATCATATTCTTCAAAAAGTTCTTTTAGTCGTCCGGCTTTTATCTGCAGGTAATATCGCTCGACCCATTCCATAATCAAGATACATACATGATCCAAATCATATTCCTTTCCTGAAATATTTGAAAGGGAAGTTGCAGTACTTTTTAGTGATCCAAAATCAATCTGGTTCACATTCAGTCCGATGCCTACATAACTTTTCTCTACCCTTGAATTAAACAAATTGGACTCAATCAAAATTCCGGAAATTTTTCGATCACCCACCATGATGTCATTCGGCCACTTCAGCTTAACCTTTTGTTGACTTAATTCCTCAACTGCCTTTTTAACAGCTAGAGCGACAGCCATTGACAGGTAATATTGTTTGTCAGGATTGAGAAATGCGGGAAGTAAAACAAGACTCAGCGCTATATTCAGGCCATTTTGTGTTTCCCAACTATTATTTCTCTGCCCATATCCTGCCGTTTGATTGTATGACAAAATAGCAGTTCCTTCTATCGGCTTGCTTTTTGCATATAGGTTTTTTAAATATGTTTGTGTTGAAGCCACTGAATCAAGCTTGACACAAACTTTTCCGACGAAAAGAGTGTTAGGTATTAAAGTCAAAATTCTTTTTGTTATTTTGCACAATTATAACGTTTATACACAAAAGAAAAAATAAATTTGGAACAAACCAAGCAACAAGCGATAAATACACAGGAGACAGAACTAGCTGATCTGATTGTAGATGCAATGCAAGATATAAAAGGCGATCAAATAGTCAAACTAGATCTTAGAAATATAAAAGATGCACCTGCAGATTTCTTTATTATTTGTGAAGCAGAATCTACAGTGAAGATCAATGCTATCGCCAATAACATCAACAGAAGGGTTAAAGAAGAGTTAAATCTAAAGGCCAGTCATATGGAAGGTGGACCGGGAGCGAAATGGATACTGTTGGACTATTTCTCAACCTTAGTGCATATATTCTATCCTGAAACAAGGGTATTTTATGACTTGGAAGGACTATGGTCTGATGGAGTTACTACAACTTATGACAGTATTTAAAGTTATAAAGAAATTAACTACAAAAAATTAAATGGAAGAGAATAATAATAATCTAACTCCGGACGATAAAAACAAGCAAAAAAAGCCTGTTAAAATTAATTCGTACTGGATATATGGAGCGGTAATCATGATGTTGATCTTGGGTCAGCTTTTGCTGTTTCCATCTGGGACTAATTCAAAAATCAGCTATGATGAGTTGAAAACTTACGTAGAAGCTGGTGATGTCAGCAAAATGGTTGTCATCAATAGTGATGTGGCTGAAATCTATCTTAAAAAAGAAAGTCTTGCCAAATATAAAGATGCCTCCAAAAACACTTTTTCCGATAATCAACCGAACTTCACGATGGAGATCGGATCATTGGAAAACTTTGAAAATAAGTTTGATAAGATAAATGACACCCTCTCTCCTGAGAACCGCGTCGTCTTAACCTACGAGAAAAAGACTAATGTAATAGGTACTATCCTTGGTTATTTATTGATGCCATTGATTTTTGTGGCACTTTACTTTATCATCATGCGTAGAGTAAGTGGTGGCGGTGGCGGTCCGGGTGCACAGATATTCAATATTGGTAAATCAAAAGCACAGTTGTTTGAGAAAGATGCAAAAGTAGATTTGACATTTGCTGATGTGGCAGGACTCGATGAAGCCAAAGAAGAAATCATGGAGATCGTAGATTTCCTTAAGAACCCTAAGAAATATACTTCACTTGGTGGTAAAATACCGAAAGGAGTCTTACTGGTGGGTCCTCCGGGAACGGGTAAAACATTACTAGCTAAGGCCGTAGCCGGTGAAGCAAATGTGCCTTTTTTCTCTATGTCAGGTAGTGATTTCGTTGAAATGTTCGTTGGTGTGGGTGCTTCAAGAGTTAGAGACGTATTCAAACAAGCAAGAGAAAAAGCACCTTGTATTGTCTTCATAGATGAGATTGACGCTATCGGAAGATCAAGAGGAAAGAGCAATTTCCAAGGTGGTAATGACGAAAGAGAAAACACATTGAACCAATTATTGGTGGAAATGGACGGTTTCAGTACAGACAAAGGTGTAATCCTGATGGCTGCAACCAACAGAGCGGATGTCCTAGACAATGCTTTGATGAGACCGGGTCGTTTTGACAGACAGATCGGTATCGACAGACCAGACTTAAATGGAAGAGTGCAGATATTCAATGTGCACCTGAGAAGTATCAAGTTAAATCCTGATGTCAAAAGTATGGCATTGGCTGAGATGACGCCGGGTTTTGCTGGAGCGGATATAGCTAATGTATGTAATGAAGCTGCATTAATCGCTGCTAGAAGAAATAAGACCTCTGTCGATATGTCAGATTTCAATTTTGCACTGGACAGAGTAATCGGAGGACTTGAAAAGAAAAATTCATTGATCTCTCCAAAAGAAAAAGAAATCATTTCTTATCATGAGGCTGGACACGCTGTTTGTGGTTGGTTCCTGGAACATGCATCACCACTTGTGAAAGTGACGATCGTTCCAAGAGGAATTGGTACCCTTGGCTATGCGCAATATCTTCCAAAAGAAGAGTACATAACCAGAACTGAGCAATTGCTAGACAGAATCTGTATGACTTTTGGAGGTAGAGCAGCTGAAGAAATCATCTTCGGTAAAATCTCAACCGGAGCACAAAGCGATCTTGACCAAGTGACTAAACTCGCATACAGCATGGTGACTGTCTATGGAATGAATAATATCGTAGAATGTCTCCTTCTACCAGATGGGCAGTGACTCTTTCCAAAAACCATTCTCAGAGCATACTGCATCAATGATCGATGAAGAAGTAAGAAAATTGCTGGATAGTCAATATCAGCGTTGCCTTGTTCTCTTGAGAGAGCACAAAAGTGACCTTGAATTGTTGGCACATCAATTACTTTCTAAAGAAGTACTTCATAAATCAGATGTGGAGGAATTGTTGGGTGAACGTCCATACCAGATAGAAGCTCCGTTGCTCCATCCTGAAATATATACGGAAGGTGTTCCTGCGATTGGGACTCCTCCGGCGGAACCGAGTGCGGTGTGAAGTAGTCAGTAGTCAGTAGTCAGTAGTCAGAAGCTAGATGTGAAATGTAGAATGTGAAATGTAAAATGTCGATTAGCACAATATCCCCTTCTGCAAGAGGGGGCCAAGGGGGAGTCTTTGATGTTCATACTTTTTATTATTTACAAAAAATTCATTAGCAATGTTTTACGATTTGTTATATATGAGAAGTAAGAGGCTAGATGTGAAATGTGCAACGTAAAATGTAATTGATAACATTGGTATAATCAACTGACGACCATCTAACATCTACCATCTAACATCTACCTTCTAGGTCAAACATCAAACAACAAACATCAAACTTGAAACAAACATCAAACTTTAGAAATGTCCGACTACAGTGACATATACCATTCCCCTATCGGAAGTATCTTAATCGGTGCTTCGGATAGGGGAATTTCTTTTGTGAGCTTTGTCAAAGAAGGTCAGGAAATACCAAAAGATTTCCTTCCAAACAATCATACTTTGTCGGCTATAGAGTGGCTGGATGCATTTTTTGCAAGTCAGAAGTTACCAGATAGTATCGAGTATGATCTCAAAGGAACAGAGTTTCAAAAAAGTGTTTGGGAGTATATCAATGAAATTCCTTTAGGTAAAACAATTACCTATAACGATATTGCAAAAAAAATCCCCGGTAGTCATGCAAGAGCAGTTGGAACAGCAACGGGCGCAAACCCAGTTGGCATCATGATCCCATGTCACAGAGTGATGGGAAGTGATGGAAAATTGCATGGATATGCAGGAGGAATCAAGAGAAAAATCTGGTTACTTGCATTTGAGCAGGGAGATTCGTTATTTTTGCCGGATGTATAAGCAAATAATAAAACCACTTTTATTCAATTTTTCTACTGAAGAAGCCCACGGCATCGCCATGAAAGGCGCTAATTTCTGCGTTAAATTACCTTTCGGAAAAAATTTACTTAGAAGTATTGCCGGAAAAAATTTCGATCAGGAAAGCACTCATTTCGGCTTAAACTTCAAAAACCGTGTTGGGCTAGCTGCAGGATTCGATAAAGATGGCAATTATATTGAGTCATTGCAGCAGTTGGGTTTTGGTCATATAGAAGTTGGCACGGTCACTCCCCGACCCCAATCAGGCAATCCAAAACCACGACTCTTCAGACTCAAAGAAGATAATGCTTTGATCAACCGAATGGGTTTCAATAATAAAGGAGTACACAATCTTGCAGAAAACATAAGACAGCTACCTGAAGATCGACCAATTCTTGGCGGTAATATTGGTAAAAATAAAGACACACCGAATGAAGACGCATGGAAGGACTATGTGTATTGCTTCAAACACCTACATGAACAAGTTGATTATTTTACAATTAATTTGAGTTCACCGAATACTCCGGGATTAAGAGCACTGCAGGAAAAAGAACCTTTGATCAAGATCATTTCGTCCGTCCAGGAAATTAATGCCGGTTTAGCAAAACCCAAACCTATCCTGCTCAAGATCTCACCTGACAACGAGAGATCGGTGTATGATGACATTATTGAAGTAGCCACTGCTTGTAAATTGGATGGACTCATCGCAACCAATACAACGATAGACAGACAAGGACTAAAAGCATCAAGCGATTTTCTCGAAGTCATTGGTGCCGGTGGCTTATCCGGTCAGCCATTGGCAAATAAGTCAATTGAAGTTGTGAAGTATCTTAGGGCAAATATGCCTGCTGGAATGACTTTAATTGGAGTTGGAGGTATTTCAAATAAAGAACAGGCAGAAGCAATGATGGCTTCGGGAGCGGATTTGGTGCAGTTATATACAAGTTTTATATATGAGGGGCCAGGGATAGTGGGAAGGTTGATGTAATTTTTGTGTAAAAAGCCCTTAAACCATCCAATTAATTTATAGTATAAAAAAATACCTTTGATGAATGTCACCAAAGGTATCGTATTTTCAATTTAATATTTTTCAATTAGCATTCGCTACATTCCTCCTGATTATATTCAATGCAGCACCCGCCTTAAACCATTCGATCTGTTGTTGATTAAATGTGTGATTGACAGGGAAGCTATCCTGAGATCCGTCGATATGGTTCAAAACCAAGATCAAAGGAGTATTTGGTGCAAACTGCGTCAAGCCAATGATGTCTATCGTATCGTCTTCTCTTATCTTATCATAATCTGCAGGATCTGAGAAAGTTAATGCCAACATTCCTTGTTTCTTAAGGTTAGTCTCGTGGATTCTGGCAAAAGATTTCACCAAAACTGCTCTAACACCAAGGAACCTTGGTTCCATAGCAGCATGCTCTCTTGAACTTCCTTCACCATAATTCTCATCGCCTACTACAATTGAACCAACTCCGGCAGCTTTGTAAGCTCTTTGTGTTGCAGGTACAGGGCCATATTCACCCGTTAATTGATTTTTAACATTATCTGCAGTGTCATTCGCAAAGTTGATGGCACCAATGAGCATGTTATTTGAAATATTGTCCAAGTGTCCTCTGAATTTCAACCATGGACCCGCCATAGAAATATGATCCGTAGTACATTTTCCTTTGGCTTTTATTAGCAATTTCAAACCTATAAGATCAGTGCCTTCCCATTCCTTAAATGGTTCAAGCAATTGCAATCTATTAGAATCAGGATTCACAACTACTTCTACTCCTGATCCATCTTCTACAGGTTTTTGGTAACCCGGATCTTCTACGTCAAAACCTCTTGGAGGCAATTCGTAACCAGTCGGTTCATCCAACATAACTTCTTGTCCAAGTTCATTGGTTAAAGTATCCGTCAGTGGATTGAAACTTAAGTCACCTGCGATGGCAAGCGCTGTTACCAATTCAGGAGAACCAACGAAGGCAAAAGTATTCGGATTACCATCCGCTCTTTTCGCAAAGTTTCTATTGAATGAATGTACGATGGTATTTTTCTCTTGCTTCTCCGCTCCTACCCTAGCCCACATACCGATACAAGGTCCACAGGCATTTGCAAAAACAGTTCCACCCATGGATTCAAAAATATCTATCAAACCATCACGTTGGATCGTAAAACGAACTTGCTCAGAACCCGGTGTAATTGTAAATTCAGATTTAGTTTTTAAGCCTTTTTCAATTACCTGATTGGCAATTGAAGCAGCTCTTGAAATGTCTTCATAAGAAGAATTGGTGCAAGAACCGATCAAACCAACTTCGATCTTCATTGGCCAGCCATTTTCTAAAGCCACTTCTTTCATTTTTGAGATAGGTGTCGCTTTATCAGGTGTAAATGGACCGTTTAAGTGGGGTTCCAAAGTATTAAGATCAATCTCAATAACCTGATCAAAGTATTTTTCAGGATTGTCATACACTTCTTTATCAGCCTTTAAGTAATCAGCAATGCCATTGGCCATATCAGCTATCTCCGCACGACCAGTTGATCTAAGGTATCTATCCATTGATTCATCATACCCAAAAGTTGAAGTCGTCGCTCCGACTTCTGCACCCATGTTACAAATCGTTCCTTTTCCGGTACATGACAAAGCATCAGCTCCATCACCAAAATATTCAACTATAGCACCTGTACCACCTTTTACAGTAAGGATACCGGCAACTTTTAAGATCACATCTTTAGCACTCGCCCAACCAGACAATTTACCGGTCAGTTTAATACCGATCAACTTTGGAAATTTCAATTCCCAGGCAAGACCGGCCATTACATCACATGCATCAGCACCACCAACACCGATGGCAACCATACCAAGTCCGCCGGCATTCACCGTGTGTGAATCCGTTCCAATCATCATTCCCCCCGGAAATGCATAATTCTCAAGGACTACCTGGTGAATGATACCTGCACCAGGATGCCAGAAACCAATACCATATTTATTAGAAACAGAAGAGAGGAAGTTGTACACCTCGGCATTATCGGCTTCTGCTGCTGTAAGGTCAGTTTCAGAACCAACCTTAGCCACAATTAAGTGATCACAGTGGACCGTGCTCGGTACAGCTACTTGTGGACGACCAGCCTGCATAAATTGCAATAAAGCCATTTGTGCAGTAGCGTCTTGCATGGCAACTCTATCCGGAGCAAAAAACACATAATCCTCACCTCTTTTAAAATCCTGCATTGGACTATCTTCATGCACATGGGCATACAAGATCTTTTCAGAGAGCGTCAATGGTCTGTTAAGAAAGTTCTTCGCAGTATCTACTTTTTGCTTGAAACCGGCATAAACATTACGCACCATTTCTATGTCAAAAGCCATAATAATTATATTTTAAGTTATATTTTAAAGAGGGAATTCAATTAAAACGCAATTTTAGCAATAAATTTATTGATAAAGGTAGTATGAACACCGTATGTTAAAAGTAAACATAATTTAGAACTTGTTTAAATAACTATCAAAAATTACCTTTGCCCGAATCCAGCCACTTGATTTTAACCCTTAAATGAAAATCAGATGGAATAGTTTAACCTAAAGTAACATAATTTGACTTATGTTGATAATCAATTAATATTTTACTTAATTTGTAAGTTCAAATGTTTGTGGTAGGCAAAATTCGAAGATTTATTCTGACTTCTAATTTCTAATTTCTAACTTTTAGACCAATGATATCAAAGATTTCAAAAAAATATATTTACCCTGCAACTCTAGTTAAAAACAAATTCGTCACGCATGTCTGAAGGAAAATTGTTATGGTCACCATCAGAAAAGATCGTTCAGGAAAGTGAGCTTGAACGCTACCGTCATTATGTCAATAGCAAATATGCTGTCTCTGCAAATGATTATAAGGAACTGTGGCAATGGAGTATTGATAATAAAGAGATTTTCTGGAATGATCTTATAGATTGGTTTGGATTGGTCTATGAAGGTGATAGAAATTCTGTGTTGGTGGGTAAAAAAATGCCCAATTATAATTGGTTCCCTAATGTAAATCTCAATTTTGCAGAAAACCTAACTCGATATGCGGAGGATTCAAAAATAGCTATCATATCTGTAGAAGAATCCGGCCTTAAAAAGTCTTATACTTGGAAAGAACTTCTGACACTTGCCGCTAACATTCAGTTACAATTCGATGATTGGGGTTTGCAGCCGGGAGACAGAGTATGTGGAGTCTTACCTAATGCCTATGAAACATCTGCTGCATTTCTAGCTGCAGCAGCGAGTGGGTTAATTTGGTCATGTTGTTCGCCTGACTTTGGAATAGAAAGTATCATCGACCGATTTGAGCAGATTTCGCCAAAAGTATATTTATATGTAGATAGCTATAATTATGGTGGTAAAGTTTTCGATCTGCATGATAAAAATCAGCAATTGATTGCCAAATTAAAGTCTGTTTCCAATGCACTTAATTTATCTTCAGGAATTCCCAAGAATAATGATTTGGGAATATGTATCGAACAGTTAAATTCATCTAATACCGGACTTACGTATAAAAGGGTTAATTTTTCAAGTCCTTTGTGGGTACTTTATTCATCCGGAACTACCGGTGCGCCAAAGGCAATAACGCATTCTCATGGAGGTGTTTTATTGGAATTAAATAAATACCATGCATTTCATAATGATGTAAAAAAAGATGAATTGTTTTTCTGGTATACCACTACCGGATGGATGATGTGGAATTTTCTACATGGTGCATGGCTGCGGGGAGCTGCGATATTGATCTATGATGGCAGTCCGGCTTATCCTGAAGTTGACTTCCTTTGGAAATTGGCGGCTGAAACTAAGGTAAATCATTTTGGAACCAGTGCTCCATATATCCTTGCGAATAAAAAAGCAGATATAGACCCAAAGGCGAACTATGACCTTAGCAATTTAAGATCGATAGGATCAACAGGTTCGCCTTTACCTCCGGAAGGATTTGATTATGTATATGAAAAAATCAAAGATGATATATGGTTAACTTCAATGAGCGGCGGAACAGATGTTTGCACAGCATTTGTGGGCGGATGCATAGTTAGACCGGTTTATGAAGGGGAAATCCAGTGCAGAGCTTTGGGATGCGCACTATATTGTCTGGATGAAGACGGCAATAAATTAGAAAATGAAGAAGGAGAAATGGTGATTACTGAACCAATGCCGTGTATGCCAATATATTTTTGGAATGATGAAGAAAAGGTTAGATACAACGAAAGTTACTTTGAAATGTATGATGGTCTATGGAGGCATGGTGACTGGATAAGAATCACTCAGGATGATGGCGTAGTGATCTATGGGCGATCAGATGCCACTTTAAACAAGCAGGGCATCAGGATTGGAACAAGTGAGATATACAGAAGTCTGGACCATATTCAAGAGATTGTTGACAGTCTGATTGTAAATATTGAGAAAAAAGATGGCGATCACTTTATGCCTTTATTTGTAATGTTAAAAGAAGGAATTATCCTGGATGACATACTCAAAAAACGCATAAAAAGCCAATTAAGGAGTGATTATTCACCAAGACATGTTCCGGATGAAATAATACAGGTAGCTGATATTCCTTATACCTTAAGTGGAAAAAAAATGGAAACGCCAATCAAAAAGATCTTGATGGGAAGACCAGTTGAAAAATGTGTCAATGCTGATACAATGCGTAATCCAACAAGTATCAACTACTTTGTTGAATTTGCTAAAGAAATTAATTAATTCGAATTTCGCTATCTTAATGTCAAATGTTTACATTTGCGAAAAATAAATAATATGAAATTATATAACAGTGTTATACTTCTTGCACTTATGATTCTTGCTTTTGCATCTTGCAAAAATGATGGAGCTTCAGGAAACGTAAATGGAGCGAACAAAAATCAGGAAGGTGTTTTTCTTGATTACCCTGTCAAAGATTTAGGGAAAATCCCAAGAGATGTTCCATTTCATACAACACTTGTCATCACTAATAATAAACCTGACACAATTATAATGCTACCAATGTCAACAACATGTGATTGTATGAAGGTAAAACTTAGCAAAATGCATATTGGACCAAAGGATACGGCTAGTATCTCAGTTGTTTTTGATGCACATATTCCCGGTTTCTTCGACAAGGATATTTATATTAATTATGTTGGACAAGATTCTGTATTTATGGGTAAGATAAAGGGGCATGTGATGCAGTAAAAAATATAAACAGGACTAAAACCCGATTTTTTCTGCTATCCTAATACATTGGTTAAAACCAATGGCAATTTATTTGTTAATCTCCAATGGGTAAAAAAAAGCTCTATTTTAAATTACCATCGGTTTTAACCGACGGACTATCATTAATACTCACTTCCGACTTTAATCGCTTTAAAATTTGTTCGACTTAACTGCTTTAGCTGTTCAATTCCATAAGGGGACTAAAGTCCGATTTTCTCTTTAATACTTATCCGTTGGTTAGAACCAACGGCAATTTATTTAGCTATTCTTCAGCATTAAAATAGAAATCGATGGGTATTTTACCGTCGGTTTTAACCGACGGACATTCAGTTCCAACACTTCCGACTTCAGTCGCTTTAAAAACCTTGTTCGACTTAACTGCTTTAGCTGTTCAATTCCTTAAGGGGACTAAAGTCCGATTTTCTCTTTAATACTTATCCGTTGGTTAAAACCAAGGCAATTTATTGGCAACACTTCATTATTTAAAAAGAAATTGATCTATTGCCTTCTAAAGAAATTTGCGCAGATATCTCTACCGATATCATTACAAACAAATTTATTATCACACATATTGAATTTTCCGGTCAATTCATTGACAATTGGTAGAGTAATAATTTGAAGTCCATCTGTGTTTGCTTGTAATTTCCAAGTACCGTTCATATATGGCATCTCATCTTTCAATACTTTAAATGTGCTATCAGACATAAATTCTACTATTAAACCTAAATTGCTTTTAAGGTCCTGCTCCAAATTTGGAAAACAAATTTGTTTAAACCATTTCCACTTTCCTACAAGACGGAAATTTATAGCATCTGCAGTATTAATGACTATTTCCTTACAAAATACAATTGAATATAAATCAGGATCTATTTCATTCGTCTCCTTTTGGCAAGAAGTAATTGAAAAAATAAAAATAAGCAAGATGATATTATACATGAAATGAATAATAATTTTTTGATGGTAATTCATGGAATAATATTAAAACAATAATACTTTTTCTGATTAAAAGACACCCAGGCAATCACCACATACAATTTGATGGACGGGCAAACCTCAAAAAAAGAGGAAGTCCTTTGCCTTATTATATCAATAAATAAAGATATTTAATTAAAATCATAAATCCATGATAAAGTTAGAAATCAAAAATTAGAAATTAGAATGAACGCTATCATCGGAGCGTACCATTTAACATCCAACATCCAAAATCCAACATTTATTCGCCTCATTACCCATTACTCATCTCCCGACCACCTTACTTCCCTCCCGTAACGATCAATCCCGGTGTATTAAAATCAAGACTATACATCGTAAATATATTAAACAACTCTTCACCCGGAACATGGGAAATATTTCTACTAAATTTCAAATTGTAACTTCCTGTATTATTCTGTAGCTTAAAATTTGTATTATTCAACTGGTTCTTCTTTTGAATAAAAGCCGGCTGAACCATTTGAAAATAGGCTTGATAATTATATGGCTGAAATGGCAAAGAACGCGCCAGATAGTCCATTGCCCAATTATAAACAACTTCCTTATCCTTGCCTATTTCATGATGTACATCATATTTTACAGTAAAATTGCTGGAAGGGCCAGACCCATCTAAAAAATTAATGTTGCCAAACATACCTGTATTAAAATAATAATTCACGGAGGTTAAATTCCCTGTGGACATATAATTCTGCCAGAGTGCGCTAATTTCACCCTCTGTCAAAGGTGGTTTCAGATTGGTATCAATATTCTGCTTTTTTATTCTGTGAACCATATTTTGACTCCATTCCAACTTAAGATCTTGTGGCCAATTCCAATTAAAAAAGCCACCTTGAACCGTATTTTCATAATAATCCTGAAAGCCCCAAATTTTAGGTTCGGCTTTATTATCGTGATATGTTTTATTAAATAAATCAAGTACTCTAATACGCGGCTCGAAAAGCAAGTCCTCATTTTGAGATATCCCGGGATAAAAGTTTTGAAAATCACGTTGCTCAAAACCTTCATTGATTGTCATATTGACATTTAGCTTATTGCCATAGGAAGAATTAATATGTGTGTATTGTGTCCCTTGCAGGCTGGCTGCCTGCATCTTCGCCTTGAGCGTATTGAACTTTGAAGTTCTAAAATAGGTATGATACAATAGAAATTCATTTCCTTCTATTTGCTCCCCCGGAGGTATTAGCGTTAAATTAGCCTGCAATAATTCATCTTCAGTATTGAGGATATCTAAAGTATTTCGTAAGGCAACAGCTGTGAGCATATTCGGATTCTTTCTAATGATCTGCATGGCATATATTGCTTCATTTTCCAATGTAGGCATAGCGAAGGATAGATGTGGGTTACTTCCCCCACTATTATTTGTAAAGTTTACGTCTGTGACACTTTGGTCATCCAATTTTGTAAACCGTATCTTATATTGCATTGGTTGTCCTCCAAATAGACTTGTCGCCGGGAAATAATGATCCTGAGGTAAAGCCTGGGTAAAATATACTTTACCAAGATTCAATTCATTTTGAAGATAAAATCTTTCAAAAGGTAAAGGCACAGTATATTGTACGAATTCGTAGAGGTCCGGCGGCCAACTACCGGTTTTAAAACGGACTATCGTATCCTGAGACCAGATCCTATTATCAACCCTTAGCCAATTATTTGTTTGAAGGTCCCATGCTTGCACTTTCATATTTATGGTGTAATATCTATTTTGCTGCAACATTTGAACTGGGCGCACGACCATAGCATCATGAACATCCTCATTTAACCATCTTATCGGTTGGCAGGAAACAGTGTTTTTACTACCAAAATCCTCTTTCAAGGTGTAACTAATTTCAGGTCTATACTTGTAGTTGACAACGTTGGTGACTTCTCCATCTGTATCAAAAATGGGTGTGGGTATCACAATATCTTCACCCATAGGTAGCACAAAACGGGTTAATACCCTCGCTGATGGAATGACATCTCTTTCATCCTGACTTGGATCTATATGTTCGAAAAAGTCGATACCTGCCAAAGGATCATTGGAAACCGGGGAACATCTCTCTCCCACTGATAAATTAAAGGAGCTACTGCCTTCAAGTTTCCCACCCAATAGTGAGAAATATACAGCGGCCTGACCATGAAAATAAGATGGGGATGGAGCCCCTCCGGATAATGCGATAGCTGCAGCAAGAGAAAATAGATTAAATTTTTGCTCAACACCAAATACCTTAATCCTTACACCAACTGAGCCCTCTAACCCGGCATAGGCCTGGCCTTCAGCATACCAGCCATTGATGCCTTTTGCTCTTCCTGTATTGGCACAGGTCACGTCCTGTTTTGTGATGTTCATATCATATCCTAAATATACAGAAAGTGCCGCATATATAATTCTGGCATCTATAGAGGCATTAAGAGAGCCATATGCGCCATGTGAGAAACCTGCACCTGATTCATAATCTACTCCTCCACCTTGTGCATTGACATTAGTGGCACTGGTAGTTCCATCCAAATCTCCTGATGGATTGTTAAGAATATTCTGGACTTCAAGTGGAAGTGGCGGCAGGCTGGTAGGCACACCATGACCTACCATCATGTACAATTTGAAATTTGCTTCAAGTATATTTTCCAATGTCAATAATGCACTTCCTCTTGGATCATCACTGTCGTATGGATCAAAATCGGGTGCTCCCATGTAAAAATACCAAGTATCAGCACTAGCATAGAAAATACCATTGACCATTTGATTTGGAATAACAGGATTTTGCATATTTCCTACAAATGTACCGTCTCCAATATTTGCAGCCACTTTGAGTGAGCCATCCATATACCAGTCCCGCGTATCGTTCTGGGTGTAAAAGGCAAGTGCTACACCCACATACAGCTGTGGATCATTTCGCTCATTGATGGGTGTCATTACATAACCATCCCCTGTTAAGGACATCATGTCTAAACCACCATTGACGAATTGTGCAGTAAAGGTAATATCGGCATTGAATGCTGTAGGAGTTGGCATGGTTCCTAACATAATTCCGGCCCTTATCATGAATGAATTGTAGGTCGGCGTATATTCCGGTTCACCGGAGATCTCACCATCAATTATCGTGTAACTGGCAGTTTGTATGATGTTATAACCGACTCCTCCACCGAAGCCGTAGATCCCTACACCGGCACATATTGGTATCGCGGCCTCCGAACCAATTATCCCATCCACATACCAATATGGGTAAAAATTTTCACTATAGGCAAAGTTCTGACCTTGCGGGACTTCAGGAGGAGTTCCATAAGTACCAAAGATCGCAGACAATCTTCCGAATATTCCGGCTATTGGTAATGTAACACTTAGTGAACCTTTAGCACCTTTGTCACGACCTCCGCCCTCTATTGGATTATTATAAAACATGATCTTTCCTAGTATGGAGAAATTTTCCTTTACCAATCCTATGTTTATAGAGTCGAAAGTTACCCTGTCCAATCTTATTTTTTTTGCCACATTAAAAGCTCCTCCGACACCATTATCCATTATTCCCGTCAACACCTCCATAGATTCGATGTTTGAAACCAAAGAAAATGTTGCTCCCGCTGATAAGTCCAGTTCATCCATTCCCATTGAAAGCCCAATTGAAAATTGAACTGCGACAGTTTCAGCCTCAGCATCCAATGAAACATCAAAATTATCCATGGATATCGGAAAAGAACCAACTTTTTTCTGCGGGCTTGCAAAACCTAGGTAAGTATTGTCTGAATCAAATCCAATGCTACCGGAGGTATAATCTATTTGAAACTCCATTTCAGCCAACTTAATATCTGCAGGAAGTTCAGGCAATCCTGAGGGGTAATTTAGCTCTGTGTCAATCGATAATGTACCATGCAATAACGTCTTTATATATGGTTGCTCATTGGATCCAGGCATAAATACAACTTCCAAATACGAATCATCCGCTATTGTGGCATCAGCTATTAAAAAAGGAAATTCCAATTGTTGCATGACTGTTACATCAAATGCATAAATAAAATTTGGGTCCGGTTCATCATAAGCTGCAGTATTGAAGATGAGTGCTGTATATTTCAATAAACTGGAATCTCCGGCAAAAGGAAGTGTCATATCACCAGTCATCATGCCGTATTCTAACGTATTGTCATAAAAATCCAGTTGCAGCGTATCGATAGAAATCCCAAATCCACCTAGATTGCCTTTTTCTATTGGCAAGATATTTTCCACAAGGATATTCGCATAAAGCGCCGGTTCAATCAATAGATTTCTGACAATGGCGTATGTAGAATCAAGTAAAATATGGGGTGGCGGTGTAATACTTGCTTCGCGCAAGTAAAACCCTCTATAGTCATTGGTCGTGGTGTGATATCCATCCGGGAAGTCAATATTATCCGGATTGGCAAGATCACTCATGTCAATGAAGGCATCTGTAATATCAAATCTCCAACCTTTTAATCCGGTGATCTCAAAACTATTCATATTGACTTGAGCCATCCAATTGACCTTGCCCCACACTGAATTATTTCCACCGGTCTGATAGAAATAGCCCCCTGAAGTATCTGTCGAAGATTGTGAAGAAGTATCCTGTAGATTGTTTGCCAAATCAATTACAAAAGTAGCCTTAGCTTTGCTTTCATCTCCGTCCTGTTGATCATATGGCCGAATGACACTTCTGGGAAATTCAATTCACCAGCCAATTGAAATGATTGTAATCCCTGGCAATTGAATTGAATCTTACATGAATTAGCAATACCGGAGCTTCCTTTTAGTACTAATTCAAAAGCATTGTTATTATCATTTGGAAAATTTAAATCTTGCTGTAACTGAATCATAAAATCACCTCCAAAACCCACCGGGTGAATGCATACAGAATCAGCGATCATCATAAACATATTGTCACCATCAAAAATGGACAGTTTGGCACCAATAGCTACTTTTGCCTTAGCTCCGGTTGGGGTCAAAATGAAATCGGTCAACCCCATTATAAATTTATTCCCCATCAAACTTTGCTCAAAACCAATAGGTAAACCAATATCAGAGGAAGCAGCAAAAGCGTATATATTTCGACTATATTGTAGATAAGGAGCTAACATGTTTGAATATTGTTCGGGAACATAATTTAATCCCTGATCAATCATACCGTCAGCAATCGGAAAATTAATATATTGTGCCAGAGCAGCCAAATCGCCGGTATCATCTTGTATTGCTCTTACGGTACCTTCAAAAACCTGACCTAATTCGTTTATTTTAATATCCTTTACCTGAACATTGATTTTTACATTATTTAAAAAGTCAAGTTGAACTTTCGCTGTACCTGAATATTTATTATCATTTTCTGTTAGCTGATAATCCAATAAATAAAAATGACCTATTTTGATAGATTCGAGTGAATCAATGCCTGCTACGAAATTATTGTTTTCAATCAAAGGAGGATTGCATCGTGATTCACAGTCTGATGGAGTCTCATCTGCTTGCGTACTTCCATCACCTTCATCACCAAATACATCAGGCATCTCACCATAATAAAAACGTCTTACTTCTGAAAATTTCCCATTATCAAAACCAAGTATATTATTTTGGTCGATTGCCTGAATTCTTACACCATATTCATGACCGACGATCAGTTCCGGATCATCTGCTTCCTGATTGTAAAAATAATTTGTGACAGTAAAAACTTCTTTTTCGATTACTACAGGGATTCCGGCATCATTAAATAATTCTTCGATGTCCCAGTCATAATTGGCAGTTATATCAATGATCTTAACGATGTACTTCATATCAGATTGATCGTAACCTACGTTCAGGGGATATTCCCATATAATTGGAAAGGAAGGGATCTCAGAAGCCATGACGATCTCTTCCCAATATGGGCTGATGATCGTGGGTATGTTGCCATTCCCGATAGGAAAAACAATGCTACATCCATTACCGATCTGTTGTCTGGTATTATAATCATACACAGTAACACAAAGCGTATAGTTCCCTTCCGGAATCGAACCCAGAATAAGTTGAAGATCTGAAACACCTTCAATTATAAAACCATCAGCGCCTAATGTAGAATTGAGTTCTGATATTTCTTGAGTGGTCAATGTGACACTTTCGCCTCCATCAAGAACAAGTGGAGTCGGTGGTAAGTAATTTTCGTCTATAGAGATAGAAACTCCATTGTCACCGGCAAGGGTAGCCAACATATAAACATTCTGTTGGGTAAAAACGCTATTAATCAAAGTCGCTGAGTAGGCCTGTGATGCATCTTCCAATTGCCCAATTTCAGTTGGAAAAGGTAATTGCACGTCTACCATTACCTGAATATTCTGCGAACTCACTATACCTGATGATAGAACCAATAAAAATATAACCAAATCTCTCATAACTGACATCATTAAAATTTAAGACCATAACCCAATGAAAGTCTGATTTCATTAAAGGAATTACCCGAAAAGCTTTTCTTAGAAATAAAATAACTGCTAAAATTGACCTGCGAATGCTTCAAAACATTACAATTGATACCGAAGCGCTGATTCAATACCCTTCCGTCTTTTACCCCATTCAATTTATCAAAAGACAATCTAGTGGCAGAGCTGAAGGATAAGATCTTGTCAAATAGGGATTTTTGTAGTGTGACAGCAACCCCGGCTCTATTTCTTTTATTATCAGAATAACCATAGGAAGACACTATGAGTGAAGGAGAAACAGTAAAATCACTTTCCTTCCAGAAAAGTCTTACACCGGCATTTACATTGACGTTATTGACCTCACCACCTATTCTTGCCACAGGGCTCAGATCCATTAATGACTGTTGCTGAATACCTCCAAAGACTCCAAATTGTGTATTTTTTGACTTTTTTGTATAGTTAAAATTCAAACCATACATTCTACTGACATTGATATATCTAAGTGTATCATTGATCTCCACTAAACCATCCGTCGTTTCAAATTTGAAATTGGAAAAATTAGCCGAGACAAGTAGTTCCTTTGTAATCATCCAGCTTGTATTCAAATTGACAATAAGCCTTTTTCTTGACAAATAATCTAAATTTCGCAAATTATTGCGCTCTATTCCGACATTTGCGTTCGTGTTGAACTTAGCTTTAAATAATGCAGTATTCAATCTGAAAGTATAATTTTCAATATCAGCTTGTAAGAATGGAATTCCAAGAGATCTGTAATTGGGTTCTATCCTTCGATACTTAGCACCAATTCCAAAGTATTTAAAATTATATCTCAACTCAACTTCTCCTGCCAGACTTAGTTTAGAAGAGGCATTCAGCTCAAATAAATTATTTAAAAAAGGACTTTTGACGCTTTCAAGAGAAGATTCAAGGGCTAAATTATCGGTAAAAACACTTGCATTTATGGTTCCATTGAAATTCAACTTTTTAAATAAAAGTGTTTTCCATTCTGTTCCCATTACAATGTTCTTCGATGGATTAATTCCTACCTTCCTACGATCTAGGTCCAGTTCATCCGTCTGTTTATCCTTAATATGCAGCACGATGAGGTCAAAATAATTTCTTGAAGAACCAACACCTATTTTTCCTCCTATGATGGACCGTTTATATGTTGGAATTAACTCAGCTCCATAGACCAATGTATCTCTCTGTGCCAAAGGATTTTGCATATTTCCTGCAAATGCTGCAAAGCGAAACTTTCCGGGAGTCAATTCCAAACCTCCTCCGAAAAAGTTTTTTCCTCCAAGTGTATAATTCGAAAAACGCATAGATCTGTGTCCAATATGTACCTTGATCCATTTGTAATAAGGACTCATTCCAAACTTATTGAATGAATGGCCATAACTGAACTGCTGATCGCGAAAGGAAAAACTCAATGGTACTGTGATCACACTCAACTTGAAAGTTAAATTACCTGCAAGATTGTAAGAATAAGGACTCCGACGATTGTCAATACCACGTACATTATAATATTGACCGGAGGCAAATATTCCTCCGGAGAATGAAGCTTTCGGCGGTACGATAAGGGTTTTTATATCCTGAGCTCCTACAGCTGTGCACAGGAACATCAGGCATATAAAACTGATGGTAAGTTTATTATCTTTCACCTTCATTTATTTTATGACAGTGAATCTTCTTATTAAAGTGCTTCCGCTTGCAAGTTCTATCCTTATAATATGGACACCTGAATTACATGACATTAAGCTAATTGTAACGTCCTCGTTACCTTTGACATTTTTATCAAATACTAAGCATCTATTATAAACATCATAAATAAACCAAGCCTTAATTTCGGAACCTCCTTTTACAAGTTTCAGATGATCATTTGCAGGATTTGGGTACACTTTGATAGATTGTAAAATGTCATCCACGGCTGACGTGCCATCACAAACATCACCAATTCCATTTCCATTTGAATCAATTTGATCTGGATTAAAATCCAATGGACAGTTATCGACCACATCCTCTACCCCATCGCCATCGTCATCTGCGTCACAAACATTTCCAATTCCATCATTATCTGTATCTAGTTGTCCGGGATTGTAATCCAAAGGACAATTGTCATCTGAATTTTTTATTCCGTCACCATCAATATCATTTGCACAGACGTCACCAATGCCATCCCCATCAGTATCTAGCTGATCAGGATTTGGAGTAAACGGACAATTATCGCTAATATCAGGAACGCCATCATTGTCGTCATCGTCATCACAAACGTCACCCTGGCCATCACCATCAGCGTCAGACTGATCGGCATTTGGAATGAAAGAACAATTATCCGTGTCATCTCCTACTCCATCATTATCATCGTCATTGTCACAAATGTTTCCTATACCATCACTATCTGTGTCTAGTTGATCAGGATTATACACTAAAGGGCAATTATCTGATGAATCAGTAATTCCGTCTCCATCATCATCATTATCACACGCATCACCCATACCATCGCCATCAGAATCTAATTGATCAGTATTGTAAATATTTGGACAATTATCAAGTACATTCGGAATGCCATCACCATCTATATCATCGGCACATGCATCACCTATTCCGTCACCATTTGCATCAGCTTGATCAGGGTTGAATGTAAATGGACAATTATCAACGTTATCTGGAAAACCGTCATTGTCATCATCTGTATCACAAGCATCCCCTATACCATCATTATCAGTATCAACCTGAAAAGTATTAAAGGTCAGAGGACAGTTATCAACTTCATCGGGAATTCCATCATTATCATCGTCGTTATCACAATCATCTCCCTTTCCATCTCCATCTGTATCAATTTGAGCTGGATTGAATATCGTTGGACAATTGTCTTGATTATTTGGAATCCCATCATTATCTACATCATCGTCACAAGCATTACCAATGCCATCCCCATCTGTATCAGTTTGGCCAGGATTTGGTATCGTCGGACAATTATCCTGAGTATCGGGTATTCCATCATTATCATCATCCGCATCACAGGCATTTCCCATTCCGTCTCCATCTGTATCAGTCTGGTCGGGGTTGGAAATCGAAGGGCAATTATCAGCGTTATCATTTATGCCATCGCCATCCGTATCATCCTCACAAGCGTCACCAATGCCGTCTCCATCAGTATCGGCTTGACCCGAATTAGGTGTGAGTGGGCAATTATCTGAAACATCAGGTACACCATCATTGTCGTCATCTGTATCACAGGCATTTCCCATGCCATCTCCATCGATGTCTCCCTGATCTGCATTGGCTGTCAATGGGCAATTGTCTGAAACGTCCGGCACCCCGTCATTGTCATCATCGTTATCACAGACATTACCTATACCATCGCTGTCAGTATCGAGTTGATTCGCATTTGAATTTAAAGGACAATTATCCTGTGTATCGGGTATACCATCGTTGTCGTCATCAGCATCACAGGCATTGCCCATACCATCATTGTCTGTATCTAGCTGATTTGTATTAGAAACCAAAGGACAATTATCTGAGGCATCAGGAACACCATCATTATCGTCATCGTTATCACAGTCATTACCCAGACCATCATTATCGGAATCCAATTGATTGGTATTGGAAATTAACGGGCAGTTGTCTGATACATCCGGCACTCCGTCATTGTCGTCATCTGTATCACATGCATTACCCATACCATCGTTGTCTGTATCGAGTTGATTTGGATTGGAAATTGAGGGACAGTTATCTTCATTATCGGGAACACCATCTCCATCACTATCAGGATTCAGATCATTGTCCAGTGTAATAGGAATTTTTGTAAAATATAGTGGGCAACCGTTCAATGTAAATTTCGCTTCATAATTGAAATTTCCTTCTCCATATCCTGACACATCTTTTAAAGAATTTGTACCGGGAGTAAAAGTGCCAATGACAGTAGAAGTCCCAACGGCATACAGGCTATTGTTTTGAAGTGTTGTAGAATAAGGGGGAGCGCCGTGATAAAAAGGCGAAATCGTTCCTCCTGGATATGTCGATCTTGGTATTAATACAATCTCATTATTGGTAATTTTTGTAAGATCTAGTGAACCGTTGTAGTTGACAATTAGACCCGTATTTACAATATTACCTGTAATGGAATGACTACCAATGAAAGTGTTATTAATTACTCCGGCATTTGTAAAAGTTCCACTATTTTTTTGCATTTTTTTAGATAAATTGAGAATTCCGCATCCGGCATTGACTAAAATCCCTCCTGATTCCATTAAGATGCCGGTTGCAGTACCTGCACCAGTTAAATTAAAATTACCGGTGTTATTGAATGTTGAACTAGCGAGTTGAAGATAAGCGGTATTACTGACGTTATTAATAGTCATTATACCTGCATTTTTAACAACTCCACCATCTTGATTAAAAAAACCACCACCTAAAGCAGCGTTTATATAAACTGAAGTGTTTCCTGAAGTATTAAAATCACCATTATTTATAATCCCTACGCCTTCTGCACCTATTATATCTATTTCTCCGGAACCGGAAAGATTGAATTCATTGGTATTATTTATCCCGGATGCCCCAACATTTGTGGAAGTCGTAATCGACCCACTAAAATTAATCATACCATCATTTCTAATCGCATTTTGTTCTACATTCATGACAGTTATGTTAGAGTTCGCCCCACCAATCAAAGTTCCGGTATTCGTAATTCTAATTCCATTTTGACTGCTATGTTGCACAATTATCTCACCAAATAGATTAATTACTCCAGCACTTTGAATCGCATTGCCATTAATATCAGCAAAAGTTATACTGGCATTTTCATTGATTTCTATAATACTTGTAGAAGTCATATTTAACCCCGGACCTGTGTGGAAAGGATAATTACCGGTGTTCATTGGCCCTGTTGGTATGATGACATGATCGTTTCCATCTGCCAATTGTGATGAAGTTAATCCAACCCAGTTTGCGGCATTGGAAGTCGAACCATTCTGACCACAGCCAGTCCATACGATTGTGTTTGAATTCGTGATGATACTGCCTGTATTCGTGCCAGATATGACACTTCCATTTGGATTCGCTATGACTCCTGAATTAGAAGTGATCGTCGTGGGCAAGGATGTTTTAAGTCTAATTATACCGGAATTGACCAAATGGGTGGCTGTAATCTGCTCACTAGTGGTTTCATTTATTATACCGCATGGATGATTGAAAAATTTGCCTGAACCAGAAACAAGGATAAAAGCATTTCCGGTATTCGCTTTATTATCAAGAATTCCATAATTATTAAATGTTCCTCCTACTGCATCAATCCCACATACAGTAATCGAACCGGTAAATGATATTTCATTATTATTATTAAAGGTACTACCTGTTCTATTCCAGATGCCGGTTTCTCTGATATCCGGACCCATGAATATAACTCCGTCATTGTCAAAAAGACCAAAGTTGTTTATTCCTTGCCCTACAGTTCCGGCACCGCCGGTATTTGATATATTTATTGTACCAACATTTGTAATAGAACTATTATTATAAATACCATCAAAAGTATTGAGCGTATTGATTGTTATTGTACCATTATTTACCAGTTTGCTATTATCAATAACTGAGAGACTCTTAGCTACTGCCAAAAAGGCAACAGGAACAGTTACTTTAGATGAAGAACCCGTTATTTTTACATTATGATTTTCTTTTGGAATAGTTCCTAGTGACCAATTTGTTTGAACATCCCAATTACCGGTATTACCAATCCAGGTATTATCTTGAGCACATAAATTAATTGAAACAAAAGCTAGAAGTAGAAGTATAAAATATCTCATGATAAGTTGTTTTTATGAATATGTAAAATTATATACATGGAAAAAAAAACCTTCATTCTTTCGGGTGATTTGTTAGGCTTTGTTAATTTGACAATTATAAACTTTCAATTCAAAAAGATTATATTATATTTCTATTTTGCAAATATTGAATTTTGAAAGAAAAGCTAAACATACCGACCTTAAGCCCAATAATATTGAGGCAATATCATATCATGAATAGCAACAAGGAGCTATTAAATGATGATACCATAAGTCAATTCTTTATACACTATTTTAAAGAAGGTGATGTATATTTCAACATACCACTTCCTCCACATAAGAAGACAGTAAATGACTTTGTATATGTAATAAAGGGCAAAATGACTAAGTCTGTAGGAATAGATTCGTTCGAGCTTTTTGAAAATGATTTATTATTTACACCTAAAAACAATATAACTTCTACATCATTATTATCAAAAGACTTAGAAGGTTTTTACTGTCACTTCTCTGATGAGTTTATTGGTGCGAACCCATTTTTAGACATGTTACATACGCAGCCAAGTATAAACGATTATTTTCACTTCACAAATCAGGAC
The DNA here is from genome assembly GCF_016707225.1 of Candidatus Brachybacter algidus. Lineage (NCBI taxonomy): Bacteria > Pseudomonadati > Bacteroidota > Saprospiria > Saprospirales > Saprospiraceae > Candidatus Brachybacter > Candidatus Brachybacter algidus. Next base: position 1,178,593 of record NZ_JADJID010000001.1, on the reverse strand, counting down.
TCAACAAATTTATTTTTTATATTGACTCGTATTCGTAATTTATATTTAAGTAGAAAGGAACAACCTGGAAATTATCGTCTAATATCTTTTTATCTATCTACTGTTATTGCAGAGTTGTTTCTAACATTTAGAGAAAAACCTATTAATCCAGAAAAAAAGAAAGATGTATTTTATAAGTTCAATGCTCTGGTGCATGCACATTTCAAGCAAAACTGGACTATCAAAGAATACGCTTTCAATCTAAATAGTACTCCAAATCATCTAAATAAGCGTATAAAAAAAGAAACCGGTAAAACAGCTTCCGAAATAATAAAGGCGGTCACCATTCTTGAAGCTAAAGTGCTAATTCATCAGACGAATTTAACTCTTAAGGAAATAAGTACGAATCTTGGCTTTGAAGATGCTTCGTATTTCAGTAGATTCTTTAAAAAAGAGACAAATTATAGTCCTACACAATACAGAAAGATGATTGATTTGTCCTAATATTGGCTGAAAGCGTCCTGATTTTATTAAATTCTTCAACATATCTTTGCAAAAAAATATTAAGTAATGAAACAGTTTAAATTTCAATTTCTATTATTGATTTTCGCCTTAAGCATCTTCTCCATTAGTTCATGTAAAAATGAAGAAAAAAAGGTTGAAGAACCTGATACCACTGTGGAGGAAGAGGAAGTGACAACTCCAAGAGAAGATACTGTGCAAGTAACATTGGAAGGTGACGATATGATGAAATACAACTTATCTAACATTGATGCTTATGAAGGCCAGGTAATAGTTCTAACTTTAAAGCATATAGGAAAAATGGCTAAAAACGCTATGGGGCATAATTTTGTGCTTTTAGCTCAGGGAACAGATGTAAATGCATTTGCCGAGGAAGCGGTAAAAGCAAGTACTACCGGATATGTCCCTGCTGATCATAGCAAAATCATCGCATATACCGACCTCATTGGTGGTGGAGAAAGTACCACCATAACTTTTAATGCTCCAGCCAAAGGCAGTTATGATTACATCTGTACATTCCCTGGTCATCACATGACCATGAAGGGTAAACTAAGTGTAGAATAATCCCTCATACTTAATCTAATATTTCTACAAATGCCGCATTCGCGGCATTTGTTTTTTTATAGAAACAATTGGTCAGTAATTCAAATTAAATTTTAAAAATCATAATTCAGAGCAAATTTATTTATTGAAAATCTTTAAAATTATTCTGTTTTATACGAAACGCAAATATAAATAAGACCAATAAGATAATTCCATTTCGTATAAGCTATGCAATTAATTAAGATCAATCTTTAATGGCTTATTCATTATTTTGGCAGATTCCTCCCTTCAGTCGGAATGACAAAACATTTGTTTTGAGGGGGTGAAAAATGAGGCGGCTGCGCCGCCTCATTTTTCACCAATATCCAAACGACTTAGCGTCTTTCTGAGCGAAGCGAGTAATCTTTATTCGCAAAACGTAACCCAGCTCGGTATTGTAAAGCTCTGTATTTTATGGCAAATTATTAGTCAATTATATAATTCCAATTCGTATTATAAGTAGAAATCTGAGTTAAAATATAACATCAAATGTTATTCATAGCTAGTATCGAATAGAAATTAGTTGAGTCCCAATAATTATTTTCAATTGAAATTCAGCTTTGAATTATTCCATAAAATATTGGTCATTAAAAAATTTCGTTACCCTTAACATTTTGACCCTAAAAAATTTAAATTAAATTTTGATTATTGATTCAAAGAAAAATATTTAATGGAACACATTGCTGCAAAAAGTTAAAAAGAAGTTTAACCCACTTTTTGAAACTCTTTTATAGTTACTTTGACCGTGCATCCTTTATCATTGCTGATCTCCAAAATTGCATTCATTTTGTCACTTAGTGTTTGTATGAGTTTACTCCCAAATCCTGGATTTTCTTTTCCCGAGATGTAACCTATTCCATCATCACTTATTCTTAGTACCAACTCGCTATTAATTTCCTGTAATGTAACTTCTATTTTACCTGAAAGTGATTCGTTAAAAGCATGTTTAAGCGCATTGCTTATCAATTCATTTGATATCAGGCCCAACGGAATTACTGTGTCTACATCTAGGATTAGAGGCGTAATATTTTTGACCAGATGGATTTTATCTTCACTGATATTGTAAGTATCAAACAGTCCTTGAATTAGATTTTCAAAATAAGTTTCAATGTTGACGCCAGTTAAAGATGTATCACTATAAAGATTTTGGTGAAGGATGGCCATCGCCTGCACTCTGCTTCGACCTTCTGTAATAGCTTGAACTGCATTGGCATCTTTGATATAGACTGTCTGAAGTTTTAATAGACTTGATATCACCTGAAGATTATTCTTTACTCTATGATGAATCTCCCTTAATAGGATATTTTTTTCTTCTACCGATTTTTCAATGATGACATTCCTCGAACTTAATTTTTTATTAAAGGTTATTAACAGATAAATAAAAATACCAAGTGCCAGAGCGCCAACTAACAAACCAACTAAAAATAATCGTTGAGTTTTTATGACAGAATTTTTTAAAATATTAGTTTCATTTAAATTTGATATTAGCGCTTCTTTTTTTTGATTCTCGTATTTTTCAGTCAGGTCAAATAATGCCATTTCCTGTCCTTGATTATAAAGCATGTCTATGCTTTGGGTGTAAAGTTTAAAATAATGAAGACCTTCAGAATAGTTTCCGGCGCCTTCATAAGCTTTAGATAGTAATAACAACGCATCGGCTTCAATACGAGGATTACAATTATCTTTAGCCAATACCAATACTTTCTGACCTTTTCTAATAGCTTCCTTGTAATTTTTAAGATTAATAGCTCTATATCCTTTGAGCAAAGGTGTTAACATATCCACATCCACCCCAATTACTTCTATACTATCCCCTTGTTTAAGGTAAGAATTCATCAAATCGAACATTTCCATTTTTTGGTAGACCTGCGCAATATTTAAATAAGTATTACGCAACATTTTCGAGCCGGCTTTTGCAGTTTTAAGTACCTTTTGGTATTCATCTAAAGCCTGCTGGTATAATCTATTAGATATTAAAGCTTTGGCTAGGAAAAGTGCGACACTTGAATTCCTGAGTTTTGAATATTTTTTTTTATCTGTAATATTAGCTGCTAACATAGCATATTCAATCGATTTCGAAGGATTACCTAAATCGGCATAGATTGATGACAGGTTGTTATAATAATTGATCTGATGAATAACATACAGACTGTCAGCAGGGATCATTTTTTTGCCCATAATAAGCAATTCACCTGAACGCTTAAGGTCACCTTTTCCCTGAATCCATCTGGAATATGATGAATAAGCTGATGCAATGATGACAGAATCAGAAATTAAACTATTGCGCTCAGAAACTAAAAAATCATTTGATTTGCCCAGAAAGGGTTCCATCATTTCAATTCCCTTCTGAAAGGATGTGATACAATTGTCATCTTGGTTAGACATAAAAATATACCCTTCCATTATGCGATATCTGGCCATCAAATATTTATCTTTTCCGACAAGATCTTTCATTTTTACAAGCGTAGAATCAACATTCTTTGGATCTTTGAATAATCTGTAATAAGTAATTATTTGGCTAAGAAAAGCATATGATTCCCTGTTATAGTAGCGCGATAATGCAATTTTGTAGCCTGTTAAATTAGTAATTATGTATGTGTCTTTTTCTTCAATTAAAAAATCAATAGTGGCATTTATAAATCTCAATAAGTCCTTAATATCCTCTGAATTCATTTTTTGAACAACCGGAAGTCTAGCGAGGCTATCTGATACTTGCTCAGGGTTATTACCTGACAAAAGAAAAGCCAACAAATACTCCGCTTGAACCTGCGTATTTTTATCAGGAAACTTCAAGTCTTTCCTTTTTAAGAAATTTTTGGTCGCCTCTGTGCCATTTATATTCAGATATTGCAATATAGAATCTTTGTCAATTAGATTTGCATACCCAATATTTCCAGAGGATGATAAAATAAATATCAATGCAATGATCCGATGGAAGATATTACGTTTTATCATTTGTATCATTTAGATTTTTTAAGTGGTTAGTTATTTCAATATCAATTTCAACCAACGAATTTAATAATTTATCGATATTTTCTTTCTCTATCAATAACATACTTAACTCTTCGACCTTAAGATCTTCATTCATTTTAATGATCTTAGCCGAATGGGCCTCTTCATTCAAACCTTTCATAATAAAAAAAATTTGCGTGCAAATTAAAATTACTTTTTAGAAATAGATTCACCCTAAAGTATTAATTTAAAGCATTGAACTTAATTACTTTTGAACAAAATTAAAGAGACGAATCGTGCGCATTTTAATTGTTGAAGATGAATCTATCATAGCTGCAGATCTTGAGATGACCTTGCTCGCAAATGATTATGAAGTAGCTGGTATCGCTTATGATAGCACACGTGCGCTGGATATGATCTCCAGCAGAAAACCTGACTTGGTTCTTTTAGACATCTCGATCAAGGGAAATTTGAATGGTATACAAATTGGACAAATACTTCATGAAAACCATAACATCCCATTCATTTTTGTTACCTCCTATTCGAGTAAGGAGGTACTTGATTCTGCAAAAGTTACGATGCCATATGGATACATCGTCAAACCATTCAATGACCGCGATATCATTAGTTCAATCGAAATTGCATTGTACAACCATAGTATGAGTCATGACAAAGGACTTCCTTCTTTCGAGGTTGTTAAACAACACTTCGGACTTTCAATAGCAGAATACGAAGTACTTAAAGCACTTTGGGAAGGACTCACAAACCAGCAGATTGGGGAAAGAATACATTTGTCAGTCAATACAGTTAAGACCCATTTAAGAAACATATTTTCTAAACTTGATGTAGAATCAAGGTCAGAAGCCTTGGCTTTTTTGAGGAATTTATCATCAAGTTAATATACCCTATAGTAAATATAAAATTTATAACTACTTAATAATCAACAATAATAACTGCAATTTCATTTACATTCACCAAAGATTACTTTCTTTATTTTAATCCATTTTATTCTTAGACAAAAGGAAATATTTAGTTGACCAGTTATTCCAATAAAATACCCAATTAAAAAATCTTGATTAGTAACTCAAGTTTCGGCAGTTAAGAAACAAAGGTAGATGGCTGATGTTAGATGTTAGATGGAGCTTAGTCAATTGATTCATATTTTTTCTTTAATAAGTTTAGTAGAAAAAATATCCATGTGATTGATGGAAAGCCATCTAAAATCTACCTTCTAACATCTAACATTTTATTTAAATTTAAATTTATCTTTCAAAAAAGAAAATTTGACTACCTAAACTTGAGTTAGTAATAAAACTTCAGGATGCTATACCAAGAAATTCGATTCGTTATTATTATGTTGTCTTTACAATTTGAATGACTAGAATTAGTTATTAAATTTATTGTTTAAAAGGACTAAGTTTGTTTCATGTTAAGAATAGCGGTATATGATGATAATGTATCAAGGCGTGAAAGCCTCAATGCTTTAATTTCCTTATCACAAAATATGGAGTGTGTAGGGACATATGGGAATTGTGCTAATATCCTAAAAAATGTTGCTACTGATAAACCTGACTTAATATTGATGGATATAGAAATGCCAATTGTAAATGGTCTTGAAGGTGTAGTAATTGTCAAAGAAAATTTCCCACATATAAAAATCATTATTCAAACTGCATTTGACGATGACGATAAGATCCTTACTGCGCTTAGATATGGTGCAGAGGGTTATATACTAAAAAACGCCTCAGTGCTACAAATATCACAAAGCATTGATGAGGTAATGGCTGGTGGCGCCAGCATGAGCCCATCCATAGCATTGAAGGTAATGAGGTTTTTCAGTAGTAAAGAATCAGAAAAGAGAGACCTTAATTTATCAGAAAGAGAGTTGGAAGTTTTAAAAAATCTATCTAAAGGTGACAGTTACAAAATGATAGCTGACGTGCTCGGAATCAGCTATTTTACAGTCAATAGCCACATCCGAAAAATATATGAAAAACTTCAGGTACACTCAATGGGTGAGGCAATTTCAATGGTCCATAAATTGAAGCTCTTTGATACTGACTAGTAAATATTAATATTTTTACGAACATACTGTCACTAGTATTAGCTATTGCCAGTTATGATGATGCAGGCTACATTTACAATAAAAAAAATTATATCTGTAATTCTGCGCTCATGATCAAAATTCTACTACAAACAATAATTCTATTTTTTTGCATTCAATACACTTTATTTTCACAAGTTGAAATACTCAAGGACATCAATCCGGGCACAGCAAGCGGGGCAGAGACCGGCCAAAGTACTTTTGATGCTTTTAAGCTCATCAACAATAAAGTCTTTTTCCGTGCCACTTCAGCTACAACTGGCTCTGAAATATGGTCGACTGATGGCACAGAAGCAGGAACTCAAATATTGAATGATATTAATCCTGGAGTACCCGGTGGAGGTATGGCGCCAATATTCAGGCTTGGTGATAAATTAATTTTCGCAGGGTACAATTCAACCTACAAAACTGAGCCTTGGGTGTGTGACTTAGATGGAAACAATGCATCGTTGCTAAAAAATATTGGCCCACCCGGTGTAAATGATAATGGAATTTCTGGCGTTTTTCAGGCAATTGTCTTCCAGAACAAGTTGTTTTTTGCAGCAAATAATGGCGTTAATGGCAAAGAATTATGGGTGACCGACGGCACTTCTGCAGGAACAGTTCTCTTCATGGACATACTGCCGGGAGACGAAAATAGCAGTAGCGAACCTAGAAATTTCACAATTGTTGGAAATGAGTTATTCTTTAGAGCTAGTATTTCTATTTGGAAGACCGATGGAACTGTTCCCGGCACCATTCAATTAATGCCGATTAATACTTCTGTCACAACGGACCTAGTAGCATTTAATGATGATTTGTATTTCGGCGCTTATGATGATGCACATGGTGAAGAATTATGGAAAAGTAATGGCGCACCAAGTGGAACGATGATATTGAAAGATATTGAAACGGGCATAGAGCCTTCATTTGCATCCAATATTACCGCCGGTGAAGATCTGCTTTATTTTACTGCTCAAAGTGGAGGACTTGGTGTCGAGTTATGGAAGAGTGACGGCACAGAATCAGGCACAGTTATGGTTAAAGATGTTAATCCGGGCGCAAATGGAATGATTCCATTATATGGAACTTTTCAAAGATTTGATTTGAATGGAATTCTTTATTTCGCGGCAAACAATGGTGTAAACGGAACGGAAATCTGGAAGAGCAATGGTACTACCTCGGGGACCTCTATGATCAAAGATATACGTGTATCCGGTTCTGCCCTACCTACCGGATTGAAAGGCCATTATGATTTGGTATTTTTTTCAGCAAATGATGGTACTCACGGCACAGAGCTTTGGAAGACAGATGGCACAGAAGCCGGCACTGTGCTCATGCAGGATATCAATCCAGGTTCAGCCAATGCTGCTCCCAAAAATTTAACTTTCATAAGAGATCGCCTTTATTTGACAGCTACTGACCCTGATTTTGGAACAGAAGTGTTTTATGTTGATAATCCTTGTTTCTCTGACTTGCAAGTTGTAGATGCTGACTATCATGAAGGGTTGGGAATAGGGTGCGATAGTGCCGCAATAGTTGAGTTTTCTTTTGAGTCAAATGACAATTATGATACATGGACTTTGTCGCAGCCCGATATATTGTTGCTGGGGTATGAAGGGACATGGACAGCTCCTAAAGGTCAACATATTATTGTGTCTATTCCGGCTCCAATAGATCCTAATTTTCTTTGGTTATTTTATGCATATCCAGATGAACACGTCGAATGCACTGCCATAAAGGATTTCTCTCCTGTACTCACTGATGGCTGTAATGATGAAGTGGCTGTTAACATTAAAAAAAGACCTACTGGGTTATTTTCTAATAATGGAAAGGTGGGATTCAAGCTTACTACTTCGGCCTGTGCGGCAGTATCAGGATGGACTGTAGTGATGACAAATATACTGACCTATGAAGAATATGGTGCCGCGGCTACATCCGTTGACGACAGCATATTTATCGATGACTTACCTGTGGGTGGCTATATTTTTAGTTTTACCAACTATTTATGCCCACTAAAGATAGATTATGATCAGCCGATTTTTTTAATTCAGGCTAATGATGATTGCGACAGACCTAATAATCTTACTCCAAATCCCGGTGAGTTTACAGATCCTGGAACGCAAACTATTACTGGTACTTCGAATAGCAATATTCCCTCTTCTTGTTATAACTCATCTGGAGCACCCCAACAAAGCGACTTGTGGTATACGATGGATATTGAAAACACAAACAGTGGCATAGTTAGCTTAGGAGTAGTGCCTGAAGCCGATGGCTTTGATGCCGCAATTACTGTATACAAAGGAAACTCTTGTGGAAGTCTTACGGAAGTATCTGGCGGTTGCGTCAATAACTTCCAGGGAAACATGCAGGAAATAGTCAATATAGATCCAATAGAATTATTTAACGGAGAACTTGAAACACGTGAAAATGTAAAACTTTATATAAAAGTCACTGATCTCAATGGAACCGGAGGTAACTTCAATTTTACACTTCAAGGAATTCCTCTACCTATCGATTTACTTTCTTTTGAAGCATCAGCATACAAATACAAAGAGGTCCAAATTTCATGGAAGGTTTCAAACGAGATTAATATAAAAAACTATCTGGTAGAACGTACCATTGAAGCAAAGGCATGGAATACTATCGGATCTGTACCTTCTGGCAATGCAACTAATTATGACTTTATTGATAAAACTCCAAAAATAGGAATCAATTATTACAGGTTAAAAATTCATGAGGCAGATGGTAAAACTTCCCTATCAGGGATAAAAAGTGTTTTACTAGGCAACAACAATAGCCTTGCAGTTTATCCCAATCCTGCTAACGATAATGTCAAAATATTAGGCTGTACGGAAACTTCAAATTTAGTAGAGATATACAATACAAATGGCTCAGCTGTTCAAACCAGGTTTATGTCAGGTAGTCTAATGGCTTCAAATGGACTAGACATTAGTGCCATTGCTTCTGGTGTATATACGATAAGGATAACAAGTCAAAATAAATCTCAATTAGTGAGGTTTATAAAAAATTAATAATAGAGATAAATTATTGTAATTATGTACAGCTGTTTGAAAGTCAAAAACGATAACTAAAGTTGTTCAATTTATTTATTGTGGTAAAGAAATATTCGTGCAAAACCTTATGGATTCAACCATGAATAGATAGATATGCATGAGATGCTTTAAATAATTATCTTTGGTTGATTCATATGAATTATTATATTGCATATTTTGCTGGGAATTGATCTATTCATAAATGTTTCACTTGTTTAAAATTATTAATTTAGAAATGAAACTTGATATGACCATTCGTGGACTGATCAACTATTTCTTCTCACTTTCACTTTTATTTAGAAGAAAGAATCAATGAAGGTCAGAATAAGAAAAAGCAGTTTTATTACCTTGAAAAAAAAATATTTATTTTTTTCATTCTTTATAATTTTATCATTTATTGGTTACACCCAATCAACGAATCTCTTGTTTAATCATTTAAACAAAGAAAAAGGTTTCTCTCAAAGCGTTTGTAATGGCGTCTTCAAGGATTCAAGAGGATTCTTATGGATCACCACACATAGTGGCCTATATCGGTACGATGGGGTTAAATTTGTCGATGTCACCAAGAATAATACTTCATTGAAAAGCCATTCTCTTATAAAGGTGTTGGAGGATAAAGATGGTAATCTATGGTTGAGCAAATATGATACCGAACTAATTAAATATGATCAAACACAAAACACCTTTGAAACAATTGATTTAGGAATTGCAATTGCAAAAAAAGGAATTAAACTACAATCTATCAGTATTCTACACATAGATGAATACAACAGACTTTGGATAGGATCCAATACCGGCCTATTGGGAATTTATCATCTAAAAGAAAAAAAATTACAATTTCTTTATATACCCCAAAACGAAGATTTAAGTATTGTAGCGTATTTCCACCCCAATGAAATTTATCAATCGTCTTTTTATTATTATGATTATAAGGCTGGAAATATTTACAGAAGCGCAATTGACTCTTCTCTTAAATTGCAATGGAAATTAAAAAATGTAAATCCAAAATTCTTACTCTTTGATTATGCCATGGGATTGAAAGATGAAATCTGGAGTATTAATAAAGGACTTCTGTGTTGTTACAACTGGATCAGCAATACGATTACTAAATATTATTATAAGGGAAAAAAAATCAATACTGGAAAGTACACTCGAATACTCACTGATGGCAATGAGCAATTATGGATTTCCGCTGAAGATGGACTTTATTGTTTTAGTTTAAAAGAAAAAAAATACATCAATAAACTAATAAACAGTCCAGAAGACCAAAATAGCATTTCACCGGGGGCCGAACCTATTATGTGGGATTTAGACAATAATTTATGGCTTCTTAGTTTTGGAAATGGTATAGATTATTGCAACCTAAATAATTTCAGATTTGATCATTTGCTAAATAAGGTTGCTGCATCACATTACAAAATAAACAATTTCATCCGAGCCATTGAAAGTGATGAATTCGGAAATATTTATGCCTCAATTGAAAAAACAGGTGTAGTAAAATTAGACAACAAAGGAAAGTTCATTAAAACCATTGTGAAAGAAAGTGGCTTGTCATTTGAATGTATGATGAAAGATAAACGTGGAAATATCTGGATTGGAGGCGAACGGTTAATTCAATATCTACCTAAATCTGATAAAACTATAATCTCAAACCAATTTTTTATCGATAGAATAATATCAATGTTAGAAAGGCCTGATGGAAAACTATTGATTGGAACATATGGAAATCTATTATTATTTGATACCGAAAAAGATTGGTAAAAAGATTAAAACCATTGAGTGCAGTTGATTTGAATACTCTGCTCTTTTACTTGCCTGATCAGATTCTTCTAAATTGTCAAAGAGATAAGGGAATAAATTTATTAAAGGAGGAAGGCGATAAATATTCATTTGTAAAAAAGCTCGACTCATCATTATTTGTAAAATGTATTTTATCTGTGGCTCCCGATACACTTTGGTTGGCCACGACAAGAGGCTTATACAGTTATGTTATTTCTAAACAAATATTAGAACCCTTAGAGGAACTTAATCGACAGTTGCCAGATCTATATGTATATTCCCTCTTAAAAGACAAAAATGGATTTTTCTGGACCAGCTCCAATTCAGGCTTATGTAGATTTAATAAGGATGTAAGTCAATTCAAAAACTTTGGATCTGAATTTGGAATACAGGACATGGAATTTAACTCAAACGCTTTTTGCACAATGAAGAGCGGAGATTTATTATTTGGTGGAGTCAATGGAATTAATAAATTATCTGGCAATGTGCCGGATAAATTTATTATTTCAAAACCAAGATTGCAAATTATAAGTATAAAGGCTGACGAGTTAATTACAACGAAACCAATATCTATTAATAAATATGCTGACTTAAAGATAAACCCGGGTACTTCCTTTGTAGAAATAGAATTCAATGCTATTGAATTTTTTAATCCTGAAAAAGTAAAAGTTAAATACAGATTAAAGAATTACAATGACGAATGGATCTTTGCAGGAAACTCTGGCATAGCAAGATTCGTGAATGTAACTCCCGGCAATTATCAATTTGAAATAATCGCAATGGATGCAGATGGTCAAGAGGCAGGAGAAGCGCAATTGATAAATATTTATTTTATGCCATATTGGTGGCAAACACTTTGGTTTAAAATTTTCTTGATTTTATTAATTATCGTTTCAGTATATTATACTGGCAAAGTCATTACACGATATAAGCTACAAGAGCAAAGGAAGCAAATAGAAAAACAATTTGCAGTACAAAAAGAGAGAGAGCGCATCATTACAGATCTACATGATGATATCGGTGCTACGCTCAGCAGTATGAGCATATATGGAGAACTGGCAGGCCACGTGCTTAATTCAAAGCCGGATGAAAGTAAAAAAATGATCGAGAAAATAGCATTGACCTCTAAAGATCTGATGGGAAGAATGAATGATATCATTTGGAGTATGAAGTCTTCAAGTGAAGATAATTTTACATTAGAATCCAGGCTGAGAAATTATAGTTATGAGTTACTTTCACCAAAAAATATTAGTTGCGATTTTATTATTGATGAAATATTAGCAGCTTCTGTAAAAGACCCGGAGAAAAAGAGAAATCTTCTTTTAATAGTTAAAGAAGCTATCAATAATATAGCAAAATATAGTTTAGCAACTAAGGCTATTGTGCAATTGTATAAATTGGAAAAGGAAGTGATTTTGTCTATAAAAGATAATGGTAAAGGATACGAAAAGAATAAAATAAGTAATGGTAACGGATTGAACAACATCCAAGAGCGCTGTAAACAATTAAATGGATTATGTACTATTGAAGCTCAACCTGGTGAAGGTGTATTTATAATTTGTCGACTACCTCATTCAGAATTAACGAATAGCAATAGCTGAATCAATAAATAACAAAGTAATTGACTCAAGTTTAGGCAGTTAAGAAACAAAGGTAGATGGTCTCGCAGCTACGGGATTAGATGTTAGATGCTTGCCCGACTAGAGAAAGTGACGGCGGGCTTGGCTGACTAAAGAAGTGACGGCAGGGAGCTTATTCAATTGATTCATATATTTTTTTTAATAAGTTGAATAGAAAAAATATCCATGTGATTGATGGAAAGCAATCTAAAATCTACCTTCTCTTATATAACGCATTGCATAACATTGTTAATAAACGATATGTAAATAATAAAAATTATAAATATCGACAACTCCCCCTTGGCATCACAGAGGCATCTTTTCGTTTACTGTCTCCATTCTTACGGCAGGTAAACTTAAGATGTTCTGACTACACTTTGTCCCTCTATCGTGGGACTTCGTTTCGTTTCACTTCCTTGAAAAGGTCGCTTTTGCACCTTTTCTTCGTCGTTCACCCTCTTGCAGAAGGGAATATTGTACTAAACAACTTTCTATATCATAAATATCAACGGCATCTGCGTTCAACTTTATTTAAGTTATCTTTTGATTTTGGAATAAAATGAATTACATCAGAACTAACATCTAACATTTTATAAAAATTTAAATTTATCTTTCAAAAAAGAAAATTTGACTACCGAAACTTGAGTAATTGACATACTAAAAGTTTATTTAAAATCTTCTATTCTATTTTTACAAAAAATTATTCAGTAGTAACTTTCTTAAATAAAATTTCTTTCTCGTAATTTTTTAAACCAAGGATTGCTAATAAATAATTGGATCTTCATCCCCACAATTATTTGAGTTAAGCCCAATAAAAGGAAAGGATTGGCAGTAACTATGAACCATACCTAAACAAGCAAATAAAATGCAAATGAGTATTAAACGTTGACTTATTGGAGCAAGTTTGTAAATGTGTCCCCTATATAAGGTGGCACAAAAATACATGCAAATCATTCCTTATAAAATAACTAAATCTAGTACTCAGCAATTTACACTATCCTTTTTAAATAAAATAGAAATACTAGCTCGCTTACATTTTTTTCGGCAACTATTTTGTCATACAAATTTACTTTCCACCAATCTCAAAATGCATGCAGAGAAATAAACCATTTTGCAATTCACCCAAAAGAATTAATTATCCTATACTTCAATTTATAATTTGCGTAAAAATTAAAAGTGTGATGACATTTTACAAAATTTTGACTTTAGCAATTGTTATTGCCCTAAATGGTATATTATATCCCCAAAGTATCATAGCTCAGAATGATACTTTACGTTTCAACAATAAGATTAAAGCAGATACAACTTCAAGAATTGAAGTCATAGCTAAATATGATGGATCTAATGTATTGCTCAGATGGGGAGTTAATAATTCAGAACCATGGTACGACCAGAGTTTCAAAGGATATCTCATAGAAAGGTATTTGATAGACACTTTGTTACAGTTGCCTTTGTTGGCATCCAGAGATACAGTAGTAATTAGATCAAGATCAGCGGCTGAATTCAAAAGAAATATTCTAAATTGTTCAAAAGAAGAATTGACAGTTGCACAGTGTTTGTACGGAGATCTTGATGATAAAATAGATCCTGTTATGAACTTTGGTAGTAAAAGACAAGATCTCATCAATAAATATTCACTGACAATGCTCATGTCTGATATTAGTCAAGAAGCAGCTAGATCGGCTGGATTGTTCTACAAAGATACAGGAATAAAAGCCGGGGAAAGCTACCTGTACAGAGTAAGTGCGATCAATAACCCAAATGTCATCCACGGTGTAATAATTCTAAAAACTTTAAAAAAGAATTTACCAATTCCTACAATAAGTAATATTTCCGAACTTGAGGGAAAAATTAATATATTTTGGGATCGGGAATATCATGAAGAATATTTTTCTGCATACTTCATTGAAAGCTCAACAGACAATAAATCATTTAAAAGACTGATGGAAATTCCATTTGTAGGGGGTGAATCCAGAGAATTTTCAAATGATGTATTCTCGCACTCAATAAAGGTAATTAATTATAAACCAATATTTTACAGATTAATTGGTGTAACACCTTTTGGAGAATTATCTACTTCCTCCAAGTCAATTAAAGCGATGGGAAGAGACAAAACAGGCCCTCAAGTCCCTGAAATTATTGACATAACTACAAATGCTCAAAATGGGCAGTACACAATAAAGTGGAAGAAAGGATTAGAAAAAGATATTTCTGGATATAATATTTACAAGGGATATAGAAGTGATGGGTCATTTGAAAAAACAAATAAGAAAATCATCCCCCCTAACACAACGATATTAACACAAAAAGCCAAAAATATCAATGAAAAAATGTACTTGAGACTAAGTGTCATTGATACTGCGGGCAACGAAGTGTTCTCTTCTCCAAAGCTTGTTGCATTTAGAGATACAATAGCTCCTTCAGCACCTTTAAATATTAAAGCAAGCATAGATTCCAACGGTATTGTCAGGCTAAGTTGGGACAAAAACAAGGAGGATGATATGGCTGGCTATTTTATATATAGAGCGAATAGTAATAATCATTTATACACAAATATATTGCAAAAACCTATACGTATAAATAACTACATCGATACAGTAACTATGAAAACACTCACAGAACAGGTATATTATAAGGTTACAGCTGTAGATCATAACGGACATGTATCACAGTTTTCCGAATCAAAAATGGTCAAAAGACCTGACAAGATTCCACCTATGCCGCCAAGTATTACTGATTATGCAGTAAGTGACAGCTCCGTCTATATTAATTGGAAGCCAAGCAGAAGTAAGGATGTCGTGGACCATCAATTATTCAAGAGTGAAAACGGTAAAGCTTTTACTTTAGTGAAAAAACTAAAGATCGATGAAATTATACTTGAAAAAAATTTAAAATTTGGAAACAGATATACCTACAAGATCATAGCAATTGACGATGCCGGACTTATCTCAGAAGACATTGCACACATCAGCTTCATCGTAATAGATAAGTCAAAAGTAGTCCCGGCAATTCTAACGAAATGTATAATCGATGAAAAAAATGATCTTTTACTGGAGTGGAAACCAGGAAATAATAAGAAGACAAAGTATTTAATTTATATAGCAAAAGACGAGAGTCCATTTGAGCTATTAAAGAAGATAGATGGAAGTTTAAAGTACTCAGAAAAAATTATTACCGGAGGAAAATATCAATTTGCGATAAAAGCTGAAGACTCTAAAGGGAGAAAGTCAGGATTTTCAAATGTCATGAGCATAGAACTTTAAATAACCTCAAAATATCTATCAACATAAATTCTAGAACGCTATATTTTGTGTGTATTAAAAAATTGCACACCAACTTATATATTTTAATAAATAATTTATAAAAAGATGGATATGAATATAGTAGTTGACCTTTATTTGACAGATTCCTCCCTTCAGTCGGAATGACAGAATCTTTATACCCCCATCCCATCATCATAACGCCATTCCGAGCGAAGCGAGGAATCTTTATGCTCTAAGTCTTTTCTTTTTTGGCTTTTTACAATTCATTATACACACTTATATTTTTTCTAAAAATTGAAAGTATGATTTTTTGTAGTTTTACTAAATGATTAGAAAGCTCTACAATATCTTTAACTTGCATGAAGGCGAGGCCAATAAGGAAGAAACGCTTGAAAATATAAAGCAAAATATTTCGTTCTCGGGCCCAAATCTTTGGATTCTGGCTTGTGCTATATTGATTGCATCTGTTGGATTGAATATGAATTCCACAGCAGTTGTCATTGGTGCCATGCTTATTTCTCCTTTAATGGGGCCTATAGTGGCATCCGGGTTTGCCTTAGGTGTTTTTGATTTTAAACTTTTGAAAAGAGCTTTAAAAAATTTGTTTATTGCTACGATCGTCAGTTTGGCGGTTTCTACTGTTTATTTTTACTTAAGCCCATTTAAAACTGCTCAATCAGAACTTCTATCAAGAACTTCACCAAATATTTACGACGTATTAATTGCTTTTTTTGGTGGTTTAGCAGGAGTAATAGCTGTTACTAGGAAAGAAAAGGCAATCCAATCCCAGGTGTAGCCATAGCAACTGCACTCATGCCGCCTTTATGCACTGCAGGTTATGGACTTGCTTCAGGTGAATTTAGATATTTCTTTGGTGCACTTTTTCTCTATTGCATCAACTCAGTTTTTATCTGTATCTCAACTTATGCTGTTGTCAAATACATGAAATATGCTCCTACAAAATTAATTAATGAAAAGGACCAAAAACATGTGAGGTACGGATTGACTATTTTGACCTTAGCCTTGCTGATACCAAGTACATTTTTTGCGTACAGACTTTATAATCGACAAAAATTTCAAGAATCAGCAGATAGATTTATAACAAATGAACTAATAAGTAAAGGAGAAACAATTCTGTATAAAAAAACAAATTACTATTCAAACCCCAAAACTATTGAAATTGCATTGCTCGATCATAGGTTAGATTCTGTTGAAAATGAAGACCTATGTAATAGATTGCCTCTATATAAATTAAGCAATACAATTTTGGTATTAAAACAGGATTCAGAGGATGAATTACAAAAAATAAAAAGTTCAATTTTAAATGAAATCAGAAATGAGGGTGCTACAAATCTTCAAAATGACACGAGAGTTTCTATTCTAGAAAATGAAATCAAAAAGAACAATTATGACAATTTAAAATTCATGAAAGAAGCCAACAGCCTTTTTCCGCAACTCACTTTATTGTCGATTGCTAATCATGAATATTTCATTAAAAAAGATAGCTCGATCAGAGTACCTATTTTGATATATAAATCTAAAGTGGACCTATCTAATGTGGATAAATTAAAACTGCAAAATTGGACAATAGAAAAATTCAACCTTGATACCCTTGTTATAATTAAAGAATAAAAATGAGTTTATACCACATCATATCCTTACTGATCATTATTTCAGCTGCATTCGCCTATATCAACCATAGGTTTATTAAGATGCCCTTTGTCATTGGGCTGTTTTTCTTGTCAACTATCTTATCATTAGGAATAATTAGTTTAAAGTTTTGGGATATCCAACATTATACTCAAATTCATGATTTTATAGAAAAAGCAGAAATCAGCGATTTTATACTTGATATTTTACTTGGATTTCTATTATTCGCCGGCGCTTTACATACTAATTGGGCTAATATAAAAAGTCAGATAAAGCCTATTGCAATTTTTGCTATTCCAGGAGTAATTTTATCTACTATTTTAATAGGCTATTCATTCTACTACCTTTGCGGTTGGTTTGGGATTAACATAGAACTTATATACTGCTTAATACTAGGAGCAATAGTGTCACCTACTGATCCTATTGCGGTCCTTGGAATTTTGACAAAAGCTAAGGTTTCACAAAAAACTGAATCTACCATAGTGGGTGAATCCTTATTCAATGATGGAATTGGAGTAGTTGTATTCGTAGCGCTGTTGCACACTTTAAATCATAAATCAGACGGAATAGATCTTGTTTTTTTTGGTAAACTTTTTGCACAAGAAGCTCTCGGTGGTGGAATCATAGGAGCTATACTAGGCTTTACATTGCACAGATTGTTGAGATCTATAGATGATTATGAAACGGAAGTTTTACTAACTATAGCCTTTGTTATGGGTGGATATTGGATGTGTAATTTCATTCATATTTCCGGACCATTAGCGATGGTAATCATGGGGCTATTAGTAGGAAATTATAAGAAAAGTAAGGCAATGAGCGACGTTACCCAGGAATACATTGGTAAATTTTGGGAATTATTTGATGTCATTCTGAATGCATTACTATTCATAACTATCGCTTTTATAATCATAGTAATAGACATCAATGTTACTTATCTGATTATCTCTCTAATTACGATATTTATTGTGTTATTGTCAAGGATTATAGTCGTATTTCTACCTAAATTACTATTGCCTCGTATAGTACAAATAACGAATTCAGAAGCAAAAATAATCATTTGGGGAGGATTAAGAGGTGGCCTTTCCATTGCTTTGGTCTTATCACTTCCCGTTAGTCCACAAAGAGACTTGCTGATATTGATAACTTATGTGATCGTGGTAGTTAGTATTTTGGTGCAAGGAATGACTATTGAGAGGCTTGTGAGGAAATTGAAATAAATTATTTGGGGGTTGATGTTTGGCGCTTGGATTTTGATCACAGATAATCATTTCAATGGTTATACTTTTTTATAAAAATTTGTTGTGAAAATGAGGAACATCCTACGATCCTCTCCAAAGCTTGGGTTTGTAATCATCTATTTAATTTATTTCAAAGTGAAACCTTGGTGACACCCCGACGTAGGTTATCCTACGCCGAACATTCACGATCATATTTTAACTTTAAATTATTATTCGTAATTCGCTATGAAGGGCTGAGCGTAAGTTAACCTATCCCGAATCGTATCTCTCGGGACTGTGGGCGTTATGGTGTCTGCAAAATTTATTTTGCATATACTCAACTTATAATCAGTCATTATCTCATAATCCAAGAGATTCAATTCCCTTAAATTATTCAATATTCAATTCCCGACAAAGAGTGTGGCTTTCCATGCACTCCAACAACTATAATTCGAAATTCCAAAACTCGCCTACTTTAAATATCTTGCGAATACGCCAGCTCTCTCATTCAACATTAATCATTCAACATTTCTAACCTCATTTACCCCTGATTAAAATCATGGGCTATTGAAAGCGGAGAATTTAGCTTCATTTAAATATTAATCCTTATAACAAAATGAATGCTATTCACATAGATCTAAAATTCTATTTCAAATCAAGAGCGGGGCTTTCGCTGCACTCCAAATTCCATATTCTAACCTTCCTAAAATCGCCATCCTTATTGTTTTTACGACTCCGACTACTCTCTCATTCAACATTTAAAATCCAACATTCAACATTTCTGACCTCCCTCACTTCCGCTTAAATCTCAATACATAATCTCCTTCTGCGAGTCCTTCTGCACCCACTACACCAATGATTGCCTTGTAAGGCTGAGTGGTGGCCAGAATATATTTGATCGTTCTGCTATGATCCTGGACCAGCCCACGCTTTTTATAATCCCACTTAAAATCAGCTTCGCATCGAATGCATGAACTTAAACGTGGCACAATATTATTATCGCTTATCTCCCCTACCATATAACCATAGAGACTAAGGTTGAGTGAAGGATCTTTTGGTGTTACGGTAATTTCATATTCGTATCCGGAAGGTACATCTATAGAATACAAAACATGATTTCCGGTAAATTTCTTTTGCTGAGTTTGAACAAAGCAAGCTACATTGCTTTGCCATGCCCAGGAAAGGTCATTCATCTTTTGACCGGTATTTAGGTTTCCAGGAATGCCGGCATCCATTTTTGCATCCAAAGGCAGATGTGTTACTTTGAAAGATTGTTGTCCCAGGCTTACATTAAGTGAAAGAAATATAATTGATAAAATACTTAAGAATCTTTTCATGTTTTTACAGATTTTAGAATTAAAATTCAAAGTTATCTGTAATACAATGTGATAATTCACCCGAAAGTATGATTTAAGCAAAGTTTTTGAGCTTAACTTTATTCGATATTATGATTACTGTAAATTAAAGAACTAAATCATTTCTATAATTACAAAAATTATAAATTAAGTTAAATATGACGGAACGGTCAATAAATCAAATATCATGAAAATAAATTTTACTATAATAACATTAATATTGTTTTTGATCCATAACTTATCCCTAAGTCAATGTCCTCCTTCAAATTTATATATTACTTCTCAAGCTTCATTGGATGAATTCAAACTGAATTATCCAAACTGTGAAGAAATAGCAGGTGATCTCAGCGTCTTAGCAACCGACATTACAAACCTGGTTGGTCTGGATAATATTAAATCAGTGAAGGGAACGTTTTTCGTTACGGGAAGCTCCATGCTAAAAAACTTTGAAGGTTTGTCAAAATTAGAACGCATTGGAGACGCAGTCAGAATTCAGAGCAACGAAGGGCTTACTTCCTATGAGGGACTTAACAATTTAAAGGTCGTAGCGGGCGAATATTGTTATTTGGAAGGGTCGCCTTTGATTAAAAATCTAAATGGATTGAACAAACTAGACTCAGTGATGGGTATTTTCCAAGTTTGGGGTATGGATGAAATGACTAGCTTGGAAGGGCTTGAAAGTCTTAAATATGTCGCTAATGATTTTGCTATATTTAGAAACAATAATCTAAAAAACTTATCAGGGTTAGGCGGACTATTGCAAGTTGACGGCTCCATGAGGGTTTATGAAAATAATACTATAAATTCACTCCAAGGGCTTAATAATGAAGCCCTACTCACCTCAAGTCTTGTTGTTAATTTCAATCCTTTACTTACTACTTGTGCAGTTGAAGCAATATGTAATTATTTAATCGCTCCTCCTTCTTTTTTCGTATTTTCAGACAATGCAATCGGTTGCAACAATGAAAATGAAGTGAAACAAGCTTGTCTTTCTAGTACTTCAACCTCTGGTTTTGATGACAAAATTATGGTATCCTCTAATCCAGGTGATGGAAATATTGAGATTATTGGATCCGAAAGAATTGGTGCAATTAGTGTTTATGATTTATTTGGCAAAAAAATCAGCTCAGCTGAAGCTAAGAATGTAATTAATATTTCAAACTATCCATCTGGCATCTACATAATTCATCTGCAAATTGACAGCCAAAACAAAAGTTTTAAATATTTGAAAGTAAATTAAGATGCAAATTGGAATTCATAAATAAGTTCCAATGTAATACTATGATTCCAAAATCAAAAAGATGACAATAAGAGTGAGGAATAAGAGGTGAAAACATATCCCCCTTGTTTGAGGGGGCCAAGGGGGAGTTATTGCTATTTATTTTAATTACTTGATTTACAAAACTAGAAAATTCATATTAATAGAAATATCAAAATTCCCTGCGCCAAACTCGACCATCTTTCCTGGTAAACTCTATTAAACCGAAATCTTTGGCTACAGTATAATTCAAAAAATCAAAAATTTCCTGATGGCTGATCATCATATACATAAACTACGAAAGTACTATCTCCTAAAAATTTATAATTTTTTAAAACATCAGCGGATCCTCCGGAATGCGAACTTATTTTCTCATTCGAAACATTCAATGATGCGTAAAGCCCAAAGTCAGCAGAATTCGATCCTCTAAAATCGA
Source organism: Candidatus Brachybacter algidus (assembly GCF_016707225.1). Taxonomy (NCBI): domain Bacteria; kingdom Pseudomonadati; phylum Bacteroidota; class Saprospiria; order Saprospirales; family Saprospiraceae; genus Candidatus Brachybacter; species Candidatus Brachybacter algidus. Next base: position 1,156,842 of record NZ_JADJID010000001.1, on the reverse strand, counting down.
CAAACTGTCTGTCGTGAGCAGATATTTGAAATTGGACTACTGGATTCGATGAAGAGGTTAATGTGGCAGATTCGATTTTGCAATTACTTCCACATTCATCACCACCGCAAAATTCTGTTGTTGAATTTTTGCTGATAGTGAATGTATCTAAAATTCCATTATCACTCTTGAAAACAAAGGGTGCGTCTTCCTGATAGGATTCAATCCAAGATTTTGCCTCAATTAAAAGTTCGGGTTCTGGAGGTTTGCATCCACAATCTTGTGAAGAAACCAAGCAGCATCCGGACAAAATAGTCAAAGCTATAAAGAGCACAAATTTCATAGTAACGCTGATATTGATTTCTAAATAAACGTATTCGCAACGAAAGTCGTTGGACATAAATGTTAGAAAAGGAAATTATAGATTTTGAAGACATCAGGGTAAAAAGAAGTGCGGGTGGAGGGACTCGAACCCCCATGCCTCGCGGCGCCAGATCCTAAGTCTGGTACGTCTACCAATTTCGCCACACCCGCAATAAGGATGCAAATGTAAAAGGTTAATTTTAATTTGCAAGAAATATTAAATATTTTTTTCTACTTTTTTTGTCTTTTGTTAAACAAAAAAACACAACTCTCTATCTTACAAGGGTTACGCTGCCTTTTAAAACTTGAATTCTTTCATTTAAAAATTCCACTTCAGCATAAAAAGCATAAACATCCGGATTACACTCCTGACCTTTGAAGGTCCCATCCCACCCTTCTGATGTTTCCCCGGGCGTTAGATCTTTACCTTCATAAACGCATGCACCCCAGCGATTAAAAACTCTTAATCTCTTTATACTTTTAGCGCCTGGATTTGGAAATATCGTAAATCCGTCGTTGATGCCATCATAATTAGGACTAAAGACATTTGGCGCGAACACATTGAAATTGTCAATAATCCTTATTTCCAAAGAGTCATTTGTAATGCAACCTTTCTCATCTTGAGCTTTGACATAAAAAATCCCATCTTTAGCAGGTCTGAAATTTACCTCAGAACAATTGAAGCAATCTTCGATCAAATCAGCAGGGATCCATTCAAAAGTCGTTTGACCAAAAGCATTCGAGGTAATAGCCTTCAGATCAATAAAATCACCCAACTCCACAAGAGCAGAAGGTAAGGCACGCAATTCTACTTCCAATGGTGATTCACAACATTTAGCTATGAATGTTTTATTTATCGTATGCACACATCCATCTTGTGAAGTAATGGTCAGATTGATTGATTTATATCCGGGAGTATTATATTTGATCTTGGGTGGATTCTGATCAGTAAAAACACTGGGATTCACATTGCTTCCAAAATTCCAATTCCAACTAACTATCGGATCAGTAGGAGCTGTGGATAAATTAATAAAAGTCAATGAATCTTCAAAACAAGTACCTTCGGGTTCAATGTCAAAGGCAGCTCTAGCACCTAGAAATTCCCCAGTACCACCAAATTCCATAAAAAAGCCTTGACCTGAAGGAGAAAAGTTATTGACGATAAAAGCATAGCTCTTTCCTTCAACCATATCAATATATTTCACCCAACTATCATTCCCGTCATTACAACCGGGGTACTCGACCAAATCGCCACTAGTAAAGTTTAATCCAGTAGGCCCTGTGCATTGAATCCATGAGGCTTTAGGAGCGCCAACATTTTCCCCTGCTGCACCACATCGTAATGTTTTTTTATTTGGACAATCATTCAAACCACCCGGCAATTCAAATAATGCGTAATCCAGATCGTCCTCTTCCTTTAAAGGTGTCAATTTTATAACCAAAGTACCTGATTTACTGCAAGTCCAGCGATACCAAGAGGAAGCATTTTCAGAATTTAAACAAGTTCCTGGAGGGATCTCATTATTTAGATCGCCCGTACCTAATAAATTGGCAATAAAGACAGATGATTTGTCACACAGTATCTTACCGGTTGGGCAGTCACCATCAGGCACATAAGTTAAATTGTAATTGTTAAGACACAATTGGAAGCTACCCGTGACATCATTTCTGGCACTGACGTTAATATAGTACTCCTGCCCTATTGTCAATGGTCCTGCATAAGCATCTACTTTATGTTCATCAAATGCATCTGAAAAACATTGAATTTCAACCAGAGCTGAACATGGGCCTGAAAATAGAATTATTTGTGGATTTTTCAAAGTACCATTATCATTGCCTATAGCAGCTCCTGTAACTTTTAGATTTATAAAATTTGCTTCTGCTGTAAATTTGAACCACACATCCCTGGCTGTTTTATCATTCGGAATACATGTATATTCAGAAGGAATAGAAGGAGTAGTCCCAAAAGTATTAAAAGCACCATAAGTTGAACAATAATTGGTAACGTCTGAAATGTTAATGGCGTCGATACAGTCATCGTTTGGAGCCTGTGCGTTGGCTCGAAATGATAAAGTAATCAAGACAAGTATAGAAAATAATCTCATATGATAATTTAAAATAATATAGATTCTCTGAATTACTCCAAGATATATCTAAACAACTTAAAGAACGAATAAAATACTTATAATGTTAGTTAACTAGAATTTGTTTTAGCAAATTTGTGCTTTAAAACAAAAAAGGCTGCATGATAAAAAATATTCCTAACGCTCTTACCCTATTGAATTTATTTTGTGGAGCACTTGCTGTGGTAAGCATCTTGAATTTACATATTGAAGAAGCACTTGTTTTGCATGGAATTTGTTTGCTTGCTGATTTTCTTGATGGCCTGTTAGCAAGAAAATTAAAGGTGGATGGTCCGTTAGGCGTGCAGCTGGATTCATTGGCAGATGTCGTTTCTTTTGGAGTTTTCCCATCTGCGATTGTTTACGTTTTCTTGGCTCAATCGTGGGATATAGATCCAGCTATGAGTACATTAAGTGATAGAATGTATCTTTACCCTGCCTTCTTGTTGGCGGTATTTGGAGGTCTGAGATTAGCCAGATTTAATATATCTACAGAGCAAAGCGATAAATTTATTGGAATACCCATACCTGCCATGGCGATGTTCTTTGCGGGACTACTTTTAATCCAACAAGATGGAAATATTGCACTTATTGAAATCATTGAAAAGAAATGGTTCTTGTATGGAAGTGTAATTATTTTCTCATTTTTAATGAATAGTAAATTCGATCATTTTAAAATAAAACCTACAAAAGAGTTTCTCACTCAACCGTTTATTATCTTTTTATTGGGTTCAATTGTAGGCTTATTCATTTTCTACCCAGTAATTTCACTCTCCGCAGGAATATTATTGTATTCATGTCTTTCAATAATTTCTAACTTTGTGAAAATTTGATTACCCGCTATACAGTCTAAAAATAAAATTTACAAAATACAATGAAGTATATCGCAGAGATAAATATCATGCCACTTAAGGAATTATTGGATCCACAAGGAAAGACCATCACTGTCAACCTTCCCCATATCGGAATACACGGCGTGGAAGACCTTAGAGTTGGAAAACATTTGACGATGACTTTCGAAAGTGCTGATGATGCAAGTGCTGAAAATCTCGTTACAGAAGCTTGTGATAAACTATTAGCTAATAAGATCATGGAGTATTACACCTTTACGATCTCCGTCGCATAATGGATTCTACTTTTGCCGGACAACTGCATGTAGTGCCAACACCCATTGGCAATCTTGGTGATTTTACTTTGAGGGCTATTGAAATCCTAAAGTCTGTTTCTTTGATTTATGCCGAGGATACGAGGACATCAGGCCATCTCATGAAAAAATATGAGATTACTACTCAACTGCGACCATATCACTCATTTAATGAGCACAAGGCTGTCGAGCACATACTTTCCACTGTCCAATCAGGCCAGGATATCGCATTGATATCGGATGCCGGCACGCCCGGTATATCAGATCCCGGTTATTTACTTATTCGGGCATTGAAACAAGCAGGCGTCAAAGTAACTTGTTTACCCGGGCCAACTGCATTTGTTCCCGCACTAGTAATGAGTGGATTGCCTAGCGATAAATTCTTTTTCGAAGGCTTTCTGCCCCACAAAAAAGGTAGACAAACACGTTTGACTGAAATATCACAATTGCCTTGCACTGTAATCATGTATGAGTCACCATTCAGGCTGCAGAAATGTATCGAAGAACTCATCCTTCATTGCGGAGAAGAGCGCTTGGCGTGCATAGTTCGGGAGATCTCTAAGATTCATGAACAAGCAGTTACTGCGTCACTTTCAGAATTATTGTCACAACTCAATACTGCAAAGATTCCACAAAAAGGAGAAATAGTCATCTTGTTGGGAGGGAAGGAAAAAGAGAAAAAGGTAAAAAAGGAGCATAGTATTATAGTTTAAAAGTATTAGAGTAGAATAGTATTTAATTTACGGTCTACTGCCTATAGCTTACAGCCTAGAAAAGGCCTGAAAGGTCGCATCCCATGGCGAATTGCGAAAGCTGCTCGCGAATAAATGAAGCAAATTCCAATTTAATCGACACAATCCGTGCAATCCGTGTAATCCCTTTAAATGCCTGCCTTATTTGGCAGGCAAGCGTGATTCAGACAAAATCCAAATACGTGATTCCGTTAAAGACTCCCCCTAGCCCCCTCAAAAGGGGGAAATCAACTCATTGCACCTTTAGGATTAAACATTACGACTACAAATTTCATATTTTTGTAAAATCACTGTTAATAAAAGTATAAAATAAAGTCAAATCCCGACTTACGGCTTATAGCTTAATGCCTACCGCCAAATGCCTGCAGCCATTACAATAATCTTTAAACATCATTACTTTCCCCTCAACTCTTCCTCAAACAACTTAAATATCCTTTTATACTCATCTGTCCACGATTCCGGTTGGGTAAATCCATGGTCTTGAGTAGGATAAGCAGCTACTTCCCAATTGTCCTTTCCAAGATCAATAAGTCTTTGTTGGAGGCGCACCACATCTTGAAAATGCACATTGACATCTATCATACCATGGCAAATCAAAAGCCTATTTTTGAGCCCTTCGGCAAAATTTATCGGAGAACTTCTAGCATAAGCGATGCTATCCTGCACCGGCGTGTTGAGAATCTGCGCCGTATATCCATGATTGTAATGCTCCCAATCAGTCACAGGTCTGAGTGCTGCACCTGCCTTAAAAATATCAGGTTCAGTGAACAAAGCCATTAAAGTAATAAAGCCGCCATATGAACCTCCGTAAATGCCTATTCTAGCGGCATCGACACCACAATTGGCTACTAAATAATTTGCTCCATCGACTTGATCTGTCAAATCTTTACCACCCATAAATCTATAAATATCAGTCCTTACATCGCGTCCATAGCCTGCACTTGCCCTATAATCCATATCCAAAACTGTATAACCGAGGTCGGCCAACATATTATGAAACATATATTCTCTAAAATAATAACTCCACCATTTGTGCGCATTCTGCAAATAACCGGCTCCATGTACAAAGATGACGGCAGGTTTCAGAGGATCCTGAACTTTTGGTTTATAAAGTCGGGAATAAATTTCCTTACCGTCACGGGCTGTAACTTTGACTATTTCAAGAATGCGCCAAGGGTATTTAGAAAATTCCTCTGAACGGGACTTATCTGTAATTCTAGTCAGTTTTCCATTTGTCCTAGCTTCCTGAATATATAATTCCCATGGAATATTGGTAGAAGAGCTTAAAAAGGCAACATATTTAAAGTCTTTTGAAAAACATACATCCTCCAGACCAGTGCCAAGATTAGTTATAATTTCATTTTTTCCGGAAGCGATATTTAATTTTACAATAGTGTGGCTTCCAGGTTCAGATTGATTGGTGACCAAGAAAAGGTCCTTTTTATCAATAGACAAGAAGACATGCTGAACTTCATACGAACCTTGAGTCAACGACTTCTTTATCCCGGTTTTCACATTGATCAAATACAAATGCGAATAGCCACTTACCTCTGATGAAAAGATAATATTATCATTATCCAACCATTTAAGATAGCCTGGATTGTATACGCTTCCACAAAGCGGGCCTCCTATCCATGCTTCATCGTGCTGATGGTCGAGGGTAATTAATTGGTTTTTAAATCCACTGAACCAGCAGATCCATCTATCCTTAAAATCATACGAATACACCTGAATGATAGCATTATGTCCATTTGCGCTCCACACGGGATCATTTATTTTACATTCCTTTGCTTTATTCAGTTTTACCAAAGAATCTTTTAAAGTAGGATAATTATCATAGAAATCCGGTATAACTTTTATACCCGGTAAAACATTCAGGTCTAAATGAAACAAACTATCATTTTGAAAATCATAGAACTGCATAAAATTGGTAAAATAATTTTCTCCAACCTTTGATCTGCCGTCAATATTACTTGTATAACCGGATCTAGTGACATATTCGGGTATCATCGTTAGACTGCCTAATGGTCTACTCTTAGAAGTACGAAAAGAAATAAAATTCCCGTCGGGGCTCAAAGTTGCATTGTCAAATCTATCATCAGTTAATTGGAAACCATATGGAATAAGATTTTTCTCAACCTTTTTCGCTAATTTTCTATTAGCATTCTTTTCATTCAACTCTTTAAACCTTGGGAATAAACGATATTGTTCATTGGTTAATTTGGCGTCTTTTGTGTCTAACTTTTTAGAATCGGTAGTCGCAGTGCGATTCTTCTTTATCAAAAAAATTTGAGTTGTCTGCCCGTTGGTGACATTCCAGCTAAATAGCTCATCATTCACCAAATATATTATTTTCGAACCATCGTCGTCAAAGCCTGCGATTCTTTCATACTCGGCAGTCTGAGTAACACGAAGTACTTTCTTCTTTTCATTGACATAGAAAATATCACCTGCTTCATTGTAACAATAGGATGTCCTTTGTTTGGAGTAAAAGATGTCAGTCGTACTTAAAATGGCTGGAGAATTTTGATCAGTAAGTTTGGTGATTTTTTTTCCTGTTGGATCACATTTATACAATGAATCTGATGTAGCATTGTCAGGGTTCCACATAAAATAGACTTTATTGTCAATGCCCCAGTATACTTGCTTGGGAGAGGCTCCGATCCATTTAGGATCCTGCATAATTTTTTGGATGGTGAGTTTAGAGGATTGGGAATGAGCTACCCAAGGGAGGATTGAAAGAGCTATTAAAAAAGTAAAAGTAAATTTCATGAAAGATGTACTTTGATAATTACATAAGATAAAGTCAATAAAAGTACATTTTAAGTTGAGAAAGGAAGGAAATAAATGGGAGGAGAGGGAGAAATGCGTGAATTGGGGGGATATTTTTTAATTAGGCACTTTTTCAATAAATAAAAATGCTTATCTTTGAACAACCCAAATCAAATTACCATGGAATCAAAATTCAAATCACTTTCCGTCTTCGAATTTCAATCAAAATTTCCTGATATCCAGAGCTGCTCTAAATATTTAGCAGAACTAAAATGGAAGGATGGATACAAATGTCCGATATGCAGTAATCTAAAATATTGCAAGGGAATCAAGGAATTTGACAGACAATGCACAAAGTGCTGCCACCTTGAAAGCCCAACAGCTGGGACATTATTTCACAAGGTCAAATTTTCTCTACAAAAGGCTTTTTGGATAGTGTACTTTATATCAACAAACAAAAAGGGAATGGCCTCAACTGAACTCAGTAGGAAATTACAACTTAGGCAAAAGACATGTTGGTTATTCAAGCAAAAAGTAATGCAGGCTATGGAAAGTAGCAATATTCATCCATTATTGGGGCAAGTAGAATTAGGACTCTTTGATGTTGGATATTTGAACAAAACCTCTGGTTCAAAGAAAAATGAAAAGAATAAGATTCTCCTTGCAATAGAAAAAAAATCTAAAGGAATTAGTAGAATGTATGGTTGTCACCTAAAAAATTTAAAGCAAAATGTGCTAAACAATTTTGTCAAAAATAAAGTAGATCAGGAAGCAACTTTAACTACTCATGATGATTTACTAAACCACAAAATTGGAATAAAAAAAGCCAAGTCTAATATCATTAAATTCAATAAGATTAATAGAGCAACTAATGGATTAAAATCCTGGTTTGCGGGAATTCATGGCAATGTCAAGTATATTCAATATTACATAAATGAATATTGCTACAGATACAACAGACACCTGATGAAAGGAGAAATATTTGATGATTTACTGACCCGAATGGTAAAACATGAGCCCAGGCCTTATTTTGACATTGTTAACTATGCGCCTACTTCATAAAGTTTGCTTTCTAAAACGCCCCCTCATTCAAATTCTCAAAAAATGAATTAACCTCCATCTCCCCATGAAATAATACCTCTCTCGGCTTACTCCCTTCATTGCCTCCTACAATGCCCAATGACTCCAACTGATCCATGATTCTTCCGGCTCTATTATAACCCAACTTCAATCTTCTTTGAATCATTGACGTCGACCCATGCTGATTCTGAACAACCAACAAAGCAGCCTCCTGAATTAAATCATCCAGGTCAGCCAACTTCAATTGTCCTTTACCACTGCCCTCAGCAGTGTCATCCGGAACTTCCGGCAACATGTATGGCGTAGGAAAACCTTGTTGATCTGCTATAAATTTCACCACCTTATCAACCTCGTGCGTATCCACAAAAGCGGACTGGATTCTTACGATCTTTCCATCTGCGGATAAAAGCATGTCACCACGACCGATCAATTGATCGGCACCTCCGGCATCCAGAATGATTCCGGAATCTATCTTTGATGATACTTTAAATGCAATTCTAGCCGGGAAGTTCGCTTTTATGATACCCGTGATGATCTTGACTGAAGGCCTTTGTGTTGCAATTACCAAGTGAATACCGATAGCCCTCGCCAACTGAGCAATTCTTGCAATTGGTGCCTCGATTTCCTTTCCTGCAGTCATAATTAAGTCTGCAAACTCATCTATAACTAAAACTATAAACGGAAGGAATTTGTGACCTTTGTTTGGATTGAGTTTCCTTTCAGTAAATTTATGGTTGTATTCTTTAATATTCCTGACACCGGCCTTCTTCAGCAAGTCGTACCTTGAATCCATCTCAATAACCAATGAATTCAACGTCCTGATCACTTTTTTAGTGTCGGTAATAATCGGTTCGTCCTGATCAGGTAGCATGCAAAGGAAATGACTTTCGAGTCTGCTATAAATTGATAATTCAACCTTCTTAGGATCGATCAATACCAACTTGACATAAGCCGGGTGATTGTGTTGAATAATCGATAGTAGAATAGCATTAATTCCGACAGATTTCCCTTGCCCTGTGGCTCCAGCTATGAGTAAGTGAGGCATTTTAGCAAGGTCTGCTACAAATACTTCATTGCTGATCGTTTTACCAAAAGCAATAGGAAGATCCATTTGAGCTGCCTGAAATCTCTCTGATCCCAGCACTTCTCTAAGTCCAACAATCTGCTTATTTTGATTTGGAACTTCAATACCGATAGTACCTCTTCCAGGTATTGGAGCAATAATTCTAATACCAAGTGCCGCTAAACTTAAGGCAATATCGTCTTCAAGGTTTTTAATTTTTGAGATTCTTACACCGGGCGCCGGTACGATCTCATACAAAGTTACTGTTGGGCCAATTGTAGCTCGGATCTTAGTGATCTCGATCTTATAATTCAATAGTGTATTAACGATCTGATCCTTATTGGCATTCAGCACTGCGTGATCTATTTGAACTTGCTGATCATCATAACTATCCAACAGCTCCAATCCAGGTTTTTGATATTTTGAAAGCTCAAGAATTGGGTTGTATGGTTCATCAGGATTGTCAAGCTCAGCTCTTACTTTTAGTAATTCCTCTTCATCTTTTGTCAACTCATAGATAGGAGCTTCTTGCTCCGTATCTTTATCCTGACGCATTGTAGAGAAAATTTCATCAATTTCAAAGCCCAATTCTTCCTGGGTTGCTATTTGACCGTTAGAAGGTTGAACATTGGTTTCAGTTTCTTCCAATTCAAAAGGAACATCCTGATTATAACTAGAAGGGATTCTTTTGGTAAAAGTTGTTTCAACAGCCTCAAATTCATCATCAAAAGATTTGTTTATAATTAAAGAATTATCTTCTACTATTTCTTCATCGACATCTTCAACTATTTCAGAATCATCGCCGTATTCATCATTATGCAAATTATTTCGCTTGAATGACTCTATCCAACCTGAAAAATTTAAAAACGAGAAGAAGCTCCTATTGAATTCAGGAAAATACTTTTTAAAAGACCACATTTCTGGATTGGCATTTCTAAACCAAACGGCAATAGCTAATAATACGAATCCAAATAATAACCAGGTTCCGACTGCTCCTAAATACTCATTACCAAGCGCAACAATACTCTTGCCATATGCGCCACTAAAAGGAAAAGAAGCTGTGGGAAGGATTAGTTCGAAGAAAGTTGATCCTAAAACCATTGCAAAAAATACGTTTCTAAACATTGGCCAAATCAAGGCTGATCCTTCACCGTTGATCAGTCTATAGCCTATTCGAATTAATAACAATATTAAAGCAAATGAACTTAAACCAAAAGTTAGAAAAATAATTAAATGGGATGCCAAAGCACCAAGCTTACCAAACCAATTTTGAGCTACCTTCTCAGCTTCAAAAAGATTGTCCCATTTGAACGGCTGCAAAAAGTCACTATCGGCTTTCCAGGTAAATAAATAAGAGGTAAAGGATATAAAAAGGAAAATTGCTAATAGATAACAAAACAAACCTGTAATCTTGGGTAGCCTGTCATCCTTTAGAATGTTGCTGATTCTTTTTGTAAAAGAAGGCGGCGCCTGCTTAGGCTTTCTTGTTGCCATAAGACCTTAATAAATTTTGTAGTTGTCTTAAATAAATGTTGAATACAAGCTACATAGTAAGCTCACATACAATTACAAAGATAATAAAATTTATTAATATGTAATAGATTCAAAATAATTGATTCAGAAATTTCAAACTGTTTGGTAAAATTAGGTTTTAGAGGTAAAAAATGGACGAAAAGCTAGTAATGAATGATGAGTGATGAGTGAAGAACTGATAATGTGTTATTCAAATGAGAGTTTCAAATATTTTAAAAATAAAAAATATCTTTCTGTAGATGATGTCCTCCCCCTTGGCCACCTCCAAAGTTGGACAACCGTATGGCCTCATATTATAGTTCAATATTGGTCATTTTGTTTAATTGAAAGTTGTTATTTTTAGTAATAAATATGATTGTGTGATGTCCCACTTTGATGGGGGTTTGGGGGGTGGACAATCTAGTATCTATTGTCTATAATCTATTGTCTAGCATCTCTTTTACCCCTCATTCGTCAAATGAAAATCAATTTCCGGATGATTTTCTCTCGCAGTATTTAATGCCCATGCACTTTCGGCAAGATATACAAGCAGGCCATCTTTGTCTCTTGCTACATCTTTTTTTCTTCTTTGGACAAATGCATCCATGTCAGATTGTTTCTCTGATGTTACCCAGCATGCCTTGTGCAGATTCACAGGTTCATAGGTACATTTCGCGCCATATTCATGTTCTAATCTAAATTGAATGACGTCAAACTGAAGCGCACCAACTGTACCTACGATCTTTCGTCCATTATCTTCTTTTATGAATAATTGAGCTACACCTTCATCCATTAATTGCTCCAAACCTTTGGCAAGTTGCTTTGACTTCATTGGATCTGCATTGTTTACAAATCTGAACTGCTCGGGTGAGAAGCTTGGAAGCCCTTTGAAGTGCAATGATTCACCATCTGAAAGGGTATCGCCGATCTTAAAATTACCCGAATCGTATAAACCTACAACATCTCCAGGATATGCCTCTTCCACCAACTCTTTCTTCGATGCCATGAATGTAGTAGGGTTACTGAACTTCATTTTCGCACCCTTTCTTACATGGAAATAATTGGTATTTCGCTTAAATTCCCCTGAACAAATCCTTAGAAAAGCAATTCTATCTCTATGCTTCGGATCCATATTGGCATGAATCTTGAAAACGAATCCAGAGAAAGCATTTTCTTCAGGTCTAACAGTGCGCTCTTCTGTTTCTCGGGGCAAAGGTGGTGGAGCTATTTCCACAAAACAATCTAAGAGCTCTTTTACTCCAAAGTTATTTACGGCACTTCCAAAAAATACTGGAGACTGATTACCATTCAAATAGGCCTCTTTATCAAAATCCGGGTATATACCTTTTACCGTCTCCATTTCTTCCCGCAATTCTTTTGCTGCACTCTCCCCTACTATCTTATCAATGGTTGGATCATTGATGTCATTGATGACAATTGTTTCTCCTTCAGTTTGTTTTCCATGTGCTCCGAAAAGTGAAAGTTTATTCTCATAGATATTATAAACACCCTTGAAACGTTGTCCCATTCCTATAGGCCATGACAGAGGACAAGCATTTAATCCGAGCTTCTGTTCTATATCATCAATTAAATCAAAAGCATCTAAGCCTTCTCTATCCAATTTGTTGATAAACACAATGATAGGTGTCTTTCGCATACGGCTTACTTCAACCAATTTCTCAGTCTGAGGTTCCACTCCTTTAGCGACATCAATCACCACAATGACACTATCTACTGCCGTCAAGGTCCTATAGGTATCTTCTGCAAAATCTTTGTGGCCGGGAGTATCTAATATGTTGATCTGTAAATCTCTGTACTCAAAACCCATGACAGATGTTGCTACAGAGATACCTCTTTGTTTTTCTATCTCCATAAAATCCGAAGTTGCCGACTTCTTGATCTTATTAGATTTTACTGCGCCTGCGACCTGGATAGCTCCACCGAATAACAGTAATTTTTCGGTCAAAGTTGTTTTCCCTGCATCCGGATGACTGATGATGCCAAAGGTTCTGCGTCTCGCGATTTCCGTTTCTTTGCTCATAAATATTTTGAAATAAGGGCGCAAAGGTAGAAATTAAATTTATGAATGATAAATCTATGTGTGAGGAAGGTGAGAATGTCACAAGCGACCGTCATACTTATTACTGGTTAACTATTATATTAATTAACTAGTAAACTTCTATCTCCAATTCTGACTCTGATAAATCGCCACAGCCATCATACCTGCTGTTTCTGTCCTTAATCTTGTTTCTCCCATAGAAGCTGGAGAGAAACCGCTTTCAATGGCCAAATTTACCTCACTTGATGTAAAATCTCCTTCAGGTCCAATAAGTACAATAGTTTTACCTCCACCAATGAATGCATTTGACAAATTCACCTTTTCAATATCTTCACAATGTGGAATAAGTTTGGTGGAATAATCCTTTGTATTCTCTAGTATTTGGTTAAATGAAATATCATTATTGATCAATGTTAAATAACAGTTCAAAGATTGCTTCATGGATGACTGCACAATCCTTTTGATCCTATCTATCTTGATACTAGTTTTGACAGATCTTTCACAATTAATGAAAGAAATCTCATCAACTCCCATTTCAACTGCCTTTTCTACAAACCACTCGATTCTGTCGATATTCTTCGTTAAAGCGATTGCAAGGTGTAGCTTTCCAAGCCATTTCTTCTTACTTTGAACAATCTCTACTATACTCGCAAATGCCTGATTCCTTGACATTTGCCCCAATTCACATTTGTAGATTACACCCGAACCGTCAATCAAATTAATTAAGTCTCCCTGTTGCTTTCTTAGACTTTTGTTTAAATGAACGACCTCTTCCCCTTCTATGATAATAGTCGAATTATCGTGTTTAACTCCCCAAAACAACTGCATTTGTATATATATTAATTTTGATGATATTAGCAAAGCAATTATAAACTATTACCTTTGCCAACTTTCAGAAGCAACTTTATCAGTCGCCTTTGTGTTTGTAAAAAGTAAAATTAAAATAATATTTATTAAATGGATATAGTTATCATGATCGCCCAGCTGATATTGAGCCTTTCGATATTAGTAATCTTACATGAATTAGGACATTTTATTCCAGCTAAGCTCTTCGGTACACGCGTGGAAAAATTCTATCTCTTCTTTGATCCCTGGTTTTCACTATTTAAGTTTAAAAAAGGTGATACTGAATACGGTGTTGGCTGGTTGCCTCTGGGAGGATATGTTAAAATATCCGGTATGGTTGATGAGAGCATGGATAAGGAATTCAAAAATCGTGCACCAGAACCTTGGGAATTCAGGTCTAAAAAGGCATGGCAGCGTCTAATCATAATGATTGGTGGAGTCACTGTCAACTTCATTTTAGGTTTCTTTATTTTTGGATTGATGTATTTCTTTTATGGTGAGACCAAATTGCCTGCTAAGAATATGACGTATGGAATATCTACTACCCAATTAGCTAATGATGCCGGATTTATGGATGGTGATAAGATTGTTTCTTTAGGAGGTAAGCCTTATGAATACTTTAGCGGTCCAATTCTCGTTACAGAAATCATGCTTAATGACCTTAGAGATGTAAAGGTTGAACGCGAAGGACAATTAATTGATGTCAAAATATCTAATGAAGCTGCCGCTGCCATCACTTCTAATCAAAAGGATGCAGTGAGCATGATCAATGCAAGATTGCCGACTATTGTCGCAAAAGTAGATCCAAAATCTCCAGGTGGAAAAGCTGGTTTAACTGAAGGTGACCAGGTGGTGATGATCAATAACAAGCCTGTTCCTTACTATCACGAATTAATGAAGGAACTGGAAAGTTCTAAAAATAAAACCATCTCACTTGAAGTAGTTCGTAAAAAAGATACGATGGTACTTAGTAATATTAAACTTGATGAGAAGGGAGTGGTTGGATTCAACCCTTACGGCCCGGACAAATATTATAAATATGATGTAAAAAAATATTCATTGATCGAGGCGATGCCAGCCGGAGTTCACAAAGGTGTAGACTTCTTATCTAAGCAAATATCTGCATTTGGAAAAATGTTTTCCGGTGATATAAAAGCTTCAGAATCCCTAGGCGGATTTGCAAGTATTACTAAGCTCTTCCCTAGCGAATGGAATTGGAGGGAATTTTGGAATATAACAGCTATACTTTCATTGATTCTTGCATTTATGAATTTATTGCCAATTCCGGCTTTAGATGGAGGATACATCATGTTCTTGCTTTGGGAAGTTGTAACAGGTAAAAAGGTCAATGATAAAGTAATGGAAGTAGCGACGACAATTGGAATGGTATTGCTATTAGGGCTTTTATTATACGCCAATGGCTTGGATATCTTTAGAGCGCTTAAATAGATGAATTATTTCGAATGGTTTGGTGTAGAAAGAAAGTTTAACCTTGATCCTGCGGACCTTAGGAAGTCATTCTTGAGTAAATCAATGGAATTACATCCTGACAAAGCTAATTCGATAGATGAATCTTTACCTGAACAATCAGGATATAACAATTTGGCATATAGCACTTTAAAGGATAAAAGTAAACGTTTTACCTACATCCTTACACTTGAAGATATAATAGTTGCCGGTGAAAAACCGATTCTTCCTCAAGAATTCTTAATGGAAATGTTGGAGTTCAATATGGAAATTGAAGAGGCTAAAGAATTGAAAGATGAATCCAAGTTAAAATCGCTTAAAAGCCAAATTGAAAATAAAATACAACTTCAACTATCCGGCATACAAGATATTCTAAATCAATATGATAAAGGAATATTGAATGATGATTCCAAGAGTAAATTGAAGAATTTTCATTATATTGAGAAATATTTATTGCGAATTGAAGAAAGTATTTATACTTTTGCATCCCATTGAAACGAGAAGTCGTAACAATTAAGATTTATTGCCGCTGTGGCGGAATTGGTAGACGCGCTGGATTCAAAATCCTGTGACTGTGAGGTCGTGAGGGTTCGATTCCCTCCGGCGGTACTTTTAAAAGGAGCATTAGGGCTCCTTTTTTTTTGCCCTCCACTCAGCATTGCTGATGTACTGATATATTTGAAGTGTGTAATTGGTAATGGGTGCAATGGATAATGGGTAATCGGTAAGTATAAACTATCATACTATCGTACTGCCATACTGATATACTGATATACTCTAATACTATAACACTATAACACTTAAGTCCAGCCACACTATTTCACTTATCATTATAATGCGGACAAGGGCAAGCCTTGTCCCTACTTCAATATCATGCTGAAATTATATTATACTGTTGTACTCACTACCGGCAACGAATAATAGTCATATTGTGTTTGCTCTTCTGCCAACTCTTCCTTCGTGTATGATTTAACTACATTATACAATGTGTCCCGCTCAACTGCTTGCCTGTGAACTGCATCGATCATAACTACAAGATCATGGGTATTCATATTGGGATTTTGTTCCTCAGAACCAGCCATTGAGTAAATCTTAGTTGTATCATCGATTGTTCCGTCCAGGTCATCCACTCCAAAAGACAAACTCATCTGCGCCATATCTCTTCCAAGCATCGGCCAATATGCCTTCAAATGATCAAAATTATCAAGGTAGATCCTTGAAACAGCGTAATTACGCATATCATCCAATACAGAGGATTGCTTGATGTGAGACATCTCATTATTTTCATTCAGAAACTTAAGGGGAATAAAAGTCTGGAATCCACCCGTTTCATCTTGAAGCTGTCGCAATTTATCCATATGATCAATCCTGTGACCATAATTTTCTATATGACCATAAAGCATTGTAGCGTTCGATTTTCCACCTAATAAATGCCATTCCCTATGCATATCCAGCCATTCCTGGCCGGTACATTTATCACCTGCGATCTGCTCTCTTATTTCAGGATGAAATATTTCAGCACCACCGCCGGGAATGCTGTCAAGACCGGCATCCATCATCAGCTTCATTCCTTCAGCATAAGAGATTTTAGCTTTTTTGAAAATATAATGATACTCTACTGGTGTCAAGGCTTTCACGTGTAATTCCGGACGATGTTCCTTAATTTTTGAAAATAAAGTTGAATAAAATATTACATCGTATTGTGGCATTACACCACCCACTATGTGGATCTCGGTCACGGGTTGATCATCATATTTTTTAACGATATCCATCATTTCATCCATCGAGAGTTCCCAACCATCTCCACGCTCTTTGATAAGTCTGCTGTAAGAACAAAAAGCACAGGAATAAATACAAACATTGGTTGGCTCTAAATGAAAGTTTCTATTGAAAAATACTTTATTGCCTGATTTTCTTTGTCTGATGACCTCAGCCATTTTTGCCAATTGCCCAAGTGATGCCTTTTCATATAATAATAAAGCTTCTTCATTAGTGATCCGCTCATTGCTATTAACCTTTGATGCAATGCGTTCGATCATCGGTAGTTCTGAATTTTCTATAGGGTAACTATATTCTTGTGAGTCCATGCTTAATTTTAAATATGAATATAATAACAAAGATATGCCTAATTAAACTAGATGTAAGATTATGAACAACCAACACCTAATAATAATGTAACTTCGAGCCATTATATATAATTCTTATCACACAAAACCAACACAAATAAGTAAACAAAGTTTGTTACATTTGCCACAAATATTATTTGAATGTCGAGAATATTAACGTTGAGAGATGCATTGCGCGAGGCAATGATTGAGGAAATGCGCCTGGATCCTTTAGTTTTCCTTATGGGAGAAGAGGTCGCTGAATATAATGGTGCTTACAAGGTGAGCAAAGGAATGCTGGAGGAATTTGGCCCTGAAAGAGTGATTGATACACCGATAGCAGAATTAGGTTTTGCAGGTATTGGGGTTGGCGCAGCAATGAACGGGTTGAAACCGATTATTGAATTTATGACCTGGAATTTTGCTGTTCTTGCTTTTGACCAAATCGTAAACAATGCAGCAAAGACCTTATCTCAGTCAGGGGGCCAATTTGGCTGTCAGATAGTGTTCAGAGGACCTTCAGGTGCTGCCGGACAATTAGCACAGCAACATAGCCAAACTTTTGAATCATGGATGGGCAATATACCAGGAATAAAAGTAATTTCATGTACAGATCCAGCTGATGCAAAAGGTTTGCTTAAATCTGCCATCCGTGACCCAAATCCAGTGTGTATGATGGAATCTGAACTATTTTATGGTGAAAAAGGAGAAGTACCTGAAGGTGAATATTTGGTCCCTATTGGTAAGGCGAAAGTCAGAAGAGAAGGTTCAGATGTGACTCTTGTATCATACAACAAACAAGTAAAAACATGTATGATTGCAGCTGAGGAACTAGCGAAGGAAGGTATTTCTGCCGAGGTAATAGATCTTAGGTCAATTCGTCCATTAGATATAAAAACCGTTATAGAATCAGTTAAGAAAACAAACAGAGTAGTAGCAGTAGACGAAGCTTGGCCAATGTTCGGAGTTTCTGCAGAAATTGCTTACGAAATACAAAAATACGCATTTGACTATCTCGATGCGCCGGTAACAAGAGTCAATTCTGCAGATACTTCACTAGGTTATTCTGGTGTGTTTGTAGAAGAGTACATGCCCAATCCGGCTAAAGTGATCAAGGCTGTCAAAGAGGTAATGTATGTGGCGAAATAGATACTAGACTCTTGTGTCTTGTGTCTAGTATCTAATTTTAAAATTTCAGATTACGAAAAATTACTAAAATAACTTTAAATAAAACATAATGATAATAGGTGTTCCTAAGGAAATAAAAAAGAATGAAGACAGAGTAGCATTAACTCCTGCTGGTGTGCTTGAACTTAGCAAAAAAGGGCATAAAGTATATGTTCAAACTCATGCAGGTGAAGGCAGTGGCTTTTCGAATGAAGAATATGTTAAGGCTGGAGCTGAAATCTTAGGTACTATAGAAGAAGTTTATAGCATCGCTGAAATGATAATAAAAGTAAAAGAACCTATTGAATCAGAGTATAATTTGATTAAGGAGAACCAATTACTATTTACTTATTTTCATTTTGCTTCTTATCAGCCATTGACAAATGCAATGATTGATAAAAAAAGTATCTGCCTGGCATATGAAACTGTTGAAATGCCAGATAGATCGCTACCTCTTTTGATTCCAATGTCTGAAGTGGCAGGTAGAATGTCCGTTCAACAAGGAGCCAAATATCTTGAAAAACCGATCAAAGGTCGTGGTGTACTTCTTGGAGGAGTACCAGGCGTACCTCCAGGCAAGGTATTGATACTAGGTGGTGGAGTCGTTGGTACACAAGCTGCAAAAATGGCAGCAGGACTTGGAGCTCAAGTAGTAATAATGGATGTAAGTCTAAACAGATTGAGATACCTAAATGACGTAATGCCTGCAAATGTCGTTACAATGTTCTCAAATGAATACAATATTAGATCGCTTATCAAAACTCATGACCTTATTATTGGGGCAGTATTAATACCCGGAGCTAAAGCTCCTAATTTAATCACTAGAGACATGCTTAAAGAAATGCGCCCTGGGACGGTGCTTGTTGATGTGGCGGTAGATCAGGGCGGTTGTATAGAAACTTGTAGACCTACCACGCATGAAGATCCTACATTTATTATAGATGATGTTGTGCATTATTGTGTAGCCAACATGCCTGGCGCTGTGCCATTTACTTCCACTTTAGCACTTACCAATGCAACACTTCCTTATGCCATTCTTTTGGCTGATTTGGGATGGAAAGAAGCTTGTAATAGAAATGCCGCGTTGAAGAAAGGTCTAAACATCGTTAATGGAAAGGTCGTATACAAAGGTGTCGCAGATGCATTTAACCTTGAATATCATGATGTCGAAGAATTGTTTTAAATGCTATTGAATCATTTATGTATAAAAAAAAGGGAACCAATTTATTTGATTCCCTTTTTTTATTGAAGACTATTTTGCTATTCCGTTCTTTCGTAAATTAAACCTGGCCCATCGCATTGGGACCAGCTGCTTATAGCTCTGGTATTTGTTTGCAACCATAACTCTTCTGATAAACCCTGATAACAAGTTGCAACAAGTATATTTGCTTCAGAAAAAGTAGTTATGAGGTAATTTCCTTCTTTTCTAAGATCAAAAGCATAAGTTCCATTTTTAATAAAAGTAACACCATCCTTTGTTCTTGATTTGATAAAAGTTCCATCCTGTTTCAATAAATAATATTCTTGCCAACTCATCTGATCACCGGTAGTAACAGAGTTAGGAATATCTCCTGACATTTGAACTAAAACCCACTTTTGAGGAAACTCATATTCTTTAAGTGTGTTTAGATTGTCTTCACTTTTACTGCAAGATGTAATGCAAAAAGCGAGCATTACAAAAAGAATAAGTTGTTTCATTTTATTTATCAGTTAATTTTTATAAATCTTGTATACAACCAATGACGTTAATTTATCTTGATTGGTTGGATTTGCAATATTTTTATATTGGAGGTGATGATTTTGTATTCCGATTCTACAGCATTCAAAAATTCAAAAATATTTTATTAATATTTCAAGAATATTTTTCTTCAACTTGGTATAAGGAAACTGAAATGGCCAAGTAATCCCACCTTTTATGTAGGACTTAAGAACGGCGCGCTCATTTGAAAATTCTTTAAAACCAAAATATCCATGAGACTTGCCTATTCCTGAGTGATTTACACCTCCCATAGGTAAATATGTTTGCACGAAATGTGCCATAGTGTCATTAATGCAAACACCTCCACTCGATGTATTTAATAAAACTTCATTTAGCCATTTTTTATCATTGCTAAATAGATACATAGCCAATGGTTTATGCTTTTTATTAATAAATTTGATCGCATCTTCTACATCATTGTATAATACGATCGGAAGAACAGGACCGAATATCTCTTCTTCCATAATAGCTGCAGAACTATTCATCATAAGCAATGTAGGCCCAAAAGCCAACCGACTTTTATCCATTTTGCCTCCAAAGACAATCTGATTACCATCTGAAACTGCATCCTGAACTAAATTCTCAATTCTTTTGAAATGGCTTTTATTTACAATCCCTGTTAGAAATTCAGAATCAGTAGATTTTTCTCCAAACGAATCTTTAAGATAGGTAGACAACTTATCAACAAATTCATCTTTTTTATCCTTGTGAACTAAAATATAATCCGGCGCAATACATGTTTGACCGGCATTTAGAAATTTACCCCACCCTATTTGTTTAATACAATCTTTGATTGGATAATTTTCATCAATAATTACAGGTGATTTACCGCCCAACTCCAAAGTAACAGAAGTCAAATTAGTGGAAGCGTTCTTCATTATTTGCTTTCCTACATTTGTAGAACCGGTAAAATGAATATGGTCAAAGGGTAGTTTTGGCATTTCTGTTGAAACTTCTGCCCCAGTAAATATGACTGCTACTTCATCCTCTTCGAATACTCCACTTAATATTTCTTTGATTACTTTGGAAACATTTGGAGAATATTCGGAAGTTTTTAATATCGCCACATTTCCAGAAGCAATACAAACTGCCAGATGCGTCATACTAAGGTAGAAGGGGTAATTCCAAGGAGTAATTATCAGGCAATTTCCTTTGGGTTCGAGTAATATTTTACTTTTAGAGCCAATAAAGGGTAATGAATTCTTAACAGGGTTGCTTCTCATCCACCTTCGTAAGTTTCGAGAAATATTTCTGATCTCAGATAAGGTTGGGAATATCTCTGAATAACCTGCTTCAATCGAATGCTTTTTAAGATCTTTGAAAAGTGCTTCTTCGATTTCTGTGCGATGTTTTAGTATTTCATTATTAAGCAAATTTAATTTATCCTTTCTTTCCTCAGCACTTCGATTTTTTACATTCTGGCGATTAGCAATTTGGCTTTCGAATACCGTTTTAACTTTATCAAACGTATCAAACACGAATGTTTGACCATCTCGGGAAGAGATAGAATTTTGTAATACTTCACTCATAAAAGTAAAATTAATAAATTTTAAGGAAATTTATGAAACTTACAACTTTGCTTTTGATTTAGTATAATTTTAATATAATTATTTAAACAATAAAGCCCATATATCGTTAACTAACTTATATTTGAAATCACGGCAACCTCTTTTATACTAAACAATATTGCATGCGTAAATATTCGGTTTTCATTATTATAGCTATAATCATAGCATCTCTTTTTATTATAAAATCATTATTTTTTCCAACTCCAAATGAAGGTAATGCTAATGCAAGTAATGGTAAAAAAATGGATACTCCTGCTTTAGCCGTTGATATTATGGTATTAAAAAACCAAAAGGCAGCAAATGAAATACAATCAACTGGAACCATCCTACCAAATGAAAAAGTAGAACTTGCCTCTGAAGGATCAGGTAAAGTCGTAGGAATTTACTTTAAAGAAGGTAGTTATGTTAAATCTGGGCAATTGTTGGTAAAACTAAATGACAAAGATCTCAGGGCACAATTGAACAAAGCCAAGGTAGCTTTAACATTATCTAAAGACAAAGCTTCTAGACAAGAAAAACTTTTAGCAATTCAAGGAACTAGCAAAGAAGATTTTGATATTGCTCAGAATCAGGTCTTAAGCTACCAAACAGATATCAACTATTATGAATCTTTAATTTCTCAAACAGAAATTCGAGCTCCGTTCAGTGGGATAATTGGGTTTAGAAGTATTGCATTAGGAAGTTATGTTAGTCCATCAACAGTTGTGGCAACATTACAGCAACTTAACCCTATTAAAATTGAATTTACGGCCCCAGAAAAATACCTCAATGAATTTAAAGTAGGTCAACCTTTTGAATTCACATCAGAAGGTAACAGCAATAAATTAACTGCAAAAGTCGCAACCATTGACCCCCAAATAGATTTAAATACGAGATCAGTCACCATCAGAGGTATAGCAGAAAATAAAAGTGGGCTTTTACCCGGCAATTTTGTTAAGATTAATATTGACGTAACCAAAGATATTCAAACTATTCAAATCCCTACATCGGCAGTTGTACCTATTTTGAAAGGACAAAAAGTGTATATCATTAAAAATGGTAAAGCTGAAGAAAAAGAGATTATAATTTCTGATAGAGACGACAAAAATGTGCGTGTTGAGAGTGGTGTTAAGGAAGGTGACAGCTTAATTGTAACTGGTATTATCATGTTAAAACAAGGTATGTCCGTCAAACCTTCTAAAACTCTATAATTCAATGGCAAGTTTATCGACTATAAGTATTAACAGGCCTGTTCTGGCTATTGTAATGAACCTTGTAATTTTATTATTTGGTTTCATCGGATTTAAATCTTTGGGTGTGCGTGAATTCCCATCTGTAGATCCACCGATCATTAATGTAAGGTCGAGTTACCCCGGGGCGAACGCCGATATCATTCAATCTCAGATCACCGAACCGCTTGAAAAGGCTTTGAATGGTATCCAAGGTATCAGAACCATTTCTTCTTCGAGTAATCAGGGAACTTCTAATATTTCCGTCGAATTTGATCTTTCGGCAAATTTAGAAAGTGCTGCCAATGATGTAAGAGACAAAGTATCGCAAGCTGCAAGGCAACTACCCAAAGATCTGGATGGTGCACCTATCGTATCCAAAGCTGATGCAAATTCAGATGCAATCATCTCTATGACTGTACAAAGTAGTACTAGAAATCATATGGATTTAAGTGATTACGCCGAAAATGTTCTTGGACCTAAATTACAAACTATTACAGGCGTATCTAGTTTACAGATTTGGGGTCAAAAGAAATACGCAATGCGATTATGGTTGGAGCCATCGAAACTAGCGTCATATCAACTCACAGCCATTGATGTTTCAAATGCATTACAAGCACAAAATGTAGAACTTCCTTCAGGAAAAATCACAGGAAATGAAACAGAGCTAACCATCAAAACAATTGGTAGATTAAGCACTCCTCTTGAGTTTAATAATATGATCATCAAAAGTTACCCTGATGGTCGCGACATAAGGCTGAAAGATATAGGTGAAGCAAGGTTAGGTCCGGAAAATGAAGAAACAATCCTACGGGAAAGTAATATTCCTATGATCGCTCTTGCCCTGGTGCCTCAACCCGGTTCTAATTATATTGAAATAGCAGATGAATTTTATAAGAGACTAGAGCAAATCAAAAAAGATGTACCAAAGGATATCACTCTAAATATAGCTTTGGACAATACACTATTTATTAAAAATTCAATATCTGAAGTTGAGGAGACATTCATTATCTCGTTGTGTCTGGTTGTCCTCATCATTTTTCTATTCTTCAGAAGTTGGATCGTTGCTTTTAGACCACTGATTGACATACCTGTTTCCTTATTAGGTGCCTTTTTTGTGATGTATGTGATGGGTTACTCTATCAATGTTTTGACACTCCTTGCTATAGTACTTGCCACTGGGCTTGTAGTGGACGATGGTATTGTCGTAACAGAAAATATCTATAAAAAGATTGAAAAAGGTATGGCACCCAAAAAAGCTGCTATAGATGGAGCGAATGAGATATTTTTTGCGGTTATTTCTACCTCTTTTACACTTGCTGCGGTGTTCATGCCCGTAATATTTCTGGAAGGTTTTGTCGGTCGCTTATTCCGTGAATTTGGTATTGTCCTGGCATCATCTGTTTTGATATCTGCCTTTGTTTCTCTATCACTCACGCCTATGCTTAATGCATATCTAACAAAGAAGAACAATGAACATGGTTGGTTGTATAGAGTTACAGAACCATTCTTTGAAAAAATGGAATCAGGATACAAAAATAGTTTAACCGCATTTTTGAAAGTAAGGTGGTGGGCATTTGTGATCATTGCAGCCGCCATTGGTATCGTTTGGATATTTTTTGGAAAACTTAAAAATGAATTAGCACCGCTCGAAGATAGAAATGCCTTTAGGTTGGCATTAACAGCGCCTGAAGGATCTTCTTTCGAATTTACAGATGGCATAATTCAGTCATTGGTGACAACTCTTCGAGATTCAATTCCGGAATTAGATATCTTACTTTCTGTTACAGCACCAGGGTTTTCAGGATCAGGTGCTCCAAACACCGGCTTTGTCAGATTGAGACTGGTGGATGCATCAGAAAGAGAAAGAAGCCAACAAGATATTGTAAATCAGGTCAATCGCATTTTAAAAAGTGTTACTAACGCAAAAGTATTTGCAATTCAAGATCAGACAATATCAGCAGGAGGAGGACCAAGGGGTGGATTACCTGTATCATTTGTATTACAAGCTCCTAATTTTGAAAAGTTAAAAGAAGTAATCCCTGAATTTATGAATCGTGTCAGCACCGATCCAACATTTCAAGGAAATGACATAAATCTTAAATTCAATAAACCTGAGTTAAATGTCACTATAGACAGAGATAAAGCAAAAGTATTAGGTATTTCAGTCGGAGAAGTCGCTCAAGTACTCCAAACTGCTTTTTCTGGCCAACGATATGGCTATTATATTCAGGATGGTAAACAATATTCAGTAATTGGTCAATTTGACAGAGCAAATAGAGATGCTCCGATTGACCTAAAATCATTATTTCTTAAAACAATAAGTGGAGAAATAGTACAACTTGATAATTTAGTAAAAATAGAAGAAATAAGCAGCCCTCCTCAACTATATCACAACAATCTTTACCAATCGGCAACAGTTTCTGCAGGGCTTGCTCCAGGTAAGACCATTGCTGATGGAATAGATGCTATGGAAAAAATATCAAATGACCTGCTTGACGATTCTTTTTCTACAGATCTTACAGGGGCATCAAGAGATTATGCAGAATCCTCTTCAAACATTATGTTTGCGTTGATTCTTGCTTTGTTGCTAGTTTATCTTGTATTGGCTGCACAGTTTGAAAGCTTTATTGATCCGCTTATAATTATGTTTACTGTTCCACTAGCCTTTGCAGGAGCGATATTTTCTTTGTGGTATTTTAATCAAACCATGAACATCTTTAGTCAGATTGGTATCATCATGCTCATAGGGCTTGTTACAAAAAATGGAATCTTAATAGTGGAGTTTTCAAATCAAATAAGAGAAACGGGAAAGTCCAAAATGACTTCAATTATAGAAGGTGCATCGGCAAGATTAAGACCGATCTTGATGACCAGTCTTGCTACTTCACTTGGTGCAATGCCGATTGCAATTTCATTTGGTGCTGGAGCAGCCAGTAGAAAAGGACTTGGAGTAGTCATTGTAGGTGGAATTCTCTTTTCTTTGATATTGACATTATTTGTAATACCCGCCCTTTACACCTACTTTTCAAGGAAAAAACCGCATCCGATCGAGGAGGGCGATGAATTGGTACAGGATGTCGCTACTATTTAAAACAACTACTATGCATTACATTAGAATATCAATGTTTCTGATATTATCTCTAAGGGCTTATCTAGGACTAAATGGACAGGAATCTGACCAACTGAAATCATATGAGGTGAAGATCCTTGAATCAAATCTTGCAAAAAAAGCAGATGCTATCAACGTAGAGATAGCAAAAAACAATTACACAAAAGGAAATGCAGGTCTAACACCAAATGTAACTTTAGATGCTGGAGATAATGTCTCCTATACTGCAAATGTGAATGAATCTGCAAATGGTGTTACTAAAAATGGGTTTAAGCTAAATAATTCTATTTCTGCAGGGGTATTCGGTAATATGACGCTTTATAATGGAGGTCGTAATCAAAATCTCTACGAAAGATTTAAAATTCTTGTTGACGCTGCAGATCTGAATCAAAGAGAAATATCCGAAAACCTTATTTACCAGGTTAGAAGCCTTTATTATCAGGCCATTCGGCAAAAGCAACTTATTAAGACCACGCAAGTTGCAATTGAATATTCAAGACAAAGATTACAACTGGCTTCCAATAAATTAGAAATTGGAACAGGTAATAAAGTGGAAGTACTTCAGGCACAATTGGATCAAAACGAGTATCTGACAAATATAGAAAACTACAAAGTTGCTTTGGATAATATCAGCATACAAATCAACACCTTAATGAACCTTCCTACTGATACTTCCATCATCATATCAGATACAACTTTTGTCTTGAACAACATTAATAAAGAGGAAATCATGAATAGTTTTACACAAAGAAATGTAGAACTAATGCGCAATCGAATTAATTACGCCTTGGCATTAAATAAAGAAGCAGATATCCGAGGGTTACTAAAACCTACAATATTGGGTAGTTTAGGATACTCTTATACCAGAGCTGATAACGGAGGTGGTTTCTTCAGAGTCAATTCTTCCAATGGATTAGCTGGTGGAGTAACTATTTCTATTCCGATTTATGATGGTAAGGCCATCAAGAGTCAGATTAAAAATGCAGAGTTGGAAACCAAACAAATTGAACTCTCAAGACAAAATACTGAAATTCAACTATTAAGCAATCTAGAGCAATATTACAGAAATTACCAAAACTCTATCAATCTGACAAAGCTTCAGGAGGATAATGTTAAAAATGCTGAAGAAAATATTAGTATTGGGTTGGCAAGATTTCAGGTTGGAGTAACGAATGGTTTTGAATTTAAACAAATACAGCAATCTTATACAGATGCTAATTTTAGGTATATTGATGCTTTATATTTAGCTAAATCAAATGAACTCGAACTCTTATATTTGTCAGGAAATATCCTCAACCAATAATCGTAGTTAAAATATATAAAATCCAACTAAGTGAAAATCAAGTTATTAATTGGAATAATATTAGGAGCACTCGGTGTGATTATGGGTGCCTTTGGAGCTCATAGTCTCAAGCCTTTAATTTCACCTGAATCTTTGAATAGCTATCACACTGCTGTTAGTTACCAATTTTATCATGTTATGGCTATCATTCTTGCATATCTTCTATATCAACATAAGCCATCCAAATACATATCCTTTGCGGCAAGTAGTTTTATAATCGGTATCATTTTATTCTCCGGCTCTTTATACATTCTTTCTACAAAGGCAGTTACTGGTTTTGAAAACATGACGATAATCGGCCCTTTGACCCCAGTTGGAGGATTATTTTATATTATTGGTTGGTCATGCCTTTTTATGGGTATACTAAGATCTCAAAAATAAGTATCGATAAATTGTGATGTTTAAGTAGGGTTAGAAGTTATCTGCTTTTTAACCATATTGAAGGATTCAAAGGATTCTGTTTGTTCCATAATTCAAAATGTACTTCAGTATTGCCCGTGTCTCCGTTTACTGCAGCCCTTCCTATTGAATCTCCTTTTTTTACTTTTTGTCCTTTGTCAACATTGACAGACTCTAAGTTTGAATATATCGTGTAATACTTACCATGATTGACCATAACAGTATTCTTATATCCTGATAGAAATGCAATGTGAACTACTTCTCCATTAAATATGGCAGTGACCTCTGCATTGGCATCCGTTTTGATATCTATTCCATTATTTATAATTTCAACGTGGCTTAACTCAGGGTGTACTTGCTTGCCAAATCGTCTAACAATTACACCTCTTTTAACCGGCCAGGCAAAACTTCCTCTGTTAGCTTGAAAATCTGAAGATATGCTAGCACTCTCAGGAGTTTCAGACATTACAAGTTCCTTCTTTTCGGTTACTTTTGTACTTTTAATAACCGTAGCTTCTTTCTTTACCTCTTCAACATTTTCAGTTGCTATTACAACATCTGCAGATTTAGCTTCCTTTTTAGCATTGGCTGCCTCTATGGCTGCAGCTCTTTCTTTCTCCTTTTTCCTTTCTCTTGCAGCCAGCTCGCGGGCTTCACGTTCCTTTTTCTCAATTTCTTTTCTTATTGCTTTCTCAATATCGTTTGCAATCGCTCTTTGCTGTTTTTTCTGACGATTTAGATCATTTATCAACTTTTTTTCCTCTACTGTTAGATTTGAAAGTACAGTATTCTTTTTCTTAAGGTCATTTAGAAGAAGATTTGATTGTTTCTCCTCCTTATTCAACAATACTTGTTTTCCTGATTTCATGTTTTCAAGACTTGCTAATTCCACTTCGATAGCAAGTTGTTTTTGAGCTATCGAAAAGGCCTTGGCTTTTCGATTCTTTTTGATAGTCCGCAGATACATCCATCTGTTGAAGGCCTGATTCATGCTGGTTGATGAAATTATAAGCATCCACTCATTTGTCATAAGACTTGCTTTGTATGCACTTCTCATGATTTTTGCATACTCCTTCTTTAAGTTTATAATCTCAGATTTTAAACTATTAATAGCATCATTTTTATCATCAATGATTGTTCTTACATATTGAATTTCTGTCTGAACTTCTTCAATAGTACCCTTTCTTGAGTCAATTTTCTTTTGGATTGAATTAAAATCTTTGAGCGTAGAAGCTTTACTATCTTTAGTTTGCTGTAATTGATCTTGAGTTTTTTTAATATTTTGTTCTACCTTCTTCTTTTTTGATTCAAGATCATTGGCATTCTGGGCAGACAAATATCCACATCCCAAAAACAAAATTAGCAGTATGAAAGATGATTTATTGCTATTCCATAGGCTTATACCCGACAGGAATCTCAAAAGGTGTTTTAAAGGATTGATTTCTATTGACTTCGTCGAAAGCAAGATTGACATATAGTAGTTTTACATTATCTGAAAGTATCTCAATATCACGAAGGTAAGAAAACTTTTTTTCATCATATAATAATTTATAATCTCCTAATTTGATATTTACGACATTTTCTTTCTTAAGATCACGAATTACATAAGTTATCATCTCATTGAAAACTGCATTGATACCGATCTCAATTCTTTTATCATCATTCTGGCTAGATAAGTATTTCATATTTTCAGTCGTTCTTAGGCTATCTATTCCTTTTGGAAAATACACCGCATTTCCTGCAATTATCTCATACAACACCTGAAAATCAATAGGAGCATTCATTTGTGTCTGGATCTGGGACCAACTTTTCTTTAAAAATGTTCTGTGAAGCCTGTCAACAGCAAAAAGTGAATCTTTTGTAGCGAGAACCCTTGCCCCTTCCAATCCGAATTTCTTTAATTGCATCCAGATGATACTATCCTTCCTCATCCTGATATTAAATGTAAAGGAATAATTATCACTTTTATTCTGCAATTCCATGTCCCCTTTCATTTCTACTAGATCAAAATCTATGTGCAATGGACGTAGTATGCCACCTATCTCAAGTTTCTTCATTTTCACAACTGGAACTTCCACAGAATCCTTAATTACTGCAACCTGATCAGTTTGAGTATTTTTAGATTTTGAAGCAGCTGTTCTTTTTGAATTGGAACATGATGCGATCATAAAAGCTAGTACCAACAGGATATATATTCTCATTCTTTGATTTAATTGTATTTTAGAACAGTCTAAATGAATTAATAGTTAAAAGTGCAAAATTATTGTTTTAATCCATTTAACAAAATCATAAAAAATAAGCACCTTTACAAAAAGTAATCATCAATGAAAGATGCAAGTCATAGCAAATTCCAAAAAGGTGATTAGACAGATTTAAACGTTATCTATAAAAATAAATTGAATGTATCCTGATTTATCCTACGTCTTTCATGATCTATTTGGCACTGCAACGGACAACTGGGCGTCCATCATAAAAATGTTTGGCTTCATGATGGCCATTGCTATACTTATCAGCAGTTATTTCCTAGGCCTGGAAGTCAAAAGACAAGAATCAAATGGTAGATTAAAGCCTTTAAAAATAACAAAAGACGGCAAAACCAGCATAGTCTATCCGCACGAAAAAGTTGGGGATATCACAATTATGGCTGCTGTCTCCGGCGTTATTGGAGCAAAAATCTTTGCACTTTTTGAAAGCGTTGATTCTATCAAGATGTTCATACGTGAACCGATTCAATCATTATTTTCAGGAAGTGGACTTGCTATATACGGTGGTCTGATCGTTGCATTCTTTGCAGTAACCTGGTATGCAAAGAAATTTGGATTCAAAACGCTGGATATATGCGATGCTACGGCACCGGCATTGATGCTCGGTTATGGGATAGGAAGAATTGGTTGTCAATTATCAGGAGATGGTGATTGGGGCATAGTTGCTTCAAGTCCGAAACCATCGTGGTTCGTCTTTCCTGATTGGTTGTGGTCCAATACATATCCCAGAAATGTTGCGATGGAAGGCGTAAAGATCCCTGACTGTGTAGGAAAATATTGTAATGAACTTGCTCAAGGAGTCTACCCTACTCCAGTATATGAAACTATTTTTGCATTTATTATTTTCGGCATACTATGGTCTATCAGAAAAAAATTAAAAGTAGCGGGCCAATTATTCTTTGTCTATTGCATTTTGAATGGCTTTGAGAGATTTTTCATCGAAAAGATCCGTGTCAATGACAAATTTTATTTTGGTGATATGGCGCTTTCGCAAGCAGAAATTATCGCTACTTTACTTTTTATTGGTGGTTTGATAGGGTTTTACATTGTTACAAAAAATTCAAAAAAAGCTTCAAACCAAATACCTGCTTAACTCTCTGAATTATTTTTAACAAATTAAAAATTAACATATATAAAAAGCAGTAATAATTACTATTTTTGTGCGCTTTTAAAATAAGAACATGTCCGGTAAACAAATAGACGTAATAATAGGATTGCAATGGGGTGATGAAGGTAAAGGTAAGATTGTTGACTACCTTGCTGAGAAATATGATTTGGTCTGCAGATTTCAGGGTGGCCCAAACGCAGGTCATACATTGAAGATCGATGGCCAAAAATTTGTACTGCATACAGTACCAAGTGGAATATTTAGACCCCACATCATGAATATCATCGGTAACGGTGTTGTCATAGACCCAATCACTCTTACTAAAGAACTTGATAATTTACGTAATCTTAATATAGATTATAAATCAAGAATGAAGGTCAGCAGGAAGGCTCACCTAATTCTACCGACCCATAGGCTCTTGGATCTAGCTTCTGAATCTTCAAAAGGTATAGAAAAAATTGGGTCAACATTAAAAGGTATTGGACCAACTTACATGGACAAGACCGGAAGAAATGGTCTTCGAATGGGGGATCTTTTCAAACCAAATTTCAGAGAGTTATACGACAAGTTGAAGGATAAGCATTTATCTCTAGCCAAACAATTCGGTAAAGTTGAATATGATCTTGCCACTGAGGAAGAGAAATGGTTTCAATGTGTCGAAACCATTAAAGAATTAGAGCAAATTGATTGTGAATACTATATCAATAATGCGATAGAATCTGGAAAAAAAGTACTTGCAGAAGGTGCACAAGGCTCTTTGCTTGACATTGATCATGGTACTTATCCATACGTGACCTCTTCTAATACGATCACAGCCGGGGTTTGCAGTGGCTTGGGTGTAGCTCCAAATAAAATAGGAGAAGTAATTGGAATAACGAAAGCTTATTGCACCAGAGTCGGCTCGGGACCATTCCCTACAGAGTTGCATGATGAAATTGGTGAGAAAATCCGTCAGGAAGGCAATGAGTTTGGTTCCACAACAGGAAGACCTCGAAGATGTGGTTGGATCGATTTGCCAACACTACAGTACAGCATAATGCTAAACGGCGTTACTCAGCTAGTGATGACTAAGTTGGATGTCTTAAATAATTTTGAAACACTGAAGGCTGCTACTTGTTATAAAGTAAATGGAGAAGAAACCAATGTGGTTCCTTATGATCTTGAACAATCAATGGAGTGTGTGTATAAGGATTACAAAGGTTGGAATTCTTCATTAGAAAATATAACTGAAACAGAAAATCTTCCGGTTGAAGCCTGGGTTTTTGTTACAGACATTGAAAAAAGACTTGGAGTTCCCTTCACGATTATTTCTACAGGACCTGAACGTGAGAAGTTAATTCTTAGATAAAATAAACATCTGAAATGTTTGAAAAAGGTTCTAAAATAAATAGCATTCTTGGCTTCAAATGCCCTAGATGCCATAATGCCGATCTATTTCCAACTAAAATACTTTCTTTCAAAGGTTGGTTTAAAATGAATGACACCTGCAGTAATTGTGGCCAGAAATATACTCTGGAACCGGGATTTTACTGGGGTGCGATGTACATCGGCTACCTTTTATCAGTTGTTTTGATCTTTACTTTTTTTGCATTATTTTTCTTCGTTTTTGGATTTGGTGTGGACGTTGCATTTTTACTGGTGATGGCAGTAATATTTTTTCTCTACGCATTTATATTTAGATTGTCAAGAGCTATATGGATCAATATGCACGTTCATTATAATCCTGATACTGTCAAATAGCATTGTTCCTCCAATTTGAAGGCATACTTTTACTGTATACATTATAATCTTGAGCATCTTCATTTAATTTGCTAGCTATCATCGAAGCTATTCTTCCAAGCTCACGCTCTTGATCATCTTGATCTTCTTTAGTAAAATATTTCGAGACAAATCCTGTATCAAAATCACCACTCACAAAAGCAACATGGTTCATTACAAAATGACCAAATGGCAGAGTGGTCTCCAAGCCACGTATGTTATAATCTGAAATAGCTGCTTTCATTTTTTCAACGCACATTGCTCTATCCTCTGCCCAAACAACTAACTTGGAGATCAAAGGATCATAAAAGACAGGAATATCATCTCCTTCCACATAACCACTATCGACCCTAATACCTATTCCTTCAGGTTCCTTATATTCCATTAACGTTCCTACAGAAGGAAGAAAACTATTGTAAGCATCTTCTGCATATACTCTGAGTTCCATTGCATGCCCATGGATTTTCAAATCCTCCTGAGTAAATGACAGCTCCTCCCCTCTTGCAATTTTTATTTGCTCCACCACTAAATCTAAACCGGTAATCATTTCTGTGACAGGATGTTCGACCTGAAGTCTGGTATTCATCTCCAAAAAATAGAAATTCATGTCAGCATCCACTAAAAATTCAACCGTACCCACTCCACTATAATTACAAGCCCTTGCGGCATTGACAGCTGCAGCGCCCATTTCTGAGCGCATCTGAGTTGTCAAAATTGCACTGGGCGCTTCCTCTATTACTTTCTGGTGTCTGCGCTGGATGGAACATTCCCTTTCAAATAAATGACACACATTTCCATGATTATCGGCAATAACCTGGATCTCAATATGTCTTGGCTTGACCAGATACTTTTCAATCATGACTGCACCGTCTTTAAATGCTGAAATCGCTTCACTTACGGCCCTGTCATATGATTCATCAAAGTTTTCATCTACATCAACAGCTCTCATCCCTTTTCCACCTCCTCCGGCAGCCGCTTTAATTAGCACAGGATAGCCTACTTTTTGAGCTGCCTTTCTGGCTTCCTCCTTATTGTTCAAAACTCCCTGAGAACCAGGAACCATAGGAATATTGAAAGCTTTTACAGCCTCTTTAGCGGCAAGTTTATTTCCCATTGTAGTAATGGCTTCCGGACTTGGTCCTATGAAGATTATTCCGGCATCGTTAACCATTGACGCAAATTCAGCATTTTCACTCATAAATCCATAACCTGGATGAATGCCGTCCGAATTAGATTTTATAGCTATTTCAATGATCTTCTCAGCGTTCAAATAGCTCTCATTCAGCGCATTACTGCCTATATGATAAGCTTCATCTGCAGTATGAACGTGTAATGCATTAGCATCTGCATCTGAATAGATCGCTACAGTCTTGACACCGATCTTTTTACAACTTTTTATTATTCTTACGGCTATTTCGCCTCGATTGGCTATTAGTATTTTTTGCATTTAACTTAAGTTGAAATTGATGAATTTGTTCTAAATGAAAAGTTTTAGAATTAATTTATTTATATGGTTGATATCAATAATTTCTTGATCTTCAAAGTTATGACTATTAATGGCACTTATAGACTTTAATCCTGAAACTGAATTGGTAATAAAGCACGAAATGTAAGTACTTAAATCGGAAAGATAAATACTTTTTTCTTTAATTTTAAGATTAATAATCTTCTGATTTTCAATCAAATACTTCCTCATACAACCATCAAGACAACCACTTTCAAGAGAAGGAGTAACAATGATACCATCTTTTTGGATAAAAAAAATGTTTGAGTAGATACATTCTACTACTTCTCCTTTTTCGTTCAAAACTAATAAATCATCCAAACATCTCTCTTTGCACTCAAGCGATAGCAGGACTTGTTCTGACTTAGCAATTGTCTTATAATTGGACAATCCTTTGGAGTAAATAGTTACACTTTCAGCGATTCCGACCAAATGGATTATCTGCCCCTCTTGATTTGATGGGTTAACAGCAGGCTGAACATTAAAATTGTAAGTTGCAGTATGGTGTTGCGGCAGATAAAAACCATTTCCATTACGAATAATATTTAATCTAATTCTTAATGCATGCCCTGTTGTTTTAAATTCTCTGAGCAAAATCTCAAAATTCGTTAAATCCAAAAGCTCTTCCGGCAGGATTAATTTTAATTTGTGTGCCGTTTTAAGTATGCGCTCATGATGCAGATGGATCAATGCAACTTTGCCATTAATCATCAACATGGTCTCAAAAAAACCATCACCGTACATTTGTCCCCTATCCAACATATGGTGTGAAAATATTACTTCTCAACCAAGTTTTCTAAATTTTTATTTAAATATTGTGAGAAGTTGAGAAAGTGAGAGGGTGAGAGGGTTATGCTTGCCTGCCAAAGCCAAAGCGTCGCAGGGTGAGACAACTGTTGCAGATCGGAAGTCCCTGAAGTAGGAATGAAGATTTGTAATCAATTTTAAGAAGTATACTGTAAGGACAGATCACGACCTGTCCCTACAGTATACTTTTTTTAAAATTTCTTCATAGATTACTCAAAAGTCATATACTAGGATATGTTATTAATGATTACCAATTACCGATTGCTAATTACTGATTACTGATTACTTATTATAAATCACATCTTGATCGCCCGTGTGATTTCCCTTTTTCCAGGAGGTCCCGGCAATGCTTCCACTATAAATCCGGCTGATCTGAGATTCCGTTTTACATAACCTTTGGCACAATAAGTAGTTAGCACGCCATCTTTGACCAAAACCTTTGCCATCAATTCAAACATTTCGACAGTCCAAAGTTCAGGCTGAGTTTCTGGGGCAAATGCATCAAAATATATAAGATCAAACTTCTTATTGATTGGAATATCAAAAAAATCAATCTCCAATTTATTTAGTTGGAAATTTGTAGACAATTGGGTAGTTTTATTCCAATCAGCTTGGTGTATTTGATTATATTTTTGTAGCTCAATACCAGCAATTGAATTTAATTGAGCACCAAAATCTTCTACAACGACCTTGTCAATTGGGAACTTTTCCAAAGTCGTATAGTCCACATGCAAGCCATGATGATCAGCGTATTGAATAGTTGCAAGACAATTTAAACCAGTGCCAAAACCAATTTCCAGAATTTTTAAATTCTTATTCTTTTGAGCAACGAATTCCAAACCGGACTTTATAAAAACAACATCAGTTTCTGTCCAAGCCCCATGGATAGAGTGATAATGGGCTTGAAATCTACTTGAATATAAGGTAGGAGAATTATCTCCTGTCGTTTTGATAGTATTTGACATATGGGCAGAAAAAAAGCCGATAAAACCGGCTTTTAACTCTTTAGTTAAATATTTAAAGATTAGGAATTATGTTCCGTACTCTAATATTATTACTCAAAAATGCTAAAGTTGATCACTTTAACGACATTTGAAACAGAAGTATTATAAGGACATCCATAACCTCTATTACAAGATGATGTGCCCATAACTACTGTAGCTAATAAGATAAAAGCGAAAAATTTTCCTAAAAGATTCTTCTTATTCATGGTATTATAATTTTAAAGAAAGTACAAAATTACTAAAAGTTGGGATTAATTAACATATTAACGAAGAAGTTTGTAAAATATTCTTAGAATCTTCGTAAATGTTTGTGTGTTTGGTGCGAAATGTGTGACTAAACAAAGTATTTTAATTCATATAAATATGATAATCAATATATTATCTGCATGTTAAAATTTTATTTCAAAATTTAATTGCAAATATTGAGAGCTTCATTATCTTTGCTCCCGCTAACAAGCAAATTTGATCGATGGTGTAACGGTAGCACTGCAGTTTTTGGTGCTGTATGTCAAGGTTCGAATCCTTGTCGGTCAACAAAAAAAGGTTTTCAATTAACATTGAAAGCCTTTTTTGTTTTAATAGCATTCTCGGTTTATTTTAGAAGCAGCCACCTTTTCCCAATAACCAGTATAATATTACGAACAGTATGATAGTTCCAAAACAACCACCACCCCATTTCCATGCGGCAACTCCCGCGACCAATCCTCTTAAAAACGACATATTTATATATTTTTGATTTCAATTCTAACAATCTTCAACTTATAAATAGTTCAATTATCATTTAAATTATGTTCTAATTAATTTTATAATTGACAATTTTACCTGCCATAATCGCTTGTATTACAATTAATTAGATTATTCATGATTACATCTCATTAAATCAAAAATTAAAAAATCAGTTAATCAATCAGAATCTTATACTATTCATCTCTAATACTGATATACTCTAATACTGTCATACTATAATACTGTAATACTCTAATACTGTTAATACTCTTCTCATTCTCGTCGTATCACGACCATTTCGCTCGTATTATAGTCAGATTTTAATACAATTTCATTGAACTTGCCTTTTTCATTCTTCCATTTGATAGCACAAGTATTGGGAGGAATGGAACCTAGGTTGTCTGCATAAAGTATCAAATAGTTGTCCTTTCCCTTTTCTAGTGTGAGATATAACCTTATTGGTTCCTTAGTGATCAATTGCTTCTGGAGAATCCAGGTACCATTAAAATTGAGTGAAATGGTATCATGGTCAAACTCTTGATTATCATAAACTTCGATCAATAACTTTTCAACTGATGATGTAATCAACTTACTTTTATCTGCAACTACTTCCCTATTTTCAACAACTTTAGGAGGTTCTTGAACAGCCACCTTCTTCTCCTCTTCAATAATTTCTTTAGGCCTAATTACTTTATAAAAATGTGGTCTTTCAAATTGATATTCAAATGTTCTTCCATTGATCTTGATCCATTCATTACCTCTCTCAATGACTCCGGTACCATATTTATTGGTCGTTCCTGCCAACAATATATTGTAAAAGTAATAGCAAGGTCCATATTGATCATATTCAGCAGGGATAGATTGGTTTTTGCTAAATGCTTCGACGTGACCAATTTGTTTATCCAGAATGGTCTTTAATTCGTTGAGTACAGACGCCTGTTGTTTGTTTAATGCTTTGGTGTCAACAATTGAGAGCGCTTGCTTTAGAGTTTTAGCATTTTTTATCAAAGTACTCATAGAGTTAACTGCACTTGAAGTATTCTCTCTGCGAAGTGCATCAAATGTCAAATGCAATGAAGTGGAATAATTGTTGAATGGAACAACAAATGATTTATTAAAGGCATCATTTTTCTTAGCTTCACCTGAAAACTTAGACAACAAAATAGAAAGTTGTTTTCTTTGGCTTTCAAATTCATCATATTTTAGGACACATGCATCTAAGGCTGCATAAATGTTTTTAAGATTGGAACGCTGTTTGAGATCTGTATTTGCTATTAAAGTTCCTATGGAATAACGTTCCTTTTCAAGATCATCAAGAATAGCTTTCATATTTCCAATTATCGTATTAGCTGGCGTGGCATACTTCGCCGGCAGTATAGCTGATTCTTTTATTGCCATAGCATACAGATCGGATGGAGATATTCTGTAAAATGAACCGCTTTCATCTTGAAAAATATTCTCCGGAAAGTCTTCATTGGAAAACAAATTTAGCTGATATTGCGGGAGATCAACGTATTTATTTATTTCCTGATTATACAATTCAAGCAATCGATGAATTATCAACATTCCATGGGCACTTTCATTGCTAAAGATGACATAATTATTAATTGCTCTGGCCTCAGAATCAAGCTGAGTTTGTGCTTGTGAACTGGCAGGACACAAAAATAAAATCACTAAAAAAGTAAGTAGATGCTTCATATATTTTTTTCGGAACTTAAATACGTATTCAATAGTTTAATAGAAAATCAATTTTTAAAAATGATTTATATCTTTAAGCGGACTTGCAACGATCTTGTTATCCACATTCAAAGTTAATTAAATACAAATTGTTAAAGATCAAAAATACGGTTATTATCAAGATAATACGACTTAATGTTTTGTTATTGTTATATTTTGGGTTCACACAAAGTTCAATTGGCCAAGGTAGAATAGTCGATGCTGAAACTCTTGAAGCTCTTCCCTTCTCAGCTGTTATGAATTTGAGCAAGCCAGAAATCATGACCATTTCTGATATCAATGGTTACTTTACCCTGCCTACAAAATCCATTGGGGATAGCATCCTAATAAGATATGTTGGATATGACACGATTAGAACTATTTTTACCAAAGACAGTGTCGTATACCGACTAACAGCTTCACAAAATGAACTAAAGGAGGCCGTCATTACAGCTGATGACGGACCTGCTATCGCAGTAATAAAAAAAGTCCTTAAGAACAGACCCAACCTTAGCATAGTTGACATTGATTTTTACCAATGCCGGATTTATACGAAGAACATAGTGGGATTTAATACAAATGATGACTCAATTAGCATTAAAGGATTGTCTGCTACAAAAAAATATCCATCGACTTTTTTTATTGCGGAATCACTTGTAGAAAGACAATATGAGAAAAGGGATAAGGTTTTCGAAAGAGTCATCGCCTCTTCAGCCGCTGGTTTAAAAGATGCTGAATTTGCAATCATGCCGGAAGATGTTCAGAGTCTTAACTTTTACAGGGATTATCTGAATATTTACAATAAAGATTATATCAATCCTATCTCTCCCTTATCATGGTATAAATATCATTTCAACCTCGATAAGGTATATGAAGAAAATGGTGACACCCTTTATAAGATTGATTACTGGCCGAAATCCAACAGATTCAATTGCTTTAAAGGAATGATGGTAATTTCTGACAAAGGCTGGGCAGTGCAAAAGATAAGGATAGAAAATGCATCAAATGAAATATATCCTTTCATCTTACAGCAGGAATACAAAACAGTAGCCGGACAATGGTTTCCATTAAAATTTACTGCTAATTTGTTATTTCCATCAGCAGTAGATAAAGATATTCCTTTCAAAATTACTCAAACGAGTATTTTCGACAACGTTTCTTTTGAACCAAAAGCACTTAATTCAAACAAATCAAATAAAACAATTTTTGACCCAAACGCTGGTCATAATCTTGATAGTCTTAGATTTATACCTCTTGAAAAAACTGATAGTAGCGCTTACATATTTGGAAATTATATATATGACGAAACACCAATTGGTTATGTTTTAAAGAATATGAATTTTTTTATTAATTATCAGATACCTGTAGGTCCTGTCGCCATCGAAGCTTTTTCTTTGTACAGAAGAAATTTATTTGAAGAAAATAGATTCGGGCTTAGTTTACTTACCAATATGAACATGATGCCACATCTTCAATTTGGAGCTTATGGTGCCTATGGTAGTTCAGATAAAGAGTTTAAATATGGAGGATCTGTGGCATGGCACTTTGATAAATTACAAACTAATTCGGTAAAATATTCTTACCAAAACGATATAGAAAGTAACCATTTATTCAGATTCAGAAATGTGTGGTTCGATCGATATTACAGTAATTTGTACAATAAAATTGAAAACCACGAACTTAGTTATCGATACCAAAGAGCACCAAACAATTTCTATTTAAATTTTAACAGAAAAACAATAGACCCTCTTTATAATTATGTATTCCAAGGACATAATGGGGATGATCGTTCTCCTTTTACCAACAGTGAAGCTTCTCTGGGATATAATTATTACAATGGAAGGCAGGTTAATTTTTTTAATACCTGGTATATAGTTCGTAATATCAGTTATCCGATAATTAATATAAACTTAAATGCAGGTTTTAAAGGATTGTTGAATGGTGAATTTGAGTACCAAAGTCTTGAGGTAAATATCAATAAAGTCTTTAGATGGACTCTAATTGGTAATACTAACTTTACTGCACAGGCGGGATATATGTTGGGGCAACCTCCAATATGGAAACTATTCAATGCACCGGCTTCCAGAACAGGAAGTTTTACTATCCAGGCACCTAATTCATTCCAAACAATGCCTGCCAATGTATTTTGGTCAAATAAATTCGCACATTTATTTGTAGAGCAAACTATTGGCAAACTTTTCGTAACAAAATTCTCAATGCCTGAGCTATTTCTGGCATATAACGCTGGTTGGGGTAAACTGGATAAGGCCAATAATCATGAAGGTATTGTATTGAGAGATTATTCTAATGGTTTCCATGAAATAGGAGCAGGTTTTAATTCCCTCATCAGGATACCAATATACGATTGGTTTGCATTTGGTATTAATGTA
The DNA here is from genome assembly GCF_016707225.1 of Candidatus Brachybacter algidus. NCBI lineage: Bacteria > Pseudomonadati > Bacteroidota > Saprospiria > Saprospirales > Saprospiraceae > Candidatus Brachybacter > Candidatus Brachybacter algidus. The sequence goes on along the minus strand of NZ_JADJID010000001.1, from coordinate 1,115,745 downwards.
GGTGGTTATTATGATCTTACCAGTAGGGCTCCTCTTAATTTAGGTGAAAATTTTGTTGTTAAGGTAGGTTTTGGATTTTTATATTAAAGCATTTAATCCTTTTAAAACAGTAAAGATCGTAATTAGTCTCTGCCCGCATCATATTGATATACTATCATACTCAAATACTGCAGTACTCTAATACTATTATACTCTTAAAAAGGATAATTCAGCGCCAGGTTATATTCAAGCCTACCCAATCTATTATTAAAATTAAAATAAGGATCATATGTACCCGTAATCTTATCCTTGTAAGGATTCTTCAGTATGGTTCCAACATCTAATCTAAACACAAAAAATTCAAGATCTGCTCTCAAACCCAATCCGGATCCTATAGCAATCTGTGTCCACGGTTGATCATTAAAGTTGAATCTAGAGCCCGGATTGACATCATTATCACTCGTTAAAGACCATATATTGCCAGCATCAAGAAATAATGCACCTTTAAATATGTAAAATAAAGGAAATCGGATCTCAGACAGAAATTCAATTTTAAGATCGCCTGTTTGATAGTATGGACCATTCTCAAAATTTTCCAATTGAACTGGATCCTGATAACTTCCAGGGCCAATCTTTCTAATAGGGAAGGCACGTAAACTGAAGGGACCACCGATCTCAAATTGTTTGAGATATGGCACCGACTTGCTGGAACCAAAAGGATATGCTGCACCGATTCCAAATTTGGCAGCAGCCATTATATTGTTAAATAATCTCTTAGTCTGGGATGCTTCGGCATAAAATTTTGCAAACTTTGAAAACTCAACAGTATTGAACAACTTCCATTCCTTATCCTTGCTAAAGATTTTATTGGCTAGACTTACCTCCGCACCGGACACTTCAAAATAAGCTGCTAATCTTTGATTCTGGCCATATAAATCATCCACAGACTTATAAGTGTAAGTTAAGTCTCTGAGTAGTAAACCTGTAAATAATCTGGGATTCTCAAAGCTCTGCTTTAAAAATAGATTTTTTTCCAGAACTTCCTGATAGTTGGAAAAAACAAATGGTTTGAAATAGTTGATACCAACATGATTCCATTTGTAATGATGTTCATTGTCCTGTATCACATCAAAACCATAAGAACCATTTAGATTATAATATCTATACCAGTTCGTAAAATTAACAAATTCAAAATCAGCACTAATATTAGTAGTCACTCTATCATCGAGCGTTGAGATGAATTTTTCACTCAATAATCTTCCATTTTTAGTAGGTATTTTTTTCATAGTGGAAATAATTCCAAGAAAATCCAAAAACCTCGGTACACTCAGACTATTTTGAAATCTAAAATCCACCCTATTAACTAATGAGTTAAAACTTGTTTCATAACCTACACTTAAATTGGAACGAAGAGATTCTCCGCCATTGAACAGATTTCTTTTTACAATAGATGTACCTGCCTGGACTGCAACTGAAAACAACTTTGTAGTGGATGTTCGCAGATTAGCATAGTTGAGGTCAATGTCATAGGAAACATCCATCGTTTTGGCTGGAGGCAAATAAATATCAACATTAAGTAAGGTAGTATCTCCATCATCAATTACTTGATTCACATTAATATACCTAAAAAGTCCAAGTCGGTTTAGCTGTCTGTAAGTGCGACTAAAATTCTCTTTTGAGTAATAATCTCCATTTTTAAGGTATACGTACTGCAATATAGTAGAAGGTTTGACTTTGAAATCCTTATTGATCTGCAGAAAACGATAGTTGTTGACCATTGTATCCAAATTATAAAGCTTGTTATAATTAGGATCGAAATCACTATGGATGTTGACTCTACCAATTTTATAACGCTGGACTACCTTTCGGTCATCTGTTTCGTTTATACGGAAGGCAGCATTCACTTCTAATCCGATACTATCAGCGACAAGAGGTCCTACCAGGCTAGGATCAAAATAATAAAATCCATTATTTAACATTAATTCTGTCACACGAAGCTTCTCTTTCTGATAATTCAGATCTGATACAACCTCTCCCCTCTTAATAAAAGACATATCCCAAAATGGAGAGAGAAAAACCGCTAGTTCCGGTTCTCTCACTTCATATGTAATATCTCTGAAGGTATATTGACTTTTAGGTTCTGCAATATATTTTACTGAGCCAAACTTTCCTTTTTTAATTGAAGTTTCATAGGTCACTTTTGCATCAAAATAACCTTCTTTTTGTAGAAAATTGGTCATAGAGTTTTTGATGGATTCAATAAAGACTGTATCAAAAAACACAGGCTCCTTTGATATCATTTGATAAAATGTGCGTCTGATGGCCTTTGCAGAATCAATTTTTCCTTGATTTTTGTAATAAGTATAAATCGCCTCCCTTTTAAAAGGTTTTATATTAGTTAAGGCAATTAGATTTTCCTTGAGTAGAGTCTTTTCATTAGATTTGAAATTGCCTTTAAGTTCAACAGTCTCATTTTTAAGATAAATTTGGTCTTCATTTAAAAATTGAGTGACATTACATCCTGAAAATATCATGAGGCACATGAAACAAACACTGAAAAGGATATATTTGCAAGAATTCTTATTCAAGACATCATTTTGATGATAAACGAAAAAATTTCTAAAAATTACTTAAAGGTACTTACTTCACTGAATTCCAAAAAATTTAGGCAAAAGTACCAATTATTTATTGTCGAGGGCGAGAAAATTGTATCTGAGCTCATGCTCAATAATCCTCAGCTAATAAAATATCTAATAATTAATGAAGATTATACCGGCAATCCAATAATATTAAACAAATTTAATATATATTGGGCAGATAATGTTCAATTTAGTAAGATATCTTCAATGTCCACTCCACCACCTATCTTGGCTATTTGCGATATGGATGAATATCATAAAATTAACGTTGAAGACATCTTTGCTTTCCATCTTTATCTTGATAATGTCAGAGATCCAGGCAATATAGGAACAATCATCCGAACAGCAGAATGGTTCGGAATTCAGAAGATCTATCTTTCTGATGGCAGCGTCGACTTATTTCATCCGCGTCTTATCCAATCTTCCATGGGCAGTTTTTTCAGAGTTTCATGCTCCATTCTGCCAAATGAAGACATACAAAAACTTAAAAGGCCCTTAATAGGTGCTGTAATGGATGGCATGTCACTTAATAAATGGCATCAACCCAAGGAAGGTACTTTGATAGTCGGCAATGAGTCAAATGGTTTATCTCAAGAGATTATAGCGGCACTTGACCAAAAAATTAAAATAGATCATGCTTCAACCAATAATGCTGAATCTTTGAATGTGGGAATAGCTACAGCCGTATTGTTATATGCTATCAGTTTGAAGATGTAATACGAAACAGAATTATATTATTGACTAATATTTTGTCGTATAATACCGAGCTGAAAGTCGTTTGACCAAATTTATTTGGGCTATTACGAATTTCCATTCGGTATAAAATGGAAGTATGTGAAATGTAATTGCTAAGCTTCAGCTACTATTTGCAGATTTTAATAATACCTCTATCTATTTTTATAATCATTTATCTGTAGTTGGTTATTGATGATCTCCGCTGGGGAAAACTTTCTAAGTATTTCTTCATACTCAGTATTTAAAATAATAACTCAAGTTTCGGCAGTTAAGAAACAAAGGTAGATGGCTGATGTTAGATGTTAGATGGAGGTTAGTCAATTGATCCATATTTTTTCTTTAAAAGGTTTAATAGAAAAAATATCCATCTGATTGGTGGAAAGCCATCTAAAATCTACCTTCTAACATCTAACATTTTATTAAAATTTAAAAAAAACCTTCAATAAGAAAAATTTGACTACCGAAACTTAAGATAATAATTAAGTAAATATGTCGTTTGACATTGTAATAAATGCATAATAGGTTTTGAATATATGTTATAAACCAATTAACACTTAATCATTAGATTGAACAATTCAATAAATCTGTTTGAAATTAATTTATAAAAAACATATGATATATTTTTTAAATATATTATCTTTGTTTTTTTAAAGATTAAAACAACGCTACAAAAAATAATCTATGCACTTTTTCCAATTGTTTTTATTGCAAATAGTAGATACTACTGCGACACAATCCATAGCATTACCAACCACGAAACTTACTTTTTTCGAATTAATGTTGAAAGGTGGCGTGATAATGATTCCACTTCTTATTCTATCGATTATAGCCTTCGCGCTTATTATAGAAAGATGGTTAGCAATATCAAATTTAACTAAGGTAGAAGCAAATTTCTTCAATAACATTAAATCAATGCTGTCCAATGGCAATGTTAGAGGAGCTCAAGACTTTGCAGAATCAAATAATTCATCCATAGGAAAAGTAATCGCTGAAGGAATCAGATACATTGGGTATCCATATTCTGAGATAGAAACTTACATGAGTGATACTGCCAATATCGAATTGGGCAAAATGGAGAGTAAACTTAATTACCTAGGTATAATTGCCGGTATAGCGCCAATGCTAGGTTTCGTTGGAACGATTGCCGGTATCATAAAGATATTTTATAATATTAGCGTTACAGATAATATCAGTATAGGAGTCATATCAGGTGGTCTATATGAAAAAATGATTGCTTCGGGATCAGGTTTGATCGTAGGTATATTTGCCTTCATTGGCAATCAATTGCTACAATCTAAGATCGACTCATATGCTCTAAAATTGCAGGAAATGGTTAAATCATTCAGATCTGTACTACTACAAAAGGCATAATTGATAACAGATTTTCAAAAAATTATTATCAATGTTTTTAAACTATTCTGATGAAATTAAATAATAGAAAAAGAAATAAACCTCACGTTTTTACAGATTCGTTGAGTGATATTATGTTCTTTTTATTGCTCTTTTTCCTGATCGTTTCTACTGTAGCTAACCCTAATGTCGTCAAAATACTTCTGCCTAAAGCTGGTTCTACTGAGGTATTGAGTAAAAAACAAATCACGTTGACAGTTACAACTGAGAAAAGGTATTTTATCGATAAAAAGGAATACTCTTTCGATGAGCTTGAAACTGCAGTTCAGGAAGCTACAGCCAATGTGACAGAACCCACTATCATGTTAAGATTGGATAAAGATCTTGTGATCCAGGATCTGATAGATGTAATGTCGATTGGTGCAAAACTTAAAATCAAAATGGTCCTGGCGACAGACAAAAAAGGATAAAAGTAAATATTAGAGATTAGCAGTTGGATAAGATCATAAATGTTGGATTGAGTGCATTCGGAATGAGTGGTAAACTATTTCATGCTCCCTTTTTTCATGCTCATCCAGGTTTTAACCTTAGGAGCATTGTAAAAAGATCAGAACAAAGTCCAGAATCAAAATATCCAGCAACTATTATTTTATCTGATTTTGAACAATTAATCATCGATCCAACGATTGATCTAATTGTCATTAATACACCAATACAGCTTCATTTTGAACATGCTAAAGCTGCTATCATCCATGGTAAAAATGTCTTAGTCGAAAAACCATATACTGTAACAAGCGCTGAAGCAAGATTACTCAATCAACTTGCGATTGAAAATAATGTAAGTCTTACTGTTTTTCAAAACAGAAGATTTGATAGAGATTACTTAGCGGTGAAGGATATTTTAAATAATGGGCAGCTTGGTAAGATCCATGAAGTAGAAATTCGATTTGATAGATTCCGACCGAAGGCTGGTGGGAAATTGCACAAAGAAGCAGATCTTCCAGGTTCAGGAGCTCTGTATGATCTTGGCTCCCATATTATTGATCAGACATTACAACTCTTTGGTCAACCATTGTCTGTGTATGCTGATCTAATGATAATTCGTGAGGATGTACAATCGGATGATTATTTTGAACTAATTTTATATTATCCTGATCAGTTGCGTGTCCGCTTGATCAGCAATGTCATGACAAAAGAAATAGGTCCGGGTTATGTAATTCACGGTGAACATGGATCTTTTATACAAAAGAGATCTGATGAACAAGAATCTGCGCTGCTTTCCGGAGTTAAACCACATCATGAGCCTTGGGTACCTGAATTAAATGAGCCGGATGGTTTGCTGCATGCACTGGAAGGTGAAATATTTGGAAAGACAAACACCTTTTCTGCTCCGGGTAATTATATGTTATTCTTTGATGAATTATATAATTACATAGCAAAGAATGATGTTAATCCGGTAACTGCTTCAGATGCTATTCAGACAATAAGCCTGATAGAAAAAGCATTCGAATCAAATCAAAGAAAAATCCTTGTTAACTTTTGATCAGGAAACAATCTGACCGATAGCTTCACCAAATCCAACTCTTATTTCTCCATTAATTGCATAGCCCCTTAATGTAACGATGTCGCCATCCAAGAGATACGTTCTGGTAGTTCCATCATTCAATTGCAAAGGTTTTGTCCCATTCCAGCTTAATTCCAGTAAGGAACCAAAACTATCTGGCGATTCGCCACTGATGGTTCCGGACGCCAATAAATCACCAATATTCATATTACAACCATTGACAGTGTGATGTGCTAGTTGCTGGGACGGATTCCAATAAAGATCTTTATAGTTCGTCTTGCAAATCTCTGTTTCGACTCCTAAGGAAGATTGTAATGAAGCAGAAATATTTATATCAAAAGACTTATCTCCTTCAGTAACTAAATATTCAAGAACTTCAGTAATCTTATCAGGGCCGCTAGTCCTAAAAGGCTCTAATGCTTCCATCGTAACTATCCAGGGAGAAATTGTAGAGCCGAAATTCTTGCCTAAAAAAGGTCCAAGCGGCACATATTCCCATCTTTGTATGTCCCTTGCTGACCAATCGTTAAATAAAACCATTCCAAAAATATAATCTTCTGCCTTTGCTGCAGCGATTGAATCCCCGAGTAGAGTTTTTTTACCAATAACAAATGCCATTTCTACTTCAATATCCATTTCTTTTGTTGGCCCAAAACTGGGAATACCGGTTTCTTTATTTGGAATTTGGCCTTTGGGTCTCTTTATAGGAGTGCCTGAAACTACTATTGAGGAAGATCTGCCATGGTAAGCCACAGGAAGGTGGAGCCAATTGGGCATTAAGGCATTGTCAACTCCCCTGAACATAATGCCTACATTGGTCGCATGTTCTTTGCTGGAATAAAAATCAGAATAGTCACCAATATTCACTGGAAGTGACATTTCAACGCTCTTAGCATCGAAGAAAACATCTTCAAAATCATAATTAAATCCGGAAGCGAAGGTTTTATCAGCACAAAACTTTTGAATTTTAAATCGGATTGAATTTGTCACTGGTTTTCCCAACTCGATAAACTCATTGAGTGTCTCACCAAGAAAAATCCCATAAGGAAGTTCATCGTCAACAAATATGCCTATGTCTTGCAGCGCATCCAGATCAATTACATGATCACCAATGCGACTTACAATTTGAAATTGACCATTAATGCGACCTATTCCAAAAGGGATATTATAAATTGAAAAATCAGAATCCTGATCTATATTTAACCAACTCGTCATGTTATTATTTAAGCTATTGTTGAACAGATTTTTTTAACAGTTTGGGTGTCACCCATCGTATAATAGTGCAAACATTCTATACCGCTCGCCTTGAGCTCTTTAGATTGTGCAATGCACCATTCAGTGCCAATTGCTTTTAATTGATCATCAGTAGTTGCTTTTTGAGCCTCTTTCACAAGGTCATTCGGAAGATTTACATAGAAATGTCTTGGAATGGAGTTCAGTTGATAAAGCTTGGTCAATGGTTTCAGTCCAGGTATGATTGGTACATTAATCCCTTTCTCTCTGCATGCTTTAACAAAAGAGAAGAAAGCTTGGTTATCAAAGAACATTTGTGTGACGATGTAATCAGCACCAGCATCAACTTTAGCTTTCAGGTAATCAAGGTCCAGGTCAAGATTTGGTGATTCAAAGTGTTTTTCAGGATAACCGGCTACACCAATACAGAAATCAGTTTTACTCCCCTTTTCTATGTTGGAGTCCAGATAAGTTCCTTGATTCATGCCATCTATCTGCTTTATGAGGTCTACTGCATAATGATGACCATTGGTCTCAGGAATAAACTTATCTTCAAATTTTCTTGCATCACCTCTCAATGCCAGTACATTTTGCACATTGAGAAAATTGAGATCGATCAAAGCATTCTCAGTATCCTCTTGTGAGAATCCACCACATATCAGGTGCGGAACAGCATCGATACCATAGCGATGCATGATAGCGGAACAAATGCCGACGGTTCCGGGACGTTTTCTGATGGAAGTTTTTTGATAATAACCACTTGGTTGCATTTGGTATAAAAACTCCTCCCTATGATATGTAACATCAACGAATGGTGGTTTAAATTCCATTAATGGGTCCAGAGTTTTAAATATCGTCTGCATACTGCCACCTTTCAATGGAGGAAGTATTTCAAAAGAAATTAGAGTTTTGCCTTTTGCTTCGGCTATGTATTCAGTTACCTTCATTAAATCTTGTTAATATTGATGCCAAAGGTAAGATTTGTTGTATAAAATTGTAATATTTGAAGTGTGAAGTAAATATCAAATATTTAAAAATGTATTACAATGGATAATTCAAACCCTAATTTTAAAAATATTTTTCTGGAACGTGCGGGAATACTTAAGCGATTTCTAAATTATGTGATCGATTTAATTGTTTTTGTTTTAGTCTTTGGATTCATTCTATTAATCTTACTTCCAAAACAAATAGTACAAGACGTTGAAAATATAAATCCTATATATAGTAATTTACTATATACAATTGTATTTGGTATTTTTATTGGCACAGCAGAGGGATTATTAAGAGGAAAAACATTTGGCAAGTATTTAACTAAAACACTTACTGTAAATAAGGATGGCAGTAAAATCGATTTCATAACGGGTTTTATGAGAGGCTTGATCAAAATTATTCCATTTTGTCCATTATCTGCTTTAAGTTCTATACCTCATCCATGGCAGGATACTTGGTCCAAGACAGTTGTAATAGATGTCAGATTAACACAATTTCATAATCTCAACCTTTTTAATGAAATAGGAAAGGAAAATAATAATTAGTAACTCAAGTTTCGGCGTTAATAATAAGTTTTAAGATTATTGCTACTACTCAAAATAAATTAGAAATTAAAAATTAGAAGTTAGTTCACCTGGAATGCTTTGCTTCCAAAACCAAAATGATAACTTAAAAAAAAGGGAACGTAGATACCGCTGATATTTATGATATAAAAAGTTGTTTAGTACAATATCCCCTTCTGCAAGAGGGGGCCAAGGGGGAGTTATTGATATGTATAATTTTTATTATTTACATATTATTGATTAACAGTGTTTTGAGATGAGTTATATAAGAGAATGAAACTTCGAAAATTGAGTCTAGCAAATAAAACCATTCAGAAGTTTTTATATGAACTTTACAATATTTATATCTTTGACTATCTTTATATTAACCAACTACGAAACTTAAATTCTTTAATTAATTTCAGACATTTTAATGACTAGCATTCGATTCTTACCTTGGATGTCTTTTTGTAATTTTGCGCTACTGTAGCCAATATGAATAGCTAAATCAAGTATTTCATTTGCGAAGAATTCATTGCACTCCATTAATATCGCACCGTTAGCTGAAAGGTGAATTTTGGAGAATTCAAGAATTGCTCTGTAAAATTGAAGGGCATTATCAGAGAAAAGTGCTAACTCTGGTTCATATCTGAGTGTGCTTGCACTCATTCTATCACTTTCCCAATGCTCAATATATGGTGGATTACTTATTATAAGATCAAATTTAGTTTCAAAATGTTCTTTTGGGTCTAGGATATTATCTTCAAAAAGTTGAATTTCTGTTTTATGAAAATTGGAATTTATTCGAGTTACCTCAAGAGCTTCCTTAGAAACATCCATTGCAGAGACCCCTAAAACCGGAAGATTCTTCTTAATCGTTACCGCAATACATCCACTCCCTGTGCCAATATCCAATACATTTTTGTAACCATACTTCTTAGCAAAATCAATTGCTATTTCTACCAACTCTTCTGTTTCAGGGCGTGGAATAAGTACTCTTTGATCAACAAAAAATTCAACTCCGTAGAACCAAGATTTACCTGTGATGTATTGCACAGGCTCGTCATTTAATACTCTTTGGAGCGCATTGTCTAATATGATGGTTTCTTCTGTTGTTAAATTTTCGAGCTTGAAGGCGGCTTCTTTGCCTAATAGATCCAATAGTAAGACCTTCAGGATGGAAGCTGATTCATCCGAACCATGAAGGTTATCGAGCAACTCTAATTTGATAGAAATCGAATCCTTCATTTTACAATCTGAAGTTAGAAGTTAAAAATTAGAAATTAGAATGATGATCCCTTAGTTGTAATCAACAAACTATATTACTTAACCAGATCGAACAGGTTATAAAGTTTAAAAATCTATTAAAAATAATACCTCAACTTTAATCATTATCTCAAGTTTCGGCAGTTAAGTAATAAAGGTAGATGGCTGATGTTAGATGATAGATGCTTGCCCGACTAGCCAAAGTGACGGCGGGGAGTTTAGTCAATTGATAGATATTTTTTCTTTAATAGGTTTAATAGAAAAAATATCCATGTGATTGATGGATCCCGCAGTTGCGGGACTAAAATCTACCCCGCCTTCGCTATAGCTTTGTCGGACAAGCTTCTAACATCTAACATTTTATTAAAATTTAAATTTTCTCTTAAACGAAACTTAAGTCATTAATAATGATAATTTACTCCTCTTCTTCTTCGCTAATGATTGGATGGATCATTGGTAGATGGATAAGTACACGTTCTTCTCTGCTTATAGTAGCAAACCCTAGAATACCACCAGATGCATTAGCGATTCTGTGCGCAAAGCTCAGATAGTCCTGATATAATCTTCTTGATACAGAATTTGGCAATTTATCGAAAACCGCATTAACTCGTGATATCTGATTGGCATAAAGATCTTCAGATTCTCTTGAAATTGTTGCCGTGGTGCGAGCATCAGTCAATTTCTGAGTAAAATCCTGACCGATTTCATCATAAAACTCATAAAAAATATGATTTGCTTCATAGCCCCTGACTTTAATGGTATTGATAGCTTCGTTTATTTCAGCATCATTAAGATTCCCTTCAGCTGATGCAATGAGCAAAGTGATAGAGACGAAAGCATCTTTAAGTATCTGTCTATCTTCTTGAGATAATGTATCAAAGTATTTTGCCATTAGGATTTAGTATTTTTAAACTAATTAAGGAAAAATTGTTAGATATTTACATAATAAATTACCTAAATACCTCACAAATATATACTCTTGTTTCTAATTTCATCCTTTTAAAAATAAAATTTTGGCAAAAAATTCAAAAGGCAGCCATTCAACCAAAGGAGATGGAACTACTCCGCTGATGCGCCAATACAATGATATTAAATCAAAATATCCCGACGCCCTGCTGTTGTTTAGAGTGGGAGATTTCTATGAGACCTTTGGCGAAGACGCTGTCAAAGTAGCGTCAATACTAGGTATTGTGCTTACTTCAAGGAATAATGGAGGAAATGATGTTGAACTTGCCGGCTTCCCTTACCATAGCTTGGACATTTATTTGCCAAGACTGGTAAAAGAAGGTTATAGAGTAGCTATATGCGATCAACTGGAAAAACCTAGCAAAGAGAAAAAAATTGTAGCTCGTGGCGTCACTAATGTTATCACACCGGGGCTTACACTCGATGATTCAATACTTCATTCCAAAGCAAATAACTACCTGTGTGCCATACATATAGAAAGGGAAAATGAATTCGGTGTATCTTTCCTGGATCTGTCCACTGGAGAATTTATGATCGCAGAAGGCAACCAAACAGTCATCGAAAGTCTTTTTCAACGTTTTCAGCCTGCCGAGATTATTTTTAGCAAAAAGGATAAAAGGAAAATTCTGGACATCATAAAAGATCAATGGCCGGTATTTCATATTGATGACTGGGTATTTGTCCATGAAACCAGCTACAATAAGTTACTCAACCATTTCAAAGTCAGCTCTTTAAAGGGTTTCGGAATAGATTCAATGAATAGTGGGCAAATAGCTGCAGGAGCGATCTTGCACTATATCGAAATGAATCAAAACAAGGAAATTTCGCACATCAATAAGATCACAAAGATTCCGCAAGAAGATTACATGTGGCTGGACAGATTTACGATTCAAAACCTTGAGCTTGTCACTGAATTACATTCTGAAGGGCGAAGCCTGGTGGATGTGCTAGATCATTGCTCGACTCCGATGGGTACAAGGATGATGCGCAAATGGATCTTACTTCCACTATTGTCTGAGAGTATGATCAACAGTCGCTTGAATATTGTTGAGTATCTGTTGTCTCACAAAGAACTTTGTATCCAGATCAGTTCCTTTCTTAAACAAATAGGTGATTTGGAAAGACTCATAAGTAAATCAGCTATGGGTAAAATTCAACCCCGAGAGACACTCCACATAAAGAAAGCTTTGCTTAGTAGTCATAATGTTCAATTATTGTTGCACGAGACTCAAGTTGAAGATCTGATTACCATGTCAGAGCTCATCAATCCATGCCACCATTTGATTAGTTCCATAGAAGATACTATAAAAGAGGAAGCTCCTACCCTAGTAATGAAAGGTAATTTCATCAAAGATGGCGTTGATGAAACGCTTGATGAATACCGCTATTTGGTGAAAAATGCTAAGCAAGTGATGCAGGAGGTATTGGATAAAGAAACTGAAAGTAGTGGAATTCCGAACCTTAAACTTGGCTTCAATAATGTATTTGGATATTATTTCGAAGTTACTGCAAGACACAAGAACGTTACGCCACCTGAGACATGGATACGAAAGCAAACACTTGCAAATGCCGAAAGATATATTACTGAAGAATTAAAAGAGTTGGAAGTAAAAATATTGCATGCAGAAAATGCTATGCAGGAAATCGAAGAGGCTTTGTATGTTCAACTCATTATAAAAATCAATGAATATATAGAAAATATTCAAGCTACATGCGCCCAGCTCGGACGTCTTGACTGTCTTCTTTCATTTGCTCATCAAGCCAGAATGTTGGATTATAATAGACCCGAGTTCAACGATGAAGGTATAATAGAGATAATTCAAGGTAGACATCCTATAATTGAATCGATGATGGGTCATGATAAAACATATATTCCAAATGACCTCCTTCTTGATCAGAAAAGCCAGCAGATCATTATCCTAACAGGACCCAACATGGCAGGTAAGTCAGCTGTATTGAGACAAACCGGACTAATTGCTTTAATGTCGCAGATAGGGTCTTACGTACCGGCAAAAAAAGCCAAACTAAGCATTGTTGATAAATTGTTTACCAGGGTGGGTGCTTCTGATAACATCTCCGGAGGTGAATCCACTTTCATGGTAGAGATGAATGAGACAGCAAGCATCATGAATAATCTTACGGATAAAAGTCTTATTCTGCTGGATGAAATAGGACGTGGCACAGCTACATATGATGGAATAAGCATCGCATGGGCCCTGGCAGAATTTCTTCATGACAATGAAGCAGGAAAACCTAAGACGCTCTTCGCTACACATTATCATGAATTAAATGAATTAACTCATAAATTGGAAAGAGTTAAAAATTTCAATGTTGCTGTAAAAGAAACAAAGGACAAGGTGATCTTTCTATATAAACTGGTAGAAGGAGGCAGCGAACATAGCTTTGGAATTCATGTCGCCAAGATGGCCGGTATGCCACAAAGAGTCATCGATAGATCTAATGAGATCATGCATCAGCTTGAAGAAAAATCCATAGCGCTATCCGGAAGCAGTAAAAAACAAACAAAAGAAATATTGTCAGCCCTCAAAGCACCGGTATATCAACTTTCTATCTTTGAAACAGATGACCCTTCTATAGGTGAAATCAGAAACATACTGCTGGAACTACAACCCGAGTTAATGACTCCAATCGACTGTCTTATTAAACTTAAGGAATTGCAGGAATTAGTCCAGAAGAGTTTGCTGGACAGTCTTTAACAATGTAAAAGTGAAAATTGAAAATGGAAAATGGAGCTAAGAATGGGCGGTCTTCTTTAATTTCGTGTTATTAATAAGCCTTATGGCTAATGGCCATTGGTCAATTGGTCAATTGGTCTTATTTGATAGCTAAGATAACTTTAATTTGAAAATTGATAATAGTTCAACAAAGCGGCATAATTCACTTATAAGTTTTTTTTATACTAGCAGGATCAATTTTCCTCAACCTCCTTTAAAAATAAAAATATTAGTGGATATTTCTGTCCACTAATAAATATAATAATTACCTTTGCATTGTAAATTACTACCAGATGTTTTCAAAAGCATGCGAATACGGCATTAGAGCAACTATCTACATAGCTGAGCAATCAATTAGTAACAGAAAAGTTAGTTTGAAAGATGTAGCCAAGGCAATTGAATCTCCTGAAGCATATACTTCAAAAATTCTGCAACAACTTTCCAAGCACAAAATTATCAACTCTTCAAAAGGGCCTACCGGAGGATTTTCGCTAGACAACCAATCGATGGAAAACATTACATTAAGCACTATTGTTTCTGCTATAGACGGCAACAATATATATACAGGTTGTGGATTAGGACTCAAAAAATGCAATGAGAAAATGCCATGCCCTGTTCACTTTCAGTTTAAAGAAATAAGAAATTCACTTAAACAAATGCTTGAAGAAACAAATGTTAAAGCATTAACTACTGGCTTGGCAAATGGGCTAACTTTCTTGAAGAGGTAAAAAAATTTATCATAATAGTGGACAACAATATCCAATATATAAAATAATGGAATCAAAAAGTATACTTAGCGAAACAGGCATTATCATTACAATAATCCTAGTATTAATTCCCTTAATAGTTGCGTCTATTATCATTATTTTAAAAGCATTTGCGGCTTTCAATAATGTTATTAAAAGAAAGGAATTAGAGAAATTTAATACCTATTTAAAAAGATTAAGTCCTGAAGAAGCGCTTGAGTTGGAACAAAGACAAAAGGAACTCGAATTCAATCTAAAAAATAACGAATTAGCCGGGGATAATCCACCACAAGACAGTAAGGGTTTAATATCAAATGTTTCTGAAATAGCAACACTGCGTTTTATTGAGCAAAAGAAAAGAAGTCAACCAAGGCCAAATATTGAACCTGATCTTACAAAAATGATTTTATGGTATATTGGTTGCGCTATTGTATGGCTTTTATTTGGAACTACTGTAGGCGAATATGTTGGCATAAAGTTCGTCACACCAGATATAGACTCTTTTAGTTGGTTGAGCTTTGGCAGATTGAGACCTGTACATACGAATGCTGTTTTCTGGGGATGGTCATCACTGGCGATGATGGGATTGGCATACTATGTGGTACCAAGAGTAAGCAATGTGCCGATATTCAGCATAAAGATTGGTTATTGGACACTCGGCCTGATAAATGCATCAGTAGTACTTGGAAGTATATGCCTGATGGCAGGAATTAATAATAGTGGTGGAGAATACAGAGAATATATATGGCCAATTATGCTTCTTTTTGGTATTGGCATTATCATCTCATTAATTAATTTTTTCAAAACTATTGCTAACCGAACTTCCAAAGAAATATACGTATCCAATTGGTATATAATATCCGCAATGATGTTTGTAATCGTTATTGCAGTAGTAGCTTATGTTCCGACATGGCAGAACGGTTTGGGCGAGACAATTGTGCAAGGATATTACATGCATCAAGGTGTTGGAATGTGGTTTATGCTTTTTAGTCTTGGACTAATGTATTATTTTTTACCACAGCAACTAAACAAGCCTATATATTCATATAGTTTAGGAATTCTAGCATTTTGGACCCAAATTCTATTTTATACGCTTATTGGCACCCATCATTTTATATTTAGTTCAATTCCCTGGTGGCTTCAAACCATAGCTATAGTAGGAAGTGTCGGAATGATTATACCTGTGGTTGCAGGTACTACAAACTTTTTAATGACTTTTAAAGGTTCGTGGAATAAAATATCAGGAAGTTACACATTGCCGTTTTACTTGATAGGTATAATCTTTTATTTTACCGGGTCTTTGCAAGGCACTGCGGAAGCGTTTAGGTTTA
Source organism: Candidatus Brachybacter algidus (assembly GCF_016707225.1). Lineage (NCBI taxonomy): Bacteria > Pseudomonadati > Bacteroidota > Saprospiria > Saprospirales > Saprospiraceae > Candidatus Brachybacter > Candidatus Brachybacter algidus. Next base: position 1,099,669 of record NZ_JADJID010000001.1, on the reverse strand, counting down.
CTAATTTGGCATGGCATTTTACAGACTTTACTGTTGCACACTCACACCTGACGATGTATGGTATTATAGCTTTTATGCTTTGGGGATTTATTTATACCATCGTACCAAGGCTAACTGGAAGAGAACCTTCACAAATATTAGTAGGAGCACATTTTTGGTTGGCCTTCATTGGTCTTTTATTTTATACATTCCCTTTAATGTACGGCTCTACGCTCAAAGGATTAATGTGGATGGATGGTGCAGCATTCATTGATAGCGTGACACTTATGGCCCCATACTGGTTATGGCGTGCGATAGGTGGTTCGTTAATGTGGATCTCTCACATCATATTTGCTTATAATTTTTATGAAATGGTGAGCAAAAAAGAAAAAATAGAAATCCCTAAATCAGCTATAGAAATATTAAAAGCAAAATCTGAATTAGACAAAAAAACTAGTTAAACAAAATGGAATTTTTTGATAATCATAAAAAGTTATTTGGCACTGCGTTGGGGTTGTTTCTCTGGCTTACTTTTGTAGTTGCAATTCTACCTGCCATTAATAATCAAAAAAACAATGCTCCTCTGCCTAATGCGACTCCATTGACCAGTAGTCAAACTGCAGGAAAAAACATTTTTATTGCAAATGGTTGCGTTGCCTGTCATACCCAACAAGTTAGAAATGTTGATATGGATAAAATGTGGGGAAACAGACCTGGCATAGCAGCTGATTACGCTGGTAATAAAAGGACAGACTTTTGGAGAAATACTGCTACACTTATGGGGACAGAGCGAACCGGACCCGATCTAACCAATGTAGGAGTTAGACAAGGAAGTCTTGCTTGGAACTTGCTTCATTTATATCAACCAAGAGCTGTAGTAGAACAATCCATTATGCCAGCATATCCTTGGCTTTTCAAGGAAGTATATAGTGTTAATAAAGACGATGTCGAAGTAGTTGTTCCTGACAAATATAGAAAAGGTATAAAAGGTAAAATAATAGCAAGTCAAGAAGCACTAGATTTGGTAGCTTATTTACAAAGTCTTAAACAAACAGCTTTACCTGATGGCAAACCTGCCATGGAGTTCTTGTATAAAAAAGAAATAAAAAAAGATGCAAGTGGCATTGCCTCTAACCTGCCGGATGGTGGATTGCTTTATACTAAAAACTGTTCGAGCTGCCACCAAGCGAATGGAGAAGGCCTAAAAGGCGCATTTCCTTCATTGAAAGGAAGCCCTATAGTTTTGGGTGATGACCTGGATTTATTCGTTAATATAATTATGCTGGGATATGATGCTAGACCTGAATATTCTGTAATGAACGCAGTTGGAACAGACAACGAGTTAACTCCTGAGGAAGTTACCGCCATCATCAATCATGAAAAAACAAGTTGGGGTAATGAAGCAAAGCCAATATCAACTGAAGAAGTTAAGAAAATAATGGATTTCATAAAACTAACCGCTAAAGAATAGACATATGAGACTAAAAACATTTTTAATCTTTGTTTTTATTATATCACTTCATATTTTGTCAGCTTGTCCAGTATGTGAAAAACAACAACCAAAAATCACACAAGGGTTGACACATGGAGCAGGTCCACAAAGCAATTGGGATTGGTTGATCATTGGGGTAATATCAGCTATTACATTATTGACATTTATTTACTCTTTGAAATATTTGATCAAACCAGGTGAGCACAATTCAGACCACATTAAGCAATCTATCCTTAGTAAGTAAAAGATGAAAGAAGATAAAAGCAGAATAACCATATTTGTTGACGATGATGCACAGCCAATTGCAGAATTAGCAGCACCGGTGCAATTTGAGTTGGATACACGCAAATTGATAGATGGAGAACATGTATTAAAAATTGTCAGTAAATCTCCAACTGGAAGAGAAGGTATAAAAAAGATAAAATTTATTGTTCGAAACGGACCAGCCATCTCTGTAGAGGGTCTATCAGACAATGATAATGTTGACGGAGTCTTACCTATCATGATCAATGCATACGACAAGGGGAATCAAAAGAAATTTGTAATAGATGGAAGTGAAACCCCCCAAAGTGTGCCTAGTTGGCTTTGGATAGCATTAATCGCATTTGTGGGGTGGGCAGCATATTTTATAATTACAAACTTTAGTCTTTAAATGAATACTAATAAAAAAAATGATATAAGCAATCTTACAGATGTAAAACTTCTCGTGGATAGCTTTTACGGAAAAGTTCGAAAAGATCCAATGTTAAAGGATATTTTCAACAACAAAATAGAAGATCGCTGGCCTGAACATCTTGAGAAAATGTACCGTTTTTGGCAAACCGTGCTGTTGGAAGAACACACATATATGGGAAGCCCATTTGTTCCTCATGCACAGCTGCCGGTTTCCAAGGAACATTTTGATAGTTGGATAAGCCTATTTTTCAGCACTGTGGACGAATTATTCGCTGGTGAAAAAGCTGAAAGAGCTAAATGGCAAGGCGGTAAAATGGCAGAAATGTTTCAGTACAAAATAGACTATTATAGGGGTAACCCTGCAGTCCCATTATTATAAGCTGACAATTAATATTGATTCAATAGTCCAAAGAGTATTGTGACATTCATATCTAAATTATCATACACCTTAATTAGCCCAACTATTTATTAAGAAAGAAATTATCAAAAAAATATAAAATGAATATCAAAGAAGATCAAATAATAGGAGAATTGGTAGCACAGGATTATCGAAGCGCATCGGTATTTAAAAAATATGGTATAGATTTTTGTTGCCAGGGAAATAGAACTATTTCAGATGCATGTATACCAATGAAAATAGATCCACAGTCAGTAATTAAAGATTTGGGCTCTGCTAATCAAGTGCAGCATTCAAATGCCACAGATTTCACTTCATGGCCATTGGATCTATTAGCTGATTATATAGAAAAGATACACCACAGCTATGTGAAAGAAAAAACCATTGAGATAAAACCTTACCTTGATAAAATATGTAGAGTTCACGGTGAAAAACATCCTGAATTATTTGAAATCAACAAACATTTTAATGCTACAGCTGAAGAGCTGGCACATCATATGATAAAAGAGGAAACAATTGTATTTCCGCAGGTAAGAATGCTTGTCAAAGCAAAGAGGGATAGTTCAGCAATAGAGAAGCCAAGCTTTGGTACAATACAAAATCCTATTCAAGTGATGATGGACGAACATACTGCAGAAGGTGAAAGGTTCAGATTAATAGCTGAGTTAAGTAATAACTACACACCTCCAGAAGATGCTTGCAGCACCTACAAAGTTACCTTTGCTTTACTCCAAGAATTCGAAGAAGACTTACATTTACATATTCATTTAGAAAACAACATTTTATTTCCTAAGGCTATAGAACTGGAAAAGACGATGCAATGAAAAACATAAGATCTAAAAGAATATATGAAGAACCAGTTAAAGGGGATGGATACAGAATCCTAGTAGATCGACTTTGGCCCAGAGGAGTAAGTAAAGAAGCTGCTGCACTAGATGAATGGGATAAAATTATAGCTCCTTCAGCAAACTTGCGAAAATGGTTTGACCATAAAGCTGAAAGATTTGATGAATTTACAAAACTCTATGAAGAAGAATTAGAATTAAATAAAGATGAATTACAGCGGATTCGCAATATTGCCAAAGACAAGATAGTTACTTTATTATATGCAGCTAAAAACCCAAAAGTAAATCATGTAATAATATTGCAACGCGTATTAACTAGAAAGCCATGACAAAATACTCGTATGATACTGTAAGTGAAGCAATTAATGATCTCACTATAAGAGGATACACTACAGATTTCAAACTATCGGTGGATGAAGAATGCTTAGTTTGCAACAAGACTGCCACAAGACTGTCTCCTAATGAATTTGAAATCGATGAAACATACAGATTTGAAGGAGATACTGATCCGGGAGATGAAATGATCATATTTGCCATTTCTTCCATTAAGCATGATATAAAAGGTATAGTTGTAAATGCATATGGTGCCTACTCTGACTCGAGTACAGCTAAGATCGTCGAGTTATTGCATAATCACATTAAGACAAAACCTATTAAACGAAATGAATTCCTAATTCCAATTAGTCGAGAGCATCATCATTCATTGTTGCTTTGTTGGAAAATCAGATCAGGTATTAAAAAAAATGTTGAAATCAGTCGAATAAAAAAGTATGTTGACTGGTTCTATGAATATCATATACTTCCACATTTTGAAGTAGAAGAAAAATTTATTTTTCCTATTCTTGGTAATGAAAACGATCTCATTAAAAGAGCATTATCAGAGCATCAAAATTTAAAGTTATTATTTGAAAAAACTATTGAGAATGAAAACAAATATAATCTGATAGCAGACAATCTGGATAAACACATTCGTTTTGAAGAGCGCATTTTATTCAACGAGATTCAAAGTAAAGCCACTCAGGCGCAATTAGAAGTTATACAGACCAGTCATTCAGAAGGAAAATTTTATGATAACGAGGAAGATAAATTTTGGGCATAACTTATGGATGTAGAATTTATTCTTGGATACGAAATCGAGGCAACATTTCTTGACAAATGTGCATTGATCAAAATAGGAATAATTGGTATAAAGGTTAATTTTGATTAAGACATATATATATCTGAACAGAAACGCCTATTTCAAGATTTAATGAAACCGCAGCCTACCCTACTCTTCTTCCCTTATGCTGGCAATCATTTGATTGACATTAGCTTCAACATTGGAGTCACCAATAATATATACTCTGAATTTCTTCATTTCCCACTCTTCATCATCAAAGTCCCCATCGCGCCATCCTTCACAAACTTGTTCAAGTAATAACAATAAATCGGCTTTGTCCTCCGGGCTCTCTTCTGATAGAAAACTATCAAATGATGAGATAATGAGTTCGATAGCTTCATGTTTAATCCATTGCAGATCGAGCAACATGTCGTAGAGTGCATCTAAATTTTCCCCAAAATAACCGGGAAAGCTAAGCTTGTCAACTAATAGTTCATAAAAGGCAGAAATGTCCTTGATTTCATTTCCATCGATTTCAACAATAATTTTGTTCTTTCCTCTTTTGAATTCTGTCTCCGGAGAGGCTATTCGGATAAATTTCATTGTGGTTTTAGTGAATTTCTTTAATGTAAATAAACGTTTTGTAATGATCTTTTGTATAATATGCAGTTTCTTCTGAAGTGATCAACCTTTCTGGTCCCCTATTTACACCTTTCACTTTTTCATGGACATCCCATTCTCGATAATTGATCTTCTGACTATTTTCATTCAGTATTGGGAGTCTTTTCTCCCTGTTATAGAATATACGACCTCCCACATAATTGCGAGGAGCCCTTTTGTTGATACGAATATAAGTCAATATTTCTAATACGTAGTCGGGTACTTCATCATTTTTTTCGATAGAAGTATTCTTAAAGGAAGAATTCCTTGAATCGTGCCTTAATTCTTTAGTTCCAGAGGTATTCTCATTAAAGGTTTTTTGATCGGAAACAGAAGTTTTATTGCAAGAAAATAAGCAAATGGCACAAAAAAATAAAAATGTAAATTTTAAATAACGACCCATCAATAACTAATTTCAAAGCAAAGTAAACAGAATTTCAAACGTTTATACAATTTTCATACTTATATATAATAAATATGAATCATTTGTTAAAGTTAAGATAAATATTATCTTTGCAGCCGTTTAAGAAAACCAATAATTGGTGGGCCTGATTTTAGGCTCAAATAATTTTCAAAAAATATTTAAAAGTAATATGGATTCATTAATGATTTATTTACCTATTTTATTTGCCCTCATCGGCTTAGGATATATGGCTTATAAAAGGTCATGGGTTTTAAAACAAGATGCCGGAGACGGTAAAATGAAAGAAATTTCAGAACATATTTATGAAGGAGCACTTGCCTTTCTAAATGCTGAATATAAACTCCTTACCATTTTTGTTATTGCTGCAAGTATTGTATTGGCAGGTATATCATTCATTGTTCCCACTACTCATATATTGATAGTGGTGGCCTTTATATTTGGTGCCTTCTTCTCTGCATTAGCAGGCAATATGGGTATGAAAATAGCCACTAAAACCAACGTTCGTACTACACAGGCTGCCAGAACAAGTTTGCCACAGGCATTGAAAGTTTCTTTCGGCGGAGGCACAGTAATGGGTCTTGGAGTAGCAGGATTAGCTGTTTTGGGGTTGACAAGTTTCTTTATTATTTTGTACCATGTATTCATGGGAGGTCAATGGACCAATAATGCTGACATGACTATATTACTTGAGACATTGGCAGGATTTTCTCTTGGAGCAGAATCTATTGCATTGTTTGCTCGTGTAGGTGGCGGCATTTATACTAAAGCTGCAGATGTTGGAGCAGACTTAGTAGGTAAAGTTGAAGCAGGTATTCCTGAAGATGATCCACGTAACCCTGCTACTATCGCTGATAACGTAGGTGATAACGTAGGTGACGTAGCTGGTATGGGTGCTGACCTTTTTGGTTCGTATGTTGCGACAGTTCTTGCAGCTATGGTACTTGGTAATTATGTCATAAAAGATATGGGCGGATCTATCCAGGATGCATTTGGCGGAATAGGTCCAATTCTATTACCTATGTCAATAGCTGGTTTTGGAATTCTATTTTCAATCGTTGGTACAATGCTTGTGAAAATAACCAGTAATGAAGCTAAAGAAAAACAAGTACAAGGTGCATTAAATGTAGGTAATTGGGTTTCAATTGTTCTTACTTTGATCGCTTGTTTCTTCTTGGTTAAATATATGCTGCCTGAGACAATAACTATGTCTTTCTTTGGAGAAGGAAGCAAACAGATTTCTTCTATGAATGTATTTTATGCTACATTGATAGGATTAGTAGTAGGTGGTGTGATATCATCCGTTACTGAATATTACACAGGATTAGGTACAAAACCAGTTTTGGCTATAGTTCAAAAATCTTCTACTGGTGCAGGTACTAACGTAATAGCCGGACTTGCTACTGGTATGGTTTCAACATTCCCTACAGTTTTACTTTTCGCTGGAGCTATCTGGGGATCATATGCATTGGCTGGATTTTATGGTGTCGCACTAGCAGCATCCGCTATGATGGCAACTACTGCAATGCAATTGGCAATAGATGCATTTGGACCAATATCTGATAATGCAGGTGGAATCGCTGAAATGAGTGAACTTCCAAAAGAAGTTAGAATGAGAACAGATATTCTGGATTCTGTAGGTAACACCACAGCTGCAACAGGAAAAGGTTTTGCTATTGCCTCAGCTGCTTTGACATCTCTTGCACTTTTTGCCGCATACGTTACTTTTACCGGTATAGATGGTATTAATATTTTCAAGGCACCGGTTCTAGCCATGCTGTTTGTTGGCGCTATGATACCAGTTGTATTCTCTGCATTAGCTATGAATTCTGTAGGTAAGGCTGCAATGGACATGGTATATGAAGTAAGAAGACAATTCAAAGAAATACCTGGTATTATGGAAGGAACCGGAAAACCGGAATATGGCAAATGCGTAGAAATATCTACTAAAGCTGCACTTCGCGAAATGATGTTACCTGGGGTATTGACTATTGGATTTCCAATTATCATTGTCATCTTCCCAATGTTGCTTGGATATGACAATAAAATGATTGCTGAAATGCTTGGTGGATATATGGCAGGTGTTACTGTATCGGGTGTACTTTGGGCTGTTTTCCAAAACAATGCAGGTGGAGCTTGGGACAATGCAAAAAAATCATTTGAAGCTGGTGTAATGATCAATGGTGAAATGACCTACAAAGGTTCCGATGCGCATAAAGCTGCAGTTACAGGTGATACAGTTGGTGATCCTTTTAAAGACACTTCAGGTCCTTCAATGAACATTTTGATCAAATTGACTTGTTTAATAGGTCTTACGATTGCGCCAATATTAGGTAATCATACTTCATCTGATACTGGTCAGAATGACAGCAAGAAAATCGAGATATTGAATATCAAACCTGAACCATCTAAGATGATTAAGTTTTAAGAATCTATTTTAATTGTAAAATATAAAGCGGCTGAGAAGACAATTCCAGCCGCTTTTTTATTAAACTATTGGCTTTAATCCCGCTTTTTGCAACATCTATCCAAAACTGTGAACTAAATTGACCCAATTGCTGTATACTTGTTAAATATTTATAGTTATAAAACCCATTATATGAGATCGTTTTTCAAAATAGTATTAGGATCGTGCCTTGGAATTTTCCTTGCATTCATAGCAGTATTTGCAATTGGAGCAATCGTAATAGGCAGTTTTTCCAGCTCAATGAGCAGCAACTCGAAAGTTATTGACTCAGAAAGCATTTTGAGAATAGATATGAGTACTCCGATGCCTGACAAGACTAACAACATAGCAAGTGAACCATTTTCATTTGAAAACAACACTTTCGTAGGAGTAATAGATGCGATTAAACTTATTAATCACGCAAAAACAGATGATAAAATAAAAGGTATCTATATTAATCCCGGAGGAAATTTTGTAAGTGGGCCAAGCGCAATAAAAGACTTGCATGAAGCACTTATGGATTTTAAAACTTCCAAAAAATTCGTTTATGCATATGGAGAAAACCTTACACAAGGTGGTTATTACATAAGTTCGGTAGCAGACAAAATATTTCTAAACCCTATGGGCGATGTAACATTCAGAGGCATGAGTATCGGAATGATGTATTTTAAAAACTTATTGGAAAAGCTCAACATTAAAATGAATATTTTTTATGTTGGTAAATTTAAATCTGCCACTGAACCACTTAGGGCTGATCATATGAGCACTGAAAACAGACTTCAGTTGAAAACTTTTCTCAATGGAATGTTTGATCAAACAATTGCTGATATTGCTCTAAGTAGAAAAATAGATGTAGCACAAATTAAAAACATTGCTTCACAGCTGCTCATTCAGGATCCTGAAGATGCTCTTAAATATAAGTTTATAGATCAAATAGCTTATGAAGATGAAGTATTTTCAGAAATAAAAGCAAAATTGAAACTTAAAGAAAAGGATAAACTACATTTTGTTTCACTATCAGAATATTATGACGCTACTACCCTATCCAAAGATTATAATGCTTCAGATAAAATAGCAGTAATTTATGCAGAAGGAGAGATAAATGATGGTAATGGGCATGATGGTGAAATAGGAGGACAAGCCTATGTCCAATATCTGAGAAAAGCAAGATTTGACGATAAGATAAAGGCTGTAGTACTTCGAGTGAATAGCCCGGGAGGTTCTGCCTTTGCTTCTGAACAAATGTGGAGAGAGATCGAATTAATCAAGAAAGCAGGTAAAAAAGTCGTTGTATCAATGGGAGATTATGCTGCTTCCGGAGGCTATTATATATCGTGCAATGCTGATTCAATCTTTGCAAATCCAAATACTATTACAGGATCAATAGGTGTATTTGGCATTATTCCTAATCTTTCAGGATTTTTCAAAGATAAATTATATATAACGATGGACTCTGTAATGACTGGTCCAAATGCAATGGGAATGAGCCCTTATTTTGATCTCAACCAAACAGAGGCGAATGCAATTCAAAAATCTGTCGAAAAAATCTATTCTACATTTACAGGTAGAGTTTCTAAAGGTCGAAGACTATCGCAGGTTGTAGTTGATAGCCTAGCTCAAGGAAGGATTTACAGTGGCAAGGATGCACTAAAAATCGGATTGGTTGACAAGATTGGAGGACTTGATGCAGCTATTGCCAGTGCAATTAAAATGACAAAACTAAAGGAATATAGAGTTGTGGAATATCCAGAAACTAAACCACCTCTTCAAAAGATAATGGATAAGATCTCAGGTAAAGAGGAAAGTGACGACTTGGTAAAAGGCGCCGTAGAGGCTGAAATCGCTAAACTTGCTCCTGAATACATTCAAGCCAAGAAAATGTTGAAGAATAATAAAATTCAAGCCAGACTGCCTTTTGTGGTTCAGTATCAATAATCTACTGGTAAACCAGAATTAACTTTTATGAGAATAGACATAATTGCTGTCGTTCCTGATCTGATGAATTCTTTTTTTGAGCATTCAATTATTAAGAATGCCCGTCAAAAAGGGCTTCTAGAAGTCAATATTATACCATTGAGAGCTTATGGCAAAGGCAATTATAATCAGATCGACGACTATCAATATGGCGGGCATGCAGGAATGGTCCTAATGCCGGAGCCTTTGGCAGAATGTATAGATGATTTGCTGAAAGAAACCAGCTATGATGAGATAATTTATCTTACTCCGGATGGAAAGACTTTTGATCAACGAATGGCCAATACACTTTCATTGAAAGGAAATATCTTATTCATCTGTGGTCATTATAAAGGCATCGACCAAAGGATACGTGATATTTATGTGACTTTGGAAATTTCTGTCGGTGATTTTGTATTGAGTGGTGGTGAAACTGCTGCTATTATCCTTGTCGATGCCATAGGCAGACTAATACCTGGTGTTATTAATGATGAGACATCAGCATTGACAGATACTTTCCAGGATGATCTTTTAGCTCCACCGGTTTATACCAGACCGGCAGATTTCAGAGGCCATTTGGTTCCTGATGTCCTAACATCAGGCCATGAGATGAAAATTAAAGAATGGCAGAGTCAGCAAGCTTTTGAAAAGACAAAGAGGTTGAGACCGGATTTGTTTGAGAAATGGGAGTGAGAGAGGTGAGAGAGTGAAAGAGTGAGAAGGTGAGAAAGTGAGGAGGTTAGAAGGTATAGAAGTCGCAAAAAGGGTAATGATGGTTATTCGTAACTGAAAATAAAAATGTTTACTGTAGGGACAGGTCGCGACCTGTCCCTACAGTAAACATTTTTATTTTTTAATACCATTAAGCGTTCCGGAATGAGTAGGTATTTCTTTTAGAACACTTCATTACCCAATACCCATTGTATTACATATTAGCAATTACCCATTACCCATTACCCATTTCAAAACTTCCAATCCAATCTCATACTAAAATTCCTCGGAGCCTCAAGCAGACCTGGTCTAGTCGAATATTCTTCATTCAAAGCATTGTTCAAATTGAAGCCTACTGTCAATTTATCCATGATTACAGGAACGATGACTCTGAATCCAATGACATTAGACCCTCTATCGTGGCTCGCTCTAAAATCGTGTACACCTGGAATTCCAAGATCAAAAACTTTGTCAATGGCCTCCATTTTACTGTTGTATTGATAGTAAGTACCCACTTCGAAACCTTTATAGACCAAACCTATATCTCCTCGAAACGAATGTTTCATTCGATATTTAAGGACATTATACGTCACAGTGGACTTAAATGTGTCAATCTCACTGAAATTTCTATACGTCGGTTCTATATTTGTGTATCCACAAAGTGTCCTAATTGTTACATTTCCTATATTTCCAGCACCCTGAATACCGATCTCGTATCCTTGTATACGCGTATCACCAATATTAAAAGATTGAAATCCTTTACTTATATTTTGAAGAACAAATTCCATCATATTATCATAATCAGATCTAAAAAAGGCAACATCAACAAACCCTTTCCAATTAGCGATCTTAAGTCCTTGTTTTATACCAATTTCAGCACTATAACCTGTTTCGGATTCAAGATTTGGATTTGGTGAGACCCGGATAGCTCCGGCAGTAGTTTTGATAAACTTTTCAGCTACTGTTGGATATCTATATCCTTGACCCCATGATGCCCTAATAGAAGAATATCTGGTAAGTAGAAAATTTGCACCCAATTTAAAAACTGGTTTGCTTTCCGAAGTTTCACCATTAGGAATCGCGATGCCATCGACCATCTCAGGACTTGTTAGTTTATTGTATTCATACCTTGCTCCAGCATTGATAGTCAACTTTTTAAAGAAAGTTTTGTCGAGTGAAACATATCCGGCTATATTGGTGGATGTATAAACAGTATCACCATAAAGTTTTGCTTCGATTCGAGTACCTGTATATACTAAACCCGCTGTAAATTCCATATTTAGCTTCTCCAAAGAATGTCGGTATCTGTACTCTAAATATTTCATATTTGATTTTTGAGATTGGTCATTCGCTACATTATTATTAATACTGAAATACCTTCCAATCAATTTGTGTTCACCACCACTTCCTCCCAAATAAGTCAATACAGGATCAATAAAAAAACGCAATTTTTTACTAGGCGAATAAGAAGTTGTATCACCCCGATAAGCATTGTCTCCCCCATCTCTCCAATACACGAAAGTATCGGATTCACCTTTATTGACAAGAGTATTTATAGCAACTTGTAATTTGGGAGCAATATTAAATTTTATATTCGCGAAGATCCTGCCTTGATGTTCGTAATTCCCTTGATTATAACTATCAGCATGAAAATAGTTTCCTCCAAATACACCATCCCATTTTTTAAATTTCTGTCGATGTACGATGCTTGTATTGCTTTCGAATGGCAGTGACGTCCACCATTTTTTTGCCTTGTCATTGGGAGACAAAAAACCAGTAAATTGAGTGCTTACGACTGTTTCTGGTTTACTTGTAGCCCAAGCCGTCCTATAATTAATGACACCATTCATAGCTGTTGATCCATATAATACCGAACCAGCTCCTTTCAGAACCTCTACTTGAGCCATATTTTCTATAGGAATGTCTCGCCAGTTTGGAAAACCTGCATCTGGCTGCATAGCAGGAACATCATTTACTGTCAGTAATACGCGGCTTCCGGCGCCGTAAGCAAAACCTGACCCACCTCTTATGTTAGCTTGACCATCGATCATTTGAATCCCGGGAATTCTATCGAGAAGATCTTCTAATGAACTTAGATTGTTAGAACGTAAAAGATCAGGCTTAATTATTTCTACTGAGGCAATCTCTCTGATTAGCTGTCTATCATATCTTCCGCTCACTACTGAAACTTCTTCTAATAAATTTGGGACAGCAGACATTTTCACTACCAACGAGTTATTAACTAACTCACTTTTTCTACCTTCTGCTATGAAAGTCTGGAACCCAACATAGGTGCATTTAATACTATAGTCCTCCTTATTTACAACAATATTTACTTTACCATTGGCATCTGTATTTCCTCCAGATCTTTCACAATAAACTGAAACAAATTCTAAAGGAGTGTCATTTTCTGCATCGAATATCTGTACGGTGACATTTGTTTGTGCCGCTAAAGCATTATATAAAAGCACAAACAAAATTATAAAAATCGATCGAATCATGTGTCGAATTGGTTGCATCATATAAATTTGTCGTAATTTAGCAATTGTATTTAAAAAACTTACTAAAATGAAATTAATCTTTACTCTTGGAATACTGTTTTTATCGCAATTGGTATTCAGTCAATCCTGCATTCCTGACACGACTCAGATACCATCGACCTCATTTATTTACCCGACTCCATATCAAGATACTGTGCCCGGATCAGGAATTCCAAATAAAGCATGCATAGGTACTGAATATAGCCAAGTTTTTCAAGTAAAAATCCCTACTTCAGTAATTTTTTTAGGATTTACAGTTCATGTAGAAAAAATTACGCTTAACTCGATCGACGGCTTACCTAATGGTTTGACATATGATTGCAATCCGAGCGGATGTGTAATGTTAAAAAACACTACAGGATGCATGAACATCCATGGCACTCCTACTGCAGATAATGCTATAAAGAAATATCCTATTAAGTTGAACTTCACTTTTACTACAACTGAATTTGGTGCTCAGCAACTAAGTTTCCCGGATGCTACTATCGCTCCAGGCATATATGAAATCGATTTGCTTTCAGCTGGCTCTCCCGGGTGCCTAGCTTCAGTCAATAATACATCATTAGATTTGGATTACAGTGCATATATAAATGAAGGCCTTGACCAAATGATACTTAAAATTCAATCGAGAGAGACAATCAAAGGAATTGTTGAATTGTATGCAAGTAATGGAGCTAAAATTACTGAAAAATCGATCAATATTTTCAATGGTAACAATGAGTTTGCTTTGAATATTAACAGTTTAAAGAGTGGAGTCTACTTTTATAAAATAAAAACTGGAAGAAGATTTGAAACAGGCAAAATATTTATTCCTCGTAATTAATATTGAATACATATAAATTAGTCATATTTGTGCATCATAATAAAATGATGCACTAATCAAGTAAAGTAGTTGGATTGATGCCAAACGTCTTATTAAAAAATGCCTGTACTGCCTTTTCAGGACAAAAAAGCCAACTTAATGATATTTTTATTTCAAATGGTAATATACAGGAGACAATTCCTAACGACTTACCATTGGATAGCGAAATAAAAGACTTGGATGGGTCCATTGTATTCAATAATATGATTGATCTTGGAACAACTATATCAGAGCCGGGTCATGAATACCGAGAAACATTAGAACAAACATGTGAAGCCGCCTCATTGGGCGGCTTTTCTGCAATTATATCTTTTCCTAATACTTTCCCCAGCATTGACAATCGGTCTTCAATTGAATATCTTCGTTCAAGGTCAGGTAAGTTTCATGGTATCCAAATCCTTCCTATAGGAGCATTGACAAAAGCAAATACAGGAGAAGAATTAGCTGAAATTCTGGAAATGAATGAAGCTGGTGCAATTGCATTTTCTGATGGCAACCATCCAGTAAAAAATGGAGGAATGTTGTTGAGAGGATTTGACTATATAAAGGGCATTCAAAAAGTACTTTTAAGTACTCCATATGACATGGAATTATTCCCCAAAGGACAGATTCATGAAGGTTATATTTCAACCCTTTTAGGAGTTCCAGGTATTCCTGCGCCTGCAGAGGAAATAATAGTACACCGAGACATCGAACTGGCGAGATATACACAAGGAAAATTGCATATCAATTGTATAAGTACTAAAGGAAGCGTCGAACTTATAAGAAAAGCTAAAGCAGAAGGACTTGATGTAACATGTTCTGTTTCCGTAAATAATCTAATTTTTTCTGTAGAGGATCTTTTGGAATATGATTCCAACCTAAAACTTCTCCCCCCACTTAGAGAGAAGGAAACTTGCATAATACTTTGGGAAGCAGTAAAAGACGGAACGATCGATGTGATAACTTCTCAGCACAGAGCCCTCGAACCGGAAAAAAAGGATTTGGAATTCCCTTATGCATCCTTTGGAGCAATGGGATTACAAACAGCAATTATTGCATTATTGACAAGATACCCTGAAGAAGAGACGATAAGTATATTGCAAAAAGTATTTAGCGATAATATTATTCGTATTTTTGGATTGGAAGTATATTTTCAAGAAGACAAAATCGCAATCTTTGATAAATGTGAAAATTATAACTTTGGGATAAATGAACTTGCCTCTAATAGTTATAATAGCCCTTTTATCGGTAGAAGTTTTAATTACAAATTGAACCACATAAAAAATTAAATATATGAATTATAATACCTATGAAATGCCACCTTTGTCAATTAGTCACAAGAGTGTATTAAATACCGGCTTCCTATTAGCTATGGTAGGTATAGTCTTTGCGTTGGCGCCATCTCTCGCCAACACCGTTGAAAACAAAGGACTTGGAATAGCTATAAATATGATCTCTTTATTTATAACAGTTATTATTTATTTTATTACGTTAAAAAAATATCGTGACGAAGAATTAGGGGGGTATATGACTTTCGGAAGAGGGTTTCAATTTGTCTTTTTCGCTAGTATAATTGTAGCCATTGTCACCAGCATTTTTGTTTTTATCCAAATGAAGTACATTGATCCAAGCATGATGGATGAAGCTATGAATCAGCAAATGGCCGAAATGGAAAAACAAGGTATGACAGAAGAACAAATGGAAATGGCTTCTCAAATGACCGGAATTTTTAAAACTCCAATGGCAATCGCTATTATTTCACTTTTAGCACAACTATTTTGGGGAGCGATCTTAGGTTTAATTTTTGGAGCAATTATGAAAAAATGGCCACCGCCTGTTCAACATTCAACTCAAGTCTACAAAGACCTGAATGAAGAAACAAGTATTTAATACTCATAGCAAAGGTTAAGCATAAAACCTTACATTTGTGAGCATTTTCAAAATAATTGAATGGATCCCGAATTAATTCAAATTTCTGTTGTCGTCCCTCTATATAATGAGGAAGAATCTTTGCCTGAGCTTACTGACTGGATCAGAAAAGTGATGATAGCAAATAATTTCAGCTATGAAGTCATTCTTGTAGATGATGGAAGTACTGATGATTCCTGGAAAATAGTAGAAATGCTTTCTACAGCGAATCCTTATATAAAAGGAATTCGTTTTAAAAGAAATTACGGCAAATCGGCTGCGCTTCATGAAGGATTTACAATGTCACGAGGGAATGTAGTCATTACGATGGATGCCGATCTTCAGGACAGTCCTGAGGAAATACCCGATCTATATAAGATGATCACTGTAGATGGTTTTGATCTGGTAAGTGGTTGGAAAAAGAAAAGGTACGATCCCCTTAGCAAAACGATACCAACGAAATTATTCAATGCTGTGACAAGAAAGATCAGCGATATTCAGTTGCACGATTTTAATTGCGGTTTGAAAGCGTATAAAGGCAAAGTAGTTCATTCTATTGAAGTCTATGGCGAAATGCATCGTTATATACCGATAATAGCTAAATGGGCAGGATTTGGTAAAATAGGTGAAAAGGTAGTTCAACATCAGGAGCGGAAGTATGGCGTAACGAAATTTGGGTTCAACAGATTTATCAATGGTTTTTTGGATTTGTTGTCCATATTTTTTGTTGGAAAATTTGGTAAGAAGCCAATGCATTTCTTCGGATCTCTTGGTGTCATTGCATTTTTCATTGGATTTATAATATTAATCGAACTGAGCATTGAAAAGATATTTTTCAATATCGGTGGAATTGCCGATAGACCTTTATTCTTCCTTGGAATGCTTTGCACTATAATTGGTTCGCAGCTATTCCTAACGGGCTTTGTTGCTGAATTGATCAGTAGAAACTCAGCAAGTCGCAATCATTACCTGATTGAGGAAAAAATTGGTTTATGAGCCACATGCTGAACATAGCCAACATTCTTACGGAACATGATACCGTGCTACAATCGGTTAGAAATGATGCCAAACTTCTACAAAATTTAGAAATATTCACCAACAAAGTAATAGAGTGTTACAATCTTGATGGAAAGATCCTCCTTTGTGGTAATGGCGGTAGTGCTTCCGATGCACAACACATCGCTGCTGAGTGGCAAGGAAGATATTTACTGGATAGAAGACCGTTACACGCAGAGGCATTGCATGCAAATACATCTTACATCACTGCAGTAGCAAATGACTATGGCTTTGAGCATATTTATTCAAGGGCAGTTGAAGCACAAGGCAGAAAAAATGACATCCTGATCGGACTTTCTACTTCAGGCAACTCTCCTAATATTGTCGCTGCATTATCACAAGGGAGAAAAAACGGCATGTACTGTATTGGAATGACCGGCAATAAAAATGATACTAAGATGTCGGAATTTTGTGATCTTTTGATTGCAGTTCCTTCTTCGGTAACAGCTCGTATTCAGGAAATGCACATACTCATTGGACACATTGTCTGTGAACTATCAGAACAAAAACTTTTTGGTGAGTCAATCTCTTGAAATACCGGATATAGATAAGTCATGGACTATTTTTCTTGACAGAGATGGTGTTATTAATGAGCGTATCATGGGCCATTACATCACCAAGGTGGAGGACTTTAAGTTTTTACCGGGAGTCATTGATGCCATCGGAATCTTCAATAAATTATTCTACAAGACTATCATCGTCACGAATCAGGCAGGTGTAGGAAAAAGGTTAATGTCCCAAAAAGATCTAGATGACATTCACAACCACCTTGAATCAGAATTAAAACTCAATGGCGCTTTTGTAGACAAGATCTATGCCTGCACTGACTTACCATCCAAGGCATCAAATCACCGCAAGCCTAATCCTTATATGGGAATTCGCGCATCACATGATATGCCGGGTATCGAACTGAAAAAATCTATCATGGTCGGTGATACAAAAAGTGATATGCAGTTCGGCAGGAGGCTTGGTGCTTTAACTGTACTTATCGAGCATGGATTGGAAGAGCAGGCTGAAATTGAATATTCGTTGATTGATTATAGATTTTCTTCTCTTTTCGCATTTGCAAGTTCTTTGTAAGACAATAAGCAAGAGGTTAGCAATATTAACTTAGATCTTTTGATGACTAAGTTATTTCGGAAAACATTCAGGAATTAAGACCATTAAAAGTGATTGTTCCCTATCAAAAAATTATCATTTTCAAATAATACATACTTTATAAACTAATGCTTCAATGATAATTATCATTATTCACTTTTCATTCTTCATAAATAAGTAGTCTACTCCCTCGGTTCCACAATCCCAAGAGGTGCGATTCGGGATAGGGTAACCTTCGCTCAGCGTTCCATAGCGAATGATATACAATAATTTAAAGAAAAACTATGATCGTGAGGTTCGGCGTAGGTTAACCTACGTCGGGGTGTCATCAAAGTTTACTTTGAAATTTACAAAAAAGATGTGTATAAACCCTAGCTCCAAAGAGGGACATCTGCTCCTCATCTTACTTTTGTTTATTGATAGAAAAAAATTGAATAATCAGAAATAGCCTGAGCCAAAGATCTTGTGTGAATGCAGGTTCGTCTATTATTCATTTTTCATTATTCATTAAAAAACCCACTCCCTCGGCCTTTTACCTAAGCTCAGCGTTCCATAGCGAATGATATACAATAATTTAAAGAAAAACTATGATCGTGAGGTTCGGCGTAGGTTAGCCTACGTCGGGGTGTCATCAAAGTTTACTTTGAAATTTACAAAAAAGATGTGTATAATCCCTAGCTTCAAAGAGGGACATCTGCTCCTTATCTTACTTTTAGTTATTCAGAGATTGCTGTGGAATGTTCGAAAATCGCCTGCATCCATAATCAAGGAACAATGTCGGCTCTCATTATTCACTATTCATTTTTCGTTATTTATTAATACAAGTGCCACCAAACTGCCTCTGGTAATTCCGCCTCAATTGTTATCAGTTCTTTCTTCACTGGATGAATGAATTCCAGAGATCGACTGTGCAAAGCTATTGATAGGTCCGGTAAAGGCGATTTAGCACCATATTTGATATCACCGATGATGGGTGTGCGCATAGACGCCATCTGAACACGGATTTGATGTGACCTACCTGTAAGTGGCGTGATCTTAATGAGTGATGTTCTGTTTACTGAACTTTGTACTTCATAATCCAACTGGGCAAATTTTGCTTCTTTGGGATATTTACCTGTAGTTGGAAATGAACGAACTGTATTTGTTTTTGGGTCTTTAAGTAAATAATGCTCCAGACTTCCTGTCGGCTTTGCAGGAATTCCTTCTAAGACAGCAAAATATGTTTTCGTTACATTTCTACTGCTGAAGAGTAAATTCATGCGTTCAAGTGCTTTGCTTGTTCTTGCAAAGATTACCAAACCGGTTACCGGTCTATCCAGCCTGTGAATACTACCCAAAAAGACTTCCCCCGGCTTATTGAAGGCTTCTTTGATATATATTTTCAGAGCATCTACCAACGAAATGTCTCCTGTCTTATCTCCCTGAACTAACCAGCCGGCCTTCTTATTGATGGCGATGAGGTGATTGTCTTCGTAAACGATGCGGGATTTAAGTTCTAACTGGTCGATCAAAGGTTGGGAATTATGAATTTTTGAAGTGCATTTTGGTTATGTGGCAAAGACTCCCCCTTGGCCCCCTCTATGAGAGGGGGATATTGGATTGGCCGGATATTTTTCGTTTTTAGACTTTTATTTTTATCACTTTATAATTTGGAGTATTAATTAATTATATCTTGATGAAAGGAGCATTTGAAACGAGTTCATTGCCATTGTAAATCATCATTCTGTATGAACCGAAATGTAAATTCGACACATTAATATTGTCTAATGCAGATATAACTTTGCCATTTTTAATTAATTTTCCATTAATATCAATGATGCTCCATGTTAAATTATTTAAAGCGGATTTTTTAAAATCAAGCTGAAGAAATTCACTAACTGGATTTGGATAGATCTTCATTCCTAAATCATCCACTTTATGACTTCCTAACACGATATCTCCTTTGATGACCTGACCTTTAGCTGCAAGCCATAATTCAGGGTCAAATTCCACAGTTTCAACAACAAATCCTGGATTTAAAATAAAAACTTGGCCAGATGATGTGTTTTCCAACCTAACAATAGTTTCTTGTCCCTGGCCTTTTAATCTCACTGGTACAGGCATTTCATAAAAGTCGACGGATGGATCTGATGTAGTTTGCGATAATTTTATCAACAACTTATCCGGCTCCTGATCCCACTTAACTTCATATGTCGGAAATCCCTGACCCACAAACCAATCATCAAAGTATTCCTGAAGATCCTGTCCGGAAATAGCCTCCATTTGCGCTTGAAATTCCGGTGTCAAAGCAAATCCATGCCCTTTGTCATTTAAATAATTTCTCATCCCGGCAAAGAAATCCTCATCACCTAGCTTCCATCTCAACATATGTAACAAATACGAACCTTTGTTGTAAGATAATCTTGAACTGAAGATACGATTGACACTTGTAGGATCACTAACTTTGACAGAACCTCCCGGTTGAGAAGTGATAGAATTGATCTTGCCAAGTTTCCAGTTGTACCAGGTATCTGCTGATTGAAAATGCTCTCTCGTAAGACCTTCAAGATATGTTGCAAAACCTTCATTTAACCAGATATTTTCCCAATCACCACAAGTAATATAATCTCCAAACCATTGATGACCAAGTTCATGTGCAAGTAATCCCCAGTCAAAACTAACGACATAACTCATCGTTTGATGCTCCATTCCACCACCCCATCCAAACTGGGCATGGCCATATTTTTCATCCCTAAATGGATAAGAAACGAAGAGACTATCATAATATTCAAGTACTCTTACATTATCGGCAGTGCCATTCTTAGCAGCATTCAAGCTCTCAGGATAAACATAGTTTACCATAGGCATTATTTTGCCATCGCTTAAATGTACATCATCAATATATGCTACATAATTAGTAACTGAAATCGCAATAAGATAGGCAGCAATTGGATGTCTGTGTTTCCAGTGAAATAATTTCATATCGCCTGGAAGTGATCTTTCTTCAGTCAGAACACCATTACTTGCCGCGCGATATTTAGAACCGGTAGTGACATAAACGTCGATGCTATCTATTTTATCATCCAACCCATTTTTGCAAGGCCACCAATCCTGGGCACCGAAAGGTTCTGACAAAGTCCACAGTGCAGGATCATTATTATTACCATGGGTACTCTGAATGAAAGATCCAAAACCACCTGATGGTGGAACTCCGTGATAATAGATAGAAATACTGTCTAGTTGGCCGGTATTCAATATCTGACCTAGGTCTATTTTTAAGACATAATCATCAGGCTGGGTATAAGACATCGCTTTATGTCTATAAATAATGCTGTCAATGATCAATTCGTTGGAAAGATCGAAATACATTTCATTGAATCCATCAGTTAAAGGAATGAAATAAGGAGTTGCTGAACCCTTAATAGCATATACAGCAGGATCAATATCCCATTGAAATCGGTAATATTTCAAATCATAATTTGTAGTTAAAGGATTGGAATACTTCTGTAGGTCGATTAGATTTCTTGCTGAATGTGCCTTATTGCAATAGACTTCATTCAACTCATCGTGCTGTGTAAAGGAAGAGGTAAGGGAAAATAAAAAACATAATGTAAGCAAGGAGTTTGCTACTTTATTAAAAGAATACATGTTGGTCCATTTATGTGTTGAAAATCAAAGGTAGTCAAAGGTTGATAATATTTATTAACCAAAAAGTTTATACATAGTTAACGTGTTGAATTTAGAAAAGTGAACCACGATAAACATTTACAGTATAATTTCAGTTAATAAACATAAAAATACGAGATGACGCTATCCTTTGCTATTTCTCCATGTCCCAATGATACTTTTATTTATGGTGCTATTGCAAATCAACTAATTGAATCTCCACATGAATTCGAATTTTCTTATCATGATATAGAGACATTGAACAAAATGGCTCAAACTGGAAAAACCGATTTGATCAAAATGAGTTTCTATAATTACTTTCATGTAAAAGATAATTATAGATTACTCCCATGTGGAGGTGCTCTGGGAAGAGGTGTTGGGCCGCTTTTAATAACTAAAAATATAAATGAATTTCAAGGACATAATTCCATAAGAATAGCTATTCCCGGAAAGAATACAACAGCTAATTTCTTATTAAATTTTTATAATCCTGAATATACCGAACTTATTGAATTCCCTTTTGATAAGATAGAACAGGCAGTACTTAATGGTGATGTTGAGGCTGGTGTGATCATCCATGAAAACCGATTTACTTACGCAGATAAAGGTCTTCAACTATTAGTTGATTTGGGCAGTCACTGGGAATCTGTCACCTCATCCCCTATTCCACTTGGCTGTCTGGCTGTAAGACAGGATATCGCTGATGAGATTGAAGAAGATATCATAAAATTAGTTAGGCAAAGTATATTATTTGCACAAAATGATTATTCCGCTATAAAAAATTATGTGGCAGATCATGCTCAGGAAATGGATCCAAAAGTAGCCCAGGCGCATATAGAACTGTACGTTAATGACTTTTCCTATGATATGGGCAGTGAAGGCTGGAAGGCTGTAGATGCAATGGAATTGCATTTGAAAACAAATCAACTTATAAATTAATTGTCATTACATATTTCAAATATTTATATGTTACTTTGTCTGATATAAGAGCCATTATTCATTGAAAAAACTTTATGCCATAGTCGATATTGAAACCACCGGTGGTACAGCGGCGAGGGATAAAATCACTGAAATTGCCATCGTACATCACGATGGAGAGCGCATCACAGATAAATATTCTACGCTGGTTAATCCTGAAAGATCAATTCCTTACCACATTATTGGTTTGACTGGCATTACAAATGACATGGTGGCCAATGCCCCAAAGTTTTACGAAGTAGCAAAAGAAATCATTGAGTGGACAGAAGGTCGGATATTTGTAGCACACAACGTAAATTTTGATTACGGATTCCTGAAAGAAGAATTCAAAAGTCTGGGTTATACCTTTACCCGATCGACCTTGGATACAGTAAGGTTGAGTAGATTGGCATTTCCGGGACATAAATCTTACAGTCTCAGTAACCTCATTCTGAGATTTGACTTAACAGTGAAAGATCGTCACAGGGCTCTTGATGATGCCTGGGCGACTGCTCAGATATTCACTATGATAATGGAATCCGGAGCTTATGAAGGCACAGTAAATAACTTTATAGCCATGGGCATTCGTGCTTCAAATCTCCCTCAGGGAATTACATTGCAAGATATTCTTGGACTTCCTGAAAGTCATGGTGTGTACTATTTCAGAAATAATGAAGGGACGTTGATCTATGTTGGTAAAAGCAAAAATATTAAGAGTAGGATAGCACAGCATTTCACCGACCACACGGCAAAATCAACCAAAATACGTCAAAGTACACATACACTCGATTATGTAGAAACAGGCAATGAACTGGCGGCGCTAATTCGGGAATCCATTGAAATCCGTTCCTTGAATCCTTTATATAATAAAGCTCAAAGAAATGCAAGTTATCCTTACGTTCTAATAATCGACGAAAAAGGGATTAAACCAACAATGAAGTTGATCAAGACTAAGGATGCCGCACCTGATCAACGAAAGATCAAATATTTCACACACAAAAAATTAGGAGAGATATATTTAAATTCAAAGGTTAATGAACTTGCGATTCGCTTTTCTGAAATTGATGAAGAGGAAGATCGAGGAAATAATTCACTCTTAAATATGTGGCTTGGGCTTCAGGAAGTTACGGAAGAGGTAAGTGCTGAAATATTAAAATCAACATTTCACAAATTTATATCTCAAATTT
The DNA here is from genome assembly GCF_016707225.1 of Candidatus Brachybacter algidus. Lineage (NCBI taxonomy): Bacteria > Pseudomonadati > Bacteroidota > Saprospiria > Saprospirales > Saprospiraceae > Candidatus Brachybacter > Candidatus Brachybacter algidus. Next base: position 1,075,756 of record NZ_JADJID010000001.1, on the reverse strand, counting down.
CTCTATGGTTTGACGAAGACTTTCTGCTAATTGCAGAAGGAAGGAGCGCCGAAGAAAAGTGTATCTTCATGATTCACAATGGACAATTCTACGGCTACGAATATCTGGACGAAACGGCACAAATCAGCAATGTTGAAAATATGAAAGATCATATTAAACAAGTATTGTATCATCCTGAAATGGATCTAATCATTCATCATTTTATCAAAAAAAATCCAGGCAAATTCAAATTGATTAAATTTTGAAAAAAGACAGTTTAAACCATGAATGACCGACAAATATTTCAAAAACATTTAGCTCAAACCAGCCCTTTCCCACTTTCCCTGGAAATCACCGGTTCTGAAGGAATATATCTGATAGATAAAGATGGTAAGAAATACGCCGATATGATCAGTGGTATTGGTGTCAGCATCATTGGCCATCGGAATGTGGATATTATTAATGCCATCTATACTCAAACCCAAAATTTTATGCATACCATGGTCTACGGTGAACATATAATGTCGCCACAGACTCAATTGGCTGCCTTTCTAACCACTATTTTGCCACCACATCTAGACAATGTATATCTGGTCAATTCGGGAACAGAAGCGGTGGAAGGTGCTCTGAAAATAGCAAAAAAATATACAGGAAGAACTGAGATTATTTCCTGTAAAAATGCATATCATGGCAGTACCGCAGGGTCAGCCGCCTTAATGTCTCATTCAACATTCTCCGGTCCTTCAAGACCACATATACCCAATGTCAAACACATTGAATTCAATGATTTTACTGATCTAAGTTTAATCACTGAAAGAACAGCCGCTGTCGTCTCCGAAGTAATTCAGGCTGAGGCTGGAGTTATTTTATCGGAGGAAAATTTCCTAAAAGCTCTTAGGCAGAGATGTAATCAGACCGATACAGTGCTCATTCTTGATGAGATCCAGACAGGATTTGGTCGGACAGGCAAATGGTTTGCATTTGAGCACTACGGAATAGAACCGGATATCCTATTAGTTGGCAAAGGTTTAGGTGGAGGCTTGCCGCTCGCAGCATTCATTGCAAATAAAAAGATAATGTCAACAATAGCGGATCGACCTATCCTGGGACACATCACTACATTTGGAGGTAACCCTGTTTGTTGTGCTGCATCACTTGCCACATTGAAATATATCGAGGAGCATCAGTTGATTCAATCTATTGCCTCAAAGGAAGAAATTATTAAAAACCACTTCAAAAATGCACCGGGTCTAAATATAAGGATCAAGGGTTTATTTGCTGCTATTCAATTAACTGATTTCAATGACGTTCAGCAAGTTTGCAATTCTTTAATTGAAAAGGGTGTACTTGTGGATTGGTTTCTATTCAACGATAGCAGCATTCGCTTGGCGCCACCGCTTACTATAAGTGAAGAAGAATTAAAAGAAAATATTGAAATGATCATTTATCAAATTAAATCGTTATAAATTTACAAGTTGTATCTCTTGCATAAATATTGTGCGCAAAAAAAATAATTCTATGAATACGAACAAATACTTTACATCCATTTTCGCACTTATATTTCTTCTAATTAATAACGCGGGTCATCTATATTCACAGGAACTTTATCCTACAAATGCAATAATCAAAAAAAATCAGGACACATTATACAATGCTATGGATGGCGGTATGAATAGCCCTCAATTTGCACAATTTGATCTTAATAATGACGGTCTGGACGAACTCTTAATGTTTGACCGAGTTGGAAAAGTATTCAATGTGTACGAATATAATATTACTAAAAAAAGATACCAATATATGATAGATCCGCCTATTAAGTTTCCTAAACTGGAGGCATGGGTGGTTATGAAAGATTATAATGGCGATGGAATATTGGATATTCTTGCTTTACCAAATGAAGGACCTTTTGGATTCGGTGTTTGGAAAGGCCGAAAATCTGGCAATCTTACTGTTTTTGATCATCTAAACCTAAACCAAGGATTTTATAACTTGCTCTATTATCCTGGAAATAATGGCAAACTGCAAGTTTACTGCGCCAATACGGATATTCCATGCATGGATGACATAGATGGCGATGGCGACCTGGATATATTTACATTTAATGAAGGCGGCGCCTATCTGGAGTTTTACAAAAACATGTCTGCTGAAAAAGGCTTTGGTCGGGACTCACTCATTTTTGAAAAGAAAGACCTTTGTTATGGCAAGTTTTTTGAAAATAGTACAACTAATCAAATAAATCTAAGTAGCAATCCCAACTCATGTCCAAATTCCTTTGACGACAACCCGCTCGAAGTCAGACACTCCGGTTCTACTACACTCATAAAAGATATTGATAAAGATGGAATAAAAGATATTTTAATTGGAGACTTGTCATATAATAATGTGATATATTTAAGAAACACCGGGAGTAATTTACAAGCATTTATTACAGATACAGTTGAGCATTTCCCTCACAATCCACAACGCGTTAATTTGGGTCCTTTTCCGGCAGTATACGAACTGTATCTAGGAGAAGAGAGAACGGAGAGTCTTGTAGCTTCAAGCAATTTCGGAGGACTTGCTGATGAAAGACAATTAAACTGGTTATATACTTATGATCCAACAGCAGAAAATAACTTCAGATTGGATTCTAAGACATTCCTTCTCAATAACAATATCGATATGGGCCTTGATTTTAATCCGGCTTTTATGGATCTTGATGGAGATGGACTCAAGGACATGGTTGTTGGCAACAAACTTTTTGCGATTGAAAATTCTGCGACATATGCTTATCTCGCTTACTATAAAAATACAAGCACGCCAGGGAATATTTCATTTGAGTTAAAAGACAACGACTTTCTTAGCCGAAAGCAATTTGGTTCAGCACAGCATGGCTACAAGCCTACTTTTTGTGATATAGACAATAATGGATTTATCGATTTACTTATTGGTACGGAAAGAGGATTTTTACTTCATTATGAAAGTTCTACCCCATCGACTGAGGAGGCAAACTTTGTATTCAAATCTGATTCTTTCTTTCATGTAAAAGTACCTTCCAGGGCAGCTCCAACAGTTTATGATGTGGATCGGGACGGCTTATTAGACTTACTTATTGGAGATAAAAATGGCAATTTCACATTTTTCAAAAACATTGGTACTAGCACAGCTCCGAATTTTGTTGGTAATTTTCAGCTTGCACCAAATAAGTACAAATTTGGGAAATTCAGTACCAAGGGTGCAGGTGATACAGAAGGTGATGCCACTCCGGGAATATTGACAATAAATGGTAAGGACTTACTAGTATCAGGATCACAGAAAGGAAAGATTTTCCTGTTAAGTGAAATGAATGGAGATACTTCTATTGCACTTCAGGAATTGGATTCATGGTCAGATGAAATATATACAGGAAGGCAAAATGTTCCGGTATTTACAGATCTTGACAATGATGGATTTATTGACCTCGTAAACGGTAATATAAGAGGTGGGATGACCATATTCAACACTACGATAAGGACCGATGGAAGTGTGAAAACCAATGTTTTAGCACCACGGTTAAGCATTAATATTTATCCTAATCCAACAAAATTAAATTCAATCATTAATATTTCTTCAAACGAAAGTATAAGATACATTGACGTTTTTGATATGAATGGAAGAAAAATACTATCAATGAGAGACGAAAAGGGATTCATTTCATTAGACCTAAAAGACATACAAAGCAGCGGAATATATATAATCAGGTTAATTGATAATAAAGGTAATTTTAATACTCAGAAAGTAATATTAATAGAATAATAGGATACTAATTTATGACTGAATTAGTAATTGAATAATTTTAGTTCAAAGCAATGAAGATTAAAAATTATAAAATATAACTTTAGTAGAAATTACTCATTCATTTGAGGATATAGGAATACCACTTAATGGATAAACATTTAGCGCACAAGGCTGCTAAATTATTTTTTTACCACGACGGGATTGTAATAAGCTAATAAATCCTGCAAAATACTAAGTATAACGTCGTTTGATTAAAACATTTTAGTCAATTACGAATTTCAGCTCGGCATTTAACTGGAAGTTTTTGGTCTTCTTTATATTGGCATTATATATAATACCGAATGGAAATTCGTAATAGTCCAAATAAATTTGGACAAACGACTTTCAGCTCGGTATTATACGGCAAAATAATGGTAAATTATATAATTCCGTTTCGTATAACATAGAAAGGTAAGGAAATTCACATTTTGACTTAAAAGCAAAAAAAAAGCACACCAAAATTGATGTGCTTTTATGTTTTAAATGCTAAAACTACATTGAAGCATCTTTCACCGGAGCCGGAACAGTTGCTGAAGCTGAAGCCTTTTTAGAGCAACAAGCTCCCTTAGTAGCCTCACCTGCACAAGCCTTTCCTTTTACTTCACCTGCACAAGCCTTACCAGCCTCAGGAGTAGAGTTAACAAACTTAGCAGAAGCAACATCATAAGTTACGTCAGCATAGACTTTCTTACCTGCAGCGTCCTTAGTTTTTCTTTGGTAAGTAATCGTACCATCTTTTTCTTTCTTGCTTGTAATGGTTTTATCCATTTTAGCAGCTTTAGACATGTCTTCTGCAGAAACCATAGAAGTAGCGTTGCCTTTCTTAGCGCAACAAGCAGAACCAGTTTTAGCACATTGAGCATTTACGTTTGAAAAACCAAAAAATCCAACAAGTGCAATAACAAATAATAAACCTTTCATATTTAATTTAATTTTATTCATACTTAATTAACGGCAAATATATAATATTCTGTATTATCTTTGAAACATTATTGGCTATTTTAATACGATTTTAACTAAAAATATTTTTAGACGTTTTTTCAAAAATAATTTTCACAATCAAAATTCGTCCTCATAAATGTCAAGCAACACAATTTTATTACTTATAATATTTACATTCTTCAGCTGTAAATCAACTTTGCTCCCACCCGATCAGTACAAACAAGAACAATTAATATTTGGCTCAGGTGGTGGATTTTCGGGAGCTTATAATGAATACATGCTATTGGATGATGGTCGGCTTTATGAAAGAGGAAAAGATAAAACTTCATTGAACCAGCTCAAAGTAGTTAGTTCTAAGATTACAACACAAGTCTTTCAAAACATCAGGACCTTTGGCTTAGATAAGTATAAACACAATGAACCTCAGAATCTTTATTACTTTCTGGAATTTAAAACGCCAAAAGATTCTAATAAAATAGTTTGGTCCGGTATGCCTGTCAACGAGTTAGGTGCAGCAAATTCTATTTACAAATTATTAGTTGAACAAACTAAAACAGTAGAAAAATGAAAAATAAATTACTTATAATAATATTGATATTTTCCTTCAATATGGGCGTTTTTGCTCAAGAAGGCAAAGTTAAACCAGGTATAAGACCGGCCTCAAGTCCTGCGAATGTACATATTGATTATAGTAAGTTAAAAGGATCCTTGACACCGGGAAGAACTTTTGATATTCCTTTTTCTCCAAAAAATCTTGGATCAGTACTACCTTCTTCAAAAATGGCCTTTATTAAAGCATATAGTGATACTGGTCTACCATGCTGGATAGAAGGAGTATTGCTTTCCGAATCCGGCATTAATAGACAGGATAACAACGCAACTGCCTTTAACTTTATCAAATTAAATCAGTCTGTTCTTAAAATAGAAAACCCTCAGGAAGAATTCGTTCAGATAAGTAAATTACAGGATGGAGCACTGAATCATATAAAATATCAGCAGTATTATAAGGGAATTCAAGTTTGGAACAGTGAAATTAGTTTTCATCTAAAAGACGGTGTACCATATTTATTTAATGGTAGATTTATCCCAACACCTGCGGATGTTAACATTCTGCCATCTATTACCTTAGATGTAGCCACCAATATTGCAAAAAGTATTAGGCCAATACAACAATTTACTGAAGAGCAGTTGAAGTATATTGGGGAAGTGCCCATTTTCGGATCTCTTGTAATATATACACAAATCGAAAAATCTATAAAGGGTCAATTGGCTTACCACATTACTGCACATCCAAATCTTGTCAGCAGGTATGAATATTTTATCGATGCACATACAGGTAAACTAATAGATGAGATTAAATCATCTTGCGCTCTTGTTCATGATCACAAAGAGGATAATATCTCATATAAATTCAATTCAAATGAGCTACATGTCTCGTGGGAATTTTCAATGAATCCGCCATTGGATGGCGCAGCTACTGCCAATGCAATAGATTTGAACGGCACCTCAAGATTATTAAATACCTATCTAAAAAGTGGAAATTATTACCTCATAGATGCCAGCAGACCGATGTTTAACAGTCCGAATTCAATCCCTAATGACCCTAAGGGCGCCATCATGACTATCGATGCTGGTAATAAATCACCGGAAAATAATAATTTTTCTGCAAATCATGTCACCAGTGCCAATAATACTTGGTCTAGCAAAGTGGCCGTCAGCGCCCATTATAATGGTGGCATTGCATACGATTATTTCAGAACCAGATTTAACCGCAATTCTATAAATGGCTCAGGTGGAACAATAATCTCCATAGTAAATGTCACAGAATCCAATGGAAGCGGCATGGATAATGCTTTCTGGAATGGTTCAGCAATGTATTATGGTAACGGAAATACAGGATTCAAACCATTGGCCGGTGCGCTTGATGTGGCAGGTCATGAAATGTCTCATGGTGTTATTCAGGCTACAGCTAATCTGACTTACCAAGGTGAGTCAGGAGCTATGAACGAATCATTTGCTGATGTATTTGGTGTTTTGATAGATAGAGATGACTACAAATTGGGAGAAGATGTCGTTAAACTCGGAGAATTTCCTAGTGGTGCTTTAAGAGATATGTCCGATCCACACAATGGAGGTAATAGTTTGAATGATGGCGGTTACCAGCCAAGTCACATGAATGAAAAGTATACTGGCAGCCAGGACAATGGTGGCGTGCATATTAATAGTGGCATACTGAATTTTGCATTTTTTAAAGTCGCCACCAGGCTTGGGAAAGACGATGCTGAAAAACTATATTATGCAGCACTTTCTAAATACCTTACCAAGTCTTCACAATTTATCGATTGCCGAAATGCGGTGATTCAGGCAGGTAAAGATCTATATGGAAATAACTCACCAAATATCGCTCAAATTGAAAATTCATTCTCAGAAGTAGGTATAGGTTCCGGTGGAGGCACTACGCAACCTCCTGATTATGGCACCAATCCTGGGGAAGATTTTGTAATATTCGCAACTAGTGACCTTTCCACATTGGGATTATATCAAGTTAGTAATGGCAATATTATAGACCTTCAGGCACCTAATGGCGTTAAAAGCAAGCCCAGTGTTTCTGATGACGGCTCCTCAGTAGTGTTTATAGGTGCTGACGACAATATGTATTCCATCACATTTGACTGGGCGCAAGGTCAGTATAACTTTGGCTTACTTGATGATCAGAATGCTTGGAGAAATGTGGTAATATCGAAAGATGGCAACAGGCTTGCTGCTTTGTTAGACAGTGAGGAACCCTATATATATGTATTCGACCTACTGTCACAAACGAATGAATCATTTAAGCTTTACAACCCAACTACGGGTAGTGGAGGAATTTTTACAGACAATGTGGATTATGCTGATGCAATGGAATTCGATCACACAGGCGAATATCTGATGTATGATGCTTTAAGTAGTTTATTTTTTGCCGGGACAGAATATTGGGATATTGCATTCATAAATGTTTGGAATAATAGTTCCAAAAATTATGGTAATGGAGAAATTGAAAAGTTATTTACTTCATTGCCAGATGGTGTAAGTGTTGGAAATCCGGTTTTTTCTAAAAACTCACCAAACATCATCGCCTTTGATTATATTGAAGATGGCACTCCGGAAATAAACCAATTGTGGGGAGCAAATATTGAAACCGGCAATATTGGGGTTATTTATGAGAATAATACTTTGGCCTACCCTTGCTTTTCAAAAGATGATAAATACGTCATCTTTAACTCGATCAACAATGGTGAAGAAGTAATTGGAGTTCAGCAATTAACATCAAGTAAGATCAATCCAACAGGATCGGCTAGTTTGTTGATCGGAGATTCTTACTGGGGTGCATGGTTTGGCACGGGTGAAAGAGTAATAAATAGTAATTTTGGTCTTAAAGTTTTAAAAGATAAGATCAATGTATATCCAAATCCAGCTAAAAATGAAATCACACTTAACTGGTCAACAAAAAATAATTTTAGCGGAATCATAAAGGTACTTGATATAAAAGGAAATGTCCTTACTACCAAGAGTATTGAGTTGAAAGAAGGCGAAAATAGCGAGTCAATCAGACTCGACAATTTACCAGCAGGCGCTTATTTTATTGAAGCTCAAAGAGGTCAACTCAAGAAAACCGTTAAATTCATGAAAAATTAAATTCCATATTTAATTAATTGGCCCTTTCCTGTCTTCAGATGGGAAAGGGTTTTTTATTATTATTCATGTCTGAACAAAATACTGAAGTAAATAAAAAATTGAAAATCCTTGTCGTAAGATTTAGTTCTATTGGCGATATTGTGCTTACAACACCTGTGATTAGGACATGTGCACTTCAAATAAATGCGGAGATTCATTACTTGACAAAACCGGGATTTAAAAGTTTATTGGAAGGTAATCCTTATATAAGTAAAATTTGGACATTGGATGATGATTTCAATAATTTAACTGATCAATTAAAAGCAGAGAGATTCGACTATGTCATTGATCTTCACAAGAATATTAGGTCGCTAAAGTTGTGTTTTAATCTTGGTGTAAAAAGATATACCTACAATAAAACAATCTGGGAAAAATTTCTAATTGTCAATTTCAAAATCGATATACTACCTAAACTTCATGTGGTGGACAGGTATATAGAAGCAGTAAAAAAATTAGGAGTAATTAACGATGATAAAGGTCTCGACTTTTTTATAGATCCAAGCACAGATATAAGCGGTATTAAACCATTTGGACCATATAGCGTGGCTGTCATCGGTGCAACACATTTTACAAAAAGGCTTCCTATTCAAAAATGGGTAGAGCTAATAAATAATAATATTACAACTCAATTTGTCCTACTGGGTGGACCTGGTGAAAAGGAAGCTGCAAATATTATTATAGCTCAATGTGGCAAAAATGTAATCAACCTAGCGGGACTTACCTCTTTGCAGCAGTCAGCTTTACTCATTTCAGAAGCTGAAATTATTATAACCAATGATACAGGTATGTTGCACATTGCTGCAGCCTTGAAAAAACCAATAATCTCACTTTGGGGAGGAACCTTGAAAGAATATGGATTCTGGCCATATTATCCTGATGGAATAGATCTGAATACAAATTTTGAAGTTAAAGATCTAGGCTGCAGACCATGTTCAAAATTTGGTAGAAATGATTGTCCCAAAGGTCATTTTAAATGTATGAATGACTTAGATGTAAATAAAATAGACTTATAAATGAAAATATAACTCAAGGTGAAAAGCAATCTTAATAAAGAAAAAATACTAAATGCTCTTCCATCAAGAATATTTGTAACAGGAATCGGCACCGGGATTGGAAAGACTATTGTTTCAGGGTATTTGTGTGGGAATTTCGGCTATGATTATTGGAAACCAATTCAATCCGGAGATTTAGAAAACTCTGATAGTATTTTTATAACCAACAATGTTACAGAAGTTAAAATTTGGCCTGAAAGGTATAAGCTAACCAAGCCAATGTCTCCACATGCAGCTGCTGAAATAGATGAGGTTGAAATCAACCTTATAGATTTCGAATTACCTAAATCAAATAATTTGCTGGTAGAAGGCGCCGGTGGACTCATGGTGCCACTAAATGATCAAGATCTGATGATTGATCTTATTCAATACCTGCGATTACCAGTCGTACTGGTTATAAGAGATTACCTAGGATGTATCAACCACACAATATTAAGCTACGAAATTCTTAAGCAAAGAAAGATTGAAATATGCTGTGTTGTCTTTAATGGAAACTTTACTCCATCGACACTCTCTTATTTTGAAAATATCTTTTCTGAAGTTCTTCAATTACACTTGCCGGAATTGATTCAATAAATTTAACCTATTTTTGATCAACTCAAAAAATAGAATTATGGATCTTACAGGACCAATCTGGTATCCTTATACTCAGATGCAAACTGCACGAGAGCCGCTGAAAATAGTTAGCGGAGAGGGTGTTTATATTAAGGACGATCAAGGAGTCGATTATATTGATGCCATCTCATCATGGTGGGTTAATATTCACGGTCATGCTAATCCCGCTATCGCTAAAGCTATCAGCGAACAGGCATTAATACTTGAACAGGTAATATTCGCCGGCTGCACTCATGAACCGGCAATTAAACTCGCTAATGAATTATTGAGAAAGTGTAATATGCCGAATGGAAAGGTTTATTACTCTGACAATGGCTCTACAGCTGTTGAAATTGCCGTCAAGATGGCCATTCAATATTTTTACAATTCAGACAAGCCAAGAACAAAGATCTTAACGTGGGAAAATGATTTTCATGGTGAAACTTTTGGCGCAATGTCTGTCAGTGATCAAGGAGGTTTAAATGCTGCTTTTACTGATCTTATGTTTGAAACAATAAAGATACCTATTCCAAAAAAACCTGATGATGAGGAAACTTTTGATAAAATTTCAAAAATCGCCGCTGGTAATGATATTGCAGCATTCATTTTCGAACCATTAGTACAGGGAGCTGGAGGTATGGTCATATATGATGCCGAAATATTAGAAAAGACTATTTCAATAGTAAAAAAGAGTGGAGCAATAATAATCGCAGATGAAGTAATGACTTGTTTTTACAGGACAGGAACTTTTCTTGCAACAGATCAGATAAACACGAAACCAGATATCTTGTGTCTAGCAAAAGGATTGACAGGCGGATTTCTACCGCTATCTGTTACAGTCTGCAATGACATGATCTTTCAGGGTTTTCTTTCACAGGAGAAAAAGAAAGCATTGTTTCATGGACATAGCTATACAGCAAATCCTTTGGGCTGTGTCGCCGCGTTGGCTTCAATCTCTTTGACTGAAGAGCCGTCATTTATAGAAAATCTTGAAAAGATAAAAACTATACTTAGAGCTAAAAGTCTAAGTTACCAAACCTCCTACCCTATCCTCAATGCGAGATATTGTGGCACTATATTTGCCATTGATATTCCAACAAAAGATGAAGGATATTTTAGTACGCAGTTCAATGAAATAAATGAATATTTTCTTGAAAGAAATGTTTTCTTAAGACCTCTGGGTAACGTATTATACATCATGCCACCTTTAGTCATTTCTAGCGAAGAATTGCATTACATATTCCAAAAGATAGATGATTTCATAAAAACGATAATTGAGATGTAGTTTCTTATTAGTTATTGACTCAAGTTTGGTTTTTTTTTTTTCCCCCCCCACCCCCCCCCTCCCCCGACCACCTTTTTTTAAATTAAAAATACTAAAAAAGAAAATTTGACTATCGAAACTTGAGTTATTGATTCATTGGTTACCAATTAATTAACATTTGTTTTTTATATAATTATAATATAGACAGCTTTTCTCCGTTTATAACGTATTATTAAGTCAATAAAAATAAATCATGAAAAAATTGTGCTCCTTTGTTTTATTATTTCTTGTTATCACGTCCTCAATCATCGCAGAAACGCCCATTAAATCTAAAATAGAACAGGTAGTCGTTTTCAGAGGAGGAGCGCAGATCAAAAGAACTGGTAAAGTCGCCTTAAAAGCTGGTTCAAACACCATTGTCTTCGGAAATCTTCCGGCTGGTTATGATGAATCCAGCATCCAAATCAAATCAAATGCTAAAGCCGAGATTATTTCTATCACTTTTAGAAAAAACTTTGAGGATGATTTCGAGTCTAATCCAACTTATAAGACATGGAAGGATCAACTTGAAACAATAATCAGAAAAAAAGATAATGAAACGCTCATTTATGAAACATGGAAGGAAGAAGAAAGTCTATTAATAAGTAATAAAAAAGTGAGTGGGGAAAACAGCGGTCTATCAAGCGAACAACTCACCAAAGTGGCAGACTTATACAGAACAAGGTTACTTTTAGTTAAGCAACAAGCATTAGAAAGTCGAAGAAAACTCAATGATTACGATAAAGAAATTAATAAAATCCAATCAACTATCAATGAATGGACCGGCAAAAATAAAACAATCAATAATGGCGAGATCGTGATAGATGTAATGTCCAAAAATGCTATTGAAGACGTATTTGAAGTATCTTACATCGATAATAGAGCATCCTGGACTTCTAGTTTTGACTTGCGCTTAGAGAGTCTTAAACAACCATTGAATCTTATATCAAAAGGAAAGATCACACAATCCACCGGTGAGAATTGGGATGATGTGAAAATAACACTATCATCCGGGGATCCCAGGAGAAATATGCAATTACCGGAAATAAAACCATGGTTTTTGTACTATTATGTTGAACAATACAATCAAACAAAATTAGGAGCTTACAACAATGCAGCTCAACTTAGAGGTTCAAAAGATGCTGCTAGCAATTATTATGCAGAAGGTGCAGTTAAATCTGAGTTAGATGATGTGGTCAGTAGAGAAAATATAGCTTTTATGGAATATGCCATTCCTAATAGAATGGATATTCCTTCTGACAGCAAACCACACGAAGTAAAAATGAATGAGATTTCACTTGATGCAAAATACGATTATATTGCATCTCCTAAATTAGATACAAAGGTCTATCTTCAAGCGAGTATCTCAGATTGGAGTCAGAATAATTTTAGTTCTGGCGAAGTCAAATTATATTTCGAGGGTACCTATGTCGGTAATACTTACCTGGATGCAGCAGCAGTGGAAGACACCATGAAAATATCTCTGGGCCCTGATATCGCGCTTTCAACAAAGAGAGAAAAATTGAAGGATTTTAAGAAAACAACATTTTTATCTTCCAAGAAACAACTCCAATCAGGTTATGAAATTACTATAAAAAATAATAAACCAGGTCCTGTGGAAATGACTATCTATGATCAAATTCCATTGACTTCTGACAGTCAAATGGAGATTGAAGCTGAAGATTTAAGTGGTGGTAAGTTGAACAAAGAAACAGGAATAGTTGAATGGAAAATCAGTCTAAAACCGGGAGAACAGATCAAGAAGCGTATTATTTACAATGTAAAAATTCCGAAAGACAAAAAAATAAGTTTATAGTTGTCAGTGCTTTATGACATTAATTTCGCCAACAATCAAAAAGTTAAATTAGTGGATAAAAGTAAGCTTATTCCGATTACTAATTACTAATTACTGATTACTAATTACTGATTACTGATTACTAATTACTGATCACTGACCACTAATTAATTAATTTAGAGAAATAACACAAGCCAGTTTTAGCATCTGGCTTGTGTTTTGAATTAATAACCTGAGGGTCACTTGTGACCAAAACTAATAATATAAAAAGTAAGAACATTTATCTATAAATGATGGCTTAAAACTTAAATTCGTAAAATAAATTTATCCCTATCATTTGATATTTTTCATCTATCGTTGATGCATTATTGGCGAAATTATTTGGATTTATATTCGCACGCAATGCTAGACCCAACATATTATGCTCGTTGATAAATCTACCTACTTGAATCTGAGCTAAATACGATATCCCCACTTTGCTTTTATATAGGCCGGCATTGTTGACCAGCCCAAATTCATTCGGCGTAGTCATCACAAATCCAGTTTGTTTCGACGACATATTAAAATTAATTCCTGCCTCTACAGCCCATGAGAAGTAGTCATAATTTTTCTGATATCCAACTACTATTGGTATACTCCATAAGTGATGGTAATAATGCCTAACTTCCTTTCTAGTTACTTTAGTATCAGTGATTATAGGGCCTCTTATCACAGTCAATGTATCTCCATTTTGTGATTCTGTGATAGAGATAATACCGATTGTTGTGTCTTTCCTAACAAAACTTAGGTCCAAATCCATTCTACGTGTGATCCTTCCATAATTCAAACCACTTTTAAAATACCATGGAATAGCTTTCCATCCGACTTTCCCATAAAGAGCCGCTTGAATGCCTTCCAAAGTAGTTTCATTCTTCTTACGAATATCCAATACTTCACTTGCCACAGACCCACTGCTGCCGAAAGTAGTCAGAGGATAGAAATAACCTATTTCTGGAATTAATGAATATCTAATGGGTTTCTTGGTTTTAAAACTTGGACATTTTACACCTGGAAGTAAATTACTTTGAGGCTCTAAATCATTATTTGTTAATATTAATATCGATGAAGCACTAGGTAAAGTACTTAATTCCAGTAGAGATACTTTTGAATTTTGACCAAATTCATTATCTAAATCAGTGGAAACTATAGATAAATCTTCATTTGCTCCTTTCAATATTTGAGACCCGGAGTTATTTGCCTCTATCTTTTTAAATTCATCATTTACTGAATTAGAATAAAGATCTGATGAGGTACTTTTAGTCTTTATATTATCAGAGTTAATTGGTATTTTATTAGAGTATTTGATTTTTGCAATAACACCGTCATTATTACTCGCCTTACCGCCTATCGATGGGGAAATTTCATTTGATATTACTTTTGAAATCAATGCAGTATTTTCTGCTGCTTTTACACCTTTATCTTGATCATTAATGGCTTTAAGATTTATAGCGTTCTCACGAGAAGGCAAAGAATGATTATTTGAATCATATTCAATATATGCGAAATATCCACCGATTGAAGTCAACAAAAAAGCAGCACCTGCCAAAAACCAAAGAGGGATCGGGCGACTTCTTTTTTTCTTGCCAAAGAAGTCGGATACAAATTGGTTTGTGTCTATATTTATTTCCTGGTCATGCAACTTTTGCTGCATACTTTTTTCTAATTCTTTATAATTCATAATAATGCAATTCTGGCATTAAAAATAGTCTTGTTGTGATTGTCTTCCATATTATTGATCAGTTCTATTAATTTCATTCTTGCCCTGGTGAGTAAAGACCTGGACGAGCTCTCAGTTATGTTCAATGTTGTACATATTTCTTTATGACTAAAACCTTCTATAGCAAACATATTAAATACAATAAACTGGCTTTCTGATAGTTGATTACACAAGTCCATAATAGCTTCCACAGATAATTTGCTATAAACATCAGGTATGTATGAATGGTCATTAAAATTGATCTCCTTATCTTCTACGAAATTCAACTTGAAAAATTTCTGGTTGATTTTCAAACAATTATTTACTGCAATTTTCCTTGCCCATGCCATGAATTCTGATTCACCATTGTAGGTATGGATATATTTAAAAATATTAATAAAGGTTTCCTGAAGCGCATCTTTAGCCAGATCCTTATCGCGACAATATCTCATACAAATAGCTAAAAGCTTTGGTGCAAACATATGCACCAAAAGCTCTTGACTAGATTGCTGTTGTTGAAGACAGCCTTGGAGAATATTGTCTAAATTCACCCCTTATAGTATTTTTACCTTTTTGTGAGCAACAAAACAACCGGTAGATGCATCAGGCACTACTACATAGTATGTTCCGGCAGCCAAGCCTGTTGTATTGTTCTGCGTAATTAAATTTGTATTCAAATCACCTTCTGCATATATCGCCACACTTCCTTCAGTGCAATTATTGCAAGGACCTGAAGTGGTAAATTCAATTTTATTACCTATCAATGTAACATCATCTGCCATATTCGTAACGATTAATGAAGTTAAGTTTGGCAGTTGCATTTCAAAGCCGCTTTGGCAGCTGCTATTAGAATAGTTTCCGTATATAAAATATCCAGTTTCAAAAATGTTCAAATTAATAAGATCTTGAGGACCGTAAAGAGTTTTTGTGTAGTTGTATGGTTGACCGCTGTTTAAGACACCTGAATCAAACATTCCATCGAGACTATAGATGTTTTGGTTACAGCTTACAGGCTGAGACGAAACATAAATTGATTGTGAAGGATCAATTAAAATGGTTTGACTAGCTGTGCACCCTCCTGCATTTGTAACAGTTACAGAATATTCAGTCGCAGAACCAGGAGTAACAGTTATAGTCTGCCCTGTAGCTCCAGTTGACCACAGAATTGATGCATAATTTGCTGACTGTAGGTACAAGTAATATGGACTACTGCAATTACCAGAAAAGATATAAACTTCAGGTACACCTGGTATATTTTTTGAAAAAACCTGCGTACATGTTGGGTTTTCGATATCAGTCACTGTCACGCTGAAGACTGAGCTGTGTGTGGAGTCCACCGGAATTGTGGCAGTTGTAAGACCATTACTCCAGAGATAGCTATAATTTCCAGATCCACCTGTTACATTGATAGTCATCGGTCCACATATATTTAAAAAATCTGCGTTCAGGTCACACAATAAATTGCATAACTCAAAATCATAATTCAAATTATTTGGGTCAAACTGCTGCACAAGACTTGACTTATTGTCATCTCCATTAAATGCAAATATTTGAAGATTTGGCCCGGCAATACAGAAATATTGTTCTAAATTAAAATTAAATGTTCCACCCGGTGCAGGTACTATAGCTGTCACATCATCTTGCTTCAAAACAATATAGCCATTTTCGATCAGTATTCCATTGCATTTAATAGTGCCACTCACCTGACTATAATTGACATTGATGACTATATCATCCAAAACGACATCATTATCAAATGGACCGACAGTAACCGTTACTGATTCATCAGAATTGCATCCAAAAGGCACTGCTTTAATTTTAAGGATAGCTCCCTTTGGTATTTTACCGCAGAACTTTCCTGCTTCATCAGTATAACCAAATCCAACACCGAGCTCATTTCCACCAATAGAAGCACTAATGCTAATCTGTGCGTTAACTATAGGATTCCCATTTTGATCCACGACACCACCACACGCCTGAACCAGTGGAAAAGGTGCATCACAATTCCAAAAACTGAAATGGCTAACTTCTCCAACATACTCACTGCCTTCCAACCTAGATTCACCTTCTTCCTTCCAAACACCTGCTCCCTCATCAAAAGACCAAAGAGCTATAGTCTTCGGTTTACTTGAAGATTTTGCAGGGATTCTGAATTTTGCTCTGCTTCCAGACTTCAAATTAAGTTTACCTCCATTCGATCCTTTCATCTCTACTACAAACATGCCGGCTGTTCCCAACACTACAGTACTTCCTTGGAAGTCAATGCCTATGAGGCCTCCAGGCATTTCATCACCAATCGAAGGACTAGTTGGATCTATAAATCTGGCAGTAAGCTTAACTTCACCATTATATTCTTCTCCATTGCTTTGCTTTATTGAATTTGGCTCAAAAGTTATTGTACCACCGCCTGTCATCTGTATCTCACCACCTAAAGAAGAAGGAAAACTTTTATCCTGTGTATCTTTTAGTAATTTAATATAAGAATGAAGAGCTGACTTGTCTGGATATAATCTATCTGAGCCAATAATATACCCTGCTTTTTTCACTCTTATATATGTGCCTTGTTTATCCATCTTAATATTTTTTAAGATAAAAACACCTAAATCATTAGTAGTAGTTGTCGCACTATAAGTCTCGACTGTGGCGCCGCTGACAGGCTTATTATCTTCGTCGAAGACGTATCCGATGACTGATCCGTTGATTTCTTCATATATTTTAGCAGTAAAGAGTGTTGATACATCTTCATTGTAAAATATTTCATCCTTGTGACAAGCACTGAGGAAAACAAACAAAAATATTATTATTAAATTAAAAAATTTCATGACTAATTATTTTTCTGAAAAAGAGAATTGAAGTCTTTTGCAAAAGTACTTATATCTAAGAGTAAGGTTCATTTAAAATCGCTGCAATTACTAGTGAAATTTAATAAAAAAATATAAAAGTAACAAAATCGGAATTCCTTAAACTATTGTCAGGACTTGAATTTGGGGATATTATCATAATTGAATCATTTGCTTGACTATATTTGCGGCATAAATACCATAACATGTCCAAAACTATTTCTATCATAGGTTGTGGAAACCTCGGAAGCGCTATTGCTAAAGGCATCAAAGAAGACAAAGAAAATCATTTCCATGTCATCGCCACCAGAAACAAGATCGAACTACTACAGCCGTTGCAGGAGATTGGGGTTGAAATTACGAACAACAATGTTGACGCAGTTAATCACAGTCAAATAATATTATTGGCAGTCAAACCATTTATGGTACCTCAAATTCTTGAGGAAATAAAATATTCTCTTGACCAAAACAAAATCCTTGTTTCACTGGCAACAGGAGTTTCTATTAAAGAAATGCAGTCCATCATTGGCGATAAAATTCCGATCCTTCGAGCTATGCCAAATACAGCAACAGGAGTAAGTGAATCATTAACTTGTATTTGCGCAAATGACGAAAACGCTTCGTTGCATCTGGAAGAAATCAAGTCTCTCTTTGAAAAAATTGGAGAAACTGTAGTAATCAAAGAAGATCTGATGGATGGTGCAACAGTGCTTGGTGCTTGTGGAATAGCCTATGTCATGAGATTCATTAGGGCAATGGTTCAAGGAGGAATTGAAATTGGCTTTGATGCTAAAACGGCAAGTTTCATTGCAAATCAAACTGTTAAAGGTGCTGCACAATTATTGATCCTGGGGAATACTCACCCAGAGCAAGAGATAGATAAAGTAACTACCCCTCGTGGATGCACGATCGCAGGGTTAAATGAAATGGAACATCAGGGATTTAGTTCATCCTTGATCAAAGGGATAATTACTTCGTTTAAGAAGATTGAAGAAACAAAAAAGTAATTGAAAATGAAGAATTGAAAATTGAAAATGACGATTATAGGTAATGTCAGATAGCTGATGGCTCTTGGCTTTATTTTACAAAAAATAATAAAATGAAAATTTTATTATGCTTTGGAAATTTTAAGCTTTAAAACATCTACAAAGTAAGCCTTTGATTTTTTTTTAAATAATTGGTGTCATGCAAATTATACATTTTTGTTAATATTTTTTAGCAAGCCGCCAGATGTCGATCAAATTCTCTTCTAACATCTAGTTTCTATCTTCTGATCTCTGACTTCTAACTTCTGGCTTCTAACTTCTGACTTCTAGCTTCTGACTTCTGGCATCTAGTTTCTAGAATCTAGTGCCTATAATCTAGCGTCTGCTTTCAACTAAATCGCCAATCCATTGTTTGCCCTTCATAAATTAAGCCATAAATGAAATTTTTACTAACGTACTTGCGTAAGCACCGTTGGCTCATCGCATTAACTTTGCTTCTGGCCACTATTGGACAGTTGTTCAGCATGATGGATCCATATATCATGCGACTCATGATTGACAAGTACACATCAAACCTTAATAAATATACTACAGATCAATTCATCCAAGGTGTGATTACATTAGGATTAGCCATTATAGGAGTGGCAATGGTTTCCCGAATTGCAAAAGCATTTCAAGATTATTTTGTTAACCTTATCACGCAACGTGTAAGTACAGAGATTTACAATGATGGACTAAAACATGCACTATCTCTACCTTTCGAAGTATTTGAGGATCAAAGGAGTGGAGAGACATTGGGTATATTACAAAAGGTAAGAACAGATGTCCAAAGGTTACTGTCTACTTTTATCAACATAATGTTTGTTTCATTAGTGGGAATCATAGCAGTAACGATTTATTCCTTTTCAGTTTATTGGGCAGTAGGACCACTGTTCTGTCTGACGATACCAATTCTAATCATTCTTAGTAGTTTCCTAACTAAAAAGATAAAAACCATACAAAAACAGATTGTTGGTGAAACTACAGCTCTTGCCGGCTCAACCACAGAATCTTTAAGAAATATTGAGTTAGTTAAAAGTACCGGACTTGTAGATCAAGAGATCAATAGGCTAAGTGAAACAACAAATAAGATCCTTGAACTGGAGATTAAAAAAGTAAAATATGTAAGAAGCCTTTCATTTATTCAGGGGACTGTGATAAACTTTCTGCGAACGACGATCATCGTCATTATGGCCTATCTAATTTTCAAAGGAAACATCACGGTTGGAGAATTTTTCTCCTTATTTATGTACTCATTTTTCATATTTGGTCCTTTAAATGAAATAGGTAATCTGATAAATATTTATTCAGAGACACTTGTTTCATTGAATAATTTTAAAATGTTGATGGATAAAACACCCGAAATATTCCCATCAAACCCTAAAAAGGTTGGTATCATAGATTCCATTGCATTTGAAAAAGTGACATTTACGCATCCAACTGCTGCCAAACCTGCACTTAAAGACATTAATTTCAAAGTAAATAAAGGCGAAAAAATAGCATTTGTAGGGCCTTCAGGTGCAGGGAAAAGCACGTTGATTAAAATGTTGGTCGGATTATATCAACCAAAAGCCGGTCAGGTCAAATACAGTGGTATTCCCGTAGAAGAGATAAATATCAATGAAATAAGAAATCAGATAGGCATCGTCACTCAAGAAACACATTTATTCGCCGGAACCATCAAAGAAAATTTACTTTTCGTTAAACCTGATGCCACAGATTCAGAAATTGAAAAAGTGCTTCGGATGGCAGCAGCTCACAATTTACTTGATCGGGCAGATAAAGGTATTTATTCAACAATTGGAGAAGGCGGGATTAAGATATCGGGTGGGGAAAAACAAAGACTCTCTATCGCTAGAGCTTTACTACGCAATCCCAATTTGCTTGTCTTTGATGAGGCAACTTCAGCCCTTGATAGTTTAACAGAAGAAGAAATCAATGAGACTATAGTTCATCTACCAGGTAATGAAGAGCGCATCACGATTCTCATAGCGCACCGACTAAGTACCATCATGCACAGCGATTGCATTTATGTGCTGGAAGCTGGCCAGGTAGTAGAATCCGGAACACACTGGCAATTATTAGAGAAAAAAGGACTTTATTTTGCGATGTGGCGTCAGCAAGTAGGAATGGTGGAAGAAAATCCTGAAATGAGTATGAATTAGAAGTATTAAAGTTAAAAAGTATTAGAGTTAACCAGTATTATAGTTAGCCAGAATAATAGTTAACCAGTTGACAAGTATTATAGTTAACCAGTTCGTTAGTATAACTTAAACTATAATACTCTTATACTATCCACTATTGTACTTTAATACTCTAAT
Organism: Candidatus Brachybacter algidus; assembly: GCF_016707225.1. NCBI lineage: Bacteria > Pseudomonadati > Bacteroidota > Saprospiria > Saprospirales > Saprospiraceae > Candidatus Brachybacter > Candidatus Brachybacter algidus. Next base: position 1,054,661 of record NZ_JADJID010000001.1, on the reverse strand, counting down.
ACTATCCACTATTATACTATAATACTATATTTGCACGATTTTTAAAATTACAAGTCAATATTCCAAATTGACTTCAATCTATAAAATTCTTTAGAATGAAATACGATGTTTTAGTGCTAGGAAGTGGTCCTGGAGGATATGTAGCTGCTATAAGAGCTTCACAATTAGGTTTGAAAACAGCAGTGATCGAGCGCGAATCTTTGGGTGGTATCTGTCTTAATTGGGGCTGTATTCCTACAAAAGCCTTACTTAAAAGCGCTAAAGTATTTGAATATCTGAACCATGCTTCTGATTTTGGAATCACTGTTGAAGGCGGAAAGGCAGACTTTGGCGCTGTGATCAAAAGAAGCCGAGGTGTGGCTGATGGCATGAGCAAAGGAATTCAATTTCTTTTTAAAAAGAACAAGATCGACGCCATTATGGGCAATGGTATCTTGAAAAAAGATAAAAAAATAGAAGTAACTGCCGCGGATGGCACGAAGACAACTTATGAAGCAGATCATATAATAATCGCCACAGGAGCAAGAGCAAAAGAACTACCGGGAATTGCCATTGATAAGAAAAACATTATTGGATACAGGGAAGCAATGTCTCTCCCTACAATGCCGGAATCAATGCTCGTCATTGGCGCTGGAGCTATTGGTGTTGAATTTGCGTATTTCTATCACACCATGGGTACTAAAGTAACCGTAGTTGAGTTTATGGAAAATGGACTAGTCCCGCGTGAAGATGCTGAAATATCAAAAGAACTCAACAAGATTTACAAGAAAAAAGGAATGACCATCCTTGGAAATACTGCAGTAGAAAAAGTAGATATTTCAGGCACTAAGAAAAAAGTTACTGTTAAGGATCGTAAGACGGGTGAAAGTCAAGTCATCGAATGCGATGTGGTGCTTTCTGCTACCGGTGTTACACCAAATCTTGAGAACATTGGATTAGAAGAGGTAGGTATTTCCATAGAAAAAGGCTTCATAAAGGTTGATGAATTTTATAACACAAGTGTCAAAGGATACTATGCCATTGGAGATGTATTACCAACTCAGGCTCTTGCACATTTAGCTAGTGCAGAAGGTATTACATGTGTAGAAAAAATCGCAGGTCAGCATGTTCAACCGATAGATTATGGCAATGTACCAGGTTGTACATATTGCTCTCCCGAAGTTGCTTCTGTAGGCTATACTGAAGTTGCTGCAAAAGAAGCCGGATACGAATTAAAGATTGGTAAGTTCCCCTTTGCAGCATCAGGAAAGGCCGCTGCAGGTGGTGTTAAAGATGGTTTTGTTAAACTAATCTTTGATGCAAAATACGGTGAGTTGCTTGGTGCACATTTCATTGGAGACAATGTTACTGAAATGATAGCTGAAATAGTAGTTGCCCGTAAATTGGAGACTACAGGTCACGAAATGATCAAATCTATACATCCTCACCCTACGATGAGTGAAGCCATTATGGAAGCAGCAGCGGCTGCCTATGGCGAAGTAATACATATCTAGCTTTTTATAAAAAATAAAACAGAGCGTTCCAAGCCAATGAATAATACTTATCATGACTTAGTCAACCAGACATTTTACTTTCCACAGGAAGGATTTGGATTGGAAGAAAATAAATTACTTTTTCATGGTATAAAATTATACGATCTTCTTGAGAAGTATGGTACACCACTTAAGTTGGTATATCTTCCAAAGATCTCCGATCAAATACGTAAAGCAAAAAATTACTTTGAAACTGCCATTTTCCAATTACATTACACTGGAAAATACAATTACACGTATTGTACCAAAAGTAGTCACTTTAGGTATGTACTGGAAGAAGTACTCAAGAATGACGTACATCTAGAGACATCATCAGCCTTCGATATAGACCTAATCTGGAAACTTCACTCAGAAGGCCTTGTGCCAAAAGATAAGATCATTGTCAACAATGGTTTTAAGAATGACTCATATATCAGAAGGATTTGCGGAATGATCCAATCCGAATTTACCAATATCATCCCTGTCATGGACAACAGAGATGAATTGGAAATTTTTCAAAAATACCTTGGTGATCAGATTTTTGATATTGGATTAAGGGTAGCTACTGAAGAAGAACCACACTTTGAATTTTATACTTCCAGGTTAGGAATTAGAAAGTCTGAAATCATCAACTATTACATTGAAAAGGTCAAACCAAGCGAGAATGTAAGGCTAAAAATGTTACATTTCTTTGTTGATACCGGCATTAAGGACAATATCTACTATTGGGACGAACTGCGCAAGGGGATTAAAACATATTGTGAACTTAAAAAGCTTTGCCCAACGCTTGAAGCAATCAATATTGGAGGCGGACTTCCAATAAAAAATAGTCTTGGTTTTGAATACGATTATGGTTACATGATCCTTGAGATCGTACGTCAAATTAGGGATGCATGCGCCGAGAATGAAATACCTGAACCTGACATCTACACAGAATTTGGCAAGTACACGGTTGGTGAAAGTGGTGCACATTTTTTCTCAGTCATTGGTCAGAAGCAGCAAAATGACAATGAGTGGTGGTATATGGTTGACAATTCAGTTATGAATACCTTGCCTGATGCATGGGGTATCAATGAACACTTTATATTATTACCTATAAATCATTGGGACAGAGACTATAAGAGGGTAAATATTGGAGGATTAAGTTGCGACAATTCTGACTATTATAATTCTGAAGCACACAGCAATCAAGTTTATCTTCCTGCTGTCCGGAAAGATGAAAAGTTATATTTAGGCTTCTTCCATAGTGGTGCCTATCAAGATGCTCTAAGCGGATATGGAGGTATAAAACACTGTCTCCTACCCTCTCCTAAACATGTGTTAATTGATAAAGACCAGGATGGGAATCTCATTGATTGGGTCTGGGCGAATGATCAGGATTCTGAAAGTATGTTGAAGATACTGGGGTACTAGCTTATCGGGTGATAGGGTGATAAGTGATAAGTGATAAGTGATAAGTGATAAGTGATAAGTGATAAGTGATAAGTGATAAGTGAAGTAAGCGGTGAACATATTATTTGTTCAACTCTACGCTTATTTTCTTTTTATAAGTTGCCATTACTTTAAGTATTTCGGAACATTCTTGATAAACACTTTGGTAACTTAATTGGTTAATAAATTTACATTCAAAAAGTAATTCCAACCAAAATTGGGTTTCATCACATTCCTCCACAACAATACACAACTTTGAATATTTCTCTTTTAAAGACCGTGCTCTGCAAGTCGCACGATAATTTGCTGCTACAGAAGTTACACTTCTAATTGATTGTTTTCTCAATATCCCGAATGCATCAGAATATTTTACCTCTGACAAAATAGAGATAATAGTAAGTGCAAGTTTTTTTGTTCTTTCCCTGAATATTTGATTATAATCAAAAGCTTCCATAATAATTGGTTTGGTGGTTGAATTAAAAATAGGTGGTAATGACAAATATAAACAATACTTCACTATTTAAAAAAAAAAATTTATCTTCCAACTATATCAAAATTACCCACACCTCACTTATCACACATCATTCATCACACGTCACACATCACTTATCACTTATCACACATCACCTATCACACATTAACCACTCATGTCTTTCGTCGATTATTTTATCCCATTCGTCGATTATATTTTGCTCCATCCTACCCAATATATCTACATTTCCAAATTAAACAAACGTTTAATTATGCCCCGAAAAAGATATACCAAATAAAATTATGTTAGGCATTAAAAAGTTAGTTTTAAATACGGTGGAAACGTTTTTTGTTTTTTTTGTTTCCAAAACGAAAATTAAATATATCTTTGCCGCATTATTTAAACAACATAATGTCTGAACTAAAAGAACAAATAAAATTTAAAGCATTTCAAACATTTTTGAAATATGGTTTTCGATCTGTGACCATGGATGATCTTTGCAAAGAACTCACGATGTCCAAGAAAACACTTTACCAATTCTTCTCCAACAAGGAAGAACTATTGACTGAATGCATTGCATCCTTCCAAGCTAGGAATCAAGAGCAATCTGATGCAATTCAAAAAGAGGCCTCTAATCCAATAGAACTTATATTTTTGGTTTTTAGGCATTTCATGAAGGAGGCCCAACAAAACAATCATCAAAAATACCTGGATCTAAAAAAATATTACTTCGATATATGGGAAAATGCAAATAGTTGCAATGAACATTACGTCATTAATAAAATTTTAGACAATCTGAAAGAAGGTAAAAAAGCAGGTCTTTACAGAGAAGATCTGAATGAAAAAATAATAGCAAAGCTTTTTTACCAAAAGACATTGCTACTTTCTGACCAGGATTTTTTTCCAATAAATGAATTTCGACCTGTAGAGGTAATTCATGAGTTAGTCGTCTACCACTTGAACGGTATATGTACAGATAAAGGCAGAAAGCTAATTAATGATTACATTATAAAATACTTTAACAACTAATCAAAACCGAAAAATATGTCAAAACGGAATTTAAAACATTTATTGCTCAGTTGCTTTGTAGCCATATCCTTTGCAGCAAATGCCCAACAAAATTTTTCTGTGGAAGAAGCAGTCCAATATGCCATCAGAAATCATAGCAGCACTAAAAAAGATGTAATTAAAATCGCAGATGCTGAAGCTCAAATGAAAGCGATTAAAGCAACAGGTTTGCCTCAATTAAATGGTTCTGCTGAATATCAGTATTTTATTGAAGTGCCTGCGATGCCTTTACCGAAGGAGTTTGATCCAACCGGCGAAGGTGGAACTATAGCCTTTCAGAAAAGAAATAATCTTAATCTAGGCCTAAATGCAAGTATGCTTGCATTTGATGGATCATATCTTGTGGCATTAAAAGCCGCTAAATTGTATAGAGAATATGTCAGGTCTCAAACTGAAATAACTCCAATTACTATTAGAAAAAATGTAACTGATTCATATTACACTGTATTGATTGCAGAAAAGAATAAAGCACAATTAGAAAAGAACATTAACATTATCCAGACGCTTAGAAAAGAAGTCGGTGAGATATATAAAGCAGGACTAAATGAGAAGTTAGATGTAGACAGAATTGATTTAAGTATCAGTAACTTACAATCAACAATAAACGTACTGAGCAGAAATATTGAAATACTGAAAAATGTACTAAAATTCCAAATGCAACTGCCTATGGACCAACCAATAACGTTGACGGATAATTTTGATGTAATATATAATGAAGCTCAAACAGAACAAAGTAAATCTGTTGAGCAATTGAACATTCAAAATAGACCTGAATACAGATCCATTGGAAAAGGAATTGAATTGGCAAAGCTGGATATTGATCGTTTTAAAAAAGGATATCTTCCATCCCTTAGTGTTTTCGGATCTTTTGGCCGTGGTTTTCAATCGGACAATATATTCAAATCAGGTGGTTTATGGATACCAACATCTCTAGTTGGTATAAAATTAGCAGTACCAATTTATGACGGAGGCGCCAAAAAAGCTAATATACAGCGAGCTCAAATCGTAGTTGAAACTAACGTTATCGACAGAAACGATTTTGAGAGAGCTACCAACCTCGAAGTAATAAATGCTCAACAATCTTACCTCAACGCATTGGAAACAGTTAAAGACAAACAAAAGTCTCTGGACCTTGCGCAGGAAATCTTTCGCGTTTCTCAAGTGAAATATAAGGAAGGAATCGGTGCCAGTTTCGAAACTCAACAAGCTGAAGCAGAATTATATAGCGCCCAAGCGGGCTTGATTCAGGCTCAGTCAGAAGTCATTACTTCTAAATTTGCCATTGAAAAAGCACTAGGCAACTTCGAATAATTAAAAACGAAATAACTTATATCAACATACAATCATATAAAATGAATTCAAAAATATTAATTTCAGTATTGCTGCTACTAGCGTTGATCATGCAATCATGTGCAGGTCCTTCAGATGAGAAAACACTTGCTGCCAAGCAAAAACAACTTGATCAAAAAGAAGCACAAAGAGATAATCTTGAGAAAGAAATCGCTATTCTTGAAAAAGAAATCGCAAAGCTTGATACTTCATCAAAAATTGAATTAGAAAAACTGGTTGGCATCACTCCGGTAGTGACTACAGCTTTTACCTCTCAAGTGGAAGTAATGGGTAAAATAGATGTCGATGCAAATGCCCAAATTTCCGCTTCAATGCCTGGTACTGTGACAAGGATCTTTGTAAAAGAAGGTACTCATGTTAAAACAGGTCAAACATTGGCTCAAATTGACAATGAATTGGTTAGCAGAAATATCACTCAAGCAAAACAAGCAGTGAGCTTCACCACAGAATTATACAAAAAGCAAAAAGCACTTTGGGACCAGAAGATCGGTAGCGAAGTTCAATTTCTTAATGCCAAAAACAATATGGATAATGCTATAGCTTCTTTAAATACAGTGTATCAGCAGAATGACATGTATAAAATAAAAGCGCTATATCCTGGAGTGGTGGATGAAGTTAGCATCAAACTTGGCCAAACTACTTCGCCCGGTATGCCAGCATTTAGAATAGTTGGAACAAAAGGCCTTAAGCTCAAAGCTGAAGTGCCTGAATCTTATATAAATAAGGTAAAGCAAGGAAATTCTGTTCAGGTGTATATGCCTGACCTCGACAAAGAGATTACAGGTAAGGTAAACTATGTATCTAGAGTTGTAGATCCACTAAATAGAAGTTTTACGGTTGAAATTAATATCCCTGATGGACAAACTTCAATCAAGACAAATATGATTGGTGTGCTTAAAATAAGAGATTATAAGAACGATAAAGCTATAAGTATCCCTGTGAAGACTCTATTAAAAAACACAGATGGGTATTACGTATTTATCGCTGAGGTAAAAGATGGTAAGAAATACGCCAAACAAGTAAATATAAAAACAGGAGCAGTAAGTGGTGAAAACATTGAAGTTATTGACGGACTTAAAGTTGGTGATGAATTAATCACTACTGGTTATCAAAGTATTAATGATGGTAACCTTTTGAAGGTTTCTAGTAAATAATATCCGTTTTTCCTGACAGGCAGCTGATTTATATCTATGCCAAATTTTCAAATATTAATTTAATAAAAATGGAAGATCAAAATGTTGAATTCAAGCCCACTACTTGGGCTGTAAAAAATAAAACCAGTATTTACCTGGGCACACTTTTTATTTCCCTGTTAGGCATCATGACTTATCTGAGCCTTCCGAAAGAAAATTTCCCTGAAGTAGTCATTCCTAAGATATTCGTAGCAACGGTTTATGCAGGTACTGCTCCTACAGACATGGAAAATGTCGTTACCAAAGTATTGGAAAAGGAAATCAAGAGTATAAGTGGTGTTAAGAAGATCACCTCTAACTCTCTTCAGGATTTCTCAACTATTATCGTTGAGTTTAATACTGGTATAAAGATCGATGTAGCAAAGCAGAAAGTAAAAGATGCTGTTGATAAATCCCGGCCTGACCTGCCCCAAGATCTTACTGCAGATCCAGACGTCATCGATATTAATCTTTCTGACCTACCGATCATGAACGTTAACCTGTCAGGCGATTTAGATCTTCTTCAACTTAAAGAATATGCGGATGATGTAAAAGATCGCCTGGAATCAATTAAAGAGATCAACAGAATTGAAATCGTCGGAGCACTTGAAAGGGAAATCCAGGTCAATGTGGATATGTACAAAATGGCAGCTGCCGGAGCAAGCTTTGGCGACATCGAAAATGCCATCAAATACGAAAACATGACCATTTCAGGCGGAGAGTTGAACCTCGACGGCACGAAGTGGGCTGTAAGCGTCAAAGGTGAGTATAGAAATCCATTGTTGATGAATGATCTCATTATAAGAACCAGTAATGGAGGTACGATTTACCTTAGAGACATCGCAACCATAGAAGATACAACTAAAGAACAAGAGTCTTATGCACGTCTGGATCACAATAATGTTATTACATTAAACATCATCAAAAGAAGTGGTGAAAACCTAATTTCTGCTGCTGAAAGTATTAAACATGAATTAGAGGATATGGAGCAAAAAGTGCTTCCGAAAAATCTAAAGATTACGATCACTCAGGATCAATCTATTCAAACTGAAACGACCTTGGATGACTTAATCAACACCATCATCATTGGATTTTTGTTGGTTACCTTTGTCTTAATGTTCTTTATGGGAACTTCCAATGCATTATTTGTAGGACTTAGTGTGCCGATTTCGGCATTTATCACATTTCTGGTATTACAGGCATTTGGTTATACCATGAACATGATCGTACTCTTTTCCTTCCTACTTGGATTGGGTATTGTGGTTGATGACGCCGTCGTCGTTATAGAAAATACGCATCGTATCTTTGCCAATGGCAAGGTCAATATCTTTAAAGCGGCACGAATGGCTGCTGGAGAAGTATTCATGCCGGTATTGACGGGTACAATCGTAACATTGACACCATTTATTCCGCTACTTTTCTGGCCGGGCATTATGGGTGATTTTATGTATTATCTTCCATTTACACTCATTATAATGTTGCTTGCATCGTTGTTCGTGGCATACATAATAAATCCGGTATTCGCGGTTGACTTTATGAAGCCTCATCAGACAATAAAGGAAGTAAGAGCAATTAACCGAGGATTTATAATCACTTGCATCGGATTTCTAATCATAATTATCATTAGTTATATTATTAATGCAGGATTAGGTAACTTTATGGTGACCCTATTTGCTTTATTCTTGCTGAATAAATTTCTATTTTCCTGGATGATTGAAAAATTTCAAACAAAACTTTGGCCTGCTATCCAAAACTCATATTTTAAAACTGTTACGGCTGCATTAAAAGGCTGGAGGCCGTTATTTGTATTTTTTGGAGGATTTGCTTTGCTTGCAATTTCAATTATTTTCACTGCGATAAGATCACCAAAAGTTGACTTCTTCCCTAAAGCGGATCCAAATTATGTAATCACGTATTTAAGATTACCGATAGGGACGCACCAGGAAGTAACAGATTCAATTACAAAGGTACTTGAAGGACGTATTTACAAAGTAATTGGAGACAAAAATCCTATCGTTAAATCTGTAATATCAAATGTCGCTATTGGCGCTGGTACCTCTGAAGACATTCAGACTCAGGCTGCACCACATCTTGGTAAAGTCACTGTGGCTTTTGTTGAATACGCTCACAGAAATGGAGAATCGACAGTAGCTTATATGGACAAGATCCGTCAGGCTGTGAAAGGCATTCCAGGCGCTGAGATCGTAGTAGATCAGGAAGAATCTGGCCCACCAACCGGTAAAGCTGTTAATATCGAAGTGTCAGGGGATAACTTTGAAGAATTAATAGACAATGCAGCCAAGCTAAAGAGTTATTTGGAAGATAAGCAGGTAGGAGGTGTTGAAGCACTGCGGTCAGATTTCCAGTCAAATAAACCTGAGATAGTAGTAAGTATAGACAGAAGAAGGGCTAACCAGGAAGGTATATCGACCGCCCAAATTGGAAGTGAACTTCGTACGTCCATATTTGGAAAAGAAATTTCTAAATACCGTGATGATAAGGATGAATATAAAGTTCAACTGAGAGTAAAGGAAGATCAAAGGAGCAACATCAGTAACATCCTTAATATTCCTCTGACTTATAGAGACATGAATATGGGAGGTCAGATCAGACAGGTTCCACTTTCTTCTGTGGCAAGTGTAGAATATTCTAACACATATGCTGGAATCAAGAGGATCAATAAAAAACGGGTAATTACTTTGTCATCGAACGTATTGACCGGTTATAACGCAAATGAAGTTGTCGCTAAAATACAATCGAATATCAATAAATTCCAACACCCGGAGTCAATAAGCATCAAGATGACCGGTGAACAGGAAGATCAGGCAGAAACAATGGGATTTTTAGGAACTGCCTTTATGATTGCCTTTGGAATGATGTTCCTTGTATTGGTAGTACAATTTAACTCTACCTCCAAACCAGTAATTATTCTAATAGAGATCATCTTCAGTATCACAGGAGTATTGTTAGGATTTTCAATATTTAATATGAATATTTCTATTGTAATGAGTGGTGTTGGGTTATTTGCACTCGCCGGGGTCATCGTTCGAAATGGAATTTTACTAGTAGAATTTACCGATCTCTTATTGAGTCAGGGCATGGAACTTAGAGCCGCGGCAGCAGAGGCTGCCAGAACCAGAATGACTCCGGTAATCCTTACAGCTGTAGCGGCCATTCTTGGATTAATCCCTTTAGCTATTGGACTTAATTTGAACTTTGTTTCATTATTTACAACCGGTGATGCGAAGTTATTCATAGGTGGTGACAATGTAGCTTTATGGGGTCCATTGAGTTGGACGATGATCTTTGGATTGATCTTTGGAACTTTCCTTACATTGATCATGGTGCCAAGCATGCTTGTCTTGATAGAGAAATTCAAAACAAGATTATTCCGTAGAATGGGTCGCGAATATTCTGCTGAGAAATCAGCACATGAGCGTAAATACCATGACTCTTTAATGGATGATGCTGAAGTGACTACTGCCGGGCATTAATATGTATTAAGAATAAGTGATTTATAAAATTAAGAGCCGGTGCGTGAGTATCGGCTCTTTTTTGTTTTACCACAAAGGTCAAATTGGTTATACCACAAAGTTCACAAAGGTTTCCTTCATTAATTAACTATCTATTATTTTGAGTAGTTGAAAAATTAAAATAAATAATTAATTTATCGCTTAAAAAGGTGCAGAGCACCACCCTATTTATAGCAACTATCAAATGGTGTTTCCCAGGTGCAGCGCACCGAAATATTAAATTTATTCAAAAAATTCAAACAAATATTCGTCTTTGTATTTGATTTCATTTTTTCTTAACATCTCCAGGTATTCATCTCTGAATGAAACTTTTCGATGATGTTTTTCCTGATTAAGAACATATTTAGCAACAGCATCAATCTGAGAATGTGCATTTGTGAAAGCTCCATAACCATTCTGCCATTTAAAATTCGAATTACAAAAATTTCGGTTATTGATCCATTTGGTAGTAGATGTCTTTACCTCTTCAACCAAATCTGGTATATTTTGATTTAAATTATATCCAATAAACAAATGGATATGGTCTGTTGCGGCACCTATAGCAATTAGCTTATGCCCTTGTTCCTGAACTAATTTGGTCGTATATTTTTCTAATTCTGATTTCCATGAAGGTTGAATTAATGCGGCTCTGTATTTAACTGCATATACTAAATGAAAATATGCTTGGCGATATGTGTTTCCCATAATTATATATTTTTTAATGGTTAAAATTTGATTCGTTCAATATATCGGTGCGCTGCACCGGGGTGAATAATAATTTAATTTAACTATAAAAAGAGTCGGTGCGCTGCACCTATCCTAAGTTTCACATTTTTTCTAAAATAGTTTTTATTAAACAATTATGATGGTTCGTCTTTTATGAATTTCAATAGCAAAGCCAATCACTTTATGTGTCAATTCATCATTCGTCATTTTCTTTTATTTAGGTATTTTAAATTTTTGGGTGAACAAAACAAATATAATAAACTTTCGCAAATATTAATATACAAAATGTTTTATTCAAAATAATTTCATTCTAATTATATGACAGAATGGCTCCTCTCTCTGCCCTCTCATTCCATTATTATTTCACATAGAACTGTGTTCAAGCCCTGGATTTAATAAAGTCTTTATTTATATATATCTAAACACATTTTTCAAAAACAACAAAGCCAATATCTGCTATTCTTTTTTATTAACAAGTTGAAAGCCTTTGCGGTAAAATCTTTTTTTACACTTTTTTACACTTTTTGAACTTCTCTTAAACCTTTACCTCATCTCCTACCCTCATCTTTGCATTATCAAACAGATCAAAATATTCCTTTTCACATTTTTGATTTGATTAAGCATCGGCCGGTTAATTAAAAACAAACAATCGAATTAAATAACATACTAACTTAATGAAGTTATTAATTTTTATGATCGTTGGATTTCTTTCTTTGATGGTTTCTATAAAACTTTCAGGACAAGAAATAACCTCTATTCAAGATTCTTTTAAAGTGAGCGGCTCTGCTGGGATTCAACTTACTTCTTATAGTTCCAATGGCATCCAGCAAAGAAGAAAACCTTTTAGTTATCTGCTCAACGGCAGTATCAACCTCAGTAAAGGTGACTTTAGCATTCCATTATCATTCACTTATTCCGAACAGGAAAGATCCTTCAGCCAGCCATTTAACCAATTTGGAATAGCTCCAACCTACAAATGGATAAAAGCATATATAGGTTACCAAAATATTACTTGGAGTAAATTTAGCCTCGCAGGGCATCAACTCCTAGGTGGCGGTGTCGAACTTACACCCGGTAAATTTAGAATTGGCTTCGTTGCAGGAAGATTTCAAAGAGCGACTGGAATAGACACGACTAAAGTTAGGACCTATTTACCCGCCTACAAGAGAACAGGCTTTGCTGCCAAAATCGGTTATGGTACAGAAACTAGTTTCATCGATTTTGTATACATGAGATCAAAGGACGATGATAGCAGTCTGCCTACTCAATATATGGATAGTGCCACTATGGTGCAACCGGGAAAAAATGATGTGCTTGCTGTAAAGACTCAATTAAAAATCGCCTCCTTCATGAATGTGTATGGAGAAGCCGCAGTAAGCGTCTTTAATAGAAATATAAAGGCACTAGAAAAGGCCCCAAGCGATGACTGGAAGGCATTATCTAATATCGTTGGCGCACAGACTATTGCAACGCATATATATTTTGGTATGGAGGCCGGTACTAATTTTAACTTTAAAGGACAAAATCTTAGTTTATTCTACAAACGCATCGCCCCTGATTTTCAAAGCATGGGAGCCTACTTTATTGAAAATGATCTTAATGCATATGGCATTAGACATAATTTTGGCTTTTGGCAAAATAAAGCCCAGGTGAGCTATGGCATGAGTATTTATAGCGATAACCTAATGAATAAAAAGCCTGTAACTACTTATAGATATCAACCCAATATCAATCTTTCATTAAATCCGTCTCAAAATTGGGGAGTAGATGTCTCTTGGATGGATCTTTACACAAAACAAAAAGATGGTTTCGTATCTGTCAATGATACCATTATCATGCAGAACAGAAACCCAGGTTTTACCATTAGTCCAAGGGTCAATTGGGGCAACACTTCATTATACCACATGGTTGTGGCAAGTTACATGAATATGAGAATGGTAGACAATAATGCTTTTACAGCCGCTTATATGGAATACAGCACACAGATAATTAATCTAATGTATAATCTTTCGTTGCTTCAATCTCAAGCCTCAATATTTGTAGGTGTCAATCACACTAAAAATATAACAAACGCATTTACAGAAACAGGCAACGGTGGAAGCATTGGTTATAACCAGACCTGGCAAGAAGGGAAGATCACAGCAAATGGAGCTTTGGGATTGCAGGCATCAGATATCAATAAAAACTATACAATAAATGCAGGGCTCAATTATAACCTCAAAAAACGCCACAACTTCGGAGTAAACATCAGCTTTTTAAATAATAAATCAGATAACATTAACAGTCAAAATTTCACCGAATTCACTGGTGTTTTAAGATACACAATAAATTTTTAACGAAATGATCCAAAAAGTTATAAAACTAGCTTTCTTATTCTTCAGCATATTTTGTGCTGTCAACACTGATGCACAAATGGTTGTAAATACGACCATTCTGCCTCCGTATTCTCCATATTTATCTGACTATGTCAGCTTCGGGAATAAGGTAGTAATCATGGTAAGCAATCCAACGCCGACATTGAGATCTATCAAATTGATGGGTTCAATCACCGGAAACGGAATCTCTATCAAAACTTCTCCCAATTTCATGCCTTCTACTCCCATCATAGTGCAGCCTATGGCTACTATTCAAGTAATGGGAAATCAACTGGCTCCTTATTATAATACTGATAATCTATCCATCCAAGGAATTTCAGTTAGTCAATTAGTCAATGGTAACGGTCTTCCTGAGGGTACTTATACTTTCTGCTATTACGCCGCAGATTACAACACAGGTGCGCCACTAAGCAATCAAAACGCTGGATGTGCCACAATTACCATATCACACCATGAACTTCCTATACTTATTCAGCCAATGTGTGATAGTAAGGTAAGCCCCAAAACTCCTCAAAACCTTTTGTTTTCCTGGACAGTACCTGCTGGCGTAAATCCTATCAATATCGAATACGAATTGACTGTGGTTGAACTTCTTCCGGGTCAGAATCCTACTCAAGCTCTTAATGCCGCTACTGAACCTGTATTTTTCAGAAAAACCGTCCCAGTAACTAGTTATCTTTATAGCCAGGTCAATCCTCAACTCACTAAAGATAAAAAATATGCATGGAGGGTAAGAGCTAAACCAAAACCCGGCAAGAATGCATTATTTAAAAACAACGGCTACAGCACCGCTTGTTCATTTGAATACAAAACCTCTGGAGGTGGTATCAATCCTGGAGGAATAGACGACCTCTCTACTCCTCCACAGAAACCTAATTATATGTTGCCTGGGGATGACAATGCGTGTGTATCCGGATGTGAATTGCCTGCTCCAGGCAATACCTCCCCTTATTCAACTAAAATAAATGACACGATATCAATAGGTAAATTTGCTATGATTATCAAGACAATTAATGGCAATAATGGTACAGGAATAATACACATTCCTTTTATGAAAGTTAATGTGGCTGTGGATTTCACAGGATTACAGGTAAATACTGACAAACAGGCTTTTGGTTCCTCCAAAGCAATCGCGCATGTGGATGGAGCGAATTTGCTCGACCAGGCCACAGCAACTGATCCTAACGGTACTTTGCAAATGACCAGGGACAAATACAATGAGATAAATAATTATGTCACTCAGGGTAATCGACTAGTCAGTAAGTTCAGCCCAGGCATGCAAGAAATAGGTGTTCCTTTTGCATTTGACAAAAATGGTCTTAACCTTCAAATCGTGGGATTAATATTTACACCAACACAAGGATACCTCAATTCAATCTTCGGTTATGACCTGGCAGAATCATTTGGTAATGAGTTCGTAGATTTTTCAAAGAAAGGATTATGCATCCGACCTAATGGATATGGTATTGCCCCGAAATTTACCCTTGCCGCTGACAAAGTCATCGCATTAAGCGACTATGTTGACCTTAAGTTCTTAAAAGGAGATAATACTTACATGGAACTTGACTGCGATGGTATAAAAGCAGTCAAACTTTCAGGCGAATATCTTATTTCCAGAGAAAAATTACTTCCAGTAGAAAATGACAACATAGTCCAAGGTAATTCAAGGGTTAAAGTTCCTTTTTCAGTTAATGTTACAGAAGGAGCTAACTGGATGTTTAATTCTACTATTGTCCCATCTACCTTTACAGTACCTGACGCACAAGATTTCCGATTCAAAGTAGAGGATATTGTGTTAGATATGCATAATAATCAAAATCCAACCGGTCTTAAATTTCATCCCAATCATCCTTTCTTTGGTAACAATAACCCTGAGTGGAAGGGATTATACATAGGAAATGTTACAGTAACCTTCCCGGATGGATTTAAGAAAAAAGATAAAAATATTTCCTTTGGTGTTGAAGATCTGATGATAGACAAGACAGGTTTCTGGGCAAGGATAGAATCCAATAATGTGTTGAGTATTTCTGATGGTTCTGTGGGTAATTGGCAGTTCAGTATTTCCACCCTCAGCCTAAACATCGAAGCCAGTGCATTGGCTGGTGGCAGCATGGAAGGTGATATAAAAATTCCGATCGCCGAAACTGGTCTGGGATATACAGCTGCTATTCAAAAGGGCAATAATGGCACAGATTGGCAGTTTGGAATCACTCTTCAGGATAATCTGGAAGCAAAACTTTGGGTTGCCAAATTACAACTTGAAGAAGGGAGTTCCGTTACGATCGAGAAAGTAAATAACGTAATCAAACCGATCGCAATTCTTAATGGAAAAATAAGCATTGGTTTTGACCAAAGTCCTAATAATCAGACACCATTATCAAAACTGGCATTGAATGGAATAAAATTCCAGGAGCTTAAAGTCACCGGTGGAAATGTCAAACCGGAGGTAGATCTTGCATTCGTTTCATTGGAAAGTCAACCTGAAGGCATGTTCTCAATGAACAAATTCCCTATAAACCTAACAGCACTTTCCTATGACAATGGGCTGAAACCAGGAATCAGTTTTGGATTAAAAGTCAATTTATCAAAAGGAACAAATGCTTTCGAAGCTGAAACCAATATCAAGGTAAAAGCAAAATGGAATGGTGGTGCTAAGAAGTTTGAATTTGAAGGCATAGAATTACAAAAAATCGCAATCGACTGCGATCTGGGCGTGATCGCTGTTAAAGGTTCTATTGATTTGTACAAAGATGATCCTACTTATGGCACAGGATTCAGAGGAGACATGGAAGCAACACTTAAATTTGCCTCTGTTGCTATTAATGCGACCATACAGTTAGGTAAAATAGGCCCTTCTGATCAACCAAATGAAACAGGATCTGACTATCGCTACTTCTTTGTTGACATAGGAGCAAGATGGGGCGTTGGTGGTTTACCAATACCGGGAGTAGGGGCAATCGCATTTTATGGTTTCGGTGGAGGTGTCTACAGAAATATGGATAGGGTCAATGTAGAGGCTGTCACTAATGATAAGATAAATAATAATCAAGGGCCCGGAACTTTAAAAGCAGGCGAAACAAGAAGTGGTGTGATCTATACCCCTAAAAAAGGAACTTTCGGTTTTATGGCTTCAGTGACGATTGGCACTACAGGTGAACCAACCAGTTTTAATGCGGATGTGAAACTCACTGTACAGTTTAACACAGATGACTTTGGAATTACCAAATTAGCTTTGGAAGGTGATGCATTTATCATGGGACCTATTGCTGACAGAGATAAAAGATTGTTGAAAGTTGGTATTGATATAGAACTTGATTTTGAAAAACCAATGTTTCATGCTGCAGTTACTATTGATGGAGGATTCAATCAAAGTGCTTTAAAAGTCACTGTAAAAGCTTCATTGACTTTGCATTTCGAACCGGGAATATGGTACGTCAAATTAGGTGAATGGACTAACGATGACGAGCCATGGAATGACCCTAAAAGAATACAAGTAGATATCGCTCTAGGGAGTCAGGTCGTCAATGTCAGTCTTAACTTTAATGCCTATTTCATGATGGGTACCGATATAGGTGACTTACCTAGATCTCCACTAAAAGTTAGACAGGCACTTGGTTTGAATGGAAATGAAAATCCAAAAGCACCAAATACCAAGGTATATTTAGGCAAGGGCTTTGCTATGGGTGTAGGAATGAAGTTTGATTTAAATGCTAAGTTCTTTATCTTTTATGCCAATCTGGAATTCATCCTAGGCGCCGATTTATTACTTTCAAAATCAACTGTGACATGCAATGGTAGTTCAGATTACGGCATCAACGGATGGTATGCAAAAGGGATTGCTTACGCATACTTGCATGGTGATGTAGGATTAGAACTAAGATTATTTGGAGTTCATGGTAAATTTAGCTTACTTGAATTTACCGCCGCGGCACAAATGAGAGCAGAATTACCTAATCCAAACTGGGTAAGAGGTGACTTTGCCATCAGCGGTAGTATTCTCAACGGTCTTATTAGTGTTAAGACCAAATTTTCTCTTGAAGTTGGTGAAAAATGTGTGTGGGGTGATGGTACAGGATTGGAACTTCCCATGATTAATGAATTGCTTCCCGAAGATGGCACAAAAGATGTATCCGTATTCGAGGCACCACAAGCATCATTTAATTATCAGGTAAATATGCCGGGTGGCAACAAGACTTTTACTTTGAAAGATTTCAGCTCCGATCCAAAAGGGAAAAGCAGAAAGTTTAAATTAGTTTTAGAGAAGGTTGAACTTGCAAGAGGACTTTCTGTAGTTCCTGGCAAATATCACTTGAATAATGAATACAATGGGCTAACTTTCATAGCTGACAACTGGCAGGAAGGTGAGAAAGAATACAAATTTACAGTGGTGGTCAATGCATATGAAAAAGTGAGCGGAAGTTGGAAATTGATCAAGAATGAACCCAAATTTATAAAATACACTACAGGTAAGCGTCCTGATTATATTCCGGAAGAGAATGTAGTAAGCGCTTTCCCTCAGTTGAGTCAGAGATATTATCTATCTGGTGATAATGATAAAGCTGATATTTATTTGGGCTCTGCTCAAGATGAACTTCTAGCTGTAAAAGAAGATGATAAGTACAAATACACCTTCAAAATGAGATTAACAAATCTGGAGACAAAAAATTCATTAGATTTTCCATTCACGCAAAATGGTAAGCACTTTAATTTCGCGATTCCAACTAATCTGCAAAAAGAAACAGTCTATCAAATAAGAATGATTAGAATCGCTACGCCGAAATCCAAGCCAGTAAATATCGCAAAGAATACAAAAAATGTATACAGAGATGAAGATGGCAATGTGGTAGCAGCTCCAACCAAACCGGGAAATAAGATCAATGATAAAATGCCAATGGGAAACATACCTAATAATGGCGGTGGAGGTATTAATCCTAATTTTAATATTTCCTCAGGACAAATGGCTAGTTCTAGTAAACTCACCATTAAATACAATGAGGTAAAGGAACGCCAGGCTTCAGGAAAAGTAATTGAAAAAGAATTATTCAAGTATTATTTCAGAACAAGTAAGCATAGCACGGCAGCTGAGAAATTTGGAAATGGATATAAAGTTGATAAGCTATCCGGCGACCAAAGTTATCTCGGAAACATCACGATAAGAGGTACAAATTATACCTTTGGACATAGAGCAGTCTTCCCGCTACTGGTAGGTCAAGAAAACATGGATCTCTATGAAGCTTACGGATATTACAAAGAAAATTTTGATATCAAAGTTGAACCTCTAGCAAAACCAGAAGTAATCTGGGGCACTAACAGCTATTACAAAAATCTGGACAATCGAATTTACAATTACGGATATAAAGGCAGTAAGAATGCCACAGCAAATGGGCTAAAAGGTGATCGGTATTCTCAGGGTAATTATAGCTTCTTTGGTATCGACGACCAACTATTTTCAAAAAGGCCAATCGAAGCTATTAAAATGTGGAATGCAGCTACAGAGGGTCCTATAAATCTCAACGGTGATCAAAAAATATTGGTACCAAAAGGAAAATTGTCTTCAAATGAAATAAATAAGGCAAAACAAGGACAGAAGATCGTAGAACAGAATCCTAAAAACCCTGTATTGCCTGTCAATATTTATTTGGGAGGAGTTGCATTAAACGATGCTGCATATGTATTCGAAAAACACAAAAACTATTGCTTTGATGACTATGTATTTGAATATAAAGAAGAAAAATGCATAAAATCATATGCAGTGCCTGCCTTGACATTTATGTTTACTTCAGGTGGATTTCCCAATAATAATCCATATAGTATGAATGCGGGAGATGGAACGAAGTTTTCAATTAAATATGGATATTACGGCAACAATTCATATAAAAAAGAGCTGAATTTTAATCCGTAAAAAAATTGAAGTATAAGTAATTTAATTTCTAATTATTTTAAAAAAAATAAATGAAGTATAATAATATAATAATCCTGATTTTAATGGTTGTAATGGGCGGAAATATTTTGGCTCAAAACGAAATTCCTCAAAATCAGCTAAGTGATACAGCCAGAATTAGAAGTCATGGAGCCACCAGTAGGGCAACTAATGATAGAATCATTCTTAGATGGGCTCCTTCTGATTTTAATTATTGGGATATGGGCAACACATATGGTTACAATATTGAAAAAATCGCTTTTAAGTCAGATCCTTTCAATACAGCAATTGAAAATGCCAATGAGGATGTGACATGGAGAAAAATAACTGAAACTCCTTTAAAACCATGGACACTTGATCAGTATAAAGTAGCTTCAAAAGATACCACAAATAAATATTTGGGTGTAGCGATGGAAATGCTTTATGGAGAAATCTATGGTAACAAAGATGTCCTAAAAGGCGAAAATATGGCTAATGCAATGAATGAGCAGCAAAATAAACATGCTTATGCTTTAATGGCAGCTGACCTTGATGCTCCTACTGCACTTAGCCTAGGTCTAAGATTTGAAGACAAAGATGTCAAACCAGGAATGTTCTACTTATATCGTATTACCATAGCTCACATTGATGCAGAATATCCAACAGATACCTCTGAAATATACGTGGATTTCAGCAAAAAATACAAACCACAACCTGTCACTAATATGTGGCAGGAAGCCGGTGATGGTGAAGTACTGATCTCATGGACAAGAACGAATCAATCAGCTTTCTCAGCTTATGACATCGAAAAATCAGAAGATGGTAAGTCTTGGAAAAAATTGAACAAACGCCCTTATGTCAGCAGTTTCGAAAAGAATGAAAAAGCATTTATTTATGTAGATTCTATGGTAGTTAATAATAAAAACTATTCTTACAGACTCAGAGGATATACTCCTTTTGGTGATCAGGGCCTTTATTCTGAAATCATTAAATCAACCCCCATAGACCTTACTCCCCCGGCACCTGCATACAGCATCAAAGCCTCAGATAATGGAGGCGCCATTAAGATCGTATGGGAAGCATCTCCTAATGAACCGGATTTTGATGGATTCTATGTAGGACGCAGCGGTTTGCCAACCGGAGGTTTTGTCAAAATCAGTAAAAAACTCGACAAAAAAGAAAGGGCATTTATTGACTTACAGGCCAATCCACTTGAAGACAATTATTATGCCATATTTAGTGTAGATAAGTCAGGTAATGAATCAATGAGTTATGTTGATTTAGGTTATATAGTAGATAGCTTACCTCCAGAGCCTCCTACAGGAATGAAAGGTTCTATCGATACTTCCGGATTAGTCAAAATATCATGGAATAGAGGTCCAGAAGCTGATATCATTGGATATAGAGTTTATTGGTCAAATGATACATTGGCAGAATTCTCTCAACTTACCGGTGAGGTCTTTGCAGGAACAATCTATGGAGACTCAATAAATATTAAGACCTTATCAGAATATGCTTATTACAAAATTGTAGCAGTAGATCATAGATATAATCACAGTCAATACAGTAAGATACTAAAGTTACAAAAACCGGATATCGTGCCGCCTGCTGCACCACTTATCTCTAAGTATGAGCAAGGACAACTTACCGTCTCTTTCTCCTGGATCAATAGTTCTTCCGATGATGTGGTCAATCATACGATCGAAAGGAAGTTTGAAAATGAGGAATGGAAAAAAATGGCTGTATTCACTAAAAATGAAAAGGAATATACTGATAAAGGCTTATTAGCAGGAAAATCATATGCCTATAGAATAGTGGCTTTGGATGATGCCGGAAACAAATCAATTTCTAAGGATTTGGAAATAACTGCAGTGGACCGTGGGAAACGTGAGAATATTCAGGGATTTAAAGTTGTAAATAAAGATGGCAATTCCATGCTAGAATGGAAATATGAACAAACAGGAAATTATGTTTTTGTGATTTACAAACAAAATGCTTCGAAAACAGGATTCGATCCAATTGGTCGTTTAAAAAACACAGAGAAAACTTACCAGATCCAGAATGTTAACAATGTCTATGGTATTAAAGCAATCTATAGTGATGGAGGAGAAAGCAAAATGGAGACTACCAATTAAATTCCATAGCATTATATAATGAATCAACAAGAAACTAATATTAAATAATCCCATATTTATCCGGCCTGTAACTAATCCTGCAGGCTGGTTTTTCTATTTTCACTAATAATTAATCATAATTTATACCTTTATACAAACTGAAATAATGTTTTGAGCAGAATAAGATCATATCTTTCTTTAATCATATTAATCCTACTTCATTGTTTATCAATTGGACAAAAAAGTAGGACTGAATTCGAATATCTTAGTTCGAATGACGGCCTAATTCAAAACCACGTTTTCAGTATTAATCAGGATGAATATGGCTTCATGTGGTTCTGCACCCAAGGTGGCCTTTCTAAATATGATGGATTTACATTTACCAATTTTATTCACCTGGAAGATGATAGTACCACCATTTCAAATTCATTTGCTGACCGGTTTTTAATAGATAAAAAAGGTAATTATTGGGTCACGACTTATCGTGGGTTCAATAAGCTGAATCGGAAAAAAGGAACATTTAAGCGATATATTCATGATGATAATGATGTGTATAGTCTATATAATAACCAGACAAAAGGTATGGTGGAAGATAAAGATGGTCATATATGGATAATCCATTCAAAAGGTGTTGATGAATTCGACCCAGTCACAGAAAAGTTCACACATTATCTGCATAAAGACTTCGGTGTAGCGCGCTATACCGGAGATATATCAATCGCTCCTGATGGAAATATATGGGCACTCGGACTTAATGGACTTTACAAAGTAATGCGTAATGAAAAAATACTCAAATCTTATGGAGAACCATTCTTTAAATCTTCTTCCAGCCTTGAAGGAAAAGCAATCTACTGTGAGGAAGATGGGATAATATGGCTAGGATATAATAATGGTCTTGCTACTTTTAATCCTAAAACCGAGAAATTTACTCCATTAAAAGTTGAAGGTCAAGACAGGCACATTACTGCAATAATGAAGTATTCTATGGGAACCTTGGCGTTGGGCACAATGAGTGATGGCTTATTAATTTATTCTCCATTAAAAGATAAAATCCTTACCCATTTCCGATATTCTCCATCTGATCCAAAAGGACTAATGGGTTCTTCTATATATTCATTATACACAGACAAAAATAAAAACTTGTGGGTGGGACTATTTTCCGGTATTAATCGCTTTAATTATCATACACAGCGTTTTAGAGTTCTGGAAAATGAGGATGGTATTAATAATCTTAAAAATTATACCCTTTTGGTATATCAGGACCCACAAGGTCTATACTGGTTTAATACCATGGAAGGACTTTTCCTGCGCAAGGGTCTTTATGAAGATTATATTAATTTCCTTAAACCACCTTTATTTTCAGAAGGTTTTAACGATGTAAAATGCATTGAAGGTGATTCTCTGGGTAGGACATATATGTATATTAGGTTAAATGGATTGTATCTTTTGGATAATGAAAAGATGCGCTTTAACAAAATTGGCAAAGGAGATGTGGTTACTAGTGGGGCAGTGAATAGAATGCATACGGATGTTAACAAGATCAATACCCTTTGGCTTGGTTCTAATGAAGGTTTGTGCAAGTTTGACAAGATTACTCAGGATACATTTTGGTATAGGCCTACTCTATTGAACACCGAACTTACTTCTAATTCAGTTAGCTATTTTACCCAATTTAATAATGGAAAAATTGCCTTTAGTTCATCAGGCAAAATATGTCTTCTGGATCCTGTTTCAAAAAAGATAGAAGTACTTCCTTTAAAGGAAAAATTGAAAGGAACTATGCGCGGCATTTATGTCAATAAAAATATACTTTGGATAGCTACCAACACCAATATATATACATATGATCCAGCCAGAAAGACACTAAAAATATTATATGACAAAAATAGTAAAAGTCCACTTAAAAGTGATGGAATCCAAATCGATAAAGATGGTATTGCCTGGAATACCCATGATAAATATATTCAAAGGATTAATTCTACTACAGATGAAGTAATAAGTTACCAAACAGAAGACGGATATATCAATGGAAGCGGCGCAACTTCTTTGGATGGGGATATTATGTTTGCTGGCACATCAGGTGCACTTTTTATATCACCGGAACATTACTATAAAGACACCTCTGCTCCAAAAGTTATTTTTACCAGACTTGACATAGCTAATGCTGAAGTAAAGTTTGATGAGCAACATGAATTTATTGATCAGATAAAATTAAATTTTTCCGACAAAGTATTTACAATTCATTATGCAGCGTTGCACTTCATCCTTCGCGATCATATTAAATACAGGTATCAATTAGTCGGATTTGATCAAAAGTGGATGGATGCAGGTGAAAAAAGATCTGTTACATATACGAATTTAAGACCCGGAGATTACACTTTGATGGTAGAAGCTATAAATGAAGATGGCATTAAGTCGAAAACTCCTTTAATTCTTAAGGTTAATATTAAAGCACCCTTTTATCTTACCTATCCATTCTATATACTTGTAGCCGGATTTATTGCATTCCTCATTTATCTATATATCAGAGTTGAAAAAAAAGCAGCAAAATTCAATAAAGAAAAAGAGTTGGCAGAGCAGAATGCAGCATATAAAAGTCTCTTTTTAGCCAATATGAGCCACGAAATAAGAACACCTATGAACGCTATCATCGGTTTAAATAGATTGCTATTAGACACCCCACTCAACCAAAAACAAGATCAATATGTCCACGCCATACACTCTTCAAGTGAAAATCTTTTGTGGATAGTTAATGACATTCTGGATCAGGCAAAAATAGAAAGTGGAAGGTATACTATCAATAATAAACCCTTCGAACCACTGATGATTATATCACAATTACATACACTATTCGATTTTAAAGTCAAAGAAAAAGATCTTGAATTTAATATTTCAACTTCTGGTGAATTGCCAAATAAGCTAATGGGTGATCAAGTAAGGTTATTTCAAATCCTGACAAATTTAATCAGCAATGCTATTAAATTTACGAAGCAAGGAAGCGTAACACTTTATATGAATGCAACACCTGTTGAAGAGGATAAAACAAAACTCAATTTTGAGATTAGTGACACAGGCATTGGCATACCGGATGACAAACTTGAAAGCATCTTCGAAAGTTTTAAACAGGTCAATGAATATGAAACTGTGGGAAATCAGGGAACAGGATTAGGACTCAGTATCGTTAAAAATCTTGTTGAACAATTAGGAGGCAATATCAGGGTTTCATCAACTCATGGAACAGGTTCAAAATTTCACTTCGACCTAATATTTGAGAATGCTGCTGTTCATCTAACGGAGATAGGGAAGGAAAAGCAAAAGCCATTACCCAAAGGTCTCCGAATACTACTCGTCGAGGATGCACCTTTAAATCAATTGGTCGCGGTAGAGTTGCTAAAAAAATACATTGTTCATGGCATGACTGATATTGCAGAAAACGGTTTATTCGCAGTCGAAAAAATAAAAAGCAAAAATTACGACCTTGTCCTGATGGATGTTAAAATGCCTGTAATGAATGGTATTGAAGCCACAATTTCAATCCGCAACATGGAAGACGAATACTTTAAAAACATTCCTATAATTGGGCTTACAGCCAATGCAATTCCGCAGCAGATTAGAGAATGTATTAATAGTGGAATGAATGATTGTATTACCAAGCCTATCAATGCTGATGAATTGGTAAATAAAATTTCCAAATATTTCAATCCATGATAGATACCAGCCTTTTAAGATCATTATTTGAAGATGAAGCGCTCGTCAAGAAATATCTGGCTGTATTTCGTCAAGATGTCCCTTTGTCCATGTCGGATATGAAGAGCTCCATTTTAAACCAGGATTGGGAGCATACCTCAATAATTGCGCATAGTCTTAAAAGTCAACTTCAATATCTCAATGAAACTCAAGCTTCTGAAACGGCTCTTTCTATTGAAAAAATGTGTGAAACAGGACTAGAACCTGATTTAGAAATACTAACAAGTGAAATCAAAACATTGGAAAATTCTCTGCAGAACATATTTAAAAATCTTGATGAGGTGCTCTGAAAAATAAAGTCAGAAGTTAAAAATTAGAAATTAGAATGAGCTCCGGAACATAAGTTGTGGTTGAGATCAATGTTGTACTTCCAAATCATCCGTTTTGCTCAAAAAAAATTAGAAATTAGAAGGTAGAAATTAGAATGAGGCTTTGGAACATAAGTTGTGGTTGAAATCAAGTTTGTACTTCCGAATCATCCGCTTTGTTCAAAAAAAATTAGAAATTAGAAGGTAGAAATTAATATGAGCTGCGGAACATAAGCTGTAGTTGAGATCAAGGTTGTACTTCCGAATCATCCGATTTGCTCAAAAAAAATTAGAAATTAGAAGGTAGAAATTAGAATGAGCTGCGGAACATAAATTGTAGTTGAGATCAAGGTTGTACTTCCGAATCATCCACTTTGCTTATGAAAAATTAGAAAGTAGAAAGTAGTTCATCTGTAACACTTTGCTTCCAAAATCAAAAAGATAACTTAAATAAGGTGAAATGTGATATGTAAAATGTCGATTAGCACAATATCCCCTTCTGCAAGAGGGGGCCAAGGGGAAGTCTTTGATTCGTTACAGTTTTTATCCATATAAAATTTTGATTTACAGCAAATTAAAATTAGTTATATAGAAGAATGAGGTTCCTGAAGATTACTTAATACCCAAATCTAGGAAGTAAGCTCCATTACTGATTACTGATTACTCATTACTGATTACTGATTACTGACATACTGATATACTGATATACTGATATACTATAATACTACTGACCACTAATCAACAACCTATACCCTGTCCCATGGATATTCAGTATCTCTATATTTGGATCGCTTTTAAGATAGCTCCTTAGTTTGCTGACATAAACGTTGAGACTTCGCTCTCTGAAAGAATGCTCATCATCCCAAATTTGTTTTAAAGCATGATCTCGGATCACGATGCCATCAGGAGCTTCGCAAAACATCTTCAACAATTTTGCTTCGATGGCACTAAGTTTTATTTGGTGGGTGCTATCGACGATTTCTCTGCTCTCAGCATTAAATTTGAACTTTCCCAGATCAAATTGTGAAATACTTTTTCTTATTGTATGATACATTTCAGTCCTTTTAAGAATGGCCTTAATACGCAGATAGAGTTCCTGCATACTGAAGGGCTTTGTGATATAGTCATCAGCACCTGCTTCAAGACCTTTTATCCGATCGTCCTTCTCAATATTCCCTGTCAAAAAAAGAAATGGGGTGTCAGGCTTCAATATTTTTATCTCCTCAGCCAATTGAAAACCGTTTTTCAAGGGCATTTTGATATCTAGAATACAGAGTTTGAAATTGTTTTTTTTCAAATCCTCTAATGCATCATAGGCATTGTGATGAAGACTGCAGCTGAATTCTTTTGCTTCAAGATATTCTTTGACCATGGGACTCAAAGACCGGTCATCATCAACCAGCAGAATTTTTGGAGTATCAATCATACAAACAGTTTGAGCTAAATATTAGTAAGAAATAACATCGACAAAACTTATTTTTATTTATTTTTCATTAAAAAAATTTCTCTAAAGCCTAATTTCAAATTGTAAGTTATAACAAAGCTGACATTATTAGGATTTTAAAAAATAAACAGAGTTCCATTATCTTACTTAGAAGTTTCATTTAGATCAAAGATAAGAGTTAATATGAATTCAAAGACTCCCAAAAACAAAAGATGAGCTAAATAAAGTATTTAAGATGAAGTCCTTTTATATCTATAAAAATATAATTAAAAGTTCATTTACTTATAAAACAAGCGCTCAGATATCTGCAAATTATCTTAATTCATCATCATAATATCCAACTTGAATAATTTTAACAAATTATTTTATTGACCAATTTGGCTGAAGTTTTTCTAAAAATTAATGCCTTTTTTAGACGTAATCTAGAATAATTCCAAATATAGGCGGAATTTTCGTCGATTTTAATCAATTTAATTCACGGAATATAATTTGGCAAAATGCTATGTCTAAGCTAGTAAGTTGCAAAAACAACTAAAGGTGCTGACAAATATTTGTTTTTATTCGAGTCTTCAATTATCTTTGCGGCCTTAACTAATAAAATATAATTTTAATTACAAAACTATGAATGGTAAGTACTTTACATTTTTAACTTTATTTCTAGCACTAAGCATCAGTTTGAATGCTCAGAAATCAATTTCAGTAGCTAACAGAGCCGCAGAAAAATGCCTGGTAACCAACCCTGGTCAGTCAGCCTCTGCTAGTCATTCTCATTTGGTGCAAACAATTAAATCTAAAGCAAATCCTTCAGAAAGAGCAAATCAAAATTTGCCCTGGCTGAAGAATTCACAAATGCATCATGTCCTCCATGTGCTGCTCAGAATCCTGCTTACAACGCACTTTTGCAAAGCAAAACTGACAAAGTAATTGCTGTAAAATATCAAGTGTGGTTTCCTGGATACGATCCAATGTATGAAACTAACACTCCTGAAGTAAGAGCAAGATGGACAGTTTATGAAGAACAAACAGCTGCTTTATATGCTGACAATGGTCTTGGTGGGGTTCCTTCTGCATTTATAGATGGCTACATGGGTAACGGATCTTATGGCGGTGGCAACTGGGCTAGCGCTTATTACGGTGCACCTGTAGGTTATAATGCTGCTGTAATTGATTTTGCTGCCGCTACTGAAAGCCCGTTGGATATCTCAGTAAGTCATGAATATAACGCTAATGTGGACTCTATCTTTATCAGTGTTTTAATTTCAAACAATTCAGGAAGTGAATTTACAAATACAGGTTACCAGTTACATGCGTATCTATTAGAGCAAGATCTTAAATTCCCTACTGCACCGGGAACAAATGGTGAGGCAGCTTTCGAACATGTTTTCAGAAAAGCGGCTTCTAACATAAATGGAGATAACGTAATCCCTGCTACGATAGCAGATGGCGATGCGTTTACTTACACTTATGCAGTAGCTATGGAAGATTACTTCTTTATTTATAATCAAATTGAAGCTGTAGCTTTCATTCAACATAAAACTGAATTAAATGTAATGAACGCTGCTCTTAGCGCTCCAGTAGCATATCCTGATGGCGTAACTGTTGGCGATGCAAGTATTTCTAATGCTTCTACTGCAAGTTCAGCACTTTGTCCTACTGAATATACTGCTGAGCCTAAGATAAGAATTAAAAACCTAAATCCTTCACAGGAGGATATTACTCAGGTAACAGCTGCATACTCCATCAATGGCGTTATTTATACTAAAGAATTTACTGATGTAATAGCTTACAACCAAACTAAGACTCTTAGCTTTGGTTCAGTTTCTGTACCTGCTGGTTCTTCTATTATCAATGTAGCACTTATCTCTTTCAACAATGGAGCTATTGATGATAATACAATCAATAATGCTACCACATCTTTTAGCTTCAATTATTTAAGCGAACAAGGTGAACCAGCACCTGTTGCTAAAGATTTCGAGGCATCTCTTGACTTCCCGGAAAATTTATTTATCGGTCAATCTGGATTTGCTTATATACTTCCGATTAATGCAGCCTTTATAAATGCTCCAAATGCAATGGGTGGTTATGCTAAGTCTGAAAATTCAATCCTATTTAACTTCTATGGTTGGAATCCTAGCGAAACAGTTCCTGCTACAATGACTATTACTCACAACAAAGTAAATATGCCTTCTAAGCCAATCTATAGCTTTGACTATGCATATGCTGGTTATACTGCTTCTGATGGAACATATGACAACGATAAATTTGAATTTTATTATTCATTAGACTGTGGTGCAACATGGACTCTATTCAAAAGTAAGCAACAAGCTACTTTGAAAACAAGTGCAAATCAAGGTGCATTCTTCGCTCCTAAAGCTAATCAGTGGAAATCTGATACTACAAGATTAGATGATCTTGCTGGTGTAGAGGATGTTGTTTTCCAGATCAGAGCAACTTCTGACTATGGTAACAATGGTTATTTGGATAATTTATTCATTGGTCAGGATGCAGTTAGTGCAGTTAACACGATCAAAAGCTTTGAGAACGTTAGCGTATTCCCTAACCCAATGTCTGATGTAATGAACATTAAGATCAATGCATTTACACCGGGTAACATTAGCATTAAATTGTTGGATTATACTGGAAGATTAGTTCAAACTTTGAACAACAATCAATTGATCCAAGGTGGTTCTAACAACCTTAGCTTCAACGTTGGTAATTTTGCTAACGGAATGTATATGGTACAAATAGAAAACAAAGAAGGTGTCAACATCTATCCTGTTTCTATCATGAAATAATATTTCGAAAATAATTTTAAAGAAAGCCGCGATGTTCTCATCGCGGCTTTTTTTTATTTATGTAAAGTCATCACCTTCTCACCTTCTCACCTTCTCACCCTCTCACTTTTCTCATTAAAAAATCATATATTTACTTTCTAAATCTATTAACATGCGCCTTGAACATGTCGGAATTGCAGTAGCCAATCTCGAAGAATCCAATGAACTATTTGCAAAATTATTTGGCAAAAATCCATACAAACAAGAAGATGTGGCAAGTGAAAATGTCACCACCTCTTTCTTCCAACTAGGCGAGAGCAAGATCGAACTTGTCGGCTCCAATTCTGAAACAGAAAACGCCATCAGCAAATACATTGGTAAAAAAGGCCAAGGCATCCACCACCTTGCATTCGAAGTTGATGATATCTATAAATCCATGGCTGACATGAAGGAAAAAGGATTTCAACTCCTCTCAGAAACGCCAAAACAAGGTGCCGACAACAAGCTCATCTGCTTCCTCCATCCAAAAACCACCAACGGTGTCCTCGTGGAACTCTGCCAAACGATGAAATAATTATAAATTATAAATGGTGAATTATAAATGATCACTTCCAGCTCTTGAAATAATGTCTATGTTTAACAAATATGAAAATTTACGAATATCCCCCTCGTCTGAGTGACTAGGGAGAGTCTAATTAACACAGTCCAAATTATGAATAAAAAGCAAAACTACGATACCCACACGCTATCCCCCTCGTCTGAGGGGGGCCAAGGGGGAGTTTATCCTTCACAATCCAAATTATGATTAAAAAGAAAAGCCACGAAAACTCCACGATGTCCCCCTTTGGAGGGGGCCAAGTGGGTGGACAAGTTCATCTATCCGATTCCTAAATATATTATTGTGATTTCAAAACCCTTAATAAAAAACCTTACCTTAATAAACTACATCTAGACATATGACCAACAACGAAACATTTCAGGCTGCATTAAATCGCCTCAATCCAAATCAGAAAAAAGCAGTCGAAACTACCGAAGGTCCAGTCCTCGTCCTCGCCGGTCCCGGCACCGGTAAGACACAAGTTCTATCCGCGAGAATCGGGTATATCCTACAGCAAGGACTTGCCCAACCGCAGAACATTCTTTGTCTTACATTTACTGAATCCGGCGTCAATGCCATGCGGCAGCGACTTATGTCCTTTATCGGAAGTGATGCACTCAAGGTCAATATAGCTACTTTCCACAGTTTTTGCAATGCCATCCTTAGAGAACATCCGGAGCGCTTTGACATGGAAGATATGGACCTCATCACAGATCTGGAAAAAGATAAATACCTGCGAGAATTATTGGATGAAGTGCCCATTGGAAGCCCATTAAAGATGGAACTTAAAAGTCCCTACGGGCAGATCAACATGATCAAAGGTTTTTTTCAAACCATGCAAAAGGAAAATTGGAGTCCTGAATATGTTGTGGAGAAATGCGATGAATTCGTCCGGGAAGAATTGAGTAATGAGGATAAATACATTTATAAAAGAAGTGGCAAAGGTTACACCGCCGGTGAACCTAAAACCACTGCCATTAAACTAGTCACGGACAAGTTTGACAAAATAAAACAAGCCGCCTTACTTTATTCATCATACAGAGAAAAGCTAAAAGATAAAAAACGCTACACCTACGAAGATATGATTCTGTGGGTGTTGGAGGAGTTTAATAAAGACGTTGACTTCCTACTGGATTATCAGGAGCGTTATCAATACATCCTTGTCGATGAATATCAGGATACTAATGGTTCGCAGAATGAGATCATATTTAATCTGGCATCTTATTGGGGAGAAGATGCCAATTTATTTGTGGTAGGTGATGATGATCAAGCAATATATGGTTTTCAAGGAGCCAACGTGGGTAATATTCTGGACTTTCATACCAAATATGCTTCTACGATCCAAGTCATTCCATTGGTTCAGAATTATCGTTCAAGTCAGGTCATCATTGACAGTGCCACTTCATTGATCGGTAATAATGCTAATAGGATCATTAACCAGATTGGTAACATTGACAAAAACATCATTGCCTCCAATCCAAATGTAAAAGATATCTCTATAGAGCCAAAATTACGTGTTTATGAAAATCCTTTTCAAGAGGCAATTGGTATCGTAGGCATCGTGCGACATTTGCTGGATCAAGGAGCTCATCCATCTGAGATCGCCATACTTTATCGAAAGAATCGTCAGGACATTGTCATCAAAAAAATGCTGGAACAGGAAAATATCCCTTTCCAAACTGAAAACCAGATTAACATCCTGACGGAACCACTCATTATCAATCTAATTCGAATCCTCGATTACATCAATCATGAGGCAAATGGGGTCCACAGCCCTACCCTGCTATTTGAGGTTCTGCACAACAAAGCATTTAATTTATTGCCGAATGAGATCTCTCAGGTTTATCTGACTGGAAGGCAATTAGCGGATTATAGTTATAATTTCCGACAATTCATTAATCGCAATTATAAAGAAGATCAGGTCGATTCAAAGGTTAGTGAGTCCGTCTTCAAGGCAAATCAAAGTTTGGAAGATTCAATCAAAGATGCGATGACAGAGCCAGTCTACCCTTTCTTGGCCATGTTACTCACCAAGACAGGCATCACTTCGGCAAGTCTCGCAAGTGACAATAAGATCTTCGAACTTCAATGCATTGATTCATTCCTGGCATATGTGCAGTCGGAAAGTGAGAAGAATGCGGACTTTAATCTAAATGAACTGCTGGAGCAAATCAAAACTATGGAGGATATTAATTCTTCTATCAACATCACTTATTGGCAAGGCGGATCAGATGCCGTCAAACTCATGTCCATGCACAAATCTAAGGGACTTGAATTCGATCACGTGCTTATGGTAGGCAATGATGATATTGGCTGGGGAGGTAGCGGCAATTCTTTCAATTGGTCACTACCTACTAATTTTTATGTAGGAAAAGAACTGGCAAATGAGTTATCAAAGCTTGCAGATAAAGCACTGGAAGATGAAGAGAAAAGAAGGATATTTTATGTGGCGATGACAAGGGCTAAGAAGACCATTTACATCACATTTTCAGCTAAAAATTACAAACAGAAAGAGCACAAAGTCGCCGCATATGTAGCGGAAGTATTTGAGGACGTCACCTCAGAAAAACATGTACAGGTATTTTCCAAAGAATACCTTGTAGAAAAACATATTGAACGATTATCAGCAGAAGGAAGACCAAGGATCGTGTTGACTTTCGATGCCTATTTTGGAGCATTTATTGAGAAATTCAGGTTGAGTTCGTCTGCATTTGTGAGTTATTTGGAGTGTCCGCTGGCATTTTACTTCACCCAATATTTGAAGTTACCATCAGAGCAAAATGGCATTTTGCTGTACGGAACTACCATGCACACAACGTTGCAAACATTTTTCCATAAACTCATCGCTAAAGAAGTCGATCCCTATAACTGTAAAGACGCATTGATCAGCTTATTTGATGAAAAGATCCTAAAACAAAGGTCGAAATTTGTCAAAAATGACTACGAATATTTCAGGTCAAGAGGACACAAAGTGCTTCCTAAATATGCCCTCCAAATTCCAAATTGGTACCTTGATGCTGAGCCGGAAAAAGCCATTTCTAATGTAGATATCGATGGAGTCCCTATCAAAGGATTTATAGACAAATTAGAAAACCATCCGGGTTACAAACTCGTGGTAGATTACAAAAGCGGAAAGTTTGAAACCAAAAAGCTGAAAGGCCCCAAAGAGTCCTTGGCAGATGCCCACTCCTACTGGATCCAGGGAGCTTTCTACTCCTTGATGCTGCTGCACTTCCCTACAGAAACGATAAAAAATGTACAGATCCGTTTTGAGTTCATAGAAGAAGAACCTGAAAATGTGATACAGCCTATCTCCTACTTACATGAAGAACTCGCCGAAGTCCAAAGCGCCATCTCAGTAGTCTACAACGCCATCAAGTCAAAGGAATTCACTGAAGGTTGCGGTGCACCTGACTGTCATTGGTGCAACTTTGCGAAGAATAATTATCGAGGGGAATATTTGAAGATGGTATATGAGGAGGATGAAAGATGAAAAATGAAAAATGAAAAATGAGAGCCGGCAGAGTAGCTTGGTCTAATGCTAGTATCTATTTTCTATCATTTCAATATTTTATTTTACAACGGTAAAAAAACAAACAAAAATATGAAGAAGAACGGTTGTCACCCTTTGGAGGGGGCCAAGGGAGTGGACAATTTTCACTGAAACTTTCCAAATGAATAATTACCAACTTACCGACATCATATCCTTTGTAGCAGTCGAAACTGCCTCAAAAAAAGTACACGAAAATTCAGATATCGATCGGGATTTAAGATGGACCGGCGATGACTTTGATGAACTTATGGAAAAGTATGCCCAGCGCTACCAAGTTGATATGTCTTCATACCTATGGTATTTTCATCATGCAGAAGAAGGAAATAATTTCGGAAGTGCTTTTTTTCGAGCGCCAAATGAGTTGGTCGAACATATACCGGTCACTCCAAAATTGCTATTCGAGTTTGCCCAAAAAGGTAAATGGGATTTGGACTATCCGGAGCATACCTTGCCAAAAAGAAGGTACGATTTGATAGCAAATGGAGTTTTTTGGCTAGTATTGTTGCTGATTATGATTTGGTATTTTATAGTCAGGAGGTGGTTGTGAATTTAACAGCTTTTGATATTTTCATTATATATTTTGAAGAAGGTGTCGAAGAACTCGATTAGGAGAAACTGCCAATTCTATTGACGAATAAGTATCAATCGTTTGAGGACGTTAAGGAAATACTTGGCGATGTTGCGAATCTCACTAAGTTGTTTATAGAATCAAAAAGCAAATGTCAGAACCGTTGATTCATTGATTAAATTGATTTACTATGATTTAAGTAAATATTCAATGTAATCATTAATCATAATCATCAGTAGTTCAGACAATATTCTGAACCGCTAAATAAGCTGGTTGGATTTATGGGCTATGATTTAAGTACAGATTCGATAAAAACAAATAAATCATAAGAATCAGTGGTTCAGACGATATTTTACATTACATTTGTATTCTTCAATTCCTAATATCTTAAATCAAATCACCATGATAAAAGACCAATACAAATATTCTAAACAGACATCTGTAATTATTGGATGTGCTATGGAAGTTCACAAAATCTTGGGCAATGGTTTTCAGGAAGTCATTTACCAAAGAGCTTTAGAAGAAGAAATGATCTCAAAAGGTTTGTCATTTGCTAGAGAATTCGAGATGAACATTTTTTATAAAGAGATATTAATCGGTACTCGAAGAGTCGACTTTTTGATTGCTGATGTTATTTCAGTGGAAATCAAAGCTCTTACAAAACTGGAAGATGTTCACTTGGCTCAGGCGATAAATTACTTGGAAGCATACAATCTAGAAATTGGGTTATTAATTAATTTTGGAGCCAAAAGCCTGGAATTTAAAAGAATAATCAATTCAAAATTCAAAACAATTGTCTGAACCGTTGAATGTCTGAACCATTGATTAAGCTGATTGGATTGATTTACTATGAATTATGTGCATCTTCAATTTAATCATATAATCATAATCATCAGTGGTTCTGACAATTTTATGAACCGCATATTATTGCATTAAAGTGGCTGCCTAAGTTATGTGGTAAATAAATGACTTTTTTTCAATGGAATTAAATTCTAAGAAAGAAACAAAATATGAATCATCCTACTTTATTAAATGTTAAAAAGGCAAATAAAAAGCGAATTAAACACAACAACATGACCCTATCCAATTTCCTCCAAAACTACGAACTACCCCACTCCATCGTCCTCCTCGAAGGCAAACGAAATGTCAAAGAAGAAGACAAGGAAAAGCTTACCGCCCTTGGTGAATTGCTGGCGTCCAAAACACAAAACATGCTCTTCAGAAGTGGTAATGCAGAAGGATCTGATCAGTATTTCTCTGATGGTGTTACCAAAGTTGATCACACAAGGCTGCAAGTCATCACGCCTTATGCCGGACACAGAAAGAAAACCAATCAGGCATATGATACCATTAATTTGGATGAATTGGATCTTGCGGCAGATTCGCCAGTAATATACCATTCAAAAAGCAATAAAAAAACGGAGAAACTTATCGATAAATATGTCGCAGGTGCACGAGACAGGTTTTCAATTAAAGCGGCTTATATCATCAGGGATACGATAAAAGTACTCGGAACAGACGAAATATTACCTGCCACATTTGGAATATTCTATGATGATTTGGAAGATCCGATGGCCGGAGGAACAGGGCATACGATGGATGTTTGTAAACAACATAACATTCCGATGGTGGATCAGAGCGCTTGGTTTAAATGGTTGGAGGATAAACAATTGTAATTATACGTTATCTAATAATATTAAACACCAATTATTGAAAAGAGTATATGAAAATTGATACAAAATTCTTGATGGCATTGATTCAATTATTGTGGATAAGCCAGACGATCATCTATTTAGCACAATTAGTGCTTCCAAATAAATTTGCCTTTGGGCTATATAAGACTTTCAAATATTCGATATTAAGCTGTATCTTATTAGGATTAGCAATTTATATTGTTGGGATATATTCTACAACACAAAATTCTACATGCGGGGCAGAAAAATTTAACCCTATCACGATTTTGTCAATTTATGGAAGTGTTGGAAGCTTAATTTTATTTCTTATTGCTTCCTGCTTCAAAAAAATTGGGGCCATTCTGAAAACAAATGTTTAATTCAATTTTTTACATTTTATCATATATTGTACATATATTTGTACATAATAAGCGAATAATGGTCGTAACAAATATTTCAGAATTCAGGAAAGATATCAAATCTTACTTCGATAAAGTGGCTAAAAACTTCGAAACACTTATTATTAACAGAGGTAAAGACTCAGGCATTGTAGTCATATCACTTGAAGAATATAATTCATTGATGGCTACAAACTATGAATTGTCATCAAGGGTTAATGAAAAACGATTGGACTCTGCAATAGAGAAACTTAAAAAAGGTAGTTCTTTTTCAAAAGACTTAATTGAAGAAGATAAATGATATATATTTTCGTTGATGAATCATGGGATGATTATTTATACTGGCAGCAACATGATAAGAAAAAAGTAAAAAAAATCAATGAACTTCTTAAAGATATTGTCAGGACTCCATTCGAAGGATTAGGAAAACCGGAAGCATTAAAACATAAATACGCTGGTTTTTGGTCCAGAAGAATTGATGAAGAACATAGATTGATTTATAGATTCAACCAAGACGAAATACAAATAGTGAAATGTCGCCATCATTATGATTAAGACCTAATGGCAAATATTTTATTGTCAACTCATAAATTGACAATCACATTGCTTAACCATCATAAAGTAAAATTCAATCTGCCAATTAATCTTAAAAAACTTTTCAACAACTTATTTAACAAATTACTGTTATAAAATTCTGTAGCCACAATCAAACTATGTCTAATTTTAGTTTTTTTTATTTTAACAATCACATGACGTCACTCTTGACGTTTGCTGCGCATGTGAATACACTTACCACAAGTACTTCTCTGTGGTACATTCACCAAAAGATCTGCGTAGCCTAAGACTCTGTTTATTGATCCAATAACAGAGGAACCTATTCCTATTATCTTCTTAGAAAAAACATAGCCGGCAGTGGCTTTTGTCACTGCGTGTCACATTTTCACGTAAAATAAAAATGAAAAATAAAAATTTAAATTTAAATTTTGAGGCAACGCCTTTTCTTATCATTTGGTTGTTAGCATTAACGTTACTTACAGCCGTAAGTATTCTGGTTGCAGTGCATCTTCTAAACCCATTATGGTTATTCGGTCCATTACTCGTAATTGCAATAGTGGCTTACGATACGTTTCAAAACCAACATTCTCTCAGGAAAAATTATCCCCTGATTGGGAGATTGCGTTACGTATTTGAGTCCATCAGACCTGAATTACGACAGTACTTTATTGAGGGAGAATTAGACGGCAAGCCTTTTAATAGAAGACAACGTTCAATCGTGTACCAAAGGTCAAAAAATGAAAAACAGACCATCTCATTTGGTATGCAGGACGATCCCAACCGGATTGGGTACGAATGGGCAGCGCATAGTGTCTACCCCATTAAAGCTAACATTGAGTCGCTGAGAGTCCTTGTAGGTAATAATCAATGCACTAAGCCATATTCTGCAAGTGTGCTCAATATAGGAGCAATGAGTTATGGAGCCTTAAGTAAAACAGCAATCAGCTCACTGAACAAAGGCGCAATGTTGGGCGATTTCGCCCACAATACAGGCGAAGGGGGGATAAGTGATTTTCATTTGCAGGGTGGTGATGTCATTTGGCAGATCGGGACCGGTTATTTTGGGTGCAGAGATAATGAGGGTAATTTTGACTCAATATTATTCGAAGAGAAGGCGCGGCTTGATCAGGTAAAAATGATTGAAATAAAATTATCACAGGGCGCAAAACCTGGTCATGGTGGATTGCTCCCTGCTCATAAAAATACACTTGAGATATCGAAAATAAGAAACATTGAACCTCATACGACAGTGCATTCACCATCAGCACATACTGCATTTTCAAATTCAACGGAATTATTGAATTTTGTCAATGAGCTTAGAGAATTATCAAGCGGTAAACCTGTTGGTTTCAAAATTTGTATTGGACGAAAAGATGAATTTGAAGACATAGTCAATCATATGACGCTGACAGGTATTATTCCTGACTTTATTACGGTGGATGGAGCTGAAGGTGGCACAGGTGCAGCGCCACTTGAATTTATTGATTATATGGGGATGGCATTGGCAGATGCATTGCCGTTTGTAAGTCAAACCTTGCAAAAAAGCGGATTGAGGAGTCAAATTAAAATCTTTGCTTCAGGCAAGGTTATCACTGCTTTTGATATTGCAAAAAATATAGCACTAGGAGCAGATGCGTGTTATAGCGCCAGAGGTATGATGTTCTCTTTGGGATGCATTCAGGCCTTGCAGTGTGATAGTGGAAGATGTCCTGTAGGTATAGCCACTCAGGATAAAAAACTATATAAAGGAATAGATATCACAAATAAGAGTGTCCGCGTAGCCAACTATCACAAAAACACAATTTTGTCCTTACTTGATTTTATGGGGGCATGTGGGTTTGTGACATTAAGCGATATTCAACCTAACTCATTTTTCAGAAGGACCGCACACAACCTCAACGAAAGCTTTGAGGAAATTTATCTGCAAAATCAAAAATCACTTAATCAAATATCACAAAATCATTATTCAATAAATTAATTAAAAATGAAACCAATAATATCTAAAAGCGATTACGAAACAATAAAATTAGCGCTGTTACAAATGTCAACACTTCACAAAGCTCCGGAATTACGAAAGCTTGTCGAAGAACTAGACAGTGGAAGTATAGTCAATGACAACGAATTGAGT
Organism: Candidatus Brachybacter algidus; assembly: GCF_016707225.1. NCBI lineage: Bacteria > Pseudomonadati > Bacteroidota > Saprospiria > Saprospirales > Saprospiraceae > Candidatus Brachybacter > Candidatus Brachybacter algidus. The sequence goes on along the minus strand of NZ_JADJID010000001.1, from coordinate 1,015,285 downwards.
TCTGATCTCATCCGGATTAATTCGTATTTCGAAGCTCAGGAAGAGAAATCCAACAAAACTTTGAAATATATTTTGACATTGCCAGGACAGGCAAATATCACAGAAAGGAAAATTTCAGTTTTATCACCATTGGGCATAGCACTCATCGGTTTTAAAGAAGGAATGACAATAGATTGCGCCTTGCCAGTTGGCAATAAAAAATTAAAAATCATCAAAGTTCTTAATCATTCAGAGTGCGAATATTCCAACATCAGTGTTGCTCGATGAGGTAAGAATTAGAATGATTTTTAGCATGTTAAATAACAAAATGTCTGGACCCGTGATTAAGTTGATTGATATGATAGACTACGATTAGTGCACCGGTCAGCGCAATCATTTAATTCATATTAATCAGTGGTTCAGACAATCAATAACAAAATGTCTGAACCGTTGATTAAGCTGATGGACATGATAGACTATGATTAGTGCACCGGTCAGCGCAATCATATTAATCATAGAAATCAGTGGTTCAGACAATAAATTACAAATTATCTGAACCGTTTATTAAGCTGATGGTTATGATAGACTTTGATTATTATACATATTCAGCGCAATCAATTAAATCATAACAATCAGTGGTACAGACAAATTATCTGAACCGTTGATTAAGCTGATGGACATGATAGACTATGATTAGTGCACCGGTCAGCGCAATCATATTAATCATAGAAATCAGTGGTTCAGACAATAAATTACAAATTATCTGAACCGTTGATTAAGCTGATGGACATGATAGACTATGATTATTATACATATTCAGCGCAATCAATTAAATCATAACAATCAGTGGTACAGACAAATTATCTGAACCGTTGATTAAGCTGATGGACATGATAGTCTATGATTATTGGACCGGTCAGCGCAATCATTTAATTCATATTAATCAGTGGTTCAGACAACTTGAATCTGAACCACTGATTAAGCTGACTTGTATGATATGCTATGATTAGGGTAAAAACTAAGTCGATATCCCAATAAACTTTTAAAAATCATTCCATTATCATCTTCATTTATAGAGATGAAAAATATTACCTTATAAAGATTATTGGCAATTTCATTCAACAGAATTTCGATGAAGACTAGTCACCATTTGAAGCAAAATAAAAATTTTTACTTTTATTATATTTTTATGTTTATATTAGGTGCTTCATTCTGTTTATTATACTTAAACTTAAATACCTTATCCTGACTTTTCACTCATTTACCTAAGCTTTAACCCTTTAAATATTATATCATGATTACTAAAAAAAATATTGTTCAACATTCTTTGACAGCCATCCTTAGCGCCGGATTGGTTATTATTTATTTCCTCTTTACCAAAAACTCAAGTAATTCTTCTTTTTTAGCTAGTAGCGAAAGAATACCTCTCGATACGGCATTGAAATATAGAGAACATTTTGATAATTTAAAGCCTTTAAGAGTTACACATACAGGAGTATTTTACAGCGATCCGGAGAAAACAGAACCTTTAGAAGGATTCGTGTTTAATGCTTCTGATCTATATGAGATCGTACGCGAAAATCACAGTGGACTAACTCCCAATGAAGTAATTTTTTACTTTGGTCAGGATGGCGAGGCAGGTCCCTCCACAGATAGACATGGAGTCATCCATATCATAGCGATTGGAAGAAAAAATAATAAATTACTGATAAAAGATAAAGATACAGTCAGGAATGAACCTTCTATCTACGACAAAGCTGACCCCTGTCCGCCTTTTTGCGGTACTATTAAAACAGAATAATGTTCTCTGACTTTTATCATATTTTTTATTATTCTTCTTTAATTTTAGCTGGACTGACAAGTCTGGTTTTTATTAAAAAAATTGATTTACCATTCAGGTTATTAGGAGGCTTGATCATAGTTACCCTTGGAAGTGAATTAATAGCAAAATATATTTCTGGCCATTTAGGAAGAGATAATAGTATTGTTTACCATGTCTTTACCATCGTAGAGTATATATTCTATTCTTTGATTTATGCCAGCTTCTTTAAAAACAGAAGATGGGATCGTATTTTAATTGCTATGGTTATATTCCTTTTGGCAATTGAAGTTTTGAATATCATTTTCTTTCAATCAATATTTGATTCTGATACAAATACTGTGCTATTAGAAAGTGTGCTGCTCATCTTCTTGTCTTTGTTTCTATTTGATAAAATAAGAGAAAGTAATGACTATAAGAACATTTTGAAGGAAAATATATTTTGGTTCAATTGCGCTGTTTTGGTCTACTACCCCTTCAATGTATTAATCTGGGGCTTCCACAGTATTAAAGTCTATCAGTTAAAGGATCCTCCCATCCTGATTTATTATATCAATTTTATATTTAGTGGAATGTTATATTTATTTTATTCGCTATTAATTATTAGGAATTTTACACAAAAAACAAAGGAGAACAAAAGCGTATGAATGCAATCTTAACATTATACTCTGCAGATGTAATAATATTCTTACTTGCAGGTATTATTGTCATCGTTCTATTGTTTGGGTTTATTATCTATTTTGTAAACTCTTACAGATCAAAAAAGAAGGACTTTGCATTATTAGAAGAGCAAAAACAAGAAATAGATCATCAGAAAGCAATTTTGGAAAAAACATTAACAGAGTTGAAAGCCGCACAATCACAGCTGATACAAGCAGAGAAAATGGCTTCACTCGGAGAATTAACGGCAGGTATTGCTCACGAAATTCAAAATCCTCTCAATTTTGTAAATAATTTTAGCGAGGTGAATAAAGAAATGCTCGAAGAACTAAAAAGTGAACGTATTAAACCTGATGCTGAAAGAAATAGAAATTTAGAAGATAATATTATCAATGAAGTTATAGAAAATTCATTGCGTATAAACAGTCATGGTAAACGAGCAGATGCAATTGTGAAAGGCATGTTGCAACACAGCCGCACTAATAGTGGAAATACTGAGTCGACAAACATTAATGCCCTTGCAGATGAATATCTGAGATTGGCATACCATGGGCTTAAGGCAAAAGACAAGTCATTTAATGTTACAATGAAGACTTATTTTGATGAAAGTTTGTCGATGAATGCAACAGGCGATGGAAAGATCAATGTGATACCGCAGGATATTGGCAGAGTTATCTTGAACTTAATTTCGAATGCATTTTATGCAGTAGATGAAAAGAAAAAGTCAGGAATCGAAAATTACGAACCAATAGTTTCAATCACTACTAAGAAGCTAAATAATAGCATTGAAATAAAAGTTACTGATAACGGCAATGGTATTCGTCAGGAGATTCTCAATAAAATATTTCAACCTTTTTTTACCACAAAACCAACTGGACAGGGAACCGGACTAGGATTAAGTTTGAGCTATGATATTGTAAAAGCCCACGGCGGTGAAATTATAGTGGAAACTTTGTCTACAGAAGAAATTGCACATACACAAGAGGATGTCGAAAGCTCGAAAGACGGTCAATCAGGAACATCGTTTATTATTAAAATCCCGATTAACTAAATATTAATTCACTTCAACCATCTACCTTTGTTTCTTAACCGCCGAAACTTTAGTTAAATATATTTATACCGTCTTCAATAAATTCCATTTCAATATGATGATAAAAACTAGAATTATATTCAAGACATTTATTTACTTTTTTCTCCCACTATACTACTCCACCGCCTTTAGCCAATCAACAAGTCCACTAGATGGATCTGCTATTGAATTTATTAAAGGTGCTGACATAGGCTGGCTCCCACAAATGGAAGCATCCGGTTTTAAATTCTATGGAGATGATGGACTAGAACAGGATTGTTTTCAGATACTAAAAGAACATGGCATAAATGCTATAAGAATTCGTACTTGGGTAAACCCATCTGACGATAGACAAAGCGGTCATTGCAGCAAGGAAGAAACTGTCTCACTTGCACTACGCGCTAAAGGATGGGATATGAAAATAATGATCGATTTTCATTATAGTGACTCATGGGCTGATCCTGCAAAACAAAATAAGCCGGCTGCATGGCTTGATCATAGCTTTCCGGAGTTACTTGCTGATGTTTACGATTATACTTATGATGTCATGAAAGCTCTTGTAGCAGAAGGAATCACGCCTGAATGGGTGCAGGTAGGAAATGAGATAACTAATGGTATGCTTTGGCCGGAAGGCAAGTCCTCAGACAATTGGAAACAATTAGCTCAGCTTCTTAATCAAGGTTATGACGCAGTAAAAGTAGCAAGTCCTACATCCAAAGTGATAATGCACGTCGATAATGGCCATGATAAGAATATTACAAAAAAATGGTTTGACAACGCTAAGGAAAACAAGGTGAAATATGATATCATCGGCTTGTCTTATTATCCCTTCTGGTCCAATGCAAAATTAGTAGAGGGCACCTGGTTAAATGACAATCCTGATTACAAATTGACCATCGATGACCTAGGCGATAATATGATCGATCTTGCCTCTAGCTATGGCAAAGATGTGATGATAGTCGAAACAGGTGATATGGACGATCAGCCGGATCGAACTTACGATATGTTAGTTGCAGTGCAGCAGAAGGTCAAAGAAATTCCTAACAATAAAGGCCTTGGTGTATTTTACTGGGAACCGGAAGGAGCCAGAAGTTGGAGTGGATATGGATTGAGTGCTTGGGGACAAGATGGGAAGCCGACGCGGGCAATGGATGCGTTTTTAGCAAAGTAGTGAGAAGGTGAAAAAGGCGAGAAGCGAACTGTAAACAGCGAACTGTAAGAGCTTACTGATTTGCAATAATTGAACCGATCACGATTATAGAAATGTCTCATTTAATTAACGGGATTTAGTCATTAATGCTATTAACATTTACTTATTTAAAGAAGCCAAGAAGCGAACGGCAACATAGTGAAATGTTCGAGCTGATTTATTGACACTGGTTGAACATGAGTAAGACTAACCTATTTAACAAATAGCTACCATAGGCCTAATGAATTAACAAAATGAAATCATGAAATACATTACGAGGACAGTTTGGGTCTTATCCTTGGTAAGTTTGTTTACTGATGCTGCCAGTGAAATGCTGTATCCAATAATGCCAATTTATTTGAAGTCCATTGGTTTTTCGATAGTGCTTATTGGTATACTTGAAGGTTTTGCTGAAGCTACAGCTGGATTTAGTAAAGGATATTTCGGCAAACTATCAGACAATGCAGGAAAAAGAATTCCTTTTGTTCAAATTGGGTATGCATTTAGCGCAATTTCCAAACCAATGATGGCAATTTTCATTTATCCAATTTGGATTTTCTTTGCACGGACTATCGACCGATTCGGCAAAGGAATTAGGACAGGAGCAAGAGATGCACTACTTTCCGACGAGGCTACATCAGAAACCAAAGGACAAGTTTTTGGATTTCATCGATCCATGGATACTTTGGGTGCCGTAATTGGACCTTCTTTGGCTTTAATATATTTGTATTTTTATCCCCAGGACTATAAAACACTCTTTTTTATAGCATTTATTCCGGGCCTGCTTGCGGTACTGGCTTCCTTTTTTCTAAAAGAAAAAGTACGAAATGTTGTCAAACCAAAGTCTATAACTCCCTTTTTCTCATTTCTTAATTATTGGAAAGTATGTCCACCGGAATATAGAAAACTGGTGATTGGTCTTCTTGCATTTACACTTTTCAATAGTTCGGATATATTTCTTCTACTTAAAGCAAAACAATCTGGACTTAACGACACAATGGTCATAGGAGTCTATATTTTTTACAATCTAATTTATGCCCTATTTGCTTTTCCTATTGGTATAATTGCTGATAAAGTGGGATTGAAAAACATTTTTGTAATTGGACTTATTTTATTTTCACTAGTTTATTTAGGAATGTCAGCTAATACAAATCTATATCTGTTCTTCGTTCTATTTTTCCTTTATGGTATTTATGCTTCTGCTACTGAGGGCATTTCAAAAGCGTGGATTTCAAATATAACCGACAAGAAAGATACTGCAACAGCAATAGGAACATTTTCTGGTCTTCAGAGCATATGTGCTATGATCGCTAGTTCAATGGCAGGGATAATTTGGTTTAAATTTGGCGGGGCAATTACTTTTCTAATTACTGCCATAGCAACAATATTTGTTGTCCTTTATATCTTGACAATTCCCAAACCAATAACTTTTTTTAAGGGAACAAATTAATTAGCAAAAAGTAGGGTGACGAATAGCAATAAACCCTTAAGATGTTATGTTTAAATCAATTTTTACATTTTTAACATTATTTATAGATATTTTTGTGAAAAGTGATAACGAAAGAACAATTGAATAAAATTGATAATAATGAACATAAACATTCAACCAACTTTAGAAAATGAAAATGTAATTCTTCATCCATTGCAAGACAAAGACTTTGATGATTTATATGCCGTGGCCTCAGATCCAAAGATATGGGAACAACATCCAAATAAAGACCGTTGTAAAATTGAAGTTTTCAAAGTTTTCTTTGACGGGGCAATGCAAAGTAAAGGAGCATTCAAAATTGTGAACAAAGCCTCAGGTCATGTGATGGGAAGCACTCGATTCTACGATCACAACCAGGAAGAAAACTCAATAAGCATCGGATACACATTCTATGGCAGGGAATACTGGGGCAAAGGTTTCAATCATTCAGTTAAATCTCTAATGTTAGACTATATATTTCAATTCGTGTCAAAAGTTCATTTTCATATTGGAGCTGAAAATATTCGTTCCCAAATAGCAATTGGCAGGCTGGGCACAACAAAAATTGATGAACAAGAAATAGCCTATTTTGGCGAACAGGCTAAATTGAATTATATTTATTGTTTGACTAAAGAAGAATGGTTTTGTTAAGCGAATTAGAAGTAACCTAAGAAGACCTTTTTAAGGAAACGAAACTGTTTGAACGAATAGCCATAGCGACAGAAAATAAAGATGTCCAACAATAGAAGGACAGAGTTTAAATGTAATAAATTTAGGAACAGAAATATATTTCTTCAGTGGTAAGTGGAGGCTTTGATATGTCTAGTGTTAATTATTTACAGAAAATTGATTAGAATTTATTGTAATTTGTAATATCTGAGACCTGAAATACTCATTTAAGATGTATTAAATAAATATTTCATTTTTATTTAAATTTGAAATTATTACCAAATTTCAAGACACATTAATCTGACTAATGCTGTAAAATCTTAGCGATGAAGCACATATTACTTTTTTTTAATCTATCAATATATTTCTCAAACATAACTTTTGCACAATCACCACAAATAAAATGGTGGTATGACGTGCTCGACTCTTCATTTGGGCAATCGGCAGCAGGGGATATAGATAATGATGGCAAACTTGAAGTCGTATTTGGTTGCTATCGCAATGACAGTAGTGTTTATGCACTTAATGCAGAAGATGGCACTTTGCTTTGGCGTCAAAATACTAGAAACCCATTTGGTGGAGGATGCAATGATGTAGCGATAGCGCTATATGACATTGATGGGGATGATTCCCTTGAAGTAATCGTACCAAGTTCATGCAATGCGAATACCTTTTGTTTTAGAGGGAAGTCAGGAGAAATTCAATGGAAAACTCAAACTGCCGGTAGTGACTCCCCTCCTACCCTTGCGGATATAGACCATGATGGAAAAATTGAAATACTACATGGAGGTTTTGATGGTCATGTAATGTGTTTTAATAGTGAAGATGGAAGTGTCGCATGGAATAAGCCAATATTATCAAATTGCTGGATTCAAACTGCACCCACAATAGTGGATTTGAATATGGATGGTGAACTGGATTTTGTGGTCGGCACATGGGCATTTGGCATCGATACTAACTATATGTATGCATATACTGCAAATACTCAAAAACTACTTTGGTCTAAACGATTAGACAATCACATGTATAACGGCACGGCTACTGCAGACATTGACGAAGATGGAAAGCCTGAATTAATTTTTGGAGATTATAATGGCATTTTACATGCATTAAATGGAGAGGATGGATCTACTTTATGGGAATACAAAGCCTCCTTTTATATAGGTGCACCAGCTACAATCGCAGATCTGGACCGAGATGGTCATTGTGAAATTATATTTTGTGATGCTTATGGTGTTGGTGCTTTGAATAAGGACGGTAAATCAATATGGTATTATACTATACCCGATGTCGCCACAGCTTTTAGAGGTGTAGCAGTTGCAGATATCAATGGAGATGATATGCCGGACGTAGTCTTTGGAAGTAGCAAAGGTAGATTAACTGTGCTAAATGGAATAGATGGATCCCTAATTTGGGATTTGGATTTAGCAAAGCATATAGGGAAACTTTTTGATATTGATCATGCTCCTCTCATCGCCGATTTTGACAATGATGGCAACATAGATATCTTTATTGTGGGAGGAAATACAGATTATCCTGATTTTTCTAAAAATTACGGAAGAGCATACATGATATCTGCAGGTGCAGGGAAAGGGCCTGATTGGCTTATGTTTCAACACGACTTAAGGCGACAATCAAACCTTTGTGAGATGTCGATATCCTCAACTATATCAAATAATCAAAAAGAAACTTTTCATATCTATCCAAACCCAAGTGGCAACTATTTTGAAATAGAATCGAAAGAAACAGGGATAGCAGAGATAAGAAACCTTACAGGTACTTTGCTTCAAAAAGTTAAAATAAATACCTTAAAAACTAGCGTGTCTGCAGGAAACCTTACATCCGGAGTATATTTTGTATTCCTCAAAACATCTAAAGGTGAAAGTGTTCAAAAATTGATTATACAATAAAAGTAAAGTTCTTAGTCATTTTTTTAATCAATTCTAAACTTTGCACCTAAGAATCGCATTATAACTCCATTCCTTTTAATGACAAATTAAAAAAGATATGGTAGAATTTAGCGAAATCGATAAAGACAGGATTATAGAAATGGCATGGGAAGACAGAACGCCATTTGATGTAATAAAAATCCAGTTTGGATTATCACAAGGGGAAGTCGAAAAACTTATGCGGAAAGAACTTAAACATTCAAGTTTTAAAAGGTGGAGAAAAAGAGTTTCCTCAGGCGTTGGGGTCAAACATTTATTTAAAGCTGAAAATGATATGTTACGATTCAAATGCTCAAGACAGAAGCAGATTAGTCATAATGCGATCTCAAAGCGATAGACTAATGATTAATGAATGTGTAACAAAAATCTACCAGAGAAAGAATGTCCAGTTTGCAATTTAAAATTTAAATGGCGCAGAAAATGGCAAAAAAACTGGGATGAAGTTAAGTATTGCAGCGAAAAATGCCGAAATAATAAAAACGGTAACTACCTTTCAAAAAATAAGTTCAAAAATAAAGCAAATGATAGTTAAAACCAAAATTAGCTTTAAAGAATATGTAAAACTCATCTACAGCATAGCTTATAAAAAAACGCTATTGAGGCTTTTACTCCTTGTTGCATTTCTCATTCTTCTATGGATAATATTTTATTATTTGCATATTTTCAACCTTCCCAAACCAATTATATACCAATATATTACCTTGATCTTAATAGTTATTGTGCAGCCATCACTAATCTTTGTGACGATATGGAGAAACTATTATTCCAGCAACCATTTGCAAGAAGCTTTAGAAATGGAAATATCACAAAAGGAAATTAAGATAACAGGCAAATCATACTATATGGAAGTTAAGTTGGAAAACTTGTTTAAAATTGTAGAAAAAGCTAAGTGGTTTCTGATGTATCAAAATAATCTATCAGCGATAATTGTTTCTAAGAAAGACATGAATTCAAGTGATTTGAAGACTATCAGAAAAATCATTACAGAAATAGATAATGTGCCAGTTGAGTAGTGATTAAAATTCATTTACCCTTCAATAGATACACATTGTTAATCCTAACTAAAAATAAAATAAGCAAATGAAAAAAATATTATTCTTAACATTATCGATTCTCATACTTACGAATGTTCTATCGGCACAAGAAGCAACCTACCAATTGTCGAGTCATATCTTAGACATTACACAGGGCAAACCTGCCTCAAATGTAAAAATCTCTCTATCCAAACAAGACAAGAAAGGTAATTGGAATATTATTGATGAAAAATATACAGATGAGAATGGAAGGATCAAGAATTTTCTCAAAGAAGAAAAAGGTACCGATCATAAAGGAATTTATAAACTGACTTTTTTCACAGAGCCTTATTTCAAAAAGATGAGTCAGGAAAGCTTTTATCCTTTTATCGATGTAGTTTTTGAGCTAAAAGACAATAACCATTATCATGTACCAATTACATTATCGCCTTTTGGATATTCGACTTATAGAGGGAATTAATAACAATATTCTGCGAGATAAATAACTCATGATAGTATGGATATTAATCAATATGATGCAGAAATAAGAAATTAAAAATTAGAAGTCATAAGTCAGAAGTCAGAATGAAACTTCGATGGTTGATTCCACCAAATAAAATCATTTATGTAAATTTATGTAATAAAAAAATCAAACTAACTATTTAGAATACAAACATTTAAATAATATTTAAAATATATTATATGTTTATTTTGTTGTTTTTCAATGTGATAAACAATTTATAAGCTTAAGTTAAATATATTTCATTGACTATCACTCAAAAAGCGCTGCTATGAAAATACTTTTTACTTTTTTTACAATATTTATCTCTTTTAACATCCATTGTTTGGCTCAAACTTATCAGATTGGGCATAAGCAGCAGACATTTATTGATGAATCCCGTTCAAACAGGAATATCACAACTGAGATCTACTACCCTGCTGATATGAGCGGCGACAATGTATCTATAGCTTCAGGACAGTTCCCGGTTTTGGTCTTTGGGCATGGTTTTTTAATGACATGGAGTGCTTACGCTAACATATGGAATGATATAGTCCCAAATGGATACATTATGGTTTTTCCAACTACAGAAACAAGTCTTTTTCCCTCTCATACTAATTTCGGAAAAGACATTGCTTTTCTTGTTGGCGCCATGAAAACCGAAGGAACTAATGCTTCTTCTACGTTTTTTGGTGGAGTAGCGACTACATCTGCGGCAATGGGCCACTCTATGGGAGGAGGTTCCGCTTTTCTTTCAGTTCAATATGACCCAAGTATTACGGCACTTGCCACTCTTGCAGCAGCCAACACCAACCCTTCCTCTATAGATGCTGCAAAAAATATAGGTATTCCTTCAATAGTAATAGCAGGTGCAAATGATTGTGTAGCGCCACCTGTACAACATCAGCTTCCAATGTATGATGCCCTTGCATCTACCTGCAAAACCTACGTAACAATTACTGGTGGAAGCCATTGTCAGTTCGCAAACGCAAATACAAATTGCAGTCTAGGAGAACTAACTTGCAGTCCGCCGCCAGATATTAGCCCTATGTCACAGCAAAATATCACTTCTAGTTTATTGCTTTCCTGGCTTAATTACTATTTAAAGAATGAAAGTGATTCAGGGGTGGAATTTCAAAATTTAATAACAACAGGGGGCGGAATTGAATCACAACAAAATTGTTTGCTATTATCAACAAGAAAAAGTGAAAAAATAAGCGAATCAGGAATTAATATTTATCCTAATCCATTTTCTTCTGAAACAACTGTGCAGGCAAATATTCCGATGAAAAATGCAACATTAACTGTACACAATAACTTAGGACAACAGATAATGCAGTTGACAAATATTTACGGAAATACAGTCAGTCTAAAAAGAGGCGGTTTGTCCAGCGGATTATACTTTATAAGGCTAAAAGAAGATAATAAAATTTTAGCAACAAAAAAAATTATTGTACAAGACTAGATAAAAATGTACATAATGTAAATGCTTATTAATTATTTAATTTGTTGGTTTTATTATTTATTTTCCATGTGATATCTTATCTTTAAAAAAATAGAAATAATGAAAGTAGCTGTTTGGGACACTTATGTAACTAAAAAGGACGGAAGCATAATGCATTTCGACATCATTGCTGATGAGGAAATTAAGGATGAAAAGAAAATTTTTAGCTTTGGCGAAGATTATCTTACTTCCAAATCGCAGCAACAGCAGCCTATGACATCGAAAGAATGTAGATTCTGCCATATTGAGGAAGCAACACCAGAAATGAACCAAGCCATAGAAAGTAAAGGATATTATATAATAGAAATTGAAAACTGTAATTAAAAATGGATACAATACAACTTATACCGGGAAACTCATTATTGACAGCCACTCCGGAAGAAGGAAGGCAATTAGCAGTTAAAATGGCCAGGTTAATAATAAAATTAACGCAACCTGATGAAAACAAAAGAAAGGAACAAAGGGAGTTATATGCCAATGACCCAATGATGCTTATTGAAATTGGAAAGACTGTAGCTATTGAGTTTGCGACGATTGCGCAAGCCAATAACTATTGGAGATAGGCCAATGGATGATATTCTAAGAAGCTTAAAATTTATCAATAATAGAATTAAATTAGCCTGCAATAAATCTGGACGGGATATAAGCTCTGTACAGTTGCTTTTAGCTACCAAAACAGTGTCAGCTGAAAAGATCAAAATTGCTCTTAATTGTGGAGAGAAACTCATAGGTGAAAATAAATCTCAAGAGCTAAAAGATAAGTTTGAGGAATTAAAATTAATTCCTCATCAAACTCATTTTATTGGGCATCTCCAATCAAATAAGATAAAGGAGGTGTTGAAGTATTCTCAATGTATCCAATCAATTGATAGAATTGATTTAGTCCAAAAGCTAGACCAGCGTTTGCAGAAGGAAGGGAGAACCTTGGATATTATGATTCAGGTTAACACTTCTTTTGAAGAGAGCAAATTTGGTATTAATCCCGCCAATGTGCTTGAATTTGCTGAGGAAGTTGCTGCATTTGATACTTTAAAAGTGACAGGATTGATGACCATAGGACTTTTTAGCGCGGAAGAAAGTAAGGTTCGAAAATGTTTTAAACTCTTAAATTGTTTAAAGTCCGATCTAGAAGTTTTACAATTGCCCAATTTTGACTTGAAGGAACTTTCAATGGGCATGAGTAATGATCTTGAAATAGCAATAGAGGAAGGTGCAACAATCATAAGAGTTGGAACAGCTATTTTTGGCAGTCGAATATATCCTGACAGCTATTATTGGAACGAAAAACAGTAAAGAATAGATTAAAAGGTTATGAGATACAATTTCTGTTGTTTCAGAACTAAGTTATGTTTGTATTAGAAATTATTAAAGTAAAAAGTAGAAGAAATGTGGTGGCAGTATTTATTAGTCTTCATAGGTGCGTTATTATTTGACATAGTTCCTTTTCCCTTTCTTCCTGCATTTACCATAATGTTATTTCTTCAGATTGTTTTTCATTTAGATGTATGGTGGGTAATTGCAATAGGGCTTATAGGTTCAGTATTAGGAAGATATATACTAATTTTGTATATTCCTCATTTATCCAACAAGTATTTAAGTGTATCTAAGAATATAGACATTGAGTTCATTGGTGCTACTCTGAATCAAAATAAATGGAAAGGTCAGATGGTGATATTGGCATATTCATTATTACCGCTGCCCACTACTCCGCTTTTCTTAGCAGCAGGTATATCAAAAATTAAGGCCCGTTATATCATTCCTTGGTTCCTTATAGGTAAATTTGTCAGTGACACTGTGGCTTTATTCGCCGGGGCTTATGCTGTGGAAAACACAGAGTCTATTATTGAAAATGCCATTTCCTGGCAGTCCATTGCAAGTTTAGTATTTAGTGTAGTACTCCTCTTTTGCCTATTTTTTATTGACTGGCGCACGCTTATTCAGCAAAAAAAATTAGTGTTGAATTTTAAAATCTGGAGGTAGTAAAATCCAAATTTTACTATAATTGAAACCTTAATTTATGATCTTTCGAATATTTAAAGTGCTAATCAACTAATGTTTAGCATTTGCTTATTCCATTGGAAATCAATATTATAAAATATTTAATATGGACAATTATCTAATTTGTTGTATTTTAATTGGTTAGCTGAAAGCTTCTAAATCCTTGCAATTTCTACTCTTGTTAAGTTATAGGAATATTTTAAGAAATTATTGATAACTCTTAAACTTCAATTGCTAGATTTAGAATATTAACTCATCACCAAACTTAGCTTAAACGGCTATTATTTAGTTTTTTTGTCTTTTATATCCCTTTTTACGTAATAATATTTTAAAGTTACATAGATTTGTTTCTTTAAGCGACCCCTTCTAGAATAGAATTGGCTATTACGTAAGTATACAATTCTTAAAAATCCGTTTCACAAGTATTAAATCTTTAATAGCACAAAGCTATAACAGCGCCATTTGCATTATTGAAATGGGTTAATTAATTCAAAATAGAACATTATAAATTCGGCATTTTCATTAATTTAAAGAATTAAGTATGATTTTTAAAAACTACTTTATCGCATTATTATTTTTTGGGCAACTCACTTTCTGCTGTAACTATGCAACTGCCCAACTATATTGGTCCAATAGCAGCACATGGACATCATTTGGTGCTACGAAGCCTGTGGCAGGAAGTGCTGTTGTAATTCCTGATGGAATTGAGATCATTCTTAACGAGTCTCCTCCAGCGCTAGCTAGTTTAAACATAATGGGTAAGCTACAATTTGCAAATCAAGATCTAAATTTGACTGTAGGTTGGATCATGGTGATGGGCACTTTGGAAGTAGGTACCGAAACATCTCCTTATACAAGTAAAGCAGTGATCACTCTGAATGCAACTAATCCAAATGAGGAAATAATGGGCATGGGGACCAGAGGCATTATGGTGATGGGAGGACAATTGGAACTTCATGGTAATCCGCCATCAGCTGTGAAAACAAAAATAAATAATCATGCTATCTCAGGCTCTTCCACCATTACCTTGTTGGATGCAGTTTCCTGGAATGTGAACGATCAAATTGTAATAGCCCCAACTGATTACTATGGCGCCGGAAACAGTAATGCTCAAAGAAGCAAAATTACCACTGTAAATAGCCCAACATCCTTAACATTGCAAGATGGATTAAATGCACATCGCTGGGGTAAATTACAATATTTGACTCCAACAGGGATGAGTTTGACATATGCTCCACCACCTGCAAATCTATTATCAGGCACCCCAACTATCCTGGATGAAAGAGGAGAAGTTGGCAATTTAACACGAAACATCGTTGTCCAATCTGTAGATGATGCTTTGTGGCAAAACAGCGGATTTGGTTGCCATATAATGGTTATGAGAATGGGCGGAATGGTTGGCCGGGCACATCTGAATGGGGTAGAAATAAGAAGAGGTGGACAAGCAGGAAAATTGGGTCGCTATCCTTTTCACTGGCACATGCTAAGCTATCAGGGCAGTAACACTTTACCGGATGCAACAGGTCAATATATTCGCAATTCTGTAATTAATCAATCTGCACATCGAGGCATTGTCATACATGGAACTAATGGAAGTGAAGTAAGTAACAATATAGTGTACGACGTGCGTGGTCATGGTATCTTCACGGAAGACGCATCTGAACGTCGTAATATCATAAATGGAAATCTGGTTTTAAAAGTAAGAAAACCCCTAAATGGCAATGCATTGAAAGTGCATGAAGAAGATAATTCATCCGGCCTTTGGGTCAGTAATCCTGACAACACATTAACCAACAATACAGCTGCAGACTGCGAAGGATTTGGCTTTTGGCTGGCATTTCCTGAACAAACTTTCGGACTGAGTGCGGCGATTAATATTAATCCTAGTTTACAGAAATTTGGAGTATTCAATAATAATCATGCCCACTCTAATTTCGATGCTGGAATTTTTCTTGACAACGTGGAAATTGATATTCAAGGAAATACATATCCACATAGATATACTTCAACGATTGATGGATCAGAACCCGAATGGCCTTTTGACAATGTATTAACATATGAACTAGCTGATTATACTACATGGAAAAACAACTCCAGTGGCATTTGGAATCGATCAGCATCTGTGCGCAATAGAAGGGTTGTATCTGCGGACAATACTTCCTCCTTTTTTTCTGGAGCCAGTGATAATATAAATAGTGGTGAAATAGAAAGGTCTCTTGTTGTAGGTGTTAGTCTAAATTATAACATGAATGGCGTTGAACTTCCAGATCAATGGAATGCTGGTCAAAGGGCAGCATTTGCAAGTTATCACAGTACTTTCAATATTAAAGATAATGTCGTTGTCAATTTTGTGGGTGTAGAAGATGAGCCAAGCGGAGCATTCGCCGTAAACGATTACTATCTTATACCAATGGACAAAGGCACTGTTAGGAATACAAATAATTTAATAATCAATTCCCATCCAGGTGTCCGAACATATCCAGGTGAGGCACAACATGTCTATGGTGTAATTTGGGATTATCATAATTATTGGGGTGGTCCTGAAGGACATGATAATAATTATGTATTTGACAACCCGTTTTATACCTATGGTCTAATAAAACATATTGTACCACCGAATCCTGAAGTCTCTGGAGGAGTAATAGTAGATGGCCCATTCTATGGATTTTATAGTTATAATATAAATGGGATTGAAAGATCCTATGAAAAAATTGTTGTAACAAGAACAGATATAGATGGAATTCCTGTTGGAAGCTGGACTGTTGAAGCCGGTCAACCTGGAGATATTTTGGGAAATATGCGACATTACGCAGCACATCCGAGTGGATATTATTACTTAGATTTTCCAACCATTGATAATATTAATGATTTCAACGTGTTAATTTCCAACATGTTAACTTCTGATGATTATCAAGTAATGTCCGTTGAATATTCCGGAGATTTTAAAATAACTAATTTATTTTCTTCAACTGCATATAACATGAGTGAATTTGGAAATAATTTACCATACCCTGAAAACCAACAAGATGTCCACACATATACAGCAGTTACAAGCTTTCAAGCTGTTGTAAGTGCAGCACAAGGCGAAGTCTATTGGCATGATAGAGCTAACAACAAAGTATGGTTTAAAGTACGTGGAGGATTAAATTCTGGAGATCCTGATCAACCCGAAACTGCAGATGCTAATCTTTATAAGGAATTCAGAGTTCGTGCTTATGGTGAATTAGATCCAACTCCATTAGCGATAAACTTTTCGACATTTGAGGTTAATAAGGAAAGTGAAAGAGCTGCAAAATTAGTATGGTCGTTTGAAACTGATCAGAACTCTGTAAACTTTGATATAGAACGAATGAGTACCGGCAGTAAATTCTCATCAATTGGAAAGATAAAAGATCGAAAAGCATTGATAGGTCAAAATCAATTTTTTTTCATAGATGAAAAACCATATTATGGAGACAATTATTATCGTATAAAAGCAATTGACGACAATGGAAAGGCAAAATATACGTCTGTTAAATCAGTCAATATTTCAACAAAATCAGATGTTGACATTAGTATATACCCCAATCCAGTGTCAACTTTATTGAATTTAAAATTCATGAGTTCAGCAGCCGGAAAAACTAATGTATTGATATACAACACAATGGGTGAACTAGTCAAATCTGAAGCAATAGAAGTAAAAATTGGAGAGAACAATTCAGTTATTAATTTGAGTAAACTACCAAACGGCGTTTATACTATTCAGATGTTAATAGAAGGAAAGATGTATACTGAAAAGATCATTAAAAACTAACGGCTAACAATATTCTGAAAAATATTAGATCATCACTACATTTTTAGCAAAGACGTAGTGATGATTTACTATACTATTTAACCTAATCATCCCATACCCACATTCTTCTGCTGCTAATCACCCTGTAACGAATACTAATTTTTAATACAACCAAGGTTGACTAATTCATGGTCGATTTATTTAATTTAAAATCATTAATATGAAATTTTATTTACTAATCATGATGTTCTGCACCAATGCAGCAATGGCCACTAACTATTATGTAAGTACCAGCGGTAATGATAGTTCTGACGGGCAAAGCATTTCAACAGCATGGAAAACAATCAACAAAGTCAATCAGGGAAATTATAACGATGGGGATATAATTTTATTTAAACGCGGAGAGGTATTTAGAGGTGCGCTTGACGTTCCCATGACTGGCTGTACATATGGTGCTTATGGATCGGGTGCAAATCCAACTATAAATGGTGCTGTCGTCTTGAGCGCTTGGACAGTTCACACTGGTAGCATTTATAAGGCTACTTTAACTGGCAATAAAATACCAAGTCATTTATATGTAAATGGACAATTGATGTTAACAGCACGCTATCCAAACACAGGATGGTTAGAAACAGATGCAGGGAGCCCCAATAAAAAAACTATTAAAAGTAATGCTTTGGGCAGTTTAGGTAAACCTGAGGGATACTGGAATGGCGCAAACATTCATGTAAGGAGTTTTAGTTGGTTGTTCAATAACCGAACGGTCACCAGCAGCAGTAGCAATGGAGATGTGGTAATGAATGCCGATTTGGACCAAACAAATTCTAATACAATTAATCCGGGATGGGGATTTTATTTGGACAATAAATTAAGTGAGTTAGATGCTCCGGGAGAATGGTTTTTTGATCCTAATACCAAAACAGTTTATTTATATGCACCTGGTGGTGCTAACCCCAACTCCCTATTGGTCGAAGCCGCCGTAGAGGAGTTTGGTATTAAAATATTTTTTAAAAACAATGTTACAATACAAGACTTAACTATTAATATGACTACTGATATTGGGGTGCAACCATGGTTAAGTGATGGAGTTACTATCGATAATTGCATCATAGAAAAAGTTCCTTCAGGCATTCACCAATCCTGGAATTGTCAGAACTTAAAAATAACTAATAATAAAATCAGAGACTGCTATGATTACGGAATATTTTGGAACGAAGCAGGAGATTTTGATAATGGGAATGATTTAATACAAGGAAACCAAATACAACGCATTGGCATGGTTCCTGGATATGGAGGTGATGGCGTAGTTCATTATATTGGAGTACGGATACTAGGTCAAAATATGAATTTTATAAAGAATACGATTGATAGTACAGGTTATGTGTGTATGTTAAGTGAAGCAAATAATACTCTTATAGAGAAAAATGTATTTAACCATTCGCAATTATTATTAGATGATGGTGGCGCATTATACATTAATGCAAATAATCAAACAATAAGAAATAACTTTTTTCTAAACAGCTTTGGTAACAGAGACTTTAGCAGCGGTTTGTATAATGGTTCTAATTTCCGTATCATGGGAATGGGCATATTCTCACAGGGCGGCTTCAGTGGTAGTCTCATAGAAGCCAATGTATTTGCTTATAACCGCGACAATGGCTTGTATCTGGACAATCATGGTAGTGTTACTATAAAAGACAATTTGATGTTCAATAATAAAATACAAATTGACTTAACAACTAATTATGGAGGCAAAGCTAACATGACAGGTAATACATTATATAATTTATTGCCAAGCCAATCACTTATAGAAATGGAAGAAAATCCGTTAGATTATGCCAATACTTTCAACAATGCTGTATACGGCAATCCTTACAGTGGCAATTTCATTAAAGCCAATAATAATACGTATACTTTTACCACATGGCGAAGTGCCTTTCCTGCTGTAGATGTTTCCGCTGTTAATAGTCCAATAAGTTTAGTTTATATAGATAGTTTAACAGCCATAAGTAAGCACCTATTTATAACAAACCCTTCTGATGATCCGTTAGCTGTAAGTTTAAATAATAAAACTTATCGGAAACCTGATGGGAGTTATATCTGCAGTAACCAAATAATCGTGTCTCCATGGAGTGCTCAATTGTTAATTTTGGACGAGGAGGGATCTGTTCCTATCCATACTGCAGCAAGCGCAATCAACCAAACAGCTAATGCAGTAAACCAATGCAAATGGTATAATATTAGGAAAAACAATCAAAGTTTAGTCTCGATAAACCCAAGTGGATCAAATTTAGGTAACGTAAATACAAATACTTATTTGTCCAGTGTGAGTCAAACGGTCACTGGCAATAAAGCATTGACTAGAAGTTGGGTAATTAGCCCTACACAAACGCCAACCAATGACGTCAAAGTAAAATTGTATTTCACTCAAGCAGAATTTGCAGCTTTAAAAGCCCTGGATCCAACTATTATTACAACAGCAGATTTAAAAATTGTTAAATACAGCGGTATAAATCAAGATAGTATTTTTAGTAATAATGTAGGTGCTTCTACGAATATTCTAAACATTAGTTTTGAAACTTACGAAAATGGATATTATGCTGAATTCTTGGTTAATTCATTTTCTGAATTTTGGATAACCAGTAAATTAAATGGGACTTTACCATTAAACCTTCTATCATTTAATGCTGAACCTCAAAATAATACTGTAAAACTTACCTGGCAAACAACTCAAGAAGAAAATACGCAGAAATTCGATATTGAAGTTTCTTCAGACGCTAGTAGCTTTGTTAAAATAGGAGAAGTAAAAGCAATAAATACTGTGAAAAACAATAATTATACCTTTAGTGACAACAAACCTTCAGTTGCAGAAATAATCTATTATCGTTTAAAAATGATTGATAAGGACGGTCGCTTTACTTATTCAGATATTAGACAAGTAAAAATAATCGCAGCGAACAATGCAGATTTGAGGGTTTATTATGCTCTAGGCAGTAATGAGCTTACCATAGATATCATAGATAATAAAATAGGTACTTATAAATATAGCATTTACTATGCAGTTGGAAATGCATTCATCACGAATGGAATCAATCACCTACAAACAAAAAGTACTCATTATGTGGATATAAGTTCCCTTCCTCCAGGAATCTACTTGTTTGTTCTAGTTGATAATAAAAAACAACAAGTGCAAAAATTCATAAAGTTTTAATATTAAAAAACTTTCAAATAATTTAAAAACGTTGCTCTAAAAAAGCAGCGTTTTTTTATTTGTATTAAAGTATGATCCAAATTTGAAATAAAAACAACCACTTAAGTTCATAAATTATATTTATGGAATACATAAAAAGGTTAAATAATAATTTATGAATAATTGAGCTCATATTTGTGGCATAGTAGCCCATTATTTAAAAGACAAGCTTGACTATTCTCTTTTAAGCTTTGGATAACCCAATTAACATATGGAATGAATTTACTAATTATTTTACCTATAAAATTATGTTAGAAAACAATATTTCTTTTATAACAAAATTTAATTCCGCAGTAATTAATTTACAATGCTGCTATCAAATTGCTGTTTCAATGGACCATCCATTTGAATGTCAATTAAATGGCAATTATTACTCAAATATTCATGGAATTATCATAAATAAAAGGCAATCTTATCAAGCTTCAACAAATGAAAACACAACAGTGTTAGTAGGGTATTTCGAAGACGATACGACACTGGGTGATGCTATAAGAAATAAATTGAATGGTAAAGACATCTTGACTCTTGATAAAGGAGTATCGGCAAAACTTATTAATGAATTTCTACCTGATTTAGATGATTCGATAAAGAATTTGATTCAAAATACAAATTTATTCTATGCGTGGCTATTATTTTCTGACTATCCAAATATAAAATTTAAATTAGAAAGTAACGATCCAAGGATAACTGCGATCATGAAGTATATATCACAGAATTTGAAAAGTAAGATAACACTTAAAGACATTGCGGCCATAGTTTATTTATCAGTAGATAGAACAAGACATCTTTTTTTGGAAGAAACCGGAACCACCTTAAGACAATACATTTTGTGGAAAAGAGTACAGCAGACAGTTTATAAAGTATTACATGAACAATGGATACTATCAGATGCTTGCATATTATGTGGGTTCAATAACATTGCCCATTTCAGCAGAATTTTTAAAAATATGTTTGGAATTCCTCCCAAACAAACTTTAAAAGATATTCTATTTTTATCAATGCCCGATATTTATACAAAAAATAATTAGATATTGATTGTTTCAGATCAATTTACTCACACCAAAAAGTAAGTGACATAGAAATTCTTTAACTATGTACAATTTTGTATGTTGTTTGTATTAAGTCATCAGACATATAATTCGATCAATTGAAGAGAAATCTACACTTCATACAATATCTATCTTTTTACCTATGAACATATTTAGGTGCTATACATCTAGAGAATAAGTAACTATATAGATCTTTCCTTAATAAAAAGGTCTTGTCACAAATGACAAGACCAAAATAATTCTACTCTAATTCAAATCTTGGATTTAAAATATTTCGAACACACACTTAGCTTATTTTTTGTGATTTATTTACCATTAAAGATCAATAATCCATACAATAGCATATAATTTAACACTATAGAGGTTGGTTTTTGGAATATGAATTTTAGTCAATAATAATTGTATAATCAAAATTAAGTCAAAAGGGGGTCCTGGCTTTTGACCAGAACCCAAAATATTTACCTTTTGCTTCCTATTATAAAACCAATTTAAATTCTTTTTAATACTGTTATTATTATGGTTAAGATGCATTATCCAAGATAATCCTTGGACAATGCATCAATAAAGTACCCTACTTTATCTTAACCAATTTCTTAGTAGCTATATGCTCCTTATCTGTAATAGTTACATTATACACGCCCGATGGCAATTTGTCTGTCTGCAACAACTCAGTATTATTACCAGGAACGCAGCTGATCCTCTTTTGTATCATCATGTTGCCAAGTTGATCAGTCACACGCACTTGAACTACCTTCGCTTCTGTAGATTGGAACTCCACATACACCATATCACTTGTCGGATTAGGCCTCATTGTAAAGTCTGTAGCTGATATAGCATGCTTCGCTTTATTAATTACCGCCTGCTCTGTTTTGTAGGAATCAATATCAGTTACTATTGACTCATTCGGAACCTCCAATGTGCACTCAACTTCAAGATAACATTCCGTCACACATCCATTCGCATCCCGCACAGTAACTTTTAACTGCAAAGTCTTGAATGATATTGAGATAATAATAGTCGGTGTATTCTGACCCGATACTATATGACAAGAGCCATTTATGACTTCCCATTCATATGTATATGGACCTTCTCCTCCTGTCACCACTACCGTAACTTCATTGTCAAATGAGCCACATATTACTTCAGGTATTTCAAGTATTGTGCATCCCAGATCTGACGTGTTGGAATGATTAATGATCTGTACATCACTCTTCTGCTCATTACACACATTTGTGTAAGTCCATGTTCGTATCTCTGTATAATTGCCATTCTGATCCACTCCCGAATTCGAACTGCTATATTCAAGTCCAGTAAACCCACAACCCAATTCCGGATATTGCACAGGAAGCGGTGCCAACTCCTCACAGTGCACGGTCACATCCGCCGGCACAAAACTAAAGTCCGGTTTGTTTGGCGTTGACATGATTACCTTAAGGTTTAGTTCAGCTTTATTTCCACAAACATCTGTCGCAGTCCATCTAAATAGGTACTCTTTTATAATCTCCTCTGAAGTACAGCGGGTACTGCCCTCGATCTGCTCAAACAATGGTGAGATATTCGTCTGACAGTTGTCCGTCACTAATACTCCACTATTATTGCGTATCAGCTCTAAAAAATATTCATAATTTTCGCAATCAACATGAATTGTATTGCTATTATCTATGTATATCAGCTTAAGAAGCTCATCTGTATAATAAATAACTGGCGGTGTATAATCATTGGATATCACTTTCTGATCCACTTCCGTCGTGTTGCCACAAGCATCTGTCGCGGTATGATGGATAATATAATAATATCCTTTGCCTCCACATCCATATAACTTATCTTCTTTTACAGATGTAACTTTCACTTTTTCATTATTACAATAATCCAGTCCATACACTTCAGCACCTTTATCATCTTGACATATATCCTGAACATTGTATAATACGGGCCCTATAGTGTCAGTTACTTCTACTTTTCTGGTAAAGAAGCTCTTATTGCCACAAGCGTCTGTCGCAGTATAGGACTCCATAGTTGTAAAGGTATTTTTACAATCGCCATCCTTTCTCTCACTTTTCACTGTTAATGTGACCGCTGAACAGTTATCATTGGCTCTGACAGGAGGTATATTATTTATACAACCCACTTGAATAAGGGAAGCATTTCCGGCAAATGATGGTGGTTGAGTATCGGTCAGCCTTATGTGTATTTTAAACTCAGAACTGTTTCCACAGAAGTCCGTCGATGTCCATGTGTAAGTCTCCTCTCTATAATACCCGTCCTTCAGACAGTTACCTGCTTTACTTGTGTGACTCAGTGCAGTATTAAAGTAATTACACACATCAGTTACACTTACCCAGTTTAGTGCATCCTGCTCATTAATAGGAGTCCAATCTTTACAATCAATAGATATGATCCCTCCATTGTTAGTTCCTGCATATGGACCAGCACTCATCACTATCTCAGGACCTTTGCCATCATTTGGCGTGATGATCTGATTAAGTGTCGTTGTATTATTACATCTATCTATTAAATACCATGTCCTCACAAATGTTCCGCTTGATGCACATTCTCCAGTAGGCTTGCTATCCACATATTTATATTCAACATCCGAGCAATTATCAACTGCGACCGGCCATTGATTCTTATCTCCACATGCAAATGGTTCAAAAGATATCACTTTAGGCGCTACCGTATCTATTACTTCGATGTAGAATACGAAATTTGAGAAATTACCACAGCCATCTGAACCTTTAATATTAACGGTATATAACTTAGAATATCCATATAACCAGCATGCATCTTCATTAGATACACTCAACTTCATATCCAATTTGACAGGACCTGAACAATTGTCTACTCCTGAAAATAACTGATTCACCGGCAGTGACAACCACGATGGAAGTCCCTGCTCATCACAATATGTCGTCAGCGAATCTCCATTTTCCATACCCACAATATTGGGGTTTATCGCTATCAACACAGGAGGAGTATTATCAACTACATTTATGGTCTGATCGTATGTACTGATATTACCACAACAATCCTTGGCCATATATCTTCTGATGATTGTATAATTGCCAGCGCAGCTGCCCGGTATTACGTTGTCTGTATAACTCACAATGGCGCATTCACATTCATCAGTAGCCAGTACTTCGAACTTAACAGTAGTATCCGAACATGCGATGGTCACATCCTGAGGCACCACTGTAAATACCGGAGGTATTGTATCTACTATGTGGATCGAAAAATTTAAATTTGTCTCATTTCCACAGTCATCCACCGCAGTGATCTGAACTTCTTTACTTTTAAAGTATCCATCTTCTACACATGTACCTTCCAATACTGTCTGCGTGATTGTATATTGTGCTTCTCCACAATTATCTGTCACTATCACTGCTGATTCAGTTATCGTAGGCAACACCCAACCCGGTTCTAGTGCCCTGCATTGAATATCTATAACATCGCCATCTTCTATATCTCCGAATATCGGATCATCAAATATGATCACAGGTCCTGTAGTGTCCTGAAGCATGATCATCTGTACATGTTCTGTGCTATTACCACAGCCATCTGTAGCTGTCCATGTCCGAATAATTGTTAAACTACCAGTACAATCTCCTTCTACACTTTGCTCAGAAAAAGTTACGATCGCTCCTGAACAATTGTCCGTCGCTGTCAAAGTTTCAGCTATTGGCACATCATCACATTCTACCGTAATATCTCCCGGAAGAACACCGTCAAATACAGGGCCGATAGTATCCTGAACCGTAATAGTCTGAGTACATGTCACAATATTCTGATTTTCATCTACTATTGTAAAAGTCCGAACTTTAGCTCCTGTCAATAATGAACATCCGTCTGTAAGTTCACTATCAGCATAGGTTATTGTGACATCTCCGCATGAAGAAACAATGGTTGGAGATCCAAGACTTATGGTATCTTGGTTCACACCGCAATCAATGAGTGTATCCTGTGGACAATCAACTATCAAAGTACAACATTGAGGTGCAATAAGCTCCAAAGTATCACTATCAACATTGCCGCAGAACGCAGCACCTGACAAAGTAATACTTAAGGTGGCTCCATTTACCTCATCTACACCAAGTACATATTTAATACTTGTGTTACTTATTGGAATGATCGTTCCTGTGCCGGTGCTGCTCCAATCGATGGTCGAAGGATCATATACACCAGTGATGGTAGCAGTGATATCCAGTGTATCACTGTCACAATCGATCAATACAGGTTGGATACTTATATTGATCACCTCTAAAGGTTGAACTATAACCCTTGCTGTATCCACCACATTTCCGCATCCCGTGGCATTGTCCGTCACATTCAATATATAGTCAAAAGTGCCTACGCCAGTCACATTACTGTTCACTGTTGGCTTTAAAATAAATGGATTATTTAATCCCAGTGTTGGTGTCCAGTTGAAATCATAATTTCCAGCAGGGCTGATTTGTGCATCTAATAATACACTTTCTCCATAACATATGGTGTAATCCGGTACTGACAAAGTCGGAATCGGTAAATCCAACACATCTATCGTCACCGGTACTTGTACAAAACAGCTGGTGCTGTTGTTCAGTATTGTAAGTGTATATATCACATCTCCTACCGGACAAGCCTGCGTCGTAGCACATATAGTACATGAAAGACCATCTACAGGCTGCCAAGTATAACTATAGCCCAGTACCGCCGGAGTTCCGATCTCTAAACATGTGCCCTCACATAGGACATACTCGGTAGTCAAGGGTGGAGGTATTACCGCATTGACCGTAATTCTAACAGTTGCTGTTACCGGACAAGGTGATCCATTAACAATCCTTGTCTCTACCACTGTAAAGTCATAGATCCCTGCACCTGCAGGTGGCGTAAATACAGGATTCATCGAAGTCGGATCATCCAGATATAATGCTGGAGTCCAGCTATAGGTAGAGGCAGGATCGTTGCTATCACTTCCTATATTGATCGTCTCACTTCCACATATTGTAGTAGATGTGATGACCATGGGTGGTGTAGGCATCTGCACCAATACTGTCCCATTGCCTCCACAACCATTAGGAGAGTTTACTCTCAATGTGTATATGATCTGTGTGGAAGAGGTAGTAGTTGGATTTAGTGTAGTATTATTGTTTAGCCCCGTGCTTGGATTCCAACTATAGGTACACCCTACACAAGCTCCAATGTTCTGAGGATTAATAGGTTCAGAGCCTACTGCACACTTGAGAATATTCGGCAATACAAGAACTTCAGGTGCAATGACGTTCAATTGAACTGTACCTACCGTAGTACATCCTATCGCATCAGTGATGGTCAGCGTGAATGTTGCATTGCTAAAAGAATTAGCGGTTGGATTTATAATTGTTGGGTTGTTGAGGCCAGCCGCGGGAGACCAGCTATAAGTGCAGCCTACACATTCACCGATAAGATCGGGGTTCAATGCCACAGATACATTTCTACATGTGGTGACCGTATCAAGCACTATAACACCACTTGGTAGTATATTAACTGTCACATTTCCCTGGCCAATGCATCCTTCAGGGCTAGTTATCTGTAAAGTATAATCTGTCGATGTATTCACACTTGAAGATGGATTTATGACCGTAGGGTTTGATAATCCTGTAGTCGGTGTCCATGAGTATGTACAATTTGCGCACTCACCCTCTAGCCCCGAGTTCAGTGGCACAGATGCAGCAGTGCACTTTTCTATCGGAGTTAATACAAAGTCTTCCGGCACGATCACCGTCACATTGACATCATCTACCAGATTGATCGGACAGTTGCCCGAAAAATTAACCGTCACTGTATAGGTTATATCCCCTGTAGGCGTGACAATCGGCTGTGCACAATCCGTGCAGCTCAGTCCTGTGGAAGGCGTCCAGGTATATGTCGCAAATGGTATCGGATCAAGACCTAGCTCTACAGGATTGCCTTCGCACACTACCACATCCGGAAAATCTATCACCGGACCGGACGTGTCAACTGTCACTATCATTGTATCTACTGCCATACAACCCGATACCGGATCGGTCACTGTCACCGAAAAAGTAAGATCTGTCGCCACCAATACTTCAGGCTGTGCGCTGTTCTCATTGGTACCATTCTGCCATGGGCTCGCCACAGGGGACCAGCTATAGGTCCATGCACCATTACTTGGATCAGGGACACCTAATTGGATTATCGCTCCAGGACATACAACCTGATTAGGCCCGGAATTTGCGAATACATTTGCCGTAATCCTTGCTGTATCTAAAAATTGGCAACCTGTTCCAATATCTGTCACAGTCACATAATATAGTGCAGGAAGGGAAGGCGGAATCACAATAGGATTAGAACTAGTGGACATAAATCCTCCCGGTCCCGTCCAGTTATATGCGTACCCTGCCACTGGCGGTTGGCCCAACTGAGCAGACTGTCCCGGATTACATAATGTAAAATTACCCGCCTCAAATATCGGTATAGATACCGATGGATCAGTAATCTCTATAGCATCAGAACAACTTGATCCCGGCAAATCAGGATGCGTGACTGTCACTGTGTACAGTCTTGGGATATTATCTGTAAGCTTTACTATCGGACCCATACAAGTGTCCAGGCCTATACATGGCGTCCAGGTATAGATGATGTCATTGGGGTCAACATTGCCGGGAAAACCCGCAAACGTTCCTACGGCAGTTAATACTACAGAATCTCCCGCAGCATTGCAACCATTTGGTTGATTTGAGAATATTTCTACATTACATCCACAAGGTGGGACTACGACTATGTCAGTACAGCACACACCTTCAAAGCACACTTCCATCTGATAGATGGTAGTCTCCGTGTCTGATCCACCTACATTCACTACAGCTAAATTCCTCGGGCCAATTAAATTATCCGGGCCGGATATCACTGTCCAATTGTAAGTAGCATCTATCTGTGGATGCCAATCTATTCCTATTGTCCTTGGGCCACATCCATCTATATCTGCGTCTGCCCTGACCATCGTTACGGTCATTGTATCATAATATGCACATCCTGCATTGACAGCAGTAAGCAGATATCTAAAGGGATTTTTCGTGTTTGTCGTAATATTATCAAGGAAAATAGATCCAGAATTAAAAAATACGGTCGGACTATTATTTGTCTCCAGAAAAGTGCCGGGTGCCCATGTATAAGTAAATCCGGGATCACCCGAATGTCCTATTTCAAAACGATTGGTACTACTATAACATACTACCACATCCTCAAGTACCTGCGTGGGAGCAGCTATCGGTGTGACAAGTATTGTATCTTGAGATTGACAAGTAGTGCCGCCAGGCAAGGTGATCGTCTTGGTTAATATATATTGAGTGGGTACTAGTGGTGTGGCTATCGGCCTGGCGCAATTGGTGCAGCTCAGGCCTGTAGCCGGAGTCCAACTATAAGTTGCAGGCTCGCCGGCAGTAAGTGCTGTACCTATCCGCACTCCACTTGAACCTCCGCAAAAAGATGCATCCGGTCCTGCGTCAGCACGATTAACAAACACAACTACTTGATCCAGGTTGATACAACCATTGGCATCTGTCACCGTTATGGTGAAAATCGTAGATTGAGAAACTGTGGCAATTGGGTTGGATACAGTGCTATTATCAAGTGCACCGATCATGTCCCACTGATAACTATATCCACCGCCACCGCCACTTGCAGTGGGGTTCCCTCCTATCAGAACACTTTCTCCCGCGCAGCTGTAGATATTTACTCCGGCATCCACTTGCGGTGCAGTTAATATACTTCCTTGTATAAGGGCTACATTAGAGATAGAAATTGTGTCTGTGACAGGGTCATTAGTGCAATTAATAGGAGAATTATTAATCACTAATCTTCGGAACCATCTGTTCACAGTGCCTGTGCCGGGGGTGTAGTTTTGAAGAATAGCACCCGGGATAGTAGACCATGGACCGGTGGCTCCAACATCAGAAAACTGCCATTGGTAGGACGGTAAGTATAGACCTGACTTTACACGATTACCTGAGAGTGGTTGTATCGGCCCTCCCTGGCAAAATGACTGAACCAATGGGGTAATGTTATTGGTGGTGTCTAATTTTGTTGTAATATTTATGACACTATATCCTGTGCCAGATACTGCATCAGGATGTAAAACGTCTGATAGATAAGCGTCAGGGGTTAACGGATAATTATTAAAAGACGATTGTCCTAAGTAATTAAAGAGATGTATTTTTCCATCTGCTGCATAGTTAAAATCTAAGGGATAATTTGATGTGCTAGAACCACCAAACCTACTGGCAGCTGCAGGAATTCCATCTGGACGAAATACCAACATTGCAACACTTCCCTGAGTGCTATTGTCAGTCACAGGAAAGTCAACTGAGTTTGTGTAGCCGCCAAGTAAAAAACTCCCATCAGCATTGATAGGAATATCAGTCAATCCAATAAATCTATCAGTACCGGATCCACCATAATAAGTAGAAAATACCAAAGTGCCATCCGCAGCAAATTTACTTATAAACATATCATTTTGTCCTCCTCCATAAGAGGACTGAAAGGCTCCGGCAGTTACCGGAAAATCAGTAGATTCGGTATATCCTAATAGTATAGTAGAGCCATCTGAATTTAAACCTAACCCCGGTCCTTCAATATCATTTATAAATCCAGTTCCACTGAAATAAGTAGAATATTTCAAGGAACCGTCAGGATTTAACCGAGTCAAGAAGGGGACATAACCAATCCCAAACGTCAACGGTTTTATAGCTTGATATGCATCAGGAGAAGTCGGAAAATTAACTGATTGTGTACCACCTGTAATATTAAGTACTCCAAAATTATCAACCTTGATAGTTTTCAACGTCTCTCTAGTATTGCCTCCTAAATAGGTAGCATAAACAATGTTCATACTATTATCAAACTTTACGATAGCTAATTCATCCAAAAATCCGTTAAGGGAAGGATCTGCAGCGCCGGGCGTTATTGGAAAATCATTTGAACGTGTGAATAAACCGGTGTAAACATTGTCATTAATATCAGTTGTAATTTTAATTGCTCGGTCTTCATTATTCCCACCCAGATAAGAACTATAGATACGGCTTCCGCCAGAATTATATTTTACGATAAATCCATCAGTATTCCCCCCAAATAAAGATTGATAAGCACCCGGCGTAATGGCCAAATCGACACTATTTGTCTCACCAACTACCAATATAGAATTATCAGAAGCGATAGCAATGTCTGAAGGAGAATTAAGATTTCCTGAACCATTATAATAA
Source organism: Candidatus Brachybacter algidus (assembly GCF_016707225.1). NCBI lineage: Bacteria > Pseudomonadati > Bacteroidota > Saprospiria > Saprospirales > Saprospiraceae > Candidatus Brachybacter > Candidatus Brachybacter algidus. Next base: position 984,165 of record NZ_JADJID010000001.1, on the reverse strand, counting down.
GTCCCAAAAATAAGTTGTCCAGAAGGATTGAATTTGGCTATATAAGGTTGATCAGTAGAATTGGGAACACTCGACCCGGGTGCCATAGGAAGATCCAATGAATTTGTATTTATCAATAAAACAACATTGCCATCAGGACCAACTTCCATATCTACTGATCTATCCCGACCTGGACCCCCAAAATAAGTAGCAAAAACTACTTGGTTATTGGCATCAAATTTTATCAAAACACAATCATCATTGCCATTATTCGCAGATTGATAGGCTCCAGGTGTCACAGGAAAGTCAGTATAATTTGTTGTAGTAAATAAATAGGTAGAACCATCAGGTGAATTTTTCATAACGCCATCATTAAATGCGGTACCATAAGCACTAATGTAGGTAGAATAGCACAATAGGAAGCTATCTCTTGTAGCAGAAACATCCTGGGCTTGTAGTTTTAGAAAACTAAAAACGCATAAAATGAAGAGAAGATGTTTTTTTAAGCAAAAGAAATTTTGAAATAAATCTAAATTGAATAAAGAGCGTAATAGTATTTTCATAATGGATTAGTTTAACAGATTTTAGTATTAATTTGTGAGATAGTGACCCAATTAAATGCTAAATTATAATTAAACCTAAATGCTTGTACACATCAAAAAAAGAATAGCCAGATTGTATAAGAATGAAATATAGCTTAGTGTATGATATTTAAAATGATAAAATTGAATAGCATCTAAAAAAGAAACTAAAGATCAATACCACAACTTTTGTAGATACATGTGACCCGGAAAACAAATAGTTTTTGATACCTTACACAAGTTGTCTTATTGCATTTTCCAGCAATAATTATCCATTATAATTGTAAGCTTTATAGTGACAATCTATAAATATTAATTACCTCATAGTTGATTGCGAATACGATTCTACCCCTTAAAGAAGAAGAGAGTTTTAGTAATGCTATGATCAGATATTTCAGTTGAGAGATAATGGATGTGTGTATAACAAAGTGCACTAAAAGTTACATATTCGAATAAATAATTTATAGAAAGATGGATACAAAATAAAGTAGTTGATTTTTATTTGGCATATTCCTCCCTTCAGTCGGAATGACAAAATCTTTGTTCAGAGGGGTATAAAAGGGGTGGCTACGCCGCCCCATTTCATGCCCCAATTCCATCGAACTAGCGTCTTTCCGAGCGAAGAGAGTAATTTTTATTAGCTAATTATTTTCTTTTTCGGTTTGTGCAATTTTTTGCACACACTTAATGGATTTAAAAACAGTAATGCGCAAAATATGAATTAAATAGTTGTGATTTTCTACAAAATATATTAACAGCCAGGAAGTTGCAAACGTATTTACAAATCTGACTAAAAACTATATTTCAAAAAATTAGTTCCTAAAGAGAGTGCATTTATTTTTCATACAAAATATTTATCTTTTTCAGCTCTGTTCAAAGCTCGAATTTAGAAATTACATACAATAAAAACCAATAGTCAAAAATATATTAAGTGTTCTATTTGACTTTAATCTATAAACCAATGTATTATAAAACGAAAAAAATTAAAATGAAGAATAAATTTGTAGTATCAGCATCCATTTGTATGATTATTTTTGAATATGATGTCAAGAGCCAATGCTCAGGCATTTATAGATTTGGAAACCGGTGCAGTTTTCACCGGATATAATAATGTCAGAATCCCGGGTGATGCAGGAACACTATTTTCTCTTAAAGATGACCTTACACCGAAACCGAATGCCTTTATTCGCTTAAGGGCTGGTTATGCGATTGGTAAGAGACATACCATATCCCTTTTATATGCTCCATTGACCATTAAGTCAGATGGATCAATAAACAAGCAAATTGATTTTGAAGGTGTCACTTTCCCTTCTAACAGTCCATTGAATGCCAGCTATACGTTCAATTCTTATAGAATAACTTACAGATATGATCTTGTTAAAAGGCCTAAAATTGAATTTGGCATTGGGTTCACAGCAAAAATAAGAGATGCTGAAATTGCGCTTTCAAGTAATGGATTTGCCAGTTCAAAAGCAAATGTCGGCTTCGTTCCTATTATAAACTTTAGGCTTAATTACAAAGTAAATAACAATTTTGGAATACTCTTCGAAGGAGATGCGCTAGCGGCACCTCAAGGGAGGGCGGAAGATGCACTACTCGCCGTCACCTATAAATTCTCAGATAATTTAATGACGCATCTTGGATATCGAATACTTGAAGGTGGTGCAGATAATGATGAGGTATATAACTTTTCTCTCATTCATTATGCTTCTGTAGGCGTTTTGTATAAATTTAAGAAGAATGTAAAAGCAAATTAGAACTAGTAAATATCAGGATCTATAGCAAAGAAAAATGTCTATTGTTAAATTGTCTCTTTATTTATATAACCTTTATTTCTGCCTGTTTGACGTTAAAATCAAATAAACATGTTCCATAAATACTATTGCATTTTAATCAAATCTTAAGAAAGCATTAATCAACTCTTATACAAACTAATTAGATATTTGCATCATGAGAATATTGGTAGTTGAAGATGAGGATGGAATCGCTGCTTTCCTTAAACAAGGCTTAGAAGAAGAATCTTTTGCCGTTGACGTTGCAAATGAAGGTAGGAAAGGACTTCAATTGGCACTTTCCGGAGAATATGATCTGTTGCTATTAGATTGGATGCTTCCCGGATTAAGTGGCATAGAGATTTGCAGACAATTTCGAAAAGAATATCAAGATACACCCATTATTTTTCTTACAGCAAAAGATACACTAGACGAAACGGTGTTTGGCCTGCAATCCGGAGCAAACGATTACATAAAAAAGCCCTTTCATTTCGAAGAACTGTTAGCGCGAATAAAAGTGCAGCTTAGACCAAAATCCGGCGAGCATTCAATTTTTACACTTGGTGAAATTGTATTAAATACAGAAACTCATCAAGTACGAAAAGGTAATCAAGAAATAAATCTGACTCAAAAAGAATTTGCCCTTTTGGAATTTCTTATTCGCAATAAAGGAAAGGTGTGTAGAAGATCTCGCATCATAGAAAGTGTCTGGGATATACATTTTGATTACAATACCAGTGTGATTGATGTTTATATTAATGCCCTTCGTAAAAAGCTAATGCTTTCAGATGAAGAAAACTACATCCAAACAGTTCGAGGAATTGGATATATCGCAAAAGAATTATGAATCTCAGTTTCAAAAACAGGATAGCGTTTCATTACATGTTGGCTACGGCAATTATCATGGCAATAGTATTTGGTGCTATTTATTTCACAGTTCAGGAAACTGTGATAAATAATCTAGACAATGAACTATCGTATGAAGCAGAGAAACATGCAGGTGAAATAGAAATAATTGGCGACAGCCTTAAGTTTGAAAATAAGGCTGAATGGGAAGAAAGAGAACATCGTGAGATACAAGTCAATCCTGTGTTCATTCAGCTCTTAGACAAAAAGGGAAGACTAATGGATAAGTCCCCAAACTTAAAAGAGGAATACCTTTTATTTAAGAATTCAGAATACGGGGGTCATTTTGATGCCGAATTAAGCAAAAGAGCTATCAGGCAAGTACAACTGCCAATAGAACAAAATGGAAAAATAAAAGGGTACATCTTAGCCGCAACGACTTCAGAATCAGCTCAATCTGTCATCCTAAAATTGAGAAATGTTCTGGCACTGTCTTTTCTTATAGTATTATCAGGTTTATACTTTATTTCACGTTTCCTGGCGGGAAGAAGTATCAAGCCGGTGCAAACTGTGACCAATACGATTACAAAAATCTCAAAGTTGAATCTTAAGGACCGTGTACCATTACCTCAGAATAAAGATGAGATATATGAACTTTCATTAGGATTTAATGACTTACTGGCACGAATTGAAGATGCTATTGAACGAGAACGTCAGTTTACTTCAGACGCTTCACACGAACTCAGAACTCCCCTCGCTACTTTGAGAGGTACTTTGGAAGTGCTGATTAGAAAACCAAGAACCCAGGCAGAGTATGAAGAAAAAATAAAATTTAGTTTGTCAGAAATTACAAGGATGACTACCACTTTGGAGCAGCTGCTGCTCCTGGCTCGTTTGGACACAAAAACATCCATTAAAGAAAATAACTTCGTTGATTTGCCGACTATCATTGATGAGTCATTGAGCTATTTTAAAAGTCAGATAGCAGAAAAAGGATTAAATATTCATTTTGTTTTTGATCAAAAAAATGAACTACTTGTTCCTTATTATTACACCAACCTCATCATTAATAACATTTTAATTAATGCTATTAAGTATTCAAAAAAAGATTCAAACTTAAAAATTAGCGTGGAAGAAATCGATAACCATGTAACTTGTACTATCCTGGACGAAGGGTTAGGGATCAAAGAAGAAGATTTGAAGCGTATTTATGACAACTTCTTTCGATCTGATGCTATGGAGCACAAACAAATATCAGGTAATGGATTAGGTCTATCTATTGTGAAGAAATGTGCTGATGCTATTGAAGCAAAAATCAATATATCAAGTGTTTTAGGAAAAGGCACTTGCGTAACCATTACATTCTAAAAAGCATTATTAATATTCTTTACCCAAGCGTAAACTTTCTTATATAAACAAATAACTTTTAAATCTTTGCCAAATGAAAGATACATCAAGTGACTATCTGGATAATCATTACATACACAAAAGCAATTGGTTAAGGGCAGCAGTATTAGGTGCGAATGACGGCATTTTATCAACTGCCAGCCTTGCAATCGGAGTAGCTGCGGCGAGTAATATGAGAGAACCTATTGTCTTGGCTACTTTAGCAGGCCTGGTAGCAGGTGCATTATCTATGGCAGCAGGCGAATATGTTTCTGTCAGCTCGCAAACTGATGTTGAAAAGTCTGATATTGTTAGAGAAGAAAAAGAGTTGGAAGAAATGCCCGAACTTGAATTGCAAAGATTATCAGAAATCTATGTACAAAGAGGATTAAAGAAAGAAACCGCTATGATAGTTGCTCTGGAATTAACTGCTCATGATGCATTAGGAGCGCACGTAAGAGATGAATTAGGTATAAATGAAGTTAGTCAGGCTAAGCCATTGCAGGCAGCATGGACTTCCGGGGCTGCCTTCAGTACAGGAGGGCTTCTACCCTTATTGGTTGCTTTATTCATGCCAGTGGCAAATATGGAATATTATCTGTACGGTTTTGCTATTTTCTTCTTAATTATTCTGGGTATTTTATCCGCAAAAGCCGGAGGATCAAGTATAAAGAAAGCTCTAATTAGAATTACTTTTTGGGGCACAGTTGCAATGGGTTTAACTGCACTTGTTGGCCATATCTTTGGTGTCAGTGTGGGTTAGAAGTTAAAAATCAGAAGTCAGAAGTCTCCTGTAATGCATTGCTTCCAAAATCGAAATTATAACTTGATAAGCTATATGTAAAATGTTGATTAGCACAATATCCCCTTCTGCAAGCTAGGGTTTATATATAAGTATTTTTCCAAAAAGGTCATTTCTAAAATAATAATATAAATATTCGATTATTAACCGATTGTGAGCAAAATGAATTTTGCACGCACCAAAACGCAGATTAACCTAAGCTCAGCACTTCATAGTGAATGATGTATACTATTTAAAGTTAAAGCTTAGATCGTGAAGCTCGGCGTAGGTTAACCTACGTCGTTGTGTTACCAAAGTTTACTTTGAATTAACTATTAGAAATACATTGATTTATTTAATTGTATTTATAAAATATTAAATATCTATTGTATTATTAACTAAAGTTTCGGAGTTGCTTTTTGAATTGATATTCAATCAAATAAATATATAACACTATTTATTTGCAATAACCTAAATAGCTGTATGCCAAATAGTTATTTTGTTTTTTAAAATTTTTAATTTTTTTTAAATGGTTTCATTTGCTGGGCTCAATCATCGAAGTTTTATTCTGAATTCTAACTTCTAATTGCTACCTTAGATTGAGCAATAGCAATATTTTTAGAGTTTATTTGTAACGCCGAAACTTCAGTTATTAAAAATCCAATAAGCAACTAAGAAACTTGAGTTAATTTATTTCTTAAGCAATTCTTAAGAAAGCCTAGAGAATAACTTCAGAATCCATCCTCTACTTTTGTGATATAATTAAATAAAAACATCCATGCTAGAAAGGCTCATTCAGTACAGCATTCATCATAAGTTGATTATTCTACTATTCTCCGCAGGAATTATTGGATTTGGAACATATGCATTAACTAAAATCCCGATCGGAGCTGTTCCTGATGTTACTAATAATCAAGTTCAAATCATTACTACTTCAAGAAATCTCGCCACTGAAGATGTGGAGAAGTTTCTGACCTATCCCGTTGAACTTGAAATGGCAAACCTGCCTGATGTAACAGAAATCAGATCTATATCCAAGTTTGGCCTCTCAGTAGTAACAGTTGTTTTCAATGACAATATTGGTACTTATCTACCTAGACAACTGATTGCCGAAAAAATTAAAGCTGCTGAAGAAAAAATTCCAGCCGGCTTTGGCACTCCCTTTATGGGTCCTATAACAACAGGTCTTGGAGAAATCTACCAATATGTTATAGAAGTAGACTCTGCACATCATGATGTTTATTCATTGTCAGATATTAGAACTATACAGGATTGGGTAGTAAAAAGACAACTATCGGGGATACCGGGAGTGGTAGAGGTCAATACATGGGGTGGACATTTGAAACAATATGAAGTAGCTATCAACCCTGAAAAACTCAGAAGCCTTAATATTTCTATTATCGATGCCTTTTCTGCGTTGGAGAAAAATAACAGTATTGCCGGGGGTGGCTATATTGAAAAATCAAATCAAACTTACTTTATTAGAGGTGAAGGACTCGTAGGCTCTTTAGAGGATATTGAAAATATCGTAATTGAGAACAGAAATGGCATACCTATCTTCATAAAAGATATAGCCACAGTAGGCTTTGGATATGCTACTCGATTCGGTGCAATCACAGGGAATGGAGAAGGAGAAAAAGTTCTGGGACAGGTTATGATGCTAAAAGGCGCAAATTCTAAAGCAGTCATCGATGCAGTAAAACAGCGGGTTGCTCAGATCTCCCCTACCCTGCCGCCGGGTGTTAGCATTAACCCTTTCCTGGAAAGAAGCGAACTAATAGATAAGACCACTTTCACTATAGCCGAAAACCTTTTATTAGGTTGTCTGATCGTGATCTTTGTGGTAGTGCTACTATTAGGAAATTTCCGTTCAGGATTAGTGGTAGCTTCTGTAATCCCAATGTGCTTATTATTTGCAATTTCTCTCATGTATATCTTTGGTGTAGATGCCAATTTGATGAGTTTGGGTGCAATCGATTTTGGAATTATAATAGATGGAGCAGTCATAATTGTAGAGTTCATTGCATTCAAGATTACAGCCGAAAGCACTCAAATAATGGCTTTGCCAAAACCCGAAAGACAAAATCTCATTGACAACATTACCCATTTAGGGGCAACGAAGATGATGCATTCAGCTGTATTTGGACAACTTATCATCATTATTGTTTTTATTCCGATTCTTTCCTTAGTTGGAATTGAGGGTAAAATGTTTATTCCTATGGCTTTGGTATTCTGCTTTGCATTGATAGGTGCGATGATACTTTGCTTCACTTATGTTCCGGTGATGGCATCCCTGTTCATCAGACCCTCTGACCCCTCTAAGAAAACTGTATCTAAACGCCTTATTACATTCTTAGAAGAAAAATATACACCAACTATTAATTGGGCCCTTCGTCGAAAAAAATTTGTGCTTAGTTTGGCTGCTGTCCTTATGATTGCTGTAGGTTTTCTATTTACCAGAATGGGAGGTGAATTTGTACCTACCCTTGATGAAGGAGATTTTGTAATTCAACCTGTCTTGAAAACTGGTACTTCCCTAAAAAATACTGTACTTATTACCACCAGAATTGAGAAAATTCTAAAAAGGTTTCCGGAAGTTGAACAGGTTGTAAGCAGAATTGGTGCAGCTGAAGTACCTACAGATCCCATGTCTATGGAAGAAAGTGATGTAATCATTAAGTTGATTCCAAAAGGCAAATGGGTATCTGCTAAAACCAAGGATGACTTGGCGGATAAATTCAAAGAAGCGTTGTCAGAAATTCCGGGTGTAGATTTTGAATTTACACAACCAATTGAAATGCGATTTAATGAGCTGATTACAGGAGTGAGAGCCGATCTAGCAATCAAAATATTTGGAGAGGATTTGGATCTACTTGCCAAGAAGGCTCAGGAAGTCGAAAAAGCAATTCAAAATATTAATGGTGCAGCAGATATTATTGTAGAAAAAGTAGATGGCCTCCCTCAAATGTCTGTAAAATATGACCGAAGAATGATTGCAAAATACGGCTTAAATGTGGAGGAACTAAACGACATTATTACCATGGGATTTGCCGGAAAAAATGCAGGAACAGTCTTTGAAGGTGAAAAGCAATTTGATTTAACCGTTAGGTTTGACAAAGATCATCATCAGGATATTCAGGATATTGAGAATGCAACCATCCAACTCCCAAATGGTAATCAATTACCTCTTAGTGAGTTTGCATCTATATCATTGACTAAAGGCCCTGCCAAAATTTCCAGGGACAACACTAAGAGAAGAATTGTAGTTGGTGTTAATGTCAGAGGCAGAGATCTGGAATCCGTCGTTAAGGACGTTCAAACCATAATTAACAAAGAAGTTAACCTGCCAACCGGATATACCATTGAATACGGAGGTCAATTTGAAAATCTAAGAACAGCTAAAGATCGCTTAATGATTGCCGTTCCCATAGCTTTAGTCTTGATATTCATCTTACTCTACTTTGCCTTCAACTCAATAAAAGAGGCATTGATCATATACAGTGCTATTCCAATGTCTGCTATTGGTGGAGTTATACTTTTATACCTGCGAGATTTACCATTTAGTATTTCAGCAGGTGTAGGTTTTATTGCATTATTTGGTATAGCTGTGCTCAATGGAATTGTATTGATAGAAGAATTTAAAGAATTGAAAGCTCATGGTATCCATGATATTACTAAACGCATTCTTATGGGAACAAAAAATCGATTACGACCTGTCTTGTTGACAGCCTCAGCTGCGGCATTAGGATTCCTTCCTATGGCCATTTCTACATCAGCAGGCGCTGAAGTTCAAAGGCCTTTAGCTACAGTAGTAGTTGGTGGACTTATCTCAGCTACTATCCTTACCTTGATTGTCTTACCGATTCTTTATGCCATATTTGACAGAAAGGGTCATTTACCTAAGGCAAAAGCAACGATAGTCGCAGGATTGCTGTTAATGATATTTATTATTCCTGCAGTAGGACAAAGTCAATCTAATAATATTACAGTTGATCAGGCAATTGAAATAGCTCTTAAAAACAATTTAGGTCTAAAGGCATCTGCGCAAAGGATAGAACAAGGGACACTGCTCATAGCAAGTGCTAATGATATCAATAAGACTGATATATATTTCAATAGGGACCAAAATAACATAGCTCCCAATAATGTACCGCTAAATGTGTGGGGCATCGGCCAGTCCATTCAGTTTCCAACAGTATATGGCGCCCAGCGTAAAGTACTGCAAGGTAAAGCTCAATTAATAACTGATCAATACAAGTTAGACAAATATATAGTAACCAAAGAAGTTTCCAAATCTTATTACGAAATCGTGTATTGGCAGCAAATGCTTATCGACTACAACTATTTGGATAGTATTTATACCACATTCGAATATGCAGCAAAGAGAAGATTTGATCAGGGTGAAACAAATTATCTGGAGAAACTTACAGCTGAAACTAAGAAAAAAGAAGTGAGCTTAAAACTCAATCAGATAAAAGAAAGCATCCAGAAATCTTATATTCTATTAAACCAATGGCTTCAAACTGATACCTCATTCACAGTAAGCGATACAGAATTTAAAAGAATAACCCTAAAACCTGTTGAAGCGAATTTACATCCAGTAGTAAATTATTATGAAGATGCTATGAAGCTATCTAATCTTCAGGTGTCATTAGAGAAACAAAAGCTTTTACCGGATTTAAATGCCTCCGTTTTTCAGGGATTGAATAATGGCATTGGCAAAAAATCATACTTAGGGTTCCAGGTAGGTGCCTCAATTCCATTATGGAGAGGTAGCCAACGATCAAAAATATCTGCTGCAAAATTGGAAACCAATATTCTATTGGATGAAAGCAATAATTATAAAGCACAACTAACTACAAAGTACGAAGCATTGCAATCTGATCTAAGGCAGTATGAGGAAGGACTAATTTATTATGAAACCACAGGTAAAAAATTAACGGAAGAAACCTTGTTTCATGCAAATATTGCATATAAAAACGGGGAAATAAACTTTCTACAATACATCCAGCTGCTGGATAATGCAAAGAGTATTGAAACCAATTACATCACAACCCTTTTCCAGTACAATATGACGGTACTTGAAGCGAACTATTTGATGAAATAATATGAAAAAATATAATAATATGAAAAAATATGCATTTAGCTTTTTGATTGTTATCTCAATCTTTTCGCTGACATCTTGTAATTCGAAGACTGAACCATCACCATCGGATGCTTCATCGGTAGAACAAGTTGGAGATGATGTGTATAATATCTCACAAGCACAATTCAACTCCTCTGACATGGCATTGGGTCAGATGGAGATGAAACCATTTAGTGGAATTGTAAAGGCTAATGGAATGTTTGATGTGCCACCTGATAATGAGGCAAGGGTAAGTACATATTTTGGTGGAACAGTAAAAAGTATCCAACTAATACCCGGCCAACGAGTAAAGAAAGGACAAATACTTTTCGTATTAGAAAATCCTGATTATGTGCAGATACAGCAGGATTATTTGGAAGCAAAAGGCCATCTCACCTATTTAAAATCAGATTTTGACAGGCAGAAGAATTTGGTGCAGGACAATGTGGCATCACAAAAGACCTTCCTTAAATCCGAATCAGAATATACGGTAACCAGAGTAAGACTTGAATCCTTAGGTAAAAAACTAGTCTTAATGGGTATAAACCCAAATGCGCTCTCTATTGAGAACATTAGAACAACTATCAATATTCATTCTCCCATTAGTGGCTTTGTTACACATGTGGATATCGCCAAGGGGACATTCCTCATTCCTTCTCAAAATGCTATAACAATTATAAATACTGACCATCTCCATTTGGAACTCAACATATTCGAAAAAGACCTTATGAAAGTCAAAATTGGGCAACCAATTGTATTTAAAATACAAGAAGATAATAGCAAGGAATACAAAGCGACAGTTCATATGGTGAATAAAACGGTAGATCCTGAGAAGCGTACTATCAATATTCATGGCCACATTATAGATGAAGGGCAATCTGCAAAATTTAATCCCGGAATGTATGTGGAAGCAGAGATTTTAACGACTTCTGAATTAAAAGCATCCTTACCGGAAGATGCATTGGTTGATTCAGAAGGTAAATATTATGTTTTAGTACTTAGCAATACAACAAAGGAAGGATACACTTTTATAAAAAAAGAAGTTAAAACAGGTTCAACAAAGGATGGCTTTGTTGAGATACTAAATATGCAAAATTTCAAAGACAATTCAAAATTCCTCGTTAGAGGAGCATTTAATCTTATAAAATAATAAAAAATGAACGGAGCACATTTTCATCTAGTCGTTAACCACCTACCTATTGTAGGCTTACTAATTGGAATTTTAATCCTTATCACAGGATTGGCATTAAAGAAAGTAGATATCCAACTTACGGCATTGGGAGTTTTTATCTTCAGCGCAGTCTCTTCCATTGTGGCATTTAACACTGGAGAAGGTGCAGAAGAAGTTGTAGAAAAGATATCAGGCATAAGTGAGACTTTAATCCATAGACATGAAGAGTTTGCTGAATCTTTTTTCACGGTCATATTGATTTTGGGTGGGATGTCTATAATTACGATTTTTACATTAATACGTAGAAATAAATATGCAAAATATTTCTTATATCTGTCTTTAGCCCTTGCAATATCAGCAGGTGTTCTAGCAAAATTTGTCGGAACAAGTGGCGGAGAAATTAGACACTCAGAGATTAGAAGTGAAGCACAGATGATTCCTGTGGAAAAGGAGGATCATTAATTATCTTACTAAATGACAATCTCAAGTTTCGGCAGTTAAGAAACAAAGGTAGATGGTTGATGTTATTAGTTGTTAGATGGAGCTTAGTCAATTGATTCATATTTCTTCTTTAATAGGTTTATTAGAAAAAATATCCATGTGATTGATGGATTCCGCAGTTGCGGGACTAAAATCTACTCCGCCATCACTTTGCTCATCGGACAAGCTTCTAACATCTAACATTTTATTAAATTTTAAATTATTTCTTCAAAAATGAAAATTTGACTAACGAAACTTAAGTGACAATTTAACAAACAATCTATTTCCTTAGTAATTGATGAATAATTTTATTCTGAAATTACTAAGGAATAATCTTTATTCATTTGTGCAGTTTATTTGCAATTTAATTATTTAACAATTAATTAATTCTGTTAAATTTTAAACGTGAAGACCTTAACATAATCGCTAGTAATCCTTGCTATACTTCAATTGGAGCAAATATCTTCTTATTATACAAGCACTACATTCTTAGCATTACTATTAAATAAATATTTAATTAATAATTAAATTTGGTATTTCAAAGCTTAGTTCATATCTTTGATTTTTAATCATCAGAATATTATTTATTTATTAAATGCAACAAATAAAACATAATTTTAGAAACTCTGTAGCTCATAGTCCTGAGCTTATTTGTGCATTCCCATATTTCGCGATATCTCTTAAACGCGAAACGACCTTCCTGTCCTAAAAAGGCATAACGAGTGTGCCTGTCTAACTCTCTTAACATTATTTCTTACTGAAAATATTCAATAATAACATCTTGAATATCTCTACTCGCATGTAGAATAGTGTTTCAATACAGAGTTGAAGTGATGTTCTTTATTTAAATATAAATTAATATTATCATGGCTGAATTAAAGAAAAAGCTTAGCAAAACTGACCTGAAGGAGAAAAAACAACTGAAAATTCTAAAAAAATTAGAGGATAAAAAAACGAGAAAACGTAAAGGGTAGTCAAATCCAAATTTAAATATTTTTAAGGAAGGCTGTAAATATTCATTTACGGCCTTTCTAATTTTTGGAAAAGACATAATTATACTCTGAGTGATTTAGGCTGAGATTCTACCGTGAACTTTTAATGGATAAACAGTTGGACATTGTTTCATAAAGTATTTGCTGTAAATAAAAGGAGCATCCTGATACACCACGTTTAAAATTCATAAATTGGAACTAGATTTTATGTAAGAGATAACAGCAGCCAAGTGGCTTAGTAACTTATAACAATCGTATTAAAACTTTGTAAATTTTCTTGACCATGAAGCTCCCTTCAACCAATATACACCTGAAGAAAATGCTGATATATCCAACATCTGCAAAGGAGGAGTAATTCTTAAAGTTTGTACTACTTGTCCATAAATATTAAAGATTTTGGCGGTTTCCGAATTGTTTGTTTGAATGTAAAGAACTTCTGCAGCAGGATTGGGATACATCTCTACTTTCACGACAGGCTTATTTTCAATGCTGATGACATTGGAATAATTAATAGCTCCATTTAAGTCTAAAATACGCAATCGGTAATAATACACTCTTTCCAATTTACTTTCATTGAAACTAACTTTCAAGTTAGCATTGTAAACAGCTGCTTCCCCTTTTGCTGGCAATGTAACCACAGTTTTGTATTGACCGGATTCCAATCGTTGGACCTCAAATTGTTGAGTGTTAATCTCAGATATACTCTCCCAACTGAGAAGATGCTCAAGTCCTATTTGCTGCCCCTTAAAACTTAAGAGCTCTACTGGTAAAGGAATGAAATTAATAAGCACCTTACTGGAGTAAGGAGGTATTGTAGCACTACTTACAGCAACATTGTCAAGATCAATAGTGCCTACAAGTGGAATAATGACGGTACTATTGGTTGGATTCTTAAGAATGAAAGAGTTATCTGTTGGATATGCCCACTGGAAATAACTTGCTTTGGAGTTCAAATCCAAACCTGTGCTGCTTTTCCATTGAGTGAGGGTAAAAGTTTGTGGAGCTGACCATATATACCTCGCTACCACAGAGCCATAAACATTATGTAAATAATTTTGATCAGATGTAGTCAATGTGCTATAATTGTAGTCATCAGAGGCTATTTCCAATGGCACCCCACCTGATACATTTGAATACAATACATTGTTGTTTGACACATTCCCATAAATACTCTCTCCCGGCAGCCAGTCAGCGAAACTAAGTGCTACCTTACATTTATAAACAGTATTATTTTGAATTGTGCAATTATTAGAACCGGCATTAATAACTATTCCACCACCAACAGGAATTTCAGTCACTGTATTGTTAAGTATTTGAATATCGTGGGCGTTGTTATCTATATAAATTCCCAAGGCAATTCCATTTGGAGAAATACCTTCATAATCTCCTATTACATGGTCGACAAAATTATTGCGAACAATGCAATTATAAGAGGAAGTTCCCCAGGTATAAATGGCGCCTCCATCCGACATATTCATTAAACTGTAGCTGACCTGATTCTTCTCGACTACTATACCGTTTCCGATAAACTTTATTCCATTGTACCCAGAATTAGTTATCACGTTTTCAGCAATTACACAACCAGGTGTACCATTTATTTGATAAATGGCATTTGGATAAAACTCACCAGAGAAGTTTGGAATATTTTTACCCCAAGTCATTCCTGTATTTTGAATGGTATTTTTGGAAATTGAGGTGTTTGAAGAATTAGCAGCTACAATAGCTTGTAAATAAGAGTCGTTAAAAATATTTGATTCAATAGCATTTTCATTACCACTGAGTAAAATTCCTTGATGATTCTGTTCAAAATTACAATTCTTAACTACATTATTATTACTCGAACCCATGAGTCTAATTCCAAAGTCAGCAAAATGCATAAATTTGAGATTGCTAATGACGTTATCGCTTCTGTTATCATTGCCGGCTATTCCTAATAATTGAGTAGATGCTTCCACTGAAAGTTCATCAGGGCTAACACCCGAAGTCATTAAATAAAGTGTTTGATTAGTCGGATCATAATACCATTCTCCCGGCGCATCTAAAAGGCTAATTTTGTTGTCAAAATAAAAGTAAGATCCATTATTTGCAGCATTTATATCTGTAATCCAGCTAACTGTATTTCCAGCCTGAGCTGTCACAGGCTGACGATTATTGCGCCACTCAAATTCGCGAATGCAGATATTCGCTCCAACAAAATTCAAACCCGAACTACCGATCGATGGGCTGGATGCACTTTTAGTCGTGGCAGATGTGGTCGTTAAAACTCCGGAGTTTGGATATCTAGCCAATTGTTGTGTAATCCCATCAACAAATAGCATATGAACTGGTGAGGAAATGGTAGCTTTCCAAATATTACCGCTATGTTGAGTCCATCCTGTGACGACTTCAGAACCTTTAATAATAGGGTCAGCCCCTGAGCCATATGCGTCAAAAGTAATTCCACTGTTGTTGTATGCTGAAAAATAAATCTCTCCGCGAAATGTATCGCCTCTTCGAAAATATATATGGTCACCGCTACTAATGGTGACACTCCATGTCCCGGATGGCCCACCCAATTCTGTACTTAATTTTGAAAGTGTTTTCCAGGCAGTAGCAACAGAGGTTCCATTATTTGCATCATTTCCCGCATTAGAAATATAGAAATCAGTTGCAAATAAGTTACTGAGGCTAATAAAAATGAATAGAATTAAAGTGCAAAAATGACGCATGACATTTTTTGTGCAAATGTAACTCTGCTATCAGTGATTAGATTGTAAATTTTGGACAAAATAGTCAGAAGCCATATAATTCGTCGGTGATAGACCGGTGAAGGTTTTAAATTCCTTGATAAAATGTGCCTGATCGTAGTACCCATATTGGTGGTAGTCAAACAGTATTTTACTGTCAGATTCTTTATTGATCATATTGAATACATTATTAAATCTTATGATCCTACTTGCTTTTTTGGGCGAAAGGCCTATTCTGTCATTCATTTGCCTGTCTAGTGAACGATGGGTCATACACAAGGAGGAAGCCAATGCATCTATACCCAATTTATTATCAACATTTTTTTTCAATGCATTCCAAAGAAGAATATTGTTTTCATGGTGCATGGTTCCATTATCTATTAAAAGAAGATGCATATATCGCTCACTAATTTGGACGCGTCTACTTATATCATTTGTTTCAGCCAACTGATCTGCCCAATCTTTAATAACTGAACCAAAAATTTGGGAAGCATCTTCAATTCTATCACAAAGTAAATACTGGCTAACTGGGCTAAAAGCGTTGACGCCCTGAGGATAAAAACGTACACCAAATAAATCGTTACCCTTTTCGTGCCGGTAATAAATTGGCTTCGTGTTAAAACCATGAAAAATAGTATCATGGATTAAATGATCATTTAAATGATAAGGAGTTCGGAGGTTAAAGATCAAATTTGGGGTGAATTGTGCATTAAATAATTCATGGTATCCTGTATCTCCAAGATCATTAAAAAGACTTTGCCAAAAGCAATCTACATAAGGACTAAGTCGTGCACTCGCTGGAAATAAATGGTACATTGTGTAATTTTAAATAGAATTCAATCGCTCAATCGCAAACTTAAAGCACATTAAATGAACTGCAAATTAGGAATAATAGTCATAATATATTCAAGGATATAAGTCTGACCTTTCAAGAAAGTTCATTATTAAACAATAATTTATCATAACCTATTGACAAACAAGTCGATTCTAACATCCTATGAAATTAATTCTTAAAGAAAACATTTATTGGTAGGATTCTTTAGATATTATTTATGCGATGCAGAAATATTTAGTTGACCAATATTTTACCTTATCCTACCGAACTAAATGTCGCTTGATCATGCCAAAACTTCTTGATAGACTACTGCTAATTTCCATTCGGTATTGTTCTCATTATACATCAAAAACAAAAGGCCAAGTTGAATTTTATTACTTTGCATAAAACTTAGCATTAGTATATATAGATTATATTTACTCCAGAAAAGGATGCAAAACCATCCTTTAAATTGTTAAATATGGAGGATGATCCTATTGTGGAAATATTTACATCGATAAACGCTCTATCGAATCAAGCTAAGATGGATTTCAGTTCCATCATTTCTTTCAAATCGCTGCCCTAAAAAACCCTTCCTACTTGAAGCCGGTAAAGTAGCTAATACTCTATTTTTTATTCAAAAAGGTCTTGCCAGAGCTTTTTATAACCAGGACGGCGAAGAAATCACCTTTTATTTTGCCATCGACCGCCAATTCATAGGCTCTGTACCGAGTCTTTATAGCGGTAAGCCTTCTTTATGCGCCATTCAGTTGATCGAAGATTCTGAAGTTTATGCTTTTAATTATCAAGAATTCGAAAGTTGCTGTGGACGTCATCATGATTTGGAAACCGCTGCCAGGAAGCTCTCTTCAAGAGTAATATTGAGAGAACAAGAGCGTATTGAAAGCTTACGATTGCATACTGCTAAAGAACGATATTTGTTAGCGGAAGAGAAACACCCAGGCATTTGCAACCGTAGCCCCTTAAAATATATAGCTTCTTATATAGCAACCAGCACTGTAAGTCTAAGCCGTATTAGAGCTGGAAATCAATAAATAGATATATTTATTAACATATGTAAAGTAGAAAGCCATACTTTCTAATGACCTTTGTGCGAAAATTAAAAAAAGTTCAATGAAACGTGTTTTGTGTATTCCTAAGTTAGGCTAAGTCATAATAAATGAAACTTATTATCCTTTTTTTATTTCTGAACTACACTAGAACTAAAGCACTACCTCTACTAAAACATAAAAAGATGAACATTAAAGCTAAATCATATTTCAAAGATGAAACCAAGGATATCCCCTATTTCAAAAGTTGGGTACAGCAGTTGGAGAAGGCAAATGGTAGAATTTACAAAAGTATAGAAATTCAGACAGCACTCGGCAAAACACATGTCTGGGGATTAAACACTGAAGATTCCTTACTTGAAACGTTAGTTATTTTCCCGGGAGCAAGAACAACACCATTGATCTGGGACTTTGATAAAGGATTGGATAACTTAAACCATAAAATGAGAATATATATGGTTGAAACCAATGGACTGCCAAATCTAAGTAATGGCGATACACCTGACATTAAATCATTAGATTATGGCATTTGGGCAACAGAAGTATTTGAAAAACTAAAGATTGAAAAAGCCTTCATAGCCGGTGCTTCCTTTGGAGGATTAATTTGTATGAAACTCGGAATTGTAAGTCCTGAATTGGTAAAAGCTGCTTTCTTATTAAATCCAGGCTGCTTGCAACCCTTTTCTTTAACTTTAAAAAATCTGTATTACAATATCCTTCCTATAGTTAGCCCAAAAGAAAAGAACGTTTCGAAGTTTTTGGACAAAGCCGTTTTTTCGAAACCCAATCACAAATTATCTGAAGAGGCAGAAAAAATGCTAATTGATTACGAGGTCTTTGCAATTAGCCGATATAAGGACAACACTCAAAAACCATATTATATGGATCAACAATTGGGAGATGTAAAAGTGGATACTTATCTGCTAGAAGGGGATAAAGATCTATTGTTCCCATTCCAAAAATCAATTGATAACGCACAGAAGCGCATAAAAACATTAAAGCAAGTAAAGGTATTCGAAAATGTTGGGCACGGAATTGAGACATATGCAGGCGCTATGAATTATCTAGGGGAGATTATAAAAAACTATTATTAGTATTAAGTAAATGGCTCACAAAACTATTTAAAGGCAAACAAAAGCTGATTATAACTGCATATCAAGATAAAATATAAATAATGAACTTGATTATATCCATCTTTTTGAATTTGGATAATCAATTACTGGATAACTCATTTACAGTTATATTTAATGACCATTTAACTGTTAATATAATAATTGGAAATAGAAATTTCAACTTTGAAATGATTTTAATCCCAATGCTTATAGTTTGCTGTATGTCAATAAGTTAAGCTAAATTATTTTCAACACTGAGCTTGTCCTAAATGACCAAGCCAATTTCAGTTGAGTATTTCATAGTTGTAATCAAAAGACTCCCCCAAAGCGCACAATATGAAGTTATCTTCTCAACTTCATTTTACATTGCACCTTTTTTATTTGACCTAATCAAGTGTTCTATTTAATTTTGGAAGAAAAGCATTACATTTAAACTAATTTATGAATTCTATAAGTTAGGCTGAGTGAAATTAATATTTTAAGCAATTTAATTACTCCGAAACTTTAGAACTATAGAAATTATTAGATATTAACTACATATGAAAACATCAATCCTTTCGTTGACTATAATCTTCACCTTTCAGCAAATGGCTCATGCTCAGAAAGATGACTTTACCCAATATTATGAACTAACGATTCAGGCAAGAGAATTACTAGATAAGCAAGATTACTCTGCTGCCATCAAAGCATCAGAATTGTCATTTAGTCTAGTAGATTGTCCTGCATCAAGGGATTTGGAAAAAGCTGTGGAAATAGCACTGAAAATGAAGGATACTTTGCTAGTTAAGAAGTATTGCAGGACGATGGCAGAAATATATGGTATTATCCCATCTGCGAAAACTATTGAGGATGAAAATTTCCTCCAATCATTACAGAATGAATTTGCCACTGAAATTGCATTGGCAGAATCTCAGCGCGATCAGTTTTACATATCATTATTGGATAGTTTAGGCAATGAAGATCAGGCTATCAGACAAAATGGCGCTTTTGAATATATAAATGGAATTGACTCAGACTCTCTAAGAACAGTTCATTTATTGTCACTGATTAAAGTAAGAGGTTTTCCGGAAGAGCGGAAAGTTGGAAAGTGGGGTTATAACAATGCCATGAGGATTTTTATACACGCTGACTTTGACTTGAAGAACGAACTTCTGGGTAAGCTGATGCTGGACAATGTTATGAGTGGGAATATGGACCCAATGGACTATGCGCATATTATCGATCGAAGATGCAACTTCAGAGGTGAACGACCATATTACAATCAAGTTCCGTTTGGATATGATAAACTTACTGATCTACAGAAAAAAGATATTAGTGAAAGGAGAAGAAAAATCGGTCTAAGAAGTGTAGAGGAATCTATGGCTATTGAGACCTTGCCGAATGGGGATTTGCGAGCTTCTTATAAATATTAAAACAAGTTTCGTTGCTGCACAAATTTAGAAGGTCACATTTCCATCCCGAATCTTTCTATAATTATCATCCGAGGAGCATCAAACACCAAACATCAAACATCAACTAATATTGCTCATACCAGGTAAATTTATCATGAACAATACTATCCATTTCTTTTTTCAAATGTTCTAAAAAAGATACAGAAACGGGAGTATGACTTTTGCCTTTTAGCCAAACCAAGCTCCATGTAGTTTTTATTGGAAGACCTTTCACAGGGATTATTTGTAATTCCTTACTTTGTAATTCATTTTTAATGCCGATCAAAGGCATGATAGAATATCCGAGACCCGCTAAAACTGCCTGTTTAACAGCCTCGTTGGAAGCAAGCTCCATTTTCTTCAAAACTTTTATATTATTATTTGCAATAAAACTTTCCATTGTTTGGCGCGTTCCGGATCCTTTTTCTCTAAAGATCAATGGCAGGTTTTCAAAGATTGTTTCATTTTTTAGACCCTTTTTAAAATTAGTATCTGCATTACCCACCAAATATAATTTATTCTGAAGCAAGTCCAATTTTTCAATATTAAGGGAAGTTGGCAATACAGAGACGAGGGCAAAATCAACTTCGTTATTCTCAAGGCTTTCCAATACCTTGCTCTTATTAGTTACGTCCATTAATAATTCTATGCCATCGTGCAACTTCATAAAATCAGTCAAAAAGTAAGGCATCACATATTTTCCCGTTGATACTACTGAAAGTTTTAGTTTCCCAATCAACTGACCTTTGTAGGCCATCGTCTTATAGTTGATAGCATAGACTAAATTAATAATATTTTCAGCCGTTTCAGCTATTTCCATACCAAAATCAGTGATATAAATTCTCCTACTAACAACTTCAGTGAGCGGTATTTGAAATTGTTCCTGGAAATTTTTAAGCTGAATAGAGACAGCTGGTTGTGTCAAATGCAATTCTTCTGCCGCCTTAGTGACACTTCTTGTTTGAACAATTTTCAAGAATATCTGAAGTTGATTTAGTGTATAGTTCATAAATTTATTTTATACATAACATAACAAAGATATATAATAATTAATGAATTAATGTACTCAACTTTGCATCATTAAATAACAAATAATAATAAAATGACAAAAATAACTGTAGCAAAAGGGGATGGCATCGGACCGGAAATAATGGATGCAACTTTACACATTTTAAAAGAGGCAGGAGCTCAAATTGAAATTGAAGAAATTGAAGTTGGTGAAAAAGTTTACCTATCAGGCAATACTTCAGGTATAGCCGAAGAATCTTGGGAAACGATCAGAAGGAATAAAGTTTTCCTAAAAGCTCCAATCACGACACCACAAGGTGGAGGTTATAAAAGTTTGAATGTAACTACGAGAAAATTCCTTGGGCTATATTCAAATGTCCGACCATGCATGAGTTTACATCCTTTTGTCAGCACAAAACATCCTGTGATGGACATTGTCATCATAAGAGAAAATGAAGAGGATCTATATGCAGGTATTGAACATCAGCAAACAGACGAAGTAGTTCAATGCTTAAAACTAATCAGCCGACCAGGTTGTGAAAAAATAGTTCGCTATGCTTTTGAGTATGCAAAGCAACAAAACAGAAAAAAAGTCACTTGCTTCACCAAAGACAACATAATGAAACAAACTGATGGCTTGTTTCATCAAGTATTTGACGAAATAGCGAAAGAATATCCTGAAATAGAAAACGAACATTGGATAATCGATATTGGAGCGGCTAAGATGGCAGATACACCAGAGATATTTGATGTTATCGTAATGCCCAATCTCTATGGAGATGTACTTTCCGATGTTGCAGCCCAGATTACAGGTTCTGTTGGACTCGCAGGTTCAGCAAATATTGGAGAAGAATGTTCCATGTTTGAAGCCATCCACGGCTCAGCACCAAGAAGAGCGGGACAAAATGTAGCCAACCCTTCGGGTCTATTGCAAGGAGCCATCATGATGTTAAATCACATCGGACAAACCGAAGTTGCTGAAAAGATTCAAAACGCATGGTTAAAAACTTTAGAAGATGGTATTCACACTTATGACATTTTTAAAGAAGGTATAAGCAAAGAAAAAGTTAGTACGTCTGAATTTGCCAATGCTGTTATTGCTAATCTTGGCCAAAAGCCAAACCTCCTTAAGTCAGTAAGCTATTCAAATAACACTGCCTTAAACTTACCCAAATATATACGCAAACCAGCTGCAAACAAACAATTGGTAGGAGTAGATTTATTTGTGCATTGGAATGGAACTAATCCGGATGAATTGGCTGAAAAATTGAAATCTATTGAAGAAAATGGAGTAAAACTTACCATGATTACCAACAGAGGTATAAAAGTGTGGCCAAATGGATTTCAAGAGACTTTCTGCACAGACCATTGGAGATGCCGCTTTAAATCCAGTGAAGGCAGTGAGTTTACAAAAGAGCATATCATTGGATTGTTAAATAAAGCAATAACACAGCATATAGACAGTATAAAAACAGAAAATCTGTATGAATTTGATGGCAAAGCAGCGTATTCATTGGGACAAGGACAATAATCTATAAAATAAATAAACAAATGAATATCCAAATTTTAGATGGCGAATTTAAGTCCAATGAAGCAATTGAGTTGATCACACAAATGATTCATATTAAAATAAAATATCACGAAAATAAAATAAGCTTAAGTCAACTTGAAGAAGATATCAAGGCAAGAGAGACCAAAATTAAAAGGCTTCAGAAAGATTTATATGAATTTAGGAACACAATTGATTCAACTACTAAGGTTGTTAAATTAAAAGCAATCATAAATATCGACTTAAAATGAATAAAGCAGAAATAATATCATACTCAACCTTCCTGATATTGACAATTTGCATCTTAATGACATTTCAAACTAAAAGTGTAATTACAAGCAAACTTATGGCATCATTGATCATAATATCAGGAACTTATACAATTCATTCTATTTCTAAAAAAAACTTAATAAGCAAAAATGAAGCTACAAAAATTTAAACTAATAAAGGGTGAATTTTTACCTAAAGACAGCAGGGAAATAATGCAGAATGTATTTTCCGGTAAAATCCAATTCCATAATATGAAAAATTTTAGTTCGCAAGAACGATATGGTAAGGATGACAAAATTGCTGTAAAAAGAATTCCTCAACTGAAGAAAAGTTTGGGAAAAATTATTAAAATGATAGAGGCGGCAGAAAAGAACGGTGATCAACTTGAAATAAAATCAGAGGTAGTGATCCGTTTTGTTAAGCCAGTTAAAGATGTTTAATGGAAGAACTTTACTGGTGGCTACAATGCACGAAAAAGAGAAAGTAATTGCACCCATCTTTGAAAAAGAATTGGGGTTAAAATGTATAACCCCATTCAATTTCAATTCGGATGCATTGGGAACCTTTACGGGCGAAATTGAAAGAAAAGATGATGCCCTTAATACAGCAAGAAAGAAATGTTTCATAGCTATGGAATTAAACAATTGCGATATGGCGATATCAAGTGAGGGCTCATTTGGCCCTCACCCAGTTATGTATATTCACCCAGCGGATGATGAAATCTTGCTTTTTATAGACAAAAAGAATGATTTGGAGATTGTTGTTAGAGAATTAAGTGCGCAAACTAACTACAATGCGAGAGAAATAAAATCAGAAAAGGAACTAAAGGAATTTGCAGATGCCGCAAAATTTCCTTCTCATGGTTTAATTATTAGAAAAGATAAAGAAAATTATAACAACATTAAAAAAGGTATAAGGGATTGGGAAACCTTGCTAAAGAACTATAATCATATCAGTAAAAAGGATGGAATAGCTTTTGTAGAAACAGATATGAGGGCAATGCATAATCCAACTCGAATGAAAGTAATAGAGAATATTACTATAAAATTAGTACATAAAATCAAATCTAAATGCCCTTCATGTCATACACCTGGTTTCGGAATAACCGCAACAAAAAAGGGTCTTCCCTGCGGGTTATGTCGTTTCCCAACATCTTCAGTGCTAGCCTATATATATACATGTCTGAAATGTAATTACCAAAATGTAAAAAATAATCCCAATTCAAAACAGTGTGAGGATCCAATGTTCTGTGATAGATGCAATCCATAATTAGCTTACATTTGGGCACTGGTTCAATATATAAAAGCATAAATAGAAGAACTAGATATTCTCTTATGATTAAATTGGATTTGAACTATTATATTAGTTTTGAAAAACTTACAATTAAATATGACCAACATAAATACGACAAAGCCATTAGAGCGATTTTGGAATTTAATTAGATTGGATAGATCAGATATTAGTTCCATTTACTTTTATGCCATATTAAATGGTTTAATGCAACTAAGCGTACCAATTGGAATTCAGTCTATCATTGGATTCGTTTTAGGTGCATCTATGGCTACATCAATATATGTATTAATTTTTTTGGTAGTGATGGGTGTATTTATAGTTGGTGTACTGCAAGTGAATCAGATGAAAATCATCGAAAGGATACAACAGAAAATCTTTACAAGATATGCATTCGAATTTGTAGATAAAATTCCAAAATTCGATCTCTATAAAACAGATAATTATTTTTTACCGGAAAAGGCAAATAGATTTTTTGATACTGTTAATTTACAAAAAGGATTTTCAAAACTACTATTAGACATACCTACTGCTCTCATTCAAATACTTTTTGGCTTAATATTACTGTCTTTTTATCACCCCTTATTTATCATTTTTGGAATCACTTTGGCATTATTGCTTTTTTTGATAGTATATTTTACAAGCAAAAATGGTTTAGAGACCAGTATTAATGAAAGCAATTACAAATATGAAGTCGTAGCATGGATGCAGGAGATATCAAAGTCGATAAAATCATTTAAACTTAATCAAGATACAGGTTTAAATTTTAAAAGTACAGATAAAATTTTAGTCAATTATCTAAAAACAAGAACCAAACATTTTAAATTTTTACTAGTACAATACAAGGCACTAATAGCTTTCAAGACACTTGTTACTGCATTCTTATTGCTATTGGGGGTATACCTACTAGTCGATCAACAATTAAATATTGGAGAATTTATAGCAGCTGAAATTGTTATTTTAAGTATTATCGCATCGGTAGAAATACTGATAAAAAATTTAGATTCGGTATTTGACGTTTTGACATCACTTGAAAAATTATCAAATGTAACTGAAGGTAATTCAGAAGAAAATGGTAAATTATTAATCAGTGAAAATAAGATTTCAATAGAGTTAGTCGATTTTAGCTTTACTTATCCAAACTCCAAACCAATTTTAAAAAATATTAATATCAAAATACCTCCCAATTCCACAGTTTGTATACTTGGTGAAGAAAATAGCGGAAAATCAACACTCCTAAATATTCTTAGCAGAAACTACTTGCATTTTACGGGAAATTTCTTGATTAACAATATTCCTGCAAATAATTATGATTTAGAATCATTCCGTAAAAAAACAGGAATTTATTTTAATGAATATGAAATTTTTTCAGGAACGGTGCTTGAGAATATCAATATGGGAAAAAGTCATATAACACCTGAAAGCATCATTGATATAGCAAAAGAATTGGGCTTTGAAAGCTTTCTCCAAAACTTAACCATGGGTTTTCAGACACCAATAGACGCAAATGGAAAGCGCTTGCCAAAGAATATTTCTCAAAAAATTATATTATTGCGGGCATTGGTACATCGACCTAACCTATTGATAATGGAGGAACCATGGCTAGGATTAAAAAAACAATTTCAACAAAAAATGATAGATTATTTGTTAAAAAAACCTTCAGATAATACAGTAATTGTCACTAGCAATGATCAAGCATTTGCAAGTAAATGTGATTATCGGTTTGAATTGAAAGATGGAAAACTAGAAAAATTACCTTAAAATGAAAGATAAAATAGAATTAGAAGCATTTGTAAATATCTATCAAGGCAACAAAAAAAGTAAAGTCAAATATTGGTTTTATGGAATAATGATATTTTTAATCGCCTTTTTATTTCTTCCATGGACACAAAACATCAAGGCCAATGGGGACATTACGACTTTGTATCAAGAACAACGACCTCAGGATATCAATTCTCCAATACCCGGTAAAATTGTAAAATGGTATGTAAAGGAGGGCGATTTTGTAAAGAAAGGTGATACAATTTTGCAAATATCTGAGGTTAAAGAAGATTATCTTGACCCAAATTTGGTAGGCAGAACACAGGAACAAGTAGAAGCTAAGAAAGGTGCCATTAATTATTATGAAGAAAAAGTAGTTACCACAGGATCACAAATCTCTGCTCTTAAGCAAGCAAGAGATTTGAAAATTGAACAACTTAATAACAAGATAGCTCAGCTTCAAAATAAACTAACCGCTGAAAGTGCAGAGCTTTCTGCTGCCGAAAATGAATTTGCGCTTGTCGAAGACCAATATATTCGTCAGCAAAAAATGTATAAAGAAGGGCTAGTCTCGCAAACACAGTTGCAGCAGCGTAATTTGTCTTTTCAAAACGCTCAGGCAAAAAAAATTATGCTGGAGAACAAAATAGCTCAGACTAAACAGGAATTTACAAATATCCGAATCGAAATAAACAGTATTCAGCAAGATTACACTGAAAAAATCAGCAAAGCTGAAGGCGAACGCTTTCAAAGTTATAGTCAAATAGCAACAGGACAGGGTGATGTAGCTAAACTTGAAAATCAAGTAACTAATTACACGATTAGAAATGGAATGTACATAATTACAGCTCCTCAAGATGGACAAATCGTGCAAGCTAAAAAGTCCGGGATCGGTGAAATACTTAAAGAAGGAGAACAACTTATGGTGATTGTTCCCACAAAAATAAATTATGCGGTAGAAATGTACGTGAGGCCGATCGACTTGCCATTGATCAATATTGGAAATAAAGTGCGTTTTATGTTCGACGGTTTTCCTGCAATAGTATTTAGTGGATGGCCTGAAGGCAGTTATGGTACATTCGGTGGTAAAGTGGTAGCTTATGAAAACACTATAAGTTCCAACGGAAAATTCAGAGTATTAGTAGCCGAAGATACTACAGACCAAAAATGGCCAACTCAACTGAAAATAGGAAGCGGGGCCCAGGGAATTGCATTGATTAAAGATGTCCCTATCTGGTATGAATTGTGGCGCAATATCAATGGGTTCCCTCCGGATTATTATAGTACAATTGATGGTAAAAAAACTGAAAAAGAAAAGTAATGATTAACAAAATAATTATTTTAGTAATAATCTTATTTTTTGCAAAGCTAATTGTAGCTCAGGAAAGCCCAAAGACACTTAATGCCGAACAGGTTCTAAATGTTGTTCGAAGTTTTCATCCCGTCATCCGGCAATCGTATATCGGAGTAGAGAAATCAAAATCAGAAATTTTAAATGCCCGGGGCAACTTCGATCCTGTTTTCAGCAATTATTTGGGTAAAAAGACATTTGATGGTCAAAATTACTACAACGATATTTCACCGGAATTAAAGATTCCTATCTGGTATGGAGCAGATATTTATGCCGGACTGGAAGATCTTACCGGAGATCGACTAGATCCAAGCCAAAGTGAAGGACAGAGCAGCTTTGTGGGTATCAATATACCTTTAGTCAAGAATTTAGTTATTGACAAGCGAAGAGCATTTTTGAAGCAAGCCAAAATCTATAGTTCTATGGCAGAATTGGATCAAAATATTATGATAAATGATTTGTGCATGGATGCAATCAGTGCTTATTGGGCTTGGGTAAAAGCTTATGAAACTTATACTGTAGTGGCAAATAAGGTAAGGGTAAATGAAAAGCGATTGGAATTGATTAAAAAATGGATTGAAAATGGTGAACGCCCTGCAGTAGACAGTATTGAAGCCACCACTCAACTACAAAGTTTTCAGTACCGTAAAAACGAAAATTGGCTGGAATTCCAAAATGCAGGTCTATTACTTTCTGCATTCATGTGGACAAAAGAAAATAACCCTTACCAGCTTCCGGAAAGTGTCATTCCGGAAGGTAATTGGGAATTTGAAACCCTATTAACTAATTTTAATTTAGATTTGACGTTATTGCTTTCCGAAGCCCAACTAAATCATCCATATTTAAAAATTTACAACTATAAGCTGGATGTTTTAGATATTGATAAAAAATTAAAATTTCAGGAGCTACTGCCAAAAGTAGATTTCCGATATAACTTTTTAGCCAAAAGTTATTCAATTGACAAAACGATAACGGATGCCTCCCCTTTTCAAAACAACTATCAGTATATGCTCAAAGCAGAAATTCCATTATTTTTCTCGCAAGGAAGAGCAAATTATAAAATAGCAAAGCTAAAGATTGAAGAAACGAAACTGGAACAAAATCAAAAGGAGCTTGATATCCAATTGAAAATAAAAAGTTATTACAATGAATTCGTTACACTTAAAAATCAGGTGGATTTACAAAACAAATATGCTGAAAACTATCAAAAATTGGTTAGGGCAGAAGAAACACTTCTTGAAAATGGAGAAAGCACTTTATTTTTAATCAATAGCAGGGAAAATAAAGCACTTGAAGCTCAGGAAAAATTAATTGAAATTAAAACTAAATATTTTAAATCTATTTACGCTTTGCAATGGAGCGCTGGACTATTAAGATAAGAAGCTATTTGAATTCAAATTATATCAAAATCGTCATCTTTAAAGCCCCAAAATCTAATTTCTTATTGGATACAATAAGACGTATTGCTTGTAATCTATCACAACTTATCTCTTTTACCACCACTTTTAACAAGAAAAAGCATAAGTCTATAAGCTAGTTCCTTACTAATTTATATCTATGTTGGTTTATTATCAATTGTTGATCTACAATTGATTAATCCTTATATTAGTGCTATCTATTGGATAAATGACTATAAAAATAAATCATTGGATAGCTATTTCACAACCTTCCTGGGATTAACAGGGACCTTTGTATTTGCGATCAGCGGAATTAGGCGCGCTTCCGGAAAACAAATCGACTGGTTTGGTGCATATTTGATCGGACTTGTTACTGCAACAGGAGGAGGCACTGTACGAGACTTATTATTGGGCGTCAATCCTTTCTGGATGATGGATAGTACCTACTTCCTGATCACAGGTATTGCTTTGCTCACTACTCTGGTCTTTAAAAATAAAATATTAAAATGGCAGAATACTATATTTCTGTTTGATACACTAGGTCTTGGCCTATTTACAATAGTAGGAATAACGAAAAGTGTCGAAATGGGCCTTCCTTTTTGGGTCTGCATAGCTATGGGGGCCATTACCGGCTCATTGGGTGGTGTAATCAGAGATGTATTATTAAATGAGGTGCCGCTATTACTTAGAAAAGATATTTATGCACTTGCTTGTATTGCAGGAGGAGTAGTCTATTTTATTTGTCTTCAATTTCATGTATTAGCAAATGTTACAGAGCTGATAGCCGCACTTACAGTCATATTTGTTAGGATAATTGCGCTAAAATACCATATTCACCTGCCTGTATTGAAATCTATCAAAGACAATACAGACAAAACATAAATGTGTAATAAAACGCCCGTTGTAGAAAACATGAATTAAGAGACCCAGCTCAGCATTTTATTATATTCATAAAAATCTTTAATTAAACCTCTGCATCATTGGTTTAATAAAATTCATGAGATTCCTGTCATCCTATGATATAAATCATCTTAATATATGAGCATTATCATAAAATAAAATTTTTATGGTCCTTAGATTTGGTCTTCTTTATGTGAATAGATTTTCTGATAATGTAAAACAGTTAGTGTACATGATTCAAGTTCAATAAATCACACGAAAGGAAGCCATTAGAATGAATATAAAAGCCAACCTCTTTTGTGTAACAAAAGTAACCGAATATCATCCAACATACATAGATCTTTGAGTTATAATATTAATAAAATAAAAAAAATTAAAATGAATAAAAATTTAGGAAGTACTGACAAAGCAATAAGAATATTGGTAGCTGTATTAATAGCTGGTTTATATTTTACAAATGTAATCTCTGGAACCATTGCTATTGTCCTGTTGGCGCTTGCATTGGTTTTTGTGGTTACCAGTTTCATTAGTTTCTGCCCTTTATATTATCCTTTTGGAATTTCAACTAGGAAAAAGAATTCTTAAGAAATTAAATAAAAAACTTTTGTATCCAATCTTTTACAGCAACTGAAATACTTATATTTCAATAAATATTCTTTAAAATATTTAAAACAAATTAAATATGGAACATTATTATAATGTTGATATCACTTGGAATACTGACAGAAAAGGCGTCATGTGTTCTCCTGAATTAAATAAAGACTCAGGTAGTTGCATAGAAGTGGCCACACCACCGGAATTTCCAAAAGGAATACCAGGAATTTGGTCCCCGGAGCATTTATTCACAGCTGCTGTTAGCAGTTGTTTAATGACAACATTTTTAGCTATTGCTGAAAATTCAGGATTGACATTTACAAACTTTGCATGTAAATCAAAGGGCAAACTAGAACAAGTGGAAGGAAAGTATTTGATGACTGAAATCACACTCGAGCCGGTTGTCACGATTACTGATGAGAAAGACAGACAAAAAGCTGAACGAGTGCTACAAAAATCTGAGAGTGCTTGCTTGATATCCAATTCTATCAAGTCAAAAATCGTAATGGTAACAACAATTAACCTTGCATAAACTTTAATTATGTGCAGGTGCCGATGATAAAGGACAAAGAAATGAATACCAAAATAACTCAAAAAAAGTCTTTGAACTGGTAAGAGTTAAAGTATAATAACAAAAAAAGAGTTTTGCAATGCAAAACTCTTTTTTATTATATAAGGACAAAAGCGTTTTATAAGAAACGCAAATATTTAGTTGATCAATATTCCGCCGTATTTTACCGAGCTGAATGTTGGTATAACTATATTTATTTTTTTCCTGAGAAAGCTCTGAGCATCCAGGTATTTTTCTCTTTAAATTGCATAAATCTGTTGACCATATCGTTAGTACCATCATCGCCTGCTTTGTCAGCAGCTTCCATTATATCTCGTTCCATTTCGATAAGGTCAGACATATCGTTAAGAATAGCATCAACCATTTTTATATCAGTCATTCCGATAGTGTCCACTTCTTTAATAGCTGATTCTTTGATATAATCAGAAAATCTACTAAGTGGAGACTTACCCAGTGTCAAAATTCTTTCAGCGATCTCATCAATCGTTAATTGAGCATTGTGATACAATTCTTCAAACTTTACATGTAAAGTAAAGAAATTTTGACCTTTGACATTCCAATGCACTCCTCTTAATTTTTGATAGTGTACATGATAATTTGCAAGGTAATCGTTCAACATATCCACAACCGATTTTACTGCTTTTTCGCTCAAGCTGATCTCTTTAGCATCCATCTAAAATATTTTTTTGGTTATTAAATTATTTCTACATCATTAAGATGTCTATAGATAATAAAGGAATTAATTTCCTTTTTAGTTTCCTATTCATTGTGAATAGAATCTAAATAGATAGTTTTTTGTGATAAAATTTTTGAATATTAAAAATCAAATACCTCAGAGTAATGACTATATAATCTGGCTTTTATTTCATCCATATTTAACTTTTGCCCTGTCAATCGAGATAAAGAGGTGATAGATTTATCCTCATCCTGTATCCCACAGGCTATAATATTATCAAAGTAATTCAACTGTGGATCTATGTTGAAAGCGAATCCATGCATACTAATCCATCGGCTTAGGTGAACTCCAATCGCGCATATTTTGACCCAACCGCCATCATCGCCTTTGACCCACACTCCTGTATACTCCTTAATGCGCTCACCTTTTATTCCATAATCATTTAATAAACGGATGACGCCTTCTTCAATATTTCTAACAAAAACATGGACATCCGGCTTAAAACAATCAAGATCAAAAAGGAAATAACCAACGATTTGTCCAGGCCCATGATAGGTAATGTCCCCTCCCCGATTGGTTTTAAAGTATTCTGCATCTACAGCACTTAAACCTGCTTCATCAAGTTTCAGGTGATCGGCTTTTCCACTCTTACCAAGCGTGTAGACGTGTGGATGTTCGCAGAAAACTAACTTATTCACCTG
This sequence comes from Candidatus Brachybacter algidus, assembly GCF_016707225.1. Classification (NCBI taxonomy): domain Bacteria; kingdom Pseudomonadati; phylum Bacteroidota; class Saprospiria; order Saprospirales; family Saprospiraceae; genus Candidatus Brachybacter; species Candidatus Brachybacter algidus. Next base: position 951,832 of record NZ_JADJID010000001.1, on the reverse strand, counting down.
ATGCAACTTAAGTTCTGATAGATCATCTCGATAGATTTTCTTAAGATCGACCATTAGGCTGTGTTCAGATATTTGCTTCTCCCAGGCCTCTTTATAAGATATCGTCCCCCAATCTTCAAAGACTACTTTCGCCTTCAATTCTAAATTATGATTATGTTCAGTCACAGATATTTAAATTTAATTCTGACAGCTTTTCTTAATGTATTTTACCTTTAAGAGATTCAAAGCATTTGGCCTATAATCTTTAATGTTTTTTGAAGTAAAATTACTGATGGCATCATAATACATTAAAATCACCGGACTTTCTTCCAATAATATCTTTTCCATTTGATGATATAAAGAATATCGCTCTTTTTCGTCTATACAAACTAAAGATTTTTTATAAAGTTGATCATAATCAGCATTTTTAAAATGTGTATAATTTGGTGGCGCAGGATTACCCCCATAAAACACAGTCAAATAATTTTCAGCATCAGGATAATCTGCCAGCCAGCTTCCGCGGAAAAATAAAGCTTGACCATTGCGCATCATTTCACGAACTGTTGCAGATTCTGCCAGTTCTATATTACATTTGATGCCCAGTTGTTCCCATTGCTTAGTAATATATAGACAGTGGTCAGAATAGTCCTTTGCTGTAAAAAGATTTAATACAGGTCTATCTTCCACTTTCAACTTATAAAAACCGGACTTGACCAACAAATCCTTGGCTTTGTTAATATCGTAGTAATAGCCCTGTACTTTTTCATCATCAAAGGATGGCAAGCCATATGGTGGAAATGAAGAAGTAGCAGGGCTGCCTATTCCCCTCTTTATAGTGGCCAATAATCCTTTCCTGTCGAATCCATAGTTTAAAGCCTGCCTGAAATACTTGTTCAGTAAAGGACTTTTCGGATCATTGAATTCAAGATTGACACCCAGATACTCAGTATTGAGGTAAGGGGATTTGTAACAAAGTATCTTGTCTGCATATCTTTCTCTCAATTCGCCATTTCTCGTCAGCAACTCATTAGCCATAGAAGGATCAAAGCCACTCATAAAGTCAAGATTGCCCTCAAGTAATTGCAGAAAAGCGGTTTTCTTGTCTCCAATGAAGCTAATCCTAACGATGTCCACAAAAGGCAACTGTTGGCCGTCCAGTTTCTCAAAGTAGTTTGGATTCTTATCAAGGATCATCGTTTGACCTTCAACCCATTTTTTTAATTGAAAAGGTCCTGTGCCGACAGGATGTTCTCTGAATAGTTTCCCATATTTCTCAACGGCTTCATGGGGAACAATAGAGCAATACTGCATTGACATCAGTTGCAGAAAAGGCATGAAGGGAGTCTTTAATCTGATCTCAACTGCACTATCATTTATTGCTACAAAGGGCTGTATAGAATCTATTCTGTCGCTGAATATCCAACTGCCTGGGCTAGCCACCTTTTCATCAATGATACGGTTCAAACTATAGACCACATCTGATGCATTGATGCTCCTGCCTTTTCCGCCCTCAAAACATGGATCATCCTGGAAATAAATTCTAGTATTCAGAATAAACTGATATTTCTTGCCTTCATCATCAATGGTCCAGGACTTTGCCAGGCATGGTTGCAGATGAAGGCTATCATCTAATTGAACCAACGTATTGTAGATATGGTCGATAGCCCATATATTAGATTGATTGCGAGCAAAAGCAGGGTCAAGTGAAGTAATTGAATTGGGTTGGTTGTATCTGAAGACACACTTGCCAATAGAAGAATTGTCCTTTGAGCATGCAGAAATACCACAAATAATAATACAAAGCACAATAATCTTGTTCATACAGCAATAATACAAATTCCAATTTGGAAATCTAACCTCAAATGTCAAACTTCCAAAATATTTTGCCGAAAAATAGTTACCTTTGCAGTCCGAAATAAAGGTAATTTCTGCTTAGAATACAGTGATATCAATGTTTTAAAGCCATTTAACTAAATGAACAGTATACAATATTTAGGCCATTCATGCTTCCTCCTCACATTGGGAGGTAAACATATAGTTGTAGATCCTTTTATCCGTTCAAATGCCTTAACGGAAGGATTGATAGAAGTGGATGAAATAAAGGCTGATTTTGTATTGTTGACTCATGGTCATAGCGATCATGTAGAAGATGCAGAAGAGTTATCCCTTAGGAATGGAGCACCAATAATTGCAAACTTTGAAGTAGCAGCTTGGTTTGAAGACAAAGGATGCCAAACTCACGGTATGAATTTAGGTGGTCATAAGGATTTTGGCTTCGGAGATGTTAGGTTGGTCACAGCTGTGCATTCAAGTACTATGCCTGACGGTAGTGATGGTGGCAATCCAGGAGGATTTCTAATAAAAAGTGGTCCTGACACCATTTATATTTCAGGAGATACAGCACTAACTAAAGAAATGGAGTTGATCCCTGCATTTTTTGGTAAGCCAACGATTTCAATATTTCCGGTTGGAGGTTTTTTTACGATGGACTATAAAGATGCACTTAATGCAGCCGATTTAGTTCAGTGCGGACTTGTTGTTGGTTGTCATTTTAATACCTTCCCTCCTATCTCCATCCACAAAGAGGAAGCTGTACAATATTTCTCAGATCATGGTAAAACTTTAATATTGCCTGAGATCAATCAAATAATTAACTTGTAATCAATGGGTAAGGTAATTGCAATAGCAAACCAAAAGGGAGGTGTAGGAAAAACTACGCTAGCTATCAATCTGGGTGCATGCCTGGCATTGATGGAATACAAGGTCCTAGTCATTGATGCTGATCCCCAGGCGAATACCACTTCAGGAACTGGAATTGAAAAAGAACAAATCGTTCATACAATATATGATTGTTTTTTGAACGAGACTCCTGCGGCAGATGCAATAGTAGTTTCTGCAACACCAAATCTCTCAATATTACCTTCTGATATCAACCTTGTCGGTGCTGAACTTGAACTGGTTAGTAAGTTTAAGCGTGAATTTATAATGAAGGAATTCATAGAGCCAATTAAAGATCAGTACGATTTTATCTTCATAGATTGTTTACCTTCCTTAGGAATTATTACTGTCAATTCGCTGACTGCAGCTGACAGTGTTATTATTCCTGTTCAGGCAGAGATCTTTTCGCTTGAAGGACTAGGAAAATTAAAAAATACGATCAATCTGGTCAAGAAACAATTAAATCCCGAGTTAATCATAGAAGGTATTGTGCTTACGATGTATGACAAACGATTGAGACTTGCTAATTTGGTCATTGAAGAGGTTAAGGAACATTCAAAAGACCGTGTTTTCGACACTATTGTGCATAGAAATTCAAGGATCAGCGAGGCTCCGTCTGCACATCAACCTGTCATCATGTATGATGCAGGGAGCAAAGGAACAATCAACTTCATCAACCTTGCCCACGAATTTTTAAGTTATCAGAACATTACTAAGCCGGATCTGGCACTGAAGTAAATTATTATTCATCTACTCAGCAAAACAATTAATTTGAAAAAGAAAGAATTAGGAAGAGGTATCAGAGCCTTACTAAATAACATGGAATCGGAGGATGAAACGCCAACATTGGATACCGTGAAAGAACTCTCGGGCGGAATAGCAATCATAGCACTTTCAGAAATTGAACCTAATCCAACCCAACCTAGAACAAGGTTTAGTGATGCGCAACTTAAAGAGCTCGCTCAGAGTATAACTAGCTTTGGAATTATTCAGCCGCTGACACTAAGAAAAATTGGAAGAGATAAATTTCAAATTATTGCTGGTGAAAGGAGGTTTAAAGCAGCTCAATTAGCAGGGCTTAAAGAAGTCCCAGCCTATGTTCGTTTGGCAAATGACCAGGAATTGTTTGAAATGGCACTTGTGGAGAATATACAACGGGAAGATCTTAATGCCATTGAGATCGCTATTAGTTATAAAAGATTGATGGAAGAAACAAACCTTACTCAAGATGTACTTTCTGAAAGAATTGGCAAGGATCGAAGCACAATAGCTAATTATGTCCGCCTTTTAAAGTTGTTACCAGATATCCAAAATGCTGTAAAAGAAAAACAAATATCCATGGGTCATGCAAGAGCCCTTGCAGGCATCGATGATATTGCTCTGCAGTTGGCGTTCTATAAACAAGCAGTGAGTAATCGATGGTCTGTAAGGCAATTGGAAAATAATATACGCGAGCATTTCAATAAGAAGACCGGGCAAAAATCAACTACAAAAGTTGAAAAGGATCCAATCATTGAAAGTTTAAAGGAAAAGCTCAAGATGCAATATGGCTTAAAAGTTCAAATCGATAGGAATGAGAAAGGTCAGGGTTTTGTAAAAATTTCATTTAACTCAAACGATGAATTAAATCAAATTCTGGACGTTATAGATAAATAACTGCGGACCATGTATTCTTTTTTTCTTTATAAATCCTATATTATAATTTTATTTCTTGTCTGCATTTCCATTTTGGGCAAAGCGCAGATAAGTGATTCGCTATTAATTAAAGGAGATAGAGGTACGAAGGAAATATCCACCTCTGATACGATAATAGCATCCAGTAATTTAGGTGTAGACCTTAGAACTCCCCGCACAGCTATGTTAAGATCCGTAATGCTTCCCGGATTAGGGCAATTCTACAATAAGCAATATTGGAAAATACCGGTATTGTATGGGGCATTGGGTGCACTTTTCCTTGCAGCCCAATCAAATAGCCGTAACTATAGAGAATTTAGGGATGCTTATTTATTGGAAGTACAAGGCTTGCCTAATAAGTATTCCGGAGCAAATATTGCTTCTTTAAAACAGTATAGAGATGACTACCGGAAGAATATGGAGCTTAGCTACATTGCCATGGTAGGTATTTATGGGCTTAATGTTTTAGACGCATTTGTCAGCGCTCATCTAAAGTCGTTTGACATCAGTGAAGATATTGGAATGATCATTAAACCTAAATTTGAAAATATTGATCTAGGTTATTCAAATATACCTTCTGCCGGTATTTCGATAAATATAATGCTACATTAGTCCTAGCAACTTAATGTACTTCATGATCTCACCTGGATTCGAAACTTTAAGTTTTCCTGTCATAACTGCCATCATAGGATTTGTCTCTTTATTCAATAACTCATTGAATAACTTATCCGATGCTTTGATTGTTGATTTTGCATCTCCGATTAATCCTTCGGAGACTGACATCTGGCCTTCTTCTATCTTTAAAGTATAGATCCCACCAGCATCCCCAGAGATATCGAAATGAAGATTCGTATTTACGCCTTCCAACGCTTCAGGCGCGACTTTGAGGGGTAACTCATCCAGAAATTCCTTTATTGACTTCATTCTTAGTTTAATTTGAAATCGTTAACAATTTTCACTCTTTTAAAGTTCAATTGAAAGATTAATCAACCAAAATAATCAGGGTTAAGATATTTCTATCAGATACATAACACTTTGATCAACATTGGTATTTCTCTGACTCCGTTTCAATCCCGGCACCCAAAATATTTCATCATTATTTACAAAAACAGGCTGCAATTGCTTTTCAAGATAATCTAATTTCGCATTAGTATAGACATCTTGGAGTTTTTGAAAAGAGCCATTCATGCCAAGAGATCTGATTTTATCACCATTTTGTTTGATTCTTATGGTAATGCTCTCTTCAAGGTTGGAAGCAATAAGCAAATACTGATTTTCTCCAAGATCAGTGACTTCCTTTTCTACGACTCTAATAGTAACACGACCAAACCAAAGATCTTTAACGCCATCTTTTAGAACTACATCTGAAGAAAAGTCAGGTAATTGTTTATTAAGATAGACTATCTTTTGTCTGTCACTGTAAGCAATTGAGCCGTCCTTGCCAATTAATTTAATTCCACTTTTATTGATATACAAAGCATGTATCATATCATCGATATCAGACATAGAGAACGTTCTTTTTTCTAAATATTCTCTCACAATAAAAGGAGTCAGCTCTTTATCGGTCAATGAGTCCAACAATAACTTACTTCCATAATCATGTGGCTTTGTGCAGATTTCTAATTGTGCTTCCACCTTTTTTTGAACATATTTATAATATTCATTTATAATATTCATCGTAACGCCAACATTTTCCTTAAAACCCGGAAATTGTGAGGCCATTAATGGCAATGCTTCATTTCTTACAAAATTACGTTTGTATTTAGAATCTAAGTTAGAACTATCATCACGGAATGGTATATGAAGAATCTTACAAAAAGACAACAGATCTACCTTGGAGGAACTTAGAAGTGGTCGAATAATCTTACCATTACAAGGGGGTATACCTTTCAGCCCCTTTAACCCACTTCCCCTTCCTAGGTTAATAATGAAAGTTTCTATTTTATCATCGAAATGATGGCCTGTTAGAATAAAATCAAATTGATGTTGTTCGGCTAATTCATAAAAAAAATCATATCTCAACTTCCTGGCAATTAATTGTATAGATTGTTTCTCCTTATGTGCTATAGTCTTGGTATCAAACTGCTTAATGTAGACAGGTATATTAAGGTTTTCAAAGAGATTGATTACCATATTTTCATCACCATTGCTTTCCTCCCCTCTTAACATGTAATTACAATGAGCGATAGCTATTTTCATGCCATTCATTATTGATAATTGAGCCAGAGCCATCGAATCGCTACCCGCACTCAATGCTACCAAATATGACTTATTTCTGTAATCTTCACCCGCGAGCGAACGCATACTTTTGTTAAACAGTTGTGAAAGATGCTTAATATATGGATTCATGTTACAATTAAATATAATATTTAAAAACAATGGCGTAAATTAGCACGAAGTTAAAGCTAATGTCCTAAACAGCTTTAATTATATCCACCTTATCATAATATATTGTCATCATAAATATTTAGCAAAATAAATATCAAATATCAAGCTATGTCTAAATTAAAATTATTAATCCTTACACTTTTCCTTGCATCTGTTTTTTATGATTGCAAGAAATCAGAGACTACGAATGATACAATTGCCTCACAGTCAGACACTTCAAGAATCCAACAGAGACAATACAAAGAAGTTGGAGATGTCCCTATGGCTCAAGAAGAAGAACCTGCTTTTCGTCCTACATTGCCATTGGAGCAAGCTGCATTTAAGGGATCAACAGCAGAGGAACAAAAGCGATTAGAAAATGAATTCGCTTTTATGTTTGAAAAAACCTGGGTAGTCAATGGTCGTGTACGCGCAGGAGATGACAAACCACAAGAAAACAAACATGAAATATATAAATTTCAAAAAGATGGAAGTTATACTTTTTCGATGGAAGGACAAGAAGGAAAAGGAACATGGAAAGGATGGATGAATGACCAAGTGCCCGTCATGACTATATTTCCTTTGGATTTAAAAGAAAAGGTAAGTGAATGGAATGTAAAAAATACCGGAAAAACAATGATTTGGTCAGGTACATCGTCTTATAAGGACAATCCTTTCATGATACAATTTGTAATAAAATAATACATATTAACAATTTTATTTACATTTGTCTTATATTTAAAATAATCGTAATATGTCTAGCCAGAAAGAAGCAAATAATTTAGCATCACTTTTTCTAATTTTATGCATTCTATTTCCATTGAATAATATCACTGCTCAAACTGATAATTCGATATTTAGCGTGCGAAAAGCTTCACTGAGTAAAGATGTCTTGGAATATAGTCCCATCCATCTTGACAATCAATGGATCTATACACAAATAGATAATGAAGGTGTTATCATGTCTTCACTGGGAAGTAATAAAAACACCCCTATAACAGGTTTTAATCTTAGAAAAAGCATAGTAACAGGGTTTGCAAAATCATATCAAGGTGGTTTAATAGCTATTTCTTATGGTGACAATAAAACCAATGTCCCAGCAAAATTAAAAAACAACAAAATTTGGTTTGCATATCAGGATAAAAATGGTTTTGCTTCAAAATATTTTGAATTTGCCTTGAACAGCAGCAATTACTCATGCACTACCCCATTTATAAGTAATGATGGTACAAAATTATATTTCAGTTCAGATAAACCCGGTGGTTATGGGGGATTCGATCTATATGTATGCGATTACAGAGGAAAAGAATGGAGTACACCCAGAAATTTAGGACCGATAATCAATACTGAAAATGATGAAGTATATCCCAATCTTGTAGATAATATTCTCTTCTTTTCAAGTAATGGGCATGGAGGTGCCAGAATGGACATTTTTATTGCTGATATGGGCAATGATAAAGGAAGATTGGTCATTAATGCAGGAAGTCCAATCAACTCACCTGCAGATGACTATTCAATGACATTTGATAATAATACTCGAACGGGATATTTTCTTTCTGATAGAGATGGTGTAAATGGAAAAGTTTTCGAAGTCACAAATGAAAAAAAGTTATTATTAATCAACATTAAATCCAATGATGATAAGAAGGCAATTAGTGGAGCAAAACTTGATCTATCAAGATGTAAGAAAAATCCTATGTACGCTAACAGCAAGGGTAGTATTATTTTGCCAATGTCAATTGGTGAGAATTGCTTTGTGCAGATCGGAAAAGTTGGTTATAATGCCACTACTTTAATGATAGATTATAATGAAGTTGTAGGGTTAAAAAAGGCCGTTGATATTTACTTATCTGAAGAAGGTGTATTTTATAAGGGAAAAGTAACAGATGAAAATGGAGGTCCTGCAGTTGAAGTTGAACTCTCAATTATTGACCAGGCTACTGGTGAACTTCAATATGTCTTTACTGATGAAAATGGCGCCTACAGTGCGGCTTTAGAGCCACTATCTTTCTATTTGATCAGAACCAAGAGCCTATACTTCGATCAGAAAGAAACAAAATTTGCTACTCTGGCTGAAGTGCCTCAAACTATACTTGGTTCTATTCAATTGCAATCAAACGGCAAAAAGCAGTCAGCCCTTCAACCCATCAATATTGATGATATAAAAGTAGTAGAAAAAACAGAACCTACAAATTCTCAAACAAGTGGAAATTCAGTATCGGATTTCGTAGAAGTAGAGGCAACTAAAAAAATCGAAAATGCAAAGGGTCCAGAAACGAATGTCAGTCAAGCTCAAAAAATAATGGATGAAAATGACAAGAAAGCTTCGATAGAAACTAAACCTGAAGTTATTTCCTCTTCTGATCAACCAGAATCTGTAATTTCCGACAAACCTACCATCATAGAAGCTCCTAAAGAAAATAAAATAATGGAAGGCGTAAAATATGCCATCCAATTGGCTGCAGTTTCAACAGATAATACAAACCTTAATCCATACATAGAAAAAACTCAGGGCAAAGGTCAAGTTTATTCAGTAAAAGAAGGAAACTTTAATAAGATACGACTAGGGTTTTACGAAACCCGTGAAGATGCTATCGCGATGCGTGAAAAATTACCAGCTGAACTTAGAAAAGGCTTCATTGTTGAAGTGAACAAACGTGAAGCAGAATCTGTCCCTAAAATTATTTTGGATGAACAAAAAATAATAAAAAGTGCTCCAAAGTCAATGCCCAAAACAATTGATACTTATAATGAACCAATAATAACAAAGGTAGCTGAACCCAAAGTAGAATACAAGATTAGGCTTTCTACACTTCGAGATCCAAAACTGTTTAATGGCTCCAAAGTAAAACAGTATGGACTTGTTGAAGAAGTATTAACAGGGAATCTTGTAACCTTTTATCTATCCGGTTTTGAAAATAAAGAAGAAGCTAAAGAAGTTATTGACAATGTAAAGGAGTCAGGTTTTCCGGCTGCTCAAATAGTGAAGTTGATGAATGGGGAGTATTCGATAGATAATTAAGGAAAAGCGCATTAGCGTGTTGGCACATTAGCGCGTTAGCTTGCTTTGTAAAATTTGATACTCTGGGTTAATATGTAAGTTAAAAAGAGAGAATATCTTTTGTCCAAGAATTTATAAGTTCATTGATCAGGCTGATATAGAAAATAAAATTCATACTTTAGGGACTTTCGAGACTTGTCCCTACAGTATGAATTTTATTTTTTTATACTTCCTCTAATCAGTGTATCTAATCAAATTAGAAGATTAAATCCATCTACTCCAAACCAGTCAACTATAATACTATCCATTGGTTAACTATTATATTATCCACTGGTTAACTATAATACTTCATCCTGATACCCTTACTTCAACAACTGCAAAAACTCATTCCTTGTCTCCACATTTTTAAACTCACCGGTAAATGCGGATGTTGTGGTTTTGCTGCTTTGCTTTTGGACTCCTCTCATCATCATACACATATGTGATGCTTCAACTACTATAGCTACTCCATGTGGGTTAAGCGTTTGATCAATTACATCAAGTATTTCTTGAGTTAACCTTTCCTGTACTTGAAATCTCCTGGCATATACATCAATGACTCTTGGCAATTTGCTGAGACCAACTATATAACCATTGGGAATATATGCTATATGTGCTTTACCATAGAAAGGGAGTAAATGATGTTCACACATTGAATAAAACTCTATATCCTTAACGATAACCATCTCATTATAAGATTCCTTGAACATTGCGGATAAAATTATATCTGCAGCATTGTGGTTATATCCGCTGGTAAGAAAATCCATTGCTTTAGCAGCACGTTCCGGCGTTTTGATTAAGCCTTCCCTTTCAACGTCCTCTCCTGAAAAAGAAATTATATCAGAATAACGATTCTTTAAATGGCTTATTTTTTCTTCTTTTGTAAATGATTCTTTCATTAATATCAATTAATTCTTTGCTTAAATAAATTTAACAACTCTTATATCAAAAAAATTAAGGACTTGAGTATTTATGGGTATACAACGGTAAAAAATGTAAAAGGTTTGAGGAATATAAATTCATATTTGACTACTTTGCGTTATGGTTTCAGAAATGGAGTTTATTGCAGCGTTATTCGGAGTGATTAGTGTATGGTACAGTCGAAAAAATGATATATTAGTTTATCCCACAGGCATCATAAGTGTGCTTCTTTATGTGTTCATATGCTACGAATATAAGTTGTATGCAGATGCCGGGCTAAACGTATATTATTTTATAATGAGCGTCATCGGATGGGTGAATTGGACTAGAAAAAAATCTGAAACATTCGTTTTTCCAATTAGTAGGTGTGATATAAAAGAATGGATTTATGGATTATCAGTATTCATTTTAGTATTGATAGCACTAATTTTAATTCTGACACATTTCACAGATAGTACGACTATAGTCGCTGATTCAGTTGTGTCATCTTCAGCAGCAACAGCAATGTGGTGGATGGCTAGAAGAAAACTAGAAAGCTGGTATGCTTGGACAGTCTCAAACATCGTAGCAATTCCACTCTTTTTTTATAAAGAATTATATTTCACTGTTGGTCAATATATTGTTTTTCTTGTGCTGGCTATCTGGGGCTTTTACACTTGGAGATCCATGATCAAAAATGATAAAGAAATTGGAACATTATAAATTTGTTATTGTAGGTGTTGAATCAACAGGAAAATCAACATGCGCTCACAATGTCGCTGTTCACTTTCAGGCAACTCTTGCGACAGAATATGCCAGAGATTATCTTGAAGAATTTGGTAATGAGTATGATTATGAAGACTTTATTAAAATTGCTAATGGGCAATTAATAAAAGAAAAGAAGGCAGAATCAAATAAGAATAACAAAATAACAATATTTGACACTGACTTTATAGTAATCTACATTTGGGCAAAAATCGTATTCAATAAGATTGAACCCTGGATCATAGATAGAATCAATGAATATAAAGATAGGATCTATTTTGTAATGAGTCCAGATGTTGCATGGCTCAATGATGGATTAAGAGAATATCCTGACCTTGAGGTCAGGAAGAATATACACAGCCAATATGTTGAATTACTTAACAAATTAAAATTCCAATATTATATCATTGAAGGAAATGATCATGAAGCAAGAGAAAAAGAAGTGATCGCTTGCATTAGCCGCATAATGGCTTAGTTCAATACCTTCTTCACAACATTCCTTTTTCGCTTCTTCTGAAATAATTTTTGTATAAATCTAAAAGATCCTAATACAAATAATAAAATCAGTATTCCAAATAAGACCGGGATCAAAAATGACAAGAATGTAAATACAGCGCTCATTATATTTTCAACTGTGGAATATATTGGGTTCGCAAGACCTGCCGTTGAAGCAGTCGTTTTTACCCGCCAAAAACCCATGATGCTGTTAAAGCTTACCGCAGTGCCGCCACCAATAATTATAGATAGAATATTGTCAATATATACAGGCATATCAGGAATAACTGATGACATACCAATTATCCCTGCAGCAAATGCAAGTGGCGTAGCCACAAGATCCAAGATATGATCCACCAATGGAATATAGTAACCTAATATTTCCACCAATGTAGCAATTCCTAGAATGATAAGGACTGTATTACCATCAAGCCATTGGAATTGGATACCAAAATCAATAAAATTGAGGTTTTTAGAAAGCGATATCAGGAAAAAAGGCAAGAATATACGGATTCCTGTAGCAGCACTTAAGCCGATACCCAATAAAATAGGGATAATCCAATGTAAGATAGATGCCTCCAATATTAATTTGAGAATTCGTTTATAGTTCTGGATATTATCTCACAGCAGTCAAGTATTTCGTCTTTTGTGATCACCAAAGGTGGAGCAAAACGGATAATATTGCCATGAGTTGGTTTCGCAAGTAATCCGTTTTCACTCAGTTTAATACAAATATCCCAGGCTGTTGAGCTGTCTTCACTGTCATTGATCACAATGGCATTAAGAAGGCCTTTTCCCCGAACTTCAGCTACAAGATCATTAGAATCTACAAGCTTTTGAATTTCAGAACGGAACAAATTACCCATTTCCCCAGCTTTACTTGCAAGATTCTCGTCAAGGACCACTTGCATCGCCTCCATCGCTACAGCACAAGCTAGAGGATTCCCTCCATAGGTCGAACCATGTTGGCCGGGTTTGATAGTCATCATAATAGGATCATCAGCCATCACGCATGATACAGGAAATACACCTCCAGATACCGCTTTTCCCAGGATTATAATATCAGGTCGAATATTAAGTAGATCGCATGCCAACATTCCACCAGTTCTGGCTATGCCGGTCTGAACTTCATCCGCAAGAAAAAGAATATTTTTTGCTTTGCACAATTCAAAAGCTTGCTGCATATAAATATCATCCGGAACCCGCACTCCAGCTTCGCCCTGTATGGGTTCAATTAGAAACCCGGAGACATTAGGGTCCTCAAAAACTGATTTTAAAGCATCGATATCATTAAAAGGGACTTCAATAAATCCTGGTAGGAATGGTGCATATCCTCCCCTACTATCCGGATCCGATGAAAGACTCACAGCTGTCATGGTTCTACCATGAAAATTGCCTTCAATCACTACAATTTTTGCCATACCCATCTCAACTCCCTTTACTTCATATGCCCATTTGCGACAAAGTTTTACAGCTGTTTCAACTGCTTCAACTCCGGTATTCATAGGCAGAAGTTTGTCATAACCAAACAAATTGGTCATAAATTCTTCGTATCTACCAAGAATGTCATTATAGAATGCACGAGATGTAAGAGTTAATTTTGAGGCTTGATTAACAAGAGCTTTGATAATGCGGGGGTGGCAATGGCCCTGATTTACAGCAGAATATGCCGAAAGAAAATCATAATACTTTATATCATTTACATCCCAAACATGAACACCTCGACCTCTGCTTAGGACTACCGGGATTGGATGATAATTGTGTGCACCATACTGATCTTCAAGTGCAATATAGGAAGCTGTATCCTGTTCAATAGTGGAAATCATAGGGAATTATTTGTATGTCAAAGGTAGCAAATTACTTCAAAATAGAAATAATTTAAATAAATTAGGATTTAACTAAGAAACTAATGGTTAATGTATAAGAAAACTATTGCCTGCATATTTATGCAAATAACTTAACTCTTAATTGGTAAATAATGGTAAAAAATAAATGCCCGAAAACAATTCGGGCATTTATTTTTACTTAAAATTTATTCTAACTTTCAATGTAGTAATAAGTTTTTTTTAGATAATTCGCGATTAGCCATTTCAGACTATGCTTCCATATAATCCTCAATTGGCGGACAAGTACATACTAAATTTCTATCACCAAATGCATTGTTAACCCTTCCTATTGAAACCCAGAATTTCTGACCATGTTTCAAATACTCAAGAGGATAAGCTGCTTTTTCTCTGGAATATGGCATTTCCCATGTATCATTAGTTAGTAATGGCAATGAATGCGGAGCATTAGAAAGTACATTTTGCTCAGTATCCGCCCTGCCATCTATGATCTCTTCAATCTCTGTAAGTATAGATAACATTGCATCGCAAAATCTGTCCAACTCATCCTTACTCTCGCTTTCAGTTGGCTCTATCATGACAGTTCCTGCTACAGGGAATGATAAAGTAGGTGCGTGAAAGCCATAATCTATTAGCCTTTTAGCAACATCCTCAGCACTTACTACGTGCTTGTATGGTCGTAGATCAACTATCATCTCATGAGCAGCCCTTCCTTGTGCCCCGGAATATAAGATCTCATATCTTTTCTCAAGACGTGCTTTAATATAGTTTGCATTCAGAATTGCGATCTCAGTTGCTTTTTTAACACCCTTAGCCCCTAGCATGCGAATATACCCATATGATATCAACAAAATGCTTGCAGAACCGAATGGCGCTGAGTTTACAGCGTAATCCCCATCCAAAACTACATGACCTGGCAAAAATGGCTTTAACTTATCATTACAGCATATTGGCCCCATTCCTGGGCCACCTCCTCCATGAGGTATAGCAAAGGTCTTGTGCAAATTAAGGTGGCAAACATCTGCTCCTATAGTTCCCGGATTCGTTAAACCCACCTGTGCATTCATATTAGCACCATCCATATAAACAAGACCTCCATTTGCATGTATTGTATCACAAATTTCCTTCACGGCTACTTCAAACACACCAAAAGTAGATGGATATGTGATCATCAAAGCTGCAAGTTTAGCTGAATGCTCTACCGCAAGTTTTTTGAGATCTTCTATGTCTATATTTCCTTCTTCATCAGTTTTTATTACTACCACTTTCATTCCTGCCATCACTGCAGACGCAGGATTCGTGCCATGGGCAGACGAAGGTATTAGAGCTATATCACGATGTATATCACCTTTATCTTCATGATACCGTTTAATTGCTAAAAGTCCAGCATACTCTCCTTGAGCTCCAGAATTTGGCTGCAGCGAACATGCAGTAAATCCAGTAATTGTGCATAAATAAGTGCCAAGATCTTTGATCATTCGATCATAGCCCTTCCATTGGGACCTTGGGGCAAAAGGATGAATATTGGCAAACTCAGGCCATGACACAGGAATCATTTCTGAAGCTGCATTAAGTTTCATAGTACAAGAACCCAATGCAATCATGCTATGAACCAATGATAAATCTTTGTTTTCCAAAGATTTCATGTATCTCATGATCTTTGATTCGGTATGATGACTATTGAAGACACTATGCGTCAAATAATCTGAAGTTCTGGAGTTTTCCATAGATATACAGCTATTTAGTGAGACTGCCAGATCCTGAACCTTTTCTTCTGTGCTTTCAATTCCAAAAGAATTCAGAATATCAACTAAATCCAAAAAAGTGGTAGATTCATCAAGAGAAATTCGAATTCCATTTTTAGAATACCCAAAATTGATGTTGTTGGCTTCCGCACGGGTCCTTATCTCTTGTGATGAAGAACCGCCACATTTAACAAACAAAGTATCAAAAAATTCTTTGTTGACTTGATCATATCCATCCTTAATAAGAACAGCATTCAATGTGCAAGCCAAAGTATGGATATTTGTTGCAATTCTTTTAATACCTTCCGGTCCATGATATACTGCATACATTGCAGCCATATTGGCTAATAATGCCTGAGCTGTACAAATATTAGAAGTTGCTTTTTCTCTTTTGATATGTTGCTCTCTTGTTTGCAATGCCATTCTCAAAGCACGCTTGCCATAGACATCAACTGATACACCAATTATTCTACCTGGAATAGCACGTTTGAACTCCTCAGTAGTGGAGAAAAATGCAGCATGAGGGCCACCCATTCCCATCGGTACACCGAATCTTTGTGAATTACCAAGTACTACATCAGCTCCCCATTCTCCGGGAGGAGTTAGTAAGGCCATTGACATAAGGTCAACTGCTACTGCTATATAAATATCCTTTTCTTTTAATGCAGCGGCGAATGACTTATAAGACTCAATGCTTCCATCGATATTAGGATATTGAAGTAATACACCAAAAGCATTATCTGCAATGCTATCTGACTTCCAATCAAATTCAACTACATCAATATTTAGCACCTTACATCTAGTCTTCACTACATCTAATGTCTGCGGAAAGACTCCTTTTTCTACATAAAATGCATTGAACTCTTCATTCTTTTTATTTTTTGCTGCATAAAACATGTGCATGGCTTCAGCAGCAGCAGTGCCTTCATCTAAGAGAGAGCCATTTGCAATAGGTAAGCCTGTAAGGTCAGAGATCATTGTCTGAAAATTCAACAAGGATTCAAGACGACCTTGAGCGATTTCAGCTTGATAAGGAGTATATTGAGTATACCAACCCGGATTTTCAAAAAGGTTCCTCAATATTGGGTATGGCACCAATGTATGATTGTAACCCTGACCTATGTATGTTTTGAATATCTGATTCTCTGAACCTATAGTTTTGACATGCTCTAAATATGCTGCTTCTGATAAAGCCTCAGGTAAATCCAACTCTTCTCGAAGACGAATAGAATCTGGCACAGTTTCATTAACTAACTGTTCCAAAGAGCCGACACCTATGATATCACACATTTCCTGAATCTGTTCTTCAGATATGCCTAGATGTCTGTCTTCAAAATTTGAATCCTTGTAATTCATATATAAAATATTGTTATATTAATTGATTAATTGTATCGTCAAAAATAAAAAAAAAGCCGCAACATTTGATGTTGCAGCTTTATTTTATTCAATTATTCAAAGAACAGATTAGACTGTCTTTGGTTTAGCTTGTCCGATAACAGTTTTAGGTCTGATATCAGAAACCATATCATGTACTACAGCACCTGCGATGAATACTGAAGAGTATGTACCTATCGCAATACCAATCATGATTCCGAAAGTAAATCCTTTGATACTGGAGCCTCCGAATACAAACATGATCGTCATCACCATGAAGGTTATGAAAGAGGTGATAATTGTTCTACCTAAAGTACTATTGATTGAAGCGTTGATCACTTCTGACTTACCCTGACTCAGATATTTACCCGAGAATTCACGAATACGGTCAAAGATAATAACGGTATCATTCATTGAGTAACCAATAACTGTAAGGATTGCTGCAATGAATGCCTGATCAATCTCCATTGAGAAAGGTACAATTCCATGGAAAATGGAGAATATCCCTAATACTACCAAAGAGTCATGTGCAAGTGCAATGATAGCACCAAGACTATATTGCCATCTGTTAAATCTGATAAATATATATACAAATATCGCTAATAAGGCAAGAATTGCTGCCTTAAATGAACTTGATTTTATATCATCCGCTACCGTAGGACCTACTTTAGAGAAGCTCGCAACGTGCGTGCCATTGCCATCAGGCTTTTTAAATTCCTCAAGGTCAACCTGACCTTTTGTCAAATTCTGAACACTCGCATGTATTTTGGTAACAACTTCATTACTAACCTCAGGATTAGGATCTTCAATCTTGTATGAAGTAGTTATGTTATAAGTGTTTTTAACATCTACTGCTTTCACTATAGGTTCACCACCTAACTCAGCTTTAAGTTGAGTTCTGAATGCTTCAGTATTAATATCAGTTCCTTCAGCGAATGAAACGTTGGCGCTATATCCACCTTTCATATCCACTCCAAGTTCGAAACCTTTTGTGAATATTGAAATTAAACAGATTATAGATAATCCTATCGAGAAAGCATATGCTTTTTTGCGAAGGCCCATCCAGTTTATATTAGCTCCATGAAACACTTTATCTGAGAATGAAGTTGAGAACTTCAACTCCTTACCCTTTCCTGTCCACCAGTCTGTAATCATTCTTCCAACAAGTACAGCTGTAAATAGAGAGCAAAGTACACCAACTATCATCACCACTGCAAATCCTTTTACAGGACCTAGTCCAAAGTATGCAAGAATTACATTCGTGAATAAAGTAATGATGTTCGCATCAATGATGGCAGAATAAGAATGTTTGAAACCTTCCGAAATAGCATTCTTCAATGCAAGTCCATTTTTAAGTTCTTCTTTAACCCTTTCAAATATGATTACACTGACATCGACGGCTATACCCATTGTAAGTAAAATACCTGCTATACCCGGTAAAGTTAAAACTGTACCTTTTGATGCCAATATTCCAAAAATAAAGAACATGTTAAACAACAACGTAATGACTGCTATGAGACCCGCAGTGGAGAAATATGCTATCATGAAAGCAACAATGAATAGCAATCCTATAAGTATAGCTATCATTGATTTATTAATGTTTTCCTGACCAAGAGATGGACCGACTAAAGATTCTTGCACGATTCTTGTACCTGCTGGTAATTTACCAATTTGAAGAATGTTTGCAAGGTCTTTGCCTTCCTGAACTGAAAAGTCACCTGATATCTGAGAATCACCTGAAGTAATCGCATTGTTAACTCTTGGTGCTGAAACCACTTCATCATCTAGTACGATTGCTATTTCTCTATTCTGATCTGCAGCCGCTTTAGTAGTCATTTCGCCCCACTTCTTAGAACCCTCTTGGTCCATTCTTATAGATACAGCAACTTGATGCGAGGTCTGATCTTGTGTTTCTCTTGCATCTACTACTCTATCTCCTTCCAATGGCGCTTTACCTGAGCGCGGCATTTTCACAGCATATAGTTGATATTTGCTTGTGTATTTAAATGTTTCTGGATCTTTGTTAGGTTTTGAAGCCCATTTAAATTGCAGATCATTAGGGAATAATGCTTTTATTTCAGGCAAATTCAAATAATCCATCACTGCTTTTTTCTTATTCTTATCAGCAACACCCATTACAGCCAATGGAAAAGAAATTCCTTTAGATGTAGCTGAGTTTGGAGTAAATATTTTAAAAAGCGGACCACTTGCCTGGTTGATATTTGAATTGGGTACATCAACAATTCTCATCGTCGAATCAATAACAACGCCAAGACTGTCTGTCTTTTTATCCCATATAGTGTCCTTTACTGTCGCAGGAATTTCAACGGCAGACGAATCACCTTTCATTGTTTTAAGGTATTTATCAGCATTAGTCAACCCTTCAAGTACTCCGGGATCTGATGCTCTATAAACATCGAAAAATTCAAGTTTCGCGCTGGCTTGAAGAAATTTTCTCGCACGTTCAGGATTATCCACACCTGGTAATTCTACCACGATCATATCTCTACCTGCATCCAAAGAAACATTCGGCTGTGTTACACCAAATTTATCTATTCTATCTTTTAATCTTTTAAAAGTAAGATCAACAGTTTGTTTAGCCTTTTCTTGCAGTACATTTAAAACCTGAGCATCCGAAGCATTTGGCTTCAAGTCATTTTTTAAAGACGGGCTTTTAGAAAAGATAGATGAAAGTGTTTTTCCACCTGAAATCTTATTCCATTCTTCACCAAATGCAGTAACAAAGCTAATTTGCTCTGTAACCAGCCTTTTTTCTGTTTTATTTAATGCTTCCAAAAAAGTTGCATCTTTACTTTGATTGGACATTGATAAAAGAAAATCTTTCAAATCCACCTGCAAAACAGTACTCATACCACCTTTTAAGTCAAGACCTAAAGCTAGTTGTTGTCTTTTTAGATCATCGTATGAGTAACTTTTGATACCAGGGATACTAAAAATAGTTTCACTGGACATTGAGTCAAGAAAAGCGATTCTTGCTTCTTTGTACACCTGGTCCCTTGATTCAGCAGGAGCTGCAGCAGCTGCTATTTTTGCTTTGGCATCAGCATTGCTTTCGACTCTTGATGTTGGCCAATAAAAAACATATTGGAGCAAACAAACCAGAGCGATCGCAACTAGAAAAAATTTTATTATTCCTTTACCTTGCATTTTTTAATTTTTTAAAATCTATTTTCGTTATCTAAAAAACATGTCTGACAGAAAACCAAAACACAATGAAGTTCAATCTGTATGATAGTTTCAGGCATGCCAATGTATGTCCTTTTTCTAAGGCGGTGCAAATATATAAATTATCTTTATAAATAATAATAGAAATGTAACTAAATACCTAGTAGCGCGTCCTAAAATAAATTAATTTACAATAAGAGGGAACGAAATGTGATTTTTATTTGTCTTCTTAGCATATTTATATAACTAAAATTTCTTAAACAACATAAATTATAAAAAGTATGGGTTTATTTTCATTTTTAAAAGGATCAGGAAAAGACGATCTTAAAAAGAAGGAAGCAGAATTAGCTGCCAAAACAGCTGTTGACGAAGCTAATGCAACAGCTCAGCAAGCAGTTTTTCATTCACAAAAGGTTCTGTGGCTAGAAAGCATAGTTACTAATCTGAATATTCCTGTCACTGATTTAGCCGTGCAATTGGATGGCGATACAGTAACAGTCAGTGGAAGTGTCGCTACCCAAGCTGAAAAGGAGAAAATAGTTCTTGCTCTTGGTAATGTGAATGGGATCGCTGTTGTAGACGACCAAATGACAGCAGAGACGGTAGAAGATGAAAGCAATTTCTACGAAGTAAAATCGGGAGATTCATTATCTAAAATCGCAAAAGCTTACTATGGTGATGCAATGAAGTATCATAAAATTTTTGACGCTAATAAACCGATGTTATCTGATCCTGACAAAATATATCCAGGCCAGACTCTCCGTATACCAAAATTATAAATTATCTGCTCAAATCTCCTTTTCATAAAATATTTGAAGAGGTTTGGAAGATTAAGAATTTTAAAAGCTGCTATTTGGCAGCTTTTTTTATTTCCTATTATGAAAGTACGTAGAGGCAAAGAGGCAAATAGTTCCAAAGCCCATTAAAACACTCATTTTCACTAAAAATCTACTCCAAACTATGCCTCTTAGGAAGACATCCTGGACCAAACTTAAACTCCAGTGCAGTGGTGATAACTTTGCAAGACTTTGCATCCAATGAGGTAAAACCTCTATTGGTATCCAGATGCCTCCGATAGCCGACATCAATATTATCGTGATGGATCCAAACATCATAGCCTGATGGTAAGTATTAAAATAACTTCCGATCAGCATACCAAAGCTTATTGCACTGAAAGTAATCACAACTGCTGCCAAAATCACATTCCACCATTCATGACCAATATCCAGCCCAGGCAATCCAAAATATGGAAGGACCATAATACTAATAGTCAATAGAAACAAAAACTGAAATATACCGAAACAGGTGTATAAGAGCACTTTCCCATTTATTATATCAAAGTAACTACCGGGAGACATAGCTATCCTTAATCTACTCCCTTCATTTTTCTCTTTGATGTAATTGCCTGAAAGTGGAATAACAAGAAAAAAGATGGCAAAGACAATCCATGCCGGCACATTGTGCTGAACGGAATTCATAACCAGTGATTCATTTTTTAGTCTACCAAGATTTTCCTGGGTAATAGAATTCGCAAGAACTTCATGAGTGTCAATTATTCTTTCTGAAGAATTATTTGTATTATTAGAAGATATCTTTTTGAAGAGTAGATCAAATTGCACTTTGAATAGCATCCTTTCTAAAGCATTTTGCACCGCCATTCTAAAAGTATTTTTAGCAACCGGATCGAATATCAAAACAACACTTATAGAATCAACTGCAGGACGCACCGGAATTATGGCTGGATTTCCCATGTTTTGACCAATGACATTAACTATTATGTTGGTCTTATTGACCATCTCAGCATAAGTTCCTTTCTTAATAATCACCCCAACCGGATATTTACCTTCAGAAATCAATTGTCTGGCTTGGTTGGTATTAATAGGTTTATCATTGAATTGATCAATCAACGTAAATTGGCCAGAATGAATAAAATGACTTTTCAGTGAATCTCCCAAAGGTTTTTGATCATCATCTGACCACACAAGGTTAAATTTTACGTCTTGATAATCTTTAAAAGGAACATCCTGGATTATGGCCATGACTATAATAAGTATCATAGGCATACCCAACAGCATCAACAGCCCTGGCCAATCCCGAAGCAATAATGTTCCTTCTTTAATAAATGTAGCTATGACTCTTTGTATGTTCAATCTCTGACTTTACTACCGGTTAATGATAAAAACAACTTCTCAATACTTGAACTTTGAGTATCATTTATTAATGATTGAGGACTTCCATTACATAACATTCGTCCATGATCCATGATAAAAATATTATCGCATAATTCCTCAGCTTCACTTAATAAATGACTAGTATATAGCAGTGTTTTACCCTTGAATTGTAAATCTTTTATAACTTCATGAATAAGAGCACGACTCTGGATATCCACGCCTGCAGTAGGTTCATCGAGAATAATAAACTCAGGATCATGCAAGAGACCAGCAATAATATTGGCTCTTCTATTCATACCTCCAGAAAAATGCTTTATTTGCTTTTTAAGATGATCCTTAAGATGGAGATATTCAGCATAATATTCAATTCTATTTTTAATCGTATTCTTTGCAAGTGAATACAATCCGCCATAATACTTTAAATTCTCTGACAATGTTAAGTCTCCAAAGAGTCCATCTTGCTGTGGGACAAAACCTATCTGGTTCTTATTAAGATCTTGAGGCTCCGAACCATTTATAGACTGATATACTTTTCCGGTTGAAGGCTTAATAAGACTGCAAATAATATGTATGAGTGTGCTCTTACCTGCGCCATTAGGCCCTAACAGACCATTTATCTTTCCATTTAGAATGATCATAGAAACATCAGAAACTGCTTCCTCTTGTTGATTATTATATTTAAAGCTAACGTGATCCAGTATGATATCCATTCCTATATCATATTATTTTAACTTGCCCTAGACGTTTGAAGAAATCTACTTCCCTCTCCCCTATTAAGGCAAGCTTATCCCCTATTTCCACAAAAGTATTAGATTCAGAAGAACGACTTTTGATGATCTTTGCTGAATTATATGCAAAATCTCGCCACATATCGCCGATTTCTGTCATTTCTGTTGACAACTTTGCCAATTCATTATTCTGAATAAGTTTACTGGATTCTTTTAAAAAGGCAGCATACATAAAACGAAATCCTCCACCTCCTGTACCAATTTCTTCTTGCATTCTTATTAGATTACCCAGAGCAAGAAGGCTTTTTCTATCTCCAAGTGTCTTTGGATAATTTTGAAGCCTTTTTGCAAGGTAACCAATAGCCTTTACTCCAATAAATCCGACTGGTGTCCTATTTATTAGAAATGAAGTTCTTTTCAATCCCCTTCTTATAGCATCCTTTAAGTCAACATCTTTATTTGGGAGTGATTTTATATAATATAATTTTCCAGATGGTTGAGGAAAACCTTTTGCATAGCGCGCTTTGAGTAAATCATCTTTATGCAGCCTCTTTACCTCATGAAGTACAGGATCACCAACTAAATACTCATCACCTTCCTTTCCAAAGATTACTATATTATGAGCATTAAAGTGAAATCTATATGCATCAGGAAGGTAAGGCAAATAGTAAACACTGCACATAATTCCGACTGGAATATTCTTTTCAAGTAATTTATCCAGGGCTTCCATGGATTTATGAGGTGAACTGAATTTCTTTGTCACCACTTCAGCTCCCAATAGCTTCATAGTTCTGTTGAAAATCCCACCAGGCCATATTCTGTAACTTGTTGCTGAGATCCCATTGAGTTTAACAAAAGGCAAATGAATAAAAAAGATACCACTACCTATCCCAAATACCATTGGTTCAGAGAGTGAAAGTCCCTGGTGAGCCAATAAGTTTACAGTAACACCTGATTCACAATGAGCTGACTGAGTATGTTTAAAATTCATTATAATTTCTTTTCCAAATTGTGGTTTGACTTATAAAGGTCGATGTCCTTTAATTCTTCAACAGTAATCCCGAAAACGTCTGCATAGTTTTTCAAAGTTGTTACTCCTAAATTATTAAAAACAACAGGCTTAAAGTGTCTTCTTACCTGCCATTGCCATTTATTCATGTAGGATGATAAAATGCTAATATCAAGCAACTTTTTCTCCATGTAAAAAGGAATTGGACTGGTTTTACCGCTTTTAACATCATTTTCAGCTTCTAATATTTTCAATTCAACTTCTTCCCAAGCCTGCTGTAGAGCAACTATTTCCGGTTCCCAACCAACAGATTGAACGGTAGTATATTCTTCACCATCCGTGGCATATTTAAGCAACCCATCACCAAATTTATCACCATAGATAGATGTTTCATTGTCTTGAGGGACCTCATTTTTCTTCATTGCTTAGTTTGTTATTAAATCGTTACATCAGAATTTATTGTCTATGTAGTCAACTGATTTGTAATAAATTAAATCTGATTCTAATCGCCTTCTTTTCAAAATCGCTTGAAATTTAGACACAAGTCCTTTAATGGGAGAAACTATGAAAATACCTACGATTAGAATATTTTTAAACAATAAGACAATGGGTTTTCGTTCCAGTGAACCGGGACCTCCTTTGCTTTTGATTTTTTTGGCCCAAATCTTAAATTGTTTGGTACCTGTTTCTTCAAGGAGAATCAATGCAGGTTTGATATCTATGGCTCCTTTATTTACGAGTTCATTCTGAAGTCCTTCCCAATCATCAGACTCAAAAGCTTTTAAAATTGATTTGCCAAAATCAGGAGCGCGATCTATTTCCTTTTGCTGTATTCCTGCCTCAGGAAGAAATTTTGAAGCCTCTTTCTGCCCTTTGAACGCCCACCTAATGACAGTTAGAGTTGAAACAAGATTGGGTGAGGAATCAACAAAAGCAATATTCCCTACCAAGTGACCTCCCAGTCTAATAATATGTTTTTTTATTTTCTCCTGTGCGTTTAACCACATATTTCTTGCTCCTATTAAAGTAAGAATTTTAGTTCCACTAATAAGGCTTTCCGCAATCTCATTTTGCATAAATGAAGTCATTGGCAATGATGGGTGGAGAAACCATGGCTGAAACGCCACAATTAGCAAGTCATAGCGCTTGCCTGTGATAATGCCTTCTACCTCTACTTCCATTCCATCTTCCAAAACACATTCAGGCATTGCATCAAAAAATTTCCAGGAGCTCCAGGGAAATGGGAAACTATGTTCCGGGACGATCCTTAAATAATCCACTTTATAATTGTCAGGAAAAACAGACAATACCCTTTCTACAAGATGTTTTAACTGCCCTGTTTGTGTGAAATACACCACACCAATATGTTTTTGATCCTGATTCATGATTTTATTAAATATAAAGACTACTTGGTTTGACCTTCAACTTCTATTCCTTCAAATCGCAATCCATTGGCCTTATGGACAAAATACAAAGTTTTATTGTCATAGTTTAGTCTAAAAGTTAAATCCGCATTATTATTAGCAAGAATCAATAGTCCACTGTTAGTGATTTTTAAAGGCGTTTCAAAAGGTTTGAAGTTGTTGTTGTATGATGATATCATTGCATATTTATCCTGTATAATTAGATTCCCATCAATGTGTTTTTTGTTTACTTGAGTTACTATTATCGTATCCAGGGAGCCAATGCCGTCTTCAATTTTTAAAGTACCGTAGAACTTACCATAATATTTTATGCTTTCCTTTTTGGATGCTAATTTGGCTTCATTTTCTAATATTTTATTTTTAAGGTCTGCATCATCTTTATGGCTGTATTTAGCATTGAAATTAACAGTTTGGTTGTCAACAAGACTTATAAAAGTAATCCGCTTGCTGGATTTGATATACTTAATCTTCATTTCTTTTATGGATGAAATAAAAAATAAAGTATCGGTGTCTGCGTATTTGACCTTGAATTGAAAAGGACCAAAAATAGATTCATTGACCTTAATTACTTCTTTGTCTGATTTTAAAAACAAAGTTGCCGAATTCTTTTCGATCTTCTTTTTTGAAATATAAAAACCAGAATAGTAACCTTCTATTGAAGATGCTAATTTTAAATCAGCTTTCTTTTGGGCAGAAACATTTATCTGCGTCGAAAACATAATAAATAATAATATATATAATTTGTTCATTAAAAATATTCTAAGTGAGAATTAAAAATACAATACAATCATTAAACTGAAAGCAAGCTATTTCTTATTTTCCAAACTTCCTTAAATCAGTAGTACGTTATATTAAATAACTAAGCAGAACAAAAGTAAAATAAATAATGTTATACTTTGGTTAAATTCAACTGTAGGGTTCAATTTTACTCTGATCACGATAAAAATTCCAAAACAGGACGTACCTTTAAATGGGAAGGCATAGTGGATTTTATTATCCATTTAATCTTCATAGAAACACTAAATTATAAATATGCTAGGTTGGCAATTTACTAAATATCAAAAAGCGGAAGGACAATCAAAGTTCGACGAGCTATTCACCCTATTTCAAGAGTTGCTTGTATATTCATCAGGTAATGTTTCCAATGCTATCCAGTGGCTTATGGAGATGGACAGAGAGTATAATCTGACCAATGACGACTACGGTATTCAGGATTTTCTTGAGGAGTTAATGAAAAAAGGCTTTATCGAAGCGGATATGGAAGATAAAAAAATTATTCCAACGGCTAAAATGGATATTTCATTACGCAGAAAGGCACTTAAAGATATTTTTGGAAACATTCAAAAATCAACTAAAGGCAACCATAATACTAAAATTGACGGTAAGGGCGATGAACATACTTCAGATACCAGACCATATATTTTCGGAGATAACCTGGAGCACATAGCTTATCTGGAATCTATTAAAAATGCTCAGATTAATCATGGCCCGGGCGCATTTGAACTGACATATGATGATCTTGAAGTCAAGGAGACTTACCACCAAAGCAATATGAGTAGTGTTTTATTGATTGATATTTCACACTCTATGATACTTTATGGAGAGGACAGGATCACTCCTGCTAAAAAAGTTGCTATGGCTCTTTCTGAGTATATCACTACACGATTTCCAAAAGACACACTTGACATTGTTGCATTCGGTGATGAAGCATGGAATATTGAGCTTGAAGAACTACCCTACCTTGAAGTAGGCCCATACCACACTAATACACAGGCAGCATTAGAAATGGCCTTAGATCTCTTGAGAAAGAGGAAAAACGCAAATAAACAAGTTTTCATGATTACAGATGGGAAACCAACCTGCATCAAAAGAGGTAATAAGCTGTATAAAAATAGTATGGGGCTTGATAGGATGATAGTTAACAGAACACTTAATCAAGCAAGTAAATTTAAAAGACTAGGTATTCCAATCACAACATTTATGATTGCAAAGGACCCCTATTTGATGCAATTCGTAGAGTTGTTCACGGAAACTAATGGTGGCAAAGCTTTTTATAGTGATCTTCAGGGATTAGGCGACTTTGTTTTCAAAGACTATGGAAAGGCCAAGAGAAGAAATAATAAACGTTAAGAAACGATTAACTTACAGAAATCTTTAGTGTATATTCTTTTGACAAATTTACTCGTTATTAAAATAAAATTCCGACAATATTGAAATTCCTAAATGCTATATTAGCTTTTATCTTAATGCAAACTAGTTATGGGCAGTCACCTTTAGGGCTGTCATGGAGTGAATTGGATTCTTATTTGGATAATCAGGGAAAAATCATCTTGACTGATACGCTTGCATCAAATAGAGCAGATGCAGCTAAGAACATCGCTTCAGCGTTCGAAACTTATCTAACAGACAAGTCTACCTTTTCTAAAAAATTTGTTACATCAAAATTCTTTTCTATACTTTATCCTGCTGATAGTTCTTTCAGGATTATTACCGGTCAACATTTTGTGAATGATAATGAATATAGATATTATGGAGGAATCCAGTATGCTAAAGGAGGTTATACTGCATTTACTGACCGCTCATATGAAAATAATGAAGAAGGAACTAACTATGATGAGCTAAGGGCTGATGAATGGCAGGGAGCCCTATATTATAAACTTTTTGACTGTAAAATTAAATCTGAACCGTATTATTTATTGTTAGGCTTTAATGGTTATCAGTTTTTTAATAAAAGAAAAATAATTGATGTACTTTCTTTTGATGTAAATGGTCAACCTATATTCGGCAAGGACGTATTCCTGCCTGACTCAACAGATAACGGTGATACAGAGTTAAGATATATTTTTACACATAGTGCAGACGTTTCCATGAAATTGAATTTTGACCCAGCTGAAAATATGATTGTACTTGACCACCTGATGCAGATGAAAGCAATATATGATGGTCAGGGCGAAACAAGTGTTCCCGATGGCAGTTATGAAGGCTTTAAATACAAAAAAGGAAAATGGCAACACGTCTCAGTGCTAGCGCAGAAATCTTTAGATAATATCGAAGTCAAACCTATTCTTAATGGTGATAGGGAAATCAATATATTTGGGAAGAATAAAGGAAAATAAACTTATTCAAAATAAGTTTCTGTGATCTTTTCAATATATGTCAACTTTGAAAGTCTTTCCAAGACTTTTACTGCATTAGGTTGATGGGTATTTCCCAAACATAATATTTGATTTTTACCGCACATAGATCTTCCCATTGCTTTAGTAAATTGAATTGACTTGTCTATTTTCTTTACTTTATCCCGATTGATTTTGTTATCAGGAATGCAAAATTCGTATGATATGCTTCTTTTTCCGTCATCTGGTCCGCTGAGTCCATCCTTATCCAATTGAGTGAGATCAAACTTGATCTTTGACTCCATTATGTTGTCAACATTAAATGCTCTTTTTTTTGAACAAGCGGAAAACAGCATTAAGAAAACAAGTATAGAAACAACTATTTTCATGGTTATAAAATCTTAAAATCCAATACAAGATTAAAGAATTAAGTACAATTATTGCGTTTTCTTAAAAGTATATTTGTATTCCTGATCCCAGGTAATTCCATTATCAGTACTAATCTCATATATTTTTACTACTGTATCGCTGTTTACATTTTCGAAAATATATCTATCAAGAGCTCGTTTATTATCAAGGTTGGTTAGTCCTAAGAAAATAACTCTCTTTGGGTCACCATCCAACTGAAGATCTCTCACTCCATTTTTGGAGTTGCTTTGATCAGGTCCTACCCAAGCCAATTTCCAATTGTCACTGATGGGGTCTGAGTAGATAAGACCTACAGACATAGTGCCATCCGGTTTTTCAAGATGGATTTCTAAGGCTGACCCACCAGCTATTACTTTAACATTGATATAAGCAGCGAATGTTGCTTCTTTGTTATATGAAGCCCAGTTTCCAATTAGAAAATTGAAAGGGGTCCGTGGAATTACTTTTGCTTGTTCAATGGTCTTCTTAGATTTTGCTCTTTTCTGGCCTATAGCTGAATTATTTGCAAAAATGCAAGCCATAAATAATAAGCTTAACAGAAAAATATTTTTCTTAGGAAATTTAATTAGCAAAATAAAATACCGATTAGATGGTTATCAAATTCAAAACAAAGGTAGATTATTTTTTCAGGATGCCGAAATAATATATTAAAGATTTCAAACATCTGTTCAAAATCTTTTGAATGTTTTTAAACCAAATCTCAAATTTTTAGTTACGATTCAGGGATAAGTAAATGCAACTAAAAAACGTCAGATTTCTTTTCCTTTATATTAATAAATAACAAGCATGATTGATACTATCAAAAAAGTAATAGATTTTGTACTTCATATAGATGCTCATTTGATTGAGATCGTAAACAATTATGGTTCAGCTACATATCTGATATTATTTCTCGTTGTTTTCTGTGAGACTGGACTTATCATTACACCTTTCCTGCCTGGGGACTCTCTCTTTTTTGCGGCAGGTGCTATATGTGCATCTTCAAATTTGAACATCTGGGTTACTGTAATAGTATGCTTAGCAGGAGCTATTATTGGAAATACTGTTAACTATAGCATAGGAAAGAGACTTGGCCCTGCCTTATTCAAGAAAGAATCAAGGTTTTTCAAAAAAGAATATCTAGAAAAAACACATGCGTTTTATGAAAAACATGGAGTTAAGGCTGTGATTTTAAGTCGATTCCTTCCTATTTTCAGAACATTTGTCCCTTTCGTGGCCGGAATAGCAGGAATGAATGCAGCTACACACTTTTTATACAATGTGATAGGTGCTATTCTTTGGGTATTCATATTTGTTTTTGCAGGATTTTTCTTCGGTCAAATTCAGGTTGTGCAAGACAATTTCAGCATCGTAATGATAGCTATTTTGATAATAACCGCTCTACCGGCAATTTATGCTTTAATACGTCAAAGGTTTTTTCCTTCTAAAAAAGCACCAGACAGTTTGCCTGAGTAAATTATTGACTCAAGTTTCGGCAGCTAAGAAACAAAGGTAGATGGTCCCGCAGCTGCGGGATTAGATGTTAGATGCTTGCCCGACTAGCCAAAGTGACGGCGGGGAGCTTAGTCAATTGATTCATATTTTTTCTTTAATAAGTTTTGTAGAAAAAATATCCATGTGATTGATGGAAAGCCATCTAAAATCTACCCCGCCTTGTTCGGCGGACAAGCTTCTAACATCTAACATTTTATTTAAATTTATCCTTAAAAAAGAAAATTTGACTACCGAAACTTGAGTTATTGACTATCAATAATGCTCAAATGGCCCAAGTGATGATCACTATGCCAACTATAAAGTCCTAAGAGCCAAAGTAAGTCCAAATGTATTCCCGGATGTTCAGGATGTCTAAGTTCGCGGCTATAATCTGATTCATCCATTGATGTAAAAAGAAGGGCTAATTTTGTATGAATGCCATGCAGAATAGGTATGACCATCAATGGATCTAATTGATAATCAGAAAGTTTGACCCACTCATCCTGCAAATATGGTTTAATAATTGGAGCTTCTTCAGTTAAAGCGAGCTTTAATCTAATTAATGCATTTAGATGAGAATCAAGCATATGATGAATGATTTCTCTGCCATTCCATCCACCAGGTCTGTAGGTGTATTCGAATTTCTCAGAAGGCCAACCTGAGATGAGCGCTTCTAATCTTTGTGGACATGTTTTAATTTTTTCAATACAATCAGTCACATATTCTGGTGAATATATCATCTGCCTTTCAAACTTTCCGACTGGATATCTAAGTCTTTCCAAATCCATATTAACTAATTTTACAAAATTTCAAAAATACCGGCTATGCCTTGACCTCCGCCCACACAAGCGGTCACCATTGAATATTGTTGATTCTGTCTTCGTGCCTCATTTAATGATTGTATTGAAAGTTTAGCGCCGGAGCAACCAAGTGGATGGCCAAGAGCTATTGCACCTCCATTTACATTGACTTTCTCTGGATTCATTCCCAATTCCTGAATTACAGCCAAAGATTGTGCTGCGAATGCTTCATTCAATTCAATAACTCCAATTTGATCAAGGTTTAAATTCGCTTGAGCCAATGCCTTAGGGACTGCCTTGCAAGGGCCAATACCCATGTAGATTGGCTCTACTCCGGCCACAGCACAAGATACCATCCTCGCTATAGGCTTCAGATTAAATTTCTTTACCATCTCTTCGCTCACTACAAGGACAAAAGCTGCACCATCTGATGTTTGTGAAGAATTACCTGCAGTCACTGTGCCATTATTCATAAAAGCCGGTTTCAATCTCCCGAGTGCTTCCATTGTAGTTTCTCTTCGGACACCTTCATCTACACTAACTGTCCAAGACCTGGTTTTTTTTACATTGTCTTCCACATAGACCTCTTCAACATCTATTGGTAATATTTCTGCTTCAAACTTTCCTGCATCGATAGCTGCTGCTGCCCTTTGATGGGAGCGAACTGAGAACTCATCCTGAGCCTCTCTTGTGATGCCCCATTTTTTTGCTACAGCCTCAGCAGTATGCCCCATTCCTGCCACATAATCAGGTGTATTACTGGTAATGTTATAATTCGGTGCAAATTTATATCCTGTCATTGGTATAGAACTCATGCTTTCAGCACCTCCAGCTACATAGATATGACCCATTCCGGCTCTAATTTTTGCTGTAGCAATAGAAATAGTTTCCAAGCCACTGGCACAGTATCTGTTTACAGTCATGCCTGGTACGTCAAGTCCAAGAGCTCTCAAAGAAATTAATCTGCCGACCTGAAGGCCTTGTTCCCCTTCAGGATTGGCACAACCTACGATACAATCATCGACAAGTGCTTTATCTAGTTCCGGTACAGAACTCATTAGATGATCAATCACTGAAACAGCCAGATCATCACTTCTCATGAATCTAAAACCACCTCTTCCTGCTTTACCGACTGCTGTCCTATAACCCGCTACAATATATGCTTCCTGCATTTTTTTATTTTTAAATTATCTGATAGATAACAATGTATAAATTCAATAGTTTCTTAATTCCGCAAGGGTTTACCTTTTTCAAGCATGTGCTGTATTCGCTCTAGTGTTTTTTGCTCTCCACATAAGCTAAGGAAAGCTTCTCTTTCTATGTCTAACAAATATTTCTCTGAGACCATTTGGCTTGATGATAAGTCTCCGCCGCACATCACCCAAGCGATCTTCTTGGCAATTTTTATATCATGTTCAGATGCATAAGCTCCCAATTTCAAACTATGTGCTGCAGCATATAAGGCGCCAAGTCCTGTCCTCCCAAGCACAGTTATATCCTCTCTTTGTACAGGTGGTACATATCCTTCTGAAAGTTCCATTACCTTTTCCTTCGCTTTATAAATTACTTCAGGTTGGTACATGACTACAAAATCCTTTTCATTGAGATATTTATAATTGTATGCTTCATATGCAGAAGTAGCCACCGTTGCTGTAGCTATAGTCTTAAAATTTTCAATTAATGCAGGTATCTGAACGTCGCCTTCAGTGAATGAATCAGATGTTCTGACCGCAAATTCTTTTGTACCCCCTCCCCCAGGTATTAGGCCCACTCCTACTTCCACTAAGCCAATATAGGATTCTGCACCAACTGCAGTGGCATCGCAATGCATGATCAATTCGCATCCACCTCCGAAAACGTAACCTTGAGTAGCAGCTACCACAGGCACTTTACTATAACGGCATCTCATTGTTGTTTGCTGAAATAGATCTACAGCTCTGTTAAGCTCATCAAATTCCTGTTCGTATGCCAACATAGCTATAAGCATTATATTAGCACCTACAGTGAAATTTTTACTGTGATTCCCAATCACAAGTCCTCTCCATTTCCCTTCTTCTGCAATCCTTACAGCATCCTGAAGGCCGTTAAGTATTCCTGCTCCGATAGCATTCATCTTTGAAGTAAATTCCAGACATAGCACATCATCACCTATATCATAAAGCTTTGTTTCATCATTTTGGTATACAATTTTTTCTTTTGTAAGATAATCAAGCCTAACGATAGATTCGAATCCTGGCACATACTCATACTTTTGAGTATTTATGTTATAGTACGCTGGCTTAGAATCTATGGTTGTATAGAAGGTTTCAAAGCCATTATTTTTCATTTCTATAACCCAAGCAGGAACTTGTTTACCCAATTCTTCAATTGCTTTAATACCAGCTTCTAATCCTACAATATCCCAATATTGAAAAGGACCATATTCCCAAGCAAAACCTGCCTTCATACCCTCATCAATTGAATATAATTGATCTGCAATCTCAGGTATTCTCTCAGCTGCATAAAGCATAGTGTAAGCAAAAGACTTTTTAGTTAATTGTCCACCTATGTCTGCATGATTAAACAACATTTTGATTCGCTTTGGAGTATCCTCAACCTGCTTAGAAGCATTTAGACTTTCCAATACTTGGTTAGAATCATTTTCATATTCGTGAGTTTCAAGATTTATACCTAGAATCACTGGTCTACCCTTCTCATCTCTGAGCTCAGTTTTTTTATAAAAGCCTTGACCTGACTTATTCCCTAGCCATTTATTTTCTACCAGATGAGTAAAAAAGGCAGGAATAGAAGCCTCCTGAGCCAAGAGATCATGTGGATTATTTTGCTTTATTCCATTCAAAACGAAAAATGCTGTATCCAAACCGACAAGATCTCCCAATCTAAATGTACCGGTATTAGGTCTTGCTATGGCAGCTCCTGTAAGTTTATCTACACTTTGAATGGTAAGACCCAACTCTTGTGCAAGTTCAAAAGTTTTACCCATAGAATAAACACCTATCCTATTGGCAATGAAGGCAGGTGTATCTTTGGCTAAAACTGTTTGCTTTCCTAAATAATTTTTTCCAAAACCCATCAAGAATTCAATCACTTCAGAGCTAGTTGACGGACCAGGAATAATTTCGAGCAAAGCAAGATAGCGTGGAGGGTTGAAAAAATGTGTACCACAGAAATGCCTGTTAAAGTCCTCACTTCTCCCTTCAGCCATCATTTTGATTGGGATACCGGAAGTATTCGAAGTTATAAGTGTACCAGGCTTCCTAACAGTTTCAACCTTTTCAAAGATAATGCGCTTAATAGCTATGTCTTCTTTAACGACCTCAAGTATCCAGTCACAATTTTTCAATAAATTAAGATCATCATCGAAATTACCAATCTTTATTCTGGATTTAAAATCCTTAGAATAAAGTGGCGCAGGACTAGATTTCACTGCCTTATCAAGCGCAGTGCTTGCTATTATACTTCTTGCCTGTGGTGTATTGCCATCAGAAGCCATATCTAACATTACTACATGGAAACCAGCGTTTGCAAAATGACATGCGATACCTGAACCCATCACCCCAGATCCTAAGACCCCAATATTTTTAATTCTTCTCATACTCTAAACTGAATAAATAACTTTTACAAATTACAAATAAAAATAATATGTATCTTTGTTTCTAAAACCCAATAATAAGAAATTTTTCTCTTTGTTCGTTATAATAAAATAATAGTATCAACCATGCCAAGTCAGGAAGAAAAAAAAGAAGTTGTAAATAGTACGAAGGGCTTTAGCTCAAGTCTGTTTTTTCATAGTTTATTAATATTAATTGGTATCTCACCATTAGCCACTTTCAATGCCCCTATTTGGGAAGAAGAAGCACCCGGTATGGAAGTGGCACTGGGCTTTCCGGATGAAGGCCAAGGTAATGACGAACCTACTCCCGGTCAGAATACTCCTGGCGGTCTGCCACCTCCATCTGCCAGTAACAGCAGTCCACAACAATCTTCCCCTCCACCGTCTGCTTCAAATACGCAACCAGATCCAGTGCCAACTAAGGATCAAGCCATGATCACAAATGATGCTGCAGAAGATGTTGCTATAACTGCCGCAAAAGAATCGAGAAGAAAAAAAGCTGAAAAAGATCAAATTGAGGCAGAGCAACGCAGAAATGCTGAGGTACAAGCAGAAGCTAACAGGAAAGCAGAATCAGATAGAAAAGCAAAGGAGGCTGCCGACTATGCTGCGGCAAAGGGTAAATATGGTGGATTATTGAACGGAAAAGGTACTGGTCGTGGAAATACAGGACAAGCAGGTAATCAAGGTGATCCAAATGGTGACCCAAATGCTAAAAACCTTGAAGGTATCCATACCGGCGGAAAAGGCCGTATAGGTGGAGGACTTGGCAACAGAGGGGTAATATCTGAGCCTAAGATTACAGATAATAGCCAAAAAACTGGTGTTGTTATGATTAAAGTATGTGTCAATAAAACCGGAAGCGTAATAAGTGCTGACTATACTCAAAAAGGTTCCACTACCAATGACGCCACTTTGATAAATATCGCTAAAAGAAATGCAATGAAATTTAAATTTACTGCCGGTGATGTAGAACAGCAATGTGGAACGATCACTTACGACTTCAAAGTTCAGTAAAAAGATATAAAATCAGTGAAAAGAAAAGGAGGAACAGATTGTTCTTCCTTTTTTTGTGTCAAAAAATACAAATTAATTTTTCAACATATTACATACTTTTAACCCAACAAATAAGCATAGCGAAAGAGATGAAGATCAAAACAATGCAAGAGGCTGAAAATTATTTATATAATAGTTTGCCAGTTTTTCACAGACAAGGTCCTGCAGCATATAAGGCAGACATAGGTAATATAAGTACCTTGATGCAACATGTTGGCAACCCACACATGGATCGAGACAAATTCATACATATTGCGGGTACAAATGGAAAGGGTTCGACTGCTCACTTAACTACCGCCTATCTTCAGGAAAATGGATATAAAGTTGGCGTCTATACATCACCTCATTATACTGACATCAGAGAGAGAATCAAGATAAATGGTGTGCTTATATCTGAAGAAGATTTTGTGGCATGTCTTAATAGGTTTCTGGATATAATAGAAGAGGTTCAACCCTCTTTTTTTGAAATCATCTGCGCTATGGCCTTTTTGTATTTTAAGGAGCAGAATGTAGATTATGCAGTGATTGAAACAGGGATGGGAGGAAGGTTGGATAGTACCAATATCATAACTCCGATATTATCCGTGATAACGAATATCAGTTTCGATCATCAGCAATTCTTAGGAAATACGCTCAAAAAAATTGCAGGAGAAAAAGCCGGTATCATAAAGGATTCAGTGCCTTGTATCATAGGTGAAAAAGTAGATGAAACCTATGATGTTTTCATAGAAAAGGCACTATCTATGAAATCCACAATTTATTTCTCAGAAGACGTTTGGCAATGTAATTATATTGGCTTTGATGGGGAATTGACAAAGTTCCAAATAAACTCAAAGGATGCCAGGCAAACATCAACCATGATTAAAACTAATCTACATGGAAGATATCAGACCAAAAACATTGAATTATTCTTAACGATTGCTTATGTATTGGATAGGTTGTCTATAGTAGAATTTAACCTTAATTTGATCAAAAGCACTTTGCTTGATATTACCAAACTGACCAATTTTATTGGACGTTGGCAGACTATTAGCGAAAAGCCAAAAATAATTTTGGAAAGCGCACACAATATAGCTGGCATAACTGAGGTAACAGAGCAGTTAAAATTGATGGAATTCGATCAATTATTCATTATTTATGGAACAGTAGCAGATAAAGATATTTCTGAAATTCTGAAAATTTTACCTCTTGATGCACATTATATGTGGACTAAAGCCAACATTCCGAGGGCGATGGATGAAAATATTTTAAAAAATACTGCATTTGCCTCAGGAATTCCCGGTGAATCATTTTCAAAAGTTGGAAATGCAATCGAAAATGCTGTCAAACTAGCGTCAGATAAGGATCTTATATTGATAGTAGGCTCTATTTTTATTGTTGGTGATGCACTTCAATATTTGAAAAACAATCCATTAAGTTAAAATTAACAGAAAATGGCATTTCTAATAAACTTATTTTTATAAAACATTAAAACAATGTAAAGGTTTTTTTAACTATCTTTTTTCAATCAATGCGTCTAATTAGTATAAATAAAATATTTATCACTTCTTAAATTGAAAATGAAATGAAATTAGGTGCAATTGTTTTAATGGCCATCATGTTACTTGGAAACATCACTTCTAACGCTCAGGCTTACATTGGATTCAAAGGTGGATATAATGCGGGAATAACCTCAGCAGCAAAATCAGTTACAAACATAATCCCAATTAAAACACTCCATGGAGTTACAGGCGGTTTAGTTTCCGGATATTCATTTAATGAATATTTTGATTTGCAAGGTGAGTTAAATATCACACAAAAGGGATTTGTCATTAATGAATCAATGGGTTTTGATATTTTTAACTTTCCAATGGATATTGGTGTAGACTACAAAAACAGGTTTACATATATAGAAGTGCCTTTGTTAGCTAAAGGTAAAATAGGAAACGAGTTTGTTAAGGCTTATGCGGCTATCGGTCCTCAATTCGGGTACCTGGCAAAAGGAAGATCAAAAGCTAATATCAATGTAATCATCCCTATAACTGTACTTGACCGCAATCTAAATCTAAGTAACTTAGGTTTTGAAAGGTTCGAAGTTTCAGGAGTCGCTGCTCTAGGAGTAGAATTTAACCTGGCTGGAAGAGCAAATCTATTCGTAGAAGGAAGATATACTCATGGGTTTACAGATTATTATAAACTACCTGAAATAGGTGGATTAGCCTTGGACACAGACATCAGAAATCAAAGTATAGCTGCGACTGTAGGAGTAACATTTCCCATCGGAAATCGAATGACTAACAGAACTAATAGTACGAATTACAGATTTTAAAAATAATTTCAGCAAACCATGAAATTAAAAAAGCCGCCATCTTAAAAAAATGGCGGCTTACTTATTTCTAGTTTGTTTTTTTAGGATGCAAGGGCTTCCGGCCTTTTTTCCCTGTATATTTTTTCAATGCTTTGAGTTAGAAAATTAGGAAGTATCGTTCCATTAGTAAGCGTGATCTTATTAGGATGAGCTAGATCCCGGACCATTTGATTAAAACGTTCTTCTCCATGCTCTTCGACGACCATCGCTTTTCTTTCCGGTTGGTTAAAATAGTCATACATACCTGCCGCATAAGCTTCAGGATGAAATTGTGTTCCTATCATTTCAGGAGAATATCTGACAGCCATTATTGCTCTATCACGGTGATCCATCATATCTATCTGTTCTACTGCTAGAATTTTAGGAAATGTAGCTGATTTAGCTTCGTAATGGTCACCAAGAACTTCATAAGATCTAAAATCCGCAATATACATTGGATTAGGAAGTCCTTTGAATACTTCTTCATAAAGACCATTTGCAGTCAAGTAACAAGGATAAGTGCCAAAAGACTTTTTATTTCTAAGTCCTAATTCGCCAAAATTAAAATGTATACATGCTATTTGAAATGAATGACAGATAAAAAACACATATTTTTTATTTTTTGATTCATCTAGATTATTTGCAATTAATGCATCAATCCATTTATGGTAATTTACGTCCCATATGCCATCACCAACCCTTGGATCGCCGGGTCCGCCTGATGAAATATAGACATCAAAATCTAAGGATGGAATTTCATTTTTATACCTAACATCGAATATTTCGTAGGTAAAAGTATCACTAAAAGCTTCAACGTGTTCGACTATTGAACGTAAGCCTAGGTTAGTCGTATTGTCGTTCAAATCCAGAATGGCTAACTTAATATTCATTATAGTAAAATGTTTAGTCGGGTAACCAATCAATAATTAATACAAATTAAAAAAAAAGATCCATTGAAAACAATTATTCAATGGATCTTATAAAACTTTATTATTCACCAATATTATTCATATCAGAAGAAGGTGCAGAATTACCTTTTGGTTTTGCACTTCCTTTCTTAGCTGATGATTTTTTTGGAGAAGCTTTTTTGGCTGCTACTTTTTTTGGCGCTTTGATTGCTTTAGTTGCTTTAGCAATTTTGGCAGGTTTTGCGCCTTCAGTTTTAGGCTTTGGTCCACGTTTACCTGCTACTTTAACTTCAGCACTTGCATTTGCAGCACTAGCTTTTGGTTTTGGTCCACGCTTACCTGCTACTTTCGGAGCTGCTGCTGATGCTGCTTTCGGTTTTGGTCCGCGCTTTCCAGCAACTTTAACTTCCGTGCTTGCATTTGCAGCACTAGCTTTTGGTTTTGGTCCACGCTTACCTGCTACTTTCGGAGCTGCTGCTGATGCTGCTTTCGGTTTTGGTCCGCGCTTTCCAGCAACTTTAACTTCCGTGCTTGCATTTGCAACACTAGTTTTTGGTTTTGGTCCACGTTTACCTGCTACTTTCGGAGCTGCTGCTACTGTCGCCTTAGGTTTTGGTCCGCGTTTTCCTGCAACTTTAACTTCCGTGCTTGCATTTGCAGCACTAGCTTTTGGTTTTGGTCCACGTTGACCTGCTACTTTAGGAGCTGCTGCTACTGTCGCCTTAGGTTTTGGTCCACGCTTACCAGCAACTTTAACTTCCGTGCTTGCATTTGCTGCAGTTGCTTTAGGTTTTGGACCACGCTTTCCTGCTACTTTTGGAGCAACTGCTGATGCTGCTTTTGGTTTTGGACCACGCTTTCCTGCTACTTTAACTTCTGAGCTTGATTTAGCTGCAGTTGCTTTAGGTTTTGGTCCGCGTTTTCCCACTGATTTCTCAACTGCAGGAGCAGATGTTTTGCCTCCTCCTATCTGTTCACCGGCAACACTTGTTTTAATGAAGTTACCCCAAGTAAGGTTGTCTTTGCCATCTTTATGAGATTGAGCTCTTTCAATAGCCATATTTGCGGCATTCTCAACCACCCAATCAAAATTTTCCTGACCAACTGAAAATAAGTCAGCATCCGGTGCAGGATTACAAAAATCTATCGCATAAGGTATTCCATCTCTTACAGCAAATTCTACTGTATTCATGTCATAACCTAGAGCGTTATTCAATTTGAAGACATAATCTTCAATTGTTTTCAATAATTTCTTTTCTACCGGACCACCATTTGTAACATATCTCAAGTGGTGTGGGTTGCGTGGCTCATATTGCATGATTCGGACATATTTTTGTCCAAGGCAATAACATCTGAAATAAGATTCAAATTGAATTTCTTCCTGAAGAAGCATTACTAATTGGCCTGTCTCAGAATAAGATTGAAATAGGTTCTCAACATCTGTTACTTTATACACACTTTTCCAACCACCACCGGAATGAGGCTTCATGTATGCGGGAAAGCCAATTTCATCAAATATGTTTGACCAGTTCATTGGAAATTTCAAATTCTTGAATGAATTGGAAGAAGTGTCAGTAGGCATTTCTTTAGACGGCAATAAATACGTCTTAGGAACAGGTACGCCAAGCTTAGTGGCTAATGCATTATTGAAGAATTTCTCATCTGCACTCCACCAGAACGGATTGTTCATAACAGCTGTACCAGAGATGGCAGCATTTTTCAAATATGCTCTGTAAAATGGTACATCCTGAGATATACGGTCAATAATCACAGCATAATCCGTGGCGCGTCCTTGGAAGACCTCATCAACTGTGACAAATTCAGCACTAATACCTTTAATATTTTTCTCGTTTACACGATCTACAAATGCCTGTGGAAAAGAACTTTCCTGGCCAAACAAAATTCCTATTTTTTTCATTCAGAAAACAGTTTTAATAAAATTTAATTGAAGACTAAAATGTGATTAAATTCATCCATTTTAGATAAATGGATAAATTATGTGATAACTAAGTGATTTATAATTTAATGCAAAAGTAATTCATTATTATTAATTGTTAAACAATTAATAAATTATTTTAACGGAAATGTCAATAAGGACAATGAATTTAACGAGATAATTGGAATAGGAATTACGTTTTCAGTATGTTAATTGAAATATTGATTTAAAATAATCACCAATAAATCAACGTATTTAATAGCAAAGTGCACCTAAATTTTGATTATAAACTCTAAATTACAAGGTTCCAAACCATGCTTTGATACCATTTTTTATGTTTTGAGAACTTATCTTTAAGAATAGCTTCCAAATCACTTTGAGTTGATTTTTTACCTTTAACCGGCTTTACTATTTCACGATTTTCATCACAGAAACCTTCTACCGATGTTGCAAACCATGTGCAATAAAGCCTGTGCATAACAATACCCATGATGGTCCCGGGTAGCCCACTAAAGCCCTCTGGCCCAGTGCTGCAAATTATATCATCTGTGTAAAATGCAATTACATATAAAGAATCATTGATTATAGTCGTAGCTTTGCGACACTCATAACCAGCAATATCTCTAAACTCACTCGTTAATTTCCAATTAAAATTTTTAATAGAATCCATCAGAAGGAAATCGCTGTCATAAAATTGCTTTAAAGACCTTTGCTCTCTATTTATAAAATTTTTGTAGACAATGTTTTTCATACCTACATCATCGCTTCCCCACATTCTAAACTGACCATCATCTTTTTTCTTGTCAAAAGAATAATTACTCTCTGTCATATTAAATTGAAGTATAAACTGGTCGACGACATTTACTGGCGCTTTCTTGATCATTTCTTCCATCCAAAAGTTATCGTCATCCTCGTCTTTTGATTCGATCAATTTCTTTTTTAAACTAATTTTTCGTTCATATTTAATAGTACCACAACTGATGATCTGCTTACTCTGTGACCAAACAAATGAGGAAATCGATACAAATAACGCAAGCATTGTAATTCTTGTAAAATATAATTTATGTGCATTGACCATTAAACTTTACTTTTTATATTATAAATCAAACTTAAGAATACATACCTTCTGATCGTATTATATGTACTTTCTTCTGTAAAATTAGATGATACATTTCTTCTGTAGCCTCTATTCTGATCCAGAATATCATTTACAGCACATTTTAAAATGAAGTTTTCACCCTTTCCAATTTTATATTCAATATCTGCATTCCAAAGTGCTTGTGTAAATTTTTCTGAAAAGCTACTTCTAGCTGGCTGAATATCGTAATTAATCTCTGTTGAAAATTTGATAGATTTTGTAATCTCATAGCGAAATGAACTTGCAAAATGATGAGTTATGTAATTTCCCGACTCTTGAACTAGACCGCCACTTGAGTTGGAAAATGAAGGTGAATATCTAATGTTAAAATCAAAAACATCATCCTTTTCCAATTCAATGCGCACATCAGGGCTTATGCTTGCACTAAGTACTGCACTCTTTTGATTGTTAACAAATGAAATAGATCTATTCAAATTGCCATCCAAACCCACACCTATTGAAACTAATTTAGTGATCTCTTTATCAAAATTCAATCCAGTATATCCATAATATCCGCCATCGGCATTGACAAATGAAGAAATATTTCTTCCAGAAATATCGATCACATTATTGCTAACGATTTGATTAAAGGTATTTCCAAAATTTGCGTAGGTCCAAATACTCATAGATGAAATAGCCTTCCATATGTTGTAACTCACATTAAAATTCTGACTGTAAGACTGAGCAAGATCAGGGTTGCCTTTCACCTGATTCAAAGGATCAGAATTGTCTCTAATAGGTTGAATTTGCGATATCGAAGGTTGTTTAGTGTTACCGTTATATGAAAATCTAAAATTAGAAGTCCTGCTGAATTTGTAATTGAAGGATGCGCTGGGTAACCATATGAAAGCTTGATCATTGACGATCATGGAATCTACTTTATTCTCCCTCAGATATATGGAAGATTCTGCATTCGTGCCAAATCGAAAATTGTATTTTTCGTTCTTCATGGCAAATATCAATCCTCCCCCATTAGTTTGTACACGATAGTTAAAAATATTACTTAATGAATCAATAGAGCGTGTATAGTCTTGCGATAACTCATCAAACTCATGGGTAAGTTTATTAGACAAATTTTTATTTATATTATAATAATAGTTGACCTGAGTTGTCCATTTATCACCAAGCGGCTCAGTGTAAGACAACCTTGAATTTAAACTAGAGTTGGTAATATTTCGGTTTAGTCTCTGATCTTGCTTTTGTTCCTTTCCCTCTAAATAAAATTGGTTGAAGCTTTTGAGTAATACAAGCCCTGCCTCCTCAGAAAAATTATAACCACCATTGAGTGTTAATAAACGTTTTTTCTTTTTAAATTTCCTAATAAGCGAAAAAGTTGAATTGATACTATTCTTTTCACCTTCACTGTCTAGGTTTCGTTCTATTTGGCTTAATCTCGTACTATCAAGTCCAATATTCTCAGAACGAATGTCCTTAAAATTATTAATATCTTTTAAGCTACCGGATGAATTTATCGTTAGCGTAGTAAGAGAATCAATATCGAACTCAAGCTTAACTTTGGCTGAATTGTTTACAACATCATTAGATGATACTTCATTTTCATCACTGTTAAATCTATTTTCAGGTAAAAAATTCGTTCTGCTGACAGAAGATTCTTTTTTGAGCTTCAAATTAGAATATCCATAGTTGACATTTATTCGAA
Source organism: Candidatus Brachybacter algidus (assembly GCF_016707225.1). Classification (NCBI taxonomy): domain Bacteria; kingdom Pseudomonadati; phylum Bacteroidota; class Saprospiria; order Saprospirales; family Saprospiraceae; genus Candidatus Brachybacter; species Candidatus Brachybacter algidus. The sequence continues at coordinate 907,961 of NZ_JADJID010000001.1, read as the reverse complement.
CTTTATCTTTAGCAAGTTTTGTAGAAAAAGAAGTACCTAGAGATAAAGAGGACGGAAGTCCTTGTCCATTATATCTGCCATCCCAATCAAAATCATCTTCATCACTAAAGAAAAAATTCATTCCTCCATCATCACTCATACTCATATTACCTTGATTTCCCATGTACTTATTCATATCATCGAAATTAAGGCCGGTAGTTCCTGTATTACTAAGAATACCGTAAAGTGATAATTTAGATTTACCTGAATAAGCTTGCAGTAGCAATGATTCATCATAATACGTAGGGTCTTTCCCTACCCCAGCCGAAACCTTACCAAAATATCCCTTTTTATATTCCTCTTTCAATGTTAGATTGATAGCTTTGAATTTTTCACCATCTGCAATTCCAGTGAGTTCTTCCATTTGGGAAGTTTTATCAAATACCTGCACTTTATCAATTGCCTTTGCCTGAATGTTGCGTGTAGCAATTGTCGGATCATCTCCAAAAAATTCTTCTCCATCAACAAAAACCTTCTCGACTTTTTCACCAAAAGCTGTAATCTCACCTTTTGAATTGACCTGAAGACCTGATAGCTTTTTCAAAAGATCTTCCACATTAGCGTTTGAACCTACCTTGAAACTGTCTGCTATAAACTGAATAGTATCACCTTTAAACTTGATTTTGCTTCCATCCAAGATTGTAACCTCATCCAGCATTCTGCTATTCTTAATCATAAAAATAGTATCTAATAAAATATCGTTTTTATCAGTATTGATAATTACATCTCCTATATAACCAAGATAATCAGGATATGATACGTACAGGTCATACCTGCCGGTGTCAAGTCCATCCAGAATAAACCTACCATTAATCGAGACCCGATCAAATCCTATTAAAAGAGAATCGGAAGTTCTAGCAATGGTAACTGTCGCATTAGTCAAAGGATAAAAATTGAGATCATCAATGACCGTACCAGACAGTTTGTGCTTTTGGGCATTGAGTGATATCGAGAAGGTGATTAGAAATAAAAGTAAAACTCTGATTTTCAAAAGAAGTAATTTTATAATTGTTGAAATATTTCCAAAGCAAATGAAAGCACAAGTTTAGTGATTTTATATAAAACTGTTGTTGATCCAATCTTATTATATTAAATAAAAAGATATAATCCTAAATTTATTCGACGAACCTCATTATATTTTATAAATAATTATAGTTTTTATATATAGATTAAGTATATTTAAATAATTATTAATCTAAAATAGAAAATGTATGAGTGTTTTAAAAGAATTTAAGGATTTTGCAATGAGAGGAAATCTCGTTGACATGGCAATTGGTGTCGTGATGGCCGGAGCATTTGGAAAGGTAGTTTCCGCTTTTATTGATGGGATGGTTATGCCTGCTGTAGGTATGTTGACCGGAGGAGTCGATTTTACTCAGCAAAAAATAGTTTTGAAAGAGGCTGTGGCTGCTAGTGCTGATGGTGTTGCGGCCGTGGATGAAGTTGCAATTAAATATGGGGATTTTATCACGCAAACTATTTCATTCCTTGTCGTAGCGATGGTAGTATTTATTATCATCAAAGCTATAAATAGAATGAAAGAGAAGCAAGAAGCTGCACCAGAGGCAGGACCATCTTCTACTGATACCTTATTAATGGAGATCAGAGATGAATTGAAGAGAAGAGGTTAATCTATTCTCTTTAAAATAAAAAATATGCATATCTAGTTTCAAACCTGGATATGCATTTATTTTTCCTCTAATTCCCTTTCTACCTGCAATAGTACATTTTTATAAGAATAATACGGTTGCTTTATGAGTTCCTGTATTTTAATCCTAGCACCTTCTACATTCTTTGTTTCGATGGAGGTAAATACTAACATCAATTGCGCTTGTTCCATATATTTAGGGAGTTTAAGTTCTACAACTGTATTGAAATCTTTTTCAGCAAATACAAAATTTTTCAATCTGAAATTATTCTGCCCTTTAAAGTATATGAGATAGTTATAGGTATCAGGATCTTCAGACATAAGTTCATCAATCAGTAAATTTGCTTTAGCGTAATTACGCGCATCTTGGAGTTCGATAAGTTGTTGGTATTTGTGGCTATTTCTATCGCCTCTCATCTGACTTAGATCGAGAAATGAAACATTTTGCTCTGTTATAGATGTAAAATCATCACCTCTTGTGAAATATATTACTGAAGCGAATACAGAAACTAGTATTAAAAATGTGGCTGCAACGCTCAATTTACCAAAAATCGAAAATCGCTTTTTATTATCACTTTTATCTGATGAGATATCATTCTTATTTATTGATACTATCTTGAAGTCATTAGAAGTAAGTTCTGAATTAATTTCGTTGCTTACACCTTGAGATAGCGTCCTATTATGAGCAGAAATTTCATGAGTCTTCAAATTCGGCAGCTTTTCCAATAAATCCTGACCGATAATATATTCAATTAGATTTTGAGAAGCAATATATGTTTCATATTCAGCTCGAAAGGATGGATTTGAATTTAGTTTTAATTCAAAATCGGCCCTTTCTTGTTCTGAGCCATTTCCGCTGTAGTAGTCTTCTAATTCCTTAAAGTTTTTCATGTGTCTAATAATGCTTTTTTTAGTTCTGGATTATTATTGATCAGTAAAATCAGCTTCTGGTGGCATTGATATCTTTTTTTCTTAGCCATTTCCGGACTGCTTAATCCCAGTTTTTCAGCAATTTCTGTCATAGAATATGATAGTTTCCATAAAGTGAGAACTTTCTTACAAGAATCACCGATCAACGATAATGTCGATTCAATAAAATGTCTATTTTCTTCTGCAATAAGGTAGTCTTCGGTGACGAGAGCGATTGAATCTTTATCAAGCTGAGCTGTTAATTCCACATCGTTTACTAAGCTGACTCGCTGATTTTTTCTCAACTGATTTAGGCAGAGAAATTTACATATTGAAAAAAAATATCCTTCAATTGAACTTTCTCCTCTAAATTTTTCATTTCTGACATTTTTATCTAAAACTACAAAACCATCATGATAGATATCCTGAATATCCTCGTTGGTGGAACCTAGTCGTTTTAGGTATCCAAATATTTTCTGGCGAAGCTCCGTGTTTCGATAAAGAAACTCTATGCTTTGATCTCTGAGAGCACCTCCAGCTTTCATATTTGATATAAAAATCTCGTCTGTCATTTATAAGTGATAGTAATTATAAAAAAGTGACTACTTTCAGCCATAAAAATAACGATTATTATACATTTATATTAATCCATTATATTTTATCGAAGCAAAGTTGTTATTACTCTAGGGTTATAAGAGATTTAGCCCCCCTAAAAAATTATTCCTGTGAGGTTAGATCTTTACTCCATTTCTCCCAATATTCCTCATATTCTTCTTCGCTGATTTCAAATGTCCTTGACCATATTTGATCGATGGCTTCAAAAGTCTTAACTAATTGTGTTCCATTTATATCGTCTACAGCTGAAGTGTGGTAGGTAAACTGAGGTATATTATCAAAGGAATCCTTATTGATAGTTATTGTTCCAAATAGTAAGTCCCAGTTAGTTTCTGAGGTATAAAATAAAAAAAGGTCGATATCATTAGGGACTGAGTCTTTCTTAAAATACCGTACAGCCTTACAATCAAAAAACTCATTAATAAAAGTGGGACTTGTTTCAAGACCATTTAAGCCAACTGCAATTTTAAAGATTTTACTTTCGTGATCAGCAAGATCAAATATAAATGGAAATGTACTTCTGGCAAATCTTGCAACCCAAAAATATTTCCTGTGCTTATCCATCAATGATTTGAATACTTTTCGGATTTCACCTTTATCGTTTATTATCTCCATACTGTAAAATTTGGAGTAATGTAAATAAAAAAGAGGAAACTGTAAATACAATTTCCTCTCAACTACTCTGAAAGATTTATTTTTAAAATAATTTTAATAATAAATTCCGAATTTTTCCAGGTAGCCCTTATGGTTAATTAGATAATCCAAAAATTACAATTAGAATGGTATCACAGTCACTCCGACGTTCCAAACTTTAAAGCCAGGTCCTTCATCTTTTTTGTATAAAGATGCCATATCATACATCCCAAATACACTCCAATTTCCGATACCCAATCTCACTGTTCCTGAGATATCGAAAGGATTTTGATGAAACTGCGATTTAATTTTAGTCTCTACTTGCGTTTTATAGCTAGAACTAGAATTAAATTCCTGATTCAGTTGCTGCTTAAATCTATATCCAACTACAACACCACCATCTATATGAAAGTTTCTTTTGCTTCCGGGATTTGTATTAATATTCAACAAAAGTGGTATTTGTATTTGACCCAGAATCAAAGTATTTTTCTTTAATTCCTGACCATTCGGGTATGCCACTATATCTACCTTATCCTTTGAATTAATAATTGTTACATCTTCTTTAAGCCTAAGGAAATCCCATTGGAAGCCCAAACCCGATACAAATTTTAAATAATCTGTTCCCAATTTATACTTATGCTCAAATAAATTGATGTGAAGACTAACGGATGGCTGATCTATTTTCCAAAGGTTATCAGCATCTGATGTTCCGAATTCGAAAACTTTATCAGAAAATCCTACCATAGACAATTCAATACCTGCCCACACTCTTTGATTTGGCCTCCACTTTAACTTCTTTTTACTCCATTTATCCATATCTTTTCCAAAATTCAGATCGTCATCTCCATTGTATATGTCTGCCTCTGATCCACCTTCCACTTCGACCTCTCTTTCTACGATATTGACTGAGTCAGCCATATCACTTATAGCGTCTCTGAGTATTTCAATATTGGATTCATCATTGATCTGAGTATCGATATTGGTAATTCCTGTTACTATGATTGTTGCAGCGTCATAAGATTTAGCTACAACAAATTCTGCTTTCATATCTCCCGCCTGCACAGTAGATGCGTCGTTGGCCACCACATTCAAAGAGGAGCAAGTACCACTAAGTGATATAGAAGAAGCGTCATTAGACTGTACAACTACCTTATTCAAACTTGCATAGATAGCCACGCTTGATGCGTCATTACCGATGACTTCAAAGCCATTTGACAATCCGCCATTAACGACTGCTGTAGAGGCGTCATTGGTTTCGAGTTGGCTTAGATTTGAAGTTGTAATTCTTACCTCATTGGCTCCATCTATAAATAATACTCCTTCTTTTACTCGGTACGGTTTCCCAGTTTCTTGTGAATATGAGATAGAAGCTTCTCCATTGTCACTATCAATAGTAACGGTAGACTGATCGTTTGTTACAATCTTTGTAATTCGGGATAATTTATCGGTGTTATCCTGTCCGTAAGCCAGTTGCATAACCAGCATTAACATTGTTGAAATAAATAACTGTTTCATTTTAATGAATTTCTATGGTTAATAATAAATTTTGTTTCTAATAATTATCTTGCAGTGCTAAGTTCAAACCCGGCGATGCGAAGAGAATACCCCTCTATTTTACCTTCTGGCGTCCTGTCTTTGGAGACTTCAAACAATCCTTCAGATTTGATAATATTTTTCTGATAATCAGCAAATCCATAAATAGCTGCCGACTTTCTATCAAGGAAATCGATCTTTTGTTTGATGCTATTCACTGCCCCTGCTAATAATACATCTTCTTCGGGTAGACGTTTAGTTTGATACATATTGAAAAAAGTCAATTTAGGTTCGATGCTCATCACTCTCTCTGAACCTAACCTTGCAATTCGGGGAAGACTGGCAACTTCATTTCTGACAATAACTTCTTCATTTTGAATTAAAATGGGGTCTTTTGTAGTGTTAATTTTCTCGAAATTTTGAAATTTAACGACATCGATTTTTGAAAGCTGAGAAATATGCTGATTATTTACATCCACATATTTTCTATTATATTCAAACAGATCTCTTTGTGAGGTAACCTCTGAAGCTTCTTTAGGTGGTAATATAGTTGATTCATTGGTTTGAGCCACTTCAACCTGGTTGGCCTCTGCATGATTCTTTGACTCATTATTGACAACTTTTATCTCTCTTATTTTGTCATTTTTAACTAGCAAGCCATCATCTGATCTTTTTAGAAATGGATTGAACATAAATAATAGACCAATCAAACAAGCTGCTAAAAGCATATATAAATACTTTACGACAGGCTCTCGTCTTTTTAAATTTGATTTATGTGGATAAGTAAGTGTATTGCCAGTGATGGTCCTAGTCGCAAGCATAGCATCATAATGTTGCTTTAAAATAGGATCACTTGTGACCCAGGACTTTAGCTTTAAATCTGAGGAATGTTCAAGATTACCTTCAATAGACTCAAAAATAATTTTTTCTTCATTAAGAGATGGTGCGAATCGCTTAAGGTCATCTGACATAAGACAAATTCCTGAGATATTATCCAGCATATCACTTTCATCCAGATAGACAAGGTCTGATTCATTGGCATCACAAAGATCATTAGCTTCAAGAAACAATGTCAATTCATTTGATAGTTCTACACTCAAATTTCCTTCTATTCTATCCAGCAGGAATGCTTCGTAATTATCTATATTTATTTTTGAATTATTCATCTTACGGCGGGGAATATGTTTTTGTTTAGTAATAATTTGTCCTTCAAGGTTTTTCGGGCTCTAAATAGATAAACCTTAACCTGTGATTCTGATAAATTTGCTAATTGGCCTATCTCTTCATAAGAATAACCCTCATAATCTCTCAGAAGAACTACACTTTTTTGAATTTGAGGAAGTTGGTTAAGAGCGTGATCCAAGGCATCTTTGAGGTCATAATCCTTTTCTTCATACTTTTCAGCATCCTGAAGCGCTAGATAGTTATCCCTTCGTTTCTTTGCCCTAATGTGATCAATCATAGTATGATATCCCACAGTAAAAAGATAGCTTTTAGACTTTTCAAATTCTACATCCCTGACTTTAGCCCACATCTTTGTAAAAGATTCCTGAACTAGATCCTGGGATGCTTCCCTATCTGAGATATTTTTTACGAAAAATCTAAAAAGATTATCCGAATAAAGATCTACCGTTTTGTTAAATTCCTGTATTGTCACTTTTGCTCATTATGATCTCAAACTAATTAAAGAATGGAATTCGAATTTCTAAACTATATTATACCAAGTATTGAAATATCCTTTCTTTGTTATTAATACGACCGGATCATATAAAAAGTTACAATACCATCTTTTAATTTGTAATCTTCTATAACCTTAATTAAATAGAATAGCAGAATCAAACAGCAAATATAGGTTTGAAAAGGCCTGACGATAATGGATCTGATATGAGCGCTGAATAAAGAATGCAGGTGTAGGTTTTATAAACATTAATATTAAAAAAAAAAGGCCAAAATATATTTGGCCTGATTATTTCCGGGAAATAAATGAAATAAAATTTCTAGAAATCAACAAAAAGCAACAATATTATGCATCCACATGAAATCTAAAACCGACACCGTGGACATTTTCAATTCTAAGCCTTCCATCGTTGGATAAATATTTTCGCAGTCTAGAAATAAAAACATCCAGGCTGCGTCCTAAAAAGTAGTCATTCCTTCCCCACAATTCTTCCAGAATTTCACTTCTTTTAATCAAGGTATTACGGTGATCGCTAAAGTATCTAAGCAAATCACCTTCCTTCTGAGTCAGTGTATTTGAAATATCATTATAATGGAGTGTCAGATTGATATAATCAAAGGTATAATTTCCAAATTCTGCTATCTGAATATCTTCTAAAGAAGCTATCTTACCACGTCGATTCAAGAAAATATCTACCTTAAGAAGCAATTCTCGCATGTCAAATGGCTTAATTATATAATCATCACCACCAATCGTAAGTCCTTCGATCTTATCATCTAGCATCGACTTGGCGGTAAGAAATATTATTGGGATTGAGTTATTGTTTTCTCTGATCTTTTTGGCAAGTTCGAATCCATCCATTTTAGGCAACATGACGTCCAGTAGACAAATATCAAATTGACTTTTTCTAAAGGCATTTAATGCATCCAACCCGTTGGTGAAATGATCGACCTGGAAACCTTCATTAGACAGCGCTTCGGTTGTTAAAAAAGCTAAAGTCTCATCATCTTCAACATAAAATATTTTTGTCTTATTCATACTTTTGGTATTGTAATAAAAATTTTAGTTCCTTGAGCTGGTGTGCTTTCGATTTTTAATTTCCAATTTAGTGCATTGCAAATATTCTTAACATAAAATAACCCAAGACCAAATCCTTTTACATCATGCACGTTGCCTGTGTGGTGCCGGTAAAACTTTTGAAAGACTTTTTTCTGGGTTACGATGTCCATCCCTACTCCATTATCCTCAATGCTTAAGATTACCTTACCTTTTTGAATGGATGAAGATATATAAATAACAGGATTATTTATACTATATTTTATAGCATTGTCAATGAGGTTGTCAAGAACGTTGGTCAGGTGTATCTTATCAGCTAGAATGAAGATATCCTCATTGCTTAAGTTAATATTCATAACACCCTGCACATTTTCGATCCTTAACTCCAATGCAGGAAGCATTTCTCTGATTACGTTATTTAATTCTAACTTCTCTGTAAATAGTAGAAATTTATTTTTTTCAAGTTTAGCTAATTCCAGTATCTTCTCTACATGCGAAATCAGTCGTTTATTCTGCTGATCAATAATTCCTGTAAGTCGCTGTATGACACTATCGTCCTTCACTTTCGGATTTGAACTAATAGCACCGGATGCAAGAAGAATACTTGCTAATGGAGTTTTAAATTCATGTGTCATGTTATTTATAAAATCCTTTTGTAATTCAGAAAGTTCATTTTGTTTTACAATGACAAAAATTGAGTATACAAAAACACCCAATGCTATTAACAAAAGTAGACTGAAAAGGAAGACGTACATCAAATTAGCAATAAGGGATGTGCTTCTATTTGGGAAAAAAACAACGAAATAATAAGTAAATCCTTCATGGGTTGGCAATATCGACTTTTCTTTAAAATTCTGAATAGGCTCAGCGTTTGCTTTGATATAATTGCCGTAAACTACCTGATCATTCGAACAGTCGTAAATTCCAAATTCAAAATCTTCATTGATCAGTACTTTTTGAAACTCCTTTCTAAGAAAATACTCAACGTGATCTGCCTGAATTTTATCATTGACATTTACTACAAAATAATTGGAAGACATCTGATTGATAATACCGGTATTGGGGAGCACTGAGCCATTTAATTCAACGAGTTGTTTGGCTACCCTATAAAGTGAAACCTTTACTGTCTGAGAAAATTCCTTTTCTTTATAATTCCACATTTGGAGCACCCAATATCCTTGCACCACAATTATAGCGGCAATAGCTAATGTGCCAATAATTGTTATTAATCTTACTTTAGATCTTGTCATATTATGATTTGATCAATATCTTTCGTTTAATCATATTGGTGTCCATGGTAAAATTGAAGTAATCAGACAAAGATGAAAATTCCTATTCAATGAGATTGCTAACATTTAGTTAATCCCGATCAGATCAGAGGTTTTGCTTCCTGAAACTGCTTAAATCAGTGGTTAATGTCAAGGTGTGTGCAGAACCTGCTATGTGATAAACAGAGATTCCATAATCAAAGTTAAATTTAGAAATTCGAAGACCTAATCCACCTGAAAAACCAGATAAGGACCTAAAGCCATTTACAGAAAGTTGTCTTTTCTTAAAGTGATTGTAGGACATACGTATTTTAAATCCTTCTTTCTTTCCCATCGACATTTCAGCCTGAAGCACCATATGCCTGAAAAAGTTATCTACAAAACCATATTGCTTGATCTCAGGTTTTTCGAATTGGTCATCAAAAGAAAAGGATTGTTCAACGTCGTATGGATTATCATATAATAAGTTCCACCTTTGAAGATGATGAGCCAGCAAACCAATTCTTAAAGGAAGATGTTTTAGACGAACACTGCCCGAAGCTTGAATCTCGACAGGCATAACTTCTCTTACAGATGCATAGTTGTTCAATTGAGTTCCTAAGTTTTTTACTACAAAACCAAAAGTCCCTGTTCCTTCAGGGATGTGGTATGCTAGGGCAAGGTCCAAGCCCAAAGCGCTGCTGTTGTAATCCGCCAAATTTGAATTAATAAATTTTAAATTAGAACCTAATCTAAGATTTTCATAAAGTTGAGTAGATGCTCCTATCAAAAAATTATATTCCGCTGCACTCTGTGGACCTAAGGAAACTCCCTGATCATCATATCCATCTATTGTCCCATAGTCAGCATATTGGATACCTCCATGAATACTTACGTCCTTCCATCTTAGTTGTTTGCCAATTATTAAATTACCAATGCCAGTCTTACCCAGCAGAAATTGGTGAGTGAAACTTATCGGGAATGACTCATCAGCCTTAAATAATGCAGGATTGGCAAAGGTCTGGCTAACATCCATACTGATTTCAGCCATTGTAAAACCGCCAAGTGCTGACATTCTTGCACTATTACTTTGATTAAGAAAAGGGAATACCTTATCTGTTTCAATTTGTGCATTTAAGTGCAAGGTATTTGTGCAAATAAAAATGTATAAAAGCAAGTATATTCTTCTCAAAATCAATTTATTTGATTGTCTATTTTTTTATCCAGCTTGTGGTGCATACGCCCCTCTCACAATTCATTTTGCGAATAAGTTCACCATTTTCATTGTATTCTTTGAGTTCATTATGCTCAAAAGGGCCATTTATATATGAACCTTCCGTACTCAGTTTACCATTTTTAAAATACTCCTTAAAAGGGCCATTCTCTTCATTATCAACAAAAGTGACCTCTTCCATGAGTTCACCACTTTCGTAATATCTCTTCCAAATACCATCCATCTCATTATTCAAATAATTACCTTCGGCACTTAATTTACCATTGCTATAGTACGATTTAAATTCACCTTGAAAGACTCCATAAAGATAATGTTGTACTCTATCTAATTGACCGCTTTCGAAATAAAATTTTCGTTCACCATTTATCGTATCATTATAATAATAAGTTTCTTCAGCTTTTTGACCAGATGGATAAAACCGTATATATTCTCCTTCTTTGTATTTTGTCACAGGATCGATCGAATATTTTTCAATGACTTGATTCTTCTCATTGAGAATCTCTACTTCTTTAGTTTCTGCAGTACAAGAAGTAAAAATAGCTATCAATGGTAAGATTATAAACGAGACATAAATGGATGTAACTCCTTTAAAATGCATATTCTTTTATTAAAATTAAAACCCTTTTTGGAGGATGCTTTAGTTGGCAATTTTGGAAAATATTATTAATTGACAAAATTAATTTGCTCAAAACAATATTCAACTAAGTATAATTTAAAAATATTATTGAGCATTTCGATAAAAAAACAGTTGTTTTAAATCATTCTAACTTCATTAGTTCAACTTTACCTTTGGTATAACTTTTATCTACTTCATAAAATTGCACTGAAATAAAAAAAGAAAGGGTTTTTCAGAACATTGTCCCAAAAAACCCTTTCTTACTAAACTGGGAAACTGTTAAAACAGTTTACCCCTGTTATCAGTAATATCAGTTTTTTTCTTTAATGCATCCAATATTTTTCCATTCATTTGTTGCTTAATACTTGTAGAATAGAACCTTTTAGCATTTTCAATTGGCGGCCTTGTTGCTCCTGCTGTCTTCTCATAAGGTTTAACAAGGAAGATACCGTTGTAACCCTTAATTAAAGGAGATATTGAATTAATTGGTAATGCATAGATCGCGGCTACCACTTTAGGTTCTTTCCCAAATACCGGAGCATAATTCGCTCCGAAAACTACACTTTTTGCCGTATCTACTTTTACATTGAATTCCTGAGCAAGTGCTTCAAGAGATTTAGTATTTTTAGCTTTTTCCGCCAGCATTTCAACTTTCTTCTCTGCCATTACCATTGGTGTTATATCAGCTTTTATAGAAGCTACTTCACTCACACCTTTGTTGTTGATAACTTTTAAAGCAGGCACTACTATTTGCTCGACATAATATTTACCAGTCTGTTGAATTGGAAAAGGTTCTTGAGCGACATCTCCAACTTTAGTTTTAGAATCAAAAGCCCATTTGATTATATCTCGGCTACCTTGTCCCGGAGGCACATTTTGAAGTGCGAAATCAGACTCATCAACAGCAAATGAATTTTGCATCTGCAAACCAGGTGTAGCTTTAATCTTAGCTTCCAACTGATCTATAGTTTTAATGCCCGCCACCAAAGTTTGAACTTGAGCTGCTACCCTGTTCTGAGATTCTTCACTAGGAACCAATTCTGTGCTTATGTATGCTACTTTATAACCATTAGCATCACCCAACGTTTTTTTATCCATCACCTGGATCAAGTGAACTCCAAAGTCAGAAGTGACCTTTTTCATATCACCAACTTTAATATCAAAAAATATAGCATCATTAAATGGCTTAACAAATTTACCTTGAGGTGCATATCCGAGATCTCCTCCTTTTACTGCACTTCCGCCATCGGTACTAATTGCCTTAGCTACTGCAGCAAACTTAGACTTATCAGCATTGATGACTGCCATCGCACTATCTATTCTTTTATTAGCTACTTCAAACTCAGCCGGAGATTTTGCAGAGATAAGAATGTGTCTAGATTTCACAGAGTCAGCTACTGAAGATTTACCCAATAACTTGACAGCTTTAACAACATTCGATTCGACATAAGGACCATATACATCACCTGTATTCATGCCAGATACTTTAGACTTTATGCCTTGATCAAGTTGGTCAGATTTAACATAAACGTCACTTATCGTTCCACCATTTGCTAAAACAAATGCCGAATCTTTAGCAGCAGTTTTGAAATCTTCCATTTTATCTTTAATAATCTGCTCAGAGTCCAAGGTATCTTGTTTACTTACTACAACTAATATACTTGCAAAACTGATAACTCTTGTTTCAGTCTTGTTGGTATAGGCTCCTTTGTGTGCGTCAATATACTTCTGATAATCAGCGTCCGTTAGTTTAACATCAGCATCATTAATAAAAGAAGTAGGAACCTTTACATAAAGTGCATTGATAGGAGCACCCTGATCATTTATTACAGCTTCAGCCTGCCATGTTGGAGTATAAATCGCTTTTGTAAATAGAGAGGTCATTTTTTGATCCAATCTATCTTTAATGATTTCCTTTTCCTGAATGGCCCAAAAAGAAGCCATATTTGCAGGAAGTGTACCTTTTTTGATTTGATCTCTAACGTTTTGGAGTTGAGCCATATCTACCTGCCCTGTCTGGGGGTTACCATAACGCTGAGCCATAAGAGGACTGATGTTAGCACCAAACTGCATGTCTATCAATTCAGCTTTACCAACTGCAAGACCTAATTTTTGAGCTGCAGTTTGCAGTATTGAATTATCAACAAAATAATTCCAGATATATTCTCTCTTAGAGTATTCGTCAGCATCAGATCCTTGATAAAGAATTTCTTCCATTGACCTCATATCGTTGAAATCAAGAGTATGACTACCTACTTTACCAACATTGGTTACATTACCTGACATATTCCTGTTCTGGACGACATCCATAACAATAAATCCTGCCACTGCCAGCCCGATCAAGACGATCATAAGACCACCACGCTTTCTTATACTTGTGATTATTCCCATGTATTATAATCTGTTTTACTTCATTTTAAAAAATCCGTGCAAAGGTAATATTTTATTGCAATTAGCGTAAATAAAAATATAATATTATAAAATATACTAACATATTAGCTATTTTAATTAATATCCGTCTTCATATTTGATAGAATTGAAATGAATATATATATATTTTATACCTTTGTGCCGCCAATCAAAAACAAGTAATATTTATGCCTAAGAATACAGCCATCAAGTCAGTACTTATCATTGGCAGCGGACCGATAATAATTGGTCAAGCTTGCGAGTTTGACTATTCAGGAACTCAGGCTTCTAGATCCCTCAGAGAAGAAGGCATTGAGGTGACTCTTATCAATTCTAACCCAGCAACAATAATGACTGACCCCGTGACGGCAGATCATATTTATTTGCTTCCCTTAAATGTAGAAAGTATAATACAAATTCTTGAAGAAAGGCAGATTGATGCCGTTCTTCCAACAATGGGTGGACAAACTGCACTCAATCTTTGTATTGAAGCAGCTGAGCAAGGCGTTTGGGAAAAATATAACGTACAACTGATTGGTGTAGACCTGGCTGCAATAGAATTGACAGAAAACCGAGAATCTTTCAGACAATTAATGATTGATATCGGAATGCAGGTGGCACCGTCACATATTGCAAACTCTTTTCTGGAAGGAATGGAAGCAGCTCAAAAGATCGGTTTCCCGCTCGTAATTCGACCTTCTTATACGCTGGGAGGATCCGGTGGAGGATTAGTATATTTAGAGGAAGATTTTGGAGAAGCACTTCGTCAAGGGCTTAACGCCTCTCCTACTCACGAAGTTTTGGTCGAAAAAGCCGTTTTAGGCTGGAAAGAATATGAACTGGAACTTTTAAGAGACAACAATGACAATGTCATTATTATATGTACTGTAGAAAACATCGATCCAATGGGTATCCATACCGGGGATAGTATTACAGTAGCACCGGCCATGACTTTAAGCGATACAGGATATCAGCAGATGAGGAATGATGCAATCAGAATGATGCGTTCACTTGGAAACTTTTGTGGAGGTTGCAATGTACAATTTGCCCAGAATCCTGACACAGAAGAATTAATTGCGGTTGAGATCAACCCAAGAGTTTCAAGATCTTCCGCATTAGCAAGTAAAGCAACAGGATATCCGATAGCTAAAATAGCAGCTAAACTAGCTATAGGCTATACACTTGATGAATTGTCGAATCAGATCACCAAAAGTACTTCTGCACTTTTCGAACCTACGCTAGATTATGTGATCGTTAAAATGCCGCGTTGGAATTTTGATAAATTCCCGGGAGCCGACCATACACTTGGCCTTCAGATGAAATCTGTCGGTGAAGTCATGGCCATTGGCAGAAGTTTCCAGGAAGCCCTTCAGAAAGCGTGTCAATCTCAGGAAAACAGTAGAAGCGGACTTGGGGCAGACATTAAGGAATGGATCCGAACAGAAGATATCATGGAGCGCTTAGTAAAAGTCAGCGATGACAGGATATATAGACTGAAGGATGCAATCAGACTTGGAATACCTGAAAAAACGTTAAAGAAGTTAACCGGAATTGACCCTTGGTACATCCGTCAGATAAAAGAACTCTGTAAATACGAAGAAGAGATCATTAGATTCAATGTCCCTGATGATATACCTTATGATTTCTTTATGACAATCAAGCAAGCCGGATATTCTGACGCTCAGATAGCTTGGCTATTGAGGGTGAAGGAAGAGGAAGTAACAAAAGCTAGATATAAACTCGGCATAAGAAGGGTTTACAAACAAGTAGATACGTGTGCAGCAGAATTTGATGCACGTACCAGCTATTTCTACTCCACTTTTGACGAAGAAAATGAAAGCATTCCATCCGATAAGCCAAAGGTCATTGTATTGGGCTCTGGTCCTAACAGAATAGGCCAGGGCATAGAATTTGATTATTGCTGCGTCCATGGCTTGCTAGCAATAAAAGAAGTAGGATATGAAGCTATCATGATCAATTGTAACCCTGAAACGGTTTCAACTGACTTCGACATGGCGGACAAGTTATACTTTGAACCAATATTCTGGGAACATCTCATCGAGATCATAGAATTAGAGAAACCGTTAGGAGTCATTGTCCAATTAGGCGGTCAAACAGCTCTAAAACTTGCAGAAAAGCTGCATAAACATGGTATCAAAATAATAGGTACTGACTTTAAGAGTATGGACATGGCGGAAGATAGAGAGTATTTCTCAGATTTATTAAAATCTCTTAATATTCCTTATCCTGAATATGGCGCTGCTGACGATACAGATGAGGCATTGGATATTGCAGCTCGTATCTCCTACCCTGTCCTTGTGAGGCCTTCTTATGTACTAGGAGGGCAAAGAATGAAGATCGTCATCAATGATAAAGAACTGGAGCAATCTGTTTTGAACATCTTCAAACATATGCCTGATAATAAAGTATTGATAGACCAATTCCTCGAAAGGGCCAAGGAGGCTGAAATAGACGCCATCTTCGACGGAGATGACATTCACATCATGGGCATAATGGAGCATATCGAACCTGCAGGTATTCATTCAGGTGACAGCAATGCGTTATTGCCAACCTATAGTCTTTCAGATAAAGCACTGGAATCTATGAAGGAGTATGCTTATCAATTGGCAGTAGCACTTAACATCAGAGGACTAATCAACATTCAATTTGCAATTAAAGATGATAAGGTATATGTTATCGAAGCTAACCCTAGGGCTAGTCGGACGACCCCTTTCATCGCTAAAGCATATGGAGTGCCTTTTTTGAACATCGCTACAAAAGTGATGCTTGGTACACATAAGTTGAAAGATTTTAAGATCGAACCACATTTGACAGGATATGCGATCAAGGAACCTGTGTTCTCTTTCAATAAATTCCCTAAGGTTGATAAACGATTAGGACCAGAGATGAAGTCGACAGGTGAATCGATCAGGTTTATAAAAGATCTGAAGGATCCACATTTTAGGGAATTGGAAAGGAATGCGGCGATGTTCTTGTATCAGTAGGATTCAGACACTAGATGATAGATTCTAGACGCTAAACTATAGAGTATTGACATTACCGATTACCGATTTATTATGAAACAGTGTAGCTTATTTTAAGATATAAACTTAAATAATCTAAATTTGCATTTTACCGGTCCCGTAGTTCAACGGATAGAATAGAAGTTTCCTAAACTTTAGATCCAAGTTCGATTCTTGGCGGGACTACCCTTTGATTAATGCTATTTTGTGTTTAATGCATAAAATAGCATTATTTATTTAGTGAATAGCTACATTTGAGATGTTTGACCCTTCAATATTTTATGTGTAAAATATAATCAAACGTTATACAATATTGACCCTATGTTTAACCTGATAAACGCTCATTATGGCATCTATTAAAATTAAGATGCGAAAAGCCTCCTCTAAAGTATATGCGGATGATTCTCAGCCTGTTGTGATCCGAGTTATCCATAAAACTATTGTTAAAAGAAAGACCATTCTAAAAACTACTGCCGGATATATAAAATCATTATTAAAGAGCAAAAGTTTGGATCAAGCGACCAGGGATATTCTAACGGATTAATCATTAAGCTTTTGCCTGCTTTGCTATATCATTTTGCATAACGATGCACTTATCCTAGGGTTGATACTTTTGATATAATCCACAGTAACTCCAACAGTTTTATTATTTTGAGCAAACCTTAACCTCAATTGACCCATTGACGCCATATTATTTTCTTATGTGTTACAAATTTGATTAATTGTATATCCAGAAACATTATGGTTAATAATGGTACATGTGGTATCATCTAAATTACAAGATGTAAACTAAAATTAAAAATTTTTATCAATATGATTGATATTTTTTCAAAGTACTTGTTTTAATTTTAAAATTTAACATCTGGGAACATGTATTAATACTATTAGGAAATTATTTTGCTAAAAATCAACTATTTGTATAATATAATTGCATATTCATTGATAATTTATTAATCCTTTTCATAGCTTTGGTCTCTTAAAATTTACTAAATGAAGCATATCTTTTACACTTCTCTATTTACGATGATGTCTTTGAGCATCAAAGCTCAAACTTTTAATGGCACCTTTGGGCTGATCCCGGATGATCTTTCCACAATAGTTTTTGAAGCAGATGTATCCGGCTTACCGCAAACTATGGATACAACTAACTTTGGACTTGAAGAAATTTGTTTTAACATCACTCATACATATGATTCAGATCTTACGATAAGATTAAAATCACCATCAGGTAAGATCATTACACTTATCGAAAGCATCGGTGGTGATCAAGACAATTTTACACTAACTTGTTTAAATTCGTTTAGTACGCAAAGTATTTTTAATGGTAGTGGGCCATTTACAGGAACATGGAGGCCTGTCGGCGATCTTGGAACCATAAATGATGGCTCAGACCCAAACGGTAAATGGCAGCTGATCATCCATGATGTCTATCCTGCAGATCAAGGAGATCTATTAGATTGGTCTATCCAATTTGGAAATGAGCCGGCAAAACCATATACTTTTGCATCGAGTCGTCTTCCAATCGTAAAGATTGAAACTGGAGAGGCCACGATAGTCGATGACCCCAAAGTGAGCGCTGTTATGTATATAATATCCAATGAAGAACATTTAGATAACAATTTGGCCGATACCACTTATTCATTTGTCGGAGATATTGGCATAGAATTCAGAGGCTCAAGTTCACAGACTTTCCCAAAAAAATCCTATGGTTTTGAAGTTCAAGACGCCCTGGGTGAAGACCTGGATGTTTCAATATTGGGCATGCCGGAAGAAAGTGATTGGATATTAAATGCGCATTATAGCGACAAGACACTTATTAGAAACAATATGACTTATGAGCTATTCAGAAGAATGGGTCACTATGCAAGTCGAACAAGACTCTGTGAATTATTCATCAATGGAGAATACAGAGGTATTTATTCTTTGATGGAAAAAGTAAAAAGGAACAAGAATAGGGTTGATATTTCAAAACTAACTACTGATGACAATTCAGGAAGTGATGTGACTGGCGGATATATCTTTAAAATAGACCGCAATACAGGTCAAGGAGATGCAGGATGGACATCACAATATTCAGCTCCAAATAATGATGATTTCAAGACAAATTTTTTATTTGAATATCCACAAGACGGAGATATTTCTGATTCTCAGAAAGCCTACCTTTCAAGTTTTGTTGACAGCTTTGAAACAGCACTTTATGGTCCTGATTTTCAAGATCCTGAGATAGGTTGGAGGCGATATGCAGATGAAAATTCCTTTATAGACTTTATGTTGATCCAGGAAATGTCAAAAAATGTTGATGCTTACAGATTAAGCACATTTTTGTACAAAAATAAAGATACCAAGGATAATAAAATACATTTTGGGCCTGTTTGGGATTTTGATCTAGGATGGATGAATGCAGATTTCTGCGAGGCTTATACAACAGCAGGTTGGGCATGGGAGATAAATTATAAATGCCCTGATGGCACCGTTCCCTTCTGGTGGGAGAAAATAATCCAGGATACCACATTCATGGCTCATTTGAAGTGTAGGTGGGAATCGTTACGAACCTCAACTCTATCCCTAGACAGCCTAAATAACATGATAGATGCTGAAGTAGCTGAAATGAATGGAGCATATAATCACAATTTCCATATTTGGTCAACTCTGGGAACATATGTTTGGCCCAATCCACAACCTGTTCCTGAAGACTATCCCGGAGAAATCAATAGACTAAAAGGCTGGATTAAAAACAGATTTAAATGGCTGGATTATACCATTGCTACTAGTAGTGAAACAAATGAGGTAAAATTTGAAACAAGCCACTTGGATGGATTGAATTGGAGGTTTGAAGTTGGAAACTCTTTGGAGGATATTTATCATTGGGATTTTGGCGATGGGAATACAGCATCAGGCTCCATAGTTCTGCACAAATATGAGACTGTTGGCACATACAATGTTACATTAACAGCGACCAATTCATATGGATGCTCTAGTGAATCAAGTCAGATAATCAATATCGTGAATCTTGAGACCAAGTCCCTGGAATCAATGAATATCCAAATTTATCCAAATCCTGTCTATGACCAATTAAAAATCAAATTTGAAAAAGATGCGAATAGCACCAATTTGGAGATTAATGATATGAATGGCAAGCTGTTAAAATCCCAAAAGATGTTAAATGGTGTTGAGAATGTGATTGATGTTTCGGCTCTGCCCGCTGGAGTTTATTACTGTACGATAAGAAGAAATGATGAAGTGGGCAGAGTAAGGATCGTTCACCTCAGATAATGATATTATAGATTAAAAGAGAGGAACAATTATTGTTTCTCTCTTTTAATTTATTGCTTTAGTTAAATCAATTTTTAATAAACTTTGTTACTCGGAAATTACTGCCATCGTATATTTGAACTATATATATCCCTGCAGTTAAAAAACTTATATCAATTAGAATTTGATCCAAACTCAATTTAATATCCTTCAATATTTGTCCGCTTATATTTATAAGCTTTAGTGAAGTATTTTTTTCGATTGATATTTTTGGATCTTTTACAAGGATACAATCAGTCGCTGGATTAGGAAAGATAGTCAGCAATTGATCCTCATTAATTGACCGCTTCAATGAACCTTCCTTGTATCCAAAATAGTATTCGTCTCTAAATGTTCCAGCTATGGTGTTCAATTCATTATTTGTATATTCAATAAGGCGACCATCATCATCTATTTGATAACTAAAAACTTTATGGCTTACTAGATTATTATTAAACAAATAATTTGACTCCTCTATACGATCGTGTATGTTATATTGAAAATTATTCTCTTCACTTCCAAAAGAACTCATATAGAGAGATTTAGTCAATTTTGATTGCGCATCAATGTAATATGTTCTAGTACCAAGTATCACGGAGGTATCATCAATATTATAGTAACTTACCACATAATCATTGTTTAAAGGGGATAATTTTGTTTTCTCACTCAAAGTATACTGTTGCAAATTTTCATTGAAGTACCACTTGTCAAAACCCGAAGGACCTGTAATTAGCAGATCTGATCCATTAGTTGGAGAAAGTATTGAAGTATTGATATTCGTCGAATCGTAAATGTAGTAGGGATCAATTTTAGTAAATAATCTATTTTGAGCTCCTGGAATAAATCTAGTATTTTCTAATTTAAATTTATCTTGAAAAATATCATTATTTATGCTATAATATTGTATTAATTGATATTCTTGTATATCTCCATTGTTATAAACTATTTGTGATATATTTTTGTCTGCATCCCATTTGAAATTTTCTGTATTATATATAAAATGGGTATAATTTTTGATTAAATTCCCATCAAACTCAATCAAAAGTGAATCACCTTGTCCGACTAAATTATCTTTGTCATAATCAATATAAGATATAAGTCTATTGTCTGAATCATAGTTATAGTGGACTTTTCCATAATATTCTTCATTTCCATTTTTTAAACTATAAAAACGTGTTTGATAAAGTGATCCGGTGTTTTTGTAATCATAATAAATTCTTATAATTCCTTGATTAATATGAAAAACTTCAAAATCAACAATATGGATTTTATCATCTTCATATTGAATCACATAAGTGACCTTTCGATTTTGTAATTCATTTTCAAAGTTTGAAATGATAATAGTATCGGGTTGGAGCGTAAATGATCTATCACCATTTTTAAGATTTAAATCCTGTAACAAAGCACCAGGATAATTAGCTAGAGCAACTATCTCAGCATGCTTCATCTGAGACTTACCTATATTAAGCAATAAAAAAATAAAGACAAAAGTATATATCGGCTTCATAGAATAAATTATTTAGATTTAAAAATATTCAATGAAAGGAGTAAATGCCATTTTAACTTTTATAAAGGTACATATTAAAATTAAGAAAAATATACAGCAAATGGAAATATGACAATTACAATTTTTTATTAGGAATAAGACCTTGTAGAATTATACCCAGGATTATGACCAATACGCATCCGATTAAATTGTACCACAAGAATGCAATATTGATTATCCCTTTTTCACCAAGCAAATAAAGAGTCAAAATTACAACCTCTGAAAGAATGGCAGCCCAAAAAACTGCTGTTCCACCAATCTTCTTGAAGAAAAATGCCACAGCAAAAACACCCAAAACAGCACCATAAAACAAGGAACCTACGATATTAACCGCCTGAATTAAATTTTCAAACAATGAACAAAACATTGCAAAAGCCATAGCTAACAATCCCCACAATACGGTAGCGAACTTAGTTGCCCTCAGATAATGTTTGTCATCCTTATTTCGTCTAATAGATCTTTTGTACAAGTCAACTACTGTGGTGGAAGCAAGCGCATTTAGTTCAGAAGCCTTACTTGACATCGAACTTGAAAAGATCACTGCTATTAATAACCCCACCATTCCTACAGGAAGATATGAGAGTACATAGGATATGAACACATAATCTTTGTCATTTGTATCCAGATTTGGATCCACTTTTTTAATCAAGCTATCCGCATTAGATCGCATGAGGCCAAGAGTCTTTTCAATGCTTTGGATCTTTTCTGATTTGGCTTCCGGATGCTCGAGCACATTATTATATTCCCTTTGTCTTTCATAAAACAAAAAATTATATTCGTCTTTGAGCTTATTCCATTGAGGCGCTTCTTCAGATTTCTCAACAATTGAAATATTAACCGGATTAAAATGGATAGGAGGTTTATTATAAATGTAAAAGACAAAGACAAGCACTCCCAATAGCAAGATGAAAAATTGCATTGGTATCTTAAGAATACCATTAAACAACAATCCCAATCTACTCTCTCTCAGCGAAGCACCTGAAAGATACCTGCCTACCTGTGATTGATCTGTACCAAAATATGACATAAATAGAAAAAAACCACCAATTACACCTGACCAAAAGTTGTACCTATCTGATAAGTCAACTTTAAAATCCACAAGGTTCATCTTCCCTGTCTGACCTGCTATTGCAAGACTTTGAGACAGACCAATTCCATCAGGCAGACTATTTAATAAAATAATAAAAGTTAAAAATAACCCTAAGAAAATCACCAACATTTGAAATTGTTGGGTCTGTGCTACCGCCTTGTAACCACCAAATGTAGTGTAAGAAATAGTCAATATGCTGAGTGCTACTATAGTCCATTTCAGATCCCACCCAAGCAACACCGAAAGCACTATGGCAGGCGCATAGATCGTCAAACCTGCACCCATAGCTCTTTGTGTAAGAAAGAGTAAAGAAGTCACAGTTCTGGTCTTAAGGTCGAACCTCGTTTCAAGGAATTCATATGCAGTACTCACCCTCATCTTATAATACAAAGGCACAAAAAATACTGAAAGCACGATCATTGCTATTGGAAGTCCAAAATAAAACTGAACAAATCGCATTCCATCCTCAAATCCCTGACCAGGTGTAGATATGAAGGTAACAGCACTCGCTTGAGTTGTCATGATGGAGATACAAATAGCCCACCATTTCATATCCCTATTGCCCACTACGTATGACTCTGCCGTCTGATTATTGATATTTTTAGCAATACCATATATTGTAATGAAAAGCAATGTGGCGATCAATACTACCCAGTCGACTTCCCTCATTAACGATTGAATTTATATTGGATCATTAAAAAAATAACTAATAAAATGATTTGGCTAAGACCAACCAAAATGTAGGCCCTTGTCCAATTTTCTCGACTTTCTAACGGATTATTCTCCTCCATATCAAAGTGATAACATATTCTCAATTAATCTATAAGCACCTGGTATTCCTGCAGGTAATTCTCTGTAAAATACCAGCCCGGTATAAATGTAGGTCCCTTTGCCATAATTTGCTATGATCAAAGAGCCACTAGATGGGTTTTCATTCTTGTCATTCATGCTTAACATTGGTATATAATGCTCATCATATTTATCAGCAAAGTAAACCCCTCGCTCCTGAACCCAGTACTTAAAATCATCCTGTGTGATCTTATTAGGTTTATTAAAGATGTTGTGATCCGGTTGCAATATAGTCATAACTGCATGTTCATCTGTGACCCTTGTTCTGCCAAGTGTCAAAGGATAGGGCCCAAATTGCTTGATCTTTAGATTATTACTTGTGTTATATTGGACTATGACATGCCCACCCTGCTCGGTATAAAGATTCAGCGTATTGTTTAATTGCTCTGATTGATCAAGAACATTAAATGCTCTGATGCCCAGTATAATAGATTTATATTTTTTAAAATTTAACAAGTCAAAACCTGTAGGATCGATTAGTTCTATGTCATGCCCGGCATCTCTAAGTGACTCAAAAACAAGATCTCCAGCTCCGGAAATGTATCCGATTTTTCCTGAAGATTTGACTGACTTTACTACAGACATTGCAACTTTGTTCGGCATATTGATGACCCTGTATGGCAAATGATCATATTTTATTTCTTCGAATCCTCTATTAAATGTTTGGCCATCAGATATCACATGGGCACCGATCGAATCGATACCATCGAAATGGCTACCTTCTATCATAAAAGAAACATCCTTTTTTTCACCTTTGAACTTAAAACTTACTGGAATAGAAGCTGGAATTGATTTCCAACCCTTTGGAAGATCAAGTATTACTTCACCCACTTTAAACCCCTTTGAAGAGCGAACTATGCATTCTATTTTTGTTAGATGATCAGATTTAGCAACTACTGAATTTCGTTTCAGATTTACTGTAAGTTCAGGGACAACCTGAATTTTATCATATTTCTGACCAAATGCAGGATTAACAGATTTATAAAAAAGTTCTATTGGATAAGAAATTTTATGGCCGCTAATCTGAACTTCCATCATTCCTATCATCACTGGATCATTTTCTGGTTGCCCAATGATCATTCTGTCCTTAACATCATACATCATAGGGGAAAACTTACCTTTTAGCCAATATGGGCTAGTAAATGGCAAATTTTGAGGTAAGCCTATTTTGAAAGTTTCTTTAATATCATTATTATAAGCTAAAGTTGATTCCTTCAATTTAAGCTGATTGCCTATGAGGGTCAGCGAATTAATGCTAACAGCTTCAGGAGATCTATTTATATATTCTACATCTACCCTTATTGAATCACCTGGACAAACTGTTTGTTGATCTGTTACAACTTCAGTATAAAACCCGGCGCAGTTAAGGATAATTTGATTGATTTCATCTTGTTTAATTTTTTTCCAATAATTGTCTTTCAATGAACCTACCTTGTCATAAAGACTGATCAAAGCCTGTATAGAATTCTGTGGCATGTTAAAATCAAAAGTCTTCAAGATTTGATCATAGGCGACTTGCACCTCGCTTCCTCCTTCTACCCTATCCCAATTAGTATTCAGCTCACTAAAAGGATTATTTTTATCAGAAGCCGCAGTTCCATTGAGTAGTTCAAGATATTCAATTACGGAGCCTCGACTATAAGCTGATCCAAATCCCTGACACCGATGCATACTTCTTGAGCGTGCAGCCAATTCACCATTTGAATAGCCCAATAATGGAAAATATACCCCACAATCAAGCTTGTATAGGTTTGTTTTATCAGCTTTATCAAATTCTTCTTTTGTTTTATAAAAAAAACTAGAGGTATTACAATACATGTTCGATACCTGCCATGGTCCGAATGGAAAATTTTCAATTTTATAATTTGGATCAGCGGCAAGTAAGATAGCTTTGTCTGCAAGAATAGCTGATGCTGAATGATGGCCATGTGTTTCACCAATGTTCTTTGTTGAAAATCGATTAATAATGACGTCAGGTCTAAATCGTCTGATGGCCCCTACCATGTCTTTTAAAATTTCAGCTTCTTTCCAGAAGCTCATAGTTTCATCAGGATGCTTAGAAAAACCAAAATCATTGGCCCTGGTAAACCATTGCTTGCCTCCATCTACAGATCGAGCTTGCAATAATTCATGAGTCCTTAAAACACCTAATAAGGCTCCAAGCTCCGTTCCTATAAGGTTTTGGCCGCCGTCCCCTCTGGTCAATGATAAATAAGTTGTATTAAAATGTTTTTGATTGGTGAGATATGAAATCAATCTTGTATTTTCGTCGTCAGGATGAGCAGCGAGATACATTGCATTCCCGAGTACATTCAATTTTTGTAGCTGGACATAAATAACATTGGAAGGAACCGGACCAATTTGCTGGCTGTAAACCAAGGTATTTAAACCCAATAGAATTAGAATTAGACAACTTTTCATCAAAATTATTGCTTTTAATTGACCAAAATAAAGTAAAATATTTCGCAAATTCGAAATTTAAAAATTTTTTCATGAGAAACATCAATATTGATTCTAAGTTTACTTTATTATACAAATTAATATGTATAGTCTTCATTTGTACTTATTTTTATTCGTGTAAAACTACTTTGAGAGGCTCCAGGCCAATAGTTCTGGAAGATAAAAAGATAGATAAAGATTCCCTTTCAGCTGATGTAATTTTACAGATGAAAGATTCCTGGACAGCCTACAAAAAATTTGCCTGGGGAAGAGATGAGTTGAAACCATTATCCCAGTCTTTCAAAGATTATTATGGTGAAAGTTTACTTTTCACACCATTAAGTGCCTATACGACATTAAAACTTATGAAGTTGGATTCAGAAGCTCTTGAATGCAAGGAATTAATATTAAGTCAACTTTCATTTGACAAGGATATAGATGTCAACCATGCAGAAATGGTTCATGTGGTGCTTGGTGGCTTGCTTAGTGCATATGAAATGGACGGGGATGAAAAATTCTTACGCTTAGCTACTGAATTGGGTGATAAAATGATGCCTGTCTTTAGAGCTCCTTATGGTCTGGTTTATAGAAATATAAATCTTAAGACAGGGATCGCCTCAGGAGAAATATGTAATCCTGATGAAATAGCTGGCCTAATACTGGAATATGGAATACTAAGTAAGTTGACTGAAGATCCAAAGTATTTTAATGCCGCCAAAAGTGCTGCTAAAACTCTTTATAGTAAAAAGTCAAAACTTAATTTGTTGGGTGCAGCTATCGATATAAGAACCGGATTATGGACTAATCCTGAAACTCATATAATGGAGGGCATGGATATTTGGTATGACGATCTCTACAAATCTGCTGTTATGTTTAATGATGCAGAATTAATGGAAATGTTCAATACAAGTATTTCTGCCGTAGTTAAGTACCTAAAGGAATTTACTAATATGGGCACATGGTATGAACTTGGAAATATGGCATATGGGACTCAAGTGCATCCGGAATTTAGTGCGCAATCATGCTCTTTTCCGATTTTATTAGCTAATTCAGGTGATATTAAAGAAGCTGAGAATATGATGGAATCTGTCATAAAGTATTGGGCTGAATATGGTATTGCACCCGAACAAATGAATTACAAGACCAAACAAGTTATTTCAGCATCTTACCTTTTACGCCCGCAAGCCATTCAGTCTGCTGCAGTCCTTTATAGAATGACTTCAAAAGATAGATATCTGAAAGCAGGGGATTATATGTACAGTTCAATGATAAAATTTTGTAAGAATGGCACGAATGGTTTTGCTGCATTGAGGGATGTAAGAACTTTAGAAAAAATGGATCAAATGGATTACTATTTCTATTCTTCCACCCTTAAATATGCTTTTTTACTTTATAATGATGAAGTCGCCAACACTTTAGGGCAATATATAATTAGTACAAACGGAATGATGTTTAGAAGGTGATGAAGTGAGAAGGTAAAGAGTTGAGAAAATAAAGAGGTAAAGAGGTGAGAAGGTGAGAAAGTCGGGAGAGAGAAAAAGTTTTATCACAGAGGATAATTTTCAACCATGAAACATTCGTTATAGGATAATCAGTTTTGCACCGAATTTAATGAAGATTTAAGATAAATGGTGCTAATTTTTCCGAAAAATGAAAGGCATACGCTTATTAACTTTATCTAGTAATGATAAACTAGGACACTAAGGGATTTTAATCTATGATTACAACTTTAGCTGCTATTGAACGAAGACTTTCACATGAATTTTAAAATGTGCCCTTTAGGGACAGGTCGCGACCTGTCCCTAAAGGGCACATTTTAAAATTTACGCTTCAATTTAACATTTTTGCTATTCTAAATTTCACCCATGACTAAAGTAAAGGGCTATTGAACGCGAAGATTTATTAAAGCCTTTAATTTTGAAATTAACAATCAATTACTCATTACCCATTATCCATTACCCATTATCCATTACCCATTATCCATTACCCATTATCCATTACCCATTACCCATTACCCATTATCCATTACCCATAAAAAAAGGCCCCGAAGTCACCCCCGAAGCCCATTCATCTATATTGATACACTTTTAAGCTTCAAAAAACTTATCATATTCGTTATCATCTTTTTTCTCGTTTCCAAGAATGACACGTTCAGGACGAGGAGCATTAAGATCTAAATTACTCTTCTCTCCTTTATTACCCATCAACATTAGCGTGCTATCTTTTTCCCATTGTTCCAACATTTTCATGCCGTCTTCTTCAAAAACTGCATTTTGTAGATCGATGCTATCCATAAAGTTGGTGGACATTTCCATGAAACGCTCCATCTCCCCTACTTTCATGGCTACATCATCAGCGATAGATTCCATGGCTTGATCAAAGATGGCACGTTTGTCAGAATTTCCGGAAATGATATTCATCGCTGATTTCATTGCACTATGAGATGCACGGATAGCCGATCTCTCCTGCTCCTTCACCTTGACCTGATCACGTGTATCTTCTACAAGTATCTCTGAATTCGAATACATTTTGGTAAGAATACGATAAAGTACTTCCATCTTTTGATACAGAACGGTATATTTCTCATTGGTATCAGTAAGTCTTGCAGCCTTTCTTGAAGATAACACCATGTGTTGATCCTTTTCCATCTCTTTAGCTTTACTTGCCATTTTCATATTCATGTCGATGGAATCCTTATTCTGCTCCATGATGGTCTGTAGTTTACGCATCTGACCTTTTAGGTTGCCTATTTGAGTACCCATCTTCTTAAGATTGTTTTCCAGGTCTTCTACATAACTTTTCAGAATACCGATAGGATCTATTTGAACGAACCAACCTGTGACAGTCCTCATGATGCTTTTGTACATGTACCAGATCAGGTTGCGCATTTTTGGGTCAAAAACCATATACAGCAAAGCGCCTAAGGCGATAAGCATCCCTGATAGATACAGCGTATTCATAGCCAATTCGATCAATACAGGCAAAGCCTGATATAGAAGGTATCCACCTCCAACTAATATTCCTGCTCCAACAAACAAACCGGCCTTTCCTTCAGGACGTTGCAAAAATGTCTTAGCTTTCCCATCAATACTACTGAATGGTGTGAGTTGTGTCATGCTGACTTTATTTAATGTTTTGGTTAATTAATTCAATGTCTTTGTTAAACTCAGTTATGATCTCAGCAAAGGTATGTTCAAATTTGTAACGAGAATCTTCTATTTTGGCAATAGATTCAGCAATTTGGCTATCGACACCATCGATGTTTTTTTGATAATCGTTTATTTCTGACTGAAGTTTAGAAATAAGATCCTTATTTCGGTCTATCTGAGATTGAAGTTTTTGCTGTTCGGCTTTTCTTCCATCAACTTTGGCCTCTTTCTGATTTTTTAGCGCAGAATCAAACTGAACTTTTTCCTTCTGGATGATTTGTTTGTAAAACTCAGCACTCTTTACCAGCTTATCTTTCGTAAGGCCCATTGTAGTTCCTGTGGTGAAAGCTGACATCATAGCTAGTGGCTTATCCATCGGTAGTTTGATCAATGCAGCATATGATTGCTTGAACTCGATATAATCAAAACCTTCCTGGTTACTTTTTTCCAGAGCTTTCATTAAGAACTCAAGACTTTTGATATCTGATTCTGAAGTTAATTCAAATAATGATGACAACTGGTCTAATTTTTCTGACATGATTTTATTAAATGTTTGTGTAAAAATAAGTAAGTATTTATAAATGTCGCCAATTAAACGATTTAACACAGTTCTTATTCGATTAATTCCCTATTATGCTATACAAGCAACCTTTTTATGCCCAGCGAAAGTTAGAAGGTGAAGAATTTAGGAGGTGAGAAGGTGATAAATGATATCAGGTGATCTGGTGATCAGGTGATCTGGTGATAAGTTACAAAACTCATATAGCATAAATTATAAAAACTCTGTGTTACTCTGGCAACTCGGTGTTAATCAGGATCCTATGTTTTTATTAAAACATTCAACTAAACCACAAACGATTCCACGATACGAAAACCCATTAAATATAAATTTTAAACTCGGAGTTGCCTGAGGAGCCAGAGGTTACTCAGAAATAAGTGATAAGTGCGGTTTCCCGTTATCATTTGACATTAGTGCACTCTTCCATTGAATTCGGTGCACTCTCCATTGGTTAATTGTTGCACTAAAAACTATCATACTCTAATACTATCTGTTCTAAGCTTACATCGTTAACAACATATTGCAAAGATGAACTTCCAGGACAGGTCTCAACCTATCCCTGCAGTTGATCTTTGAAAATACCGTCATACTTTAGTACTATAGACTTTAATACTATAGAATTATAATATTTCTTATATCCAATTCATGGCGGACAAGGGGAGCTATTTCAGTACTTGCATCATAATGTTTTGGCATATTGTTTTAATTATTGCGTACAAGGGCAAGCCATGTCCCTACATACATTCCAATATGTTGACATACCATTATACTATTATACTGCCAAATGCCTCCTTTTTCATTTTATTACATCTCATTATCATTATTTGACAAAATAATTTATCTTAGCGTCTTGATTTTTTGAAATAAGATTTTTTTTATAAACCAAATTTAAAATATTATATGAGCACAGTGGCTACACCTACTAAACATCCAAAAGGACTCTGGGTACTTTTCGGCACAGAAATGTGGGAGCGATTTAACTTTTATGGAATGAGGGCTTTATTGACCTTGTTCATGGTTCATTCACTTATGATGCCAGAATCCAATGTATCATTGATATATGGAGGATTTTTAGGGCTTTGCTATCTGACTCCGATGTTAGGAGGTTTTATAGCTGATAGATTTTTGGGTAATAGAAATTGTATCATCATCGGTGGTACATTGATGGCAATAGGCCAGTTCTTATTATTTATAAGTGCAAGTACCTTTGGTTCCAATCTCAGCATGGCGACATCACTTACGTGGGTGGCTTTAGGTGTGATCATTTTTGGAAATGGTTTTTTCAAACCAAATATTTCCTCTATGGTAGGTAGTCTTTATCCAAAGCAAGAGAAAACAAAATTGGATTCAGCTTTTACAATTTTTTACATGGGGATTAATATTGGTGCATTCCTTGGACAATTTATCTGTCCATTTCTAGGTGACGAAGTAGTTGATGGAGTAAGAAATATTCACGCATTTAGATGGGGTTTCCTTGCTGCTTCAATAGCAATGATAATTGGAACATTAACTTTTTTCTTCTTAAAAAATAAATATGTAGTTACTCCATCAGGAAGGGCGATAGGCGGTCTTCCAAAAAATAATGTCAATGAGGACTTTGAAGAAGGAGAAGCTCAGAAAGCTAGTTTTTCATCAAAGTCATTGGGTTTTGCAGTTGCGGCTTTAATTGGGTTAGGTTGTTTATTTCACTACGGTTTTGAGCAAAATATTATCTATTCACTGATTTATGCTGCAGGTATCACATTAGCCGGCCTTATTCTATCTGATTCTTCACTTAACAAAATTGAGAGAGACAGAATTTTGGTAATTTACATTGTTTCATTCTTTATTATATTTTTCTGGGCAGCCTTTGAGCAGGCAGGTTCGTCCTTGACCTTCATCGCAAATAATCAAACAGATAGAAACATAATGGGTTGGAATATTCCACCATCTATGGTTCAGATCTTTAACGGATTATTTGTTGTTATTCTGGCCATCCCTTTCAGTATGCTATGGGATACTTTAAGATCAAAAGGCAAGGAACCAATATCTCCATTAAAACAAGCAATAGGATTACTCTTAATTGCAATCAGTTATTTCATTATCGCTAATAATGTGAAAGATCTTGGCAATACAGGAATGTTGGCTGTTAAATGGCTGATCCTATTATATTTAATCCAAACTATGGGTGAACTTTGCCTATCACCTATCGGATTGTCGTTGGTTGGAAAATTGTCGCCTAAGAGATTTTCCTCCTTATTATATGGTGTATTTTTCATTTCTAATGCAGCAGGATATGCATTGGCAGGTACTTTAGGTTCAATTCTACCTGCTACAGGTGAGAAATTTACTAAAGCAACTGAACTTGGAGTTAACCTTCAAAGTGTTCTAGACAAGACCATAACTCCTACAATGCAGCAGATTCAGCTACTCAAAGACAATCAGATACCATGGGAATATCCATCTTTTGCTGGGTTCCAAATCACCAGTCTATATGAATTCTTTATGGTATTCGTTGTATTGTGCGGAGTTGCAGCTATTATCCTTGCAGCATTGACTCCTGTATTGAAAAAGATGATGCACGGTGTCAGATAAAATGTATTCTATTTCAAATTTATTATAAGTTATTGTTAAAATAGAAAGAGCCGAACCCAAACGTTTGGCTCTTTTTTTATCTTTAAAAAAAATTAAGCATGGCACAAAGTGTTGATCACGCATTGACGATTGAAGAAATTCAAAATTTTGACGGAAAGTATCCAAAACAACTTTGGTATTTATTTACCGTAGAAATGTGGGAACGCTTTTGTTTCTATGGGATGCGCGGTGTTCTTACATTTTTTATGGTAGACCAATTATTGTTGAAAGATGATATGGCCAACCTTCAATACGGAGCGATACAGGCATTCGTTTACGCTTTCACCTTCATTGGTGGAATTTTTGCAGACAAAATCCTTGGTTTCAAAAAATCTCTGCTATTTGGGGGTATTGTGATGGTATTGGGCAACCTACTTATAGCCATTTCACCAAATGAATTGTTTTATTTTGGAATTACATTGTCCATTATCGGAACAGGATTTTTCAAACCTAACGTATCTTCCATGGTCGGCGAACTTTACAAAGAAGATGATCCTAGGAGAGATGCAGGCTACGGCTTATTTTATGCAGGTATTAATGTAGGAGGTCTTTTAGGAGGTGCTCTTTGCATTTATCTTGGAAAATATTATTCCTGGTCATTGTGTTTTCTAGCTGCAGGTATCGTGATGATCATTGGTGTAGTAACATTTCAACTAACAAAAAAACACCTTGGACCAATTGGCAATAGCCCATTAGCAGATATAGAACCACGCAAAAGAACGATTAAAGAAATCATGGTTTACGTTGGTTCTATTATCAGTTTACCATTTATTTATATAATGGTCAAGAATACGGATTATACTGATTATTTCATGTATACGATTGGGGTTGTAGCCGTTGTGTACTTTATTTTCGAATTAAACAAAGTCATAGGCAAACCAGCAAAGCAAAAGCTACTTGCTGCTTTTGCATTCATATTTTTATACTTATTATTCAATGCAATTTTTGAACAAAGTGGGGGTTCACTTTCATTGTTTGCCAAGGACAATGTAAGCAGCGATCTGTTATTCTTTACAATGGATCCAAATGTGGTCAATAACAGTTCCAATTCATTGTTTGTTATCATTTTCAGCCCGCTAGTCGGATTGCTTTGGATCGCAATGTACAAGCGGAAAATCGAACCAAATACGGTGATCAAGTTCGGTATTGGATTTCTTTTCCTATCAGCAAGTTTCTACTTATTCTATGCAACAAAGTTTTTTGTGAATAGTGCAGGTCTTGCCTCGCTTAATCTCTTCACCTTCGCTTATTTAGTGACTACGTTGGGAGAGTTGTGTTTAGGACCTATCGGCATGTCCATTATTACAAAACTGTCACCAAAAAGACTTTTTGGTATGATGATGGGACTTTGGTTCCTCGCGAGTGCTTTCGGACAGTTTGCTGCCGGTAAACTAGGAGCAGAAATATCTCTTGCAAATACAGGAGGTACGTTGGCGAGTAAACTGGAAGCATACACAGAAGGGTATAAAGATCTTGGTCTTTATGCGCTCATCGCCGGAGTTTTATTGATCGTAGTTTCGCCGCTGATTAGGAAGATGATGCATGAGGTTAAGTAGATCAGAGGCTAGATACTAGATGTCAAATGTCAGAAATTAGAAATTAGAAGTCAGAAGTCAGAAGTCAGAAATTAGAAATTAGAAATTAGAATAATGAAATTAAAATATATAGCCTTTGTCTTAGGGATTTTATCGTCTATTAACGTCTTTGCTGGTGGGGACGATGCTAAGATCAAACTTAATCCGACCAATTGGTGGATCGGTATGCGATACAATAATGTACAAGTTTTGGTTCGTGGCAATACGGCCAATTACAATGAACAGGAAGTCAGCATTAATTATCCCGGAGTAAAACTATCCAAGGTTCACCGGTTGGAGAATGCCAAATATTATGCACTTGATATCATAATCGATGCTACAGCAAAAGAAGGTATTGTCAAAATAAAAATAGGAAAGACATCCTTAGACTGGCCTTTGAAAGCAAAAAACTCATCTGGTAATGGAAAAACTTATGCACAGGGCGTCACTTCTAAAGATTTGATGTACCTTTTGATGCCAGATCGTTTTTCAAACGGAGATCCTAAAAATGATAAAGTCCCGGGAATGCGGGATCAATCATTGAATCGTGATACAGTCTTCAACAGACACGGTGGTGACTTGCAGGGTATTATCAATCATTTAGATTATTTCAATCAACTTGGAGTTACCGCACTTTGGTTAAATCCTGTTCTTGAAAATGACATGAAAGACAGAACGGAACATGGTTATGCCTTTACCGATCATTATACGATAGACCCAAGATTAGGGGGAAATATCATGTATAAAAAACTCGTAGAAGCAGCACATTCTAAAGGAATTAAAATAATCCAGGACGCTGTTTATAACCATGTCGGTATTGAACATTGGTGTGTGACAGATCCTCCCATGAAATCATGGTTGCACCAGTGGCCAACATTTACGCAGACAAGCTACAAAGATCAGGTTCTGATGGATCCTTACGCCAGTGAGATTGATAAAAAAATAATGAGTGACGGATGGTTTGTTACTGCAATGCCGGATCTGGACCAGAATAATCCTTATGTAGCTAAATTTCTAATTCAACATGCACTTTGGTGTGTAGAAGAATTTGGAATTGATGGCTGGAGAATAGATACTTATGCATACAATGACCTTGAATTTATGAATAAGTGTAATGATGCACTAATGAAAGAATATCCTAAGATCAGCATTTTCGGTGAAACCTGGGTTCATGGGGTACCCAATCAAAGTTATTTTGCACAAAATAATTACAACATCAAATACAAAAGTAATTTGCCGGGAGTAACAGACTTTCAGCTGTTGTGGGGAATAAATGATGTCATGTCTAAACCATTTGGATGGACTGATGGTGTAAATAAACTATATTCAACTTTAGCTCAGGATTTTGTATATAAAAATCCATACAACAACGTTATTTTTCTTGATAATCATGATATAAGCAGGGCATATTCTGCTTATAATGAAGATCTAGCGAAATACAAAGTAGCATTAGCGTGGCTGCTGACATGTCGAGGTATTCCACAACTCTATTATGGAGGAGAAGTACTTATGACTGGTGTGACCAATCCAAGTGATGGCTATGTAAGAAAAGATTTTCCAGGTGGTTGGGTAGGTGATAAAGTGAATAAATTTGCCAGAGAAGGTAGGACTTCTAAAGAAAATGAAGTGTGGAACCTCATAAGTACTTTGGCTAATTATCGGAAAGATTCAAAAGCATTGACAACAGGGAAAATGATGCAATTCGCACCAGAGAATGGAATGTATGTATATTTCAGATATGATGGCGATGAGACGATCATGTGTGTCATGAATACAATGGATAAGGCGCAGGATGTCAAACTTTCAAGGTTTAACGAAAGAATAGAAGGATACAATATGGCAACTAATATCGTTAATAAAGAAACTAAAGGACTGAAGGATACATGGTTAATACCCGCCTGGACGATGTGGGTAATGAAATTAGACAAATGAAATTTACTTCATTAATGCGATTTAAATGTTAAATAGCAACATTTATTAGTATGACTAATTTCAATAACTTACATTTACGTTCACAAATAACAAGAAGAAAAAGTTTATTTATAATCTGAGTCTTAATAATATGTTTTTCAAATTACATATATTAGTTGAATCATTTAATTTAAAACAATCAATTTGCATCAAATTTAAAATATTATATCATGAAAAATATTATTCTTTTAACAGGCGCTTTAACAATCATGGCAACAGTTTCTTCATTTGGTCAGAATAAGACAACTTTGCCGAAAGCACCACCTCCTCCACCAATTCAACAAGTTGCTCCTCCCCCACCGCCTCCGACACTGGCTTCACAACCATCTTCTTATGATTCTGAACTGAGCGGTAAAAATCTTAAGGAAATCTATCTTGAAGAAAATCAAATTTATAGTTCAGTGGATGTTCAACCTGAATTCCCTGGAGGAAATGATGCATTATATAAATATGTAGGTGCCAATCTGAAATATCCTGCAGCGGCTAAGGAGAATAACATTACAGGAAAGGTAATAGTGCAATTCATTATTGAAAAAGATGGAACAATAAGCACACCAACCATAATAAGAGATGAAGTTGGCTATGGTGCCACAGATGAAGTATTACGTATATTGAAAGGTATGCCAAGTTGGAAAGCCGGTCAGCAGGATGGTAAAATAGTGCGAGTTCAATATACTTTACCTGTTAAGTTTAAACTCTAAACAAGCTCAATCAAATTGATTCCTAAAATATTAACGTATTTGGCTATTTCTATTTGCCTATTTGTCTTTAGATCTGTGAATGCGCAGACTACTTTGCCAAAGGCAAGTAAGATTCCTGAAAAAAAGGTTATGGAGGTAAACCCGCCAAAGACAACCTTCGAAAAATACGAACCATCCCCATTAGACTCAGATACAAGTTCACGAAAATTAACAGTAGAAAAATCAAAGTTTGTAATTTCTCCTGATGTAATGCCAGCTTATATCGGAGGCGAAGTGGCATTATATAATTTCATTCAAGATTATATGATATATCCAAAGGAAGCAAAAACGAATAGCAAAGAAGGAATAGTTGTTGTAAAATTTACTATTGAATCAGATGGACGTGTCACCTCACCAGAGATAGTTATGGACAATGTAGGATATGGTGCTGTAGAAGAAGTTAAAAGATTAATCAGTTTAATGCCAAAATGGAAACCAGGCTACCTTGAGGGTCAACCGGTACCTGTGGATTACACCATGCCTGTTAACTTTAAAATCAAATAATTAAGTCGTTTAAAAACTTTTATAAATCCTTGATTGTTTAATTTTTGTAATTTTGCATCTTAATAATTCAACATAATGACAGAAGAAAGCACATTAACAGCACCTATAGGACTTACTGACGGTGCAGTGAAGCAATTGAATCTTGTAAAAGAATCTCAAAATATACCGGCTGAATTTGGCCTTAGAATTGGCGTAAAAGGCGGTGGATGTTCAGGATTAAGCTATGAACTAGGTTTTGATGAAAAGAAAGCCAGTGATGACACATATGTAATCAATGGTCTTGAGGTCTTCATACAGAAAGCACATGCTATCTATTTAATAGGTATGGAAATTGATTGGGTAGAAGGATTAAATAACAGAGGATTTTCTTTCAATAATCCTAATGCTAAGAGCACGTGTGGCTGTGGAACTTCGTTTTCAGCATAAGATTTTGCTTATAAAATATAAAAGGCTGTGAATTCATTTTCACAGCCTTTTTTGTTTTTATAAATTATTTAGTAACTTTATACCGATGAAGTAATTCATCAATTTTTAATTAATTCAATAACCCATTACCCTAAATCACCACCTATCAAAAATTATGTATTTGCATTTGTAATGCTATGTCTTGGTTATACCAATGTTGTCATCGCACAAAATACTAATGAACCTAAAATTGATTCTTTAGAAAGAGAAATCGAAATTCAAAAGAAAATTAACTCTCTGGAGTATGAACTGCTACTTTTAAAAAATGAGCCAGTTCCTATCGAAGAATCTATCCAAATACGCCGCAAACGAAATGCTCAAAATGGGTTAGGAGTTGGAGTAGCGCTGACTAGCGTAGGTATTCCTTTACTTATTACAGGAATAAGAAATCGAGATGAGTTGGTAATTCCTGAATTACTTATCTTTGGCAGTATCTTAACTTTAGTTCCGGGCAGTATACTCATTCTTGCAAACGGTATAACCTTAGGCAATATGAAAAAGAATGAACAACATGCCGTTGAATTAAGAACTACGAGCTCGGGAATTGGGCTGAGTTTCAAATTAAATTAGGCATTAAATGGTATAAAAATAAAGCCCCGAAAATACTTTCGGGGCTTTGTTTTTATTAAAAGATACGGATTTACACCGCCTTCGTCTCCGACAGCAATGTTATCTTCAATCCTGTCTTCTCATCATTCATTACGGCTGAGAATGTAGATCCTTCCTGAGGATTCTCATTCAGGATAAATTCTGCCAACGGATCTTCTATGTGCTTCTGAATAGCTCTGTGCAAAGGTCTTGCGCCAAACTGTGGATCATATCCCTTGTCAGCAACAAATTCCTTTGCTTCCTGAGTCAATTCCATCTTGAATCCAAGCAATTCCAATCTTTTATATAAGGACTGTAATGCAATGTTTATGATGTCAAAGATCTCTTCTCTACCTAAGCTATTGAAAATAACCACATCGTCGATTCTGTTAAGGAATTCCGGTGAAAATGTTTTCTTCAAAGCAGCTTGTATAACACTTTTTGAATTCTCCTCTTCAGCTTCTACTCTAGATATCGTATTGAATCCAACTCCGGTACCGAAGTCTTTCAACTGTCGCACTCCTATGTTTGATGTCATGATTATCATCGTATTCTTAAAGTCGACTTTTCTACCAAGACCATCCGTTAATTGTCCATCATCCAATACTTGTAGCAAGATATTGTACACATCAGGATGCGCCTTTTCGATCTCGTCAAGCAGTATTACTGAATATGGTTTTCTGCGTACTTTTTCGGTCAACTGTCCACCTTCTTCATAACCCACATATCCCGGAGGGGCTCCGATCAATCTGGTCACAGAGAATTTCTCCATGTATTCACTCATATCGAGTCTCACAAGACTATCATCTGAATCAAATATATATCTGGCAAGTGCCTTTGCAAGTTCCGTCTTACCAACACCTGTCGGACCAAGGAAGATAAAGGAACCAATAGGTTTCTTAGCATCTTTCAGACCTATTCTATTACGTTGGATAGCTTTCACTACTTTCTCGATGGCAGGATCCTGACCGATGATCATCTGCTTAATATCAGCATTCATATTGACCAACTTGTTGCTCTCATTTTGAGCTACACGTTTCAACGGAATACCTGTCATCATGGAGACCACTTCAGCGATATCGTCTTCATCCACCGGATATCTCTTAGACTTAGCATCCTCTTCCCACTTCACTTTTTCTTCTTCAAGTGTTCTGGAAAGTTTAGACTCATCATCTCTTAGATCAGCCGCTTTTTCATACTGTTGATTTTTAACAGCCTGATTCTTTTGCTCCTTGATATCCTCTATTTGTTTCTCGATGTCTTCGATATGTTTCGGAACGTGGATATTTTTCAAGTGGACTCTTGCTCCTACTTCATCCATCACATCGATGGCTTTGTCAGGAAGGAAACGATCACTGATATATCTGTCACTCAATCTGACACAAGCTTTGATGGCCTCATCAGAATAAGTTACGTTATGAAACTCTTCATATTTAGAGCTGACATTTTTAAGAATGATGATGGCTTCTTCAGCAGAAGGCGGATCTACGATCACTTTCTGGAATCTTCTGTCAAGTGCTCCATCCTTTTCAATATATTGACGGTATTCATCTAAGGTAGATGCTCCGATGCATTGCAATTCTCCTCTTGCCAAAGCAGGTTTGAAGATATTGGAAGCATCAAGGGAACCTGTTGCTCCACCGGCACCAACTATCGTATGAATTTCATCTATGAAAAGGATGACATCGCGTGTCTTCTCCAATTCATTCATGATGGCTTTAATACGCTCTTCAAACTGACCTCTATACTTGGTGCCCGCTACAAGAGCAGCAAGATCAAGCATGACGATTCTTTTATTGAAAAGTGTTCTTGACACCTTTTTCTTCAAAATTCTCAAAGCAAGGCCTTCTATGATTGCAGTTTTACCAACTCCCGGTTCACCGATGAGGATAGGGTTGTTTTTCTTTCTACGGGACAATATCTGGCTGACACGCTCGATCTCCACTTCTCTACCGATAATAGGATCCAACTTACCTTCTTCCGCAAGTTTTGTGATGTCTCTTCCAAAGTTATCCAACACCGGAGTTTTGGATTTGGAAGCACCTTTCTTCTGATATCTTGATACGCCTTCATCTTCGATCGGATAGTCATCGCCACTTCCGGCAGACATATTAGAGATGTCAGGCCATTCATTGGTGAAGTCGTTATTGATCATATAGTCGAGCTCCGTTCTGTAACTCTCATAGTCGATATCGTACTTTTTGAGGATCTTGGACGCCATGTTGTCCTTGTGTTTAAGCATACTCAATAGCAAGTGTTCTGGGCTGATCTCGTCCGTCTTGAATAACTTTGCTTCGAGGAAAGTAACTTTAAGTACTTTTTCGGCGTGCTTATCCAAAGGAACATTGCCCAGATTGATTGTTGCTGATACTTGACTTTTATCTTTGGCTGTATCTTCAAGTAATTTTATCAATTCATCGAAATCCACATCCATAGATTCCATAACTTTACTGGCTTTGCTATCTCTGTCAGCCATTAGGCCTAAGAGAAGGTGCTCTGTACCAATGTAGTTATTTCCAAGCCGCAAAGCCTCATCCCGACTCTGCGTGATGATCTTTTTTACTTCAGGTGAAAACTTCTTGTTCATTTTAACTCCTTTAATTTTGTAATTTCTTTATTAGAGTGGTCTTTGTTTTCATACTAGTAATACGTAAAAAAACAAGATTTAGTTTAATACTCATTACAAGTATAACGACTTATCACTTTAAAAAAAAATAAAATATGATATAATTCAAAATATATTTACCTATATGAAATAATTGTACCGTAAATTAATGCAATCAAAACACAAAAGACCGTAAATATTAGGTTAATCGTAGTATGCTATCACTAATTATTTTGAATAAAATCGTTGTTTTAATAGGATTTTAACACAATAGAATCTACAAAAACAATATTTGTCAGAATAAAATATACTATATTTGCGCTTTAAAATTTGAGGAAAATTTAACATAATTTTACTTCCTCATGACAAAATTACAATAAAGGATTAATAACTATGAAATATTCAATTGATAAGCAAGATCATTATGCCATAATGACACTTGAAGAAGAGAACTTAAATTCTATTTTAGCTCCGGACCTTAAGTCCGAACTTGTTATCTTTAAAAATGAAGGCCTGACAAATCTTGTTATCAGCCTGGCGAAAGTAAAATACATAGATTCAAGTGGATTGAGTGCGATTCTTACCGGGAATAGATTGTGGAAAGAAAACGGCAGCTTTATTCTAACTGAAATAAACCATGCCTCGGTAAAAAAATTGATCGAGATATCCAGATTGGAATCTATACTCACCATCATACCTACTATTGAAGAATCTCTTGACTATGTCCTCATGGACGAAATAGAAAAAGAACTAAATGCTAGTACGGAAGAGGAATAAGTGAATGCTTCTTTAACTATACTTGGCTCCAATTCAGCACTTCCGGCACACGGTCGGCATCCTTCTGCTCAATTATTAATTATTGGCAAAAATCATATATTAATAGATTGCGGAGAAGGAACACAATTCCAGTTTAATAAATACAGGCTCTCCAAGATGAAGGTCAGCCATATATTTATATCGCATCTTCATGGAGACCATGTCTTTGGTCTACCTGGATTTCTGACCAGTTTAATTCTCTTAAGCAGAACAGAACCAATTATAATTATTGGTCCAGTTGGAATTAAAAGAATGATGGAGCAAATCTTCGAAGCCACTTCAGCACATTTTACTTACGAAATTGATTTCATTGAAACTGATACAGAAAAGTCTTCCATAATTCTGGACAATGAGAATTTTACTGTTGAAAATATACCATTGAAGCACAAAATACCATGCAATGGGTATTTATTCAGGGAAAAACCCAGACAAAAAAATATTAGACCTGAAATCATAGAAAAGTATGGTTTAAATCCAGCGCAAATCATCTCATTAAAAAATAATGAAAAAATACAAATGGATAAAGGAGAACTGACTCCCGAAGAGGCATTGTACATCAAACATACCCCTAAATCTTACGCTTATTGCAGCGATACCAGCTATCTGCCAGGTCTATCCGAACTTATCCAGAATATAGATCTTTTGTATCATGAAGCAACTTATCTGAAAGATTTCACAATAAAAGCAGCAGAGCGCGGTCATAGTACAGCAAGTCAGGCAGCACAATTGGCAAAGGATGCAAATGTCAAGAAATTGCTGATTGGTCACCCTTCATCCAAATATGCTGATGTTCAACCACTAGTAGATGAGTCCTTAGAAATATTTTCAAATACTGAATTTGCATTCGAAGGAAAGACGTTTGAGCTGTAATTTTCCAGACATATAATCAAATATCAAATATATTTAAGAATTTTAATTTAACAACAAATAGCTATATATCAAATAGTTACAAAACAACCAAGTACATATTTTTAATAATATTTAAAAAAAAGTTATTATAAGTTTTGGTTTAATAGATAAAAATGTAGCTTTGCACCGCTTTAGAAGAAAAGCATTAACAGCTACTTGATCCTGTAGCTCAGCTGGTAGAGCACATCACTTTTAATGATGTGGCCCTGGGTTCGAATCCCAGCGGGATCACTATAATTACAGAAGGAAGTCTTACGACTTCCTTTTTTTTTGCCCATTATATTCAATAAGACTTTGATCTACTATTTCAGGATTTTGCATGAATCACAATTCATGCTTTCTAATTGAATCCAATCATTTTATGTATAACTGAAAAGATAATCAATCATAAAAGACATTCTTTTCTTTTAAAATAAATTACCAATATTAATAATTTACGAATATTGGCTACTGTTACATTAATTTATTTTAATGTAATAATCAAATTATTTCATTAATTTCACTTAACATTTACTCCCATGATTCATATAGAAGTCTATTTTTCTGAATAGACGATGTTAAGTATTAAAAAAAGTCAGTATTCACATTTAACCTTTTAAATACAAAACTATGAATTTGCAAAAAATTTTAATTGGCACAATTACAGCAGGTGTCAGTCTGTTTTTCCTTGGATGGCTCATCTATGGCAATTTGCTGATGGGATATATGACAGAAAGTACCAATTTTTCAAATAGCCGACCAATGGAGGACATGGTTTATTGGGCTATGATTGCTTCAAATTTAATTACAGGGCTTTTGCTGACCTTGATACTCACATGGACAGGGAGCGTCAGTGCCACATCAGGAGCAAAATATGGTTTCATACTAGGCTTTTTGACAGGATTGGCTTTTGATCTTAACATGCATGCTTTATCAACTGTTTTTAAGTCGATGACTCCAATTATTGTCGATTCTTTAGCTTCGGGCGTTTTAGTAGGTATCGCTGGTGCCATTACCGCATTGGTGCTTAGCAAGGTAGGAAAAGCATAAATAATAATTATAACATTAGGGGGTTGGCATTCTTGTTCAACCCTTTTTTTTGGAAGTTTGGTGTTTGATGTTTGTTGTTTGATTTCTGTTTACAATTTTTTTCGGGATTTAAAAAATTCATACACTTAAGGTGATTTGTATTCCTATATTTGATAAAATTTAAAATTCAAGAATAAAATTTCTTTATGCTGAAATCAATGCTTTCATTATTTGGCTTCCTTTTATTTTACTCATTATCTGCGCAACCCAC
The DNA here is from genome assembly GCF_016707225.1 of Candidatus Brachybacter algidus. Classification (NCBI taxonomy): domain Bacteria; kingdom Pseudomonadati; phylum Bacteroidota; class Saprospiria; order Saprospirales; family Saprospiraceae; genus Candidatus Brachybacter; species Candidatus Brachybacter algidus. The sequence goes on along the minus strand of NZ_JADJID010000001.1, from coordinate 864,334 downwards.
TGCTCCTTCTGAATTTCCCGGAATACAATTAGGCGTTAAATTTACTCCACATCACACCGTATTGGATTATTTTACCAAAGAAGCAGCGAATAATTCAAACAGTATCAAGCTGATCAATTATGGCACTACTAATGAAGGTAGACAGCTCATCGCTCTATTCATTTCTACACCGGAAAACTTAAAAAATTTAGAAGAGATCCGTTTGAATAATTTGCGCAATGCAAAGCTTATAAATGATGGTAAAGTGAGCAGCATTGGCAAAAAATCCATCGTTTGGCTTAGTTATAATGTCCATGGCAATGAAACATCCGGCACAGAAGCTGCGCTGAATACTTATTACAAGCTGATGACTGATAAGAATTTTGATGTGTTGTTAAAAGACCTAATCATAATCATCGACCCATGTCTAAATCCTGATGGTAGAGAAAGGTACACCAACTGGCTTACATCAATGTCCGGAACAAATGCCGATACTAATCCTTGGGCCAGAGAACATCAGGAACCTTGGCCGGGGGGAAGGGCCAACCATTACTATTTCGACCTCAATCGAGATTGGGCCTGGCAAACTCAAGTAGAATCTAAAGCTCGACTTGCGCTCTATAATCAATGGTTACCTCAGGTTCATGTCGACTTTCACGAACAAAGCGTGAATAACCCATATTATTTCGCTCCTGCTGCAGAACCATTCCATGAAGCTATCACTCCTTTTCAGAGAAGTTTTCAGAAAACGATCGGTACAAATAATGCTAAATACTTTGATGATAATAGTTGGCTATATTTTACTAATGAAAGGTTCGACCTATTCTACCCTTCCTATGGCGACACCTACCCTATTTATACAGGAAGTATAGGGATGACTTACGAACAAGCAGGTGGCGCAAGAGCAGGAGTAGCTGTAAAGGTCGACGACGAATCTATACTAACACTTAAAGACAGGATAGATCACCATACTGCGACTGGAATGTCAACAATAGAGGTCGCTTCAAAAAATGCATCATTGCTTTATGACGAATTCGTTAAATATTACTCGAATGTAATGTCAGTCTCCAAAAAGGATTACAACACTTTTGTTCTAAGATTTAACAAAGGAGATGAAAACAGATTTGAAAGCATAAAAAAATTAATGGACTTGAATCTTATCCAATTTGGTTCTGGTTCAGGCATAATAAAAGGTTACGATTATTTCTCAGGCAAATCGGTAGATTATGAAATCAAAGATCAAGATCTAGTCATTAAAACACAACAGTCAAGGTCTAGTCTCATCAAAGTATTGTTCGAGCCAAAATCTGTGTTATCTGATTCTGTCACGTATGACATTACCGCCTGGAGTCTACCCTATGTCTATGGTATTGATGGCATTGCTTCCTTTCAACAGGTCGTGACCACACCCTATTCATTAAAAAAAGAAAGTACACCACTTTCAGAAAGCTATGGCTATGCACTTGCGTGGAATGGTGGAAATGCTTCTCGAGTGGTTGCACAATTGTTAAAGAAAAAAATCAGGCTTAGATATAGTGAACACCCATTTACAATCAATGGCAAATCTTTTGACCGAGGTACCGTTCTGATATTAAATGATGGCAATCAATCTAGGGCTGAATTGCTTGCCATTCTTAATAAAGCAGCCGATAAATACAATGCGATCTTCACACCGATCAATGGTGGAATGGTTGACAAAGGTTTTGATATGGGCAGTGGAAAAATACGTTTTATCAAACCTCCACGTATTGTATTGATGAGTGGAGAAGGCAGTGTTTCCTATGCTGTTGGTGAAGTGTGGCATCATTTAGACAAAGAACTTGACTATCCCGTCAGCCTTGTGAATACTTCTAATTTCGCCAATATAAAGTTTTCAGAAACTGATGTCATCATCCTTGCTGATGGCAATTATAAATTCCTTCGGGATAAGGAAATGAGTGAAATACTTAGAAACTGGATCTCACAGGGAGGCCGACTCATCGCTTTGGAGGCTGCGGTGGATCAGTTGACAGATCTGAAATGGATCAATCTCCGAAAGCGCAATACAAAGGATACTACAGATAAAGACCCATATAAATTCCTCAAGACATACGAAAACAGAGAGAAGGATGAAATCTCAAACATCAGTCCGGGCGCTATTTACAAGGTTTCTATGGACAATTCTCACCCATTGGCTTTTGGATATCCTCCCTTTTATTTTTCCCTTAAACAGAATAACTCATTTTATGAATACATAAAGGAGAATGGCTGGAATGTAGGAGTGATCAAAGCAGATCAGCAGATACAAGGATTCGTAGGCTCCAAATTAATTCCAAAATTTAAAAACTCCTTTGTTTTCGGCACACAGGAAGAAGGTCGCGGCCAGATTATATTCCTGACAGACGATATTCTTTTCCGTAATTTTTGGGAAAATGGAAAGTTGATGTTTGATAATGCGCTGTTTTTAGTGGGACAGTAATTAATGAAGAATGCTGAAGCAAAGCGTAAGTCCCGCCCAATGCGGGGAAAAATGCTAAAGTAAAGCGAAAGTCCCGCGCAATGCAGATAAGAATATGGTAGCTAAACGAACTAGCCAACCGCAAATAAGAGAAGACAAGAGGCCCAAGCTAAATTATCACTATTATTAGGAATGAATAATCTTACGTGGGTTAATATGTTTACTATTATCTAACTCATCTTTTTATTCAGATTTAATCCTTTAGATTGAATATATTTGAGAAAAATAAGCCTCACGTTTATTGCGCATATATGTCCAAATGAGCGATATATGCGCTACAATGTGAGCGATATAAATAAGTTAACGCCAAGTTTAGAAAAACACTGCAAATTTGAATGATTAGCACTTTGAATATAGAAAATAAGAAACTGTCAGGAATCTATTGTATTGAAAACTTGATTGATTCAAAAAAATACATTGGTTCAACGACTAATTTTCAGAAAAGGTATTCAAAACATCTATTTGAACTCAAAAACGAGATACATTCTTCACATCATTTGCAGCAGGCTTATTTAAAATATGGAGCCAGCAACTTTAGATTTGATATCATAGAATTATTCGACAAGGAAATACCTGATTTTGAAGAAATTTTATTAAAGCTAGAAAATCAATACATTGAAAAAAAATGAATCAAACAATAAGAAATATGGATATAATCTCAGAATATCAGCCTTTAGCAATTATGGAATAAAACATTCTCTTTCAGCAAAGACACGTATCAAAGGGAAAAAACTTTCAGCTTCAACAAAAGAGAAAATGTCACTTGCTAGACAAGGAGAAAAACACCCAGCGGCAAAACTTACAAAACAAACGGTAAAGGAAATTAAGATATTATTAGAAAAAGGTGTTCGCAATACTAATATTGCAAAGTTCTTTAATATCAATAAATCATCAATTAATGACATAAAAAATGACAATAAATGGCAAAGTGTTATACCAACAAAGGATGAAATTGATTCATTCGATATTAATTTGCTTGATTTAAAAGCACAAAGTAGATTAAATGATTATCAGGTTCTTATGATAAAATTTCTTCTACGAAAAGAAATTCCAAATTATATAATTGCGGATTATTGTAATATCAGTCAAAGAATTGTAACTGAAATTAAAAATGATAAAACATATACACAAGTAGATTTAAATGACCAAATATTTAATGAATTGCTGGAAGAATTTAATTTTAAAAAAATAGAATACCTCGTAAAAAAAAATCAGGAAAAAAGAAGTAAAATAAATAAAGTAAAAGCCCTTGTTGGAGAATTAAATCCATCTTCGAAACTGACTAAAGAAAATGTTTTAGAAATAAAAAAATTGCTAAATAGTGGCCTAACGTTACAAAAAATTAGTAATACTTTTAATGTTACTATAGATTGCATTGCAAAAATTAAAAGTGGTGACAATTGGGCGCATTTAACAGGGATTAGAAAACAAAGAACTGGACTTTTAAAAGGTTCAAAACATCCAAACTTTAAGCACCCTGACAAAGTCGTACTAAAAATAATTGAATTGACAAATATTGGATTAACAACTAAAGAAATCTGTAAAGAACTGACACTTGAGAAAACTTTTGTAAATAGGGTGAAAAGCGGAAAAACACGTTCTGAGTTAACATTAATAAAAACCAGGCGTTAACATGCGGTATAAAACATTGGGGATTAAGTGGTTATTCGATCATTCTGCCACGCAACAAGTTTTGTGTAGCTGGACAGGAAAGTAGCCCGCAACCCCCAACATTTCATACCGCCAAAACGTTAGGCTTAATGCTAAGACCGAACGTGGAGACAATAATCGCAGACAAAAGTAACTTTGGACTATCAAATAAGAGATGGCGGACGAAATAAAAAAACTGAAATTCAAACAAAATGCACCACTTCAAATTGAGGTAGTTCCGTTGGACAGTTTGACCAAAGTAAACAAAGCTCATTTAATAACGCCACATCGAACAAATTTTTACCACGTTTTTCTCTTTGATAATTGCCAACCGACACATTATGTAGATTTTGAAAAAATAAAAATACAACCCTATAGTTTACTGTTTATAGACAAGGATCGAGTACATCAGTTTGACCAATTGCTGAACTACGAAGGGCGAATACTCATTTTTACTGAGGACTTTTTCTCGGACAGTAAATTTTTACGAAGTTCTATATTGTTCAATGACCTTTCCAAACAGGCGACTATTAAACTTAATCAGAAATCTCTACAACTATTTATAAGGCTTTGCGACAATATTACAGAAGAATTGAATTTGCCTGATGATGACACAAAACATTTTATTCTTAAAAATCATTTGCACAATTTTCTATTGTTAGCTGAAAGGGAAAAACGAAAACAAGGTTTTGGAGATTTAAAAAAAGGTGCTGACCTTGACTATACTTTACTATTCCGTGATTTATTAGAAACTAATTTCACAAAGCTGAAAGCAGTAAATGACTATTCTTCTCAATTATTCATTTCAGAAAAGAGATTAGGACAAGCGACTTCAAAAGTTTTGGGCAAAACTCCAAAAGAGATAATCAATGAAAGAATACTATTAGAGGCAAAGCGATTTTTGGTTTATAGCCACCTTACAATTAAAGAAATCGGACAAGATCTAGGCTTTGAAGACCCAGCCTATTTTGTTCGCTATTTCAAAAAAAACACCGAAACTACACCCGTAGAATTTCGAGAAAAGTACCTTTCTAAATAAACTTTCCCAAAAGTACCATACAAAGGCTGATTTGTCCATTGTTCAAAATTTGAAGTCGTTTCATCTTTGCACCATCATTATTAACAATTCAAAAATTAATAAAAATGGACAAAAACAGAGAAGCGTTAACTGCATTTTACAGAAAAGCATTAACTGTAAATACCGAGACAACATCAACAGAAATCCTAACCAAAATTTTAGCAGACGATTTTATTTCATCAGGTTCTGTTGAAAGCAAAGGAAAATCAGCATTGATTGGACAATTAGAACATTTTTGGAAATTAATTCCAGATTTGAAATGGGAACCACAAGATATGATTTGCGAAGGCAACAAGTTTGTTGTTCGCAGCAAAGTAAGTGGTACACCTAATGGCGATTTTATGGGTTTGCCTACTGACGGTACAAAATCATTCGAAATTATGTCGATTGATTTTCATACAATAGAAAACGGTCAATTAAAATCTGTTCACCATCTAGAAGATTGGGGGACAGCAATGAAACAATTAAAATCATAAAACTATGACAACACATATAGATTTTGTACCAAAATGGGTACGCATTTCCGTTGGCGTTTTAGCCCTTTTAAATATCCTATTTGGCATAATGGGCTACTTTGATATGTCTATTTTATTTCACAACGGAGCAGGTTTGGATTTGACAAATGGGATTTTAAAGCAAGCCAGTAACGAGTTTGCAGCAAGGAATTTAGCGATTGGTTTGGGTTTGTTAATTGTAGCCTTAAAAGGCGTTCCTGAAAGTATTACAATTGTATTAATCATAAGAGCATTGGTAGAAATTCAAACCATAATTATGACTTTTGTTTCAGGTAAAGTTGATGCAATGATTGCAATGCCTTTGGTGTTTTTAACTGCAGAAATATTTTTGATTAAAACTTTAATTGGTGTTATTCAAAAACGTGACGCAAAATGAAAATATTAGGTTTAATACTATTTACATTTTTCGCCTTTTCAATCTTATGCAATGCACAAACCAAAAAAGTAAATTCAAAATTGGAATACATAGAAATAGCTAAATTCAAATTGAAGGAAGGCTTTACAACAGAGCAATTTATTGATGCCGAAAAAGCCGTAAGAAACGGATTAATAAAATCCCAAAAGGGGTTTATCAGTCGTGAATTAAGCACCGACAAAGACGGAAATTGGTTAATGGATATGCGTTTTGACACCAAAGCCAATATGGACGCATGGTTTGAAGCCTTAAAGCAAGACCCAACAATGAAAATTTTGGGGTCAATGATAGATTTTCCAACAGTACGAATGGAATTTTTTAACAAACAAATTTAAAATAAAATGAACAAAGTCAAATTTTTATCAATCTTAATCGCAATGTTTGCCGTTACAACTATTGCAACTGCACAAACAAAAAAAACAAAACAATCTATGGAAGTAAAAACTCAATACTTAGAGGTTGTTCGCTTCAAGTTAAAATCAGAAGTAACAAAAGAACAATTTTTAAAAGCCGAAAATGAAATCCGGGTCGGCAAAATCAAAAACCAAAAAGGTTATCAAGGCAGAGACGTTTATCAGGATACAGATGGAACTTGGCTTATCATCATTCGATGGGACGACAAAGAAAGTGCAGAAGCTTGGACGCCAATTTTTATGACCCTAAAAGAAGGTCAAGCCTTTGGTTCGTTAATGGATTTTTCAAGTGCAAGACAAGAACATTACACTTTAGTAAAGCCATAAATTAAATCAAAAATAATTTCAAAAGTTTCTTGTTTTCGAACAAGAAACTTTTTTGTATTGTAGTAAACAGAAACGACAGAAGAAAAAGCACTACCGCTACAGCGGCTTGGCAAAAGTGGCGGTTTAGTGCTTCGTAATACAGTTTTTCGTAAATTTGAAGTGTGTGCTTTGTATGAACATTTGTGGTAAAAATCGCCACCTTCGCAAAGCCCGAAACCGTTAACGGTCATTGCAAAGGAGAACACAACCAACAGAAAATGAAACAGACAATTATTTATTTTGCATTGACAATTTTCACATTGACTTCGTGCAACGACAAAACACAAAACACAGAAAAGAGCATGGCGACTACAACAAGCGACAGTTTGACTTTTAAAAATGGCTATTCGGAAGTGAATGGACTGAAAATGTATTATGAAATTCATGGACAAGGGAAACCAATTGTTTTAATTCACGGTGGTGGTTCGACAATTTAGACAAACTTTGAGAAAATCATTCCATTGCTTGCCAAAAACAGACAAGTAATTGCAATAGAACTTCAAGCTCACGGGCGGACAAATGACCGAAATGCTGACTTAACATTTGAACAGGATGCAGATGATATTGCTACACTTCTCAAAAACTTAAAAATAGACAAGGCGGACTTTTTCGGTTTTAGCAACGATGGGACAACTACTTTACAAATAGCTATTCGACACCCTGAATTAGTTGACAAAATAATTTTAGGTTCTGCACTTGCCAAACGAAACGGAGTTCCTGAATGGTTTTGGGGCTTTATGGAAAATGCCAAATTTGAAAATATGCCCGAACTTCTAAAAGATGGTTATAAAAAAGTTGCCGCAGACACAAATGGTTTACAAGTTATGCATGACAGAGATGCAAAGAGAATGGTAAACTTCAAAGATATTCCGGACGAGCAAATAAAATCTATCAAAGCCCCGACTTTAATCATTATTGGTGACAAAGACGTTATCACTCCAGAACACGCTATTGAATTGCACAGACTAATTTCAAATTCTGAATTAGCAATAATTCCGGGTGGACACGGACAATACATTGGAGAAATTACAACAATAACACCTGAATTTAAAGAAAGCGACCTTGTTGTTCCAATGATTGAAAAATTCCTTGACAAAAAGCCTACAAAATAATTCTGACCGACATGAACGAAAGAGAACAACGATCCGCTAACAGGCGTTAACCAAAATTATTTCAGCTTCATTGGTACAATATCAACAAAAATCTATTTTATATATAGAAAATTTAATATAGATGCTAAACTCACACTAAAGCTCGATCAAGAAATAATTAAAAAAGCTAAAAAATACGCTTCCAGGAGGAAACTTAGTTTGTCTCGTTTGATCGAAAACTACTTAGGTTCATTAACCTCTGGTCAGAAAAACGATGATGATGAAATTGAAATTTCACCATTTGTCAAAAGCTTACAAACTGGCGTAAACATACCGTCTGACCTAGATTACAAAAAAGAATATCACAAATATTTAACCGAAAAATATAAATAAGAAAGCGAATTTATGTTGACACAAACATAATGCTAGATCTTTTAGGCGAGCGCGAAGATTTCTATTTCGCCTCTGCAAAGATAGCGTCATTGGCTGACCAAAAGAAAGTTGCGCTTGTTTCTTTGCCGATTTCGTATGCAACGGTAAATTATTTTCTAGTAAACATGAAAATCCTAAAATAGCAAAAGAGAAACTATGGAAATTCAAATTGTTTAGTGAAATCTGCAAAATTGATGAAAGTATTATGGAAAAAAGTTTGAATTCAAAATTTTCTGATTATGAAGACGCTTTGCATCACTTCAATGCTATCGATTCATAGTGTGAAATTATAATTACACGAAATCCAAAAGATTTTAAAAATTCAATTCTTCCATTTATGAGTCCAAATGAATTTTTAAGAAGTATTAACTTTTAACTTCATCCAACCTCAGGCTTGATAAATTCGCTAATTTGAATTCAAAGGCAGTTCGGTGAAGTTGGCAAAATAGATTTTAAAAAAAATTTAAAGTTCTCGTAGAAATATTAAATCTAGATGACTCAGTAACTGAATTGGCTTTGAGCGATGATAATTTCTCAAAATTTGACATCCATTCCCTTAATAATAAATGTCCTTTCAACCATCCTCGCTCTCTTTGAATTGTGCTAATTTTACAGAAGGGTTTGCCATTTGTGGCACAAACACAGCGCCTAAAAGAAATCGGCGGCTCAGTGGTTATATGAAACTTTGCGCTTCTTATTAAATTTTGTGGTGGCAGATCCCTTACAGCAGTGCTTCGAAATCGCCAGCTTATTCGAAGCCCAATAAGCTAAGCACAAACAAAATAAAATCTATTACTAACGGAGTTCTACGTAATTTTTAATTATATTTGTACGTAAAATAATGTTTATGGACAAAAAACTCACACTGAGTCTGAATAAGTCAATTATCGAAAGTGCAAAAGATTATGCTAAATCGAATGATATTAGTCTATCGAAACTTATCGAGTCCTATTTATCCACGCTCGTTAAACGCAATAAAAGTTCACCAGAAATTACACCACTTGTAGAAAGTTTAAGCGGTGTAATTTCACTGGACAAAGATTTTGATGTAAAAGATGCTTATGCAGATTATTTACTAGAGAAATATAAATGAGCAGATTACTAATTGATACTAATATTGTTATGGATCTTCTTTCAAAAAGAGAGAAGTTCTATGATGAAGCTGCCGATTTATTTTCTCGCGCAGACAAAAAAGAACTGGTACTAACAATTTCATCTTTAACATTTGCGAATACAAATTACATTCTAACCAAACTAAAATCGGCAAAGGAAGCAAGAGAGATTTTAAGAAAATTTAAAGTTCTGGTAGAATTATTAAATTTAGATGACAAAATAGCTGAATTAGCACTGAGTGATGAGAGTTTCCCAGACTTTGAAGATGGACTTCAGTATTACTCTGCTATCGAAAATCAAATCGATGTAATTATCACTCGAAATAAGAAGGATTTCAAAAATTCAAAAATTCCTGTACTATCAACGAAAGAATTTTTAGCTCTGATATAATGCCATTGGCCAATAGCTTAGACGGCCTCAACCGACTGCTCCGATGTCTGCTCCTCCACCACCCTACTTGCGCATCACTTGCAGGCTCCCTTTTATTTAACAAGTTTACCGCTGAAAAATTATACAGACATTAAAATGAAACAAATCATTACCATAGATTTTTACTTTCAAAATTTAGAGCACATTCCAATTATTGATGTCAGGTCACCTGGAGAGTTTGCCAAAGGACATATTCCCTATGCTCATAATGTTGATTTATTTACTGATGAAGAGCGCACAATAGTTGGCACTGCCTATAAAAAAGTGTCACAAGAAAGGGCAATTGAGCTTGGTTATGAATTTGTAACTCCCAAACTAAATGAATTTATAAATAAATCTATTGAGATTGCCCCTGAAAAAGTAGTTGTTGTGCATTGTTGGCGGGGAGGCATGAGGAGTAGCGCTTTTGCCGATCATCTTATCGAGCATGGTTTTAAAAAGGTTTACGTTATTGAAAATGGGTACAAATCTTTTAGAAATTATGTGTTGCGATCTTTTGAAGAACCTTTTAATCTTAAAATCTTAGGTGGATATACAGGCACAGGCAAAACTGAAATACTGCATTTTTTAGAAAAGAAAGGGCAACAAGTTGTTGACTTGGAAGGATTGGCTCACCATAGAGGTTCTGTGTTTGGAGGAATAGATCTTCCACCTCAGCCTACAACTGAGCAATTTGAGAATAAGCTCTTTTCAATATTAAGAAGATTAAATTCTAATATACCAATATGGATTGAGGATGAAAGTAGAATAATTGGGAATGTATCAATTCCTAATCTATTTTATCTTCGTATGAGAGTTATGCCTGTATATTTCCTAAATATTCCATTAGAAAAAAGAATAGAACACCTTGTTAATACATACGCTAATCTAAACCAGGATAAGTTGGCTGCTGCAATTAGTCGAATAAGTAAAAAGCTTGGATATGATAAAGCTAAATTCGCTTTGGATGCGCTTGAAAACAAAAATTATAATCAAGTTGTAGAGATTATCCTATTTTATTACGATAAATACTACTTAAAAGGATTACAAAAACGAGAAGAATCTTCAATTCAAACACTTGAAATCACCTCCGCGAATCATGAAGAAATTGCGGATATTTTAATAAGTTTAATAGATCAGAATAATGGATGAATCAATAAAAATGACAAGCTACAGCCATGGTGCCGGTTGTGGCTGCAAAATATCACCCAAAGTATTAACTACCATATTAAAATCTAGTTCTATCCAAATTGATGACCCTCGCCTTTTGGTAGGTAACGACACCAGAGATGATGCTGCGGTCTATGATATGGGTAATGGAACAGCCATCATTAGTACTACAGATTTTTTCTTACCCATAGTTGACGACCCTTTCACCTTTGGAAGGATTGCCGCTACCAATGCGATAAGCGATGTATATGCTATGGGAGGAAAACCATTAATGGCGATAGCAATCTTAGGGTGGCCGATTGACAAAATAGCTCCTGAAGTTGCCGCTCAAGTAATGGAAGGTGGTAGAAAAGCCTGTTCTGATGCAAATATTATACTTGCCGGAGGCCATAGTATAGATAATCCTGAACCTATATTTGGACTTGCAGTTACCGGATCGGTTGTAATCTCGAATTTAAAACGTAATGATACCGCTCAACCAGGAAGCATACTTTATTTAACCAAACCTTTAGGTATTGGTATTTTAGCTACCGCACAAAAGAAAGGTATTTTAGAAGAAGACCATATAGATATTGCTGCCAATTCGATGGTTATTCTAAATGATGTTGGATCAGAACTCTCAGAAATAGAGGCGGTTACAGCTTTAACAGATGTAACTGGATTTGGGCTAATGGGACATTTATTGGAAGTGTGTGAGGGCAGTAATGTCTCCGCGAATATTAACTATAACAAAGTGCCGATTTTCAAAGAAATTCATAGCTATCTTGATAAAAAATGTATACCCGGAGGAACGCTAAGAAACTGGGACAGTTACGGTCACAAGCTAAAAATTGAAGACGAAACGCAACGACATATCTTATTTGATCCACAGACCAGTGGAGGATTACTAATTGCTGTCAAAAAAGAAGCTGCTCAAAAAGTGGAATCCATATTAAGAAGTAAGGGTCTTTATTCTGAACCAATAGGTGAGATCATAGAAAGATCAGAATTGCCAATATATATTAATGAAAAATAATATTTATAATTACAGTCTTAAAAATCAAAAAAACATTGTACAATCGAGTAGATAGCCTCATCCGATCGCTCCTATGAGATGCGCCTCTCCCAACACCCTGCGAACGCGAGCGTATAATCTCCAAAAGCCTCGCCCTCTTGTTGCCTTAATTCATTACCTGCAGCCTTAAAACATATATTACAAAATATAAAATTAACAAAATCGATGAGTAAATTTCATTACGCTTTTAAAGTAAAAGATATAAAGACAACTCGAAAGTTCTACATTGAAATTTTGGGTTGTGAAGAAGGAAGATCAACTGAAAATTGGATTGATTTCAATTTTTTTGATAATCAATTATCCGCTCATGTAAGTGATAATTTTCCAAAATTAGACTATTGTGGAAAAGTGGATGGAATTATTGTTCCAATACCCCATTTTGGATGTTTATTGGAAATCGATCAATTTCAAAGAATCCAGAAAATACTTGAGAAGGAAAAAATCGAATTTTTGGTTAAACCACAAAAAAGATATGAAGGTAAAGCCGGAGAACAATTAACAATGTTTGTCTTTGATTTCAGCGGAAATCCATTAGAATTTAAGGCATTTACAAATAGTAACGAAGTTTTTTCAATTTTATGAAAAAGCCAGCAGGTATCACCCTATATAAGCGGTAGCTTGTTTCTTTTTGAAATCAAATCTATTGGTAAATTAATTGGTTATCTAGCCGCCAGATGTCAATGGATAGTCTCTAGTTTCTGACTTCAGACCTCTGGCTTCTACTCTTTTAAAATAATGACGACTTATTCATCATTATATTGACGACTTATTCGTAATTTTGCATGATGGACAGCAGAGCGATATTACATATGGATCTGGATACATTCTTTGTATCGTGTGAAAGGTTGCAGGACAGCAGCCTTGAGAATAAACCAATACTCATTGGTGGTACCAGTGGGCGCGGCGTCGTGGCGTCCTGCAGCTATGAAGCACGCAAGTATGGTGTTCATTCTGCCATGCCTATGAAGATGGCGCGCGACAGATGTCCGGAAGCTATCGTGTTGAAAGGTGATTCGATGCTGTACTCCAAATATTCTCAAATGGTGGGAGAGATCATTAAGGAAGCTGCTCCGGTATATGAGATCGCCTCCATTGACGAGTTTTACCTCGACCTAACCGGTATGGACAAGTTTTTCGGATGCCTGAAATATGCGTCCGAACTGAGGACAAAGATCATCCGTGAAACAGGGCTGCCTATCTCATTTGGGCTTTCTCAAAATAAGACTGTATCTAAGATCGCCACCGGAGAAGCCAAGCCAAACAATCAGATCCGCATCGACCTGGGCACCGAAAAAGAATTTCTAAGCCCACTTTCTGTCCGCAAGATCCCGATGGTAGGATTAAAAACATTTCAAACACTCTGCGAAATGGGCATCCGTCGCATCAATACCGTCCAGAATATGCCCATACAAATGATGGAAGGTGCCCTGGGACAGAATGGTGTAGCCATCTGGAAAAAGGCGAATGGCATCGACATGTCACCCGTGGTGCAATATAACAAACAGAAATCCATATCTTCTGAACGTACCTTCGACAAAGACACCATCGACGTGACAAGACTAAAATCGATCCTCGTAGCCATGGTCGAAAGCCTCATTTTACAACTAAGAAGGGAAAATAAAGTCTGCGCCTGCATCACGGTTAAGATCCGCTATTCTGATTTCGATACCAAGACCCTACAGAAAAAGGTCCCTTATACCGCAGCCGACCATGAAATTCTGCCGATAGTCGCCGGTCTTTTCGACAAACTATACAATCGTCGCGTCCTCGTCAGGCTGATCGGACTCCGCTTCAGCGAACTCGTCCAAGGCAGTCACCAGTTCTCATTATTTGAGGACTCTCCAAAATTAACCAGCCTATATCAATCTATGGATCATATCCGCGACCGGTTCGGTGATCGTGCCGTCATGCGGGCTTCAGGTATGGAGATAAAGTCGATGAGCAGAATGAATCCGTTCAATGGAAAGAATCAGCAGACGGACGGTACATTTTAAGAAGGTAAGAAGGCGAGGAAGTGAAAAGGTCGTTCCGTAAGGTTACTGATTACTAATTACTGATTGCTGATGGCTATTAGCGGATGGCTGATGGCTTCGATGTGGATAATTGATAAGTCCGATTCTGATTGTTCTGATTTATTTGGAATATGTTTCATTAATTCGCAAACAGCTTTCGCAATTCGCTGGAGGGAAACGACCTTTCAGGCCTTCTTTTGACTGTAAGCTTAAGGCAATAAACTTTAGGCTGGAAATCGACTCTATTAAGTCACCTAGAACCAAACACCAAATACCAGACAATCTCTATTTAATTCATACATCTACAGCTCAATATTCGCCTTTGATATAATTCCAGAAGTTCCGCCCGCTCGCATTACCCATTACTCATTACCTATTACTCATTATCAATTCTAAAAGTGAGAAGGTGAGAAAGTGAGAAGGTCGTTCTTTACAAAATTTGTGGTAAACTTCAATTACTGATTACTGATTACTGACTACTGATTGCTGATAGCTTCGATGTGGATAATTATTAAGTCCGATTCTGATTACTCTGATTTATTTGGAATATATTTCATTAATTCGCAAACAGCTTTCGCAATTCGCTGGAGGGAAACGACCTTTCAGGCCTTCTTTTGACTGTAAGCTTAAGGCAATAAACTTTAGGCTGGAAATCGACTCTATTAAGTCACCTAGAACCAAACTCCAAATACCAGACAATCTCTATTTAATTCATATAACTACAGCTCAATATTCGCCTTTGATATAATTCCAGAAGATCCGCCCGCTCTCATTACCCATTACCCATTACCTATTACTCATTATCAATTCTAAAGGTGAGAAAGTGAGATGGTGAGAAGGTCGTTCTTTACAAAATTTGTGGTAAACTTCAATTACTGGATTACTAATTACTGATTGCTGATAGCTTCGATGTGGATAATTATTAAGTCGGATTCTGATTACTCTGATTTATTTGGAATATATTTCATTAATTCGCAAACAGCTTTCGCAATTCGCTGGAGGGAAACGACCTTTCAGGCCTTCTTTTGACTGTAAGCTTAAGGCAATAAACTTTAGGCTGGAAATCGACTCTATTAAGTCACCTAGAACCAAACACCAAACAATCTCTATTTAATTCATATATCTACAGCTCAATATTCGCCTTTGATATAATTCCAGAAGTTCCGCCCGCTCTCATTACCCATTACCCATTACCTATTACTCATTATCAATTCTAAAGGTGAGAAGGTGAGAAGGTTAGAAGGTCGTTCTTTACCAAAATTTGTGGTAATCTTCAATTGCTGACTACTGACTACTGATTACTGATTCCCTCTCCTAACCAACTTAAATGCAGGAATAGAGATCAATATCAAAACAATGCTGATGACCAAACTTTTGAAGTCGTTGATAGAAAAGAAAATAATCAGGGCAAAAGTAGAAATAAGTGCTATAATAGTTGTCCATGGATATGCCCAGGCTTTATAGGGACGTTTCATATCAGGGTACTTTTTTCGTAGAAAAATAACTGAATAAAAAGTCAAGCCTAAAATTAAAACTCCTAAAAATGACCCCAAAGCAAAGAGCTGATCAAAGGAACTAATGACAACTAGGATAGCCTGAAGAATGAAGGAAAAGATCAAAGCAAAGACAGGACTTCCACCAGAATTGACCACTGTTGCGCGTTTTAAGAATAATCCGTCCCTACCTAAACCAAAAAGAATTCTTGCAGGGATCATCATATAGGCATTGAGAATATTGATCAAAGAAAACAATGCGAATAATACCATAATGATAAAACCTGCCTTACCAAAGACCAGTTCAGCAGCTTGTGATGCAACTAAAGGATTATTTGCAGCTTGATCAACAGGGACTACATAAAATAAAGCAGCATTGATCAACAAATAGATAGCGATGATAATAAGTGTACCTATAAAAAAGGATCTAGGCAAATTCTTTCCCGGATCAGTATCTTCCTCAGCAAATACAGCTGCATTCCACCACCCGTTATATGCACCTGTAATAAACTGAAGCGCAATAAAGAAAGGTAGTAGCAGGCTTTTCGGTTCGCCAAGATGAGTTACCACCTCTGCAGGATTTACTGAGGCCGATCCCCATCCGAAACAGGCAATGATTAAAAAGAGGAAAAACAATACTTTGATAACAGAGGTAATCTGCTGAAATATACTACCAGTCCTGGTTCCTAATAAATTGAGGCCCACAAAAGAAGACAATATGAGAAGTCCCATAATGGTTTTACTAAGTGGAATATTTGGAAAAAGTAACAAGAGGTATTCACTGATGACGATGCTATAATAAGCAGGCGCCATCGCATTGACAATGTAATCAAACCAACCTACGATAAACCCAAAGTAATTCCCAAAGGCAATTTTAACATAATTATACATTCCGCCTGCCTTTGGCATCATAGCAGCGAGTTCTGCATAAGAAATGGCAGAGATAAACATATAAAGCCCTCCTACCAACCAACATAAAAGGATAAGCCAGATATTGGGCAATTGCGCTGCTATAGTACCCGGCGTCCTTAGAATACCGACACCGATCGTACCGCCAATTACGATGGCAATACCGAAGCCTAGTCCAAGGACCTTTTTGAGTTGATTTTTTTCTGAATTATTTACTACTGACATAGAGTTATATCAGGTAAAGAAACAAAATATAATGGAAAAAAACTTAATCAAATGCCGGTAAAGGACTATTTGTGGCTCTCCTGTTGGGTCGCAAATTCCCGTCCTTAATGAATGCCGCCTTAAGTCCGGACAGCAAGGACTTCCACCAATAACTAAAAACTGATTTCATTGGACTACGAGGATAATTAATTTTACCAGTGAGATCTGCATTAATAACTTTGTTGATCTTGATAAGCTGGTTAATGGCAATGGTCTTAAAAATGGCTACTTTATCAGGGTTCTTTGGCTTGAAAGCGTTGACCTTTAATTCTTTATAGGAAAAATTCACCCTACCTGTAGCAAGCTTATCATCATAAGTAAACTGAAAACTCAAAGTATCTAATAATCCGGACTTAACTTCAATAAGGACAGCTGACTTAAGAATACTATTCAATTCTGTAAGCTGAAATGGTGCAATGTGACCTGAAGCTTTGTATTTTTCAATATTATTAAAGGGAAAAGTGAATTGTACATCCATAAGCCCTTTATCCATAAACCTTGCTTTTACATTCAAAATATTCGAAAGCTTTGAAGTATCGTTAGTGAAATCATTAGCATTGATATTCAAATTACTGAAAAATATTCTTCCTGGATCCCTTTCCTTCTTGTTCAGTTCTTCATATGCTACGAAGCTATTATTAACTTCCAACGTATCAATATTAAAAAAGACTTTGAACTTTTTAAGTATATCTGTTGGTAATTCAGATAATGTAGTTTTTTTATTTGGGTTAATTTTATCTCGATACACTTCAAGCTGAAAGTCCATTAGTAATTTACGTGCTCTCAGATACATTGAATTTTGATCCCAAAGAGTCAATCCAAGTAAATGAATTGACTTGGAATATGCAGTGATACGATCCACCTGATGATCAAAATAGGTAGGGAAATCAGCTTTAGAATATTGAGGTATCACACTTATGGAATCAAGAAGAAGATCTTGTTTGCTTTCATCATAGTGCGCCTTCTGAATAGTAACTTTATGTTTTCCCTTATCCATTTTCATGGCAATATCAGCCGAACTTAGCCCTTCAAATTCATACTTAAGCGGTTTTTTTTGCAAAGAATCAATCCTGAAACCATCTATCATCAATTTATTAAGATTGGTGATCATGCCGAGACTATCATTAGCATCCCATCGTCTCCATTCAATATTATCAAAAACTATATTATGGATCTTTATGCTTCTAAGTTTAGACTTTTCATCTTCAGGCTTATTGTATGTTTTCAATTTATATTTAGCATGAGTCTCCACTTCAACACCGGAGATATTAAGTTTGCGAATGTCCAAGTGATCCAGGAAAAGCACCTTTTTTATATCGATATTTACCAGATTGATCTTCCTTATTGTGGCATGAAAGACACTATCCTTTTCATTCAATGCAGAAACATTGATTTGAGAAAGCACCACAGATCTATTAAATAAACCTATCTGCACATTGGCATAATCAACTTGAATTCCTCTCTTTTTTAAATTTTCTATTTGTACCCTTAGTACTTTTTTAACCTGAACCTCTGCAATTATCCTTGCTACTTCAATTAGTAACAATAAACAGCCGAGAATTAGTAAAATTATAGGAAGATGTTTTTTCTTTTGCTTCATTCAGTGATCTGATTCATTATTTCATGTCAAAACTAAATTATTTTAAATATTTAAAAAATAAATTTTAACAGTTGAAAAATAGTAAATATGTGGAGAATATTTAGTTTTAGAACATTAATCCAATTTCCCAATTATAGAATTTTAACATTCTTTCATTTGTTTAACGCAACATTAATGTTATTCGTGCGACTACAGCTTAAACTAAATCGTTTTATTTACATCCAATAGGTAATTAAATGATCTGCAGATCCAAAATTATTGAATGTGGATAAAACGATTTAACAAAAGATATTTAAATTTTAAATTAAAAAATCATGAAAAACAAGAGCGTATTATTTGGTGTTTTCATTTTTAGTATTTTTTTCAGCTTAACAGCATTTAGTCAAGCTGATATAAAGGCTGATTCAACAGGTTTGCCTGGAGACAATTTTAGTTTGCAGGGAGCTATGGACTTATTTAGCAAAGCAACTTCACCGGAAGATTTTGAAAAAGCTATAAATGACGAGAAGAATAATGTGAACAATCTGGATCTCAATGGCGATGGAGAGATTGATTATATCAAAGTAATAGACAAAAAAGAAAGTGATGTCCATGCCATTGTGCTTCAAGCAGTTATTTCAGAAAATGAAAGCCAGGACATCGCTGTTATCGAAATAGAGATGAAAGGTAAGGATGACGCTATTGCACAAATAGTGGGAGATGCTGATATCTATGGTAAAGACGTATACGTAGAACCGGCGATGGAAGAAACTCAAAATGATATCAGAGTCAACGGTGATGTAAAAAGCGGCCCTTCACCATTTGAATACAAGGCTCCTGTTAGATTGTATTTCAACGTATGGGCATGGCCTTGTGTGAGGTTTATCTATCAACCTGCTTATATAGTGTATGTTTCTCCTTGGCATTGGCACCGCTATCCATCATATTGGAATCCATGGAGACCAATGTATTGGCATAACTTCTATCCAAGATCTTATCATTACCACAATCATTACCATGTGATTAGTCAACCAAGGTGCTATAAAGCACGAGCGGCTTACAATCCACATAGAATGACTTCAAATACAGTCAAAGTACGCAATGAAAAAGTTGTCAATAATTACAGAACAACCAATAAGATAGTGATCAGAAATGAGGGCAGTCGTGGCCGCTCAGTTGACCGTGCAGACAGACTTGACTCCCGAAGCAATGTTGACAAAACTTCACGCTCTGATCAACGAACTACTCCTAAGGCGGATAGTCGTGACAGACAAAGAACTCAACCTTCTGATCAAAGGCAGCAAAGATCTGATGTAAGAGAAAACCAAAGAGGATCGTCTGAAAGAAACAGGAGTGAACAAAATACGCCTTCACAGCGCTCAGAACCGCGCACAGCTCCATCCAGAGATAACAAACCTCAAAGGCAAGAGAGAAATTCCCACCCTGAAAAAGTGGAGAAAAGTAATAGCAGACAACAAAGGTCTGATGTAAAAAGAAGCGAAAGAAGCAATTCCAAAGCTCCTTCCGGTCAAAACAGATCGAGTGGACAAGGAAAACGTTCAGGAAGAGGGTAGTATTTTTTTATATTCAAGGCAGGCTGCAGAATCTACACAGAATTCTGTGGCTTGCTTTGTTTTTCAATTGATAAAGTTTCAGTGTTAGAAATGAAACTCTAAAAACGTTGGTATTATTAAATTAAAAATTAGAAATTAGAATAAAACTCCGATGGTTGTATCAAGCAAAAAGTACTATTTTGTTAGAATATTCTTAATATTTTTTCAAGAATAAACATACGGATCACATAAATCGTTACTTACTTACAAAAACAAAACATGCAATTTCAAAAGCTAATATTTTTTTCTATTCTTTGTCTTTTAACTTTGAACTTAAATGCTCAAAGTGACTTATTCTCAAAAGCTAAGAAAGCTGCCAAAGAAATAACTTCCGGCAATGGAAACGTTTCGCTTTCAAATGACGAAGTTGTTGCCGGGCTTAAAGAAGCTCTTACAATAGGCGCGGAGAACTCTGCTGGACTCGCTTCAAAAGTTGATGGATTTTATAAAAACCCAGCAATCTTTATTCCATGGCCTCAAGAAGCCCGGAATATGAAAGAAAAGCTTGTTGCAATAGGCATGAGCAAACAAGTCGAAGACTTTGAGGCATCGCTTAATAGAGCTGCTGAAGAAGCAGCGAAAAGTGCTGCTCCGATTTTTGTCTCAGCTGTCAAAAACATGACTGTTAAAGATGGTTTTAACATCCTCAAAGGTGCTGATACTTCTGCCACCAATTATCTTAGGACAAACACTTCTGAATCTTTACGAAATACCTTCACGCCAATAGTCAGAAGTGCAATAGATAAAGTCAAAGTAACCTCTTACTGGACACCTTTGATTACTACCTATAACAAAATTCCCTTTGTTCAAAAACAAAATCCTGACCTGGAGGCATATGTAACGAATAAAGCAATCGACGGACTTATGGTATTGATTGCTAAAGAAGAGATCAATATTAGAAACAATGCTGCTGCACAGGTCACTGATCTTCTGAAGAAAGTATTTGGCAAGAAATAAGTTTAAATAGGGGTAGTTAATTTTTTTTAACCTCTGACGTTGAGTGTCTGACCCTGCCGGGACTTTTAACACAAGGAATTTTTTTCTGATTTACAGATTCTAGTTTTTCTGTTCGGCAAATGGATTTGAGAGATTATTTTTCGTAATTAATATAGCATCACATAGAGCCTTATCTGTAATTTATAAATGTCACAAAGCGATTTTGCTTCGACAAATTTTTGCACGAACGATTCCTTCATTACTACGACCTGACTGCTGACCACTGACCGACACGACCACTACCTCAATCGAATCTAGTGTATATCTAACATCATTATTCAATCCTGATCCAATAAGATCCACCATGTCTTTCCACATTTTTCATAGAATCACCATCCCAAATAGGACTTAAGATGGACGAAAGTTCTTTATCTTCTGAAACAAAGTAATTTGGAAAGATTGTTTTATACTTTTCCGGGTTGGCCAGGAGATAAATGGCTAGACCATATTGCTCAGAATATGCCCTATCACACATAAACTGAGGATAATCATATGGCAGATAGATATCATGAATGTGAACGATCACACCTTTTTTCAGCCTTGGAAGAATTTCCATGTAAAAAACCATAGAATCCGAATTTGGAAGTATGCGATGAGAGTTGTCCACGAAAAGAATATCATTTTCTTCCAGTAGATCAACAATGTCAAAATCAAGGTTTTCAAATGGTTTTCTGTGAACTTCATCAGCCAGGCTATCAATTTCCGCACGAGGCATAGGGTCAATCGAAATAATTTTAGTAGTAAGGCCTAACTCTTTCTTCGCTTTATATGCTACTTTGGTTGAATTGCCAGAGCCTATTTCAATATATTTTGAAGGTTTGAATTTGGCTAAAATGGCATAAATCGCAATAATGTCCAGCCCCGGCAAAAATCCATTATTCCAAGCCGGCTTGATAGAATCTTTTTCAATACTGCTATCCTTGATTATCCAAAATTGCTCTTTATACTTTAATGCTTCCTTCAGAATCAATTCATAATCACTTCTATGTGCATTTATAATTTCGTATAGACCTTTATGAGCAGGTAAGCCATGCCCATAGCGCGGCCTCATATCCACTTTATAATCAAGAAAAATATTTTGGAACTTTGGGCTTAAAAATCTATAAATACTTTTTAACATAGAAAAATTTTAAAACAGGATCTCCTGGATCTAAAAATTATTGGCAAAAGTAATTATTCTAAATTAATACCACCGTCAAAACTATTTTATTGGATTTTGCGTAATAATACCATGGCACACGAAAGGGTCATAAAAAAATCGTAAAAAAAGTTCGTATGAAGCAATTTATCTATGCATTTATATTCATGATCTTAAATTTCTACAATCCGACAAGTATGCTGGGACAAGTTAAAAATGATAAAATGAATGTTTACTTTATCAGTGGATTAGGTGCGGATAAAAGGGTATTCCAAAATCTGAACATAGATCCAAAGTTCAATGTAATTAATATAGAATGGATCGATCCTAAAAGAAAAGAGACCATTGAGGATTATGCGGGAAGACTTATCTCCCAAATAGATACAACGAAACCCTTTCAAATAGTCGGCTTATCATTTGGAGGTATGATGGCAACAGTTATCTCGGAGAAGATTCGTCCGGAACAAATAATCCTGATATCCAGCAATTCTGTGGGCAGGCCAATAGGGAAATTCTACAGAGGACTTATTGGATTTGTGCTCCTAAGTCCATTCTCAGCACCTTTCCTAAAATCAACTAATAAATTTACCTACAATCTTTTTGGTACCCATACCCTTGAAGAAAAAGCTTTATTAAAATCTATCCTGAAAGATACTGACGCAAAGTTTCTAAAATGGGCACTGAAAGCAATTGGTAAATGGAAACATCCCAATAAGTCACCCTTCGCTTATCAAATCAATGGAAGTGCAGATAAAATGGTTAAGCTTGAATATGTCGATGCCGATAAAGTGATTAAAGGTGGCGAACATTTTATGGTACTTTCAAAAGCAGAAGAAATATCTAAAGTTATTAATGCTCAATTACTGAAAAAATATCAATAAGGCAGATTCTTAAGGATAATTCAATTATTATTTTTAATATTGAATATGTTTAGATCAATATTAATAGTTGGGTTGGGCGGTGCCATTGGAGCGGCATTAAGGTATATCATTAATATTTTGACCTATAAGTTTCAGTTTTCTGAGATTCCTATTGCTACTTTTCTTGTTAATATTATCGGTTGCTTCCTGGCAGGGTTGTTCCTTAATCTAATTGAAAAGAATATTCAACTTTCAGATGACCTGCGCTTACTTCTAATAACAGGATTTTGTGGAGGCCTTACAACATTCTCGGCATTAACCATTGAAGAATATTCATTTATATCGAATAAACAATTCTTACTTGCATCTGTATATCTTGGGGTTACAGTAACATTAGGATTAGTAGCTTTTTGGTTGGGCAGTCTATGGTTCAAATCTTAAATTAACAGATTATGAGAAGTTCAACAATAAAAACAAAAAGAGAGCTTTTTTATCTGATTGTATTGTGTGTTTTTTTAAATCTCAAGTTGAATGCCCAGGATAGCTCTTTCGTTATTAATCCAGCACTCATAGGTGCCATCTTTCCCAACTTTGAATATAGCCTCAAAACATACAATCCTTTATTAATTCCTTATATACCATTTTCGAAAGGTAATTTCTACGGTGAAGTGCGGTATAATTACGACCGCAATGGCACACTTGGGCTTTATGGCGGCAGAAACTTTATGGTTGGAAAAACGGGCTTGAATATCTTCACACCTCAATTAGGCATACTTTTAGGCGATTATCAGGGCGCCTCATTCCAGTTTTACTACAATCTCATCCATCCAAAAGTCGAATTCAACCTCACCAACCAATACTCTGTGATCCTCAATGATCGTCCAAATTTTTATTTTAATTGGTCAGACATTCAATTTCCAATTTTCAATAAATTCAGGGCAGGTGCTACGGTGCAAATATTTTGGGATAATACGATCAGAATGATTGATCCCGGTATTTTAATTGGTTACAGAACAGATAAACTATATCTTATGTTATCCTCTTTCAATCCCTGGGATAAAGAAAAACATTTTATATTTTTTGCAGTTCAATACAAAATAGTCTTATAATTCAAAATGTTAAAACTCATTGATGGATTTGGTAAACATTAGAAAACTTGAAATTAAAGACAATAAAGCTATTGCCGTCATCATTCGGGAAGCGTTAAAAGATTTTGGAGCAGATCTTCCCGGAACTGTATACTACGACACTGCGACCGATGATCTTCATAGTATTTTCGAGGCAACAAATTCAAATTATTTTGTAGCAATAGTGGATGGCAACATCGTCGGAGGTGGTGGTTATTTCCCCACTGAAGGGTTGAATTCTGACACTTGTGAATTGGTCAAAATGTACATAAATGCATCCTTTCGTGGAAAAGGAATTGGCAAGATGCTGCTGGATCAAGCAATTGAACATGCTATAAAAGATGGTTTTAAGTATATGTATCTTGAAACGCTTCCTCAGCTGAGCCTGGCTGTCAATATGTATAAGAAATATGGCTTTGAAAATTTAAATGGACCTCTAGGTAATTCCGGTCACTTTGGATGTAATATGTGGATGGGGCGGGAATTGTGAATAAGGAGGCAATGGGTAATGGGTAATTTGTAATTGATAATCGGTAATCGGTAATCGGTAATCGTTAATATGCTAAAATTTCACGAAGTAGATAAAGTTCATTTTTAGAAAAAACCTGAAAGGTTGGCATTATTATAGAAAAAAAGAATATAATTCTTCCATAACCCCGAAGGCGGTGGCATTATGATGAAATAGAGGTCAGAAAGTGAAGAAGTGAGGAAGTGAGAAGGTGAGAAATGATAAAATATGAGTGATGAGTGATCAGGTGATATGTGATCAAGCGATGTGTGATCGTATGATCGATTGATAAATGAACTACATCATCTCGTTTCCACAAAAAGCCAAAAGCCAACAGCTAAAAGCCAAAAGCCCCTTCAAATATATGGAGATAGATAAAGCAGCTAAAAAAACCTGAAAGGTTGGCATTATTATAGAAAAAAAGAATATAATTCTTCCATAACCCCGAAGGCGGTGGCATTATGATGAAATTGAGGTTAGAATGTGAGAATGTTAGAAGGTGAGAATGTTATAAGGGCATTTCTTAAGTTATATTAGAAAAAATAGCAAAACGTTTAATCCGCAAGAACTACATCATCTCGTTTCCACAACAGTGATGTATCATGATATACGTTGACAACTAAAAGTGTGGAAAACTTTCTAAATTTAAAGTTATGACAAAAAAAGTTAGAAGGTTATTTTCAGAAAGTTTCAAAAAGGAAAAGGTAGAACAGATAGAATCTGGTCAGATTACCGTACATAAATTATCCAATATGCTGGAGTTGGGAGACACTGCTATTTACAGGTGGTTGAAGAAATATGGAACGAAAGATTATAAATCTCCGGTAATAGTAATTGAAACAGAATCGGATTATTTAAAGTGGAAAAATTCTGAAGGGAAGATCCACCACATGGAGAATTTATTAGGAAAACAACTTATAAAGATTGAGTATTATGAGGAGCTATTGAAGGTTGCTGGCGAGCATTTTCAAGTGGATATTAAGGAGAAATTTTTAAAAAAGTCTTAGCCAACTTTCAGACAAGAACTAAATCATTTAGTATGGAACAGTTATATCGAGAAGTAGGCTACAGTGTCAGGGATTAAGTCAACATCAGAAAAGTGAGGTTCAAATAGATAAGCTAAAATCTGATGTGCTTGAGTTAGCGAAAGTGTGGCGGGCCAACCATCCTGGATTTAGTGCGAGGACTTTGTTTTATAGTATATTAAATCAAGGAATATACCTGGGAGTTGGCATAAATAGATTCGAAAGATGGGTGGCTGAAGCAGGAATGAATGTCCGGAAAAGTCGGCCACAAGTACCAAAAACAAGTGATGGAAAAGGGAAGAAAACATATCCCAACCTGACAAATGGTTTAGTATTAAATGGAATAAACCAGTTGATAGTAGGGGACATTACATACTATATGGTCGATGGAACATGGCATTTTATTTTTTGCCTCAAAGATGTGTACTCTCAATTCATATTATGCTTACTTCCTTCCAAAAATATGAAAGCAGAGCAAGCTGTGGCTAGTTTAAAAAGATGCATTAGCATAAGAGGAGCTCAAAATCTAAAATTTGCCATTCATCATACAGACAACGGCTCACAATATGAGGCATTGATTTATTTAATGCTCCTAAATGAATTGGGTATGCAGATAAGCAGATCTAAAAAGTGTAAAGAAAACGGTAGTGCAGAACAACTAAACGATAATGTTAAAAACAGGTACTTGATACCATGGGGAGTCACGACTTATTCAGGACTCGTTAAAGCATGTAAAAAGATACAAAAGCTGAATAATGAACAAAGGGCAATTAAACAACTTGGAAATAGAAGCCCGGTACAATTTGAAGAATACATTGAATCATTACCATTGGAAATGAGGCCGACTAAAGTTATGTTCGATTTCAAAAACAATGAGCAATGAATGGGTTTATAAGGCATGATTCCCTAAACTGAATAAATTAAAAAGCAGAAGGTAAAAGCCTCCTGCTCGGAATTCATTCCATATATGAGTAATTACGCTATTCCTTCTGGAGTTGCTCCCCAGCAGAGCTCCAGTCCGCTTTACGCAACCGTCGAGTCAAAAATGAAAGATATTACTATATTTACAAAATCAAGTTTTCCACATCTTGTTGGGTTGTTGGGTAAAACCTGTCAATTGAAATCATGATCCATCACAGGGCCAACAGCCAACAGCCAAAAGCTAATAGCCAACAACCTACTCCTCCTCGTCTGATCCCATCTGATTATCCTCCCTTAACTTTCTCATCATTTCATCAACTTTATGGATCTCATCCAAAGTATCATCAAGATAAAAAACGATGTCCGGAACTCTGCGCACATGTTTCCTAATGCGGTTGTAAAGGTTCTTTTTAACTTCATGAATAGCGGCTTCAAGCTCAAGAAGAACAGCCTGCTTATTTTCACTGTTAAAAATACTCAAATACACCTTGGCTAAAGCCAGATCCGGTGTCACATTGACTGAAGTGACAGTCACCATTGCTTCCGGGCCATAGATATAGTGACCATCGGCCTGAAGTACAATACTAATATTTCTTCTGAGTAATTCTGCTATTTGTAATTTCCTGAAAGACATTTCAATTCTATTTTATCTATTCTCCATTGATTAACGAAAAGAACAAAGGTAATTATTTCTAAGAATATGAATGTGAAGTTAATCAAGCCCAGTTAGGGATAGCTTCTACTAATCTTTTGGTATAATCATTCTGAGGGCTGTTAATCACATCCTGAGTGACACCTGATTCCATTATTTTTCCTTGGTTCATGACAAAAATTCTATCCGCTATAAAGTTAACCACAGACATATCATGAGTGATAAAGAGCAAGGAAAGACCTAACTCTTCCTTCAGGTCTTTAAGCAAATTTAACACCTGTGATTGCACGCTTACATCAAGTGCAGCCACTGATTCATCACAGATGAGTAGCTCTGGTTCAAGGGCTAATGCTCTTGCTATACTAATCCTCTGACGCTGTCCTCCACTAAATTCATGTGGATATCGACCAGCATGTTCTTTTAATAATCCTACCTGATCGAGCAAACTATGCAAGCGAGAAGTTCTTTCCTGTTTGGTTTTAAATAGATTATGAACGATAATTGGCTCCATTATAGCCTCTCCAACCTTCATTTTGGGATTCAATGAAGAATACGGGTCTTGAAAAATAATTTGAATTTTTTTTGCTGTTTGCTTCCAGGCTGATTCTGATTGACTAAATAACTCTTTACCATAAAGGAATGCCTTACCGGATGCAGCTTGCTCCAGGTGCACTAATGTCCTGCCAAGCGTAGATTTTCCGCAACCACTCTCTCCCACTACACCTAGTGACTCCCCTTTTTGAATAGAAAATGATAAGTCATCAACAGCATTTAAATAATTAGTTGTTTTCCCCCAGAAATTTTTCTTTAGAGGATATTTTACTGTGAGGTTCTCAACTCTTAATATTGGCTCTGCATCACGGTCAGGAGTTACTAAGTGCTTCCTTTCAAGAGACTTCTTGTCTTCCTTTTGAGTAAAGGCCAAAGATCCATCGCGGTCACTAATATTTACAAAATCGAAAACTACGGGTAATCTTTCGAATTGTTGATAAAGTGGAGGTTTACAAGCAATTAATCCATGTGTATAAAGATGCTTAGGATGTTTTAATACTTCTTCTGTCAATCCTTCTTCCAGAATTGAACCTTTATACATCACATTGACCCTGGAAGTAATAGATCTTATGACACCAAGGTCATGCGAGATAAATAAGATTGATATTCCAAACTCATCCCTGATATTCACCAAAAGATCCAGGATCTTCTTCTGTATAGTCACATCAAGGGCCGTTGTTGGTTCATCCGCAATCAATAAATCAGGATGGCAGCTGATAGCCATCGCTATCATCACACGCTGAATCTGGCCTCCTGAGATCTGGTGCGGATAGCTATTGTATATTCGAAGAGGCTCAGGCAGTCCCACTTTTTTAAAAAAATCTAATGTCGCATCCTTAGCCTGTTGTTTTGAATATTTTAAGTGCAGCCTGGTCATTTCATCTACTTGATATCCACAAGTAAATACTGGATTAAGTGAAGACATCGGCTCCTGAAATATCATTGAGATCGACTTGCCTTTAATCTTGCGAAATAGATTATCCTCTAATCCAATAAGTTGCTTAGTCTTCCCTTCGTGATTATATTCAATAGAACCTGTGATCTTTGCATTGTCAGCTGGCAGCAATCCTAATAATGACAGTCCGGTGACAGATTTACCGGATCCTGACTCACCGACTAATCCTATGATCTCCCCTCTATTTATATTGAGATCAATGCCTTTGATCACCTCATTTATTCTTCCTTCTGTATTAAAAGCAATCCGAAGGTCCTTAACTTTTAGTAATTGATTTTCCATGATTTATAATCTCACTTGCCGAAAATATTCCCATAAAACAATTCCCAAACTTACAGAAATGTTGAATGAATGTTTAGTGCCTACTTGAGGAATCTCAACAGCACCATCACATAATGAAAGTATATCTTTAGATATTCCCATCACTTCATTACCAAAGATCAATGCCAGTGGTGTTTTGGGGAATATTTTATGTTCAAGGGAGGTAGAATCTGTGGTCATCTCCACGGCAATCACCTCAAACCCTTTTTGTTTAAGTTCCTTGATACAAAGTTCAGTAGAATTGTGATAATGCCACTCCACGGAATTTGATGCACCAAGAGCGGTCTTTAGTATTTCTTTATGAGGAGGCGTGGCTGAGATACCGCACAATTCAATACTTTTAATACCAAAGGCATCTCCTGTTCTAAAGGCTGAACCAATATTCAAACCTGAACGGAGATTATCCAGGATGATCACAACAGGATACTTTTCCTGCTCCTTAAAGGTCTCTAAAGAAACCCTGTTCAATACCTCATATGATTTTTGTTCCATCAAGACATTTGATGACTTTCATGATATTCAATGGCCTTTTTTACAAATTCAACAAACAAAGGATGAGGTATTTCTACCGTACTTTTAAGTTCCGGATGGAATTGAACACCCACAAACCAAGGATGATCTTCAAGTTCGATGATTTCAACAAGATCATTCTCCGGATTTACTCCTGATATCACTAATCCTGCCTTTTGTAATTTGGATCTGTATTCATTATTTAATTCCCAGCGATGTCTATGTCTCTCCTGAATTAAGGATTCGTGATAGGCGGAATCAGCTTTACTCCCCTTTGTAATTTGACAATTGTAAGCACCAAGACGCATCGTTCCACCTTTTTTCTTGATATTTTTTTGATCTTCCATTAAAGCGATTACCGGAAATGGAGTCTTAGTATTTGTTTCTGTTGATGCAGCTCCTTTCATTCCTGCTACGTTTTGAGCAAACTCCACTACTGCGCACTGCATTCCAAGGCATATGCCAAAGAAAGGAATCTTATTTTCTCTGACATATCTGATTGCATTCAACTTGCCTTCAATCCCTCTGGATCCAAATCCCGGAGCAACTAATATTCCGTCTTTATTTTTTAAGAGTCTGACACAAGATTCTTCATCTAAAAGGTCTTCTGAGTGGATAGCTTCGACTTTCACATTACACTCATTGGCTGCTCCTGAATGTATAAATGATTCATATATAGACTTATAGGCGTCCTTGAGTTCAATGTATTTTCCAACTAAAGCAATATTGACTTCTTTTTTAGGATATGTAAGTTTGGATAAGAAAACTTTCCATTTCTCGAGATCGGGAACTACATTATTTTCAAAGCCAAATTTCTTAAGCACAAGGGTATCCAGACCTTCTTTTTCCATCAACAATGGCACTTCATAAATTGACGAAGCATCAATGGATTCAATTACAGCACCTTGCTCGACATTACAGAAGAGTGCAAGCTTCTGTTTAATCTCTTGACTAATTGGTTTTTCAGTCCTACACACAAGGATATCAGGTTGTATACCAAGACTTTGCAATTCCTTCACTGAATGTTGAGTTGGTTTTGTCTTAAGTTCCTGTGCCGCACTTAGATATGGTAACAATGTAAGATGGATGACTAGTGTATTCTGCGCACCCAAATCCCACTTTAATTGTCTTAAAGATTCCATGTAAGGGAGAGATTCAATATCACCTACAGTCCCTCCTAACTCTGTGATTACCACGTCATAATCACCTGTTTCACCAAGTAATTTTATACGTCGTTTTATCTCATCTGTGATATGAGGAATGACTTGAACTGTCTTACCAAGATACTTTCCTGCCCGCTCTTGTTTGATAACAGTTTGATATATTTTACCGGTTGTAACATTATTGGCCTGACTAGTTCTTATGTTTAGAAATCTTTCATAATGGCCTAGGTCAAGGTCTGTTTCGGCGCCATCATCAGTCACAAAACATTCACCATGTTCATATGGATTCATTGTTCCCGGATCTACATTGATATATGGGTCAAATTTCTGTATAGTGACACGAAGATTCCTTGCTTGGAGTAATTTGGCTAAAGAGGCTGATATTATGCCCTTTCCGAGAGAAGAAGTTACTCCGCCCGTAACAAAAATAAATTTAGTCTGCATTTTAAAACGTTGTTACGGGCTGTAAAGGTAGATAAAAAGTTTATATACAAACATTCAAATACCAACTGCATCGATTTTTATATCCTAAAGTCAATAGCAGCATTATAAATTTTTGATATTTTTAATTTAACCTCTTTGATTCAAAAGAAATATTAGACTAAATTTTATCAAAAAAATGATTAAATTAATTTTATAGTAGGCAAATGTGTTATTTAGAATTATAATGCATATATCTAAATAGTTCCATTTTGTCAAAACGTATTATATTTGTCCAGGTTGGAAAAGATATCCTATGTCTAAATTATTAAACCTTGCAGTAAAAACCTATCTAAAATATGTGCATCATTCGTTGCACAAGGCAGCGTCAACACCTATAGTTACACAAGAAAAAGTCTTTTCAAAATTACTCGCAAACTTCAAAAATACCAAATACGGAAAGCTTCATAACATTCGGCAAGTAAATAATATTGCTACCTTCCAGAAGGCATTACCAGTGACCGGGTACGAAGAATTAAAACCGTACATCGAACGGATGATGAAAGGTGAAAACGATGTCCTTGTAGGCGGAAGTGTTCGTTTTTTTTCAAAATCATCAGGAACGACAAATGATAAAAGCAAATTCATACCGGTTCCTAGAGTAAATCTTTTTAAAAACCACATCAAAAGCTCTTGGGATAGTCTCGCACTTTTCTACGATAAAAGACCGGACGCAGAACTTTTCAACAAGAAGTCCTTAGTTGTTTGTGGTTCCATTTCGCATTATGAACAAAATCCCAAAACCATTATAGGAGATATTTCTGCTATAATGACTAAAAACATGCCCAGCGTGGCAAGGTCCTTTTATACTCCAGACTTTGAAACTGCAATGCTTCCAGATTGGGAAGAAAAGATTAAGCGGATTACAAAAATCACATTAGATCAGGATGTAGTGATGGTAGGTGGAGTGCCCACATGGTTATTGGTGATTTTCCGTGAATTAATTAAACATACCGGAAAAGAAAATATGTTGGAGATCTGGCCGAATCTGCAAGGTTATTTCCATGGAGGTGTGGGCTTCAATCCGTATTTAGAACAATTTAAAAAACTGATTCCTTCAGATAAATTTGTCTATCAGGAAATTTATAATGCAAGTGAAGGTTTTTTTGGTGTACAGGATGGTTTATCAGAAGATGGAATGATGCTGCTAATCAACAACGGTGTTTTCTTCGAATTTCTACCGGTTTCTGAATGGGAAAAATCAGATCCGTATTCATTAACATTAGCTGAAGTAGATCTGAATACGCCATATGCTATCGTTATCACCTCCAATAATGGCCTTATGCGTTACAAAGTAGGCGATGTAGTGGAATTCACCAGCAAAACACCCTTTAAATTCAAAATTAAAGGACGTACGCAGCACTTCATTAATACTTTCGGAGAAGAAGTCATGGTAGACAACACAGACAAGGCTATAGGCCTAACCTGTCAAACCTTCGATGCAACAATATCAGATTATACTGCGGGACCAATTTATATGTCAGAAAGCGATAAAGGAGGCCACGAATGGGTAGTTGAATTTGATAAAGAACCACATGATATTGCAAAGTTTGCTATCGTACTGGACGAAAATCTTAGGAAATTAAATTCTGATTACGATGCTAAACGCGCATATGATCTCGCACTTCTACCTCTCAAATTGATAAATGTACCTAAAGGGACTTTTCACAAATGGCTTCAATCCAGAAATAAACTAGGCGGCCAGCATAAAGTACCAAGACTTGCTAATCATCGTGAATTTATTGAAGCCCTTCTGGATCACAGCCAGCTGCGTACCACAGTCAAAAGATAATTTAAAACATGGATGAAATACAGGAATATACAAAATCCTTAGTACCGATTCTTTTCGAAAAAGAATCAAAAGAATATGCTGATGCACTCGAAGCAATGAGCATTGAAGTGGAAACAATGTTATCCAATAGCCCTGATCTCTTATTCAGCTATCTATACAGGTTGGATGTAGACGAAAATAAGATTAAGCAAGCCATGTCTCCTTTTACAGAAGAATTTCCAAATATCGGTTTGGCAAGATTGATCATTGACCGGCAGTTGCTAAGAATAAAAACGCAGCAAGAATACAGTCGAAAGAAATAGAAAAGAAGCCTTGAGCGGATTAGCGAAATGAGCAAATTAAGAAAGGAGAAGGGCATCGTACTTCGGTCATTCAAATATGGTGAGACCTCACTCATACTGGATATTTTGACAGAAAATTTTGGATTAAAATCATTTATTATCCAAAGTGTCAGAAAAGCTAAAAGCCGCACCTCCCCTTCCTCGGTTCAACTTATGGCTGCTGTGGACATCGACTTCTATTTAAAAGAAGATACGGAGCTTTTTCAGCTAAAAGAAATAAGATCTAATAGGTTGTGGATATCTATTTACAGTGATATGCGTAAAATAGCCATGAGTATGTATATGGCTGAAGTAACAAGAAAAGTTGTCAACAAATATGAAAATCATAGCGAAATATATGATTTGTTGAGTGTATCACTGGAAATGCTAGAAAATAGTCATCATGCCTGGTCTTTGCATTTATGGTACACTGTCCATTTAAAAGTTTATTCAGGGTTTTCTCTGATACAAAAGAAAATTGGGTCAGATCAATTCTACGATATCAGATCTGGAGATATACTTAACGTGCCACCAAATCATGGTTTTTATTTCGATGAAAAGATGATGCAATTATTGAGGGAATTGGAACAATTACCTATTGAGCAGATAGATGAGGTGATAATGGGTAGAAATTTGAAAAATAATATGCTCGATAACCTTTTAGAATATTTTAAGATCCATATACATAATTTCAATAATATACAGAGTCTTGACGTATTGAAGACTGTATTCGAATAAGCAATTTTGAACCTAAAATATGATGCTGAATGAAAACTTCGTGCACATTAGACTTTTCATATTTGTAAAATTAATATTAAATATAAGTCAATATTTAAAAACACCTTCTTATATTGCACGACAATACTCAATCAAAAACTATCTGAATTAAGCGTATTCCAAAACTAATTCTACAATTCTAACATGGTTGGATCGACATTCCACATCACATCTAAATATTTAAAAAGGGTAGTAAAGTCACATATCTTTAAAAGTGCCTATGATCCATCAATAACACCTATAACAATAATCTTCAATGATGGACAAGATTTTAACGCTCTTAAGATATCCCAGACTTTTGAATTCTATCAGGCAAAATATCCACATATTCCAATAGTCATCATAGGTATTGATGCAGGTGATAGGATAAATGAATATGGATGTTCTTATAAAAATGATTATAAAAACCGTGGAAATAAAGCCTTGGAATATAGAAGCTTTATCATCAATGAATTTGTTCCATATTTAAAATCTAATCTCCAGTTAAAACTAGAAAAGTCCAAGACCGGATTTGCAGGATTCTCTATGGGAGGACTTTCCGCCATGGATATTTCACTGCATAATCCAGATCTTTTTGGCTTTATCGGAGTGTTTTCCGGTAGTTTTTGGTGGCGCTATGAGCCATTCACAGATGATGACCCTGATGGATGCAGAATCATGCATGAATATATTGAAAGAAGTGCATTAAAAACAGGGCAAAGATTTTGGTTTCAGGCAGGTACAAAGGATGAAGATTGTGACCGAAATGGCAATGGCATCATTGATTCTATTGACGATACCCTCGATGTGATTCATTGTCTTGAAAAGAAAGGTTTTATTAAGGATAAAGATCTGACATATTGTGAAGTAAAAAATGGAACCCATGATCCATTTACATGGGGTCATATCATGCCAGTTTTCCTGGATTGGGTTTTAAGTCCACTCGCAAGCCATTATTTGTCTAAAAGCAAAACGGCCTGAAAAATTAATTTCTCAGACCGCTTCGATATTATTATTCAGTGATTGAACTTTAATTATTTTTTATCGTCACCATCTTTTTTCACTCTATCTACTTCTCCATGAATCCTGAACTTTGTTTGAGCAGGAACAGTATTAGCAGTAATAGTTACATCTTTTGATTGAGAACCTGGCTTACCATGTGTGTCAAATTTAATAGGAACGTCTGCAGACTGACCAGGAGCGATCGGTGTAGTAGGACATTTAGGAGTCGTACAACCACAGCTACCTTTGCAACTAACTATAACCAAAGGTTCTGTACCTGTATTTGTTATTTTTACAGAAGTTTCAACGATATCACCTTCCTTTACATTATCAAACTTGTAATCAGTTTTATCCAATGTCATAGTAGTAGTTGGACCTGTAGGAGTTACTACCTCGTTAGGATTGCCTGTAGCTTCTTTATCTGACACTGCGCCTTCAGCTTTAGCTTCAGCTGTTCCAGCAGTAGCTGTTGAATCAGACTTACAAGATGTAAAAGAAAGTAACAAGACAAAGCTTGCGAAAGAAAATAATGACTTCATTTTTATTTAGATTTAGTTTTGAGTTAAAAATTTTAGCAAAGATAATACACACAAACAGGTAAATCGCGGTTTAAGTCTGTTATGGAGCGGGTTTTGGTAATTATTAACATAGTCAATATTTATAATACATTATTTAAACCTTATTTTTTCTTCAGTAAATTAAGAAATTTTGTTGCCGAAACAGCATTTAAGGTATCGATTTTTCTCAATCCACCTGCTCTCGCAGCTATTACACCGTATCGAATATCGTCAATACCATGCATGCTATGTGCATCAGGATTAATACTTATTTTAATCCCCTTCGCTACTGCCTTTGCAATCATGGTGTGATCCATATCAAGCCTCTGAGGATTGGCATTCAATTCTATACTGACATTATTAGCGGCACATGCATCGAAAATTTTATCATAATCAACAGGGTATCCTTTTCTTGAAAGAAGAAGTCTTCCTGTCATGTGCCCCAAAATATGCATATGGGGATTTTCTATCGCTTTGACTAGTCTTGTGGTAGCCCTTTCTATATCCATATTCAATACAGAATGAATACTACCTATTACAAGATCAAAGGATTTAAGCACATCCTCGGGATAGTCAAGTGAACCATCATTCAGTATATCAGACTCAATACTTTTAAAAATTTTCAGATTTGGGAAGTCTTTTTGAACCTTATCTATTTCGATATGCTGCTGCACTACCCTCTCTATTATTAGCCCGCTAGCATAAAAAGCTGATTGACTATGATCTGTAATTACTATATATTCATAGCCTTTATCCTGAGCGTAATTGCACATTTCTTTTACAGTATGGATGCCATCAGAATAAGTAGTATGACAATGAACCACTCCGCGGATATCTTCTTCTTTTATCAATTCCTCCCCCTTCAAATGAAATAAATCCTGGTTCCATCGCAATTCTGGAATGATGTACGGTAAGTTTAATGCTTCAAAAATGGCTCTGTCGTTATCTTTACCAAACGGCAATTTACTAATGTCAAATAAAGTTTCGATAGCAACGTCTTCTGAAAATGATTGGATAAATGCCTCCTTTGACAAATCCTCTACACTTAATAGAAATGTTACCAGCAACTCTTCTTTGTAAACGCCTATCATTGAATCATCATCCTGATCATTGAGTTCAAAACCTTCAATATAAACAGGCCATTCTTCAGCATCAACTATATAAATTACTTCATCCACGATCTGCGATTTTCGATAGGCTTGTCCTGTCAACTGAAATCTTGTGATCTCTGACGAATTCAGGGCAACTTCCAAGTCTTTCAAAATTGGTTCAAGTCTTCCATAAAGCCATTTCCCTTTTGAACTTAGGTAGTGTTGTGCTTTTTCAAGAATGTCCTTTTGACTCTTCTCTCCAAAGCCTTTAGCATCTTTTAATCTGTTTTCAATGCAGTAATATATCAACTCTCCCACACTCATCAAGCCCATAGTATGCCAGAATTGTGCTATTTTCTTAGGTCCTATTCCTTTTATATTGAACATTTCTACGATGCCCTCAGGTGTTTTCTCCAGAAGATGATCCAACTCCTTTATCGAACCTGTTTCACTCATTTCTTTGATCGCAGCAACAATAGCTTTCCCTATACCGGGGAGTGCACCAAGCGCCTCAGGAGCCATTGTTGAAATTGGATCAGCTACTTTTTTTAACGTATTGTAAGCATTTTGCAACGCTCTGACTTTGAAAGGATTTTCATCATGAAGCTCAAGTAAATTCCCAAGGAGTTTAATTTTATAGACAATCTCACTATTCTGCATATCCAGATTTTATTTTTGAAGCAAACCAATAAATTACTTATTGTGATATTATTAAATGATAGTCTATGATCAAAGTGTCTACCATTTAATACTTTTGCACAAAATAATGTAAAATGTATAGAATTGGCTTCATAACCTTATGTGCTTTTTTATTTGTTAGTTTATTTTCCTGTAAAAAAGAATCTGCTCAGGATGATGGGCTCTCTACAACTGTCAATCTAAGTGAATATACTGTTGAAGATATTCCTGGATCAGATCGGAAAATGCTAACTAAAATGACCCCTCAAGGACTTTTGGAAGAGCAAGGTATGGTGGAAGGGGACAAAAAAGTAGGAACCTGGGCTCAATTTTATGCACCAAATACTAAACCAAAAGAAATCTGGACATATGAGAATGGTAAATTAAATGGCCTTCATTATCTCCTTAATAATTCCGGAAGAGTAGATATGTATGAAAGCTTTCTCGATGGCAAACTTCATGGTAAGCGAGTCACATACAAACAAGGAAGTCCGGTAGAGGAAATGAGCTATAAGAATGGACAGTTAGATGGCATATTTAGAGGATTCTTTCCTACAGGTAAATTACAAAGAATTGGAAACTTCGTCAATGGCAAGCAAGACGGCAAGTACATAGTCTACGATGAGAATAAACAAATCATACTTCAGGCAAACTATAGAAACGGCGAGGTAATAAAGTAGTCGTATAAAATTATAAATTAACGTGAATAATGGTTAAGCAACATTCAAATATACCTCTTTAGAGAGTTCGGTTGTGCTTAATTTAATGCTAGGTTTTTTAGGAAAGAAATGATATGCACAGAGAGCAGAAATCGCATTGTTCAAAAATCCTTGCAGAGCTCTATGTCTGGTGTGCTGTATGTTACATTGGTTTTTCAATTCGTCATTGACACATTCTATTAGTGCTCGTTTTCTCAGCAGCACCTTATCGTTATCAGATAAGTTCATAGACTTCATGTTTTTACGTCTTTTAAAGATCAAGTCTACACCATCATTCCATAGGAATTGGGCTAGTTTGTCAGATATATATCCTCTGTCGCCGAAGAGTTTTCCGAAAACTTCTTTTACCATTACGGAGAGAATGTCTTGATTCCTGTCATCTACATTTGCCTTGGACAGGTAGAAGTTCAACAACTCACCTTTGTCATTAATGATCAGGTGAAGTTTAAACCCAAAAAACCAGCCCATTGTGCTTTTAGATTTAGTCGCAAAACCTTTGAAAACCTTGTTCTGCTTTTCTCTTTTTATGTGACAAACATTTAAGGTTGTTGAGTCAATAAAGCTAATTCCGGTGCATGCTCCCAAACATCTGTCTTTCAAAAACATCAACAATGGAACAAAAGTCGGTTTTGTGTCTGATTAAATCGCTCATATGTAACCAATCCAGGAAACAGATCTCTCCAATGAACTAAAACCAATTCATTATAGTATCTTTTAAAATTGGTATAAGAACTCAAATGAAAGCAAATGTAAATCGTCATCTTTTCTGATAGACACAATGATGATTTTCTATTTCTGAATTTCTTATTTCCAGTTGAAATAGCCCTTTTGCACTCAATTTCATCAAATCCTTTGCAAAAATCGTCAACAGTAATGAAAATTTCTATAACTTTGTGCTTATCCATAGGAGAATTATTTGATTTATATTGTTGTTTGTCAGACACTAATATATTAAATATTCTCCTATTTTTATAATATTTAGCCTTTTTTCTTATCCATTATTCACGTTAAATTAGTAAGTAGAAGTTAGTTCACCTGTAATGCTTTGCTTCCAAAATCAAAAAGATAACTTGAACAATTGGAACGCAGATGCCGATGATATTTATGATATAAAAAGTCGTTAAGTACAATATCCCTTCTGCAAGCTAGAGTTTATACACATCTTTTTTTGTTTATTTCAAAGTAAATTATGGTGACACAGCGACGCAGGTTAACCTACGTTCGGGTGTTTGTTAAATTAATTTTGCTCATAAGTTACTCAATAACAAACTATTATCTTAATATTCTAGTTAAGCCTTTTATTGATAAATTCTTATGTATAAACCCTAGCTTCTGCAAGAGGGGCCAAGGGGGAGTTATTGATATGTATAATTTTTATTATTTACATAGTCCTGATCAACAACGTTTTGCGTTGAGATATAGGAGAATTAAACTTCGATGGTTGTTTTTAGCAAATATTGTCGGGTAAAATATTGAAAAGATTTTAAATACATTCAACTATTTAGCAATCAATGATACACATCATTAATTGTCAATACTAAAAGCAAGCTTATAAAAAAAGTTGAATAAATTGTTTCTAATCGATTAATTGGGTTGGATATTCTTTTTTAAACTCATACTTGAGAATATCGAAAGAAGTAACAATGCCAATGAGGTCGCCATTTACTACGATAGGAACAGCATGAAACCTGTTAAGAAGGAACAACTCAGCAGCAGAACCAATTTTATCAGTAGGTTCAAGAGTTGCAAGTTTTTTTGTCATTACATCTCTTACTTTCACAGTGTGATACTGTTCAAAACCCATATTTAACCAAAGCAAGTCGGCTGTAGTGATCAAACCAATCAATTTACCATTCTCAACTACAGGTAAATGATGAATTCTTTTCCCTGAAAATAATTCTTTGACTGTCGTAAGAGGTTCTTCAGGGTCAATTGTCACTAACTTTGTAGACATTATCCCTGAAATCGGTTCATTCATCATAACACACTAATATTTTATATTTACATTGTAATATTAAAGAATATGTATGTATTTAACAACTAAGGAAATCATATATTTATTTTTTTAACCTTTATATTGCTAAATTTGTGATACTTAAGATAGAAAAAAGAAATTGACTTTCGATTTATTTGAATAGTATTAAACAAATTCGACCAATATGGCTTTAAAATAACATCTATAAATAATTATTTCTTTTACATTTGATCCTTTAGAGAACTATGCACGATATAGAACCTTATTATCAATGGCGTGATTATTACATTGCCGCAGACGATGAATTATCGCTATTCTTCGGCCAAGAGTCAGATGAATTCCAATTTACCAACAAAGTTTATAACTACTACATACATCCTCAATGGGATGAATTTGGATCCAGTACCCTATATTTAAAGGTACTTTTCGTAGATTATGAGGAAGGCTATGCCATTATTGAACTCATTGGTGAATGGAATGATACCCTGCATAATGATGTAATGGAACTAAAGCGGGAGATCATTGACACTATGATCAACAAAAAAATATCAAAATTCATAATGATCAGTGAGCATGTGCTCAATTTCCATGCATCTGATGACAGTTATTATGAAGAGTGGTATGAGGATGTAAAAGATGAAGCTGGTTGGATCGTAATGTTAGGTGTGCAGAAACATGTCGTAGATGAAATGAATCAAACGCGACTTTTTCAGTATTTGCTATATGGGGAGCAATGGAACCTCATCAACTGGAGAGCCTTTACTCCTATGCAACTATATGAGGCGATAGACAGGTTTATAGAACATCCAAAGCTATTGCTGGATGTCAATCCGCAACAAAAAAAATTAAAATGAACGAACACAGATCTGGTTTTGTAAATATTCTTGGCAAGCCTAATGCTGGTAAGTCTACCCTACTCAACTTATTGATTGAAGCGCAACTAAGTATTACAAACCGAAAAGCTCAGACTACAAGAAGGAGGATTCTCGGCTTATGGAATGATGCAGATCATCAGATAGTATTTTCAGATACTCCAGGCATCATTGACAAACCTGCTTATCGGATGCAGGAAAAAATGAAT
Organism: Candidatus Brachybacter algidus; assembly: GCF_016707225.1. NCBI lineage: Bacteria > Pseudomonadati > Bacteroidota > Saprospiria > Saprospirales > Saprospiraceae > Candidatus Brachybacter > Candidatus Brachybacter algidus. Next base: position 823,104 of record NZ_JADJID010000001.1, on the reverse strand, counting down.
ACTTATATCTACCAATCATTTGAAGACGCCGATGTGATTTTGTACATGGCGGACATATCAGATCCAACTCCATGGAGTGAGCAAATAGGTGGAATTATGAATAAAGTGGATGTACCTAAACTTCTGATTATCAATAAAAAAGATCTTGAACCTAGTTTAAATAAAGAAGCAGCGCTGGAGAAATGGCCGAAAGATGTAGAATGGACAGAAGTCATGTTAATTTCTGCTCTTGAGGAGAAAGACAGGCAAGAATTGTTGCAAAAGGTATTATCCCTGCTTCCACCCGGACCAGAATATTACCCTAAAGACCAATTGAGTGATCTCAATGAAAGATTTTTCGTTGCAGATTTAATCCGCAAGCAAATATTGTCACTTTACAGCCAGGAAGTGCCCTATTCCTGTGAAATTTATATTGATAGCTTTACTGAATCTGAAAAAAATGGTAAACCTTTCGCCCATGTGAACGCAACCATATTCGTTTCAAGGTCAACTCAGAAATCCATTATAATAGGACGAAAAGGAGAGAAAATCAAACAACTTGGCACCAACGCCAGAAAAGAGATCGAAGAATTCCTTGGCTACCCTATCTTTCTTGATCTTTTCGTCAAAGTGAAGGAAAATTGGAGAGATGACGAAAGGCAGTTGAATAGTTTTGGTTACTGAAGCAATTTACAATTGACAATGGAAAATTGACAATAAAGTTACCGAGTACTTAAATTGAAGCAGTACTTTGCTGATGCGAAGTAGGCGTTTTTTCGTGAAAATCTTTCGCAATTCGATGAAGGGAAACGCTCTGTCTGGGCTTCCTATTTTATTTTCTCTGAAATTAAAAAATGGTCACTGTAGGGACAGGTCGCGACCTGTCCCTACAGTGACTATTTTTTAATCACTTATATATTGTCGAACTAATATACTTTCAGATTTGCATTCAGCAATTCTCAGATTTATTTAGACCTGCCGGGTTTTAAGCCTAAGGTTGGAAACAAACTTTTATACTGAACTTCCTCTATTAACAAAACCAAATTACCTCCATAACCCATTAAACATTACCGATTACCTATTACCCATTACCCATTACCTATTACCCATTGTAAATTACTTCTTCTCCTTCGTATACTGATATTGATGAACGATTTGAATCAGATCAGGAAAAAACTGTAAGAATAATTCATTCACCTCTTCAAAGTTTTCATGAAGCCAATCCGCTCCTCTTTTCATAATTTCTGTGTCAGTAACTTTGTGCTGCATTCTATCAAAGACCATATTGACACTATCTATTGTCATATACGCGTTCAACCAATCATGTTGAATCATATTGTTCAAACGTAAATTTATTTCTTCCGGCAACTCTTTGATGACAGATGACATTTGATCATAAATATTTTGGATAAACAGCTGAATATCAACCTCTTTATATTTTGACCAATTTCTCACTAGTAAATAATCCATAAAAACATCACTTACTACAGGGGAATATTTTTTAAATCTTCTGTACAACAGATGTTTAAATGTTCCATTGACAGGGTGTTCGTCCGTGTATTTATCAATAAATCGGTGTAGCGCAATTCCATCAAGAAAACGAATATCAATTTCATTGCGAACAGGGCCTTTCAGCATATCTGTCACCACATTGCCCGTTAGGATATGAGGATCATTCGGAGATAAAAATGCATGTGCTAAATAGTTCATATTGCTGATTATGACATTTCAAATGTCTTTTAAAGGTATTTTGTTTAAGCCAGTTGCAAATCATATTGCAAACGAAGTTGAAGGATAGATATAGAAAAGACTAAATAAAATTTATCTTTGCGCCCAAAATACGAATATTTTATGGCTTTAAAATGTGGAATAGTTGGATTGCCAAATGTTGGAAAATCTACTTTATTCAATGCACTTACGTCTGCTAAGGCACTTGCAGCGAATTACCCCTTTGCGACGAAAGAACCAAATTTGGGAGTTATCACGGTACCTGATGAAAGATTGGACGCCTTGTCTGCTATCGTTAATCCTCAGAAAGTGCAACCAACAACTGTTGAGATCCTGGACATCGCAGGTTTGATAAAAGGTGCAAGTCAGGGCGAAGGTCTTGGCAATCAATTTCTTGCCAATATACGTGAAGTTGATGCCATCATTCATGTGATCAGATGTTTTGTTGATGACAATGTGGTACACGTAGACGGCTCTATTCACCCTGTTAGGGACAAAGATGTAATCGATACAGAATTGCAACTCAAGGATATTGAAACGCTTGACAAAAGGATCGAAAAATATCAAAAAAATGCAAAATTTGATAAAGCAGCGAAGACAATAGTCGATCTTGGCAACAAAGTTCGTGCTCACCTCGAACAAGGGCTTAATGTAAGATCGATGGAGCTCGAGGAAGAAGAAGCGGAAGAAGTGAAATCTTTCCAACTTTTGACCGCAAAACCCATTTTATATGTGTGTAATGTAGATGAGGAATCTGCAAACACAGGAAATGAACTATCTGATGCAATTATACAATTGGTAGCTACAGAAAATGCGGAAGTAGTGCTTATCACAGCCAGCATCGAAGCTGACATCGCAGAATTAGAGACTAAAGAAGAGCGTCAGGAATTTCTAGAAGCGATGGGATTATCTGAACCAGGTGTGAATAAGATCATTACTGCTGCATATAAGTTACTCGGTTTAATTACTTATTTCACAGCAGGAGTTAAAGAAGTAAGAGCCTGGACGATTCCTATCGGCACTAAAGCTCCGGGAGCAGCAGGAGTAATTCACACCGATTTTGAAAAAGGCTTTATCCGTGCTGAAGTAATCGGCTACAATGATTTTATCACACTTGGCTCTGAAGCAGCTGTCAAAGAAGCCGGTAAGATGGGTGTCGAGGGCAAAGAATATGTGGTAAAAGATGGCGACATAATGCACTTCCGTTTCAACGTATAATTGAATCTAAAATTTTTGTTTAAATTAATTTATTTTTAAATTAGGTATAAAATTTCATAATTAAATAAAACGCCAGATCTGCGCTTCCCCTCTAACAGAGGCTTGCCCGCCCTCAAAGGCGGGGGTGCCGACAGGCGGGGTGTGAATGCCACATGTGCAACACAATTCAAAACTTCCAGCCCCATATTTTTTAAATAAATTCACTTCTTAAAATAACCAACATGGAATATCCTAAAGACCCTTACATCTCCATCCACTACAAGAAATATTTGGGTTTGGAGCAATTACTTTCTGCACAGAGATTAAGGAGTGAAGACTTAGAAAAACCTGCGCACGATGAGATGCTCTTCATCATCATCCACCAGGTGTACGAACTGTGGTTCAAACAGATCATCCACGAACTGGAGTCTGTCAATAAGATGTTCAAAAATGATTATTTAGATGAACGCAGTATTGGCACTGCCGTTGAAAGACTTGATAGAGTCATTGTCATCTTTGAACTACTGGTCCAACAGATCAAAGTATTGGAAACCATGACTCCGATGGACTTCTTGGAATTCAGATCTTACCTTTTCCCTGCGAGTGGCTTCCAAAGTTTCCAGTTTAGAAAGATGGAGGTAATGCTGGGCCTTCCGGCTGACCAAAGAATCACTTACAACAATAAACCATATCATTCAGCATTTTCTGAGGAAGAAAGGACAGAGCTGGAAATGTTAGAAAATAACGGTTCATTAGTCAAAGAATTGATAGATTGGCTGGAGCGAATTCCTTTTCTGCAGTTCAATGAATTCAGTTTTCTTGCATCCTACAAAGAGGCTGTTCAACACATGATCGCCAAAGAACAACAGGCTATCCGTGACAGTCAATTTCTTTCTGACAAGGAAAAAGAAATGCGCCTTATCATGTTGGGCGACACGAATAATTATTTCAAATCTATCTTTGACGAAAATGCTCACAATCAATTAGTTGAAGAAGGAACCTTAAGGTTTAGCTATAAGGCAACCATATCGGCTTTATTCATCAAATTGTATAAAGATGAACCTATCCTCCAACTTCCCAATCTCCTCTTAGAGCGACTGATCGATGTCGAAGAACTGCTCACCGTATGGAGATATCGCCATGCTCAGATGGTCCTCAGGATGCTCGGTAAAAAAATTGGAACAGGTGGTTCTTCCGGTCATACTTACCTTGCCAAGACTGCTGAAAAGCACCACATCTTCCATGATTTATACAACCTTTCTACGATGATGATACCGAGGGGAGATTTGCCGGAGCTACCGGAGGAATTGAGGGAGAGCTTGGGGTTTGTGTTTACGAAGAAGTGAGTTATCGGTAATTGGTAATCGGTAATCGGTAATAGCGCGAAGATTATGATTTGCCTGCAACTCGAAAGTTACTACTTTTAAAATCTGTGAAATCTTTTAATCTGTTTAATCCGTGATTCTGATAAATTGGCAATTGGTAATCCTTAATTAGTAAAGGTAATAAACTCATAATTTGTGTTGAATATTCAATTTATTTATTAAATTTGCCTACCCATTTCAAACACCTAAATATATAAATAGTGGAAAATTATAATCTAATATTCCGTCAAAGGACGAAAGATTTCGACTTGAAAGTAATTCTACTTCTTACCAAACTGAAATTCTCAGATGCATTAATAGTAATGAGAAAACAAGCCATTCGATCGGCTACTTCCGTAGCAGCTAATTACAGGGCAGCTTGCAGAGCTAGATCGACAAAAGAAAAATATTCGAAAATCTGTATCGTTGTGGAAGAAAGCGATGAGACTCAATTCTGGCTAGAAATGCTCTTAGAAAGCAATTACCTACCTAAAAATGATTTTGATTTAATGTATAATGAAATCACAGAAATCGTCAAAGTAATGACAGCTTTCAAAAAAAACCTTGGTAGCCAGATTTAATTCAATAATAGCGATTTCCATCCGATATGAAACCAAGATTACTGATTACCGATTACTGATTACCGATCAGACATCGCTTCCATCAACGCCTTCACATCCTCCTCCCCATTATACACATGTGTCGAAACCCTAATCGAATTCCCTCTTGCTGATACGATTATGTTCTTAGACTTCAAGTGATTCACTAAAGTGTCGCGGTCGATAGTAGGAGGAAGTTTAAAGCCGAAAAGGTGCTTAGAACGCCAGGATTCCTCTTCTATTTGAAAGTTATTTTCAGTTAGGAAAACTGTCAATGGTGTAATCAGGCTATTGCTATAGTTCTGAATATTTTCGACACCCCATTCAAGTATTTGTAAAATGGAAGTGTTTAAGATCGGCAATAAACCAAAATTGCTGGCCTCTCCGACGTTGTAGCGCATGGCTCCAGGCTTGTAATCGTCTGTATAACTTGTGAGACTTGTGAAGTCTTCAGCATTGCTCCGGGTCATCCAGGACTCTTCAATAGGGCAACCATGGTCAAATCTTGGACCATAATAGGCCAAACCAAGAGAATATGGCCCTAATAGCCATTTATAACCGGTACAGATCAACGCGTCTATATTACATTCCTGTACATCAATAGGAAGGGCTCCAACAGACTGTGAACCGTCAACTATAAATACCACATTTAACTCCTGACATTTTTTTCCAATACTGGCAAGATCATATAAAGTCCCGTCCGTCCAGTGAATCGAAGACATCACCACGGCACAAGTATCTTCCGTAATACTATTGAGTATCTCCTGACTCCAAAGTGCTCCCCGCTGATGTTGCGTTTCAGGAGGATGAATCATTTGAACAGTCTTGCTATGCCTGTTGCACCATGCATTGACTGCATAAAAACCGCTGGGAAACTCTTCAGTAACCATGATGACACTTTGACCATTGTCCAAGGGAATATTCTGAACAGCATTCATGATGCCATAGGATACAGAAGGAATGATGGCTATTTGCGCAGCGTCACTATTGATCAATTTCCCAAAATTAGAACGAAGTGTTGCAGCCTCGGTGAAAAAATCGATCGGAAGGATGGAAGCAGGGTTTCTCTTGCGTTGTAAGTCGATGATGGCTGCCTCTTCAGAAGACCTCAGTAAAGGTGACATATAAGCACCATTGAGGTAGTGAAGGCCTTCAGGCAATTGGAACAAGTGTTTTTGATTATGCATATAAAAGATTAAACGTACAACTATTTAAAATATCTAAGTCAAAGTTAAATGATTAAGAAATAAACTTTTTTATTATATTAATTAACCGGGTACAATGCACATGAAAGCTGAAACATTTAATCTGGAAGAACATATTAAATATAAAACTCAAATTTATTTAGCCACGAAATACACGAATGATGCTTTGCATCTAACACGAATTTATTCGTGAAAATTCGTGAAATTCGTGGCTAATCATATTTTATTTCTTGGAGTTCTCACAAAAGAAACTCCAATATTTAAAGCAGGATTACTAATGTATAGACCTAGACCTGTATAGGTTGTCTCTATGCACATTCTCATAAATTATATTTTCTTTCTATTATTAAATTTGAATTATTTTCTTAAATATCTGTTAAACCACCTTCCCCAAATTAAACCAATCATATCAATTCAGCTCTAAAGAGTATTAATCATAAAAAACCAATTTAGAATGAAATTATTAATGAATGTATTTTTTGCAGCAATCGTCTTATTCACCAGTAATAATATGTTTGCACAGGATAAAACTCACCAGAAGGCTGAAAGAAGTCCCGAAACCATGTCACAGCGACATGCAGAAAAAATGAAATCGGACCTGAATCTCAATGACGAGCAAACCAAAAAAGTATATGAAGTAAATCTCAAATACAACAAGGAAAGGCAAGCTAATCGCGAAAAACGATCTCAGGAACACGCTAAAAAAATGGCAGAAGCAAAGAATAAGAACGAACAGAAGAATGCCGAAATGAAAAACATCCTTACCGCTGATCAATATTCCAAAATGATCCAGAACCAGGAAGCTAATAAGGCAAAAATGAAGCAAAAAAGGCAGGAATGCAAAGATCGTAAAGGGCAAAAGATGCGGAAGGATAAAGCGCCGGTGAAGGAGTAAAAGTCAGAATGTGAGAAGGTGAGAGGGTCAGAAAAGCAAACAGCGAGAGGCGAACAGCGAACGGTTGCTAAGATGGAGATCTTGCACGTAATTTGCTGAAGTTGTTAAAAAATGGGTGTCACTTAAATTTGACGCCTATTTTTAATTTTTTAATCTTGCTGAGTCCACCCCCTTGGCATCGCAAAAGCATCTTTTCGAAAATTGCTTCCATTTCACGAGCCGATTATTTAAAAGATGTTTTGACTTCACTTTGCCCAAGTAAAAACTTGTTCTTCGTTCCGTTTCGCTCCTAAAAATGATCCTTTGTGGATCTTTTTTAGTCTCTCACCATCCAAGGGGGGACATCCGTATTGCCTCATCTGTTGGTTTATTATTAGAGATTATTCTTAATATCCTAAGTCATTGATTTTTTTAAAAAGTACAGTTGGTCTATTTTCCACCATTGGAGCAAGGCCATTCACTTCTATTTAATTTTTATATGCAGTGAGCTGAATATCAAAACGTTCAATAAAAGAAGAAAATATCCGGCAACTTCCCCTCTGGTAGAGGGGTGGCAGCAGCCGGGGTGTCGAATGCCGCATATATTCATAGGTATTGACAATAAATCTAAAATAATTTTTCAGCGGGTTACACATTAAAGTTTTGGAGAAGTGAATGACCCTACCCTCCAAGGGGGGACATCCGTATTGCCTCATCTTTTAGTTCAATATTGGAGGAATTGATAAATTGAAAGTTGTTATTTTTAGTAATAAATATGATTGGATGATGTCCCCCTTTGGAGGGGGTTAGGGGGTGGACTCTCTAGTCTCTAGTGTATACCATCTAATGTCTAGCAACTAATATCTAGCATCTAATATCTAGCCTCTCGTCTCTAGCATCTAATTTCTACTTCCCTTTCATCATCTTTTCCAACTCCACCTCCGTCGAACGCAACTTCCTGTTCAACTCCTCGTATTTTGTGTCCACCTCCGCAATCTGCTTCTCCTCCGTCACCAACATCGAATCAAACCTATTAAAATTATCCTCGATCCTTCTTCTCAGGTGAGCAATGTATTGCTTCAATTGAGTATTAACCTCATTTTCCAGTTTTTCCTTGCCCTTTTTGATCTCGGTGCTAAACCCGGAAACGATCTTGTTTTTCTTGACCATGGTGGTTACACCAGCGAATATCAATCCAACAGCTGTCAATAACCCGCCGGTTACATCAAATACCGCACCTTGAGTCACTGCGGCTATAATGATGCCCACGACAGCAAGTCCGCTACCTGTAGCGATATTGGCTGAGACACCGCTTTGATCGGGAAATAAAGTCTGATCTTTAAAATTGTCAGATTTCTCCAGGAAGCTGTTGAAAGTGTTTTGAAGGTCGGACATGATGTAGTTTCGTCTTTCTGCGATGTCGGAGAAGATGTCCTGATCGTCTTTCAGGATCGTTTTTGAATTCTGAACCTTGAGCTGAATGATCTTCGCCATTTGCTGGATGCTTTCAGCCACATCCCCTACTCCATCATTGAGTTTTTTGCGGAGTTCGTTGTTGAGGTCATTTTCCAATTCGCTTGCGACTCCCTGCAACCAGGTTTTTAATGTGGTCTTTTTGTTAAAGATCGAGGTAAAAGATCTTTTGAGCATGACGGGAAAGGAAAGGCCATGATTGAGTTCCGTCAAAGCTCTCTGTGTCGCAATATCGTAGGCATTCAGAATATTTTCGATGAGCATATCGACATGTTTTCCGGAGCGCACTTCCTGTTGGTCAAGAGATTCAGTGATATCTGCCCTGAATTCTTTGTCCAGTTTGTACTGATCTTTTCTGATCTGCAGACCTGAACCGATCCTGTTCTGAATATTGATCAGTGTGCCAAGGCTATTTCCCAGTTTGAGGTAGGGAGCTTTTCCTCCGGTGATATTTTTTGCGATATAATCCCTGACTTCTTTAAATCCGCTACCTGCCTTATCCCCATCGATCTCCTGTTTTGCACTGACGGCAAATACAATAGGATGTGTCATGCCTTTTTTCTCCGCCTGCTCTCTGACGCCATTCATATTGACTTCCAGGTCGGGAGCGTCGATGAGGTCTTTTTGCTGGAGGACGAAGATCACTTTCTTCTGCCAGTCGCCATGGATATAATTCAGAAAGTCCCAGGCACTTTGACGATATGGATTTTTACTTTCAAATACAAAAACGATAAGGTCGGATCCCGGAATAAAATCTTCTGTGATCTGCTGATGTTTTTCGACGATGGTATTCGTGCCGGGCGTATCCACGATGGCGATCTCTTTGAGGATGTCGACGGGTTGGGTGATCTTCTTCAAAAACGGATTGATCATGATGACTTCCTCTTCTTCCCCCCAGACGATCTGTTGGATCGTGTCCGTCATGGGTTGCGGTGCCACCTTGGTCACTTCCTTCCCGGCATCGAGCAAGGCATTGATAAAACTACTTTTACCGGCTTTGACCTCACCCACTATGACAAACATAAACGGCTCATTGATCCTGTTGCGCAGGCCGCTGACGGTTTCTGCCAGTTCATCGTGATCGATCATGGTGGTCAGGTGGTGCACATCCTTGGCCAATTCCTCCAGACGCACGCGGAATGAGAATACTTCCTGATTGATTATTTGGTTCATGTGTTGTTTATGTGTTATCGCAAACGTAGATGCTTGTGGCACATACAATGCTTTTAAGGGAGGTAAAGTTAAGGATTATTTGGGGAGGGGTGGGAAATTGTTGCGGATGGTGTGATTTAAATGATAATTAGTGAAGCTTTAGAAAACACGCAAGTAAATATAATACCGAAATTTTCCAAGTTTAACTAACTAAAATTAAAAAAAACCGTCTATGAACTAAACATCCTTAAATTTATACCAAATCCAACTCCTAATTCATGTGCCAAGTCTCCGACCAAATCAAATTATGTTCCTGCAAAACTAAAAATGTTGAATCACTCAAACATTATTGGCATATAAAAAGGAAGAACAAAGATACCTCTTACATTGTGAGTGAATTATTCATGCCGGCAGATATTGGTGAAGAAAATGATGAAATAAATATGGATATCATCCTGAGTAAATTAAACATGGGAAACATATTCGACATGGATATCAAGCATAAAAACAATGACATTTTAGAACTCGTTTTTAGTTTCAAAGCGGACCGTGAGAGATTCCGTAACTTTTCACCAAACACCGGAGATTTTCTGGCCTACGCTTTTAAATATAGAAATGGACAGTGGAAAAAGTTTGACTATGAGAATTGGGTCATCAACTTTGATGAAGTAGAAAAGGGAAAAATTGTAAATCCGTTTAAGAGTAAAAAAAATTAAAGGGCAAGTTAATTGTTGTTTTAGTGTGGTCCACCCCCTTGGCCCCCTCCAAAGGGGGACATCCTTAAATGCTCATATTTTAGTTTATAAATGAAGGCGGTTTTTAAAAATTGTAAATATTATTTTTTATCAAAACGTTGTTGGGATCGATTTCCCCCTTTGGAGGTCAGTGTCATTAATTTCTCCAAAATTTTAATATGTAACTCGTTGATAAATTAAATAAGTGTTGCTTAAATTTTTATTATAAACATGAAATTATGACGACAATCAACACCCCGGCTGCCGCCACCCCCGCCTATTCACGCGGGCAAGCATCTGCGAGAGGGGAAGTTGCGACATCTTTTCTTCTTTTTTTGAAAGTATTGATTTTCAACATTATTCACATAATGACAAAATAGGAGTGAGTGACCCTACTCCGAAGGGGGACATCCTTAAATGCTCATATTTTAGTTTATAAATGGAGGCGGTTTGTAAATTGTAACGATAGTTTTTTATCAAAACGATGTTGGGAACGATTTCCCCCTTTGGAGGAGGGGTAAGGGGAGGACCTGATGTCACTAAATATCAATCATCCAATAATTTCAACGGAGGGATAGAAAATATTTACTACTTTGGAACTTCAAACACATTGTATCCATTGAGAGACTAAAGAACTACTACCCTATCAAGATCATAAATAATTCATAAAATTAAAATTATATGCCAGATAAAGAATACCCATTCTATCTGAAGTCAACAGTAATTCTTTTCGGTATAGCGCTACTGGCTTTAATATTATACACTTTGCAGGACATAATGGTTCCCCTGGCATTTGCGATGATTTTTGCTATATTGTTAAATCCGTTGTATAATTGGTTTCAAAAACATAAGGTACCCAATATCCTTTCCATCCTTATAACACTCTTTCTGGCAACTATTGTATTGGCAGCTATTCTATATTTCCTTTCGGCACAGGTCTCAACGTTTAGCGAAACACTGCCTTTACTTAAAGAAAAATTCGGTACAATTTCTACAGCATTTGGTAGTTGGACGGAGGAACATCTAGGCATCACTATACAGAAACAGATCGAACTGTTAAATGAAGCTTTGAATAGCAGTAAGGCCTTTGTTGGATCTACGTTAAGTACTGTAGTTGGCACATTAAGCATACTATTCCTGTTGCCCGTTTACATTTTTCTGTTTCTATTTTATAAGACGCTCATTCTTAACTTTCTTTTTGAAGTATTTGATGAAAAAAATTCCAAACAGGTAAGCGATATCTTGAAGGAGACAAAATCAGCAGTTCAAAGTTATATGATTGGGCTTCTAATTGAAACGTTGATCATAGCCACATTGAATTCTATTGCATTGTCCCTATTGGGAGTTAAGTATGCTATTTTACTTGGTGTTATTGGGGCGCTGCTAAATCTTATACCATACATCGGTGGAGTAATAGCTATTGCATTGCCCGTGTTAATTGCGACTGTAACATCCGATGGGTATCATACACAATTGGGAATTTTAATAGCTTACATTATTATTCAATTTGTTGATAATAATATAATCATTCCTAGAATTGTTTCTTCCAAAGTGCAAATTAATGCGCTTATATCCATCATCACAGTTTTACTTGGCTCAGCACTTTGGGGTGTGGCAGGTATGTTTCTTTCCATTCCGTTTATTGCCATTTTAAAAATAATATTCGATAGAATTCCTGAGTTGAAAGCGTGGGGAAAATTATTAGGGGATACTGTACCAACGCGCCATATAGGTGAAATATGGAATAAAAGAAAAACAAGGAAAGCAGCAGCAAAATAGGCTGTTTGAAAAATATGGTTGGTGAAAAAGTTTAACATTACATATAATCTTAATATATCTTACTCAAGTTTCGGCAGTTTAGACGCAAAGAAAGAAGGCTGATGTTAGATGTTAGATGGAGTTTAGTTAATTTATTCATGTTTTTTCTTTTATTGGGTTTAAAAGAATATCCGTTTGATTGATAGAAAGCCATCTTATGCGAAATGAAATATTAAATTGACCAAAAATATGCAGTGTAATACCGAGCTGAGCCCCTCAGGCTTTTTCAATCTGATGCTTGATATATTGATAATTGGTGTACGGGTATGCAATTCACGAGAAACGGCAAGCATTTCCCCTACACTACTTGCAAACTAGAACACTAGTCTACTATAATACTTCCCTCCCATAATTCCCCATACAAAACAACAGATCCAGACAACTTAAATTATTCTGAAAACCAAACCGATCCTCAAATACCTGTGGATAATATTTTGTAGAAAAAGAGGTGAAGTTATTTGGTAAACAAGTATTTCTGACATCTATTCCATCAAATTCCTCGATGTAACTTTCAGTAAATTGAATATTGAGATTCAGTTTGAAATACTTACTGATCAACTCAAGACATTTTGTGTTCAGTTCGAATAGTAATTCATTTTTACTCAGAAGAATTTCTGATATTTCATCAAAGAAATAGATAAAATATGGTGACTTTCCATAAGCAGTTTTGATGGCAGAAAGGTGTTTCTTGGGCCAGTTTTCGTCATAACTAATTTCAACTTCTGCCATCGGCATCTGTGAGTTTTTACCTTTTTTTAATGGGATGATTAATTGTTGAGGGCCGTTGCCGGAGGAGATTACACATTTGTTTCTTAAGGTGCCTTTTCGATAATGTTCGTGTATGTCAGTAAAAACAATATCCTTACCGACCATTTCATTTAATAAAGATATTGGAGGGAAATAAATGGATTCTAAGAGGAGGTTGGTATTCATTGTTTGATTTCTACTAACAAGGTACTTCGGCTATAGTAAGGTAATAATTTGATTTTATGTTGATTAAAAGCAAAATGAATTTTGCAGACACCAGAACTTAGGTTAACTTAAGCTCAACATTTCATAGCTAAAGATCTAATATAATTCAAAGTCAAACCTATGATTGTGCTGCTCAGCGTAGGTTAACCTACGTTGGGGTCTCTTAAAGGTTTACTTTGAAATATCCAAAAAAGATGAATATTCCCAAGATTTAATAGGGACAAATTCTCCCTGCTACAATATGGTCAAAACCTAACTTTCAAACACGCCAAACCCCAAACCCCAAACTAATTCTACGAATTTTTAATGATCTCTCTTGCAATTACAATCTTTTGGATCTCAGAAGTACCTTCGCCGATGGTACACAACTTACTGTCTCTGAAAAACTTCTCCACAGGGAAATCTTTTGTGTAACCGTAACCACCATGGATTTGGATAGCTTCAGTTGCAGCCCACACACATACTTCAGAAGCATAGTATTTTGCCATGGCTCCTTCCTTGGTCATTTTCTTGCCATTGTTTTTAAGATCTGCAGCTTGTCTAGTCAACAATTCTGCTGCTTCAATCCTGGTAGCCATATCAGCCAATTTGAATGATATCGCCTGGAAATTAACAATCGCTTGTCCGAACTGATGTCTTTCCTTAGCATACTTGACAGACGCTTCATACGAACCTTTTGCTATACCCAATGATAACGCAGCAATAGATATTCTACCACCGTCAAGGACCTTCATTGACTGAACAAAACCCTCTCCAACTTGACCTAACATTTGAGATTTATGCACTCGACAGTTATCAAAGACCATTTCTGCAGTCTCTGAGGCACGCATACCAAGTTTATTCTCTTTTTTACCGGCATTAAAACCAGGAGTTCCTCTCTCAACTACAAAAGCTGTCATTCCATGAGAATCAAGTAATTCACCTGTTCTGACGATGACTACGGCAACTTCACCTGAGATCCCGTGAGTGATCCAGTTTTTAGTACCATTGATGACATAATCATCCCCATCCTGAACAGCTACACATTGCATTCTTCCCGCATCACTACCTGTATTTGCCTCAGTAAGACCCCAAGCTCCGATCCATTCACCGCTTGCAAGTTTTGGAAGATATTTTCTTTTTTGCTCCTCATTTCCGAAAGCAAGAATGTGCCCGGTACACAAAGAGTTGTGTGCCGCAACAGATAGTCCGATTGAACTATCCACTTTCGTTATCTCTTCGATCACCGTGATATATTCCTGGTATCCAAGGCCGGATCCGCCGTATTCTTCTGGAACTAAGACCCCTAAAAAGCCATGTTGACCCAACGCACGCATTGTTTCTATAGGGAAAAATTGGGCTTCATCCCACTCCATTATGTGAGGTCTGATGTAAGTTTCTGCAAAGTCTTTAGCACTCTGCTTGATCATTTCAAGATTTTCCTGAGTGGTCATATTTTATTTTCTATTTTGGTGCGAAACTACCATAAATTAGGCTAAAAACTTAATTCAAATGGAATTTAGTTTTCTTATTTACCATATTTTGTTGTCCACCTTGCTTTTAAAAATGAATTTAATTTTTCCTCAGCCGCATTTTCACCTGGCTCATAAAATTTTATATCGGTTAATTGATCAGGCAAAAACTGCTGATCGATAAAGTTATTATCGAAATCATGGGCGTATTTATATCCTTTGCCGTAGTCAAGTTTTGCCATCAAATTGGTAGGGGCATTCCTCAAGTGGAGTGGGACAGGCAAGTTTCCAGTTTTATTTACTGCATCCATGGCCTTTCCTATAGCTAAATAAGCCGAATTACTTTTGGGAGAAGAAGCAAGATAAATACAGGCTTCTGCCATGACAATGCGTGCTTCCGGCATACCGATCTTGTGCACTGCATCCATGCAGCTTTGAGCTATGAGAAGCCCATTCACATTAGCTAATCCAATATCTTCTGAAGCGAGGATGACCATGCGCCGACAAATAAACATTGGGTCCTCCCCTCCTATCAGCATCCTCGCCATATAATACAAGGCTGCATTGGGATCGCTTCCTCTTATAGATTTAATAAAAGCAGAAATCATGTCATAATGATATTCTCCACCCTTGTCGTAAGCGATTTGTTTGACTTTGATCGCTTCTTCGATGACTTCATTGTTGATGATGATCTTTCCACCATCATTCATGGCGCACACGATCTCCAGAATATTATAAAGCTTTCTGGCATCACCACCGGAAAAATAAATTAGTGCATCATATTCCTGAACTTCAATATCCTGGCCGGCAAGAAATGAATCTGTTTGAATGGCATTGTCCACCATCGCTTTCAACTCATCGGCTGAAAGCTCCTGCAACACATATACCTGACATCTGGACAATAAGGCCTGGTTGACTTCGAATGAAGGATTCTCTGTCGTGGCGCCAATCAACACAATAATGCCCTTTTCCACAGCTTCCAGCAAAGCATCCTGTTGGGACTTGTTGAATCTATGGATCTCGTCAATAAATAGAATAGGACTTTTCTTGTTGAAAAGATCAATTCTACTTGCCTTTTCGATGGTTTCACGGACATCTTTTACACCTGCATTGATGGCACTTAAACTGTAGATCTTTCTGTCAATATATTCAGCGACTAACAGCGCCAATGATGTCTTACCAACACCTGGTGGTCCCCAAAATATGCTTGAATGTATCGTTTTTTGCTCTAACAACCTTCTGAAAGGAGCACCCTCACCCATAAGGTGTTGCTGACCGAAATAATCAGCAGGTTTTTTCGGCCGCATCCGTTCTGCAAGTGGTGTCATGAAAAATTACTTTACGCTAAACTTAAAATTAATAAAAATCGATCACTAATATTTATAAAGAATGGGTAATTGGTAATCGGTATTGAGTAATAAGTAATGGGTAATATGCCATCGGTCATGAGGACACCTTCTAACTTCCTCACCCTATCACCCTCTCAACTTCTAATTTCTGACTACTGACCTCTGCCTACTGACCCCTGCCTCCTACTTCTTCAACAACCTATCCAATGAATTTTGTGAAACAGAATGATAGCTATCTCTATGTTTATTATAAATTTTGACCGCTACATCCTTTTGGCCGGTAGCCACCAACGCTTCGTAAAGTGGCATTAAGAATTTCCTGCGCCCTACCTTTCCAAGAAATTCATCGACAGAGTTATTAATTGCAGCATTTTTTAGATTGATGTTGTCTTCAAGCCAGATTGCCTGAATTTCTGTATTTCCCGATTTTGAAAAATTATACTTCTTGTCAAGGTTTTTAAGTTGATCTATTGTCGCTACTCCATTGACCATTCTTAAAAAATACAACCATTGATTAAATTCCCAATCTTTAAATGCAATTTTGGAGCTGCCATCCAGCAATTTAGGTTTCTCCTCTGTGACAGATGCAAATAGTTTACTTTCAAACATAGGTGCATTGTCGGGTAATCCTGCCTGATAAAGCCATTCCTTTACTTTCAGTTTATCAAGCTCTTCCGGCTTAAAATATTTATACAAATATTCTTCGAATTGCGTGGTTGTAATTGTCTTAAACTTATATTCCTTAAAATAATTCTTCAAGAATATATCCAAATCTTTTCTTCCAAAAGCTTTCTCGAGCATAACCAGAAATAAATAACCTTTCTCATATGCTACATCAGTCATGCCATCATCCGGGTCTTTTCCTTCGAGGTCGAGCAATAGCCGAGTCTCTTCGCCTTGCTCACCGAAATCCTTAAAAGCGTTATCGAGGTCATTTCTACCAATAATGGCATTTACAACTGCATAATCTCGTCCTTTTACACCTTCCACAATGCGCCTTTCAAAATAAACGGTAAAGCCTTCGTTCAACCAAAAGTCATTCCAGGTGGCGTTTGTAACAAGATTGCCAGACCAACTATGGGCAAGTTCATGAGCAATAAGGCTTGCCATAGACCTATCTCCTGCCAGAACAGTTGGAGTAGCAAATGTCAATCGAGGATTCTCCATGCCACCAAAAGGAAAAGCAGGCGGTAAAACCAATATATCATATCGCTCCCACTCGTAAGGCCCATAAAGTGCTTCAGCCGCCTGAATCATAGCAGGTGTCTCGGCGAATTCATATGCAGCACTTTTTATTACCCCCGGTTCGGCATAAACACCGCTTCGTCCATCAAATGCTTCAAACTTGAGATCACCTATTGCTAAGGCCACCAGGTATGCCGGAATGGCTTGCTTCATGGAGAAATGATATTTGCCATGTGGATTTAATTTCTGAGGATTCTCAGCAGACATCAGGGCCATTAATTCTTTAGGCACTTCCATATTCGCTTCATATGTAAATCTAATCCCCGGTGAATCCTGAATGGGTATCCATGAACGAGTAAGAATAGCTTCTCCTTGAGTATAAAGGAATGGATATTTTTTTCCGAATGTTTGTTCCGGTTTCAACCATTGAATCGCTGCAGCTTGTGGCGAAGTTTTGTAATATATCTTTACAGAATCAGCGAGACCAGCTGTTGGAATAGATATTTTTGAACCAAGAAATTCTACAGGTTTATCTACCATAAAATTCTTAACCAAACCATTGGAAATTATTGAATCGATTTTTAAATCTCTGCTATCCAGGAATAAAGTATCTGCATCATTTTTATCAAAAAATAAAGTGGCACTTCCGGACAATATCAAAGATTGAAAGTCAGCTTTTAAATTTAATTTTAAGTGCTTTACCCTAGCAGTGGAATTATCACCGAAGGAGTGGGTGTCATCGACAGTGCTCTTTATTGAGAGTTTTTCATCTGATGATTTGGCTTTATTGTCGCCTGTGCAGCCAGATGAAATGATTGTTAAGAATACGTATGCAAGTGTGTAAAAAAATATGGATCTAAACATAAATGGTGGTTACAATGTATAAGAATAGGTGTAAGTAACAAATTTTCGTATTGTTTGCCAAACAAATTAACCACAGAATGGTATATTGGTTCAAATTTATGAGGAATGAGTGATCGGGTGATGAGTGATCGGGTGATGGGCGATGGGTAATGGGGAATGAGTAATTGGTAATGGTGAATGGGCAATTAAAATCACCTTTTAGTTCAATATTAATTCATAAATAAATCTGTGTAATCTGAGTAATCCTTTAAATCCGTGATTCTGACAAATTGGTAATGGGTAATAGGCAATGGGCAATTAAAATGAAATTGAATATATCTTTAAGGGTTATTCTAATTTCTAATTTTAGGTATTTTTCAATCTTAGTGTTCAATTGCCGTTGACTTTATTCAACGGAGGAAAAAGAAAAGCAACAATTTATCATGAAGAACAATAAAGATATATTCCTCCTTCGCAGCATAGACCTGGCGAATCTTGCTGATCGGGATGTCAAAAGCAATCCACCTGTAGGATGTGTCATTGTTGAAAATGATATAATCATTGGAGAAGGTCGACATGAAAAATTTGGAGAAGCACATGCTGAAGTTAATGCTTTTAAAAATGCTACAGAAAATGGACATAATCCAGGTAATAATTCGGAAGTTTATGTTACCCTAGAGCCATGCGGGCACTATGGGAAAACCCCTCCATGCGCCGAATTAATTTCATCATTTAAACCCAAAGCTGTTCACATTTTCGAAAAAGATAGTCATCCCATTACTGCCGATAAGGGTTTGGAGTTATTAAAACACAATGATATCTATTTCGAATTTAATGAAATAAAAGGCCAAAAAAGTTTACTTGATCGGTTTTATAAAAATAACCTCAAGAAACAACCTTATATCATTCTTAAGTATGCTCAAACTGCGGATCAATTCATGGCTTCTTCTGAAGGTCAGATACAGATCAGTGATCAATATACTTCCAGACTCAGTCATAAATGGCGTTCACTTTGTGACGGCATTTTGATAGGTAGAAATACGCTGGAAACGGATGATCCGGAATTAACCAACAGACATTGGAGCGGCTCATCACCACAAAGATTTGTAGTTGGAAATTCTTTTACCAAACCCTTGTCCAGCTATAAAATGTTTCAAGGAGACAATCCAGCTATCCTAATTACAACTAATAAATCAACTTTTGAAGGAATAAAAACAGTTGTCGTAGAAACTATTGATTGGAATCAAATTTGGTCGATCCTTTACGATCAATATAGCATTTACAAGTTGATGGTAGAAGGTGGAAGTAAATTATTACAAAGTGTGATCGACGCAGGAGCCTGGGATGAGGCAAGGGTGATAACATCTAAAAATAATGTTGAAAATGGGGATATTTCAGCACCTATTTTATCAGCGCAAGAAAGCTATGACAACTTACAATTAATAAATGATAGTGTTCAATTTTTTAAGAAAGTTATTTAGAAACCAAGAGAGTTTCCATAATTTAAATATTCAGAAATCCAGAAAGACAATTGTCATTCTTCACCTTTCACAAGTAATTCTCTAATTTTCCGTTTCTTTTCTTCTGGCAATTTTACATCGAGATTTTGTGTATTATTTCTTAAGCTTTCGTTGATGATATTATTCTGTTTTGCAAATAATCTGCAAGCAGTGCAAATAGTAAGATGTATGCTAAGTCTGAACCTATCACCAAATAAAAGGGGCGAATCTTCCCGCTTACAAACCAACATAGTAGCTTTCTCACAACTGATGTGTAATAAATTCTTCATTACTTAATGATCATTTAAACCAATTCATTTCCAAGCAAGCTCTTAATTGCAACTTGCTTCTGTGTATCAAAACCCAAAAATTAGACTGCGTTATTTCAAGTTTTTCACAAATTTCTTCTGTATCCATATCTTCCATATATTTCAAAATAAATACATTCCGTTGTTGATCTTTTAATTTGTTCTGACAAAGCTCAAGAATTTTATAAAACTCATCATTTTCTACTTTTGAACTTGGATCTTGTGTCCATGTCTTGGGCGATTTTGTCTTGACCCAATGTTCCTTTTTATTAAAGTATACATCTTCAAATTCAATATCTACCGTTGAAACGGATCTTACAGACTTTCTGAAATGATCTATCAACTTATTTTTACAAATCGCATACAACCAGTTTCGTTCAGAATAAATCCCGTTAAAACTATCCTTTGATTTCCATGCACTAAGGAATGTTTCCTGAACAATATCCTGAGCCACAGATGTATCCTTCATTCTTGAACATGCATAACTATACAATTCATCACCATAATTATCTATCCATTTCTCCGGATCAAACGATTTTTTTTCGAGCATACTATTAATAAAAGGTCTTCCCTCAGGACTTTTATATCAAGTAAACTTACTCATTTCGACTTAATTCGATAAATTTTTCCCACCACTCTTTCCGATCCATCCAAGATGTGTATGTTCGAAACTGTCCAAATATTTTAATCCATAGCCAAATAAGCGATCAAAGCAGCTGTGCGCCAAAAAAATGATACTTACATCCACCATGGTAGCTATTTTAAAATAATGGCCAATGATCAGAAACAACATTATCAATCCTTTGTGATGCATTATATTATAAAAGAAGGCACCAATAGCAGGATTGACCAGATATGCAAGGAAAGATACATCCGGAACAAAAAATAACAATAAGAAAAGGCTCCAGCTACCTTCCAAATAATAAAAATAGATCCCACTGAAGCAAATTAATAATGCAAATTCCTCCAACTTAAGTAATGACTTCATTTAACTTTTTAAATGAAGTTATTCTAATTTCGTCATATATGCTGCTTTCACTGCCATTGAATTCTTTTCACTCACAAAAGCAACGATTGCCAAATCCTTCTTTTTTACTTTCTGGAACCTTAAAATCATGAGTACCTTTTGAATTCTTGATTCCTTCAGACATTTGCAAGACGACGTTGGTATTGATTAAAGTGCGACCTCCATTCTCCCCTCTTTTGATGGAAGTAACTTCTTTTGGCGAAATCAAACATAAAAAAACTTGATCTTCGTCCATTTTACCATCGATTTCATACGAAACACTTATGGCATCATTACTTTCCTTAGCCATTAAATTTTTGACACTTACCTTCGAGAAATCATCCTGAGCTTTTTTCAATGCTGATTGAAGCGCTGACTTATCAGAACCAACGAATTCGTATTTCCCATTGACGACCATTTGAGGAGTATAGGCGCTTCTCAAGTCCAATTTATCTACATAATTTCTTTGTCTTTGTGTAAATACGCGTTGACTAAATGGATCTTTCCATCCTAACCGATCCCAGTAATCCACATGAAATGATATGGCAATTACCTGTTGATTATCATTATATTCTTTTATCAAATTTGCCAATAATTCATCTGCCGGAGGGCAACTACTGCATCCCTGTGATGTAAAAAGTTCAACGAGGGCTACTGAATTTCCTTTATTAACCGACATTTCCGTTTGCTTTTGAGCTTTAGTACATGAAATAATATTGACCAGACAAAACATTGAAATTATTAATCGCATATAATAAAGATTATCTATTTAACAATTTATAACGCAGGGCCACAACTTCTTTCTTATTCAAAATTAAAATCACAATACAGCAAACCAAAACAATCCATGCAAGCATAAACAACTGACCCCCATCTCCTTGAGATTCAATTCCGATCACTAATAAATGGGAAGCAATAGCTCCAAGCATTAACCCAATTCCCAATAAAGCTCCAAAGACTCTTGTCGAAGGAAGTACCAACAAAATACCTGCGATCAATTCAATCACACCTGTCCCTATCCTACCCCATGGTTCTGCGCCCAGCTTCGTAAATAACTCTACCGATTCCGGGCTTGCTGTAAATTTAAAATAAAGGGTTTGTAATAAAATTGCCGCTCCAGCAACTTGCAAAACCCATGAAATTATATTCTTCCAATTCATTTTGATCCGATTTAATAATTATTTAGTTTATTTTATCCCAGTTTTTATCAGCTTTAGACTTAAGTCCGGCCTCATCTTTGGTCCAAGTATTCAAAGTATTATTTGTAAACGAATGATAGAATAAGTATAATTTTCCATCTACAATTTTAAATGTTTCAGGATCTATTTCTACTTTTTCACCAGTTGCACCCATTGCATAAGCACACCAGCCACCATATTGCGGTTCAAATTTGGAGGCATTTTTAAGAAATTCATCTTTGTTGGCTTTAGAACTGAAATAATATAGCACCCCTTTGTCCTTCACAGCAAAATCTTTTTTCCCTTTGACAGCCTTATTTAGTTTAAAATAAGCTACAGCGTCATAACCCTCAATTGCAAGTCCTTTTGAAACATTGTAAGATTTGATTCGATCCGTTTTCTGACTAATTGCCATACTTGCAGTGAAGCAAATCACCACTAAAACCCTTAATAACTTTTTCATTCTTTCGATTTTATAAGTTATACGATTCAAACCAAATAACCTTACAATTTCGGAAAAATAATTTATTTGATAGAATGAAAAGTTTGATGTTTGATGTTTGGTGTTTGGTGTGATGATTATATTCAAATCAAGGACTCTCCCTTGGGCCATGGTTTAAAGATTATTTAATCAGTCTTGAATTTAGACTATAATTTTGGGAAGTCGGCCAAGGATAAATATTATTAGCCACTAATTCCACGAATGATGCTTTACATCTAACACGAATTTATTCGTCCGAATTCGGACAATTATTTGCGATGTTGGCTACGCGGTCGTGGCTATCAAATTCGAGCTTTAGAAATAAGTCAATATTTTCAGAGTGATATTTAGTTTATAAGCAAAGCCCTTAGGCCTGGCTTTAGTGTCGATAATATTTGTTTTTGCAATAAAGCAGTTGTTGAACAAACTTTACTCTTCCTCTGCCCTCTTCCCCTCAAGATATTTATGATTTTTATCCTTGGAATCTGCCCCTCCTACCTGAAGTCCAAAACATTCAAAACTAACCGGGTCAGCAGCTTTGATTACTTTTTGATTGTAATAAACATGAAATTTATCCTTTGTATATCCTTGTTCGAGTGCCATAAAACTAATCACATCAACATCCCTTAAAGGTAGATTTCTGTTGTAAACAAAGTTTTTATCTTTCGCAAAATATGACTCATCGGTAGTGTTTTCATAACCTTTATCCACCACAAATGACATTACGTCAGCTCCTTCAATTTTTAGATTTTTAAAATAGGCAGCATTTTTATCCTTTGCGTATTCGTTTTCTAATTTTTTGAAGGAAGTGACATCGGCTCCTGTGATCTTCTTGTCCGCATGATAGACCCCTTCAGCGTCTTTAGAGTATGGGTATTCAATAACGACAAATGATTCCGATTTGCATGGTAGAATCACCAAATCACTGGCATTCCTGTAAGTATATACATTGTTTTTATCCTTAAAATAATATTCAGCAAGTTCATTGAAAGTCGCAGGATCACTTCCCGGCAAAGCAACACGATTGCAGTATACCTGGTATTTATCTTTGATAAAAACAAAGTCTATGAGCTCAAGACTTGCTACATCCATTACCTCGAAAGATTTGCCATTGAGATATCCTCTGTATTTGTCTTTACAGTATCCAAAGTTATTTTCACCCATCAGCATAAATGTTGACGCATCTGCTCCTTCAACTGTATATACTCCTTGTCGTTTGGTCATAAAGAAATTCTTAACCTCTCTCTCTTCACTGCAGTAATACACTTTGTTTTTATCCTTAGCGTAATGGTTGTCAAGTGCCTCAAATGTTAAAATGTCAGCATCTTGTATGCTTTTCATCTTATAATAGGCAGCAGAATCATTCTTCGCAAATTGATCATTAAGGACAATAAAATCTTTCCCAACTTCTTCCCCATTATAATAAACTTTATCCCCCTTTTTAGTAAAACCGGAACTGCATCTTACCACCGTTATGACTCCTGTCATCACCAAAGCTAGTTTAAAAAGTTTAAATATCAACTTAAATGTAAATGCTGTGAACTTGAAAAAATCTTTTATGAAATTCATTTCTTAAAATTTAATAAAATTAATTATTTGGCATAGGATTTATAATTTAATATTCAAATTCATAAGCATTTAGTACTTTGATAGCCTTGTTTCTTTTTATAAAATCCTGAACATCATCATTATACATACTTGATGGGAAAGTAACCGCCTTTAATTTCGACAATTGTTCAAATTCTTTCGAACTCCCGGAATATGAAGTTCTGTTTATATCAAGATATTCTAGCTGAGTAAGATTTTCTAAGAAACTAAGTTTATTGATTCTATATGAAGAGTTTACAACAACCATTTCTCCCTCTGAAACACAAAGTTTCTTTAATCTGGTTAAGCGACTTAGATTAGGTAATTGCTTGCATCCGTCTATATAGAGTTCCTCGAGATTGACCAATTTAGAAACAACATTGCCCTTTTCAATACCTGAGCCAAATGAAAGGTACTTCAGATTTTTCAATTTCTTCAGAGCAGATAATCTTTTCACCCTACTTTCATCAAAACGCAGTACTTCAAGTCCAGTAAGACCCTTGATAGGATCCAGCGTTTTTAGAGCATCCGAACAACAATGCAACACCTTAAGTTCTTTCATTGAACTAAGCGGACTTAAATCCAAATTCTGATCCTTATAGCTTATTGAATTATCAATTCCACAGTAATTTAAAATCAAAACTTTCAAGTGTTTAAATGCTTTTAACGGCGTTAACTCACCAGGACCATTCACCATATAAATAGTATCCAAATCCCCTAAAGTATTGAGGTCTATAGGCAAACATTCTTTCATCCACCCGATTCGCAGCGCTCTTCTATACAGGTAATCACATCCAATATTAAACAAATTAAGTTTATTCAATTCATAAAGAGAAGTATTCCCTTCATCTTTAAATTCATTTACCTTATTTTGTCTATTTATATACTCCGATTGAATTTTAAAAATATCAACACCTTGTTTAGAAAAATTTTGATTGATTACTAAAATAGACTTCCACTCATCACTTAATCCATTCCACCAAGCACTATCGATGACAACGGTAGTATTCTTTTCATTTGGTCGTGAACATGACCAAAGCCAACTGCAAACTAATAATAGCGAGATTATTAAGACTAATTTTAATACCATTTTATAATATTGGATCATGTTAAATATCAGAACTTTAGTTTCAATAGTATCTGACTCAAAAATAATAGTGAAGATTCGCATTGATCAGAAGATAAGTATGAAAATCAAAGGATCCCCTACCCCCTCTGGAAGAGAAAAAAATCTGACTACATGCAATTTACTTTTGCCTAAATTACTGATTACCAATTACTGAATACTGATTACTGACTACTCATTACTCATTACTCATTACCCATTACCCATTACTCATTACTTATTACCTACTTCTCTCATCAATAACTAGTAAATATTCTTCAACACTACCGAATCTCCTGTCAAAGCCATGTTACCCTTTTCATCCGGTGAACCAGCTTCTAACTTATATAATGTAAGGTACCTGCCGGCAGTTTTCTTTTCCACCTTATAGACCATAAACTCAAGGCCATCTGTCGTTTTTAGCAATATGACATTAGCAGGAAATGCGGGCATTTCAGCGCAATCACCGGCAATACACAATTCGTAACCGGTATAATTCCAATTTTTAATACTTCCATCCGAACCTAGAATTATAGTATTCTTCACTTTACTTTTATCATCTGCATAGTTACCTGCCACCAGCTTTTCATTCAATAATTGCATAAAAGATTTATCACTTTTTACAAATGATTGCGTTTCCCCCTTTTTATAGTTCAAAGTATCATTAAGATGCAATTCAGTAGCGCTTTTAATTTGAAAAGAAAACTTCGCTCCATATAATAATGGATCAATACTAATAACAGAATCATTCGTATAACTAAAATGGAATCTTCCCTTTTCAATAAAATTATCTACTTCGATCGTGTCCCCTTTTAGTATGGTAATCTGCTCGCCAAGTCTTCGAATATCCCACAGCAAGGTAGTATCCACTATCATTTCCAAAAGACTTTGATTGACATAAAGACCTTCTGATAATGTAACTTTAGGTATTTCTGTAGCAACATTTTCATGATTTTTGCAAGAAATAAAAATGCATGACAGTACAAATAAAGCAATTCCAAAAAATGTATCTTTCATTTTATTATTTTTTAAAATTTATATGCCAAGCCAGAACTAAGCTGAGAAGTCCTGTTGAGTATACCGATGGCCGGTCGCGAATCATAGGCAAGTTGATAATTAACAGAGAAAACAAAGTGCTTACCTGCCTTCACGAGCAATGAATTTTGATTCAAAATCCTAAAATCAGGAAAATAATTTGTTTGAGGTTGATAGTATGTAGTACTTACAATCTCAAGATTTGAAGCCGGGGTGATATTAAAAGATAAATAATTACTAAATCTATAATCATCATGTTTGGTTTTCTCAGGATTCGACTCTTGTTCAAATTCCCACATGACTAATGTTCCGAGATACAATCTCACCTTTTTATTATCAGCAAGTTTATATCGTGGGCCTGTCCCAAGCAATATTCTTTGATGGATGCTTAGGATCTCATTTTGTTGATATTGCCCAAAAACTTCCCAGCGCAGCCATTTTGTTATTTTATAATTATAGCGCAAGTGTAACATGTAATTA
Organism: Candidatus Brachybacter algidus; assembly: GCF_016707225.1. Lineage (NCBI taxonomy): Bacteria > Pseudomonadati > Bacteroidota > Saprospiria > Saprospirales > Saprospiraceae > Candidatus Brachybacter > Candidatus Brachybacter algidus. The sequence continues at coordinate 796,502 of NZ_JADJID010000001.1, read as the reverse complement.
TCGACAAGGCTCTTGCCATCACCCGTTAATAAATTATAATTGCCAAGTAATAAAATAAGGATTTCTTTCCCTTATATTCTATTAATCCTCTGGCATCTGCCTGCAAAACAGTGGATTCGCTTTCAATGTATGATCCACTCAATCCTACTTCTCCAAACCAGCCAGTGGTATCAGTTCTAATCCTCATACTTTCTACATTCAATAGTTGAGCATAGCATTGACCACCATCAAAAATTAAAAAAACCAGTATAAAAGGAATTAAAGAAAAGTATTTCATAAGAATAGATAATAGTTAATGTTTATAAGGTTTGATAAAGATAGAATTCAGACATGAAAGCAGGAAATAATAATTTATTTCCAAATAAAAAACTACTCCTTTACAAATTCTATATCTTCAAAAGGGAGAAAATAATTAGGGTAACAAGTAATGACATCATCCTTTATTATAAAATCTATATACTTAAAACTAACTTGCTGTAAAGACGGCAAAAGAGAAAGCTCGAAATAATTATTATCAAATTTTTCCTTACTTATTTGTGTGAAGACATCCGGAAACAAAAGGTGTTGCACAAATATCTTATCACAGCTGGTTATATTGGTCTCGATTAAACCATTGTTGTCAGCAAAATATTTATGCTCTATTCCATCGATTATGCACATACATAATACAGAAGATGCAAGATAGGCGTCGGGTGAATTAATCTTGATAGTGATAAACCCCGATTTCTTGCCTTGTTTGTCCACAGCAAAATCATGCTCACCCTTTTTATCACTTTTCAGCTTTAAGGTATCCCCTTCGATATGATATGTCCCGGTAGCATTTCGATCAGATGCGCCGTAACTGTAATAGAATTCGAACTTTCCATCAGGTGTAAAAAGAAAGCCTGAGACCAATTCCATTTTTCTGTAATGATATTCTCCGCTCAATGTTTTCATACCATTATTTAATTTTGATTCATTTGAGATAATTTTTTGAGCCATAATATAAGAACAGAATAGTGTGGCAAAGATAAAGGTTATGTATCGAAATTTCATTTTACTAAAAGTTTTACAAGAGATTTAAAAAGCCGGAAATCGATCTATTTCCGGCGGATATGGAATAATTGTTTTGGTCAAGAATAGAATAATTTTATTATCATAAAGAATAATATCAGAGAGCATTAGATCAACTGGTTCATTTTAAAAAAATTCATAAAGCATAAAAGGAAAACTAGTATGATCAAATGAATTCCAAAGGATATGCATTGTGTTAGCTTAATCCATTGATGTACACCTGGTTTTATAAGGGTATAAATGGATATCAGCAGCAGTATAAGTTCAAATATTAATACCAACATTTCCTTCGAATGAAAATCAAATTTCTCATATCTCATTTGCCTCTTTAGCCAATAGAATATGATACCGGCAGCCACTGCCCCGTTCAACACTGATACAAATTGTAAAAACTTTTTGCTGGTAAAGGTCAAAATGAACACCGCAAAATGAACTATTATGCAAATACTCAAAATCAATTTTATAAATTGATCCCTATTGAAGTATGGCATGGCTTTATTATACAATTGAATCTATTTCTATAAGTATTTGTAATAGCTTTCCCTTCTGAACATCATTTTCAAAATACTTAATAGCCTGAGGTACAATTGAAATTCTACTTAAGTGCATCTCTTTTCCATTCTGATGTAAATAATTTGGTATAAATATAAATTGCAACCATTGCACAAAATCGATTTTGTCATAATCTTTGACTTCATCAAAATGGTCTGTCCAGGATGGTGGAAACTTAAGCCAAAGACCGCATTCTTTGAGCTCAGTTTCCAGTTCCCTGACCTTAATAATTATAAGATTTTCTTTTGATGTCATTTGCATAATGTTGATATTGTAAAGATAATTTAAAGTAAATTGAGTTTTTTAACAATGAGGGAAAGTAACAAATGAGTTAGTTAACGTATAACTCTTGTTAAAATCATTAAGAATATTTTATTCTAAATGATAATTCCCAGTTTTTCAAGGGACCTCAACAATTTTTTGTCCGTAATATTTCTCTTCGCTTTTTTGACAATTAGGACATTAACTGCACTTTTCTTAGCTATGGACTTATTGAGATCTTCGACTCTTTGATTTTGTCTTTCTAATTCGGAGATGGCCTTTTTGTTATTTTCGACTAGTACAGCATTATTCGAAGTAAAATTATCCACCCAGGATTTTAACTCACGGTTTGTTTTTTTCAAATTTTGCTCATTATCATTAAGTATTCTGATATTATCCTCTTTATAAAGTATTTGAACCTGAGAGGCCTCTAATTTTGAAGATAGTTTAATCTTTTCCTTTTCAAGATCATATAGCTTATTAGAAACGTTGGCCAGATTGGCATGCGCCACTCTAAGTTCAGAATTTAATGATTCATGATCGGAATAAAGACTTTTGTATTTCTTAGAAGATACACATGATGTAAAAGAGATAAGGAAAAGAAGAAAAGCAAGATGTTTCATTTTTAATAAAATTTAGATTGTGTTTTGTGAAAATTATTTGGATTGAAGCAGCCATTAACGAGCCCTATGGTGAATTGATTTTATTCTTTGCAAATCATGATTAGTATTTCCATGAAACCCATGAGGAGAATCTTCATACTAAATATGATAGTCAATATGATGATAGTTGTTTTCCAAATGGCCTTGAAAATACTCTGATTAAAAAATTTATAACTTAGAAGAAATATAATTCCAACTTCTAATATTCGAACTAATTGTCTTCCAAGTATTAAAAATGGATTATAGGCAACCGAAACAAGATTGATTAAAATTTCAAACAGTAAAAGAAAACCTAGCATATAAGTGATGGCAGTGGCCTTTTCTGCTGAATTATACTGCGACTTTGGGAACAGGATACTGCAGATCATTACAAATAAAGGAATAATAAAAAGCAAAAATAAATTCCCGTAATTACTAATGATCTGATCAAACATTACTTCACTTTGAAATTTCAAAGCATCATCATCTGCCAACGATTGAGCATTGAAGGAGCCAAGATCAAAATAAGTATATATAAATAAATTAATACCAACATTAAATAAATAAAATTTGAAAGGAAGACAATACTTATCCCTGTTGCCATAAATATAGTCTTTGATAAAAGCAATTGGATTTTTGAGCATCGCCTTTGTGGTTTCAGAATACTTTGATTCTACACCTGAGATAGCATTTATGACGCTCATAAGGATCACTCTTATAGATATTCTGTTTTTCTTTAAAACCTTACCGCACTCACTGCAGTATACTCCACTATCGACGTATCCGCAATTTTGACAAGCTACTTCATTGATTTCTAAAGAATGGTGCAACATGATAATTGAATGTTTAAAAATATTGTGAATTAAATTGACGTTGTCTGAATTTTGTAGAAATTATTAAAGTAACAATAACTACTAATTTGAATGCAAAGTAAATGTGTTGAAGCATGTTAAAAATCGATACTTAGTAAACGGGAATAATCACTTATTTAACGGTCAAATTTTGCAATTAACGGTCAAAATATTTAGAATATGACCATTTGTAATTTCACATAAATGATTGCTGTTATTGACTTTACCTATATATTGTAAATTATACACTAATTAATATATGAGAAGAAGTTATAATTTGGACAAGATTCTAATATTCTCATCGAGGGAACGGACATTTTTGATTAGGGAAAGGAAAAATCTAATGATCAAATAATGCGATCTTTGCATTTCAATTATTATCCAGTGTGGAGGTCCATAAATATTCAATTCGAATACTGATTGAAGGATAAATAATATTAAGGCAATTGAAGATGAGAATTTAAACGTCAAACTGATAAGTGCTGAAAATCTAAAGAGTTAGTATGAAATGGAACATAATATTACCAACTTCTTATTCTCAATGACATTAAAAGAAAACACAGATTTTATCTTTACTATTCAAGCACATAATGAATTTATAAATGTGGAACCCATTGAGAAAAAGATGAAAATGTATTAGTGAACAGAAGTATTAATAACTTTACCATCAAACCGAGAAATTGAATAAATATAACAAACAAATATGCTAAAGATATTAATCGTCGATGATGAGATCTCTGCAGGAAATATCCTGAAGATTCTTATCAAGAAATATATCCCAATAGAAACAGAGATCGAATATTGTGATAGTGCACAAAAGGCGCTTGATATATTGCCGGAATTCCAACCATCTTTAATAATGTTAGATATAGAGATGCCTGTAATGAATGGATTCGACTTCCTGAGTTTGGCGCCGCACGATACTTTTGACGTTATTTTCACTACGGCGTTTGATAAATACGCAATTAAAGCGATCAGGTTTTCAGCACTAGATTACTTATTGAAACCAATTGACGTCCTGGACTTAAAAAATGCAATCAACAGCCACATCGTAAAAAGTAGAAATTTTGAACAAAAATCTCTTGTTGACAACTTACTCACCAATCTAAAGCAGCCGGATCAAAAAAACTTCAAATTAGCACTTTCTACGAGCGAAGGGACCTTCTTCTTTGACCCTGTCGATATTCTTTATTGTGAAGCCGATAATAATTATACAAAATTTAACCTACTCAATAAAAAGCCGCTCCTCGTCTCAAAAACACTTGGTGACTTTGATGAACTACTTTCTGAACATCAATTTATTCGGATACATAAATCGTATCTTGTAAATATAAAATACATCACCAAGGTCAACCGTGACGGAACACTTACTATGTCTGATGGTAAGGAATTGTCAATTTCAAAGCGGAAGAAAGAGATGGTTATGGGGATATTGAAGAAGTGAAAACTAAATATTTGGTAATTCAATGAAATTATTAAATTAGACAATAGTGGCAAATGATAGATGAGACTAGACTTCATCGTAATATTGCAATATTACATTTGACTTTGAAAATCGCGCATAACCTCTTGTGTTCATAAGACACATACTCCATCTAATTCATTTCCCACAATTTAACCTACAATAGTTCAGCCTTTTGTTGCCAGATGAAGGTGAGAGTATGCTTCATCGTAATATTGCAATATTACATTTGACTTTAAAAATCGCACAAACACTCTTGTGTTCAGAAGATTAATACTCCATCTAATTCATTTCCTACAATTTAAGTTACAAAAGTTCAGCCTTTTGTTGTCAGATGCAGGTGAGACTAAACTTCATCGTAATATTGCAATATTACATTTGACTTTAAAAATTGCGCATAACCTCTTGTGTTCATAAGACACATGCTCCATCTAATTCATTTCCCACTATTTAACATACAATAGTTCAGCCTTTTGTTGTCAGATGCAGGTGAGAGTATGTTTCATCGTAATATTGCAATATTACATTTGACTTTAAAAATCGCGCATAACCTCTTGTGTTCATAAGACAAATGCTCCATCTAATTCATTTCCCACAATTTAACTTACAAAAGTTCAGCCTTTTGTTGTCAGATGCAGGTGAGAGTATGCTTCATCGTAATATTGCAATATTACATTTGACTTTAAAAATCGCGCTTAACCTCTTGTGTTCATAAGATTAATACTCCATCTAATTCATTTCCCACTTTTTAACTTACAATAGTTCAGCCTTTTGTTGTCAGATGCAGGTGAGAGTATGCTTCATCGTAATATTGCAATATTACATTTGACTTTGAAAATCGCGCATAACCTCTTGTGTTCATAAGACAAATGCTCCATCTAATTCAATTCGCACTATTTAACTTACAATAGTTCAACCTTTTGTTGTCAGATGCATGTGAGACTAGACTTCATCGTAATATTGCAATATTACATTTGACTTTGAAAATCGCGCATAACCTCATGTGTTCATAAGACACATACTCCATCTAATTCATTTCCCACAATTTAACTTACAAAAGTTCAGCCTTTTGTTGTCAGATGCAGGTGAGACTAAACTTCATCGTAATATTGCAATATTACATTTGACTTTGAAAATCGCGCATAACCTCTTGTGTTCATAAGATTAATACTCCATCTAATTCATTTACCACTTTTCAACTTACAATAGTTCTGTTTTTTAGTGTCAGATGCAAATGAGAGTATGCTTCATCGTAATATTGCAATATTACATTTGACTTTAAAAATCGCACAAACCCTCTTGTGTTCATAAGACACATACTCCATCTAATTCATTTCCCACAATTTAACTTACAATAGTTCTGTATTTTAGTGTCAGATGCAGGTATGAGTATGCTTCATCGTAATATTGCAATATTACATTTAGCCCAGAAATTATAGAAATTTCTTCAATACCCGGCCAAAAAAGCTCCATAAAGAAAAAAACTTCAGGTTTCTCTGATATGTCATTAAAACCTTACTGTCCAGACGGGACTCCCTACTTGCCTGCCTACGCAGGCAGGGAACCGCGCGACCTCCGCCGTGGCAGCGCGGCAATTATTTAGAAACTTAAACAAACAAAAAAAGCCCTAGATTTCTCTAGAGCTTCTTTTAACCTTGCGGTCCGGACGGGACTCGAACCCGCGACCTCCGCCGTGACAGGGCGGCATTCTAACCAACTGAACTACCGAACCATTTTGCTTATCACTTGTCAACTGCTTGACTTGTTTACCAAAGCGGTGCAAAGATAGTAACACTTCTCTTACCTCAAAATATTTTTCAATATTTTTGTAAAATAAATTCAACAATAGCTTTCAAACTATGGTATAGCTTATTTCTTCTACTTTTTTTATTTCCATTTAAGTAATTTTCATAACTTGCACTAATAACTTTATGAGAATACTAGGAATAATACCAACAAGATACGCATCTTCCCGTTTTCCGGGAAAAGCATTGGCTGATATAGGAGGCAAACCAATGATACAATGGGTCTACGAACAATCCAAAATGTCTTCTTTCCTCACTGAACTTATCGTAGCAACAGATGATGAAAGGATTTTTGATAGATGTACTGCACTCAATATTCCAGTGGAAATGACTGCGGATTACCACAGAAGTGGCACAGACCGTTGCGCTGAAGTTGCAAAAAAGCATCCGGATTTCGAGGCAGTAATCTATATACATTGCGATGAACCGTTTATTATGCCTATTCAAATAGACATCCTGGCCAAGACTTTATTACAAAACGATTCAGCTGAGATCGCCACACTTGCCAAGTTTATCCAATCACAGGAAGAACTAGACGACCCTGATGTAGTTAAGATCGTCTTCGGAAGTAATATGGAAGCCATATACATGAGTCGCCACCCTATCCCCTATTTTGCTTTCGCCAATAAGGAAGAATGGCTCTTGAGACACCAATACTATAAACATATTGGTCTTTATGGTTTTAAAATGGAGACTTTATTAGAGGTTTCTTCGATAAACGAAAGCTATCTTGAAACTTCTGAAAATGTGGAAGCTCTTCGCTGGATCGAAAACGATTACAATGTTAAAGTTGCCCTAACTGACAACGACAGTATAGAAATAAATACACCTGAAGACCTGGAAGAATTACTAAAGCTGCAAACTCCGCCTTTGTTATAAACTTTCAGAAGAAAAGCCAAAAGGCAAAATATCTTTAACACTATTCATCACGTGGATTGGTCCGGAGGACCCTTTTAGAATAATTGTTATTGGAGATCCTTGCTTGTTTTCAAATTCAGAGAGCATTTGACGACATGCACCGCAAGGTGCTACTGGAGAATCCAATAATTGATTGGCTGAGGAAGCAGTGACAGCGACCTGCACAATAGGAGATTTAGCTCCTGAAGAACTGTATGAAGCCAAAAGCGAACCTTCTGCGCAAATACACATAGGGAACGCAGCATTTTCCATATTAGCACCAATAAAAATATTGCCATCCTGATCCATTAGAGATGCCCCGACATGAAAATTAGAATATGGTGCATATGCATTAGACATTGCCTTGTATGCCTCGTCAAGTAACTTACGTTGTTCTGCAGTTAGTTCATCAAGACTGTCATATTGCTTAAAGGAGATGGTTATATTTTTATCTATCATAAATCTAAAGTTGTAATAAATGTAAAGTATTAAATTAATATTTTATAAAATAGTTGAATGAATCACTTTTTTCAACCTAGTATTTAATAAATTCGCCCTTTGTAAGTGGCATTTTTGAGATTATCCCAAGAGCAATATTTTATCACAATAAAAGTACAAAGTGAAGCAGATTATTTTATTTGGAGCCGGTCGCTCAGCAACCTATCTAATTGACTATTTGCTTGAACATGCTGAAGCAGAAGAATTTCAATTAGTCCTTGCAGACTCTAACATAGAAATAGCAGAACTTAAAATTGGCAATCATCCAAGAGGTAGAGCTGTAGCATGCGACATCAATGACACCGCAATGCGACAAGCACTCATAGCGCAAGCTTCTTTCGTAATTTCTATGCTGCCTGCATTTCTGCATTTTCTAGTCGCAAAGGATTGTCTTCTTTACGGAAAGGATATGGCCACCGCTTCCTATTTAAGTGATGAAATAAAAGCAATGGAACCGGAAATAACTGCTAAAGGATTGGTTTTCGCCAACGAACTCGGCTTAGATCCTGGAATAGACCACATGTCAGCTATGAAACTACTGGATGAAATAAAATCCAAAGGTGGACAAATTATTTCCTTCAAATCATATACTGGAGGTCTCGTCGCAAAGGAAAGTGATGACAATCCATGGCATTACAAGGTAAGTTGGAATCCAAGAAACGTCATTCTGGCGGGACAATGTACCTCTCAATATCTTGAGAATGGAGAAATTAAATTTTTACCATACTCCAGACTATTCAGTCAATCTGAAGAAGTCGATGTCATCGGCCATGGTAATTTTTCAATGTATGTCAACAGAGACAGCATTAAATATGTAGACCTTTATCGTTTAGATGGGATAAATACTATGATCAGAGGTACTTTCAGAGGTGAGGGATATTGTGAGGCATGGTCTGTTCTGATTGACCTGGGAATGACCGACGATTCAACAAAACTTTCTCTGGAAGCAGGATTTTCGATTGCAAATTTTACAAAAAGCTTTCTTATCAGTGAAGATTGTGAAACAAAAGAAAAAATTGAAAGAACAATCAGGAGAAATATAAGTCCCGCAACCTACGAAAGAATCGAATATCTTCAATTGTTTTCTGATGAGAGCTGCCCACTCTCCCACCCAACTCCTGCGCAAGTACTTGAGCATATCATTGTAAATAAATGGGTTCTAAGACCCAATGATAAAGATCTCATTGTAATGCAACATGAGGTCAAATATCGTCTGGACAATGAAGTAAGAACAGTTTATTCAACACTGTACAGAGAAGGTAAAAATGATATATATACGGCGATGGCTGAAACAGTAGGCCTACCATTGGCTATCTATGCAAAACTTAGACTGCGCGGGATGTTCAACAAACCTGGAGTCTTTATTCCTGTGGAGAAAGAAATATATGAACCAATTCTAAAAGAACTTTCCTCTCTTGGAATTCACTTCATGGAAAGTGAGAATGTATGAAGGAGGTTGAACATCAGTTAAAAAATTTATCAATTTTAAAAGATCCTATTCGATTATTTCAGGCTTTTAATGTTAGCCGCCAGATTGCTATTATTATTGGTAGCATTATACTCACGAAGAGTGCTATGTCAACTCTGGATATCGGAAAATTTGAAACCCTCAATTATCTCGGTCAATTTATTAGTGTTTTTTGGGTCAATGGCATGACTCAGGCATTTCTTGCCATTTATCCAAAGGTTGCTGAGGTTGAAAAAAAGGCATTTATAAGTAGTACATTCACTTTTTTTCTGGGCATATCTTTTATTTGTTCAGTAATACTTGTGGTGGGAAGACCACTGCTACTTCCTTTTTTAATAGAATCAAAAACGATAGAAGGGTTTTATTGGTTCAGCCTTTACAGTTTTATCAACATTCCATCGATGTTGATCCCATCAATACTCATGCTTAAGAAACAAAGTAGTGAACTTCTAAAATTCACAATTTTCTACTTTCTTGGATATATAATCGTGTTTTTTCTAAATCTTATTTTTGGAGGAAAATTAATCAACTTATTGATTCTGCTGAATGCGTTTGCTTTTGCATTGCTATTAATGTCCGGTAGATTATCTATTTCATTTAATCTAAATGCCTACAAATTACAATGGGTCAAGCGACTCACCCTTATTGGTTCACCTTTGATCGGATATGCTATCCTTTCCGGAATAGCACCAATTTATGACAGCTGGCTTGTTCAAAGATTTTATGAAGACAAATCGATTTTTGCAATTTTTAGATACGGAGCCCGTGAATTTCCGCTGACTGTAACATTGGCAATTGGATTGGGAACAGCGTTGGTGCCTTTAGTCAGTCAAAATTTATCGCAAGGTGTTAAGGAAATTCGTTTGAGGTCCAAGCGTCTTTATCCATATATATTCGGCACATCGGCCTTGTTATTGCTTGGATCTAAATACTTTTTTCCTTTAGTCTTCAACGAATCTTTTGCAGCTTCAGCTCCAGTATTTAATATTTATATACTGTTAATAATAAGCAGGATGATCTATCCTCAAACTATTATGTTAGGTCAGAAAAGAACTAAAGCGTTGCTTTATATTGCAATCCTGGAGCTCATGATTAACATATTTGTAAGCTTAGCTCTGGCATTCAAATTTGGGCTATTGGGTATAGCTGCAGGCACTGTAATCGCATTTTCTTCCGAAAAGATCATGCAAATCATTTATTTAAAATTAAAACGAGGAATATCGATCCACCATTATGTTGACGTTAAACCTTATGCGTTATACAGTGCAGGACTAGTTATAGTTTGGCTTTTCACCATTCTATTTTAATTTCAATCTTCTGCCTCGAGATCGTCAATCACCTGTTGAATAGCGCGATCGTTCAATTCATTCATTTCTTCTTCTGAAGGTACATTTATTCTGGGATTTATGTCCATTACTTTATACAATAATGCTTCAAGGCAGCTTATTCGCATATTCAATTTCACTACTTCTTCGTATAAATTAACATCTGTTTCCATATTATCTCAAAGTTTTAATAATTATTAGAATTGTTCAAATTTAACGCTAAATATCTAAATAAAATGAAGACCAAGAAAGCTAAAATTCTAAATTAAATGTTAAACTAATAAATTGGCAACAATTTTGATACATATTGAGCAATTTAGGCTTCATAGAATTGAATTTAGTCGAAAAATATATCACTTTTAACTCAAATTTGAAATTAAATTGGACGAATGCCTGTTTGCAAATCAAGTTGATTATTACATCTTTAAATTACTTTTTAATGTTTGATCAAATTTACTTTTAAAACAAAGCTAAATACCGTGCTCCCAACTATTTATAAAACATTCATTCTAATAATTGCCACTTTGCTATTTATATACTTAAGTACCGTCAATATTGAATATTTTATTAACCGGGCAAGCGATTTTAAGCTAAATATTCTGGCGTGGATAATTGAATTGACTTTAGTATTCTTATTACTATATTTACCTATCACAAAAATAAAACACATAAAATGATCACTATTTTACTACTCGGACTAACATTATTATGGACAATCATCGCGGTACTAAAGGAGAAAGGCAAACCCAAACCTTCATACATGCATGCCATTATTATCTTGTTAGTTGGTGCTGGAATTGCACTCATACAACCTTTCAAGATAGAACGTGTCGACGCCGGCCATGTTGGAATAAAAGTAAATCTGGCAGGAGATAACAGAGGCGTAGGAAAGTATGAATATAAAACTGGCTGGGTTATTATCAACAAATGGATCAATAAATTATATGAGTTCCCGACTTTTCAGCAAAGCATTGAATATCCGGAGCAAAGCGTCATCACTAAAGGGGGTCTTAGTGCCTCCATACACCCAAAATTCAACTATAGTCTAAAAGCGGGTGATATAGGTGACATGTTTTCTAATCTTAGAATTCCTGTGAAGGATATAGAACAAGGATGGTTACAAAACGCTATCGTTGGAGCTGTAAATGATGTGGCCAACAAATGGACTATTGATGATATATTTAATAACAGGGAACAATTTGAAGCTGATATTATTAAAGAATCAAATAAAAGAGTTTCCAAGTGGTTTATTATCAGTCAGTTAAGAACGAATATAATACCTCCGCAATCTCTCCAAATTAATATTCAGGAAAAAACAAATGCTATCCAAAAAGTACAAATTGCTGAAAATAATAAGCTGGTTGCAATTGCTCAAGGTCTTGAAAGAATAGCTAAAGCACAGGCAGATAGTGCTACAGCTGTCATCACAGCATCCGGTGAGGCGAGAGCCATAAAAATTAAGCAATTATCTCTAAACCAGGAATATATCGATTATCTAAAGGTTCAGAAATGGAACGGTGTAAGTCCTACAATGGTTACATCAGATAAAAGTGGGTTTATAATTAGCCCGGGAAAAACAAATTAATCTAAAATCTTTCAGAATGAACGTAATATCAATCAATGCCGGCACTCGAGAAGTTGTGATAAAAACGGGTAAGGAACACTACAACCTTTATGAGTTGGATCTTCTAAATGTTATCGATACGCAAGAACTTGACAAAATTGTGCACCATGCCTTCTCTGCAGCTTCAGATATAGAATCAGCAGAGGTAATATTAAGGGACAAAGGAATAGTGCTGAGGTTGATTAGGGAGGATTAAGGAGGAGAAATTTGGCCTAATGTAAGGTATGATTAATTTAAGAACAGCCTATTGTGTTGTTTATCAAATAGCGGAAATTATTATAAGTTAAAATACACTAATTGATTATTTGGCTATCTGATTATTTATTTCAAACTTTTTAAATTCCATTCCATTCCAGGTAAACACACCACCTCCATCAGTTCCAAACCATAATTTACCATTTTTATCTTTGTATATTGCCTGGATAATATCACTTGTCAAACCCTCATTAGTAGTATAATTTATAAACTTTATTCCATTGAACCTCCAAACCCCACAGTCTATTGTACCAACCCATATGTCACCTGCATTGTCCTCTTCAATCGCCCAGATCCTTGCCATTGTACCGGATTTCGACAATCCCGAAAGCACAAACATTTCATTCTCAAGATGAAAGGTTTTTGTGATATTTGTAAGTTGCTTTCCATCAAACTTAAAAAGACCTGAACCATTATTTCCAAACCAGAAGTTGCCTTGGCTGTCTTCAAATATGGCGCGCACTGCAGGACCGGCCAGCCCATCATCAGATAACCAGGTAAATTCCTTTCCATTAAATCTAATGACACCCTCTGCCTGCGTTCCAAACCAAATATTTCCCTTTTTATCTTGGTAAGTACAATACACCGTATTGGCCAAAGCCGGCTGGGTAAATGGCCTGACAGCCATTACCAGGCTCGAAATGTTATTTACTTCTTCTTTGATAGGGAGGAAAATATAATTTAATTTTTTTCCATCAAACCGGTAAGCTCCACCACCTGCACCAAACCACAAGTTCTCTTTAGAAAGATTTATATCATAGCTTGCTAAAGTTTTCATATGAGAACTCTCCGTGTCAGCATAGGTTTCAAACTTTTTTCCGTCAAACTTACTCACTCCAAGTGGGGTATTAAACCAAGTATTCCCTGCATCATCCTCCTGAATACTAAATATCTGGTTATTGACAAGACCAGACTCCTGGTTGTAAAGCAATAACTCTTTTCCATCAAAACGATAAACTCCCAATCCATCAGTGCCAAACCAATAATTGTTTTTACTATCCTGAAAGATTGTCCTGATATTGTCGCTTAATTGGGTTACTTTATTTGATGCTATCAAATCCGAATTCAACGAGTCCGAAAGAATAACATTTTGATCGACTTTTTTTTCTCCATTCTTTTGACCACAAGATGAAAATAGAAGAAATTGCATCACTAAAACAAATATTGGATTGAAAAATAAATAACCGTAGAATTTATGCTTCACTTGCGACATATCAGTTTGAAATTATTAAAAGTTGTGGGTCCAGGGAATGATGTTTCATTAAACCATTGAACCGAAAACAACTTTCAGGTCCAATATCTATAATTCGTTTTTGTTATTCTGAAAAAATTTCAAATGTTTGTCCATTATAGCGATATAGCTCACAATTTCGACTTCCTACCCAAATATTTCCTTTCTTATCTTCTAAAATAAGGGTTACAGAAGTGTTACTCAACCCATCTTTTTTTGTAAACTCAGTAAACGATTTACCGTCATATTTCCAAAGACCACCTTTGGTGATGTCATTGTCATTCGTATAATCTGAACCATACCAAATATTTCCTTTGCTATCTACCAGAATAGCTTGCAGTAATTCTTTTCTCAAATAATGAGGTTGGACATAATCCGAAAATGTTTTTCCATCATAAGTTATCATACCAAAATGTCGGGTATCAAACAGTATATTCCCACTCTTCTCCTCGGCTATTTTACGCACCCATCCTTCACCTTGTGGTTTGAATTTGGTTAAGGTTTTTCCATCAAAAAACACAATGCCTTCAAATGCCATTGGTCCGGAGCCAAACCATATGTGGCCATTTTTATCTTCAAACATGCATTGCACATATTTTAAAGTAAGACTACTGTCGTTCTTAATGGAGTAATCATCTAAAAATCGGGTGTAGTTATTACCATCATAACAGACAACACCATCTTTCGTGCCAAACCAAATTATTCCTTTTTTATCCTGCATAATGCTATAAACATCATTAACAAAAGGTGACTTAGCACTTATCGTATTGCTTAACTGAGCACCTGCAGTGATCGACTTTCTAATTTGTTGAATGGTCTTTCCATCATAGTAGCAAACACCTTTGTTTGTTCCAAACCAAATGTTTCCATCTCTGTCTTCCAATATCGCCCGAACAACATTGCTGCTTAGCCCATCTTTAATAGTAAATTGTGTGAATACCTTATCCTCATACAAAAAAACGCCTTCAGTGCCTGTACCAAACCAAATATTCCCTTTCTTATCTTCCAACCCACACGAAATGCCTTGATATTCATTTGAACCCAGCGTTTTAATCAGTTTCGTATTCTTTCCTGCAACTGATGGTTGTTCGACAATAATTTCTTTTGGCTTTTCTGTTTTTATCTGTCCATTACAAGAGGTAAAAAAGAGAGATACAAAAAAGAAAGATAAGACGTTATGCATATGTTTGGTAATATTCATCGATAAGGGTCGTCTTATTGTTTAATTCTATTTACAACTGCAATTGCCATTCCGTCATATTCTTTTATACCAACGTTTTGCACAATTGTCGCTGTAACGTTTTTGTTTTCACTTAGCATTTTATTTAAGCGTTGCACCCCTTTTACTTTTTCATCCGTACTGTTAATATCCAGGACTTTCCCTTCCCGGATCACATTATCACAAATAATAAGGGTTCCCGGTCTCGAAAGCGCAACAGCATAATTGAAATATTCGGTGTAAGGTGGTTTGTCTGCATCGATAAAAATCATATCGAAAGGTCCTTCATTTTCTGCAACAATATTTGGCAAAATATCCAAAGCACTTCCAACTCTTAGTTCTACTTTACGCGTGAGTCCTGCATTTTCAATATTTTTTCTTGCAACTTCCGCGTGATGCGGGTCAAACTCCATGGTAATTACTTTACCATCGTCCGGCAATGATCTGGCAAGCCAGATCGTGCTATAACCACCTAAAGTGCCTATCTCCAAAATTTTTCTGGCATCACAAAGTATCGCCATTACTTGTAAAAACTTTCCTTGATTTGCCGAAACACTATGCTGCGGCAACCCTTCTGTGTCAAGTGATCTTATAGTATCCGTTAAGGTTTTGTCTTCCGGTGCGAGCAAGTTGCTAATGTAGGTGTCAACCTCTCCAAAAATATCTGTATTCATCAATTATAATTGCTTAAATAATGTTGTCTCAGGGTTGCTGGCTATCTTTAATAGTTAATGCCGGCAATAGAATGTACTTAATAATTTATTCGCTTAGCAGCCACCTTTGCGAGGGCTGCGTTTGTAAACGATTTTGCCCTCACGTTCTACATAGTTACCCGTTATGATTGGATATGCATACTTTGGTGCATGCGATACGTGCTGGCTTTTTATAATTATTTTGTCGTTAACTTTCAAGGTACGCAACAGATCAAATTCACTTTTAAAATTCATAATATTCTTCCCTGGCGTTTCTATTCCAAAAGAAAGAATGTAATCGTCACTATTGATTCTGACCATTACACCGAAACCTACTTTTGCTCCTTTAGGAAGAGAAAGAGAAGTGACCACTCCCTCCATATTGGTATTATTTCTAATGGAGTTATTAATCTTCGCTTCAGCGGCATACACTTTTATACCTGCATGAGACACTTCCCATTCTTTGTACAAAATACCTGCAGGAGTTGCCTCCCATTTTTTCCTTTCAGCGTTCCTTTGATCAATAGAGAGCGGTTTTTGGATTGACTTATTAGAAGTTTCATTTCCAAATTCAAGTGTAGCAAATACCACTCCGCTTGCCACTAATAGCGGCAGAATCACTTCAATAATGACTTTTTTCATATCTTCTGTTTGTTTAATTCGTCAGTTTAATTTGTTTAAGTACAATTTATGTTCAAAGCATAATTTGCTCTACAATGATCGCTTACAAATTATTTAGTGAAGATATAGCAATGAAAATGGAAGAGGGGAACAATAACAGGTGGGTAACAAGTGGAGGTTAGATACTTAATTACTTTCATTAAAGGGAGGTATTTCAAGAATTGATGTTCCATAATAAAAGAAGAATTTAATTTTTATTCATCTCCTGTCTGTCTGATGCACTTATATATTGCTTTGCAATTCTGTTCTCAGGATTCTTGTCGAAAGTATATAAAGTCAATACAAAAAACCATTCCAGTGGTTTCATTATAATATAGATAAAGTCCGAAAAATACTTGTTATTAAATATATCATATTTCTTAATGATCAAATCGCCAACCTTATCATACTGTTTTCTGATATTTTTATGAAGAAAAGGAAGGTTTTCCTGGAGCAAGTCTTCAAATGCATTGGAGATCAGAAGTTGTCTATTGCAAATAATGTCATGCCCATGACGAATACCCCACCTTTGTGGCTTTACCAATGCTGTATGGCCATTGGCAGCAACAGAACATAAATAATGTCCGCCACATTCTACATTTTCACATTTGTAATCCCATTGCGAAAAGCCTTGTTTGTAGGTTTCAGTAAAAGCTCTGATTAGGGAATCTGGTTTTTGACCAAATAGTAATAAAATTACTGTGAGCATAAAAATGATAGGGAAACAAAGGATCAAGATCACTGTAAATTTCATCAGTGGATGTGCATTTAATATTTCCCAAGCCAACTTAATTATAAAATTTTCTGTCTTAAAATCCCTTTCCTGCGCAAATGTCATAAAAGTCTTGTGATTCTTTATAAGCACCATAATAGTCAGAAAATATTGGTAAAATACCCCCAAGGACAAGCAATATATCATTTACTTGAATCGCTATAAATATATTCAATATTATTCCTATAACCAAAGAGGCATTGACCATGATCTCTACAATGGGACAAGCTATTTCATTTCTGTAACTAGAATAAAAATAAGAAATCACGCAACATGCTATAATCACTGATATCGAGAGCATATGTTCCGGAGCAAATAATGCACTCATATCTACACAACATTCATTTGGACCGTGTACAATTACATATAACCCGGGCAAAATTAAAAAAGAGATAACTTCTATTAAGACAATTAAAGGGCGGGATAATAAGTGATCTCCTGTCATTATATAAATAAAAAAGTCAAAGACACTAAGAAGTGCAGGAAGAGCAATAAGTAGTGCTAATAAGACCAAAAACAACATACAATTAAGTTTTAAGATTTAAGAAAAGCAAATAAAATAAAAGTACTTTGAAATACAAAGTTATCATTTATAATTGATCTGTACTAAAAAAATATCAAAATCCAAGATTTGGTTAAATCAAGTACTCCAAGATTTGAAGACATTTTAGTATATGGTGTGAGTTGAAGACATCCTCAAATAGGGAAAGAATATGAAAATCCTAATTAAATATTCTTTGAAATAAGAAACATAATCAACTTAGCGATTTTTCTTAACTACTTCGTAGGCATATAAAACCTTAAAAGATCCGGCTCTTTAATTGGCATGGTGAAATGTGAGGGCGGATCTAAGTATGGCATCTTTTCTGGGGAAGGTTGGGTTGTTTCAGGGAGATATTGATTTTTTCCAAGACTTTTCAAATCCAGTGGCTGCTCATGCGCAAGCACTTGATCATTCATGTTTTGCAGTTCTGGAATTATTATTTTGTAATTTTTGCTATCGTACTCTCGCATCATTCCTTTATCAGGGCTTTTTAAATAAAACTGCTTGGGAGATTGACTTTGTGTTTGCGAGAATATTGGCATGTGATATGCAATTACCAATAATGCAATAATTATATTCTTCTTCATAATGATGTTATTAAATACACTGAACTTAATTAGTTCTCGAATTCAATGATTATGACAAAATTAAGGGATTTATTTATAATTTACAAAAATGAACTTTTAAAACAATGTTAAAAGTTTCAAGAAATTAAAAGACACAAAGATCTTACACATTCAAATTTGCATTATGCTAAATCTGTACTCCTAAGTATTAAAGGGAAAATGATGGAAGTAAGTCTGAAGTCTGAGCGAAGATGGGTACCCGGAGCGGGACTTGAACCCGCACGACCTTGCAGTCACAAGATTTTAAGTCTTGCGTGTCTACCATTTCACCACCCGGGTAAATAAAAATAAGAAATAATGGAGCGGGAAACGAGACTCGAACTCGCGACCCCGACCTTGGCAAGGTCGTGCTCTACCAACTGAGCTATTCCCGCATTTGGTGTTGCTTTTCTTCAGAAGCGTCGCAAAGGTATATTTTTATTTTTAATTTCAAAACTATTTGAAAAAAAATTATTCATTATTTCCTGAAACGTTGCTGCCATCCCATAGCAAGAACTCTTTTAAGAATCCGGAGATGTCCCCATTCAGCACAGCATCCGTATTATTATTGGTAAATCCTGTTCGGTGATCCTTTACTCTACGATCATCTAATACATAAGACCTGATCTGACTGCCCCATTCATTCTTCATCTTTCCTGCTTCTACCGCATCTTTCTCAGCCTGCTGTTTTGCCAATTCTTTCTCATAAATACGAGATTTGAGCAACACAAGAGCCTTCTCCCTGTTTTGGATCTGGCTGCGCTCTTGCTGGCATTCCGCGACCAAACCGGTCGGAAGGTGCCGCACACGCACTGCAGACTCCGTCTTATTGACGTGCTGACCTCCTGCCCCACTCGCCCGGAATGTATCCCATTCCAGATCTGCCGGATTTAAAGTAATTTCTATTCTATCATCCACCATTGGATGGACGAAGACAGAAGCAAAAGAGGTCATTCGCTTGCCTTGAGAGTTGTAAGGGCTAACACGGACCAATCTATGGACGCCATTTTCACCTTTGAGCAAGCCGTAAGCAAGGTCTCCGGTTATTTCGAGCGCAACTGATTTTATGCCAACCACATCACCTTCGGTGATGCTAAGCTCAGAAACTTTAAAGCCATTTTTTTCTGCGTACATCAGATACATCCGCATGAGCATAGCTGCCCAGTCACAAGCCTCTGTACCACCGGCACCTGCATTGATCTCGAGAATGGCATTAAGTTCGTCCTCCTGTTTTGTGATTGTACTTTTAAACTCCATCTCGTCGATAAGACCCATGGCTATTTGATACATTTCATCAACTTCACCATCGGTCATTGCATCTTCCCGGTATAGTTCCAATGCGACTGAAGCCTCATCTACTGCAAGTGAGCCGTTTTTAAACTTATCTACCCAAGTCTGGTGTGTCTTGAGATCTTTTAAGGTCGCTTCCGCCTTTTTTGGATCGTCCCAGAAGTTTCCTGCTAAAGATTCCTGGGTCTTATCCTCTATTTCGTGAATTCGTTGATCGACGTCAAAGATACCTCCTTAAGGAAGCCAATCTGTCCTGCAGATCTTTAAGCTGTTCGATAGTCATTGCTGATTAAAGTTTAATGGTTAAAAATGTGTGTTAGTTAATAGACTCTAGATACTAGAATGTAGTATCTCAAGACTAGGCTGTAAACTTACAATGTTTTATTCTGCTATTTCAATGTAAAATGCCAACTCTGCATTGCTTGGAATGTAATCCGGAATACCTTCCTCACCATAAGCAAGATCTGCAGGGATGAATAGTGTAGCTTTGGTGCCTCTTTTTAAAAGCAGTAATGCTTCATCCCAACCTGGTATGACTAGTCCTGTGCCAATGGTAATTGTAAAGGGGGCACCTCGCTCGTAAGAACTATCAAATTTCAGACTATCAGCTGTTGTTAGGCCCAAATAATTTATTTTTATTGCATCTCCAGCTTTTATTTGACTCCCTTTACCTTCTGAATGAGTCAAATAAGATAAGCCACTTGCAGTTCTTTTTAACTCTGGGAGCTTATTTAATTTATAGTTGGCGATATGCTCCTTTAACATAATCTCTATACCTGCTTCTCTGCCTCTTAAGATATTTTTATCTTTTTCAGTTATCACATTTTTGACAACAATTCTATATGTAATTGTCTTCCAACCCAACATCGTAGGTGGTAAATCACTGAATGTATCTATCTTTTCATAGATAAGGATACTGTCCAAAGGCCTCATCAACCCGATTGCATCAAAAACTGGATTAGGAACTTCCATTAGTGACTCGACAGGGAAAGTAAGTTCAGGTTGATTAGGTATTAATTTAGAGTCCTGTAAAATTGAATCTTTGTGCAATATCATGATATCAAAATAGACGATATCGCCACTCGTCACCATATCACCGTTACCCTTCTTGAACAATTTATAGTCGTAGCCACCTTTGGTAATTCCAGTGACTACTTTGGCTTTCGAACTTGATTTATTTTTCCTTTGCGCTTCAATTCCATTACAAATCAAAAAGAAGGAAAGCAATACAAATAAATAATCTATAATTTTCATAACATTGATTTTATAAATAAGCCCTTACTTGCAGAAGTAAGGGCTTAAGGTTTTTTTATTATTAGTTCAATTTATTTAATTGACTCTATATAGAAAGCAAGTTCAGCATCCGGTGGAATCATATCCTGAATACCTTGTTTACCATAAGCAAGATTGCCAGGTATAAAGAAGGTAGCTTTATCGCCTTTTTTCATTAGTAATAATGCCTCTTCCCATCCTTGAATTACTCTACCAGCTCCTACAGGAAAACTGAATGCTGTTCCTTTTGCGTAAGATGCATCGAATTTTTTAGCATCAGCTACTGTTGCACCATAATAGTACACTTTCGCAGTTTCACCTTTTTGAGTAGTTGGCCCTGAACCTTCAGTATGCATAACATATTTTAGTCCTGTTGCTGTCGTTTTGAGGTCTTTAATAGTACCTGCTTTATAGTCAGCAATATCTTTTTGTATCAACTTCTCAACTGCAGGTTCCATATCTCTAACAACCTTTTTCTCAGATTCACCTACGACGTTTTTCACCTTAATGGTATAAGTTATCTCTTTCCACTCTTTCATGTTTGGAGGAAAATTCTCTTTAGGCATTGTGTCGATTCTCTCTCGAATTACGATGCTATCGCCCTTTCTCATCAATTTCAAAGCATCAACTACAGGATTGGGTGATGTCATCAATGAATCTGGAGGCATTAAAAATTCCGGCTGCTGTGGGCTTGATTTAGAATCCTGAAGCACTGAATCTTTATGCATGATCACCATATCAAAGAATACAAGATCATTGGTTTTGATTATTTCACCTTCACCTGTTTTGAATAATGTGTAGGAATAACCATTTTTGGATACACCGCCATTTTCATCTTTTTTGCAAGAAATGATGCTTACTGAAAGAAGCAACAATATAAAAAATGATAAATTTTTCATAGAATAGATTAAAATTATGTTTAATATGAATTAATAATTTCTGTTTTGTACTTTTCCGTTGCTTCCTCAAAAGTGCTGATGACAGTCTTCAAACTACTATATAAAGCACCTCCTGAAGCATTCTTGTGACCTCCACCTCTAAAATATTCTTTCGCCATTTTCTCAACTGAAAAATCACCTTTTGATCGAAGTGACACCTTAACTATACTTGGTTGCTCGGAAATAAAACCAGCTATATTAACAATATCAAGTCTTAAAAGATAATTTACAATACCTTCAGTATCACCACGTTGAATATTGAAATCCATATAGTCCTTTTTAGACAAATAGATCAATCCTGCCTTTCTATCAGGATATATGTTCATTCTGTTTGACAAGCAATGACCAAGTAATCGTAATGATTTCTCAGGCATATGATTATAAAGCATGTCCTGAACATGTGCGATATCACCTCCTTGGGAAATGATCTCACCCGCATTTTTGAATGTATTCGGGCTTATGCTGTATTTAAAAGATCCTGTATCAGTGATCATGCCCACCAACAATGCCTCAAGTCCATGAATAGTAATAGCGCTCAACCAGCCGGCCCCCTTAAAAACCTCATACAAAAGTTCACAAGTAGAACTTATCTCAGGTTCAGAAATCAGGATATCAGCAAACCCATCCGGATAAAGGTGATGATCTATCATAACCTTAGTGGCATCCGACACTCGAATTGCCTCTCCGATCTTATCCACGCGCTCTAGTGAATTGTAATCAAGACAAAAAATAACTTCTGCAGATTTAATAAGTTCTAAGCTTTTATCCTGCTCTCTATCATACACATAAATTTCACCAGAGCCATGCAGCCATGAGAGATCATCAGGAAAATCCGATGGGACGACAACATTAACAACATGAAGGTGGGCGTCCAAAACAGTTTTTAAGGCTAAGCAAGACCCAATAGCATCACCATCAGGATTTCTGTGCGAAGTTATCACTATGTTCTTTGGAACATTGAGACAATTGATTAGATCTTGTATTTCTTTCATAAAAATCTATGATTAGCAAAGGAAGTAAGACGATACAAAGGGATAAATTGTTTAAAATCTGTTATGAAAATTAATATTCCCTATCTTTTTAAGCTCCCAATTTGCTAAGCCGCCGCAAAAGTCGCTTTTTTTCTATATATAAAAAAATAAAAATGAATGAAAAACGAAAGCTTTTCTGCCTAAAATAAATTTTTATATACTTTTGTGGGATAATACAAACTAATTTAAAATAACTTATTAAAAATGGCGAACAACCGAACATTCACAATGATCAAACCTGATGCTGTGCAGGATGGACATATTGGAGCGATCTTATCACACATTAATCAGGCTGGTTTCAGGATCGTTGCGATGAAATTAACGAGACTTTCACAAAGCACTGCAGGGAAATTTTATGAAGTACATAAAGAAAGACCTTTTTATGGTGAACTTGTAGACTTTATGTCTTCTGGGGCAATAGTAGCTGCCATTCTTGAAAAAGAAAATGCTGTAGAAGATTTTAGAAAACTGATCGGCGCAACTAATCCTGCTCAAGCTGAAGCTGGCACTATCAGAGCATTATTCGCTAGAAGCGTAGGAGAAAATGCAGTACATGGTTCTGACTCAGACGAAAATGCTGCTTTGGAAAGCGCATTTCATTTCGCAGGAACAGAAGAATATTAATATATGAATAAGGCCATTAAAAGCTTCTTTAAAAGAAAGATAGTTGAAAATGTGCTTCTTATATTTATCTTATTAGGGGTAATTATTACGGTATTTACCCCTAATCTTCCTTTTATACAACGCAGTGCTGATTTGGCAAATCAATCCATGATGATTTATCTTGCGTTTGGAATGTTCTTTCTAATAGTCGATCAGACTAGATTGATGATTATCACAATGATCAGTGCTGCAATCTTCGCTTTTTTCCTAAAGGAATCCACTAATTCCAGAATTAAATATGCAGCAGTCAATTCCTCTGAAAAATTTAAAATTTCACTGATTAACCTCTCCTCAATAGATTCTGATCCTTCAAAAGTAATCCGGAATATAGCAAAGAAAAATTTTGATTTGCTGGTATTTCAGGAATATACACCAAACTGGAAGTCGCTTATTGAAGATAATCTGAATACTAGTTACCCATTCAAAATCAGTATTCCAAGGATCGATGTTTATGGTCTTAATGTCTACAGTAGATATCCTATTCTAAAACAAGATACTTTGTATTGTGAGGAAATTCCAATTCTGCGATTGGAGGTCTTTAAAAACAATCAAAGGTTTATCATTTTGACGGCATATTTCCCACCACCAATTAATAACTTATCGAAAAAAATTAATCAGGATGAGTTAAATTTAATCGCACAAAGCATAAAAGACTTGGACGAACCAGTAATAGTGGCCGGTGTTTTCAATATAGTACCATGGTCACCTGAGATCCAATCTTTTAAAGATAAGGGCGACTTGATCGATAGCAGAAGTGGCTATATTCCCAGCATGGATAAGAATTCAGGTGGAATCTTCGGCAAACCGGTTACTCATATTTTTTATAAACCAGCATTAGAATGCACCAACTTCAATATAAGCAGAGCCGATAACGATGAATATGGCATAGAGGCATTCTTCCAACTTCAGGAAAATAAATAGCTTCAGGGAATATTCTAACACTGCCATTTACCTTTTCATTACTCTAAGAAATTCAAATAAGTGATTTAAAAAATTTATTTGTTAATATTTTAAAACATCTAAACTTTAAGGACAATAATGTATTAATAGAGTGATTTCTTTTTATATAATTTATGCATCTTTGCGAAATCTTTCAAATAACGGATAATATATTTTTCATGATCATATTATATTTCTTTTTAGCACATTGGTTTTTATCCCTATTTACTCAAACCTTTTTTTTACATCGATATTCATCCCATAAGATGTTTAAGATGACACCTTTTTGGGAAAAATTCTTCTATCTATTTACATTTATTTCACAAGGAGCATCTTTTCTAAATCCAAGAGCATATGCCATCATGCATAGGATGCATCATGCATATAGTGATACAGAAAAAGACCCACATTCACCCCATTTCTTTCACGATGTGTTCTCTATGATGTGGAAAACAAAAAGCATTTATGCTGATTTCGTTAATAGACTTAAAGAGCCTGAAGCAGAATTTAAAGGCAACTATCCTACTTGGGCGCTTGTAGATCGAATAGGTGACGACTGGAAGACAAGAATTGGATTTGGCATCATATACACGGCAATTTATGTTGGGTACGCTACTAGTCCATGGTTATTTCTCCTGCTTCCAATCCATTATCTGATGGGACCGATGCACGGCGCTTTGGTCAATTGGTGTGGTCATAAATATGGATATAGCAACTATGACAATGGTGACAAATCAAAAAACACAACACCTTGGGGATTTCTAATGTTGGGAGAATTATTCCAAAACAATCATCATAAGTTCCCTAATAGCCCTAAGTTCGCAAGTAAGTGGTACGAGATTGATCCTACATACTACATGATGCTAGCGCTAGATCGTATAAGAGTTATAAAAATTCGTAAAAAATAATTGGCTGCTATTTAATGCCTAACTATCATTCTATTTATAATTTATTAAAATATAATGATAAAAATGTGACCTAAGCATGTTTTAGCGTCTTAAATATTAAGAACAGAAAAGGAATATACTCCAGGTTCAATCCTGAGTATTTATTTTTTTGGGGTAGTAAAGTGTTAGTTTAGCCGGTTCATTTTGGACCGGCTTTTTTTTTATTTTTTAAAAAATCTAGCTACAACCCAACCTCCATTTACAGTATGCTGCAAATAAGTCAAACCTAACTCAGCTGATGCATGACTTATATCATCAAGATTTGATTCAAAGAAACCAGAGAAAAGTATTGTTCCACCACTTTTCAAACTCCTGGCCAGCTCAAATAGACTATCTAAAATTACGTTTGCAGTAATATTGGCCAGGATAACATCAAAGACCATATCTACCGGGATCATTTCCTTGCCACCAAGTGCAGGTTTGGCATTTGAAATGTTGTTCAATTCAAAGTTCTCAATCATATTGTCATAAGAAGGAGGTTCTATATCTATTGCCAGGATGTCGCTTGCACCTTTTATGGAGGCAAAAATAGCTAACAAACCCGTCCCACTTCCAAAATCAAGAACCTTTTTATGCTTCATATCGAGGTTATTCATTTGGACGATCATTCCATGCGTCGTATAATGATGACCGGTGCCAAAAGCCATTTTAGGAGATAGTACAATCCTTTGGCCTAATATCTTCGTATTTTCGTGAAATGGTGCAATGATCGTGCAGATATTTTCCACAAATACAGGATCAAAATTAGATTCCCATTCCTTGTTCCAATCTTTATCGGGCAGGCTTATTATTGTATAGCTCACATTGTATGATTCTGAAATATCTTTTAGATCGTGAATAACAGTAGTATCAAGCAAACTTCTTTCGATGTATGCCAAAAGTTCTGTTCCATCTTCCATGAAACTATTAAAAGGCAATTCTGATAATAAAGCTACCAGAACATCACTCTCCATCTCATTCAAAACGAATCTGGCCTCAAGCCATCTGCCGCTATTTTCCATATAACTCCATATTATAAGCCCTTAAAGTATTTTTCATAAGTGCCACTATTGTCATCAATCCAATTCCTCCGGGCACAGGGGTTATCCAGGAGGCTATATCTTTAACTTGATCAGTATCTACATCACCAACAAGTCGACTGCCAGATTTTGAATGCTCATCCTCTACCCTATTTATGCCAACATCAAAAATCACTGCACCTGTTTTAACCATATCCGCTGTTACAAATTTCGGAATCCCAATAGCGGCTACAATAATATCAGAACCCAGCAATTCATTCCTGATGTTTTTACTGCGACTGTGGAGTAATGTAACAGTGCAATTGCCATAAGGCGCCTTTCTGGAAAGAAGCAAGGACATAGGCGTACCTACTATGTCACTTCGACCCAGCACTGCAACTTTCTTTCCGGAAGTTTCCAAATTAAGCCTCTCTATTAGTAAAATTATCCCATATGGAGTGGCAGGCAAAAAAGAAGGTAGACCTAATGCCATTTTTCCAAAATTCATAGGATGAAATCCATCGACGTCTTTCATTGGATCAATTTCCAATAATAGATCTTGGCTATTTAAATGGGCGGGAATGGGTAACTGTAATATAAAACCATCGACAGACTTATCGCTATTTAAATTTGCAATCACTTCTTTGAGCGCTTCTTGACTAATGTCAGACTCAAAATGAAGCAAAGTGGATTTTATACCCAATTCATCGCAAGTTTTTACTTTATTCTTAACATACGCTTTACTCGCAGGGTTATCACCAACCATGATAGCAACGAGATGAGGCGGTCTTTTGCCAGAAAGCAATATTTCATCAACCTCTCTTTTAATTTCACCTTTAATCTCCTTGCTGATAGATCTAACATCCATTACTGCCATAATAACTCGTAAGTTTTACTAAATAAAAATAAAAAGTCAAATATAAATCATTTTAAGTGTCAGACAAATTTTGAATCTTTTGATCTCTAATTAGTGCTGATTAATAAAATATAGTTTTATATTTTATTAAAACAAAACTCCCAAGATAAAATTGACCAATTGAACAAAGCGCAATTATTCGTGTTAAAACACCTTAAATATATAAAATGGAAAAAATCTTTTATTCTGATGCTTTGATAAGATTCTCAGACTGTGACCCACTTGGGCATTTGAACAATATGAGATACCTGGATTACTTTCTTAATGCAAGAGAAGATCAATTAATAAAGTTTGCTAATTTTGATATCTATGCACATTCAAAAGCGACAGGTCAAATTTGGGTGATGTTTCAGAACAAGATCACTTATCTAAGACCTGTATTCTACACAGAAGTAGTACTCATCACCAGTCAAGTGATCAAAGTTACAGACAAATCAATTCATGTAGAGATGCAGATGAAAGATAAGAAAAGTGGAGAGTTGAAAGCAGTATTATGGATGATCGCAGTATATATAGATATGAGAGCAAATAAGAGTGTATCTCATCCACCTGATATTGCAAAAATGCTTAATGAATTATATTTGCCTGTTACTGAACCAAGTTTTGATGATCGTGTCAAAAATCTTCAATACAACAAAATTTAGTCTATAGATGGTCCAAAATAAAGCAGTAATTTTTATTTTCATTCTTTGCATACCTCTGTTATTGATAGGGCAAGATATCAAGATTGATTACAGCAATCCTGATAACTGGGCAGCTCTACCGGACAAAATAGATAATGCAGATTTGGTCCCTGGCAATTATACTACAGATAAACAGCCTGATAGTCAGGTGGATGTTTTTTTTCTATATCCCACTTCTTTCTCGAACAAGAGTGACATTATGATATGGAATGCCGCCATAGATGACAAAGAAGTTAATCAAGATACGGATGAACGGTCTATAAAAAATCAGGCATCTATCTTCAATCAAGTTGGTAAAATATATGCACCCAGATACCGTCAAGCGAATTATGCTGCATATTTTGATGAAGATAAAATTAGAAGTCAGCAAGCTTTCGACTTTGCTTATGCTGATGTAGTGGACGCATTTGAATATTATATAAATCACTATAATAAGGGCAGGCCATTTATAATAGCCTCTCACAGTCAAGGCTCTACACATTCTATGCGTTTGATAAAAGAACATATTGAAAACACTAAATTAGCAAAACAATTGGTGGTTGCTTATGTAGTAGGAATGCCAGTGCCGGCATCATATTTAAACACGCCACCTTGTCTTAGTCCAGGGCAAACCGGTTGTATTTGTTCATGGAGAACATATTTAGATAAATATGAACCAGATCACGTCGCATCAGAAGAAAAAATGATTTCGACGAATCCTATTACATGGGATCAATCATCGGGATTCTCAAATAAGAAAGATCATAAAGGTTCAGTTCTTTTCGATTTCGACAAAGGAATATATCCCAAAATCATGAGAGCTGAGCTACATGGCAATATTTTATGGATAAAAAAACCGGATATAAAAGGAAAGATTTTACTTCAAAGGAAAAATTACCATATAGGAGATTTTAACCTTTTTTATAAAGATGTCCAGGAAAACGCCAAATTAAGAGTTGATAACTACCTAAATCAAAATAACTCAAGCTCGAATTAAAAATATATTTACTTAAGTTTCGGAGTTGATTATACCATTGATAATCAATAGTATAAATATATAGCTATTAAAACATATAATGATCTAAGGTATTGATTGCTAAATAGTTAATTAAATTTTAGATTTTATTCGATTTATTTAAATGGGTTCATTTGCTGAGCTCAACCATCGAAGTTTCCCCGCCGTCATTGCACTTTGTCGGGCAAGCCCGCCTTCCTTGCTCTTTGTCGGGCAAGCCCGCCGTCGTTGCACTTTGTCGGTCAAGCTTCTGACTTCTAATTTCTAATTTCCACCTTAGATTGAGTAAAAACATGGCTTTTAGAATATATTTATACCGCCGAAACTTTAGTATATTTATTTCAGTAGAAGGCTCTTTCATTTGTAAAAAATGATGGAAAGAATTTTATAAATAATCTGATAGAAATATAACCTATAAGGCCTCCATAGAGAAAGCCACATAGAACATCTAGAGGATAATGAACACCTACATATACCTGAGCAAAACCTATAGAGAGCGCCCATAATATCCATAACCATTTCAAACGAGGTGCTTTTCTTCCAAGTAAATAAAATAAAAAAACTGCTATGGCCATATGATTTGCAGCATGTGTAGATATAAAACCGTACTTGCCTCCACAAGGAATTAACAGGTCGAGTCTTGGATCATTTTCATACATATAACATGGTCGAGGGCGTTCAATTTGCTTTTTAAATAAATGGACACTTGTATAGTCACATAGACCTACTGTAAAACCAATTATTAACAAAGGAATCCAGAACTTCAACTTCCATTTTTTTATAAAAATTCCTAGTATTAAAATATATAATGGAAGCCAGAAAATAGGGATTCTTAAATAAGGGATAATGGCATTCCCTATCGAAGAATGTAAGTTTCTATGAATCCAAAATAAAATCTCAGAATCTATAGATTGTAAATTTGATATAAAAGTTAATAAAACGATTAACATTGGTATAATTTATCCTAATTGACTGGTAAATGTAAAGAAATTCAACTTTGAAGTATGGATTTCAAGTAACTTTGAAGCATAATAAAATTTAGAAGTAAGTACCTGCATGAAAGTAATATTCTTTGGCACCACAGATTTCGCTGTAGCATCACTAGATCAATTAATCAAAGACGGAGTAGATATAGTCGGAGTAGTAACTACCCCTGACAAACCTGGTGGAAGAGGTTTAAAAGAAATGATCAGCTCTGAAATATACAAATACGCTTCAGGGACGAATCTAAAAATATACCAACCCAAAAATCTCAAGAGCCCAATTTTTCTAAAAAAAATAAATAAGCTTAATGCAGATTTATTTATAGTTGTAGCATTCAGGATGATGCCTGCCATACTCTGGGAGATTCCAAAGTTGGGTACTATTAATCTTCATGGGTCCCTCCTACCTGCTTATCGCGGCGCAGCCCCTATTAATTGGGCAATTATAAATGGTGAGAAGGTGACTGGAATTACCATTTTCTTTCTCGATAAAAAAATTGATACTGGAAAAGTAATCCATCAAAAAGAAGTTGAAATATCTGAAGAAGATAACTTTGGAAGCCTCTACGATAAACTGAAGCATATTGGTGCCAATGAGCTAAGCAAAATAACTGTAAATCTTTTAAATGGTCCTTTAGAAGGTATAAAACAAAATGAAAACCTGGTCAGCCATGCTCCAAAACTAAATAAGGAAAATACTGAGATAGACTTTAATAAAAATGCCATTCAAATTGTAAATCTTTGCAGAGGATTGGACCCATATCCTACAGCATGGTTTACTTTCGATGGATTAAAAATGAAAGTATTTAGATGCACTGAAAGTTTTGAACACGTAAATAATGCACAATGGGAATCTGATTATAAAACCTTCTTGAGAATGAGTTGCGCTAATGGCGCTGTCAACCTTGAGGACGTGCAGATGGAAGGTAAAAAAAGGATGTTGATTAAGGAGTTTCTAAATGGATATGGTCAAAAGTTGAAAAAATTACAAATGAACAACCTGTCAGACTCTTAACCTCTAACTGCTTTATCGACTACAGCAATGGTTCTGAATATTTTATTTATTGCCTCCGCAAAATACTCAAAGTTAGTTGGGACTTTTTCTGCATTATTAGGTTCTACATAAGTAATAATCATATTTTCATTTGGAACATTAAGATTATTGCTTCTCAATAGACTAAATGAAACGGTAAATATATACAAAGCAATCACTGAAATAGAGGCAGTTCTAATTGTAAATTTCTTCATTTTAAAATATTTCTTGTATAACGTATACAAAGCAGAATTAGTTACAATCCCTCACACATTTTCCGGACTTATTTATATATATCCATTTGCCTTGGTAAAAAACTCTTGCTGTTCCATTTTTAAATGGTTTAGCTGCTTCATACTCACAAGAGATCACTTCTACACCTTCTTTGTTGATAAAACCATATTTTCCATTTTTTTCAACGCAGGCAAAGCCTTCAATAAAATTATTTACTTGACCATATTTTAGATCA
Organism: Candidatus Brachybacter algidus; assembly: GCF_016707225.1. Lineage (NCBI taxonomy): Bacteria > Pseudomonadati > Bacteroidota > Saprospiria > Saprospirales > Saprospiraceae > Candidatus Brachybacter > Candidatus Brachybacter algidus. The sequence goes on along the minus strand of NZ_JADJID010000001.1, from coordinate 764,931 downwards.
ATAACACTTACACCACTCTTGTTGATAAAGCCCCATTTATTATTTTTTTCCACTCCCGCTAATCCGTCTTTAAATGACCAGGCATTATCAAATTGACAGGCAATTGCCTCTACACCTTTTTTATTTACAAATCCCCATTTACCATTTTTTCGGACTCCGGCCAATCCATCAGCAAAATCTGTCACTACATCATAATTAAAAGGGACTACAGTATTGCCGGTACTACCAATAAAGCCCCATTTTCCATCCTTCTTAACTCCGGCTAATCCCTTAGAAAAACCGAAGATCTCATTGTACTTAGGTTTGATGACCTCTTCACCGGATGTATTTACAAATCCCCATTTACCATTTTCATTAACAGGAGCTAATCCGTTATTAAAATTAAGGATATCATTGTACTTTGGCTTAACTATAATTTTACCTTCTTTTGAAATAAATCCAATAAGATTTTTATACCTATATGGAGCTATAAGTCCAATGTATGGACTTAGGATTTCAATCTTACTTAGATCAACAGCATTAGCAGCTTCTTTTTCTTTCTCTTCCTGCCTTTTTTTCTTTAATGCTTCAAGTTCTTTAATTTTAGCAAGCTTGGCTTTTTCAAGATCTTCTAGATTCAAAGTAGAATCAGCAGATATGAGAGAATCAGCTGTTGCTACCTCAATTGAATTTATTTCTTGAGCAAGATTTTCATTTATTTCGGCTTTTTCAATTGTAGGCGTATCAATCTGAGTTATTACAATATCATTTTTCTGAGATTTGATTAAAGCATCGTAAAGAAAATATCCACCAACAAGAAAACCTATCACTAATAATGATGGTAGAAACCACTTATTCTTTTTGCCAATTGTTTGATCCTGTTCAATATTATCCCCTTCTATTGCAAATTCCTTTTCTTTTGGTTTATTTGAGATTGGAATAGGACGAACCACTATTTTGTTAGCTTTATCTTGTAGCAAATCTGAAGCTGGAAGAGCATTCTTTTCAACTGGCTTGTTTTCAGTTGCAGAACTTACCTTATCTTCAATTAGTTCTGGCTTATGAACGGGTTCGATTTTGTCACCAATATCTTTTGATTTATCCCCGTTATTAATTTCTTTATCACCGTCTTGCTTTTCTATTAAAATGAACGGCTCGGGCTTTTCAATTACAGGGTTAAGATCACTTCTTGTTGGGCTATCTGAAACTATTTTTTTATCATTCTTTTCGATTCTTATGTTTGTTGTCTTAACCACAGGCACTTTTGACACGGTAGGTTCGGTATCTGATTTAGTTACACCTAACCTATCCCATACAGCTTGAGCCCTATCTTCCAGAGAAATCACACCACTTTTGCTCTCATCTTTTTCTGTAAGAATGACAGTAGAAACTGAAGGAGTTTCATCCTCAATTTTGTCTACCTTAATATTATCGGAATTTTTTAAATCTGAAGTTTCATTTAATTCCAGCGAGGGTTGTCCAGGATCAGATATTAGGTTAGCACCTTCACTTATTTTATCAGTTTGATCATCTTCCTTGATTAAAGCGTTAATAGGCCTCGCAGTTGGAAAAGGTTTTATTTTCTTAGGTGCAATATTATCCGTTTTGGGATCATCAACCTTGCCCGATATTGATAAATCTTCAATGTTCGTCATCAGAGCCTCTTTGTCAACTGAAAAGAGATCATCTTCTGTCAATTGATCTTTCTTTCTAAATTCACCTCCATCCAATTCTTCGAGCATACTTTCCAATAAAGGAAATCTTTCTTTCGGATTTTTGGCAGTAGCCGCTTGTATGATGCTATTTAGTTTTAAGGAAGCTTTTTCTACAAATGGCAATGGCTCATTGAGAATTCTAAGTCTTATTTCATCGACATCAGCATTTTTAGCATCATAAGGGTCTCTCCCTGATAAAAGCGTATAAATAGTAACTCCTAAAGTATAGATATCTGATGACTGAGAAATAGGGCCGATATGTTGTATTTGCTCAGGACTTAGAAACAAAATATCATCCGCATCAACGTTTTCAGGGAAAAGTTCGCTTTCAAAATAAGCTCCCTTAAAATCACATATCTTTAATTTGCCCTTTGGGTCTATGATCAAATTTCCCGGTTTCAACAATCCATGAACAATGCCCTTTCTATGCGTCTCAATAAGTGCAGGAATAATAGATTTAAGCCATTCTGTCACTTGTTTCTCCGGGATGCTACCAAAATTCTGGATATACTCTTGCATATTATAACCTTCCAGATATTCCATCATAATCTGATAGGTGTTGTCTTCATCGTTATGAACTATGTCAAGGACTTTTCTGACACTAGCATGCTTAATTTGCATACCAATACGTGCTTCCTTAATGAGTTGGTCCTGAAAGAATTTGTTTCGTTCATATTCAGGTTTCAAAACTTTGACTGCCACTTTCTTGTCGGTATCCAACTCCATGCAATAGACCTTGGTATATTTACCAACTCCAAGTTGTACTATTCTGTAGTTTTGATTTTTGATCACCTGCCTAATAATTAATTTTGATGGGGTTTATTCTACTAACGCTCCTCCGGTACATCTAATGATGCGACCAGGAAATTGTTCTATAATTCTATAATCATGAGTTGCGAATAACACAGCTGTACCTGAAGCACACAATGCTTGAAGTAACTTCACAATTTCGTCTGAGGTATCAGGGTCCAAATTTCCAGTAGGTTCATCAGCAATGATTAATTCAGGATGGTTGAGCAAAGCTCTTGCAATTGCTACTCTCTGTTGTTCACCACCGGATAATTCATGAATTCTTTTATGAGCAATAAAAGGTAAATTAACTGAAGCAAGAACATCTTCAATTCTTTTCTTCATAAGGTTTTTATCTTTCCAGGCAGTGGCTTTGAGCACAAAAAGTAGATTTTCTTCCACGTTTCTGTCTGCAAGTAGATTAAAATCCTGAAAAATCATGCCCATTTTTCTTCTTAAGTAAGGAATTTGTTTGGTTTTCAGAGTTGACAAATTATAGCCAACAACCTCTCCTTTTCCATTTTTCAATGGAAGTTCTCCATATATGGTTTTAAGAAAGCTCGATTTTCCGGAACCAGTCTTACCTATTAAATAACAAAATTCTCCAGGGTTAATCTGTAGTTTAACATTATTTAAGATTAAAAAGCGATTTTGATAAATGTCTGCTTCATCAAACGCAAGCAATGACCCTGTCATATTATTTAAGATTTCTTAGCTTCATTTTAATAAAACTCAAATGTAAACAAATTTGCATATATTATATATGTAAATAAAAGATTATTTTTAATATATAACACATTGAACATCTTGACGTCCAAGTATCATTGTTGGCTTCTGTAGATTGAATCTCCAGAGATTATTATATCTTCCTTACCAAGAATACGTGTTCTTGATGATGCATAACCGTCGATATCCTTCTGGGCGCGAATGTAGATGTAGCCGGATGATTCTTGCTTCCTTAAAAACTCATCCTCAGCTGATTTGTCCTTTTTAAGGACTAATGATAAGCCGGACAAACCGCAAATAATAAGTAGTATTGCCGGCAAAAGATCTTTCATGGGTATAACTTAATAATGAATAAAATCTGAATTGCTTCAGAAATAATAATGCTATTTCAATAAATTGAGATCGCTAATAGACAAAGATATACATATTATGTTTATTCTTAATATAAAAACTCATTTTTCTGTAAATATTATTTAGCTAACTTTACGAAAAATAAAATCTGATGAAATTATTTACATCATTCTTTGCATTTTCAATTCTTTTATGCACCGTTTTAAATGCCCAGACATACGCTGAAGGCTGCAACGGTTTTAGATACGCATACGAAGTCTTCGATAATTACGACATGGAAACAGTCAAATATGCGACAACAATTCCTGAAAATTCGGATCTATTTGTCGACATATATCAACCAAAAAATGATAATGTAAGTAAAAGGCCTTTAGTAATTCTGGCTCACGGAGGTTCCTTCATTGCAGGAAACAAATCTGATATGTTGCCATTCTGTGAGTATTTTGTTAAAAGAGGATTTGTAGTTGCTTCCATTCAATATAGATTGCTGGCTGCTTTTCCAACGCAATCAGCTTTTACTGCGGCTGCTTTTAAAGCTGTTTCAGATATGAAAGGTGCATATAGATTTTTCAAATCTGATGCTGCGAACGCAAACTCCTATAAGGTAGATACTACTAAAATTTTCGTAGGGGGACTTTCAGCCGGCGCTATTACTGCTTTGCATGCCACTTATCTTGATACAAACGATAACCTTGAACCCAACATCAGAACACTTGTCATGGCAAATGGCGGCTTTAAAGGAAATACCGGGGATGCAGAGAATAAAACACATATAGAAGATGATATTTTTGCCACCATTAATATGTCAGGAGCTTTAATTTCAAAAGGATTACTTTCTTCAGATGATCCAATGCTTATGAGCTACCATGGGGATATGGATGATGTAGTGCCTGTTGATTCTAATTCTGTTTTTGGTCTGATTTACTTATATGGCTCAAGAACCATTCATAAAGAAGCTCAGGAGAAAGGAATTCCAAACACCCTTACTCTTGCTCCTGGTGGCCTTCATACTGATATATATACTGAACCTAAATTTATTCCTTATCTGACTCAATTTCTTTTGAATAGCACAAATTTATATTATCCAAGGTTGTGTGGTACTTCAGCTTCGAATAAATCAGTTGAAAAAGTAGATATAGTTACAAGAATGTATCCTAATCCTGCTTCAAATCACGTTAACTTTGAGTTTAAATCTATGATAGATGAAGTTTGGGTATTAAATACCATGGGAGAATTGGTCTTTAGAAAAACAGTCAAGAGTGATTATTTAACTTTAACAGCCTCTGAATTAGCTTCTGGAAATTATTTTCTGGTGCCGATCATCGGCCAAAGTGGATACAGATCAATTCCATTTACAATTGTAAAATAAAATCGATTATTTTGTAAATCCTTCGTACAACCAATCAGCAAGGGATTGTCTGTTTTCCGATTTCAAAAAGCGTTTCTGATCATTAACATTCTGAATATTCCCTAATTCAACGAATAAGGCAGGCGGTGCAGAATATTTAACTACATAAAGATCACGGCTTTTGACGGTACCTGTATATTTTCTATTTCCTTGTTCTTCATACTTCTTTTCAAATACTGCTTGGGTATTTGTGGCCATTTCTAACCCTTTTTTTGAGCCTTCAGCATAATAAAAGTGCGCGTCCAGCTCCAGACCCTGAGATCTTGAATCCACATGAATGCTTATAAACCGTTGGTCCTTAATTCCTTTTACTTTGTATTTATAGTATAGATTATTAATAATCTCTACCCTTGTCCTTAGTCTTTTAATTTGATTAAGCGGAATAGGGAGCTTGCCGGCGTGAAGATCATCTTTGTCGCACAATAAAAAGTCATCGTCACGAATCCCATCGTTCGGGTCATAGACAATGAAGTGTACAATACCACCATGTTGGATGATTTTTCGGCCCAACCTTAACGCAACATCATATGCATATTCATCCTCACAACAAATGTTGTCATCTATCTTGACCATAGCCCCGGGATCAGGTCCTCCATGGCCACTTTTAATATAAAATACTTTCCCCTTTAACCTTTCGTCAAACATTTCCACATTTTGATAATTGGATCCAAACAAAGGGATAGAGGTGAATTTTCCCTGAGTAGTGATTGGCTCTACATCTTCATCTTCTGATTTATTGGATATTGGAGGTTTAACAGGAGCTGCCGGTTTGTCATCTTTGTTGATCAGGACCTGCGGAGGTAAATTTTGCTTTTCATTACCACAATTGTAGATATGATGCGGAATCCAAAGCAATTTATCATTCAAAAAATAATTTACTTTGATTTTACTGGTCATAAGCCATTTATTATAATTTTCAACCTCGATTGCCTTAACCAGGTCAAATATTTTAATTGTAGTCCTTATAGACCTGTTATCATACTTATATATCTTAATAGGTAGCTTATATTCCTTATTGAGATTTAATGGGTCTCCGGTTTTTAGTTGATTGATTCTGTAGAATTCAGAGATATTACAAGAGTACTTTTCTAGATCAAATCTTCTTAACAATGCCAGAGCCCCCTCTCCTTTTGCTAGTTTTGTGGTTGCATAAGTTTGCCCATAGACATCACAGATAGTCATCAGACACATCAAAACTGAAAATATCCTGTACAATTTTAAACTCAAATCTTTAGCTTCAAAGCACAAATATATTATAATATAATATAATGTATTGATTATCCAAGGAATAATTTAATTTTCCCTTTGAAATTTATCATAGATTTGATCTTCTAACATGAATCAAAAACAGTGAATAAGATATTTATACTCGTCAAAAAAGACCTAACATCAGAGCTCAGAAATGCCCATTCAATTAGCTCAGTAATTCTCTATGTATTTGCCACTGTTTATATTATATATAGTTCATTTATCAATATACAAGCTAATAACTGGAATGTACTTTTCTGGATAGTTTTTTTATTTGTCTCAGTAAATGCTTTGACCAAAAGTTTTGATCAGGAGAATAGCAACAAAGGACTTTATTACTATCAACTCGCTCATCCTGTGTATATTTTTGGAGCTAAAGTAATATACAATATAATCCTTCTGATGATTCTCGGGACACTTACTTTTATAGTTTTTGCATTCATCGCAGGTAATCCTGTACGAGATTTCCCTCTTTTTGCTTTAACGTTGCTATTGGCAAGTATTGGATTCTCTTCAATATTTACTTTTATTTCAGCTTTAGGTGCAAAGTCAGGCAATAGCCATATGTTGACTGCGATATTAGGATTTCCATGCGTGATTCCGGTGTTATTAGAATTACTTAAATTATCAGCGAATTCATTAGCGCTGATCAATGATACTGCCTATACGACGGATATATTGATTCTTGTGAGCATAGACGTAATCTTATTGGCGCTCTCATTTGTACTATTTCCATTTGTTTGGCGAGAATAAACCATTTTGGATATCGTTACATTTTCTAACTTTGTATTTAAAATATAGACTTACAATGGAAAAAAACTGGGTCAAGATTCTTACAGTTTTATTGATATTTTATACGTTTATTGCCGGTATGCTTCGCCCTCTGAATGCAGGAATTATGGAAGTAGACCCCAATAAGACAACGATAGATACTACAATCGACGTTCATGTCAACACCTACAACACACATCTCGATTCCGAATCAAATACTGCCTTCTTGTCTATTGACAGTCTTTATTCTATAAAATGCTCAAAATTCAAGGCTTTAAGCAGTAATGAAGCGGTAATTTCATTTAATATTCCTGCCTTTTTACCTATTGGACAAAAGATCATAGATGCAAGTCTTGTCATTGCAAATAAAAAGGATGGCGGATTTGCAAGGCCTTCTTCAATTATAATCACTCAAGATTCAATAAATATGACGGCCGGTGAGGTGCTTTGGTCAGTTGATAGAATAAGTAATCTACCAATGGCTGAGGCAAAAGGATTTCCTTTTCGTTTAATTCTGGAAGAAACGATTAGAAATCTTTATTACCATGTGCCTTTTTGGTTTGCAATGATCATCTTATTTAGTACCTCAGTATTTTTTGCAATCAGATCATTACGCACAGGAAGCCGTGAGGATGAATTAAAAGTATATGCTTACAATAGAGTTGGTTTCTTTTATGGCATCATGGGTATAATCACGGGAGCAGTTTGGGCACGTTTTGCATGGGGTCAATATTGGAGTGGTGACATTAAGCAAAATATGACCGCAATAGCATTATTGATATATGCGGCTTATTTTATTTTGTGGAAGTCATTCAAAGATGAAAAAATACAAGCAAGAGTGTCAGGCGTGTTTACCATATTTGCATATGTAGCCATGATTCCACTCATTTTTGTCATACCAAGACTCTATGACAGCTTGCATCCCGGCAATGGTGGCAATCCGGCTTTGGGTGGAGAAGATCTTGACTCGACAATGAGGATGGTATTCTATCCTGGAATAATTGCATTCACACTTTTAGGATTCTGGCTAAGTAATATTTACTATAGAATCAAGCAGTTAGACGACAAAATGAAACAATAAATTGCATAAACAGATTAATTGCAAAATAAAGTTCTGTCAAATGAAAAATATACTATACCTTTATCACTTCAGTAAGGAATAATTTAAACCTAAGAATTTACTATGCTGTTATTTTCTCCCGTGAATCATTTGATTGCGCTTCTATCAGCGAGTAATACCTCGCTTTACGATAATGGCAAAATTTATGTCGTTATCATTGTCATTGCTATAGTACTTGTAGGGTTTTTCCTTTATTTATTTAATCTGGACAAAAAAATAAAATCGTTAGAGAGAAAAATTAATTCAAATGAGTAATAAAAGAGCAAGTTTTTTTGAAAGTGTGAACAAAAACTTTGATAAAGCCGCAACTTTCACAGGCTTACCTAAAGGTCTATTAGACCAGATCAAGGCTTGTAATGCTGTGTATCAAATGAGATTCCCTGTGAAAGTAGGAAATGAATATCAAGTGATAGAAGCATATCGTGTTCAGCATAGTCAGCACAGATTACCAACTAAAGGAGGTATCCGTTATAGTGAGCATGTCAATCAGGATGAAGTAATGGCCCTAGCAGCTTTGATGACATATAAATGTGCTATTGTAGATGTTCCGTTTGGCGGAGCGAAAGGTGGTGTTAGAATTAACCCAAAAGCATATACAGTAAAACAACTTGAGAAAATAACAAGAAGATATACAGCTGAATTAATCCGTAAAAACTTTATTGGCCCTGGTATTGATGTGCCAGCGCCTGATTATGGAACAGGTGCAAGAGAAATGGCCTGGATAGTAGATACTTATACTACTATGAAGCACGGAGAAATAGATGGAGTAGCATGTGTCACAGGTAAGCCTGTCACTCAAAATGGTATCAGAGGTAGAGAAGAAGCTACTGGACGTGGAGTTTTCTACGGAATGAGAGAATTACTCAACAATAAAGAAGATTGCAAAAAATGGGGCATTACTCCAGGTACAGCAGGTAAAACAATTGTATTACAAGGTCTAGGAAATGTTGGTTCTTTCACCGGCAAAATATCTCAGAATGAAGGAGATATGGTGATCATCGCTGTATCTGAATTTGAAGGTGCAATACACAATGAAAAAGGAATCGACATCGCTGAACTTCTCAAACATAGAAAAGAAACAGGTTCGATACTCAATTTTCCAGGAACTAAAATACTTCCTTCCCGTGATGCAGCTTTGGAATTAGAGTGTGATATCTTAGTCCCTGCGGCCTTGGAAAATCAAATCACTTCTGACAACGCTGAAAGAATTAAGGCCAAGATAATTGCCGAAGCGGCTAACGGACCTATCTCAGCTGATGGCGAAGCAATATTATTGAAGATGGGTGTGATCATTATCCCTGATATGTACTTAAATGCAGGAGGGGTTACTGTTTCTTACTTTGAATGGCTTAAAAACCTTTCACACATGCGTTTTGGTAGAATGGAGAAACGATTTGATCACAATACTTATAATAATCTCGTTACGACTATCGAGAATATGACAGGTAAAAAAATAGGGGCACAGGAAAGAGATTTCCTCACTAAAGGTGCTGAAGAAGTGGATTTAGTAAGATCCGGGCTTGAAGAAACCATGATAAATTCATACAACCAGATACGAGAAACCTGGAAACGCAAGAAAGGAGTAGAAGATCTTAGAACTGCAGCATTTATATGCGCCTTGAATAAGATAAGCAGTGACTATATGGCAATGGGAATATTCCCTTAACAGAAAGAATTTCCCCTTTTCAGCAATTATTATATTTAATATTTTACAAAATAATCTTTTATGATTCATAATCATTCTGATAATAAGTTAGATAAAATAGATCTAAAGATCTTGAAAATCCTGCAAGAGAATAGTAAGATTACTAACCTTGATCTTTCTAAAAAAATAGGACTTTCTCCGGCTCCAACGCTGGAAAGGGTAAAAAAACTTGAATCGACAGGCGTCATCGCAAGCTACCATGCTGCCATTGATACATTGTCATTAGGTTTAAATGTCAAAACATTTGTTCTGGTATCATTGGCTTGGCAGAGAGAAAATGCACTTGATAAATTTCTACTAAAAATCAAAAGTATCTCAGAAATAACTGAATGTTATATCATTACCGGTGAAGCTGATTTCCTAATGAAAATAGTTTGCAAGGATATTCCTTCCTATGAACATATTTTGTTTAAAACGCTAAGTCAAATAGAAGAAATAGAAAGGCTTAAGACATTGATGACGTTGTCCACTGTAAAAGATTCTAAGCTTTTACCATTTGATTATGATTAATTATGGCTATTTTTTATAAAATTGTCTGCCCATCAAATAATTCAATCAGTTATTTGATGGGCACTTTTCATTTAAATCATACTGGTTTCGAACCTATTCTGAACAAAGCTTACGACCTTATAAGTAAGTCCAGCCATTATTATGGGGAGATGGACCTTAATAGCGTTGACCCTATTATTGTAAGCGAGGTATTAAACAATCAGCCCAAAGCCTCTCATAAGATTAAATCACTACTGAATAAGAAACGTAATGCATTTCAAAACAAATTCGGTTTGGATGTAAATCACTTGTCAGAGTTGCCTATATTTTCGATGTTAAATGAATTAACTACGGGCTTGTTTAATGAAAAACTAATAGCAGGATCAATTGATGAAGAATTATTAAAAAAGGCTATTGAAAACAAATTGACACTGGGAGGACTTGAAACTTTTGAGGAGCAGATGCAGATCATGAAGAGCCTGAAAAGTAAGGATATAGAAAAGCAAATAATTGAAATGCTTCACCATCCAAGTAAATTTGGCAGGTCAATGGATAAAGTATTCAAATACTATTTAAAAGGAAAGGCCCGAAAACTGCAAAAAGAAGCAAAAAAAAATACCAAAGGCAATTCTTCAATATTAATAGATAAGAGGAATAAGATCATGACTTCCAGAATTTTGGAAATAATCAAACAAAATGATAAGAACTTTTTTTCAGTCGGAGCCGGTCACTTGAGCGGTTCGACAGGAATCACTACTCTACTCAAAAAACAGGGAATTTTTGTTGAAAAAGTTAAATAAAATATTGATCACCTATAGTATTAGTCGCTACATCTGGCAACTTGAATAAAAATTTCATCGAGAATAGTCTCCAGCGTTCTTTGAGCCATGAGGCGACATCATCTTCTCAGCAGGAAACCTATGTTGGACATTCGGCCCTGTAATACGTGTCAACTATTATACTATCCACTATAATACTATAATACTTTACTTTACTCTAATACTTTCTAAATCTACGTTTTAGATCTTAATCTTATTAGAGGACATACGATCTCTTCCAATGAGACTCCACCATGCTGAAAAGTATCCTTGTAATAATTGTTGTAGTAGTTATAGTTGTTAGGATACAGAAAGAACTTATCTTCTTTGGCAAATATGAAAGAAGAACTAACATTAGGTCTTGGCAAGAATGCCTTAGATGGATCTTTGTAATCAATTACGTCACTTGGATCATAATTCAAATTACGGCCGACTTTGTATCTTAAGTTTGTAGTAGTCTCGCGATCACCTATCACCTTAGAGGGAGTTTTGACCTTAATGGAACCATGATCAGTTAGAATAAATAGCCTTATCGGCTTCTCAGCTAGTTTCTGCATAGCAGACCATAATGGTGAATGCAAAAACCATGATTTAGTCAATGATCTATATGCTTTTTCATCATCAGCCAACTCTTTCAAAACATCCATCTCTGTCCTGGCATGAGAAAGCATATCTATGAAATTGTAAACGATAACACTCAGGTTATTGTTAAGTAAGTTCAATGCATTATCAGCCAGGTTTTTACCTGTATGAACATTGGTGATCTTAATATATTCGTTCTTAATGGGTTTTCTAAATACTCTTGAGATCTGCTCAGAAAAGAACTGTGCCTCGCTCAGGTTTTTCCCACCTTCTTCTGAATCGTTTTTCCAAAGATCAGGATATTTTTGCGCGATCTCGCTGGGCATCATACCTGCGAATATTGCATTCCTGCTATATTGAGTTGAAGTAGGTAGGATACTAAAGAAATAGTCTTCAGATTCTACTTTGTATAATTCCTCAATTATTGGTTCAATCGTCTTCCATTGATCGTATCTGAGATTATCCATTAAAACAATGACATTTGGCATATCATCATCAATAAATGGAAAGACTTTTTCTCTTAAAACATTATAAGACATAATTGGAGCTTCCTTATTGGATTTGTCCAACCAACTTAAATAATTTCTTTGTACAAATTTTGAAAACCCCGCATTTGCTTCACTTTTCTGAGTGGTGAGTATATCGCTCATTTCCAGAGACTGCGAGTTATCAATCTTAATTTCCCAGCCAATGATTTTCTTGTAGACATCTACCCATTCATTGTATTCCAATCCACTATTAATTTGCATGAAGATTTGTCTAAAATCCTGCTGATAATCAGATGAAGTCTTCTCTCTCACCAATCGTTTTTCATCAATTATTCTTTTCAAAGAAAGTAAAATTTGATGAGGATTAACGGGCTTGATCAAATAATCAGCTATCTGCGAACCAATAGCTTCCTCCATAATATGCTCCTCTTCATTCTTAGTGATCATTACTATTGGAACAGTGGACTTAATGTCTTTCAATTTTGAAAGTGTCTCCAAACCAGAAATACCGGGCATTGATTCGTCAAGGAAGACTGCATCGAATTCATTATTACTTTCAAATTCCTCAATTGCATCATAACCATTGGTTACAGCAGTGACTTCGTAGCCCCTTTGAGTAAGAAACATCAACTGTGGCTTAAGAGTCTCTATTTCGTCATCGACCCAAAGTATTTTTATTTTATCCATAAATATTTTTTAGCTGAAGCTATTTGATGTTCAATTCAATTTATCACAAATTAACGATAAGAATCCCATAATATTTGAATTACTTTCAATAAAGGCATCATTTACAAATGTTGGTCAGCGAGATTAAAACTCAATAGTCTCTTACAATTTGTTACAATACCGCATCATTTAGACATTGATAAAAAAATTCTATAAAAAATATTTTAAAACTTAAATTTACCGAAAATAGATTCTTAATGTTCTTTAAAATTAAAAAAATAATTAATGATCCTGTCTACGGTATTATTAATATTCCAGATGGCTTGATTTTTGAAATATTTGAACATCCTGATTTTCAACGTCTTCGAAGAATTTCTCAGGTAGGTCTTACTAATTATGTGTATCCGGGAGCCAATCATACTAGATTCCATCATGCACTCGGAGCAATGCATCTTTGTATTGAAGCACTTGAAACACTTAGAATCAAAGGAATAGATATTACAAAGGAAGAAGCCACTGGTCTTATACTGGCTATTTTGTTGCATGATGTGGGGCATGGGCCATTCAGCCATGTGCTTGAGCACACCTTGACCGGTCAGCATCATGAATCAATGACACTGGCCATCATGAATAAATTGAATAAAGAGAAGGATGGAGCGCTAGACACTGCTATACAGATCTTTTCAAATGCTTATCCTAAAAAGTTTTTACACCAATTAGTTTCAGGTCAATTAGATCTGGATAGAATGGATTATCTCAATCGGGACAGCTTCTTTACTGGTGTCGCAGAAGGTAAAATTGGTTATGATAGGATTATTAAAATGATGACAGTCGTTGACAATAGCCTAGTAGTAGAAGAAAAGGGCATATATTCTGTAGAAAATTTTCTAATGGCGCGCAGGTTAATGTATTGGCAGGTTTACCTTCACAAAACAGTTTTGGCATCAGAACAAATGCTAATTCAATGTCTGAAAAGAGCATCTATACTATGCAAATCAGGAATGAAGTTTAATATATCTGAGCATTTAACTTACTTTCTTGAGTCTAAGGATAAAAGAACCATAAGTAGTGAATTAATAAGTCATTTTCTACAATTAGATGATTATGATCTTTGGTGGGCTTTAAAACAATTTTCAAAAAATGAAGACCCAAGTCTTAAATTTCTCTCAAATGCATTATTGGATAGGCGAATCTTTAAAATACAAATGAGTAAATGGCCCATTGAAGAATCAAATATCAATGAAATAAAAGATGATATAAAAAAGAAGCTTGATATAACCGAAGAAGATGCTTCAAATCTTGTTTTCGTTGGCTCAGAAAGCAATGAGATGTACAATATTACTAAAGATGAGATCATGGTAAGACTGAAAAATGGCAAAGTATTACCCTTTTCTCAAGTTTCGGATTATCCAATAGGCAATACAGTGGTCCAGAAATATTTTTTATGTTATCCTAAACTTTCATACATTGCAGAAGTTTAAGTAACATAGACAATACTTTAGTTGGTTATTTTGATCTTCAATTTTTTTGTTGAAAGAACGCCTATTAAAAAGCCAATTTTCTCTAAGGTCTGCTATTCTAAGTACTAAATTACTAATTAATAAATTTAAATATTATGGCTTTTACACTTCCTGAATTGGGTTATGAATATGATGGTCTTCAACCCTATATTGATGCAGAAACTATGGAAATACATCACTCAAAACACCACAATGCTTACGTCAATAACTTGAATGCAGCTATCAAGGATACTGAATTTGAATCAATGGAACTAGAAGATATTATGAAACATATCAGCAAAGCTAGTCCTGCTATCCGAAATAACGGAGGTGGGCATTATAACCACAGCCTTTTTTGGAAATTATTGTCACCAAACGGAACTCATCCATCAGGAGAAGTATTGGATGGTATCAACAAAAAATGGACTTCAATGGACAAGTTCAAAGAAGAGTTTACTAAAGCTGCAACTACAAGATTTGGCTCAGGTTGGGCTTGGCTGGTAGTTAATAAAGATGGTAGCCTAGATATTAATTCAACTGCCAATCAGGATAATCCATTGATGGGAAAAGAAGTATCCGGTGCTGATGGCTACCCTATTCTTGGCCTGGATGTCTGGGAACATGCTTATTATCTTAAATATCAAAACAAACGTCCTGATTACATTGCAGCATTTTACAATGTGATAGATTGGGATGAGGTCAATAGCAGATTGGTTGAGTCAAATGAATATTTTAAATAATATTCTTAGATTTACGATATTTGATCTTATCAATATTTTAATTTATTAAACACTCCCTGTATAATGGTTATTGAAATAGCTGCAAACAGCTTACAGTCTGCAATCAATGCCCAATTGGGTGGTGCAACTAGAATTGAATTATGCTCAGACCTCGAATTGGGGGGTATTACTCCAAGTGCAGGTCTTATAAGAAAGGTGAGATCAGCGCTACATATACCTATTTATGTATTGATCAGGCCCCGTGCAGGAGATTTTATCTATTCAGATTTCGAATTTGAAACAATGTTGGCCGATATTGAATTCTGTAAATCAGAAAATATAGATGGCATAGTTACGGGAGTTTTGGATAATAATGCAAAAGTCGATAAAGAACGTTTGTTATTAATAAAAGAAGTCGCAGGTGCAATGCCTGTGACTTTTAATAGGGCTTTTGATGTAACTGCATCTTCCGAAGAGGCAATCCAAATTTTGATAGAATGTGGTGTTGAAAGAGTGCTCACTTCAGGACAAAAGTCTTCTGCAATAGATGGCAGATTTCTTATTAAACAACTTGTAGACAAAGTTGGTAAGAAAATAATTATTATGGCAGGAAGTGGAATTAATGAAAATAACATATTGCCAATATCAGAATTTACTGGTGTAGATGAATTCCATACTTCTTCCAAGATCCTTGTTAAAAGTCAAATGGTCCATCTTCACAGAGATATCAAGATCAGTTCCAACAATGACAATCATGAAAATGACTATTATATATCTGATCTTCAAAAAATAAAAAAGGTGGTTAACGCTCTTTCTCCCATCATTTAAAGGTGAAAAAGAAAATAATGAACATTTAAATTTGGAAATAATTAATAAAGAGCAATATTAATAGTAGCATATCTTTCAGTTTACTTAACTTTGCCCCTGACACAGGATCTAAATCATTATTTAAATAGTTAACATGAGATTTTTTACATTATTTGCTGCGATACTTATCGCCAATTTAGCCTCTGCTCAGAGCTTTCATTTTGTCGTTGATACTTTACAAGACAATGTATACCCCTTTCATGATGAAAACTATATTGCGAATTTTGCAGTAAATAATTCAGAAGAAACAAAAGTAATGAGATGGACTCAAACAACAATTTTTAAAGGTGCTAAGTGGAGTAATGCTCAGGTCTGCGATAATTTTCTGTGTTATACTGATAAAATCAAAACAAAAACGATTCAATTAGAATCTGGAGATACTACATTAATGAAAATCTTATTCAAACCAAATGGACAAGATACAAGTGGATATTATACAATATCTATTCAGGAAGAAGGTGCTTCTACCTTAGATGATTTAGCGCACTTTTTCTTTAATGGTTCGACAGCATCTACCAAAAGAATTAATAACGTAGAAACTGTTAAAATCTTTCCTAATCCATCTACGGATTATATCCAGCTCAATAGTAAAGAATTAGTTAAAAACATAACTATTTACAATGCTACTGGTATCATTGTAAGAGAAGTTAATGACTATAATAATGGATTGATTCAGGTTAAAGACTTTCCATCAGGCATCTACTACATAATGATCGATTTCTACAATGGCAAAACCGGTGTGTCGAAGTTGATGAAGAAATAATTTTTAAAACTTACATAAAAAGGGGTGCAATTTCAATATTGGACCCCTTTTTTATTTGTAGGATACCATTATTCTTTAAATTCTCACCAAAAAACCAAATTTTATATTAACAAATTGGCATATTCCTATTCTTACAATATTATATTTTATTATTTTGTTAATACGCAATTTTAACTCTTAAAAATTTGTTAAACACGAAATGAACATATATCTTGCCATCCTATAATATACTACAAAAAAAATAATTCGCTGTTGATCAAATCTAAATGGTTGAATTATCCTATTAATTTCCTACCTACTTATGCTTTATTAATTTATTAGTAAACTAAAAAAAATAAAATAATGGAATAAAAGCGATTCACACTCTTGTGCATCTTGCTTTTAAAATTTTATTCGAACATAAGTTCACATAGTGTCCTTGTGTCATAATAAAAACAAGCGAGATATACATCCAATCACACAATACAAATTAAAGGAGTCCGCCGAAAATCCTGAAAAGAGTAAGCATACATTAATTTCAATTTTAAGATGAAAAAATTTACTTTATTTATTCTTATAATCCTTTGCGGTTATTTCAATAATGCAAGCGCTCAGCAATGGACTTCGGCTTTATGCTCCGGCGGTCCTCCAAGTGCAACTATAGGTACTACTTATGGCCCTATGAACTCAATAGCTACGGCAAATGCATCTAACAGACACGCCTTTATCCTCTCTAATGCCACTTTAAGTGACATGATAGACAAACCTCTTACATCTATGTGGTTCCACAAGGCAACTGCTGCTGCGATGTTAGGTACTCCCAACTTCAAAATATATCTTAAGGAAACAACAGCTATAGACTGGGGAGCAAGCGCATTAGATTGGGCGACTGCTATCACAGGTGCTACTTTAGCATTTGATGGCAACCCTGTTTCAAACATTGGAGCGACGATAGGCTGGAAAGAATTTCTTTTTACAAGTAATTTTACTGTGACCGGTACAAATAATTTAGCCGTTATGGTTGAATATACTAATCCTACTGCAAGTGTTGCAATAAGCTGGAGTTATGAATATACATCAAGCTGCGTTAACACGTCAAACCTTAACACTACTAAATATTTGAGTAATACTACAGGTATTTTGCCTGCTTCTCTAACTTCCTCAAATTATAGAAGACCATACGTTGGCTTTAATTATGTAGCAAGTTGTTATCCACCAACAGGTTTAACCTTGTCGGCATCTACAACTACTACCACTGCACCATTGACTTGGACTGCTCCAGTTTCACCTCCTGCCAATGGATATGAGATTTATTATAGTTCTTCAAGTATAGCACCAACAGCAGGCACCACTCCAAATGCCACAACAGGAGCTGGAATTACATCGACAACATTGAATGGTCTATCACCAAGTACCATTTATTACACTTGGATAAGATCGGCATGCGGCCCATCTGAGAAAAGCTTATGGGTGGCAGGAATAATATTTGCAACACTTCCAGCAAATGATGAATGTATCACAGCCACTACTTTTCCAACTATTCCAACTGATGGTTCTTGTGCAATAATGCAAGTTTCAACCTATGGTGCGACAAGCTCATTAGCAGGTTGTTCTGGAACTGCTGATGATGATGTGTGGTATAGTGTAACTATGCCTGCCGGATCAACAATACTTCTTTACAATAATCAAAATAATCAATTTGGACTCACGGATCGCATCATACAATTGTTTTCAGGTACCTGCGGCTCCCTAACTTCTGTTGCTTGCCTTGATCCGGAAAGCGGCAGTGTCGCTGGGTTGACAGGTGGAACTACTTATTATCTACGTGTATACACTTACGCAGCAACAGGAGGAACTGTTTTTGATTTATGTCTGAAAGTTCCGCCTCCTCCACCTGCCAATGACGATTGTATAGCAGCAACAAATATTATTCCAAGTGGTACAGAATTATGTGCTTCTAGTATAGTTATGTCTACGAGCGGGGCTACACAATCAACGGAGACTGTCCCTACGTGCTCTGCAACTGGCATAAATGATGATGTATGGTTTACTTTTACAGCTACATCAGCTACACATATGGTGAAAGTGAACTATACCGATAATGCAACTACAACTCAGCTTTACTCTGGTTCATGTGGAAGCTTGGTAGCTATTGGGTGCTATGCTGGTCTTTATGGCAATTCAAATGTGTTGGCAACTGGATTGACTATTGGAAATGTCTATTATGTGCGTATATACTCAAGCACTTCGACAGCATATACATATTCAAATTTCAGTATATGCGTCACTACTCCTTCGGTTCCGGTAAATGATGATTGTACAAATGCAACAGCAATTCCTTGTGGCAGCAATGTATCAGGTTCTAATGCATTGGCTTTAAATGAGGTCTTGCCGGGTTCTACTTGTGGAAGCACAGGTTTAACTGCTTCTTATAAAGGCGTATGGCATACAGTTACCCCAAACCTTACTGGAAGCTTGACCGTTAGTGCTTGTGGTAGTGATTTTGATAATTATTTAAGAATCTATACTGGTGACTGCAACACTTTAACTTGTGTTTCTAACGTCAGTGGTGTTGGATACGCAGATGCTGGATGTGCTGTGACATTAAACAATTCAGCAACAGTTACATTTCCATGTGTAGCAGGTACAACTTACTATATATTATTAACTGGGTATTCTGCTACAAATTTTGGTAATTATAATATATCTGTAACTTGCCCATTAGCATGCACAGTTCCTCCTACTGCCTTAGCAGTATCAGGAATCACTTCTAATGGTGGAGTTATATCATATACTGCACCAATTCCAGCACCATTAGTTGGATATCAATATTATTATAGTACATCTTCTACACCACCAACTGTAGCTACGGTTCCAACAGGATCTACACCTAATGCATCATTTACCCTCAATTCATTGAATCCAAATACATTATATTATGTATGGGTTCGTTCAAATTGTGGTGGGTCTGACGTTAGTGCATGGGCTGCATTACCAAGCTTTATGACGCTTCCTGGAAGTGGATGTTTTACAACAATTACGGCAACACCTTCTGCCAACATATGTATTGGAGGATCAGCATCACTGTCTGCCTCTGGTTCATGGGTTAGTTATTCATGGAGTGGTCCTGGCGGATTTAATTCTACAAATCCAACTGTAGTTGCAAACCTTACAGGTGTTTATGCTTTAACTGTAACAGATGTAGATGCCTGTACAACATTTGCTAACATTACTGTTACTGTCAATCCATTACCTGTAGTTACTATAACTCCAGCAGCACCAACAATTTGTCCAGGCTCGACAGTTACATTAACAGCTTCAGGTGGAGCTACCTATTTATGGTCCAATGGGGCTAACACAGCAGCTGCTGTTGTAAATTCTGTTGGTACATACACAGTTACTGTTACTTCAGCAGCTGGATGTATAAAGACTGGTAGTGTAACAGTTACGGCTAATCCTCCAATCACAGTAACAGCTGTTGCAAACCCTAATAGTATTTGTATTGGTTCAACAATCAATTTAGCTGCTACAGGTGGTGCTACATATTCTTGGAATGGACCTGCTGGCTTCACGTCAACACTACAGAATCCAACGCGGGCTAATGCCACTGTTGCCATGTCAGGTGTATATAACGTGACGGTAACTTCAGCTGCTGGATGTATTGGTTATGCTTCAGCAACTGTAACTGTAAATGCTGGACCTATAGTTTCAGCCTCAGCAAACCCGAATCCAGCTTGTGTAGGTTCAACACTGAATCTTTCCTCATCGGGTGGAGTAATGTACGCATGGAGTGGACCAGCCGGATTTAGTTCAAATGCACAAAATCCAGCCAGGGCAAATATGCAACCATCTTTTGCCGGAATATACAGCGTAAGTGTTACTTCTGGATTGGGCTGTACATCAAACAGCTCCGTAAATGTAACAGTAAATCCAATACCTACTGGAGTAGCAACAGCTTCACCTTCAAGTGGATGTGTTGGTAGTACAGTTCAGCTTGGAGCCCCTGCAGGATCTACTTATATGTGGACAGGACCTCAAGGATATACATCTAGTCAGCAAAACCCTATTGTGAATATCACTTCTTATCTTCAGGCTGGTACTTACAAAGTAAAAGTTACTAATGCAGCTGGCTGTTCAGCTACATTCTCAGTTGGGTTCAAGGTGAATTACCCTCCAGTAGCAACTGCATCTTATACAATAGGAAGCAATTGTATTGGAAGTAATTTAGCCTTGAGTGGCACTGGTGGTGGATCATTCTCTTGGTCAGGACCTGCAGGATTTACATCAAATCTTCAGAATCCTGTAATCAATAACGTTTCAGCTGCGAACTCAGGAGTTTATACATTAACTGTGACTAGTCCGAATGGATGCAGTGCAGTAACATCACTCAGTGTCACTATTCTTGCAGCTCCAGTAGTGACTGCTACAGCTGATGCTTACACTGTTTGCGAAGGAAGCACTGCATATTTACATGCTACTGGTGGAACGAATTATGAATGGACAGGACCTTATGGATGGGTAAGTAATTTGCAAAACCCAATCATTAATAATATCCCTTCTTATCTTTCTGGAACATATTCAGTAAAAGTGACTAATTCAGGTGGATGTAGTACTACAACATCTTTAGTGATAACTGTATCTGGGTTTATTAATGGTAGCGCTTCTGCATTGCCGAATCCTGCACCAACCGGAAGTAATGTTCAATTAAGTGCTACAGGAGCCAGCTCATATCTTTGGTCAGGCCCTAATGGATTCTTTAGTTATGAACAAAATCCTGTACTATACAAAGTTAGCAGCAGAAATGCGGGAACTTATGTAGTGATATTAACTAATGATGGTAAATGTCAAATGACACTATTTGTAACTTTAAGTATCATTAATGCAAGAGAATCTGGAGAAACTATTGTAGCTAAGGAGACAAAGGTTAGTGACCTAACGACTATTTATCCTAATCCAGCTAAAAACTTTATTAGATTGGAGTATAAAGGTGACAAATCAATCAAATACAGTATTGTAGATGCGCAAGGAGTCATAATTACTAAAGATGTCAGATCATCTTCAGGAAGTATTAATATCGAAAATCTATCAAGTGGAACTTATGCAATAATTTGGTCGGAAGACACAGAAAACGCACAAACCAATATTGGTAAATTTATAAAAGTAGATTAGACTATTTCGTAAATAAGAAAGGGGGCAAAATTGCCCCTTTTTTTTATTTAATTCGTTTCTCTCATTTTTTCTTTACGCTTAATTAATTGCCTTTTGATGTTATCAACGCCCTCATCAATGGCAGACTCGAATGTTTTGTTTGTTTCCTTTGAAACGATTGTATCTCCTGGTATATTTAGAATAAGCTCTGCTACTTTATCTTTAACTTGGCCGGCATTTTCCAGTTTAAGTATCACATGAGCATCTATGATCTTATCATAGTAATGATCTAATTTAATAACTTTTTTTTCTATAAATTCCGTCAAACTAACATCAGCTTTAAACTGATCTGCTTCAATCGTAATCTTCATATGTTTTATTTTTAAATGTTAAAAAATTAATATATTTCGAATATTATAATTCCTTCTCCGCACGCGGATGTGCTTTGGAATAAATTGATTTTAATCGCTGTGGTGCATTATGCATATAAACTTGCGTAGAAGCTAAACTGCTATGACCTAATAACATTTTAATTGCATTTATATCAGCTCCTGCGTCAGATAAATGGGTTGCAAAAGAATGGCGAAGTATATGTGGACTTTTTCTTTCCAAGTTTGGAATAGTTTTTAAGAAGCTGTTTACTACATTATAAACAAGTTTTGGGTAAACAGGTTTCCCATGTAACGTTAAAAATAATAAATTTTCTTCACCCATTGGTAAGCTGCTCTTTTTCAACAACTTAAATTTTTCAGTTTCAATAACCAAATCATTACTGATAGGAACAAACCTTTCCTTTTTGCCTTTACCGGTTACTTTAAGAATCATTCTGGAAAAATCAATATCTGCTTCATTGATGTTTATGAGCTCTGAACGCCTGATACCGGTAGTATAAAGAAATAAGATCATCAACCTTGCCATAGCATTGGAATAACCATCAGGCTCAGCTGTTCCAAGGATTTGATCATAACTCAACTCATCTTTGGGGACAGTCACTGGAAGTCTTTTATTTGCTTTTGGCCTGATTACTTTGGCCATAGGATCTATTCCAAGGCCCTCAAATCTTCTCAAGTATTTATAAAAAGTACTCAATGCAGAGATCTTGCGATGGATGGTGTGACTGCTACTGTTTATCTCCATCAATGTAACGATCCATGAGCGTATGTGGAAATG
Organism: Candidatus Brachybacter algidus; assembly: GCF_016707225.1. NCBI lineage: Bacteria > Pseudomonadati > Bacteroidota > Saprospiria > Saprospirales > Saprospiraceae > Candidatus Brachybacter > Candidatus Brachybacter algidus. Next base: position 741,931 of record NZ_JADJID010000001.1, on the reverse strand, counting down.
TGTAGCCTCTGTTAATTGGCTGATTTGATAGGTGACTAAAATAAAAGAGGCAAAGCCATCAATATCATTTTGATAGCTCTGCCTTGTATTTTGACTATATCTCTCAACAGAAGAAATGTAGTTATAGAATCTTTCTAATTCATTTCGCATATTATATGCAAAATAAACATAATATTACAATTCTAAAAAAGTATTTGCAAAAATTGCTAATATTCCTTTAAAGTGCATTTGGCCCATAAGTGGCCTGCTTGTAAATAGCTTTTAATACTTCTTGCCTTCTAAGGATTGAAGGCTTAGTGAAGTGTTTCCTCTTGCGCAATTGCTTTATTGTGCCTGATTTTTCAAATTTTCTTTTGTATTTCTTTAGCGCTCTATCAATAGTTTCGCCGTCTTTTACATCGATTATTAACATAAAATGTGAACCTCTTTTTTTTATTAAGTTATATTTCGGACTGCAAAGGTAATATTATATTTTAATTATTATATAATAATTGTTAAAAAACTATATTCCATACATTTTGCTCCCGACTTATGTAACTATTCTACTACATCTATCTTATCAAATAATCGGACTATACTTTCTGAAAGAGGGTTAAGATATAGCCCAAACTTAATTTTAAATGAAGACTTTGTATATGGTTCCATTAATTGAAGGACATTTAAGTCAGCCCTTGAGGTAGATGGCTCCTGGTTAACAACTATACACCTGCTGCACAACTTTACGCTATTGTATTCACAACCATTGATCCTTAATCTTTTCCAAATTCCTTCATCAAATGGATTTTTGGATGAAACAACAATATTTGGTCGAAACCGCATGATGTCAATCTTAACATCAGTCTTAGACTCAAGATAAGCTATGGATGTTTCATTGCATATTAAGATAGGTGAATCATCATGAAATGAAGAGAAGCCAGAAAAACTCTTTTTTATTAGATATAAATGTAATTTTTTACCATGATGATCCGAAAAGAATTGGTTTATACTTTCTTTATCGGCAAAACCCTCTTCTACCCTATCCCAAACATTCAAAGGAATTGACTCATGACCTTCACCATAGCATTTTATATTAATGGACTTTTCTAAGACTTTTGAATATATCATTAAAGTGTTTCCCTTTAATTCTAGTAAATAGTCGGCCAATCCTTTACAAATTCTTCTCGTCTGCATGATTCCTTGAGCATCGTACAATGCAAATATTCTGTCAAACTGAAGTCCATCCTTATCAACTACAGAATGATTTATTTTTATGGCTGGCAGCGACTTTATGGGATATATATATAATGAAAGTACTTCCATGGTGATATTTTTATCAAAGATATAATTGCGAAAACAAGAAATCTTATAAAATAAAATTTATTATGCAACTATTTTAAGTATTCTTGAGTTAGTAGCTTAGATCTTTGAAAAAATGGGGCTGACCGGAATTGACAGGAAAGTATGTTCGGTTTGTAAGCATGCAGGAGTATGATAGTTTCCTCCTTTAACAAATGGCTATTAAACCATAATTGGCGATTCTAACTTCGCAATTGCAGCTTAATCTAGTAGATTAACAAGCATTCATGCAATTCACTTGATATCTGATACAAAGTGATGTCGCATGTCAACAAACATTCAGGTAAGGAAGATAATAGGTCTCGATGATCTTCCGAGATTCAGAGAATAAGGTTGATATTTGGTGTGTTTTTCCACTTGTTTCAACTCGAAAATCTAATGAAAAAATAAGCATGTAGAAAGCTCTCAGGCGCTATCTCTGGACGAGGGTTCGAATCCCTCCAGCTCCACCTTTTTTTCCTATTTTCTATTTTATAAAGTAAAAATTTCTGCCAATTTATCTCCTTAATATAAATTGCAATGGCAGATCATTACATTCTATCCAACTTCCTAAAATTGTGTTAAAATTCATGCCATTTAGCTAATTTATGCTAAATTACACCACATTAGCGGTGATTAACACTTTTAAATGAATAGTTATTTGTACAAAGTCCTATCTAACATATTTATATGCTGTACACTTATTTTGATAACCAATCAAAATAGCTATGCACAACAACTTGCCCAAAAAGGTCTGTATATGCTAGACCCATATTCTTTCAATCCGGCCTATGGTGGTTTAAATAATGGATTAACATTGACTGGAGACTTCCGAAATCAATGGTCAAATCTTCAAGGTAAACCATTAGGTGGATACTTTACTGCTCACTTACCTTTGCTGAATCTAAATTCAGGAGTTGGTTTTAGTTTTTCTACAGAATCTATAGGTGCGAGTAATAACACTGAAGGTAGTTTCTCTTATAATTACATTTTACCAATAAGTCCAATTTTTCTTTCAATAGGAGGAGGTATAGGATTGTCAAGCAGACAGTTGGATGGATCAATTTTAAAAACGCCAGATGGTCAGTATGAAAATAATGTTAATCATAATGACCCAAATATTCCGATAGACAAAGTTTCAGCAAATAATGGTGTCATCAATCTAGGAATAGTCATTCGCACAGGGCTACTTGAGATTGGATTGTCATCATACCAAACAGTATCAACGGGCATTTCAAAAAATGAGAAGTATAATTATAAACCGGTAGACCACTATTTACTTTATGCTTCATATTTCTATACCTTCAATGAAAACTGGAAAATAGTACCTAATGCATTGATAAAATATGAAAAATCGGCACTTCAATCTGACATCGATATTCATTTATACAATAAGAACATTTTCGGAGGCGTTGGAATAAGAGGCTATAATTCTAATTCTTTAGATGCAATAAAAGTGATGGTCGGAGGCAGAATTACTGAAAGGATACTTGTTGCATACAATTTTGAAAGTCCTATCAGCGAACTTAAATTATATAGTGGGAACACCCATGAATTGTTGTTACAATATAGGATTCAGGCAAATATTATACAACGTGAAAAAGAAAAATTGATATATCATCCAAGGATGTGATGAAAAATCAAAATATAATAATACTTTTGCGTCATACTTAACCGTTATATCGTATAAGTACAATGAAAATCAATTAGTTAGAAAAAATTATTTCACCCCAATACGCTGATATTCAGCAATTTAGAATACAAAAAGAATTAAAATCGTTAAAAATATTGTGTTTAAGAAACTTTGTTTTGGAAAAAATCAATAAACAAACTAATTTTACACCCTATTTAACAATATCCAAATTTTTAGGAAAATTATTTTTTAGCAAATGAGTAAGAACATTGTATTTTTATTTGGATTAGCTATCCTTTCGTCTTTTATCATTTCTTGCGGGAAAAGCAGCAAGATGGACGGTCAGTTAATTGGTGTGACAAAAAGACCTGATTGGAAGGGTGTAAACCCTTACGGTATGATCTATGTCAAAAGTGGTACCTTGACTATCGGTTCTGATGATCAAGATATTAGTAGTAATTATTTGTCAAGGCCTAAGAGCATCTCTATTCAGGGATTTTATATGGACGAAACAGAAATTACGAATAATGAATATCGTCAGTTCGTTAACTGGGTCAGAGATTCAATTGCTCATACTATCCTGGGTAACTTTGAAGAAGATGATGCAGGTAACAGCCATATTGACTGGACAGCAGAAGTTGACTACACAGATGAAGGATTATCTGATATGTATTTCAGTGGTGATGACGTCATTAATGGGAAAAAAGAGTTTGATGTAGATAAACTAGTTTACAACTACGAATGGCTGGATTGGAAACAAGCTGCCGCTGATCGTGGTAAATCAACCAGAAAGACCTATATCAAAAAAGATAAAACCAAAATTTATCCAGACACAATGGTGTGGATCAGAGATTTTGCATACTCATATAATGAGCCTATGACAAGAAATTATTTCTGGCACCCTGCATTTGATGATTATCCTGTAGTTGGTGTAAACTGGAAAGCAGCAAATGCTTTCTGTAGTTGGAGATCAAAAATATGGGATACCTATCGTCCTGAAGATGTTCATACTGAAGGATTCAGATTACCAACTGAATTTGAATGGGAATATGCAGCTCGTGGTGGACACGAAAATGCTCCTTATCCTTGGGGTGCATATGGTTTAAGAAACTCTAAAGGTTGTTTACTTGCTAACTTCAAACCTAGAAGGGGTAACTATCCTGAAGATGGTGGTCAATGGACGGTTAAGGCTGATGCTTATTTCCCTAACGATTATGGTTTCTATTGTATGTCAGGTAATGTAGCTGAATGGACTTTGACTGCTTATGCTGAAAATGCTTATGCGTTTATTCATGACCTTAATCCGGATATCAGATATGATGCCAAAGATGAAGATCCTGAAGGATTAAAAAGAAAAGTTATCAGAGGTGGATCGTGGAAAGACATAGGGTACTTCCTAAGAACTGGAACAAGACATTATGAATTCCAGGATTCAGCTAAATCTTATGTAGGATTCAGATGTGTGCTAACGCATATGGGAAGATCAATAAACGACTTCTAATTAAGATTATCTTATATTAAGTTTTAAAAAAGGGGTAAAATACTATGCCTCTTAATATAATAATATTGTCAAAAAATTCATTAATAATTATTAACCTATTTAAACTAAAAAAATATGTCTTTGGTACATTCTAATGGTTTCAAGTATTTCAAAAATTTTATAATCGGTGTTGGAGCATCTGTCGTTTTGGTGGGAGCTTTAGGTAAAATTCAAAGTTACGAATGGGGTGGCTGGATGCTTACAGTTGGGTTAAGTGTAGAAGCATTTATATTTCTTTTCTTGGCTGTTATACCACCAGAAAGAGAATACTATTGGGATAAATTATATCCTGGATTAGGTGATTATACTGCAAACGTTTCTGCCCTTACTGCAGGTCCTGCTGTAGGAGGTAAAGGTGTTTCAAGACCTTTAGATGGTGAAGTAGTTGAGAAAAATCTTAGTGGGATGCTTTCTGAACTTCAAGTAATGTCTAAAAGCCTTAGTTCTCTAAAAGCGCTTCAAGAAGTTGATTTCTCTAAAACTCAGGAGCAGATCAAAGGGATGGGTAACTTTTATGAAAAAATGAATCAAGCTATCGCTAGTATGGCAGATTCAATTGAAGATACTAAACATTATAAAGAGCAAGTAATGGCATTGAACAAAAACTTAGGTTCTCTCAATGCAGTTTATGGTAACGTTCTATCTGCAATGACCGGAGGTAACAAACAAGCTTAAGTGATAATTTCACAGTAAATAAACATTATTCTAAATTATCATTAAAAAAGTAAAAAATGTCAATACCTAAGGAACCGAGGCAATTAATGATTAACATCATGTACATCGTACTTACAGCGATGTTAGCCCTTAACGTTTCGGCTGAAATATTTAACGCATTTAAAGTTGTAAATGCGGGTTTGGTTAAATCTAATGATGCATTAGATAAATCAAATGATCAATTACCAAAGCAAATTGATGAATTCTCCAAAAAGAAAGCTGAATTTGCTAAGTATGCACAAAGAACAGGCCCTGCTAAAGCAGCTACTGATGAATATACTGCTTATATCGACGGTCTTATTAAAGAGATGGTGGATGCTACAGGTGGATATGTTCAAGATGAACATTCACTAGATTCTAAGGATTTAAGATTGAAAGGTTATAAAGATAAGGATGTAACAACCCGTATCCTTGTCAACGAAAAAAAGGTGATGAAATTGAAAAGAAACTTGCTGTACTTAAAGACTAAACTTTCTGAACTATTCAATCCTGAAGATAAGGCAGTAAATGAACCGAAATTAGCTTTGGACATAGATCCAACTTGGAAACAAAGTAAAACACACAAGACTTGGGCTGCTTACAATTTCAGCCACATGCCGCTTGCTGCTGTCTTACCAATATTGAATAAACTTAAAAACGATGCCAAGTCTTCTGAAGCAACTGTTTTAAACTATTTAATGAATAAAATTGGAGCTACTACAGAAGTAGTATTTGATAAGTTTGAGGTTGTTTCTGCTTCTAAGAAAAGTTATGTTGTACTTGGTGAGAAATTTGAAACTGATATCTTTTTATCTTCTTCTTCATCTAACATAAAGGGGATGAGTGTAAGTGTAAATGGTGCTTCAGTTCCAAATGTAGATGGTGTAGCTAAATATACAGCTGCTGCTAGTGCGCCGGGTATCAAAAAATATACGGCAAGGGTGTCATTAGTAAATCCTGTAACTCAAAAAACAGAATCATATGAAAATGATTTTGAATATGAAGTTGGACAAAGATCTGCTACTGTTTCAGCTGATAAAATGAATGTATTCTATGTAGGAGTAGATAATCCTATTTCTGTTGCTGCCGCAGGTGTTTCATCAAATGATCTAAAAGTGTCAGTTACTAACGGAACTGCTAAAAACACAGGAAAGGGTCAATATGACATTAGAGTTTCTACTCCAGGTCAAACTGCAACTGTGACTTTATCAGGTGGTGGTCTTACAGCCAGTTCATTCCCTTTTAGAATCAAGAGAATACCTAGTCCTATTGCTTATGTCGCCAACCAAATGGGAGGTGCTGTAGGAAATGGAACTTTTGGTGCACAAAGAGGTATCGAACCTAGGTTAGATGGTTTTGAATTTGATGCAAAATGTGTTATTCAAGGCTTTGTATTAAAATATGTCGCTAGAAGGCAAGATCCAATCGTTATTACTAACCCAGGGGGAACTTTCGGTGGTCAAGCTAAAGATTTAATTTCTAAAGCTAAACCAGGTGATCTATATATATTTGACAACGTTAAAGCTAAGTGTCCTGGAGATAATGCAGGTCGAAATATTAACTCTCTATCTTTTAATATAAGATAAGTCATTTTTTTTAAATATCATATTGACGATGAAATCATTATTTAGTTTTTTAATATTAGTTTCTCTTTTTAGTTTCAGCATAATTAACAATGCTGATGCTCAAAAGAAAAAGGCAAAAAAAGCCGATAGCGAATATGTTCCGGACGATTATGTACCGGATGACTATGTGCCGGATGATTATAAGCCAGTTCCTGAAGCTAATCCAAAAAAAGGTGCTAAAACAACAACTAAAACTACTGCTAAAGCTGTAACTACTCCTCCAAAGAGTACAGGACCAGCTCCTGTAGTTATAGCAGCTGCTGATACTGTCAGAAAGCCGGATGCTGATGCTCCATTGGATGATATCATTCAAAGAGATCTTATTAAGCAGAAGTTAGTTCTTGCTTACGAGCCTCTTCATGAAAGAGATATTTTCTGGGAAAGAAGGATCTGGAGAGTTATCGATTGTAGAGAGAAAATGAATCTACCATTTAAGTACCCTTCTCAAGAATTATTTACTATTCTTAAGACTGGTATTGAGAATGGAGATATCAAATGTTATACAACTGATGAATTTCAGTTTAAACAGACTACAGAAGATATCAATCAACAAATTTCTAAACAAGATACTGCTGAAGTATATGATCCGGAAACTGGTCAATATGTTAGTGAAGTAACAAGAGATGATATTGATGTTCAAAGTATCAATCAGTATCGCATCAAGGAAGTTTGGTACTTCGATTCTGAATCCTCTGTAATGAAGGTGAGAATTTTAGGTATTGCTCCAATGTTTGTAGAAGTAGATCCATCAACTGGGTTGGAAATACCTCCAAGACCCTTATTCTGGATATATTATCCTGATTGTAGAAAATATCTTTCTGCGCACAAGGTATTTAATGAAAATAACGTAGCAAGTCCAATATCTTGGGATGATCTATTTGAGATGAGACATTTTTCAAGTTTCATTACTAAGAGATCTAATGTAAATGACAACCGTTTGGTTGATTATGATCAACTTAAAGATAATGGTGTAGATATGTTGCTTGAATCAAATAAGATCAAAGAAGACATATTCAATTTTGAACATGATCTTTGGTCATATTAATAGGATTTAACATCTTAAAAAGAGCTTGTAAGTATTTTACAAGCTCTTTTTTTTATATAGGCCTTCTTGTATACTTCTCAAGAAGGCTATTGTAGTTGACTCTCGAGATTCGTATTACTGAAAACCTTTATCAAATGTCTATCTTGGGATGGATTAAACCGCAAATCGTTGCTAGAGTAAACGTTCTTAACATTTCATTACAATCTTTTTTATATATTAAATACTTATATAATATGGTAGTGGTAGTGCTAGTTTCAAGCTATATTAAAAGATTAAAACTAATAATATTTGGTTTTTAAAGAACAAATACCAATAATATATTAGTTTTATACGGCTTCATATTATATATTTGTGCAACAATTATTACCAATCCAATGAGCATCAGCTTATTTTCAGAGATTGAACAAAATTATTTTTATTTCAAATCCTCAAGGCTACTTCTGAAATAGTCGACAAGAAACCTTATTTATTTAATCTAAAGACTGCGAATAGAATGAAATCTATCCTGCTTAAGTCAATAGTTGTTTTATTTTTAATAGCATCGTTCCCTTCACTATCTGAAGCGCGAAACTATTCGCAACAATCGACCATACCACCATTCCTTTTGAATACGTTGAGTATCATGTTTAATATGTCCGCCAAAGTAAAACTTCGCGCAAACATTATAGACTATGCTTCTAAATATATCGGAACTCCATACAGATCAGGCGGCGTGAAACCCGGAGGTTTTGACTGTTCAGGTTTTGTAAGATATGTTTATGCAGAATATGGATTTGATCTCGAACACAGCTCTAGAGGTCTTTCTTCAAAAGGAGAATCAGTTAAAAGAGAAGACGCAAAACCAGGTGATCTAGTATTTTTTGCCGCAGGTGGCAGAGTTCATCATGTAGGCATCGTATATTCTAATTACAATAGCGATCTTAAGATAATTCACAGCTGCAATAGTAAAGGCGTATCTATTGACTCTGTTAATTCTTCATCATATTGGTCCAGCAGATTATATTCTATCAGAAGAGTACTCTAAGTACTAATATAAAGATTTACTAAAAGCCTTTTGAATTGATTTTCAAAAGGCTTTTTTATTTGTTTGCATTTTCATCAATATGTAATACTGGAATTACTGACCACTATATAAATAATAATAAAACATTGTTGATCAAGAAAATACAAATAATATAAAATATAAATAACAATAACTCCCCCTTGGCCCTCTCTTGCAGAAGGGGATATTGTGGTAAACGACTTTTTATATCATAAATATCATCGGTATATGCGTTCAACTTTGTTTAAGTTATCTTTTTGATTTTGGAAGCAAAGCATTACAGAGACTTCTGACTTCAGACCACTCTGACCACTGACCACTGACCCCTGACTTCTGACTTCTAAATTATTGAAAGGAAAAATTTATTTGCCTCAAAACTTTAGTTTATTTATATTAGTGGCACAAAATAAAATACTAAGATGATAAATATTAAATTTGGTACCGATGGTTGGCGTGCAATTATTGCTGACGAATATACAGTTGACAATGTAAGGAGAGTCACAGCTGGAACTGCATTATGGATGAATCAGAAAAACTACAAGACTGTTGTCGTCGGTCATGATTGCAGATTCGGTGGAGAAATGTTTTTAAAAGCAACCACGGAAGTATTCTGCCAACATGGCATCAAAGTATATTACGCAAAGGATTTTGTTTCCACTCCAATGATTTCTCTTGGTGTGGTTAAACTAAAAGCGGATCTCGGAATTGTCATAACCGCTAGTCATAATCCACCATCTTATAATGGATATAAACTAAAGTCAAATTTTGGCGGACCGTCCTCCCCTCAAGATATCACTGAAGTTGAAAATTTAATTCCTGAAACTTGGGACACTAAATGTACTCCATTCGACGAACTTGTAAAAAATGGAAATGCAAGTCTTGTTGAGTTGGAAAACATGTATGTAGAGCATGCAGAAGCAGGATTTGATCTTGATCTTATACGAAATAGTGGATTAAAAGTGGCCTACGATGCAATGTATGGCGCTGGGCAAAGAGCGATGCTGAGACTTTTGCCAGATGTCATCGCTTTGCATTGTGACAATAATCCTTCATTTATGGGTCAGGCTCCTGAGCCGATCATGAAAAATCTTACTGAACTATCCACACTCATAAAGAATGATCCAAGCATTTCACTTGGTATCGCAAATGATGGAGACGCTGATAGAATTGGGATGTTTGATGGTAATGGATTATTTGTTGACTCACACCATATACTTCTTTTGTTATTAATGTATATGTATAAATACAAAAAACTATCCGGAGAAGTCGTTGTAACGTTTTCTGTAACTGACAAAATGAGAGAGCTGGCTAATAAATATGGTTTGCCTTGCGAAATTACAAAGATAGGCTTCAAATATATTGCTGAGATCATGACTCAAAGAGACGTCCTGGTAGGAGGCGAAGAAAGCGGTGGACTTGCAGTCAAAGGCCATATTCCTGAGCGTGATGGCATATGGATCGGCTTAATGATCCTTGAATTTATGGCTGCTACTAAAAAGAGCCTCGAGGAACTTATTCAGGATTTGTATGATGAAATCGGTACTTTCTGGTTTGATAGAGATGATCTTCATATAACTGAAGAGCAAAAACAAAATGTAATAAAAGCTTGTAAAGATGGATCTTATAGCCAATTTGGTAACGACAAAGTGATTTCAACTGAAACACTTGATGGTTTTAAATTTATCTATGGGGACGAAAGATGGATCATGATCCGCCCTTCAGGCACAGAACCAGTTCTTAGAGTTTATGCTCAAGGTAAGAATGCAGCAGATACAAGAGTAATGCTTGACGCAGCAAAAGCTACAATTCTTTAGTTTTTATCATTAAGTTTTAAAGTATAATTCAATTCTATGAAATATTTCTTTACAGTAATTTCATTATTTTGCTTTTGTTTCATTCTGAAAAGTCAACCATTGGAAATGTATGGCTGTCATATGCGTCACAAACAAGCCAATACAAATGTAAACAGGACTATTGAAGATAATCTATGGTCAGCATCTGTTGAAAGGTCTGACTCATTTGATATTCTTGATTACGATCTTTCAATAGATTTACGAAAAATGACAGGTAGCCTTCTTGTAGGAAAAGCAGTGATTGAATTTACACCAAAAATTTCAGGTTTAAATTTTATACCTCTGGACTTATTAAAGCTTTCTGTTGACTCAGTATTTTTCGATAGTGAGCTGACTACATATTCGTACAATAATATTTTGCTGAAAGTCGATGCTCCAATGAATCTCCAGGTTGGGACTAATTATAAGGTAACTGTGTATTATCAAGGAAAGCCAACGACAAGTTCTTCTGGATTTGGTGGATTTTATTTTGAGGATGGTATTGCGTACAATTTGGGAATTGGTTTAACAGATGATCCTCACAACTATGGCAGAAGCTGGTTTCCCTGTTTTGATAATTTTGTAGAACGGAGTACTTATACCTATAGAATTATTACAACGAATAATATAACTTCATATTCCGTGGGAGCGCTGGAGTCAGACGAAGAATTTGATTCTGAATCCAGAATTCGCACCTTTAGAATGAATCAAATTATACCGACATACTTATCCGCTATAGCAGCTTCAACATATACAGTTCATGAGTATATTCACAATGCAGTTTATGGTGATTTACCTGTTCAGTTAATCAGTAAGCCGGCAGACCAAGCAAATGTCAAAAGTTCTTTTAGAAACTTAAACAGTGCTGTTGATGCTTTAGAATCATGGTATGGCAAGTATCCTTTCGAAAGAGTTGGTTATGTAATGACCACAAGAGGAGCAATGGAGCATCCTAATTGCATAGCTTTCCCAGTCTCATCTACCAATGGTGGTGGCGAAGCGAGAAGATTAATGAGTCATGAACTATGCCATCTATGGTGGGGTGACTTGCTTACTCTAAAGACTCAGGCTGACATGTGGATCAAGGAAGGTAATGCTGAATATGGTTCGCATCTGTTTGAAGAGTATTTAGCAGGTAGAAGTTCATTTGAAAAACTGATTACCGACAGTAGACTTGAAGTAATCAAAAATGCACATATTGATGATGGTAGGTATTTACCTTTATCACCTATGCCAAAAGACATCACATATGGCACCACTACTTATAAAAAAGGTGCAATGGTGATGCATTCTCTTCGTGGATACCTTGGTGATGATTTGTTTAGAACTGCGCAGCAAAAAGTATTGAAAGATTATGCTTATAGCAATCTTACTGCCAATACATATCGTGATGCACTCTCAGCGGCTTCCGGTATTGATCTTACTGATTTTTTCAATAGATGGGTCTTTGACATTGGGTTTTATGACTTCTCAATACAAGATTTTCATGCATTGGAATTTTCTATAAATACTCATGAAATAACAATTAAACAAAAGTTGTTGAAATCGAACGGCTTCCTAAAAGATGCTCCGGTTTCCATAACATTTGTAGATCAGGACAACAAGCTTATTACCCAAAAAGTATTATGCACCGGTGAAGTGACGACAATACCGCTCACACTAGCTTTCAACCCAAAGGCAGTCTTCATAAATGCACCTTTGACATTGAATTTAGCTCAGTTCAATTCGTTACAAAAGATCACAAAAAAAGGAAGTCCTAATTTCACTTATTCCAACCTAATCGTGAATGTCACAGAGATTCAAGACAGTACATGGGCTTATGCAGAACATCATTATACTGCCCCTGATGCAAGTCTTAATCCAAATGTTAAAATGAATGATTTACATTTCTGGAAGCTGACAATAGCAGATCCGGAGTTGATTACCATGATCGGTAAAATTGAATATAATACAACATGGGATTCTGAACTTTTGAAAAATGGCGAAGACAGCATCCAACTTTTCTACAGAGCAAATGGAACTGAGGATTGGTTAGTCTATCCATTTTATACAAAAAGCGGTGGATCCGCAAGTGATAAAAAAGGTTCTTTCGTGATCTCAAAATACCTTAAGGGTGAATATGCAACTGGTAATATTGATCCTGCAGCATTATCAAATCTTACAGCAAAGCAGTTTTCAAAATTATCAGTATATCCGAATCCCACAACTGGGAAGATAAATCTTGACTTAGCGAAATTTGCTTCAAAAGGAGATAATAATTTTAATATATCATTCATAAATACTTCTGGAGAAATAGTTTATGAATCAAATTTAAAGGCTACAGATATAAGCCTGGATTTACCAACAGTGATTACAAGTGGCAGTTACCAATTAGTTATAAGTTCAGAAAATGGTGAAATTATAGCTCAAAATAGTCTAATCGTATTAAAATAGAATTTTCAAACCTCTTTTATTCATTTTAAATGAACATTGAAGCCTTCGATGTTGTTAATGAGCAAAAGTTAGAAAAACGTGTTTTATCCCAAAGATTTATTTGAAGTTTTAGAATTTGATAAGGTAATTAACCTGGCTCTGCCTTTCTGCAAAGGTGAACCTGGTAGATCGTTGCTACAAAAAGTCGAATTTGAAAATGACCATATACAAGTTCAATATTCACTAAAAGAAACAGCTGAATATAAGCTCTCAATTGAATCCGGCGAATCATTTCCTTCTCAAATCTATGATGACATATCAGGTTTTTTAAAATATTTAAAAATTACTGATTATTTTCTTGAGCTCGAACAGATAGCTGCAATTAAGCAAGTGCTTGAATTAATGCGAACACTTGACAATTTTTCAAGATCTGAAAAGTCTGCCCGATCCTACCCTATTCTTTCTAAAAAAATTAAGGAAGCAACATATGAGGCGCAATACTTGATCAGAATAAATCAAGTTTTAGACGATCAAGGAAATGTCAAAAATAATGCTTCAGAACAACTTGTAAAAATCAGGAAATCCATTGCCGGCAAAAAGACTGAATTAGAGCGCGCATTTGACAGCTTAGTTGGCACTTACAGAAATAAAGGATATTTAACCGAATCATTAGAATCTTATAGAAATGGAAGAAGAGTTCTAAGTGTTCCGGCAGAACACAAAAGGCAGATTCCCGGCATTATTCATGATGAATCAGACACTGGGAAAACAGTATTCATAGAACCAGAGCCGCTGATTCTCTTAAATAATGATCTTTTTGAACTGGAACATGAAGAAATAAGAGAAATAGTAAAAATAATTAAGGCACTTTGTAATGATCTTTCATCCGGGCATGATTCATTTCATGATTACTTAAACATTATTTCATACATGGATTTTGTAGGAGCTAAAGCAAATCTTGCATTAGCATACCATGGTGAAATGCCAGAAATACTTGACCATCCACATTTTGAAGTATTAAAAGGTTTTCATCCACTTCTATATATCAAGAATAAAAATGCAGGGAAGATAACAGTGCCATTTGATCTAAACCTGGATAATGAAAATAGGATGATGCTTATATCCGGACCTAATGCCGGAGGTAAGTCAATTCTGATGAAAGCAACCGGACTGCTCCAGGTGATGGTCCAATGTGGATTTTTGGTACCCGTATTTCAAGAAAGTAAGTTTGGAATTTTTAATAAAATATTTGCTGATATAGGAGATAAGCAATCCTTGGAAGAAGATTTGAGTACCTATAGTTCTCATCTCAAGAGCATGAAATTCTTCACTGACCATGTGGATGAGGATACTCTTGTTTTAATCGATGAATTTGGAACAGGAACCGACCCTGAGGTAGGTGGTGCAATAGCGGAAAGCGTGTTGGCATATGTCAATAAAAAAAGAACCTGGGGTGTGATCACTACACATTATTCGATCTTAAAATTATATGCACACAATAATAAAGGTGTAATGAATGGGTCAATGCTATTTGACTCAAATGGTCTAAAACCCACGTATATATTCAAAGCGGGAAGCCCCGGAAGCTCATTTGCATTTGAATTGGCCAGGAACAATGGCCTTCCAAAAGCAATAATACATCATGCAGAACAAAAGCTGGGGTCAAAAAAGTATAAAGTTGACAAGTTACTTAATGACCTTCAAGGAAATAAGAATCAATTAGATAAGCAGCTCCATGAGTTACAATCCAGAGAGAAAAAACTGGATCGTTTGATTTCTAATTATGAAAATCAAATGAATGAATTTGAAATCAAAAGAAAAAAACTCCGACAAGAAGCTAAAGAAATTCAGCTAAATGCAATTAATCATCAAGCGGATTTACTTGATAACAGAATCAAGGAATTATCGAAAGAAAACAACCTTGAAAAAATAAGAGAGCTGGCAATCCAAAAGAAAGAGGAACGGGAAAGATTAATTGCACAAGTAGAAACACTTAATATTGAAACTCAGCGTCATGATAAGAAACTACTCTTCAAAGCAGAGATAGAAGTGGGTGATTTTGTGCGCCTTAAGACCAGCGGCACCACCGGAAATGTCATAGAAGTCATTAAAGAAAATGCTAAAGTGAGTATGGGTGGCCTGACAGTTTTGGTCCCTGTCAAGCAACTCCAAGTAGAACGTGAACCACAGGATTTAAGAAGAGTTAAAGGCGTTTATACAGATATTGTGACTTCATCAAGTAATGCAAAGGATAAAATTGACATCCGTGGATTGCGAATGGATGAGGCTATGACACAGATCCAGGACTTTTTTGATCTTGCCTTGATAGCCGGAAAAATTAATGTAGAAATTCTTCATGGCAAAGGAAACGGTACGCTAAAAAAGGTAGTTCGGCAAAAACTTAAAGAATATAACGTGCCTATGAAGATCAGCCATCCTGCTCCTGAAGCTGGTGGAGACGGCATTACATTAGTTCAAATAGAATAATTAACTTAGACCCTAACCTTCCTATCCCTTTATTGACTGCGGTTGAGAGATCTTCACAGTCCATCCGGCAGATTCAGCTATCAGCTTTATAGTTTCTATTGATTTTTGACTTTGAATTTTAGCTCTGGCTGGCAACTCACTTTGAATAGCCACTTTTCGAATGTAATCCTTAGCATCACTATTAATTTTATTAAAATCTTCAGGCGTAAATGTGTTAAATGTACCTTCAGTAATATCATAATAATCAATATCGTGATCAAGACTTATAATTTCAGGTTCAGGAAGTCTATCCATACTTATCACTTTATTTACATTATCAAGTTTAATATTGACTTTGTTTAAATCGACACCCATCGATACTTTAGCTTTAACTCTAACTAAAGCTTTTTTGGTAAACATACTCCATTCAAGATTGTAATAATTTTTGTAATTATACATCTCTGAGAAGTAACCTTCGACTGTCACCAATTTTGATACTTCCTTAATTCTGTTTAAAATTACTTCACTGGATATCTGATTCTTTTCAGCTTGCCTAAGTTGAAGCCATTGTGAAAAAAAATATCCACTTGTAAAGAGAATAAGCATGGCTATTAAACCAACAATATATTTCATTCAGGAAATTTATTCGATCTTAGAATTCAATGGATAGCGGAGATTCTTATAAGATTTCAATGCTACTTTTACGCTACCCACACTCAACTTTGTCTCAATAAGTAGGGGAATATGATTTGCGTCTTCTGAAAGATACATCTTCATAGTATTTCCTTTATCAAAGACTTTACCCTCAATAGTCCCGGGAGAAATCAAGTAGGTATTGAATTTACCCATTCCCTTAATTTCTTGCTTTTTCTTAACTCCATTGTATTTAGCTGTCAAATTATTTGTTTCCCTATCAAGAAATACGTTAACAGGAAAAGATTGCCCACTTTTGAAGCTCTTAAAGGGATAATTGCGTATAAAGTACAAAATACTTAATACATCATGTGCACAATCAGAAATTGCTATGGTTTTACTTACAGCATCTTTTTTTGTCTTGCCTTTAGTTGAAACCACTGTACCAGTGCTTTGGTTAAAGACCATCTTTTCATACTGGGTATAATTATTTTCTTTTACTTCCTTCAGAGACCAGATCGGGAGCAACGTTTCTTTATCAATAAATGCTTCATATCGATCATTCACTTCATATAGCCATTCATAACTTGATAAAGTTTTTCCTACAGCTGTGATGTGATAACCATCTCTTTTCTCCTTGACTTTAAATACAACTTCTGCCGCATTCAGCCACATGATGCCCCAATTATAATAAACCTTATACACAAGTTCCTCATCCCCCTTAAAGGAAACATTGTCAATATCACATGTAGATAGACCTTCAATCTTTTGTTCACTATCTACTGAATTTTGAAAAGAGGTAGGCAGATAAAAAAACATTAGTAAGAAGAAAAAGCTATGTATTTTCATTTAAATTGTTTCTGTTAAAAATCAAAACGAATAAACCTACCAAAGATGGTATAATGAGATTATAAAAAAATATAACAAATGTAGCTGCAAGAGCGTTCCACTCATCAATATTTACCTGTGACCACATAAAGACCGCAACGCCACTTCTGGCAAGTAAACCAGTGATCGATGGCAATGGTATTCCGGTTTGAATAAGAAATATCATCAAAATAACAGCGATTTGTATAAAATGAACAGAATCACCAGTCAATAAAAACATGATCAAAACATATTGAAAAGTCCAGACCATAATACGAATTATAGAAAGAAACAATATGTTTCGCAAAGTTGTTGACGAATAATGTGTTAATAGACTCAATTTACCCAAATAAGGTCTTATTCTTTTGGGCCAAGGCAATTTTTTGGCAAAAGGAATAAATCTGTTGATATTAAAATAGCATAGTATCGCTATGAAAAATAGGAAAATCGTTATTATCAGCATACTAAGGAAAATCAACCTTTCAGCCATGTTATTGGCGTAGACAAACCATATTAATCCAAATAATCCAAGAAATAAAATTCCTATGTTTTGAGCAACACTTCCTACAAGCACTGCTGCTGTGCCAACAAGTCTGTTTTCTTTCTTTAACTCAATTACTCTTCCGCCGAGCTCACCGATGCGAGCAGGTGTAAAAATTGAAAATAGTACCCCAACTAAAACACTTTTTAGGGCTTTCCAAAAGGAGAATTCCTCAAGAGGCTTCAGGATGGCGCACCATTTTAAACTTTCTAAAGAATAATTTACTAACACTAAAATAAAAATCAGGACTCCAATTGGTAGGGAGTTAGGACGACTATAAAAACCAATAATTTTATCATACAACACGGGATTGGAGGTAAGCTTATTGCACTGATTGAAGAGAAGAGCCAACAGTAAAATTGTTGCTATTACTTTTAAAAGAAGAAAAAAATGGCTCCTGTTTTTTTGCGTCATGATTGAATTTAAGAAAATTTTATTTTTTCTTTCTTTCCAACAATTTTTCTTTTAACCATTGTTCATTTACAATGTTGCCAGAGTATTTTTGGAGTTCCTTTTCGATCTTAAGGTAAGATTTATCACCAGATAATTCAGCTAAAGCAATTAATCTTACGATGGTTATAAAGTTTTGATATGTATTGATCTTAGCTTCTGGAACATCCTTTTTCTTTCTATTCAAAAATACTCTAAAACTTTCAGACCATGAAAGTATTGCGTCATACTCGTTAAGTTCCAAAAGAGTAGCCAGATATATTGTTTTTGCTCGACGATTTGTAACCATATCAGGATATTCAACTCTTTGAAGTTGTGTAATCACACTAAGGAAATCCTTTTTATAGAAATAAATTTGTGCTAGAGAAAATGTTACAATACTTTCCTTTTGAGAAGCAGGAAGCAAATCTTTATATTCCTTTATGAAATTCTCTGCAAAATCGTAATTGCCTGCACGCAAAGACGTAGTCAACACATTCTTGAATTTAACAGGAGTCATGTAGTTTTCACTAATAAGGATACCATTTTCAAAAATAAAGTCGTAGATATCAATCATTTCATCATGAAACTCTTCGTTACCAAGATTGATTTGCCCGATCGCATAAGTAAGGATCGCAGCAAAAAGCTCTTGTAGTTCAACACCTTCAAAAAATCTGTAATTCTTAAATATTAATGCTTTTAACTCGTGATAATTATCTTTTTGTATAGGTTCAGATAGTGTTTTGTATATCAAATAATAGATCCTGATTATTAAATCATCGTAAAACTTATGCTCTTCCACAAATAAGAGAAGCTCATTTATGAAATTGAAATTGTACTGGATATTAGATAAGACCTCTCTCCCAAGTATTTCGCAGTAATATTTTAATTTTTCAGCGATGTAAAATTTATCAAGATTTTCGGCAATGTCTTCAATATTTTTCTTCGAGTATGCTTCAAGGTTGCTTTCACTCAAATAAAATAAATTCTTCTCAATCTGAAAATGATATAAATAAAAATCGCTGCTGCGGTTTATATATTTGCTTGAAGAATTTTGAGAGTTTTGGATTGCAGTATTAATAAGTTTGGGAATCTTTTTTTTGTTAGTTAGCTCAAGCAATAATTGGGAAGCTAGAATTGGCCGATTTTCAAGTTCTTCAATTGAGAAAAACTTAAGTAGTAATTTTAAAAGTTCGGAAAGGTATTTCCTGAATTTTACATCATCATACTCCTCCTTTGGCTTGATCAAATTCCAGCTATCAAGTTTAGTATATTCAGCTTTAGCACTTTTATGCAGGTCTTGACAGATTTTAAACAATTCAGTATTAATTGGATTGATATTAAAGTATGGGGATTGCAAAAATTTTTCAAACCTGTTTAAGTCAGTTGGATTTAACTCTGAAATGATTTGATAAAATTTTGTACTTCGCATTTTAAATTTGATTGAAACAAAGTTACATGTATAAGTAACAAAATATAAATTTGAAAGAATTTTTAAGTTAAAACAACGAAAAAGAACTATCAAATATAAATTAATT
Source organism: Candidatus Brachybacter algidus (assembly GCF_016707225.1). Taxonomy (NCBI): domain Bacteria; kingdom Pseudomonadati; phylum Bacteroidota; class Saprospiria; order Saprospirales; family Saprospiraceae; genus Candidatus Brachybacter; species Candidatus Brachybacter algidus. The sequence goes on along the minus strand of NZ_JADJID010000001.1, from coordinate 722,321 downwards.
CTTATATTGCATCGTTTTTTGAACAAGAACCTTACGAACGAACCATGATCAAATCTATACAAATCTTGTATATATTGTGCTTGCTCTTTATGGGCAACACCTTATGTACAGCACAAACAGATTCGTATGAAGATTACTACAATATATTTCCGACTGACTCTGTTGTAATTACCATACCGAAATACGCGAATTCATTTTTCTACACCAAATTACCCGATCCACTTAAAGGTCAAACTGATCAGGATCTTTCAGATGATACCAAATTCACCATAAGGTACAAGCCAAACCCTGGATTCGTTGGAAGGGATACTTTTCAGATCGTTTATTTTCTACCAAATCCTGTAAACGGAGAATTAGCTAAAAAATCAAAGAAAGTAGTTGTTAAAACATCTTCATTTATTCTGAATGATGATACTTACAGCTTTTACACAACAGATTCTAATAAGGTATTAGATGTGCTGTCGAATGATAATATTCCGGGTGGAAATGTTGAAATTAAGTTTCTTCCTACACCTTCATCATCAAAATTAAAGATAAGTGGAGATAAACAAACAGTTATCTTCGAGTCCTGCAATAATGCCGTATCTGAAGAATTAAAATATATTGTTTCAAATGGCACTAGTCAGGAGATCGGTAGAATTAGAATAACGGTCAAAGACACTTCGAATGTAGCTACCAATAAAGTCTTTACAAAATTTTTAGTTAAAAATTCGACATCGGACTTTAATCATCCCTATACATACAGATCTACCATCTTGGATCCATCACATGGCTCTCTGACTGTTCTGAATGATGAAATAACATATAGACCAGATAGCGCTTGGGTGGGAGTAGATACGGTTACTATAAACGTGGGGACTGAGAACAACAACTCATTACATACTTTTTACTTCAAAGTATTTGATTTCGATCAACCTAATATGTTAGCATTTGACGATTATTTCTATACACTCAAAAATCAATTTGTCAGCATTAATGTACTAAAAAATGATTTTACTACAGCACTTGAGGTAGAAATATTTGAAGCTCCTGAGCATGGTACATTGCTTAAGCAAGGAAATGGTATATATAAATATACTCCGGATCTTGGCTTCAGCGGTACTGATGTAATTATTTACAAAGCATGTGATCTTGCTTCCAATGTTTGTGAGTATGCTGCAGCTACTATTACTATTAGTGATTTTGCTCCCGATAATGTTTCTTATTTATCTACAGCAAAAAACAATCACATTTTTGTCAAATATCCTTTTCCAGTAAATGGGTACAAGTTGACTTCAATTCCAGATTATCCTGATCATGGTATTGCAGATATAGACTTTCAAAAAGACCTCATGTATTCACCAAGCCTTGATTTTGTAGGCTTGGATAGTATGAAGATTAAATATACCTTAACTTCCAATCCATCAATCTTTTTTACAATAAGATTATACATTAATGTATATGATGTCGTTTCGAATTGTCATGAGAATTGTGTTTGGCCTGGAGATCACAATAACGATGGCAGAGTAGATATGAAAGATCTTACTTTCATAGCACCATTCGTTGGAGAGACAGGAACAGCAAGAACTAATCCAGTAAATGATTATTGGATAGGACAAGGAGCTCAGGATTGGGATGCTTCTAAAGATAATATTAATTTAAAATATGGTGATTCTGATGGGAATGGATTAATATCAACAGAGGACACCACTCTATTGAGCGTATTCTATAGAAACCTTCATGGCATTAGAGTTAATAAAGGAATTAATTCTCTTTCATTGCCGTTTTATTTGAGTTCAGACAAAGACTATTACTATCCTGGCGATGAAATTACTATCAATTTTAAAATAGGAAATGAGACAAGCCCTATAAAAGATCTTAACAGCTTCACCGCCAGTTTCAATTTTTCGCCAGCATTTAACCAAACTGAGTTAAATGGAAATTTCACAAAAGATCACTGGTTGTCTGACAATGATAATATGCTACAATTGGTAAAAAAACCATTTGGCAATACCGTTGATTTTGGAAGTGCAAGACTATCAGGTAAGGGTGTAGCAGGATATGGCGACATTGCTGTTATTAAAAGTATAATAGAAGATGAGCTGGAAGGATTTAAAGATGATGAGGGTATATACTATGCACAAATTCAGATCAATGATGGTACTTTGACGCTTGGAGATGGTACCATCCTAAACACTGCACCTCAGACTTTCAATATTCCAATCAAAGTGGAAAGAAAGCACTTATCGGAAACCGATAAACAAGTAAGAATCTATCCGAATCCAACAGCTTCAAGCTTTGAAATCAAGACAAACAACAAGGATAATATTATAAAATCTATATATATATATTCTATATCAGGTCAAAATATTATTTCTTTAGACAAAATTAATCAAAATAAAGTTGGTATAAACCTTGGTAATTATCCTTCAGGTTTGTATCTTGTCAAGACTTTTACTACAACAGGTGTAGAAGTTTCGAAAGTAGAAAAACTTTAAATTTATATATCCAATTGAATACTTAGGTATAACTGTTTAGTTTCTAAGTACTACTTTGGGTTAAAGAGAAAAGCTGGTTTTCCAGCAAAGAATGATTTTGGATTTGTTCATTATTCGTAGTGAGTTGTTGCGGCGACTCACTTTTTTTATGTTTAAAATTTTAAATTAGAATCAATCTAAATTGATATCTTTGTCAGACTATTAAACTGTATGATTATTATCCTGAATGTATAAACTAAGTGATTTAAAAGTTGGCGAAAAATGTATTATTCGTTCATTTGAAAATGATGCCATCGCTATCAAATTAATAAGTATGGGCGTTTACCCAAATTCAACCGCCATTATATTTCACTCCAACCACAATAAATATGCACTTTTCATAATAATCGGCACCTTAAAAATCGCATTATTAAGAGAAGAAGCAGCAGGGATTAATGTAGATAAAATCGCTGCCTAAAATGAAAACAAAAGTAATAAGCATTGCTTTGGCTGGGAATCCAAACAGTGGTAAATCCAGCCTATTTAATTTATTAACTGGTCTTAATCAAAAAATAGCCAACTTTCCAGGTGTCACAGTTGAAAAGAAAAGCGGAAAATTTCTTTTAGCTAACGGAGATATAGCGCAACTTGTGGATTATCCGGGAGCATATAGCATGCATGCAATTACTCTGGACGAACAAGTATTTACCAAACTTATAGAGGATAGGACCAATCAAGATTATCCAGACATTATTTGTTATGTTATAAATGCTGAACATATCGAGCGTCATTTGCTCCTAGCTACTCAACTGCAAGATCTGGAAATACCAACTATCATAGCACTATCCATGTCGGATATTGAAAACTTGGATGATATCAAGCTCAATTCGCTGCGCGAAATGTTTAGAGTGCCTGTTATTCAGATCAGTTCCAGAACAGGAGAAGGACTTGAAGAGTTAAAAAATGAAATAAGTAAGATCTCAGAACAAATTTTAATTGGTAAATATCAGCAGCAGAAGTTCCTACAAAATACTAATTGGTTAGGCAAGCTTGAAGATTTAAAATTATTGGATACTCTGAAAATAACGGATAATTCATACACTAACTTTTTAAGCTTAATTTTATTTTCAAATAAAAATGATGGTTCCAGCAGTGCATCGATATTAAAGGCCCAGGTTTGGGACACCATGTTAAGGTATGATCAGTTGCAGCCCCTTATAAAAGTATTGAAATCAAAGGATAATGTACAAGATATAAAGCATGGAAATCTGGATAGAATTCTTGTTCATCCGGTCTGGGGTATGCTCATCTTTACTTTGATTATGTTAGTCGTATTTCAATCAATTTTTTCTTGGTCTGAAAAACCAATAGAATTTTTAGAAAATGCATTTTCATATTCAGCAGATTTACTTAGCAATATGCTGCCAGCTGCCTGGTGGTCAGATATGATCATCAATGGCGTTATCCCTGGACTAAGCGGAATCATTGTGTTTGTGCCCCAGATAATGTTTCTCTTCTTTTTTATATCAATTCTAGAAGAAACTGGATATATGAGTAGAGTTGTATATCTGTTTGACTTTTGGATGCGCAAATTTGGATTGAATGGTCGCAGTACTATAGCTCTTATCGCGGGAGGCGCTTGTGCTATCCCCGCAATTATGAGTACAAGGACAATATCAAATTGGAAAGAAAGGCTCATCACTATTCTTGTAACTCCTTTGATTAGTTGCTCCGCAAGGCTCCCCGTTTATTCATTGCTGATTGTTTTTATTATTCCAGTTGGAAAAATATTTGGTTTACTTAATTATAGAGGTCTCGCCTTTTTTGGAATTTATGTATTTAGCACTCTGGCTGCTCTATTTGCAGCATGGGTTTTTAAAAAGATACTTAAATCGAACGAACCCAGCCAATTGATGCTCGAACTACCAAACTATAAAATGCCTATTATAAAGAATGTTGCATTCAATGTATGGGAAAAAGTAAGATCTTTTATTGTTGAAGCTGGTAAAGTTATCTTTGTGATATCAGTTATACTATGGGCCTTAACATCATATGGACCAGAGGAAAGAATACAGGAAGCTTTGATTAAGCTTGAAAAGGAAAAGATAAATAACACCAACGAAAAAATGATTAGCACCGAATCATCCATTAGGCTAGAAAATTCATATGCCGGTGTGATGGGTCATTGGATAGAACCAGCTATTCGGCCACTAGGCTTTGATTGGAAGATTGGAATCGCACTGATCGCTTCCTTTGCTGCACGTGAAGTATTTGTTGGGACTGTTGCTACTATTTATAGTTCGCACGATGACGGAGAAAACACTGAGAAGTTGTCTGTTCTTCTATCGAAACAAATCAATCCAAATACTGGAAAGAAAGTTTTCAACATAGCTACTTCAGCATCACTTATAATGTTCTATATGTTCGCCATGCAATGTTTAAGCACAGTAGCTGTGGTAAAGAAGGAGACCGGAAGCTGGAAATGGCCAATCATACAATTAGTAATCTATACGTTGCTTGCATATTTAGCAAGCTTACTAACATATAACCTTTTAGCAGGTTAGTATTTCTAAAGCATATCTAATAGAAGGTCATGTGATATTTAGGTTCAGGTATGTTATATTTGCAACGAAATTTTGAATTGGACGGGATTTACCCCGACCTTTCTAAATTTATGATTGAACGTAAAATGACAAGATGAAACTAAAATACAATTATTTATGGCTTAGTATATTGGCAGTCATTGTAACCTCTTGTATCCCAAATAAGCCCAAATCTGATATTAGCTTTGCGCTTGATTTGGAGAATAAAGATATTCAGATGGCTTATGAAGCAGGATACAAAAAGTCCAAAGACACCTTGTTTAGTTTGTTCCATCATGCAGACCCTACGATAAGATATATAGCAGTAAATGCTTTTGCATCTTGGTCAGATTCTACCGCTATTGACTCTATTGCTGCACTGCTAAAGGATTCGGATGAAAATGTAAGGATTGGAGCTGCATATTCACTTGGACAAATAAGGAATATTAAAGCGGAAAGTTACCTCGTCAATGCTTTTCAAAAATTTGATAGCTTGAATAATAATCAATATTTCAATGCTACCTTGCTTGAAGCTATTGGAAAGTGTGGCTCATTAAATAGCCTGAAACAAATAAGCAGTGTAAAGTCCTATAAGCCAAGTGATTCTATAGTGGTCATTGGTCAGGCAAAGGCTATTTTTCGGTTTGCCACCCGTGACATTGTGTCAAATGAAGGTACTAAAGCAGCCGTGAATCTGGTGGTCAACACCTCCTACCCATATGATGCAAGATTGTATGCAGCAAACTATTTAGCGAGAGCTAAAGGTATTGAATTGAAGAATTATGCCGATACACTTATCAATGCTTTTAATGCCGTACAAGATCATAATATTAATTTATCTCTTGCCCTGGCAATTACAAAATCAAAAACTACTTCAAGTTTTGCATTTCTGGAATCAGAATTAGGTAAATCCAATGATCAGGGTATTAGATATAATTTGATCTCAAATCTTAAACAATACACTTACGCCAATGCTGATACAATAGCATTTCAATATCTCAAAGATAATAACCCAGTAATTGCTAGAGAAGCCGGATCATATTTGGTTCAGAATGGTAATGCTAATGATTCAAAAAAATATTTCAATTACTTTTTAGACCCAACGACGAATAAGGCCGCCCACATAGAAATATTAGCAGCTTCAAATAAACATATGCCTTATACTTTTTCAGTTACAAAAACAGCAATAAATAATATTCTAAAAGATTCATTATTAAGAGTATCAGATATCTACAGGAAAACTGACATCATAGATGCACTTTCTTATGATGTTACGAATTTTGTGTTCATTCGAGATGCTACCCAAAAAGCTCCGGATAAAGTAATCCAGGTAGCAGGACTCGCTAGTTTTACAAATATTCTCGCAAGTCCATACTTTTCGAAAGTATACAAATCGAATTATATTCCATATAAAAAATTGATTTTCTCCTATTTGATTAATGGTTTGATGTCAGGTGATGTTGGACTTGTATCGACTGCAGCAGTTGTATTAAGAGATCCTATTTTAGGACTTAAAACCTTCTACCCAAGTGATTCATTATTCAAAATTGTGCTTAAAAGGCAGAAATTACCAGAAAACGTCGAGGCATACAAGGAAGTAGCAAAAACATTAAGTTATTGGAATGGTCTTCCGGAAAAACAACCTCAAGATATAGGATTCAGAATGCTTGATTGGGCTGTATTAAACAATATAAGTGACTCAACGACTTGTGAGATTTCAACCTCAAAAGGAGTTATAAAAATACTTATGCTTCCTTCTAAAGCACCTATGACTGTAGCCAATTGGGTTGAACTGGTAAAAAGAAACTATTTCAATGGAAAAAACTTCCACCGCATAGTGCAGAACTTTGTCGCACAAGGTGGCTGCAATCGAGGAGATGGCTTTGGTGCAACAAATTATACGATCAGATCTGAATTTAGTCACATCTATTATGACCGGGAAGGAATGGTTGGTATGGCATCCTCAGGGGCTGATACTGAAAGCGCACAATTTTTTATCACCACAGCTCCTGCTCCTCACCTCGATGGAAGATATACAATCTTTGCCAAAGTAATAAAAGGAATGGATGTAGTAAAAAGGCTGCAAAGAGGTGATAAAATTAATAAAGTAACCTTAAAATAGATTCAAAAAGAATTATAAAACATAAACACATGAAAGAAACACCACTTACTGCAAAACATATAGCTCTAGGCGCTAAAATGGCGGAATTCGCAGGTTACAATATGCCTATTTCTTATAAAGGTATAATTGAAGAACATAAGGCAGTCAGAAATTCAGTAGGCTTATTTGACGTAAGCCATATGGGTGAATTTATATTAAAAGGAAAAGACGCGGAAAAGCTGATTCAATCCACCACGTCTAATGATGTTTCTCTACTTGAGCCAGGTGCTGCTCAGTACTCATGTCTTCCAAATAAAAATGGTGGTATAGTTGATGATCTATTAGTTTACCGTCTAACTCAAGACCAATGCGCAGAAGGAGAAAAGGCTTTTATGCTAGTTGTAAACGCAGGAAATATCCAAAAAGATTGGGAATGGATAAAGTCGGCTGACAACAATGACCTTAAAATGACAGACATCTCCGACAAGACTGCATTATTAGCTTTACAAGGGCCTAAAGCTATAGATACATTGCAGAAATTAACATCGAATAATTTATCTGAAATTGAATATTATCATTTCGAAAAAGGAACAGTAGCCGGGATTGAAAATGTGATTATTTCCGCAACAGGTTATACTGGGTCCGGTGGATTTGAATTGTATTGTGACAACCAATATGCTGATAAACTTTGGGATGCATTAATAGATGCTGGTCAAGAATATGACATCATGCCAGTAGGTTTAGGTGCCAGAGATACACTGAGATTAGAAATGGGATTCTGCCTTTATGGCAATGATATCAATGATACATCATCCCCAATGGAAGCAGGTCTTGGTTGGATAACTAAACTTAATAAAGGTACATTTAATTCTTCAGAGATATTCAAAAAACAAAAAGCTGAAGGAGTCGAAAAGAAACTTGTTGGTTTTAAATTAAGCGACAGACGTGTTCCAAGACATGGTTATAAGATAAAGACGGAAGATGGAAATGAAATTGGCGAAGTTACCAGTGGCACCATGTCACCAATTCTTGAGTATCCGATAGGTATGGGTTACGTTTCCACTAACCTTAGTAAAGAAGGTAATATTATTTATATAGACATCAACAATAAACTTTTTCCGGCAACCATCGTTAAACTCCCATTCGTGAATATTTAAAGCGCATTGATAAAATACATCGGTGTGAACAATATCACTTCAATGGCATTAAATAAGGAATATAGCTTGTGATGGAATTTTGTGAAACAAAAAAGGCCTTTATTGATAGGTGGGGAAAAATCAGTGGTAATTGGGGAGTATGTAAAGGAATGGCTCAGATCCATGCACTTCTACTAATTAGCCCAAAATCACTTTCTTCACTTTGCATCATGGAAGAACTAGATATGTCGAGTGGAAGTGTCAATACGCATCTTAGAGAATTAATGGAATGGGGATTGGTATATAAATGCCCAAATATCACTACCAGAAGAGAATATTTCAGGGCAGAAAAAGATATGCTTATCATCTTCAAACAAATTCTCGAAAATCGAAAAAAAAGAGAGCTAGACCCAATTTTAGAATTACTTAACGAACTAGATGAATATCCTGCCAAGTGTCCTGATTCTGAAGAATTCATAAAAGTTTTATCAGAAATAAAATCAATAAGTCAAAAAATAGACAGCACGCTTGATTCGGTGCTTAGCACGGATAAACAATGGATGGTGAATACTTTTTTCAAGCTGGTCAGATAAATATAACCAGACACAATAATTATTAAGAATAAATTTTTCAACGAGCCTATGTATCTATTGAACTTTTTATTTTACTATATCATCATACTTCCGATATCTTACCTACCCTATCCAGTGCTATATTTTATATCGGATGTTTTATATATCGTTTTATATAAAATATTTGGTTATCGTAAAAAAGTAGTGAAAAAAAATATTGACAATTCATTTCCCAAAATGAGCGAGGCAGAGAGAAATTCTATTGTTGAAAAATTTTACAGACATCTTTGTGATCTCATTGTAGAGAGTTTGAAAACATTTACTATTTCAAAAGAAAATGTGGATATCAGAATGAAAGTGGGTGATGTAAAAGATGTTCACGAAGCCTTTAAGAAAAATAAAAGTGTGATCCTTGCTGGTGGGCATTTGAATAATTGGGAATTATTTGCTGTCGCAATAGATGACAGTATTCCTCATCAAACTGTCGCTATTTATTCCCCACTCAAAAATAAATTTTTTGACGATAAAATGAGGGCTACCAGAGGTAAATACGGTTTAGAAATGGTCTCTACTAAAAAAATCATAGCCCATATGGCTGAAGTGAAGGATAAACTTACAGCCACAATATTTGGTGTTGATCAATCACCATCCAACCCTTATAAGTCAATTTGGTTAAATTTTTTAAACCAGGATACCAGTGTCTTTTATGGTGCCGAAAAAATGGCCAAATTGTATAATTACCCGGTCTTTTACGGCAGGATCAATAAGATAAAGCGAGGTTACTATAGTTTTGATTTGATTGAAATCTGCTCAGATCCACAATCTACAGAACATGGCTATATCACTGAAACCATCACTAGAAGACTTGAAAATGATATAATTGCCAATCCGGAATACTGGTTGTGGAGCCATAAAAGATGGAAACGACAAAAACCGGCTGACTACAAGTTCAATTTAAACGAGAGCTGATCAGAAATATTTAAAATCAAATTTTGGATCGAATTTTATCAGCGTTTCGTACATCAATTTGATAACATTTTCAACATCCTCTTTGTGAGCCATTTCAACTGTTGTATGCATATATCTTAACGGCAAAGAGATTAAGATACTAGGAATACCGCCATTGCTATAAGCAAATGCATCCGTATCTGTACCTGTACTGCGAGAAGCAGCAGATAATTGGATAGGTATTTTTGCTTTTTCTGCGATATCAATTACAAATTGTTGAAGCTTATTGTGTACAGAAGGCGCATAAGTTAGCGTTGGGCCGGAACCGCAACTAATATCTCCATTCTCTATTTTGGAGATCATGGGTGTTCTAGTATCATGAGTCACATCAGTAATAATTGCCATATTGGGTTTAATAGTCTGAGCGATCATTTCAGCTCCTCTCAGGCCAATTTCTTCCTGCACAGAATTGACGATGTACAAAGTGAATGGTAATTTTTTCTTTTTCTCCTTGAGCATTCTAGCCACTTCTGCGATACAATATCCTCCCATCCTATTGTCCAGAGCTCGGCCACAATAAAAATTGTTGTTTAATTCAGAAAATTCATCCTGATAAGTTGCTACACATCCTACATGGATACCCATTTCAAGGATTTCTGCCTTTGTTTTTGCACCTACGTCAATACAGATATTTTCCATAGATGGAGCCATATCAAGATTCTTACCCTTTCTGGTATGAATAGCAGGCCAACCGAAAACCCCCTTTACGATGCCACCTTTGGTATGTATATTTACGCGCATGGAAGGAGCAATAATATGGTCAGAACCACCATTTCTTATCACGTAGATGAATCCATCGTCTGTGATATAATTAACAAACCAGGAGATCTCATCTGCATGTGCTTCGATAACAACTCTAAAATCATTACCAGGATTAATGATGCCATAAGCAGTACCATATAGGTCTGAATGCACTTCATCCACAAAGGGTTTGATATAATCACTCCATAATTTCTGCCCATCTTTTTCAAATCCTGTCGGAGAAGGGTTGTTCATATACTTATAAAGGAAGTCGATATTTTCTGATTTCTTAGCCATCTTAGATATAAATATTTTGAATAAATAGGAGCAAACTGCTTAAACAAAAAGAATTCGAAGGTAGTAAATTTATAGAAAAATGTGCTGATTATTGACGCCATGACTTAGGGTCATTTTTCCATAGCAGTAATTCATTGAGATTCTCGGATTTTAGAATACCCAATTCTACTGCACATTGAATTAATGTATCATAATCAGTCAAGCAAGCAATTTGAACTCCATGATTTTCAAAAAGTAATCTTGATTCATTAAATCCATAGGTGAAGATTGCCATCATTCCTGCTATTTCGGCATCAGCCTCCTGTAAAGATTGGATAGCCTGAAAACTACTTCCACCCGTTGAAATCAAATCTTCGATTACCAAAACGCGCTGACCTTTTTCCAGTTTTCCTTCTACCGCATTCTTCATCCCATGCCCCTTGGCAGATGTCCTCACATAGATGAAAGGTAGGCCTAATCTATCAGCGAGTAACATACCGTGCGCAATTCCGCCTGTAGCTACTCCCGCGATAACATCAAAAGTAGGAAAATTTTGAGCACAATTTTGAAATCCATCACAAATTAGCTCACGAGCAGCAACATCACTAAGACTTTTTCTATTATCACAATAAATCGGAGATTTGATACCTGATGCCCAGGTGAAACTATGTTCGTAATTGAGATTAATTGCGTTTATTTGCAAGAGCTTTTTTGCTATTTCCTTTTTATAATCAAACATATTTCTAGAATTGAAGTCAAATGTATAAAATATATATTAATGAAATGCCCGTCACTCTTGCAAAAAGTGATCAGATTGGCCAATTCATGCCTACACTTGATGATAAACTAATCATACCATATCTCGGCAAACCTAAATCCCTAATGCAAATCATAAAAATATGTGAGTCACCGGGTAAATTGAAGGAGATAATTTTACATTCTCATGAGCCAATGCAAATCATTGAAGGACTTAACACGCAGATCAAAGAGATCGCCGCAAGTGGAGGAGTTGTTTTTAATGAGTTTAACGAGGTACTTTTCATTTATCGCAGAGGGTTTTGGGATTTACCGAAAGGAAAAATTGACCCGGGTGAGACAAAGGAGCAAACTGCGGTGAGAGAAGTTGAAGAAGAGACAGGAATCACAGGAATTGAACTAGGTGAGCATATAGGCAACACTTACCATATATTTAAGACGCTTAAAAGTGGTAATTATTTTCTGAAAAAAACTTACTGGTTTAAAATGAAAGCACTAAAACAACCGGTGAAAGTTCAAAAAGAAGAAGACATAGACGAAGCGCTTTGGCTTTCTATACCGACATTTATTAAGAAGTGTAAACCGATTTACAACAATATACTAGACATAATTGGAAAGGTATAATAACTTAATTACTACCCATAAGACACTAACTGTCAACAGCTTATAATATCCAAATTATTGAAATAATAATCATTGATTTTATTCAAAAGTTTTTTTATTCAAAATACCCTGTTAATCAGGACTTTTAATTACCTTTGCGCCGCTAATCAAGATCTTAGTGATCGCATTTGGTAACCATATAAAAATTAAAAATGGCTATTTATTTCAAAAAAGAAAAGGTCAGTGAAATATTCGCTGAACATGGAGGAGCTGCCAAAAACACAGGAAGTGTAGAAGGTCAGGTCGCATTATTTACTTTCAGAATAGAGCAATTGTCTCTACACTTGAAAACAAACAGAAAAGACCATGCTTGTACAAGAGCACTTTTGGCTCTCGTAGGAAAAAGAAAACGTTTGCTAACTTACCTTATGTCCAAGGATATAGTAAAATATCGTGCGCTCATTGAGAAATTAGGCATCAGAAAATAATTAAAAAAAGGGTGTTTCAATTTAGACTGAAACACTCTTTTTTTTTGTTCAGGAAACCCAGTTGTCGCCCAACTTTTTTACCATATTTTTTACTAAAACAAATTGAATATAATGGGAAAACAAAACCCTACTTCACATAGCTTCAACCTTCCTGATGGAACTGAAGTAACTATTGAAACCGGCAAATTAGCGACTCAGGCGGATGGTTCTGCTTTAGTGCGCATCGGAAAAACGATGATCCTTGCAACTGCTGTATCAGCTAAAAAAGCGAAAGAAGGACAAAGCTTCTTTCCTTTATCTGTTGATTATCAGGAAAAATTTGCTTCGGCAGGTAGAATCCCGGGTAACTTTTTCAGAAGAGAAACAAGATTGTCTGATTACGAAATACTTATCAGCAGACTTGTTGATAGAGCTATCAGACCTTTATTCCCTGATGGATATATGAATGAAACCCAAATCATTTTGACATTATTGTCTGCAGAGAAAGAAACACTTCCTGATTGCTATGTAGCACTTGCAGCATCTGCGGCATTGACAGTTTCTGACATACCATTCGCAGGTCCTATTTCTGAAGTAAGAGTAGCAAGGATCAACGGTGCATTTGTGGTAAATCCATCAAAATCTGCATTACTTGAAGCAGATATGGATATCATCGTGGCTGCGACTATGAATGATGTAATGATGGTAGAAGGTGAAGCAAAAGAATGTGATGAAAAAGATTTAGTAGCTGCTATTAAAGTAGCACACGAAGCTATAAAAGTACAGATCGATGCACAACTACAATTAGCTCAGAAAGTCGGTGGAATTGCATTGACACAAAGAGAAGTCGTACCGGAAGTCATTGATGAAGAATTGTATCAGTCTATAAAATCAGCTGTTAAAAGTGGTATCATAGATATATGCAATGCTGCTCTGGCAAAGTCTGACAGAAAAGACAGACTTGAGAAAGTAGCATCTGCTTTGACAGAAAAATTAACTGCTGATAAAGGCGAGGAATATCTTGCTGAAAATTCTGGAAAAATTGCAGCATATTTTGATAAAATCAAGAAGAATACCATTCGTGAATTTGTATTGGATACCAATATAAGATTGGATGGTCGTAAGCTTGATCAAGTAAGACCAATCTGGTCTGAAATAGATTACCTTCCATCTACACACGGTTCTGCCATATTCAATAGAGGTGAAACACAATCATTGACATCCTTGACCTTGGGCACAAAAATGGATGAGCAAATGATCGATAAAGCTGTAGAACTTACGCATGATCGATTCATTTTGCATTATAACTTTCCCGGCTTCTCAGTTGGTGAAGTAAAACCACAAAGAGGTCCTGGTCGTCGTGAAGTTGGTCATGCCAACCTTGCAGCAAGATCACTTAAACAAGTAATGCCTCAGGACAATCCTTATGTAATCAGATTGGTTTCTGATATTCTTGAATCAAATGGTTCATCATCAATGGCAACCGTTTGTGCTGGTTCACTTGCACTTATGGATGGAGGTATCAAGATCAGAGAACACGTAGCGGGTATCGCAATGGGTATGATCGCTGAAGGTGGCAGATTAGCTATACTTTCTGATATACTAGGAGATGAAGATGCATTGGGAGATATGGATTTCAAAGTGACTGGTACATCGAAAGGTATCTGTGGCTGTCAAATGGACATCAAGATAGATGGACTTCCATATGAGCAACTTGAAAAAGCATTGTCTCAGGCGAGAGAAGGTAGATTGCACATAATTGCGAAAATGAATGAAACCATTCAAACTGCTAATGACGACCTTAAACCTCACGCACCTAGATTAGTGGAAATCATTATCGACAAGAGCTTCATTGGAGCTGTCATCGGACCTGGAGGAAGTATCATTCAGGATCTACAAGCTAAGACAGGCACGATTATCACTATCGAAGAGAAAGAAGGCAAAGGTTATGTCAATATCTCTAGTAATGATAAAGCAAGTATTGATGCAGCTGTTGCGAAGATCAGACAGATCAGTTTCGCACCGACCATCGGAGATGTCTTCGATGCTGAAGTAAAGGAAATCCTTGCATTTGGCGCTGTGGTTGATTTTGCAGGTAAACAAGGTTTATTGCACATCAGTGAGATCTCTCATCAAAGAGTTGCAAACGTAGAAGATGTCCTTAAAGTAGGAGATAAGATCAAAATCAAACTACTCGATGTAGATAAGAAAACCGGTAAATTTAAATTATCAGCGAAGGCATTAATTCCAAGACCTGGACAACAGGATCGTGATTAATCTTTTGAAAGGCTATATTTCTAAAGGCTGTCAGTTTTGGCAGCCTTTTTTTGTGCCCGGAAGTCACAACTCTGAGATTGAAAGAACAATTATTGATTCAAAAAATCTAATACTCACCAGAACATCATGGATACTCATTGAATCATTAGCAATACTCATACCTCCAAAAAAGAACTTTCCGATTTATTTACTTTGTTTTATTAATAAGATCACTACAAAGTATTTTTAATCAAGAGATACAATAAATGGGTGAAACTATCATTTAACCCATCTACTCAATTCTGATCCAAATATTTTAATCAATAGCTGTTCACCGAATGGTTATCCAGATAAAAACCATGGATTATAAGTGCTGAAACTTTGATTAAACACGAAATACATTCCTAAAATTTTAAGCATTAGCTCTAATCTTCTTTCAATAAAAATAATTAAAATGCAAGATTTTGAAATTATTTCAGCCATCCTCGAAGGAGGAGTTGAACGCCAAAGAGCCCTTGGTTACGTTTACAACAAATCAAATTGTAAAGGTAAGATTCATCGGGTCATTACTCGTTACGGTATCGACATGGAGGAGGCTCAAGATATCTTTCATGATGGAATCATCACCCTGGATAATTGTATAAAAACAAAAAAATTCAGAGGAGAAAGTTCTATTGATACCTATTTGTTTTCAATCTGCAAATTCCTTTGCTTAAACTATTGGAGGAAAAAGAAAAAAATGCTCTATATAGAAGATATTAGTCAAGTTAATAATTTTGAAATAAACAATCCTGTAAATACCGCTGAAGAATTTATCAAAAAGGAAGAAAAATCTATTTTAGATAAAATGTTGAGTGAAGTTGGAGAAACATGCCAACAGGTTCTAAAAATGTGGCAACTTTCCTATTCGATGGAAGAAATATCAAAAGAGATGAGTCTATCTAGTCCCAATATGGCTAAAAAGAAGAGATTCCTATGTCATAAAAGACTCATGCTATTGATAGAAAACAAAAATTACTACAGTTACCTTTCTGAATCAAGTATGTTAACTCAAACTAAAGCAGTAGTGTAAAAAAAATATACTATATTTGAAAAACACTGCATGGGTGATAGATTCAGCCGCACATTTGTTAGTCAATAGTAATTTCCGATGCTATTTTATTCCAATAAAAAATTTGGTCCTATTTTTATTTTTTACTTGCTTACTAGCTATTTGCCCGGTAAGGGTTTCCTCTCAAAACGATTATTTTCGCAACATCAATTCAAGTTTAGGGTTGTCTCAAAATAGTGTGGTCGGCATTGCACTTGATAGTAGTGGTTTTGTATGGATGGCTACTCAGGATGGGTTAAACAAATACGATGGTAATAGTTTTACACTTTATAATAAGTATTTTGAAAACTTTACACCATTTAATGAGCTGCAGATCGGCAAATTAATGGTGGAGCAAAGTGGTGACCTTTGGATTATCCCCAAATCAAAAATTCCGGAATGCCGTAATAACATAACCGGAAGTTTTGCGCATTATCCTTCTTTAAAAAATTCCATATGTCTATTACAAAGAAAAAATGGAGATCTGTTGTTTGGAAATACATCAGGAAAAATTAAAATCCTGAACCGAAAGAGGCAGCCAAAAGGCGATATTGAGCTGCCTTTAAATGGTAATATTAATCGTACAATCTATTGCATTAGTGAAGACCATTTGGGTCGAATCTGGGTAGCTTCGGGTGCCGGTATTTTCCTCATCACAGAAAATAAAAACCGATTCTCTGTAAAACAGATCCATGTAGAATTAGGTGAACACAATATTTATTGCTATGTATTTAACGATGGTACAGATGTTTGGGTCTCTACACTTGGAAAAGGAATATACAAAAAATCTTTGGCTGAACAAAATTTCAAAAGGGTCTGGAAAATTGGAAATATTACGCTGCCTGAAAACTTGACTGTGTATTCCATAATTAGCCAAAGGAATAATAATATTTGGTTTTCTACTTTTTCAAAAGGCATTTATTGTTATAACCCGATCAATAACCTAGCTAAACAATATGTTTCAAACAGATCAAAAACCAACTGGATAAATTATAACTATATACTTTCCAGCATGGTAGATGATGACGATAATGTTTGGTTTGGTAGTGATGGTGATGGTGTTTATGTATTGGAGAATAAATTTCACTTCAACATCCTAACCAAGGCTGATGCACCTCGAGAATTTAATTTTAGTCAGGCTAGAAGCATTTTTGCTGATAGTAATTCTATTTGGGTGGGCAATTGGCAAAATGGTTTGTTTAGAATTACCAGAAGTGAAACAGAATTAAAGTGGAAAAAATTTGAACCAGAAGGGTTTAATGCCAGCCTGGACAATTGCATAGGTCTTCAGCAGGCCAAAAACGGCGACTTCTACCTTGCTACTCCCTATGAAGGATTATACATGAAGCCAAATAAATCAAATAAAATTAAAAAGATTGATTTAAAAGAAATTGCTTCTGATCAATTACTAGGAATCAATACTATTAAATATACAGGAGACAACGTTTTGTATTTGGGTACCCAGAAGTATGGTTTAATCAAGTATATGATAAGCCAGAATAAATTGATAAGATTCGAACTTCTAAACGATTCATCAATTGGATCATCAATACGTTGTATAGAACCTGACAATAATGGAAACATCTGGTTAGGCTTTGATAATAATGGAATTGGAAAGTTTAATATTAAAACCCAAAAATTCACTCACGTAATTAAATCAAATTCTAGTATAACTAGCACTAATATTAAATGTATGCGTTATGATCCGAATTGCAACTTTTTGTGGATAGGCTCAAACGATAAAGGACTTCTGAGGTTAAATATAAAAACTACTAAATTTGAAAAATACGATATCTCAAGCGGACTTTCGAATAACACTATATACGGTATCGAGTTGGACAGGAAGGGCAATATTTGGGTAAGTTCTAATAAGGGAATTAGTGTATTAGTATTTGATAGCACTCTCTCAAACAAAGTGCCATTGATAACTAACTTTATGGAAGAAGATGGCTTACAGTCACTGGAATTTAACCTAGGCGCCAACTATAAAGACAAAAAAGGCTATATATATTTTGGAGGCATTAATGGAGTTAATTGGTTTGACCCGGATTTGTTTAAAAGCCAAACTCCAAATAGTAAATGTTATATCAGTAGTATTCTTATCAACCAGAGTAAATTAAAATCCGGAATAGAAACAGATAAAATAAAAAATCTTGTTCTAGAATATTTTGATAATAATTTAACTTTTGAAGTCAAGACACTTGATCTTGAAAATGCAAGAAAAGCAAAATACAGGTATAAACTAGATAGGTTTTTCAATTCATGGATACAAACGGGTAGTAACAATTATTTTACATTCACCAACCTTCCGCCCGGAGAATTTACATTTTCTGTATCCGTATCTACAGATGGAGTTTATTGGTCATCACCTACACAATTACACCTATATATCAAAACTCCGTGGTTTAAAACCTGGTGGTTCATATTGACAATATTCCTATTTTTTGCAGGCTTTGGTTATTGGTATTACAACTACTTTATAAAGGCAAGGAGAGCAAGTAAAAATCTTGAAATTGAATTCCAAAAGGAAGTAGACCGATTACAATCAATCGCATTAAGAAGTCAAATGAATCCACATTTTGTATTCAATTGTTTAAATGCGATCGAATATCTTATTATAAAAAAGGATTATTCAAATGCCCTGGAATATCTCAACAAATTCTCAAAACTACTTAGGTTCTCGCTTGAAAACTCCCAAAGAAATCAGGTGCTCCTTAAGACTGAAATCGAGGTCATTAATCTATACATAGAATTAGAGAGGCTGAGATTTGAAGATAATTTTGAATTTTCAATAAATGTAAGTGAGGAGTTGGATCCGGAAAGTATATTCATCCCACCACTGATCATACAGCCTATTGTTGAAAATTCTATCAAACATGGTTTAATACCGAAAATGACTAATTGTTTCCTTTCTATTAATTTTGTATTGGAAGGCACGAATATGATCTGTATCGTGGAAGATAATGGCATCGGACGTGTGCAATCAGAAAGTCATAAAAGCAGCATATCTATCAACAAAATTTCTCTTGGTCTAAAGACTACGGTGCAAAGGCTAAAAATAATGTATCATTACCCAAGTGATGTTGAACCATTCCTCATAGAAGATCTTTATGATGAATCCGGCCAATCGGAAGGGACAAGAGTCACATTAAAAATCCCATTCCAGACTAGAAAGAAGGATTAAGTATTCATAAGTTCTATTAACTCAAGTCTTTTTAACTTGGTGATAGGAATACTCGTATCATCTGATAAAATCAATGAACTATTATCACTTTTCCTTATTTCCTTGACATAATTTAGGTTAATTAAGTAAGATTGATGTGTTCTGAAGAAGGAAAAATCAGCCAACTGAGCTTCGATGTCTTTGAGAGTTTTAGAAGCCATTTTTTTACGCTTATTCACAAAGTGAATCATACAATAATTGCTATGGGCCTGACAAAATAATATCTCTTGTGGTAGCACAAATTCAATGCTTTCCTGGGTAGATATACTTATAACCTTTTTAGCATTGACAGGTAATTTTCTTAAATCATGTTCATGCTCAATATTAGTAACCAATTTGATTAATTCCAACTGATCTATAGGCTTTAATAAATAATCGTAAACATGCATCTTAAGTGCATCCAGTGCATATTTTTCATATGCTGTAGTCAAAACAATCTTGACATTGTGGGTATCAATAAATTTGAGCATCTCAAAACCATTGATATTGGGCATTTCAATATCCATGAAAAGGATATCAATATTTGGTGTTTTCTTAATAAAATCTATGGCTTCTATCGATTTTTGAAATTGACCCAAAATTTTGACTGATGAACAATATTCATTTAATTTCCATACCAACGTTTCGATACAATGTCGCTCATCATCGATGATCACTGCGTTCAACATAAGGCCTTGTTTTTAGAATCACTATTACACCAAACAATTAATTTTTAACAGGTTATAACCTTTAAACAAAACAAATTTAATAAAAAAAAGTACAAACAAATAAAATTTTTATTTAAAAAGCCAATTCATTAGCTTCTTTTATTATGAGGTATTTATATCAAATATGAAATAATAAAATATGTACGTATCTTTGTGCCCTTTATTACAATTAATATCTCAAGTTTCGGCAGTTAAGAAACAAAGGTTGATGGCTGATGTTAGATTTTAGATGGAGTTTAGTCAATTGATTCATATTTTTTCTTTATTTGGTTTAATAGAAAAAATATCCATGTGCTTGATGGAAAGCCATCTAAAATTTACCTTCTAACATCTAACATCTTATTGAAATTTAAATATTTTCTTTAAAAAAGAGAATTTGAATTCCGAAAATTAAATTAATTCTATATGGCAGAAGATCCTTCCAGAGAAGTAAATCAAATCATTCCTCTTCCAGGGATGTATGAAAACTATTTTTTAGATTACGCTTCATATGTAATTTTAGAAAGGGCTGTTCCTATGATAGAGGACGGTTGTAAGCCTGTACATAGACGAATTCTTCACAGTATGAAGGAGATGGATGATGGTCGATACAATAAGGTAGCCAATATTATTGGACAGACCATGCAGTATCATCCACATGGTGATGCCTCTATTGGAGATGCTCTCGTGGGTTTAGGCCAAAAAGAACTACTGATAGACTGTCAGGGCAATTGGGGCGATATACGCACTGGCGATTCAGCTGCAGCTCCAAGATATATTGAAGCTAGACTCACAAAATTTGCTTTGGATGTTGTATTCAATCCAGACACTACTCAATGGCAACCAACATATGATGGAAGAAAAAGAGAACCTGTCTTCCTGCCATTAAAGTTTCCACTTCTTCTTTCTCAGGGAACTGAAGGTATTGCTGTTGGGCTTTCTACAAAGGTGCTTCCGCATAATTTCTTGGAAATATTAGATGCATGTATCGCTCATCTTAAAAATAAACCATTCACACTTTATCCAGATTTCCAAACAGGAGGATTCGCAGATGCAACCAACTATAATTCAGGACAAAGGGGCGGTAGACTATTGACCAGAGCTAAGATAGGCATCATCAACAGGAGTTTGCTTGAAATATCAGAATTGCCTTTTGGAACGACTACAGACAGACTCATAGAAAGTATAATTAAAGCAAACGATAAAGGTCAGATCAAGGTCAAAAAGATCACAGATAATACGGCAAAAGACGTCAGCATTACAATAGAATTAATGCCGGGAATTTCCCCCGACCAGACTATCGATGCTTTGTACCGTTTCAGTGATTGTGAAAGTAGCATTTCCACTTCAGCTTGTATCATAATAGCCGATAAACCTATTTTTACCGGTGTAGAAGAAATCTTGAAGTTTAGCGTCAATCAAACAAAGAATCTGCTTCAAGCAGAACTTCAGATAAAGCTGAATGAACTTCTTGAAAAATGGTTTTTTACAAGCTTAGAAAAAATCTTCATAGAACAAAGGATTTACCGAGACATAGAAGAATCCGAAAGCTACGAAGATGTGCTCATAGCAGTTAGAACAGGACTGGAGAAATACGTTTCAACTCCTTCTTTCCGTAAACCTACTGAAAAGTTATTAGCAAAATTACCCAGAGATATTACTGAAGAGGATATCATTAAATTAACAGAGATTAGGATCAAAAAGATTTCTAAGTATAGTTCTTTCGAAACAGATAAAGAACTTGAGTCATTACAAGAGCAAATCGCAGAGGTCAATAAAAACCTAGAGAACCTGATCGAATTTACCATTGACTGGTTCAAATACCTAAAAGATAAATACGGAAAAGGTAGAGAAAGGAAGACCATTTTAACCCAATTCGAGGCAATTGAAGCTGCCGCAGTGGTTCAGAACAATGCTAAACTCTATGTAAATAGAGAAGAAGGTTTCGTTGGGTTTGGATTAAAAAAAGACGAATTCGTCACAGACTGTTCGGATATAGACGACATCATTGCATTTACAGATCAAGGAAAGATGATCGTCACAAGACTATCTGAGAAAACATTCATCGGCAAAAATATAATTCATGTCGCTGTCTGGAGTAAAAATGATGAACGAACTACCTATAATCTAATATATTCTGATGGCCCGGGAGGTAAGGCTTATGCTAAAAGATTTAATGTTACCAGCATCACCAGAGATAAAGAATATGACCTGACCAAAGGAGCCGCAAAACCAAAGTTGCATTATTTTTCTGCAAATGTCAACGGTGAAGCAGAGATCGTAAAAATCGTCCTCTCTCCTACTGCCAAAGCGAAGATCAAGGTATTTGATTTTGATTTCAGCTCATTATTGATAAAAGGCAGGGATTCTCAGGGAAATACAGTAACTAAATATCCTGTAAAAAAGGTAAGTCTAGGTGAAAAAGGTGGTTCTACTTTAGGTGCTCAAGTTTTATACTTTGATGAAGAATCCAGTAAGCTCAATGTTGACAAAAAAGGCAATAAAATAGGAGCTATAGATAATGGTGACAAGCTGTTGATTCTATACAATGACGGGAGTCTTGAATTGGTCCCATTCGACCTTTCCTTAAAAATCAATACCAAAGAAGTCAATCAAATTCTCATAAATAAAGAAGATTTGATCTTCAGCGCAGTTCACTTTGATGGACATAAAGGATGGACCATGGTGAAACGCTTTAAGCTGGAGAATGATGCTACTTTTAACCGATTTCCATATATAACTGACCATCCTGACTCATCTCTTTTGTTCATAAGCACTGCAGTGCAGCCAATCGTCAATTATGAATTGAAAGTGAGGAACAATTGGGTAGCTGATACAATAAATCTGGCTGAGTTCATTGATGTAAAAGGCTGGAAAGCAATAGGTAACAGATTGAGTTCTGAGAAATTACGAAATTTTGAATTGGTTATAGAAGAGTCTATTAAATCTGAAGAATCAAATACTTCTATTGGCTCAGAAAATAACCTGCATATAGGCGATACAATAGAATTCGATCTGGAAGATGGTCAAGGTACATTATTTTAAACTATTGAAGCCAAAGTTGGTTATTAAGGTCGAATACTTGTTTGAAGAATTAATACTAATACTAAATACATAATGTATAAAATACTAACAGTTTTAACCTTAATGCTCTCTATGGAACTTAATGCGCAGTCAATTTATGATTTTAAAGTAGATGCCCTGACATCCGGGACAATAGATTTCTCTAAGTTTAAAGGAAAAAAGATCTTAATAGTAAACACAGCTTCAGAATGTGGCTATACACCGCAATATGAAGGATTGGAATCCTTGTACAAAGAATTTAAGGATAAGAAACTAGTAATTGTAGGTGTTCCGGCTAATCAATTTGGTGGACAAGAACCAGGTTCCAATGCCGAAATAGCAAATTTTTGTCAAAAAAACTATGGAGTTACTTTTCCAATGGCTGCCAAGATGGTCGTAAAGGGAAAAGACATATCTCCCTTATTTAGTTATTTAACTAAGGAAGCAGCCAAATTAGGGGTAGAAGATCCAATCAAATGGAATTTTACAAAATTTCTTATCGACGAAAAAGGTAACCTGGTCAAAGTTTTCAATTACAAGACAAAGCCAATGAGTGAGGAAATAGTTGATGCTGTTAATTAATTCAATTAAGCTAAAATCTTAAATAGTTTCAATTACCTTTATATTTATTTTTTAAAATTATTCCTGATTGAGTGAAGTAAAACCATATTCTGCTGAAGAAGCAAAGAAAGGTCAAATAGAAGTTATGTTTGACAATATAGCAGGAAGTTATGACCTATTGAACCATGTATTCACTCTAGGAATAGATCGTGGTTGGAGAAAAAAGATGATCAAAATGATCGCTGCTGACAAACCACAAAATATTCTGGACGTTGCTACAGGAACAGGGGATGTAGCTATTATGACAGCTAGACAGCTTAGTCCAAAATCTATAACAGGTATAGATCTGAGTAATAAAATGTTAGAAATTGGGAGAGATAAAATCGAAAAGATAGGTTTGTCTGAAGTAATTACTCTGGAACAGGGTGATAGTGAGTCCCTAAAATTTGATACCGGCACATTTGATGCCGTTACGGTCGCCTTTGGTGTTAGAAACTTTGAAGATCTAAAAAAAGGTTTAGCAGAAATGTACCGTGTCACACGTGTAGGAGGACAAGTTGCAATTCTAGAATTCTCTATACCTAAATCAATGGTGCTCAATGGAATATATAAATTATATTCTAAGTACATAATGCCTTTTATTGGAAAGTTAACCTCCGGCGATGCTTCTGCATATACATATTTATACGAATCCGTACAACAATTTCCTCATGGTCAATCGTTTATAAATATCCTGACTGAAACAGGATTTAAAAATGTCTTAGCAAGACCACTTTTCGGAGGAATATGCACTATATACAAGAGTATTAAATGAGATTAACCACAATTATTTTTTCGCTATTATTATTTTCTTTGACTTTAAATGCACAAAAGAAAAGAAGTAACGACTATCAAAGTGCCAACTATCGAGATTTTAGCAATAAGCCTTTCTTTTTTGGTTTAACACTCGGTTACAATCAAACAAATTATAAAATATTCCGTTCAGGATATTTTTTAACCTCTGATAGCATAATTGGTATCAATTCAGCTAAAGGACAAGGATTTATAGTCAGTGTGATCTCTAATTTAAAAATTGGTCAATCAGTTGATTTTCGACTGATGCCGACGTTTTCATTTACTGAAAGGAATCTTGCTTTTGATCTAATCAATTCAAGTAGACCAATTTTAGAACGTAAGGCTGAAAGTGTATTCATAGAGTTGCCATTCCAGGTGAGGTATAAAACCAATCCTTATAAAGATATTAGAGCATTCGTTTTAGGCGGTGTAAAATACAGCTTTGATGTGTCCAACAAGAACAGAGCGGTAGAAGCACAAAGCATCTTAAAAATAGCCCCTACTGATTTTGCCATTGAATTAGGCGGTGGATTACAGTTTTTCTTGCCATTTTTTATCTTTTCACCTGAGGTTAAATATAGTCATGGCCTCAATAATATACTGATTTATAACGGCCAGAAAGAAACCTCAAAGGTTTTGGATAAAGTATTCTCCAGAACATGGACAGTCTCTCTTCACTTCGAAGGGTAATTAGTGATCAGTGATCGGTAATCAGTAATAAGTAGTGGAATAATCCAATTTTATAGTTAGAGTTAGAGTTCCAAGGGTGGAGGAATTTTTGTTATAATAAACATTCGCATATTGGCGAAACTCACCTTCTCACCTTCTCACCTTCTCAATTTTATAAGTAATGAGGAATAAAGACTCAATTAGATTTCTGAAAGGTAACATCTCCTTTGTTCTCAAACGTCTGAATTTAGTAACTGATTACTAATGACTGACAACTGACAACTAGATTACTGAACACTGAGGACTAAATTACTGAGCACTGACTACTGACCACTGGATTACTGACCACTGGATTACTGACAACTGACCACTAATCTAATATTTAATCCGAGGATCTGTAAGTGCGTATAGAATGTCAACGATAATATTGATCATCACAAACATGACGCAAGTAAATATTACCGCTCCCAGCACAACTGGGATATCAAAATCCAGCAAAGCTTTAACTGTAACTGCGCCCAATCCTCTGAAATTAAATACATTTTCAACAAAAAATGCACCAGCAATCAGTGATGCAAACCAACCTGATATTCCAGTAATAATTGGATTTAATGCATTCTTCAGGACATGCAGATATGTGATGCTCGACTCAGCCAACCCCTTGGCTCTTGCAGTCCTTACATATGGCATACTCAGATTGTCCAGCATAGCTGATCTTGTGAGCTGAGTAACTATTGATACAGGCCTGAGCCCAAGTGCTAAAACAGGCAAAATAAGATTCTTTAAGATGATTACCTTATCTCCATTGTCATTTAACTCAAAAAGTGATCCAGTTAGGTTGAGCCCTGTAATTGGTCCCAACAAAAAAGCAAAAACTATTGCAAAAAATATAGCGGTAGCATAACTTGGCAAAGAATATCCTATTGTTGATATAAAAAGCGCGAACTGTTCAAGCCAACTTCCTTGTCTTACAGCAGACATGATGCCCAAGCTTATTCCCACCACAGCTGCAAAAATTATAGAAAGAAGCGCTAAAATAAGTGTAACCGGAATAGCTTCATACAGAATAGCACTGACAGCTCTGCCACTTTGATAGGATTCTCTCATATATGGCCATTTGACAAGAAGTACTTTATTGCCTATGCCTAATAGTTTAAATGAAGAATAGTTTGCGATGGCAATGTTGTCAGCTCCAAGAATATTGACCGGAGACAGATCTCTTAAGTAATAAAGTAATTGTTTGGATAGTGGCTGATCCAGACCCATCGACTTTCTTTTGCTTTCCACAGTTTTTGCATCAGACAATTGCCCAAAACTTAATCTAGCTGGGTCAACAGGTGACAAATAAATAATACTGGAAATGGTACAGACTACCGTGACAATTATTATAAAACCGTAAGCTATTTTTTTTATAATATATTGCCACATAATGAATTAGCTCTATTTTACATGTAGAAATATATCAATATACCTAGACCCAAAATTATCCGGTAAACTCCAAAGCTAACGAAGTTGTTTGTCTTGATAAATTTCATGAAGATTGAAATTACCAGATAAGCTACCAAGAAGGAAGCAACGAAACCAAAGGCTAGTAACAAAAATTGATGACTGTTAAATCCAATCGCATGTTTCAGTAAAAAATAGGCACTTGCTGCTCCAAGTGTTGGTATTGCTAAAAAAAACGAAAATTCGGCTGCAGTAACACGATCGAGCCCTAAGCTCATACCGCCAATAATACTACTAGCAGATCTTGATACTCCCGGAATCATTGCAAGACATTGGAATATGCCTATTCCAAATGCCTTTTTATAACTTAATTGAGCGACATTTCGAATTGAAGGCCTCGTAAATTGTTTTTCTATAAATAATAGAATTATTCCTCCAATGATCAACGAAACAGCTACCACCTTAGAATTAAGCAGCTTTTCTTCAATAAAATCCTTAAATAAGAAGCCCAGGATCAAAGCTGGAATAACGCCGATTATTGTCTTTATCCATATGTCTATGGTGTCTTTTTTCAGAGATTTATCCACTTCATCTATGATCCACAATTTTTTCCAAAAGTATATCAATACTGATCCAATCGCACCCACCTGGATAAACATATCAAAAGTTCTGGAAAACTTTTCATCAGAGAAAGTGGCAAACTCATTCACAAGAATAAGATGCCCTGTACTTGATACAGGCAAAAACTCTGTCAATCCTTCTACAATGCTAAGGATGAGCGCGACAAGCCATTCACTCATTGGGACTGTGGTTTGTGGATATGACTATTTCTTGTTTATGAAAATGGCATAGATCTCTATTACGATCCCAGCCAGTATTAAGAATGGAGCAAGCGTGATCCTTCTGAAACTATAAATAATATTAGGATCCCATGTGTTGGCATCAGGCATAGAACCACCTGACATCAGGATGAATCCTAACAACATTACTCCCATACCAATAAAGATCCATTTAAAGTTTTCCTTACTAAAAACAAGATCTTCTGTATTAATCACTCTTGCTGTCTTGGCTACAGTAACATCAGGTGATGTAGAAATTTTAGAAGCAGTCGGACGAAGCGGCTGATTGGGAGCCACGCTACCCTTTTTCTTTTGACTCATATATAATTATTAAAAATCCAAAGGTAAAGTTAGTCAGTAACATATCAAAACATGTCATCCTTTCTTAGACGAATATATCTGTTTACTATTAAAAAAGTAGATAATACTGTGATGAAAATACCTCCTAATACGATGATACCATAGAGCATCCCTGTAGATCTCCAATCGATAACATACTCAATATCAGGTATGTATGTGATCATGCCATAAATCACACCAGAAAGCAACAACAGTGAAACGATAGAACTTAAGAATCCGCATAAAATTCCTTTACCAAGGAAAGGTCGTTGGATGAATCCTTTCGAAGCACCTACCAGCTGCATATTCTTAATAAGAAAGCGGTTTGAATACATTGAAAGCTTAATCGTACTATGCATCACTGTCAGAGCAATGAGAAGAAACAAAATTGAAATACCCAATATTGCCCAACCAATCTTACTTAACATTACTGAGACTTTATCTACAAAAGTCTCTTGATAAAACACATTTGTCACACATGGAAATTTATCCATGATAGAACTTTTTACCGATTTAAGATTGGTAGAATCCAAGTAAGCTGATTTAACATTGAATACTACTACATCATTCAAAGGGTTGGACATTTCATCGAGAAGGAAGTCATCTCCCATTTCCTTTTTCATCAGGGTTAATGCTTCTTCTTTATTGACCAGATCTATAGTTGCCAGTTTAACAGCTGGTAGCAATTTGATAAATTCTATCAAAGAATCTGTCTCTTCCAAGGAAACTGAATCACGCAATTCTGTGATCACATTGACATTTTCCTTAAATGTATCTATTAATTTGTTGGTATGCAATGATAAAAATGCAACCAATCCCAGCAAAAAAAGGACAAGTGAGATACTTATAATTGAAAGGAAATAATTCGGTTTTGGCCGCGGAATAGAACTTGGAATTTTTCGAGCCATGCAGTTTTGTGCTTATTCAGTTAGTATTACCGTACATATATAGAGGGCAAATATATGATAATTATTTAATATTAGTAAATTATAAGTTTTTCAGTGCGTATAACAGATTGCACAAAGGGAAGAAGAAAAGACTTAGCTTATAAAGATTCCTCGCTTCGCTCGGAAAGACTTTAAGCAGATGGGATATGGGTATAAAATGGGGCGGCTGCTCCGCTCCATTGTATACCCCCTCTAAACAAAGGTTTTGTCATTCCGACTGAAGGGAGGAATCTGCCAAATAAAAGTCAACTACTTTATTCGTATCCATCTTTTTATAAATTATTTATTAAAATATATAACTTGTTGTGCAATTAGTTATACATACAGTTTTTCATTATAATCTTCAAAGTCGCTTATACTTATAGGAATTATTTAGTCGACTAATTTTTTGGAGTGCTATAACGAGCGGAAAGTCGTTTATCCATATTTATTTGGACACTTACGAAATTCCATTTGGTATTAGTCGCCATATCTAATAATCCAAGCTGCTGAAACTTCAAAGCTTCTTCCTGCCATTGGCCGATAGGCAATTGTTTCGTAAGAGGAGTCAAAGATATTATTAGCTTTTAGGCCAACATTGATCCTGCTCTCCTTTATCCTTACAGATCTTTTATAACCAATATCGAAAAGAGAATAAGAATTCAATTGATATGCCTTATCATTGTCAAAACTCGTAAATCGTTTGCCTACGTTCCTCCAAAATGCATAAAAATTGGAGTTCGACAGATAAACGGTTGCAGAAATACCTTGTTGAAAATTCGGAACATAGATCAACTTTTTTCCGACTATTGCTGGGCTGCCTAAATATATCTTATCAATTTTTGGGTCGGAAATATTTAAATTATAATTCACCTTAATATTAACATTTTCACGCAATCTGAACTTACGGTCCATATTAATATCCACCCCTTTCGATATAACCTTTTGTACATTAAATGGGCTCCAGAAATCGCCTGAAACAGGAATCCATGCTATCCAATTATCCACAGTATTATGAAATAATGAAGCAGAGATTAGGAATGAATTTCCGGATCCATTTGAATTGAAGTAATTGGTATTTAATTCGAAAGATGAAGACTCTTCTACAAGCAAATCCACATTACCGGACAATGGCCAATATCTGTCATTAAGTGTTGGCAATTGATGAGTCCTCGCATATGAAAGACTCATTTTAAAGTTTTTAGAAAAATTACCCTCAGTGTATACCCTGTAGGAAAGTGGAGGGTTATAAAATGTGGTCAGCTGCTTTTGAAACGAGCCTCCATAATTAATAAAATGGTCTTCACCATTATTGATTTCGATGGTCAGATTATGGTTAATCTCTTCAGGAACTTCAATTTCAGAACTTTGAATGTTGTAAAAAATATTATTGAAGTTCAACTTTATCTCATGATGAAGCAACCTGGTACTGCTGTTGATCGATAAGGGAAATGTATGGACAAAGTAAGATGCATGACCCTTCTCATTCTTTACAAAATAATACAACAATTCATCATAGCTATAGCCGGCATTCACGCTGATTTGAGAGAACTTGCCGAGTGCGCTGTCATAACTTAATCCTGCTTTGATGGCACGATCTTTCTGAAAGGCGGCTGGCCCTGAAGAAGTAATGGTCGGTGGCAAACTTCTTTTATTATCATTAAAAAGCAGATTAATATTCAATTGCGAAGCTTTTAGTTTGATCAGCATATTGTCTGATAGAGACCATTGTGAAGACTCCGCATCTTTCAACCGAACATATGGGCGTTTGTAATTCAGAACAGACCTGTATTTATAATTATTGTCTGCCTTTCCAGCTCCAAACCGCAAAATATTGACAAAACTTTTTTTACTGGTTTGCAAAGCAGCAGTTATATTATAGGTATTAAATGATCCTAATCTCAAATTTATTGAACTTTCATTCTTACTATTTACAAAAGATGGTTCTATCCATATACTACCTCCAGGTCCGGAAAGTCCACCCATGACTGGTATATTTGATTTAACAAAGGTTACTTTGGTGGAAGATGCATCAATATTGATCAGATTAAGATCCATAGTTCCATTTAGAGGACTATTTAACAAAAATCCATTCCAATATACTTTTGTTTGAGAAGCACCAAAACCTCTATTACTAGCCGTAGTTAATCCATTAGCAGAATATGATTTAAAATATACACCATCATTGGCCATCAAATCAGTCAACGGAGTCAATACGCCTATTTCATTTGAATCAGGCAGGTGTTTGATAATGAATACTGCATTTTGAATGGGTTGGTTAAAAGGGGCTGTAATCATAACCTCAGGCAAAATAATGCTATCGTTTTGGCCAATTGCAAACGATTTGAATAACAATAAAATAAAAAAAATTAAGTAATACCTTTTCAATGATTAGTGTTTTTCAAAACAAAATCAAAGATAGGTAAACCTTTTACATCAAAAGGGGTTTGCAATAGAGTAAGGCTCGTAAAGGAGGATAACATGCACATTAACTGCAAAAATATATTGCATAATTAGACATGAAACTTCAACTATGCCCATTGATTTTCATCTAATTATTAAAATAAAGTCTCGAAATTGCTCAAAAATTTTATTTTTGCGCTCAATTTAAGCTTTTAGAAAATTTTATTCATGAGATATAAACTATCGAACTTCAACTTTGAACTTCCCAAAAACAGAATTGCTCAGTTTCCATCAGAGCAACGAGAACTTTCAAAACTTATGGTTGTCCACAGAGACACCGGAAAAATAGAACATAAAGTATTTAAGGATATTTTAGAATATTTCGATTCAGGAGATGTCATGATAATGAATGATACCCGAGTTTTCCCGGCCAGACTTTATGGCAAAAAGGAAAAAACCGGAGCAATGATCGAGGTATTTTTATTGAGAGAGTTGAATAAAGAAATGAAACTGTGGGATGTTTTGGTCGATCCCGCCAGAAAGATCAGAGTTGGAAACAAGCTTTATTTCAATGATGCCAAGGGTAATGAAGTCCTGGTGGCTGAAGTAGTTGACAATACAACATCCAGAGGAAGGACTATAAGGTTCTTTTTTGACGGCACAACGGATGATTTCATGGGTATCCTTGACCAACTAGGCAATACTCCACTTCCAAAATACATAACTAGGACTGCTGATGAAAATGATAAAGATAGATATCAGACAGTATACGCTAAATCTACCGGTGCGGTAGCGGCCCCAACAGCCGGCCTGCATTTTAGCAAAGAATTATTAAAAAGATTTGAGATCAAGGGAATTAATTTTGCTGAACTTACCTTACATATCGGGCTAGGTACATTTCGGAGTATTGATGTAGAAGATTTGTCTAAACATAAGATGGAAGCAGAATACTTTAGAATCACTGACGAAACCGCGCAAATTGTAAATAAAGCTAAGTTGTCCCATAATAAGATATGTGCTGTAGGTACAACATCAATGAGATCAATTGAATCTGCCGTTTCGGCTGAAGGAATGCTGAAAGCAGCAGAAGGTTGGACCAATAAATTTATATTTCCTCCATATCCGTTCAATGTAGCGAATTGTATGCTAACAAATTTTCACCTTCCGAAATCAAGTCTGGTGATCATGGTTAGTGCCTTCGGCGGACATGATCTAATCATGGAGGCTTACCAGGAAGCTATTAAAAAAGAATACAATTTTTACTCCTATGGAGACGCGATGTTGATAATATAATCGTCTTAAAAAGAGTTAATTGAATCATAATCATTATAAAAAAATATTAAACCACAGTATATGTATTGGACATTAGAATTAGCTCACCATCTGGAAGATGCACCATGGCCTGCTACGCGCGATGAATTGATTGATTTTGCTATTCGATCAGGAGCCCCTTTGGAGGTTATTGAAAACCTTCAGGAGATGGAGGAAGAAGGTGAAATGTTTGAAGGTATTGACGATGTATGGCCTGATTATCCAAGAAGAGATGACTTTTTATTCAACGAAGACGAATATTAAAACATTAAAAAAATAAGCCGGTTATTGATCGGCTTATTTTTTTAACCAAAATCTTTCTATTGGAAAAAAAAATCAATATTGCTATTGATGGCTATTCAGGTTGTGGCAAATCAACTTTAGCAAAAGCCCTTGCTGAAGCCTTGGATTATATTTACATAGACTCCGGTGCCATGTATCGTGCTGTAACTTTCCACATGATAAAAAGGAAAATCAACAAAGAAAACATTGCTGATTTAGAAGAAGCTCTCGAAGAAATAGATCTTAATTTCAAGAGAGTAGGCAACTCAAATCATCTATACCTGAATGGTGAATACCTGGAAAATGAATTAAGGACGATGGAAGTAAATGGCGCTGTTAGTTTTTTTTCAACCATCTCTCAAGTACGCACTAAATTGGTTGATATTCAGAAAAGTCTGGCCGAGCGTAAAGGATTTGTAATGGATGGAAGAGATATTGGCACTGTGGTCTTAACAAATGCAGAGCTCAAATTATTCCTGACATGCGACCTCGAAACACGAGTCATGCGCAGAAAAAAAGAACTCGACGATAAAAATATTTTGGCTACTTTTGAATCAGTTAGGGAAAACTTTCTTGAAAGAGATTATATAGATTCAACCAGAGCAGATAGTCCACTAATAAGAGCTTCAGACGCTATATTAATTGACAATTCCACTTTGACGCAAGAAGCTTTATTATCATATTGTCTCGAACTAGTTGCAGATAAACTAAAAGTCTACTAATGGAATTGTTTATCGCGGTACTGGCTTCTATATTTTCTGTGGTAAATCCCATTGGTGCGCTTCCTGTATACACCTCGCTCACTGAAAGTTACACTCGAAAAGAGCGCAACAAAACTGCACTTCAAACCAGTATTTATTTTACATTGATCTGTGTAGTTTTCTTTTTGGGAGGTTCTATCTTACTAAGCTTTTTTGGCATCAGTATTCCAGCCCTGCGTTTGGCCGGTGGATTGGTCATACTGAATTCAGGATTCAATCTTTTGAATGGTAAGGTCATTCGCGCAGAATCCATCAATGACAAGATGAAGGAAGAAGCCAAACAAAAAGAAGATATTAGTTTTAGCCCTTTAGCAATGCCCCTATTGTCAGGACCAGGATCGATATCATTATTGATCAGTTTATTCTCTCAGCATAACAGCTGGGACAAAAGAGGGATCATTCTAGGTGTGCTATTCACCCTTGGTGTAATTGTTTATCTCTTATTATTAAGTGCACCTTTGATTGCAAAATTATTGGGGGAAGCTGGAATGAAAGCAATCACCAGGATTATGGGATTCATTGTGATGGCGATTGCCTGTCAGTATATAGTAAGTGGTGCTATGAGTCTTATAGCAAAATACTAAAAGCAGAACATATCTTTTAATTTTATAAAAATCCAAACGATGGTAACGAATTTCTCTTTGTCGAATTCATATATCAATCAAATTCTGTTTGAGTTAAGAAACGTTAATATTCAGAATGACAGACCCCGATTCAGGAATAATCTTGAAAAGTTTGGAATGATTGTTGGATATGAGATAAGCAAAACGATGCATTATTCCGCAGAAGAGGTTCAAACTTCACTTGGAAGCATGATAACTGAGACCACTGATGATCAGGTTGTCTTATTATCAATACTTAGAGCAGGATTACCATTACAAAATGGATTACTTAAATTGATGGATTATGCAGAGGCAGGTTTCATCTCAGCATATAGAAAAGATCGGCAGGATGGAACTTATGATATTAGAATGGATTATGTTACATGCCCGACTCTTGAAAATAAAATAGTCATATTTACTGATCCAATGCTGCTACCATCCCCCCCTCCCCCCCCGGACTCCCAAAGAAGTTCACCTTGTGACTATTATTGCTTCAGAATATGCTATTGAGCAAGTAAGACGAATCTATCCTAATATGAAGATATGGGCAGGAGCAATTGATGAAGAATTAACAGCAAAATCCTATATTGTTCCCGGGCTTGGTGATGCTGGAGATCTAGCATTTGGTGAAAAACTTCAGTATTAGTGAAACTCTAGCTTTGCGACAACTATTTTCCTTTAACATATTTTCTTACACTCAGATTAAATTGAGATGTAAGAAGTTAGAAGTTAGAAGTCAGAAGTTAGAATGATGATGGATCATGATTTCAATTGACAGGTTTTACCCAACAACCCAACAAGATGTGGAAAACTTGATTTTGTAAATATAGTAATATCTTTCATTTTTGACTCGCGTTGCGTAAAGGGACTGGAGCTCTGAAGAATAGCGTAATTACTCATATAGGAATGAATTCCGGGAAGGGGCTTTTCCTTCTGCTTTTTAATTTATTCCAGTTTAGGGAATCATGCCTTATAAACCCATTCATTGCTCATTGTTTTTGAAATCGAACATAACTTTAGTCGGCCTCATTTCCAATGGTAATGATTCAATGTATTCTTCAAATTGTACCGGTTCTATTTCCAAGTTGTTTAATTGCCCTTTGTTCATTATTCAGCTTTTGTATTTTTTACATGCTTTAACGAGTCCTGAATAAGTCGTGACTCCCCATGGTATCAAGTACCTGTTTTTAACATTATCGTTTAGTTGTTCTGCACTACCGTTTTCTTTACATTTTAGATCTGCTTATCTGCATACCCAATTCATTTAGGAGCATTAAATAAATCAATGCCTCATATTGTGAGCCTTGTCTGTATGATGAATGGCAAATTTTAGATTTTGAGCTCCTCTTATGCTAATGCTTTTTTTAAACTAGCCAGCTTGCTCGCTTTCATATTTTGAAGGAAGTAAGCATAATATGAATTGGCAATCTTTGAGGCAAAAATAAAATGTTCCATCCATATTAACGCTCCATATTTTCCCTTTCCATCACTTGTTTTTGGTACTTGTGGCCGACTTTTCCGGACATTCATTCCTGCTTCAGCCACCCATCTTTCGAATCTATTTATGCCAACTCCCAGGTATATTCCTTGATTTAATATACTATAAAACAAAGTCCTCGCACTAAATCCAGGATGGTTGGCCCGCCACACTTTCGCTAACTCAAGCACATCAGATTTTAGCTTATCTATTTGAACCTCACTTTTCTGATGTTGACTTAATCCCTGACGACTGTAGCCTACTTCTGATATAACTGTTCCATACTAAATGATTTAGTTCTTGTCTGAAAGTTGGCTAAGACTTTTTTAAAAATTTCTCCTTAATATCCACTTGAAAATGCTCGCCAGCAACCTTCAATAGCTCCTCATAATACTCAATCTTTATAAGTTGTTTTCCTAATAAATTCTCCATGTGGTGGATCTTCCCTTCAGAATTTTTCCACTTTAAATAATCCGATTCTGTTTCAATTACTATTACCGGAGATTTATAATCTTTCGTTCCATATTTCTTCAACCACCTGTAAATAGCAGTGTCTCCCAACTCCAGCATATTGGATAATTTATGTACGGTAATCTGACCAGATTCTATCTGTTCTACCTTTTCCTTTTTGAAACTTTCTGAAAATAACCTTCTAACTTTTTTTGTCATAACTTTAAATTTAGAAAGTTTTCCACACTTTTAGTTGTCAACGTATATCATGATACATCATGAAACTCCAAATGTTGTTTGGAGCATATATTCTACTAAGGATTTCAAATGGATTTCATATGTATAATAGTTAAAGCGTGGTTAATCTGCAATTTCCGACAGTTTTACCATAAGTATCTCTGATCATTATATTATAAAGTCCTGGCGAGAGTCCTTTGATTGAAATATTTTGATTTTTTTCATAATCTATCAATCGTTGGTTTTTAATAATTTTCCCATTCGTATCCATGATTTCTAGAGTTCCACTCATGATATGAGGTAATTCTAAAGTAAAATTACCGTCATTTGGATTCGGAAATACTTTAAGGGAATTGCTAGAAATTAAGGAGGTGGAGCCAAGTGTCTCGCATACATAGTCATCGCAAGTCATCAGGGCCGTACCACAAAATTCAATACTATATTTTGTCTTTTCAGTATTATTATAAGCAAGTATCACCAAATAATAACTATCTCCGACTTCGCAATCGAGTGCTGCCAGAAGTCCATTATTACCATTTTCACATCCACCTCCTTCAAATACGTCGGTTTCGTCAGGAGAAAGACCTAAGTCGAGATTGCAAGCTCCACTACTTGAATAACAGCATCTGACAGATTTTTTTGTATAACATCCTCCATCGTCCACTCTTTTAAAAACTACAAAATCAACATCCAGAGGATTTTTAGGCTTGATCGTAAACCACAATTTACCGGCTTGCGCAATATCAAAATTTATCCAATGAGAATTAGTCTCTCCGTAAGTCGTTCCAGAGCAATAATCTCCTGTATTTAATTCTTGTGCCAAACCGTATGAACCAGGGAATGTAAGAGATTTTTTATTTTTATTACATACATATTCTGCGCCCGTACAGTCCATATTTAAAGGCGATTCTATGAATTTTATATCCCAGCATAAACTTTGTCCTACAAGGTCACATGAATTGGATGCTCTAACACAAAGTGTATGCGTGCCCAATGATAAATATGGAATTCTAAATTCAGTCACTCTTCCATAACCTACTACTATCCCATCGATCGACCATTCGTAAAACTGTGCAACAGGAAATGCTTCACACGAAAACTTATTAAAATTATCTATAAATACAGTTGGACTCCCTGTTAATTTAACACTGGATGGTAGGCTGACCGGATCTGTAATAGTCGTAATTTTCAAGGTATCAGTCTGTGAGCATCCTTCATCATCTGTTATGGTCAACGTCACAGTTTTTGCTTCATCTGTCAATATAGTGATTGATTCATTGTCAGAACCTGTTGACCAACTATATGAATAGCCATCACCGGATCCACCCTGAGCATCCGCTTCGATATAGAGTAAACTATCTTTACAGTTAACTAGATCATGAGAGATGTTAGATAAGATATCAGGTTTAACAATTACTTTAATGCTTGTAGTGTCCCCTTTACAACCGGACGGGCTAATAGGAATAATCTGGTAGACTACCGTCTGTTCTTCATCACTGGTATT
Source organism: Candidatus Brachybacter algidus (assembly GCF_016707225.1). Lineage (NCBI taxonomy): Bacteria > Pseudomonadati > Bacteroidota > Saprospiria > Saprospirales > Saprospiraceae > Candidatus Brachybacter > Candidatus Brachybacter algidus. The sequence continues at coordinate 684,664 of NZ_JADJID010000001.1, read as the reverse complement.
TTGAAGCCTTTGGTTAATGCCGGAACCTTCGCCGGCGAAAGCTCCCATTAATCCGTCAGGAGCAGTGACAGTCCATTCTATTGTGCTGTTTGACGGCTGAAGATCCAAAGTCGGATCAAAAGCAGCTTTGCTGCAAATTACAGCATCCACCGAATCAAGAGATGGCTGTTGGCAACATTTCACAAGAATTTTCTTACTCGCCATGACACTACCATTGCACTTATTACTCGAATACCCTCCTGTCTGCCCATCACCAAAGTTAGCAATTGAAACTGAGAAATCGTTGCAAGTTGTGTTTTCACAAGCATCACAAGGTATTTTTAATGTAAAGGTCACAAAATGATTTCCAACTCTGGAATCTCCCCATGCCTGGTTGGGACTTATACTTTTACAACCGTCGGAATATACAGCGCCTACCCAACCTCCAGGAAGTGAAGTACCTTCGCTCGAACATGCAGTGCCTCCTGCAAAAGGTATACAACCGGGCGCACCTAATAAACAAAGTTTACCTGAATTAGCATCTACACCAATAAGACTCTCTTCATTGGCTGAAGGTTTCCAATGCAGGCTATCGGCATCTACCCATGACCATTTTGCATTACCTTCAGGTAAAATAGTATTGAGAGGTTCCGTATTTTGTATATAATCAAAGCAATCGCTAATAACAGGAATGATGGAATGAATCCAATTACTCCCTGTCTTATCAAAATTAACTGTATACCGATATGTAACCTCTTCACATGGTTTAAATGGACCCTCAAGAGGTGAACCCATACTTGATCCTATTATTTCAAGCTTATGAGATTTTAAACAAGAATCACTAGCGTGGTATAAATTCATGCACAATTCAAAATCGCCCTCTAGTCCATCATCATCAGTCACAGCTATGTAATAATCTGTATTCGACTCAAGAATAGAAATTGAAGGATTGCATTCAAGCCATTGATCACAAGAAGAAAAAAGTGCGAATTTTGGATTAGTTAAATCGGTTGAAGAAATATTGAAGCTAGCCCTATTATTGTCTCCTGTGTTAAATACATACCAAGCTGTTGGATTTGCCATAAAATTACATGCACCGGCCCCATTCAATTTTGGACCGTGTGGCATATCATTGTTGCAGCCGATCACACAGACCTGATTCATAGATGCAGGAAAAATAATTTCTTCTGCTGTTTGACATGAGCCGTTATTAGCACATGGTTGCTGGGCAATTAATGAAGTGCAAAAAAGAATGTAAAGAATTGGTACTAATAATTTCATATACAAAAATATAATGATGCTTATAAAAAAGGATTATTCGGGATTAATTGGCTATTACCATTTTAATTGTGTTGGCAATTCTGCCTGATTCATTTCTAACTATTACAAAATAAATTCCATCAAGCAAATTTTCCACATTGATTTGCTGTGGCTTTGTATTGTATTGGATTATTTGTTGATGCAATTTTTTACCATTAATGTTATACAATTCAATGGATCCTTTTGTGGCAGAAGGCATTTCCAAATTAAATATTCCTGTATTAGGGTTTGGATAAATTCTAACTGTGGATTTTGAAGTTACCGCATCCACGCTTAATGGTCCACAAGCCACTGTATCACATGACATTAACGCATTACCACACCATTCAAGATCAAATGAATGCAAGCCATCTCCACCAAAAATTGCCAGGTAATATTTTTCACCAACCTCACAGTCAAGCGGAGCAAGGAAATTATTTTGAGTATCAGAACATCCTCCATATTCATATTCATCCGTCTCATCTAGCCTAAGTCCTGTCGCTCCATCGCAATCACCCCCACCTGACCACATACACCTAACCGGTACTTTTGTATAACATTCAAGAGAATCAACTACTCTATAAACAGCAAAATCCATGTCCCGCCATTCTTCTGTAGGCGTTATAGTGAAAGTTAATTTTCCGGCTTTGGCGATATCAAATTCCATCCAATGAGAATTATACTCTCCATACCCATTTGGATTACATACATTATCATAACTAAGATCTGATACATTTCCGCTTAATCCAGGCAGTAATATCTTTCTAGCTTTTTTACTGCAAATATATTCGGCTCCCGTGCAGTCTGCATTAAGCTTTGATGTTACTACATTGACATCCCAACACAAGGTCAATCCGGTATGATCACAGCTGTTACTGGCTCTCACACAAAGTGTATGTGCTCCTTGAGTTGTATATGGTATTCTAAATTCTACTTCGCTACCCTCTCCCATCACGACACCATCAAAGGTCCATTCATAAGATTGTGCTAATGGAAATTGATCTACACTAAAACTGCTATTATTGAAAATATATAGATTTGTATTGCCTATAAGTTGAGTATTCACGGGCATGGAAACAGATTCCGTGATTGGCGTAATGTGAAATGTGTCAGTTTCAGTGCATCCTCCATCATCTTCAATCTCAATAGTAATAGTCGTATCTTTATCCACTACAAGACCGATCCAATTCGTATGGAAATCACCTGTCGACCAGTTTAATACATAACCTCCACCCGAACCTCCATAAGGATTGACACCAATATACATCATGCTATCAAGGCAATTAATCAATTCATCATCGATCTGGGTGATCAGATCCGGATAAACCTCTAATTCGAGAGTAACAGGATCATTTTTGCAGCCAGTGGGACTAACAGCTACTACAGAATATGGGATTGTAATGTAATCATATGTTGAATTCCGAATGGTTTGAGAGATTTTTGAACCTTCACCATCAAAAGTACCTGTGATGCCATCAATTTCCGGAACAGTCCATTCAATCGTAGAATTGGCCGGCGATAAGATGATTTTTGAATTAAAGATTCCCTTACTGCATATTTCATCATTTTGAACCGAGATTTCTGGTGGCTGACAGCAATTAACGGTAAATTTTTTACTTATCAAGGTTTGTCCATTGCATGCATTATTATTGTTGCCACCAGTCTGACCATCTGAAAAAGAAGCAACTGAAACATAATAATCATTGCAAGATTGGTCAGAACAAGCCGTGCAAGGGACTTTTATTGTAAACTCTGCAGTGTGAATGTTTTTCTTTGAGTCACCCCAGGATAGATTTGGTTCGTTGCTATTGCAATCACTAGAATTGGAAGTTGCAACCCAGCCGGCAGGCAAAGGAGTTCCGGTATTTGAACAATTTCCTCCACCTTCAAAAGGGATACAATCCGCTGAACCAATCACACACAAATGTCCTGTATTCACATTGGTTCCAATTAAGTTATCTCCATTTTGTGTCGGTTTCCAATGTAAAGTTGATGCCTGACGCCATATCCAAGGTGCATTGCCGTTAGGCCTTACTACAGGAAATGGTTCGGAACCTTGTACATAATCAAAACAATTTCCAATTGAAGGAATGATGCTGTGAATCCAATTGGATCCTGTCTGTGTGAAGTCAATAGAATATCTTACTGTCAATTCTTCGCAAGGAACGAATGGACCTGTCAATGGCGAACCTTCACTGGCGGAAATAATTTCTAATGTTTGCTGTCCAACACAAGGAGAATTTACATCCATTAGCGCAATGCATAAAGTAAAATCTCCTTCAGCTGCATTGTCATCACTCACCGCAATAAAGTAGTTAGTGTTGGGTTCAAGAGCTATTGTGGTTGGATTGCATTCTAACCAATTATCGCACCCTTTGTATATTGAATATTGAGGAGTAGTAAGATCTTGCGAACTGAAATTAATATATCCGTTATTATGACTTCCACTATTAAAGGTAAACCAAGCTGTGGCGTTGGTCATGTTTTCGCATGCTCCACCATTAGAGTTAGAGGGTCCCTGAGGCATCCCGACATTGCAACCTTGGATACAGACAGCTTCTGATGTTTGAGTAATTGATATATTTTGAGCAGAAGCGCAGTTTATATTATCATCGCAAGGCACAAGAGTTGACTGGCTATAAATTAAATTGCCAGTTAAAAGAATAAGGAGGAGTAAATATTTACGCATACCTATCGCTTGTTTAATTTTTATTATGATAATAATTCTACCAAATATATCGATAAAGTATGACTAATCAAGAATTAACTTAAGTCCAAAACTTGATTTAGAAATAATCAAAGTTTAAATAATTTCAAGAAAACATTAATTGAAATTCAATCTCTATCATTATAAAACCATGTGTTAGTTAGCATGCTAATTATTTATTAATCCAAGTTTAGACCATCCAAACGTTATCGGAGCTTCATTCTGTTCTCTAATTCTATATTTAGCCTAAGTAATATCAATAATTTTATTGATATTTATTTGCTCCAAAAGTTCAGTTACTAATTTTTATGTAATAAGAATTTATTGCAACCAATTATTTTACCTACTTCATTCCTCAATATGATATTATACAACGCAGGAGGGAAAAGTCCTACATTTATTTGCTGAATTAAATTGCTTTTGTCTAATTTCTGATTATAAACTTGACGACCGTTCAGATCATATATTTCTATAGTACCTTCCAATATGTAGGCCAATTCAAGTTTAAAATAACCTTCATTTGGATTAGGATATACTTTAATTAAGTGTTTTTCAATATCATGATTGCCCAATGTTTTTACCAATATATCCCAGCATAATGTTTCTGGCAATAAAGAACAATTATTAGCCACTACACATAGTGAATGGATTCCATTTGTGACATTATCAAACATATATGAAATTTCCTGGCCACGACCAATTAATATTCCATCCAGTGTCCAGTTATAATCTTCAGCATTCTCAAAGTCACCTACGCTAAAGTTTTGAATTATATTGCCAGAGACGAGTAAGTTTCCAATCAAAGACGTATCAACTGGTTTGATAATTAGGGATGAACTCATAATCTCAAATCGAATCGTATCTATACTTCTACAGCCAATACCATCAATTATGGTTACGGTGATGCTCGTATCGACTGTGGTTATAAATGATAAAGTGTTGTCGTGAGTTGTATCTGTAGACCATATATGATCGTAAGGGCCTCCTGCGCCTCCAGTCGGCATTGATGATATTTCAATTAGTGAATCTGAACAAACGAATTGATCATCAATATTACTAGTGACTTCAGGATAAACCAATATATCAAGAAGTTGAGTTGCACCAACGCAACCATCACCTCCTACCGCCCTGATTTTATATTGGACAGATATTTCGTGATCGGTCGTATTTTGAAGATTCTGAGTTATACTTTTTCCGGAACCATTGTAGGATCCTTTAATGCCGGGAATATTTCCGACTGTCCAAATAATAGAAGATGTATCCGGAACAAGTATAATATTTGCATCAATATTTGTTCCAGAACAAATGGTGTCATTCATCACTGTTAAAGTAGGAGGTACACAATCATTGGTGAAAATATTTATCAAATCAAAGCCATTACCATTACATGAAGCATTATTATACCCACCTGTAGCTCCGTCTGTGAAAGCAGCCAATCCAATAGTTAACCCATTCTCTGCGATGCAATCCTTTGCATCTTCAGGTATTTTTATCGTGAATAAAAGAGACCTTTCTTTTAATGAACCGCAACCTTGGGGAATACCCCATGCTAAATTTGGTTCATTAGCAAATCCACATGTTCCTGAAGTAGTAATAGAAGCCCAGCCTGCCGGCATAGGTGTCCCGGTCATACCGCATAATCCTCCACCAACAAAATCCTGGCAACCCGCACTCCCGATCAGACAAAGTTGTCCTTCATCGTTTATCCCAATAGCACTTGCAGGATAATTGTCCGTAGGCTTCCAGGTCATGGTCCCCTGAGAAGCCCATACCAATTGTGAACCGATAGGAGGATTTAACAAATGAGGTATTTCATCTCCCCAGCATTTACTTAATATTGGAATAAAACTGTGCAACCATTGGCAACCTCCCCCTGCAAAAAAGGAAGTGGAATATGTAAATGTAAGCGTTTCACCAGGAAAATAAGGCCCGTCTAAAGGTGAACCCAAACTAGTGTTAGTTACTACCAAACTTTCATCCCGAATACAAAGAGAAGAGTCTCTTGACAACGTTAAACAAAGCGAAAAATCACCTTGCAAATTATTCTGGTCTGCCACGACAATATAATATTCGCTATTCATGGCAAGATTACCAATTTTGGATTCACATGATAGAATAGTATTGCAATTCTCCACTAAAGCCACAATAGGGGTCGTGAGATCGCCCGAACTTATGTCAATAATTATCGCATTATTATTACCTGTATTAAATTTATACCAAGCAGATGATACCATGCTTCCTCCGCAAAACGTGGCCAAAGGCATATCCACATTGCATCCATTAACGCAAACTGTCTTAATGGAGTCAGGAAAGCTGATATTTGTCGAAAAAATACAATCGGTATTGTTACTGCAAGGAATCTGTCCGGTCAATTTTGAATTGAAAGCTAAATTAAAAAAGCAAAGACAGAGAAAAGGTAAAAGAAATTTCATGTGAGGTAGTTTATATAGTTATAGGGTCCGGATTTCTATCTTATGTTCTATTACATCAAAGAAATGATTTGATGTAGGTTGGGTTAATGATTAAAAATCTATGTCTAAAAAATACGAATATAATCAATATTAGCTGCTTTTAAAAAAAATTAACTTTTAATAAAATACAACTAATAATAAAGCAATCGACAATTTGAATACTGAATGGGATCACAAAATGTTGCCCTCATAATTAAAATATTAATTAATTTACAAAACTTCCTGCTACACATATGATAAGTTTATATATTTAATACTTATTATCAAAAAAATTAAATTACTTTGGTTATCAATCAAAAAGCTACATGGAGTCAAACTACAGCTCACTTCTTCCAACTAAGCCCATCTTGGTTTTATCGCAGTATATTTTGTCGTAATGATTGTGATTTCAAATTTTATAAGTAAAATAAAACTTTAGTGCCGGATATATTTGCTCGAACCAGTTTCCGTATAGGGATTCATAATATCCACACCATTATATTCCAATTTTGTAATTGTGCTATAATCACAATTTTGCCTATTCTTTCTTGCAATTTTAATTATAAGTGTATCTAATGGTCTATTTTCAAAGTCTAAATAAAATGAATCCAAACTTTCTGAACCGACATCATGATTAATTTTATTTATATAAATTCTTAGGAAACTATTATTTACATTTTTCATAGGGTCATCAGGTATTGAAACTTGTTGGAATAGAAGCGGCATTCCTGCCTGATCATTGATCTTTAATAATTTATCTCCATAGTCTTTTAAAGTATCAAGCATATTTTTGCCGGATTCATCATAAATCTCAATACTCACCCTATTTTGAAAATCCGATTCACAATCCTGTAAAAGTAAAAAACATGATGAAAATGCTATAGAAATAAGACTTAATATTATAATCAGGCGAAAATTCATAATAACCTTTTTGAACTAAAACTTAAAAATACAAAAGCGTTTCTTATGTCTTCAAATTATTTGCTATTGTTCCCAAATACCTGACACATATGATAAGTTGATATATTTAAATTCATATTATCATAAATATTAACTTACTTTGTCCATCAATCAAAAAGCAACATGGAGTCAAACTACCAGTCTCTTCTATCTCCTTATGCCATATTAGGCATAATCGCAGTCTATTTTGTAGTACTGATAGTGATCTCACATTTTACAAGTAAAAACAGTGACAATAGCAAATTTTTTCTTGCAGGAAGGAATGCTCCTTGGATACTTGTAGCCATCGGTATGATTGGAGCTTCTCTTTCAGGGGTTACATTCATAAGTGTTCCGGGTAAAGTTGGTGCAGGAGGTGCGAATAAAGCATTCTCTTACCTACAGTTTGTCATGGGCAATTTAGTTGGTTATTTTGTAATCGCTAAAGTGCTACTCCCACTATATTATAGACATAACCTTACCTCCATCTATGGCTACTTAGAAAAAAGGCTTGGCTTCGCAGCCTATAAAACCGGTGCCACTTTCTTTCTAATCAGTCGAGGAATTGGTTCAGCTTTGAGGCTGTATTTGGCGGCTATTGTACTGCACAATTTCTGCACAGCACCGCTCGGGTTACCATTTGTTGTTACTGTTTTTCTAACCATCGGTCTGATCTATTTATATACTGCAAAGGGTGGTGTCAACACAATCTTGTACACAGATGTATTACTAACCACTTGTATGCTTAGCGCATTGGTGATGTGCATCTACATGATCAGTCAGTCGATGGGCAGTGGCTTTAGTGAAATGATTCACAGTGTATCGAACAGTAAGTATAGCAAGATATTTTTCTTTAGTGATGGATGGGCTGACCCAAACAATTTCTTCAAACAATTTCTTAGTGGAGCCTTAATATCTATCGTCATGACCGGATTGGATCAGGATCTTATGCAGAAGAATTTGACTTGCAGAACGCTAAAAGATGCTCAGAAAAACGTATTTACCTTCTGCATTAATTTCTTTATAGTAAACATTGTATTTCTTACACTTGGTGCGGCATTATATTTGTACGCTGCTCAACAAAACATACCTATTCCGACACGATCTGATGAATTTTTCCCGATGATGGCTATGCAATACCTGGGTATCACCGTATGTGTTCTTTTCTTTGTTGGATTGATAGCTAGTACTTATGCGAGTGCTGATTCAGCGTTAACCGCGCTAACCACGAGTATTTGTGTAGACTTTCTTGATATTGAAAAGAAAGAAAATTCTGAAAAAACGAACCGTAAAATAAGAACACTCGTCCACTTAGGCATTTCATTTGTACTCTTTCTGTTGATCATGGTGTTTTATTATATCAATAGCACAGCCGTGGTCGATCTGGTATTTAAAATAGCAGGACTGACTTACGGTCCATTGCTTGGATTGTTTTCTTTTGGCATCTTTACCAGGTTTGTACCACAGAATAAATGGGTACCAATTATTTGTATTCTTTGTCCACTGTTTACATGGTGGCTTGACTCCAATTCTGAGTGGTTACTTGGTGGGTTTAAATTTGGATTTTTAACACTTGCATTGAACGGATTATTGATCTTTATTGGACTTAGAATTGTTTCAAAGGAAAAAATAGCACAATCCATCTGATGGAACAAATATTTAAACTATCACATGAATTTTCGGAAACACTAGATGAAATTGAAAATGGTGGAGATCATTTATTTATAACAGGAAAGGCAGGAACAGGCAAGTCAACTTTGTTAGATCTTTTTCGTCGATCCACTTCCAAAAACATTGCTATTCTGGCGCCAACCGGCATTGCAGCACTTCGCGTCAATGGTCAGACAATACATTCTTTCTTCAAATTGCCGCCACGTTTAGTACTTCCCGGTGACATAAATATCAAGCCCGGAATCGTAAGATTGTGCAAGAAACTAGAGATATTGATCATAGATGAAATATCTATGGTCAGGGCAGATGTCCTCGATGGAATAGACAGAATGTTAAGATTGCATCGACAAAATCCAAATCCGTTTGGTGGTGTGAGAATTGTTTTATTTGGAGATATATATCAATTACCACCTATTGTCAGCAGTATCGAGGAAAAAAAATATTTTCAAACAGTGTATGAAACTCCCTATTTCTTCTCTTCTTTCGTATGGAAAGAGTTAGAAAATATTCAGTTCATTAATCTTCAAAAAGTATATCGACAGACTGATCGTAACTTTATCAACCTATTGGATGAGATCAGAAGTGGCGATGTCGACTATGATTCCCTTATAGATCTGAATGAAAGATCGGAGGCTGATTTTGATGAAGATCAAGGATATATATACCTTTCTCCACGGAATGCCACCATGCAACGCATAAATCAATCTAAGCTGGATGCATTAGAAAGTCCCGAACGAGCATATCTGGGCAACATCACAGGGGAATACAATCCTGCTTACATGCCCACAGAACAAATCCTCAAACTCAAAAATGGCGCTCAAGTCATGTTCATCAAAAATGATCTTGAAAAACAATATGTCAATGGCAGTATCGGTACCATCCTCGACATGGAACCAAATAATATCAAAGTCAGAATCGAAGTTTCAGGAAAAGAAGTCAATGTCAGCAAAACCACTTGGGATATGGTTCGCTATAAGGAAAATGACAATTCAATAAAACCTGAAGTTGTAGGCACATATGAGCAATTTCCTTTAAAACTGGCATGGGCAATGTCAATCCATAAAAGTCAGGGACAAACTTTCGACAAGGTAATACTGGATATGGAAGGTGGCGCCTTCGAATTTGGTCAGACTTATGTGGCATTGAGTCGCTGCAGAACATTAGAGGGTATCGTGTTAAAGCGTCCGCTAAGAATGAGGGATATCATGGTGGATGAACGGGTGGTGGATTTTTATATGAATCATTTTAGGTGAAAAGTATTAGAGTATTAGAGTATGACAGTATTAGAGTATGACAGAATTAGAGTATACTGGTCAACTTATATACTGGTTAACTATTTTACTTTTTCTTTCTTCATAATAAAAGCCCACTCCCTAACCCACAGAAGCACAATTTCGTAACCGGCCTTCATGCTTTCAGCATGCATGCTAAATTACGTTCTGACTACACTTTGTGCAAGTAGGGACTTGCGTTTCGTTTCGTTTCACTTCCTTAAAAAGGTCGCTTAGGCACCTTTTCCACGTCGTTCACCCTCTCCAAAGAGGGACAGCTGCACTTCATCTTATTTTTGTTAATTTATGGAATGGCGTGGAATGATCAAAAATTGCCTGCATTAAAGACCAAGCGCAAATGTCCGCTCTGATTTTTCATTCTTCATTTTTCATTTTTCATTAAAAGTGCCCTCTCCAAAGAGGGACAGCTGCTCCTCCTCATACTTTAATTTATTCATTGAACGCAGGGGAGTGATTGAAAATGGCCTGCTGTAAAATTGAGAAAGGCTGACCACTCTCATTTATAATTTACAATTCACCATTTATAATTGATTTCATCTTTTCGCCCCAAAATCCTGCACCCAATAATTCCCTTTTTTGGCGACACCCATATTTTTTATGTTTGGATCCATGATGTTGGCGCAATGTGCCGGGCTTTGCATCCATTCTTTCACGACCTGGTCGATGCTTCTTTGTCCAAAAGCAATATTTTCAGATACCTGATACCAATCATAACCAGACTCATCTGCTCTATCACCGATCGTCCTGCCATTCTTGCTTATGTGATCAAAATAGTTTTTTTCTTCCATGTCTATGGCATGCTTAGCGGCAGAATGTGCCAAAGCATCATCCCATGTCAAAGGCTTGACTGGTTTCATCGTTCTTCCTCCACAATTGCATGGCTTGGAGCGAATCTCATTTATTTGAGACAAAATTTCTATCTTAAACTGTTCATAAGAAGTGGGATTAGGAGCCAGAAATAATAAGCATATAATAAGTAACATCAGAACGATTTATTGAAATAAAAACTGTTCAAGCTACATAATTATTATATGTATTTAAAGAAAAAAATGTTAAAAGCTATTAACATACTAGAAGCTTTAGGTTATAATCTTTAACTATTTATATATTTTTGATTATCAACGCGCTAAATCAATCAATTAAGATATTAGTTTATTCAGAATATTAAGCCTAAGTTTGGACTCACCCCATATCCCTTGTTCAATAAATTATTTGCAAATCTCTAAGTTTAAATCTAAACTTAATCCTTAATTAGCAACAATAATTGAAATTAACCATTATAATACAAGAGCACAATATTAAATTTATCAGACTAATATCTTGTCAAATTTAAATTAGCTCAGAAAGGGACTAAATCCATATAAATCAGTCAATTAAATAGTATATATTTAATTGGCTGTTGCATTTTAGAAAACTTTAAAAAGTTATTAAAATTACAAATAATTACATTATTCGTATTGTTAAATTAACAATTAAATAGTGTTTTAAATTTAAAATTATAATCATGATCTTATTCTCTCTATACTTTGATATAGAAGTTCCACTTTTAGAAAATACAATTGCTATTGCTTACAGCATGGGCGCATATGATCTAGAATTCATGCGCGTGATATTTCATTTTTTCACCGTACTTTTTATAATTGCCAACTTCATTATGTTGGTGAAGCAAAGAAATAAATCCTATCAAGCAAATATTCTCCCAATTAATATCAATCTCTTCCTGCCTATAATCGAAGGTATGAGTATTAAAAGTATTGCAAGGAGGACTTCAAAAGATATAGATTCATATGAAACATATCCCGTGAAGTTTAAGTTTGACAATATCGGGCAAGGTGTTGCGCGTGATATAACTATAAGAGAATCTTATCCATTCAACTTTAGAGAAGTAATAGATTATCTATTTGGCCAACTTTCTTCACTAGGTTACCATCATAAATATATTATCAACGATAACACATTTAAATTTGAAGAGGATGAAAATAATTTCCTATATAATCAGAACCATATTTTATTTAAAAAAAGCAAGGATCATTCTTTTGACTATCAGCTCACAGTAAAAGACAGCGAAGATTCATTAAAAGTACCGGCCAATAAAGCGTTCCTATTTATGATTGTCATCTCTTTGTATCTTTTTGCAAGAATAAGAGATAAAAGGAAGGAATTTGGTTTCAGTGATAGAAAATACTATAATCTGGAAAAAGAAGTATGGGGACAAGTTAGAAAAATGGTTAGAGTAAACTTTACAATTAACTTTGTAGATAATCTTGAGCGCCATCACAAGAGTGCATTTACTATGCAACTTTCTGCCCTGCCTATTATGAAAGATGTAAATGGAATTTCCTGGGCAAATGTTCAAGTAGAAAGACGTAAGAAGTAAAAAAAGCCCACTCCCTTGGCCCTCTCCAAAGAGGGACAACTGCTCCTCATAATCATTTTAGTTTTTGATGAAATGCTTTGGAATAATCAAAATTGCCTGCATTAGAAACCAAGCACAAATGCCCGCTCTCATTATTCGTTATTCATTATTCATTAAATAGGCAGCATAAAAAAAACCGCTCAAGATAAAATCTCAAGCGGTTCTAAAATTCTGTAGCCCGTAGGGGAATCCCTGCCTGACTGCCGTCTTAGGCAGGCAGGGAACCCCTCTTCCCAGTCATATATTGTGTTCCTTCTTTAACCATCTGCGACCTGCTCCACTCTTTAAATATTTTTCACGCTTTCGAGCAGTTAAATAATCAGGTTGAAATTCAGTATAAACTATGTGCCACGGAATAAATGCTTTTGTAAACCTATTCTTCCCAGTGTTATGTTCTATAAGTCTTCTGGATGGATCTGAGCTTATTCCTGTATAATGCTCTTCATTAATTTTATTCTTTAATACATATACTGTAATCATGGGTGGTGCGATTAGATCTGGAGTAATTTCAAATTATAAAAAAAGGTGACAATTTTCATTGTCACCTTAGTAGCCCGTAGGGGAATCGAACCCCTCTTACCAGGATGAAAACCTGGCGTCCTAACCGATAGACGAACGGGCCATAGTTGCCCTTTTTGCTTAAAGCGACACAAAAGTACACTTATTTTCGAATTGACAAATTTTTTTTGAACTATTTTTTTCAAAGCGCATTTTTATTGGTTAATTATTGTTACTTTTACACTAAGTAAAAATTGAAATTAAAAAATGGCAAAGAAAATAGCTATCAACGGCTTCGGAAGAATCGGCCGCATCACACTTAGAAACCTTTTAGCAGATCCTACTGTAGAAGTAGTTGGTATCAACGACCTTACAGACAACGCTACCCTCGCCCACCTATTCAAATATGATACAGCGCATGGACAATATGCAGGTGAAGTGAGCAGCGATGAGCACAATATCTACATCGACGGCAAAAAAATTAAGGCTACATCAATAAGAGATCCTAAAGAATTGCCTTGGAAGAAACTGCAAGTAGATGTAGTATTGGAGTGTACAGGAATTTTTCTTTCCAAGGAAAAAGCAAGTTGGCACATCGAAGCAGGAGCTAAAAAAGTTATCCTTTCCGCCCCGGCAGTAGATGACGTCATCACAATCGTACAAGGTGTTAACGATCACGACATTAATGACGAAACAAAGATTTATTCCAATGCTTCATGCACGACAAACTGTCTAGCTCCAATCGCTAAAGTTATAGTTGACAATTGGGGAATTGTTTCAGGTTCGATGTCAACAGTTCACGCTTATACTTCTGATCAGAACCTTCAGGATTCGCCACATAAAGATCTTAGAAGAGCACGCGCCGCTGCACTTAATATCATACCGACTTCAACAGGAGCTGCAAAGGCTGCTGCTTTAGTAGTCCCTGAACTCGTCGGCAAGATGACTTCTATGTCACTTCGAGTTCCTGTGATCACTGGCTCAATAGTCGATCTAACTGTATTTACAGAAAAAGAATTTACAAGAGAGGAAGTAAATGCTACTTTCAAAGCAGCTTCAGAAGGACAATTCAAGGGTATCATTGAGTTCAGTGAATTACCGCTTGTATCTTCTGATATTGTTTCCAATAAATATTCTGCAATATTCGATAGCAAGCTTACATTAGTGAGAGGCAATATGCTTCGAGTGTTCGCATGGTATGACAACGAATCAGGTTATTCTGCTCGTTTAGCAGAATTAGCCGCTAAAGTATAGAATATCGTCATTTTATAAATTTCGATTGCGCATAAATCAGGTAGATGGCTCGTTTTTTTTTTGAAATGCAGTTATCTACCTTATTTTTTTTAAGATAATGAGGCTATAAGCTATAATTAAGTATAAAGCTATTCCTTTATCAATTAAAACCAATGACTGCACAGTCTCACTAATCCATCTTGGAATAATTTCTGACCTCTAATTTCTAATTTCTGACCTCTGACCTCCAATTTTTTCTATATAAATAATTGCAAAACACTGTTAATCAATAATTTGTAAAAAATATAAAGTAAACAAATCAAAGACTCCCCCTTGGCCCCCTCTTGCAGAAGGGGATATTGTGCTAATCGACATTTTACATATCACATTTTGCCTCATCAAGTTATATTTTTGATTTTGGGACCAAAGCATTTCATGTGAACTAATTTCTGACCTCTGACTTCTGACTTCTAATTTCTAATTTCTGACCACTGACCACTATCTAGGTATTATCATCACCGAAAGTTTAGAAACACATACTAGCTGATCTTTTTCATTTTTAATTTCAATAGACCAAAGATGTATTTTCCGGCCGATTTTTATTGGACGAACGATACCTGTCACTTTCCCCTTACTTATAGGCCTTAGATGATCAGCTGTAACGTTCAAACCCACAGCACTAAACTTCATATGATCTTCAATACACAAGTAAGACGCCACACTTCCCAATGTTTCTGCCAAAACCACAGAAGCACCTCCATGCAATATTCCCATTGGTTGATGCGTCCTAGGATCGACTGGCATCGTAGCTACCAAATAATCATCATGTACCTCCGTAAATTCTATACCGATTTGACTCGCTATGGTATTCTGACCCATGTCATTTAATGCCTCAATATTTGGTGTGAACTTCCACATCATTTATATCTTTTATTATTGATTGAATAATTTGTTCCAATGTGTCAGGATTAAGCGGATGCCATGTACCCTGATTTTTAAACCATGTAAATTGCCGCTTGGCATATCGTCTGGTATTTTGCTTTATCTTAGAAATTGCTTCTTCTAAGCCTGTTACTCCGTCAAGATGTTCAAATAATTCTGAATAACCAACCGTCATCAATGGCTTTAAGGATTTATATTCCATAAGTCCTTTTACCTCCTCTAAAAGTCCTTTGTCCATCATGACATCCACCCTTTGATTGATTTTGTCATATAATTGGTTGCGATCAGGATTTAAATAATAATTCAAAGTTGAAAAATTTCTTTTCTTTGGCACCCCTACCCTATAATCAGAATATTTCTTTCCAGAGGAATGGATTATTTTAGAAGCTCTTAAAAGTCTCATTGGATTATTCATATCTGCAATTTGACTATATGAAGAATCATTTTGGAGTATAAAATTTTGCAGCCATGCAATCCCTTTTTCTGCATATTGTGCTTCTATGTATGATTCAGTCGCAGAACTAATATCAGGTATATCATCGAGTCCATTGAGAAGTGCATTTATATAAAGGCCTGTACCGCCCACTGCCACCATATAATCACGATCAACAAACAATGAGTCAAGTAAAGTAATGGCTTCGTTCTCAAATTTTGCTGCGTTAAATGGCTCGATTATAGAAGTATGATCAATAAAATGATGCCGAACAGCATTCAATTCTTCGATAGATGGCTTTGCAACACCTATATTCAACTCTCTATACACTTGTCTGCTATCAAAAGAAATAATCTCACAACCCAGCGTCAGCGCCAGTTCTATGGCCAATTTAGTCTTGCCACTTGCTGTCGGACCACCAATACATATAAGGACTTTCAAAAAGAATAATTATTTTCGCACAAAATAAGCAATAAAACAACTTCTAAGTTTTGTTCTTAAAAATATCATATTAAAATTAATGAATATATTTTATCCCATACTAAAGAAAGTCGTTGGTATCTATCTAAGGTTTTGTTACAAAAGGATTTATTCAAATAAATTCAATGAACTTCCTGATAATACACCTATCATGCTTGCCTGTAATCATAATAATGCTTTTTCGGACGCTTTATTTGTAGGCTCATACCTTTCAGACCTGGATATGAATTTCATCACTCGGGGTGATGTGTTTAATCCAAAAATGATGTGGTTCTTCAATCTCACGAATCAAATACCCATATTTAGGTTTAGAGATGGATATGAAAACCTTAAAAAAAACAACAATTCTTTGGAGTTCTGTTACAAAGCCCTTGGAAAAAATCAACGTATTATTATTTTCTCAGAGGGAGATTGTATTACAGAGAAAAGATTAAGGCATCTTCAGAAAGGAACTGCCAGGATGGCTTTCGGAGCTTATGAAACTAGTGGAGTTGACAACCTGGTAATTTATCCGGTGGGAATAAACTACATCGAACCTCACAATTTCAGGTCCAGTGTATTGATGTCGCAGGGAGAGCCAATGTATCTGGCTGATTATATTCCAACATACAATGAAAATCCCAATAAGGCGATTAAAATGTTTACAGACGAACTGGAAGCACGATTGAAAAAAGAAGTTTTACACATAAATGAAAAAGAAAATGAAGACCTTGTCCAAACTGCATTGGAAATAATAGATAATGAATATCCATCCACTTTCTTCAGTTTAGCTAAAGATGGTGTTTTATTTAAGAAGATGAAATCGTGGATAGAACGATTTAATTTGGAAGAAAAGATCCTTCTTCCACATGGATTCAAGACCTTACAGAGCTTAAAACGATTTTAAAGAGTGGTAACGTGAAGACTAAATGGCCTTTTTATGGTAAATCATTTATGCTTAATTCACTGGTATTCATATTGTTGCTGCCAATAGGAATTCCTGCGCAGATCTATTATTATTTGCCATTATACGTCAGTAAATTGCTGACTATCAAATTCAAACCCAAAAAGGAATTTTTTATTTCCATCAGAATTGGCATCACTTGGGCAATTCTTGTATTGTGGCTCTTACTGACCTTTATCCTCATTAGTCTCATTTTAACAATTAAAGTCGGGTTAATATTCGTTATTATTGCTCCTATCATTGCGAAATTGGGAATAATATGGTGGGAAGCGAGAAACGTCATTATTCAAAAAGTCCGCTGGTCAAGCATTGATGATAAAGATCAGGATAAAGCGATCACAATAATGAGCGATCTTCAATTAATAAATGAATAAAGTTTACCTTCGCATCGAAATATATGTTTTAATTACTTAAGTTTCGGTAGTCAAATTTTTTTTTGCAGAAAAAATTTAAATTATAATAAAATGTTAGATGTTAGAAGGTAGATTTTAGTTGGCCCTTCATCAATCAAATGGATATTTTTCTATTAAACCAATTAAATAAAAAATATGAATCAGTTGACTAAACTCCATCTAACATCTAACATCAGCCATCTACCTTTGTTTCTTAACTGCCGAAACTTGAGTTAATTATATATTTATTCATAAATATTTTACAAACACCTGTTTTACAATAAATTGAATTAAAATGAAAGTACATTTAGTTTCCGGGGGTTGTGGTTTTGTAGGTCGGAATATGGTCAAAAGATTGTATAACACCACCAAGGACAACATACTATTTATTGATGACCTTAGTGTTGGAACTGATCCATCTGAATGGCTTGATCAACCAATGTTAGAGGATCATAAAGGAATAAAAGTCTACGGAACCGATACCAGATTGTATTTTTTAAAGAGTGATTTCAGAGATGTGGTACATGCACTGGCGCGTGATCCTGAATATATCAAAAAAACATACGGTCTTGACTTTGTTGACTTTGGAGATATATATCATTATGCCGCAATAGTCGGAGGACGAGCTAAAATCGACGGGGATCCAATGATGGTAGCGCTTGACCTTTCTATAGATGCAGAATTTTTTTATTACATCACAAGACACAAGCCAGAAAGAGTCCTTTATCCTAGTTCAAGTGCAGCCTATCCAGTAAACTTACAAACGGAGTCAGGTGCCATAGCGCTGACTGAAAGTGATATTGACTTTAACAATATGGGTCAGCCGGATATGACTTATGGCTGGTCTAAGTTAACAGGTGAATACTTAGCAAAAATTGCAGCCCAATATTATGATGTAAATATTACATGTATACGGCCTTTCTCAGGTTATGGAGAGGATCAGGATCTCACCTACCCTATTCCTAGTCTTGCAAAAAGAGCTGCACTGAAAGAAAATCCTTTTGAAGTATGGGGAACCGGGCATCAAGGCAGAGATTTCGTGCATATAGATGATGTAATCGATTGTATCCAATTGGCTATGAATCACATACATGACGGAACTGCTATCAATATAGGAATGGGTAAGCTGACTTCATTCATGGACATCATTAAAGTAATGACTAGTTTCGCAGGTTATAATCCCGAGATCAAACAACTATTAGACAAGCCGGTGGGTGTCCATAGCCGTTATTGTGATATGACTTTTGTCGAAAACACCATTGGTTGGAAAGCTAAAATCTCAGTGGAAGAAGGAATGAAACGAGTGTATGATGCCGCTCTTCAAAAATTTAATTAAAATATAAATTTCCGGAATGTCGGTAAGATCTCGTTTTGTTTTATTGTTTTCTATAATTGGTTTCATTATTACGCTTTTTTCCAGTTGCTTTAAGGATGAGATCGTCAATACTGATCCGGGCTTTAAGCTGAGATTTTCCACAGATTCTGTATTTTTTGATACTACTTTCACCACCATTGGATCTGCTACCAAGATCCTGAAAGTTTTTAATGATAGTAAAGATCCTGTGGTCATCAGTGAAGCAAAGATCAGGGGTAGCCAGGGCATTCATTTTACTTGCAATATAGATGGAATACCAGGAAATGATCTGAATGATATTCGTATTGAAGCAAAAGACAGCATCTATGTATTCTGCAAAGTAAAAGTAGACCCTGACCAAAACCTGACAGAAAGCCCATTCATTTTAAATGATTTTCTGGATTTCACAATCAATTCGAATACACAATCTGTGGTGCTTGTGGCCTGGGGTCAGAACGCAAACTATATTACCAATAAAGACAATATCGGCAGCCAAACTCTGTTTACCTGCGATCTAGGCACAGTGACGTGGAATGATCCAAAACCTTACGTAATTTATGGCTCATTAATTATTGATGAATGTCAGTTAATCATTCCTGAAGGAGCCAGAATATACATTCATGGCGGGCTGGTAATACCTCCCGGAGTGAATGATGCACCTTTTACAGATGGTAGAATTTTTGTCGGTCCACGAGGTCAATTGACTATAAATGGAACAGCAGAAAAACCTGTTAAATTCCGTGGCGACAGACTTGAAGATGAGTTTAAGGATAAAGATGGACAATGGGGAGGAATTGTGATATTTAATTCAAATCGTATAAATAAATTCAGTTACCTTGATCTGCGCAATTCCAACTTTGGTATTTTAGCGGATTCAGCCACCACCCTTCATCTAGACCATACAATCATTGATAATGTGGTATTGAATTGTCTTATAGGAAATCACGCGACGATCAAAGCCACCAACTGTCTTTTTTCCAATAGTGTTGGCTACAACGTCGTGTTGACTTATGGTGGCAATTACAATTTTGACTATTGCTCCATTCCGAATGTGTCCGGACAATCATTTGCCATGTCACTGGATAATTACACCTGCGATCAGGATGAATTGGGCAATTGCATAAAAGGTAGTGTCAAGACTAATAAAGCGATCCTAGTGGTGAGGAACTCAATACTTTCAGGCCTTGATGATGATGAAATAAAATTTGTAGATGCTTTTGAAGGCGCTCAGCCGGATCAATTCCAATATTCATTTACAAATTCAGTCCTGAAAGTGGATGATTACCAGAAAGATCTATACTTTCAGGAAAGGAACTCCAATTGCATCTACATGAAACGAACAGATAAGATATATGTCAATGAAAACAATTCTCTGTTTCAACTGGATTCCTTATCATTAGCCCGAGGAATAGCTGTTCCTATACCAACAATTCAAGATGATATTTTAGGTAAAATCAGAAAAATGGTCACCCCAGACGCTGGTTGTTTTGAGTATTTACCTTAGAACTTGTAAGTAATACCAAATCTAAATTCGAAAGGCTGAGAAATGGTATTTTGGTCTGCAATAAGATTATATAAAATATATAATTCAGTTCCAAAGCTACCCATACCACTGTTATAACCTAATCCGACAAAGGCATCCTGCCCATTTTGTGAAATTTTTTCTAACTGCCTTGTAAGGTTGTTATAATAGGCATATTGATTTCTCGTCAAATCAAATTCTACATGCGCGAAAACAACATTGAAAAATTTATAGCGGGCGAATACACCTCCTGCAAGATCAAAAGTGGCTATTTTATCAATTTTTGATTGGTTTTTAAATCGATAGTTTGAAAAAGAAAATCCTACTCTGGGTCCCATTGAAAAATCTGGAGTGAATTTATATCCCACCATTGGAGAAAGTCCCAATGAAAATACTGAAGTAAATTCATCAGCGCCGAATCCAAGATTCACTCCACCACCATACCAAAGTTTTTCAGTAAACTTTGTACTTTCCTTTGTAGGTGCCTTTTTTTTAGTGTTATAATTTTGACCAACCAATGGATTGGTACAGACTAAAACGCCTAAAAAAATAAAAACTAGAAAATATTTTATCTTCATCATCATTCAAAAATTAATGTTTTATGGGTTAAAGGTAGAATAATTTAATTATCTACTAAATAAAAACCCAATCATGTGAGATAGTAAATTTTGGAAATTAGCTTTGAAATAGACAATTAAGTTTGTATTTGCTTTCGTTTCAATATAAATGTTTAATTTTAGCCCTTCAACCAGTTTTATTTTATTATAATAGTCAAGCCGAAAAACAGTATGAAGTCAATTGTACATTATTTTTTGTTAATATTCATTCTGACAACTTCAACAAAAACCTTTGCACAACCCGGAAATGATGATTGCGCTGATGCGCTGCCAATAACCCAACTGGACGGCACGTGCATTAGTTATGATTTCAATGGGCCTACTTTTGACCTTATCAATGGTAGTTGCGCAGTTCCGGCAGGGACAAATACCTGGTTCACATTTACAGCACAAGGTGGGAATGCCACATTTAATATTACAGGAGATCCTAAACTTGCGATAACCGTATTAAGTATGCCAACTCCTTGCAGTGTAGCAGGAGCTATCGAAATGGGATGTGGGTTCTCTACATTTACACTAAACAATTTAGTAGCTGGTGATACTTATTATGTTATAGTTTCAAATTCCGGATTTATAGGTACCGGATTTGAAATGTGCGTACTGAATCCACCGCCACCTCCTAATGACGATGCATGCACAGCTACAGGAGTAGCACCTAATGGGTGTGTAACAGGAACTACTTTGGGAGCTGACGCTGACTATACCGTTCCAGGATGCCCTCCCGGCAATGTACAAAATGCGGTATTCTTTAGTTACGTATTAGGACCCTTAACGACTGGTTTAGATATAGCGATTGCGAATAATGGCATCACCGGTCAAATGGGAGCGATGCTACTAGAATTTCCTAACGGCTGCACTAACGCACCTTTTCTAGCATCCGGTAATTCTGTTTATTGTGGTCCATCGACAAATACGCTTTCCTTTGATGGACTTACTCCAGGGAGTACTGTTTATCTTATGATTGGATCGACGACAGCAGGTGCAGGTATAATTACCGATATGTGCTTTACAGAGATAGAAGGCGATCCGCCCTGTGCAGCCAATGTTGATTGTGCTAATGCCGAAGTTATTCCTATACCGAATCCAGCAGAACCAGTGTGTGTAACAGGTTGTAATGTCGGAATGCCGCCAGGAGGATTTACCAATTGTAACAACGCATTTTTGAATCCAACTGCATGGTATACTTTCAATACAGGCCCTAATAATACTGCCGTATTTAATTTTACAGGCGGTGATCTTACTGCCGGCTCTTTTGTGTTAATGACAGGATGTAATGTCATAGTTGAATGTAACCCTCAGACAATAACTCTTCTTCAGAATACTGATTATCAAATCGCTATTTCTGACTCAGAGGGTAACGTAGGTAACTTTGAGATGTGTATAACCCTCCTTAATATTACTGCTCCTTGTATTAAAAGTGAGGAGTTTACTATAACAGGTGCAAGTATGGGCTCTCCACTTGAAGGACCTTTCAAACCTTGTGAAGTAATAACATTCCGCTATTCAACCAATTTTTTTCTCAGGTGGTGATTGTCAATGGCTCCATACATTTATACCTTATATGAGTGAATGTTGGAATAATCAAGTACCAAATCTTATCGGGTATCCCGGAGGAACTAATGCTGGCAATATGGCTTGGTATCCCGCAAACACTGTCTATTGGAAACCAACTACAAATAACCCTCCAAGTGCAATTGGAATAAATGGCAATGGCCAAATCTGCCTTATCGGCACAGCAGGCTGTAATCCTTTTGTGGGTGGAAATGGTGCTTGTGGAAGTACTGATGGAACTGGACTTCCAGGAGGATGGGTTGTTACAAACACATCAGGAAGTTGCGGCGGATCAACTGCTCCAAATCAATCCTGGGGGATTATACAAGGATGTAATACTAATTCAACTAAAATTCTTCAATTTCAGATGACCGTACCATGTAATGCATGTACGTCATGTGAAGATGATCCTGAAGGATTTGTAATCGGTATAGCTTCCTTCCCGGATGGTGCTACAGGTGGGTGGAATAACCCACAGTGTAATGGAAATGGAATTTTAAAGAAAACAATACTTGTTGAATGTTGCACACCTCCTACAATGGTCATGGTCAATGGGGAGACCTGTAGTGATAAAACTTATTTTGCTGATATAACATTGGATCCACCGAATTCAACACTTGAATGGACTGTGGTAAATGCTAATGGTGTCTTGGGCGCATCCAGTGGTGCCGGTTCAACATTCTCTCAAACATTGACCAATACTAGCAATACCTCTAAAGTGGTAACTTATTCTGTAATCCCGATCAGTCCAACAGGCTGCCGTGGTGAGGCCCAGTTGCTTTACGTCACTGTTTTACCAGCCGTGATTGCTAATGCAGGACCTGATAAAAATTCCTGCCCGGGAGCAACTGTTACCATTGGTGGTAACCCAACAGCATCCGGTGGCGCAGGTGCGCCATATACTATATTATGGAATACAGGAGATGTAGACCCAAACATTATGGTAACACCTTCATTGACCACTACTTACACCGTAACTGTCACTGATGCTAGCGGTTGTCAAAAAATAGATGAAGTTACAGTTACAGTTTCGGGAACTCTTGAGGTTAATATAACACCTGATCCGGCTGAATTTTGCTTCTCAGATAGATTTAATCATTCACTTACAGCCAACGTAAATGGCACTAATACTCCTTACACATATAATTGGGTAACTCCATGGGGCAATCCAACTTCACAAACTGTAACTATCCTAGCCCCTTTTGCAGGAACCTTCCAGATTCTGGTTGAAGTAACTGATGCAATTGGATGTATAGGAATCGGACAAGTTAACTTGACATTAAATCCAGATCCATTTGTTCTAATACTTGACGCCCCAACTGCTCCTCTCTGCCCTACCGAGAACTATCAGATCTCGTCATCTCCATTATACGTTGATGGCACTGTATTTTCATCTGTTCCTCCGGGCCTTATAACTGTCGATGGAATAATCCAAACAAGTCTTATGACTCCTGGAGTTAATTATTGGATGTACGCTACTAATATCGACCCTATCACAGGTTGTAAGGGAAAAGACAGTATACAAGTTAAAACATTACTGCTTGACGATCCGATTATTACCCCTGTAGGACCATTTTGTGCCAATGTCTCAACGAACGTCCAGCTAGTAGGTACACCACCAGGTGGTGTTTGGGGTGGCCCAGTGACACCTTCAGGTATTTTTGTACCTTCTACCGCTGGCGCAGGTATTCATACTATAACCTATTTAATCGGTGCAGGTACCTGCACAAAGGATACTACATTTGATATAGTTGTTAATCCTATTCCGACGCCTACAATTCTTGGGTTAACGCCATTTTGTATAGCTCAAAGCCCTGACCCGATTTTAACCTCCAGCATTCCAGGAGGCACATGGTCCAGTCCAATTTTAGCCGATGGAACAGTTCCGCTGAGCACAATGACACCTGGAAATTATCCAATATCTTATACGGTGATCGTCAATGGTTGTCAAGGAGTAGTAAATGGCAGTTTGATTATTGCTGACCAACCGGTAGCTAGTGTAGCGCCTGAAGCTATAGTGTGCAACGTAGACCCATTCATGAAAGATAAATCAAAGATAGATCTTGACAATGCTGTGACTGGCGCTACTAATGGAACTTGGAAAGAATTAACTCCTTTGAGTGGAGCCGTAAATCTGGGAGGAAATGAATATGACTTCTTGGGAGTGCCAACCGGGACACTTGCTACTTTTGTCTATACAGTAGCAGCTACCGCCCCTTGTACCGCTGTTACAGACACCATAGTTATTACAGTGGATGAAGAATGTGATTGCCCAAAATTGGATTTCAATCAAGCACTTCCTTTGTGTACAAATGCCGGAAGCTTAGATTTAAATTCCTTAAAAATCAAAGCAGGACTTGGAGGCTGGACATTGACTTCAGTACCTGCAGGATCAGACCCGGCTACATTGACAGGTTCAATTTTTAATGCTACTGATGCAGATCCTGGCTCATATACTGTTACATATACATTAAATCCATTACCGACTGAACCAGATTGTCCAATTGATATCAATCTAATTATTGTAGTCAATCAAGAAGTAGTATATGCTTTAACTCCTTCTATTAAAGTTTGTAATAATGTGCCAAAACCACCTTCTGTCAAAACAGTCGTCAATCTTGACAACATGTTTATTGGCCAAAGTGTGATTGGAACCTGGTCTAATGATGATAATGTAGGACTCAATACCGCAGGGAATACATGGGATTTCACCGGAGTTGCAACAGGAACCTATCAGTTTACATTTACACCTAGTGGAGGAGTTGCACCTTGTGCAAATACTCCTACTACAATTGACGTTATTGTCACTAATGAGTGTGATTGTCCTAATTTGGCAGTTTTGACACCATTAACTGCAATTTGTAGTAATAATACTTCAGTAATCGATCTGAATACTAAGATAACCAGTGCTGTTCCGGGAGCATGGACTACCATTTCAACTCCTGCAGGTAACGCTAATACTCCGCTGGCTGGTGGTTTGTTTGATCCAGCAGGTAAAGCAGTAGGTACTTATACTTTTAGATTCGAGATTGGTATTACTCCACCGGAAGATTGCGACAGCACAGTGCAAGTCACTGTGACTATAAGTCCTGAGCTTATATATCAGCTTCTACCTGATGCAAGCGTATGTAATATTGATCCTAAAAATGAAAATGACAATCAACTTAATTTCTCAGGTCCTTTAGTATGGGCCAGTGCAGTAGTTGGTGGAACATGGGCTGACACGGACAATTCAGGTGCTACTCAAAGTGGAAATGTGTGGACCTTCAATGGAGTACCTACAGGTACTTACACTTTTACTTTTACACCTAATGTTGCTCAAGCTCCATGTCCAAATACTCCTCAGACTATTGAGATCACAGTAGTGGACAATTGTGCTTGCGATGACCTGCCAGCAATTCCAGCATTAGCTGCCGCCTGTAATAATGCAGCAACTATCAACTTAATTGCACCAGCAGGTACGACCGGTACATGGTCAATCAAATCAAAACCAGCCGGAATAAATCCTGCGATTATATCAGGTAATTTATTAGAGACTCTTGACAAGGACCAAGGCACATATATTATCAGGTATTTGTTTAATAATATTCTTGCCGGCTGTCCGGATTCAGGTTTTGTTACCCTTGTATTATCAGATTATAAATCCGCAGGTACTTCAGGTCCTGATCTAAAATACTGTGAAAATACTGTATTGATTATTGATCTATTAGATGAAATAACCGGAGAAGAACCCGGAGGAACATGGACTGAAGTAGGTCCTAACACCGCAGGTGCCGCTTTGACAGGGACTATTCTTAAAATAACAGATCTAAATCCAGGTAATTATATTTTCGAATATAAGCATGCTGCCAATGGAGCCTGCCCTGCTAATAGTTCTGAAGTCAATGTTATGATTAATGCAAACCCGATAGCTGAAGCTGGCGGCGGAAGCGAACTTACTTGTGAAAAGGCGAGTGCGGAAATCGGTGGACAATCAAGCAGTACTGGTCCAAATTTCGCCTATTCCTGGACAGAGAAAAGTAATAATCCTATACCAAATCCAAAATCCCTGACTAACACAGTAACTTTGGAAGGAGTATATTATCTGACAGTGACAAATACCGTAACTGGTTGTATAGCTGTAGATAGTGTCATCATAACCTCTGACCCTAACCGACCTCAGGGAATAGTAATAGAAAGAGATGGACCTACTTGTTTTGGTTTCAAAGACGGGTATATCAGAGTTACAGAGATCAAAGGTGGTTTGCCTCCTATTCTATACTCATTGAATGGCGGACCATTCACTTCCGTTAAATCTTGGTCTAACCTTTCGGGTAGTAATAATACACTCCAGATTAAAGATGCTAATGGTTGTCTACTTGTATTGGATAATATTGTATTAATAGAGCCCACCTTAGTGACAGTAGAAATGGGTAATGATACAATATTAAACTTAGGAGATACATTATTAATAGATCCGGTGATTTCTATACCTGAAGATTCTATCAGTTCTATTGTATTCAGTTCTGATTTTGATTTCATTACCTGCACTGGATGTTTTGACATAACAGTATTCCCTAATCAAACTACTGAATATTCTGTTGAAGTTAAAGATCACAATGGATGTAAGGATACTGACTCTAAGAGAGTTGTCGTGCGTAAAGGTGTTAACATCTTCATTCCTAATATATTTAGTCCAAATGGTGACGGCAACAATGATAATGTCATGATATCAACTAATGACCGTGAGATTAAAAGCATTAATTCGTTTCAAATTTATGATAGGTGGGGAGAAAAGATGTTTGAGGCATTTAACTTCCAGCCTAATGATCCCTCTCAAGGTTGGGATGGTAAACTTAAAGGACAAAAATGTAATCCGGCAGTCTATGTATATTGGGCAGAGGTCGAACTCTTCGATGGTACCAGGCAGATAGTCAAAGGTGATGTGACTTTGGTCAGATAGAATATTAAAACAAAAGAGCTACTTATATAAGTGGCTCTTTTGTTTTAACACAAGCAGTCTTTGTGATTAAACTACATTATTTTTGGGAAATATTGTTCTGAAAAAATATTGTTGTTTGTATTATACCAAATAATGTTACATAAACTTATTCTAAGATTAATGAATTTCAAAAAAATTGTTTCCCATGCATAATTATGCTAATTTAGCATTCTTCATCTACAATAAATTTTCACATGAAAATAGTTCTACGAATTTTTCTCTTACTATTTAGCATTTTACATAGTAATTACCTATTTAGTCAACCCCCTTCAAATGATGATTGTAATAATTCCATTATAGTTACTCAGCTGGATGGTACTTGCAATACTTATGACTTTGATGAGTCAACTTATGATTTCGTAAATGGAGGTTGTGCTGATCCGGCAGGTCAAAACATTTGGTTTCTCTTCACCGCTCAAGGTCCAAAAGCCACTTTTACCGCAGCACCAATCGTAAATAAGCCAATGATTACAGTAGTTTCAATACCTAGTGGTTGCGGAAACTTAACAGGAGCATTAGAGATGGGATGCGCAGGAGGCTCTTTGACATTAAATAACCTCACAGCCGGGCAAAATTACTATGTGATCATAACTACATTTAGTGGTATTCCTCCAGAGATTGATTTGTGCATCAACAACCCGGTCCCCCCTCCTAACGATGAGCCTTGTAATGCCATAAATATAGCCACAAACGGTTGTGTCAATGGCACCACTTTAGGAGCAAATGCGGATTTCGTAATTCCCGGATGTCCTGCTTCCAATGTTCAAAATGCAGTGTTTTACGCCTATAATTTAGGCCCTACTACCGTTCAATTAGATATTACCGTCGGTACAAATACAATGACTGGAAACATAGGTGTTGCTTTATTAAGCTTTCCAACCGGATGCAGTAACCCTCCTACCCTTGCTGCAAATGGGACCTTTTATTGTGGACCAGTTACCAATACATTTTCATTTGATGGCCTCACTCCAGGATCCACTGTTTATTTCATGATTGGAAGTACAGATGCCGGGGCCGGTAATTTTACTGATTTTTGTATTACAGAAGTAATTGGTGTTCCACCATGCAATACAAACATAGATTGTGCGAATGCACTTCCTATCACCATACCTACATCTGCCACACCTGTCTGTGTTCAAGGCTGCAACAATGGCATGCCCGATGGCCCATTATTATCAGGTGGAGGACCATGTTCTAACATGGATAATCCTACTGCATGGTTCAGCTTTAATACCGGACCTAATAATACTGCGGTTTTCAATTTTAGTTCTGCAGATTTAACATCACCTTTATATGCAGTTTTTAATTCCTGCAATACATGGTTAGAATGTAACCCCGTATCAATAGATCTTACACCCAATACAACATACTATGTAGCTGTGACAGATGCCAATAGCGCTACAGGTAATTTCGAACTTTGTATTACATTATTGAATATCACAGCACCATGTATTACTACCCAGTCACTTACAATAGTCGGAGCGAGTCTGGGATCTCCCCTCTCAGGACCTTTTAAAAAATGCGAGGAAGTAACTTTTAAATACACAACCAACTTTATTCAGCTAGGATCTCAGTGGATACATAGTATGATGCCGGTAATCAGTGAATGTTTTGAATATACTCAAGGAACTCAACCAACTCCATCTGTGCCACCTACCGGAAATGCTTCATGGTCCTGGTATCCAGCAGGAACAGTATATTGGAAACCAGTTAATAATGCAAACAGTGCAGTTGGTATAAATTCAACTACGGGGAATATTTGTATTATCGGCTCCCCGGGTTGTGCTGCATTCGTAGGTGGAGGCAACTGCTCCAATACTGGTACTGTGATGCCTGCAGGATGGATAGGTCCAACCTATTCTGGCACATGTTCAAGTTCAGCGCCAAACCTTTCCTATGGAGATAATAGCAATGGCATACACTCTGTACAATTCACATTAAAAATTCCTTGCACCGCATGTTCTGATATGACTTGCAATGACTATACGGTAGCCATTACTTCTTTTGCTGATGGCCAGACTGGAGGTTGGACTAGTGCCGCATGCAACGGGCACTCTATAGTAACCAAGAAAATTGTAGTTCAATGTTGCACGCCTCCTGACATGATTCTTGAAGATGGAGAAACATGCAGTGGTAAAACATTTTTTGCAAATATCATTTTAGACCCTACAAATTCAACTTTGCAATGGGAGGTATTGAATGCGAACGGAGTTTCAGGGGCAACAGCAGGGACTGGTTCTACTTTTTCAACTACTTTGATCAATAGCACAGGATCTGTCAAAATAGTAACGTTCAATGTATATCCCGTTAGCGAAACAGGATGCGTTGGAGAACCCCAAGTGCTTAGCATCACCGTTTTTCCTGAACTTATAGCTGATGCAGGACCTGATTTTGCATCTTGTCCGGGTGCGATTTTAGAATTGGGCGGCAATCCTACAGCCTCCGGTGGAGCGGGTGCCCCTTATACAATATTATGGTCTACAGGTGAAGATACACCTAATATCACAGTAACACCAACAATAAATTCCACTTATAGTGTTACAGTCACAGATGCCAATGGTTGCGAAGATGTAGATGATGTAATTGTCAGTGTATCGGGAGTACTCACCGTAAGTATCTTACCCAACCCAGCAGTCTATTGTCTTTCAGATCTGACAGGTAAAACTTTATCTGCCAATGTTAACAGCACTAATTCGCCATTTACTTATAAATGGACCACTCCTTGGGGAATATTTGACACCCCAACGATTCTAATCGGCGCTACGATGGCTGGAACTTCCCAGATCACTCTCCAAGTGACTGATGCTTATGGCTGTCAAGGAATAGGAACGCTTAATCTAGTTATCAATCCTGCACCAAGCCTTATGTTTGTTAATGCTCCTACTGGACCATTGTGCCCATTGGAAAGTTTTCAGATCATAACAATTCCATCCTATACTCAGGGAACAATATATACTTCGAATCCTGCAGGATTTGTAATCACAGACGGTAATATTCTGACCGATCAAATGACACCAGGCGTTCAATATTGGTTTATAGCTACATATACAGATCCTCTGACAGGCTGCATCAGCAAAGATAGTTTTCAAACTGAAGTAATATTACTTGACGATCCGGTAATTACTCAGGCTGGCCCTTTTTGTGCAAATACCAATGGCCCTATCCAACTAATCGGAACGCCAACAGGTGGCACCTGGATAGGAAATGTATCAGCTAATGGAGAATTCTACCCGAATTCTTTTGGAGCAGGCATTTATAATATAGATTACATTATTGGCAGCGGTACTTGTACGAAACAGACTTCTACGACAATTACAGTTAATCCTAATCCAACACCTATACTTTATAACCTCACAAGTTATTGTACAAATGAAACGCCAAATCCTATACTGGTTTCAGACATTCCTGGAGGTACATGGTCTGCCCCTTTAAACAACTTTGGTGAAGTCCCATTAAACACTTTGGCTCCAGGAATCTACAATTTCACTTACACTGTCACTGTAGACGGATGCGTAGGAAGCCTTAATGACAACATCATCATAGCAGATCAGCCAACTGCCTCCTTAATCCAAACTGGAGTAGTCTGTAATGCTGATCCGGGGATGGAAGGAAAATCAAAATTAGATCTGGATGACTTTATTACAAGCGGTAGCTCAACAGGAATATGGAAAGAAATCGCACCACTAAGTGGAGCTGTAACCTTCGGCAACAATATATATGACTTTACAGGTGTAACCAATGGCACAATAGCAACTTTCTCTTATACTTTAACTGCTGCACTGCCATGTGCTGATTTCATAGATACCGTAAGTATAACTGTAGATGACAATTGTGATTGCCCGAAAATTCAATTCGGCCAGGCAAATCCACTCTGTAATAACAATGGATTACTTGATTTGAATTCACTCAAGATCAATGCTGCAAGTGGTGATTGGACTTTAATTACTGTGCCATCCGGAAGTAACCCGGCCACATTGATTGGATCCACTTTTGATGGAACAGGAAAGGATGCAGGTACATATGTCATGAGATATACACTTAATCCTCTTCCTACGAATGTTATTTGTCCGACATATGCTGATATCAGCATTACATTAAACCCTCAGGTAGTCTATACTTTAAAACCTGAGATTAAAGTTTGTAATAATGCCCCCAATCCACCTTCAGTTAAAACACAGGTTAATCTTAGTGACTTTTTTGTCGGCCAATCAGTGATTGGCACTTGGAATAATGATGATAATGTAGGCACTAACATTTCAGGTACTACTTGGGATTTTACAGGAGTAGCGATAGGCACTTATAAATTTACATTTACATCCTCTAATGCGATCGCACCATGCCAAAATCTTGCAACCACTGTTAATATAATAGTTACAGAAAATTGCAATTGCCCTGAATTGACATTGAATGTACCTTTGACAACAATTTGTTCTGATCAATTAGCGCTGATCGATCTATCCACATTTATAACTTCAGCTGAGACCGGTACATGGAATATTATAAAAAATCCATCCGGCATCGTGAATATACCTATACCCGGAGGCAACTTTGACCCTACCGGCAAAGCGACAGGTAATTACGAGATTAAATTTGAGATCAATATAAGTCCTCCCGATGATTGTGACAGTGTCCTGATTCTTAACATCGAGATTGTTCCAGAACTGGTATATGCTTTACTTCCCGATGCGACAGTATGTAATATTGATCCAAAATCAAATGGAGCCAATGAATTGGACTTTTCAGGAAATTCTATCTGGTCAAGTGCTTCGATAGCAGGAAGCTGGACGGATACAGATGGATCTGGAGCTATACAAAACGGCAATATTTGGAACTTTAATGGGGTTCCTACTGGGGTTTATACATTTACTTTTACACCTTCTGGAGCTCAGACTCCTTGTACCAATAACCCTCAAACCATTGAAATCACTGTAGTAGACAATTGTGCCTGTCCTGATCTTCCTGTCCTCACTCCTATTGCTGCAATTTGTAACAATACAACAAGTATTAATTTGGTCGTACCATCAGGAGCTACCGGAACATGGACATTCAAGTCCATCCCGGCTGGCAGTAATCCTGCAGTCATCAACGGCAACACATTGGAGGTCAATGGCAAGGATTCTGGCATCTACAGATTAAGGTTTAGAT
This sequence comes from Candidatus Brachybacter algidus, assembly GCF_016707225.1. Classification (NCBI taxonomy): domain Bacteria; kingdom Pseudomonadati; phylum Bacteroidota; class Saprospiria; order Saprospirales; family Saprospiraceae; genus Candidatus Brachybacter; species Candidatus Brachybacter algidus. Next base: position 651,820 of record NZ_JADJID010000001.1, on the reverse strand, counting down.
ATGACAATATAAGTGCGGGATGCCCTGATACAGGGTTTGTTAATTTCACACTTGATGAATACAAATACGCCGGAATTGCGAATAATACCTTAAGTTACTGTGAGAGAACCGCTTTGATTATTGACCTTATGGATGAGATAAATGGAGAAGATCCAGGAGGCGTATTGACGGAAGTTGGACCTAACACTGCTGGTGCTGCTTTAGTCGGTAGTAATCTTAAAATCAAGGATCTATCACCTGGTGATTATATATTCCAGTATAAATTTAATAATGGTGGAGCCTGCCCGGCAAGTTCTGCTGAAGTAAATATTAAAGTATTTGAAAACCCAATTGCTGATGCCGGTATCTCACAAGAATTAACTTGCGAGAAAGCAACAGCAACAATTGGTGGAAGTAATACAAGTACCGGTCCAAACTTCACCTACTTATGGACAGAAAAAGATAATAAAATTATTCCTAATCCTACTGCACCAACTCTATCAGTTTCATTGGATGGTACTTATTATCTGCTGGTCACCGAAACAAAAACTGGATGCATTGCAAGAGACACTGTAGTGATCACTTCTGATCCTGACCGCCCTCAAGGTATTGAAATTGAGAGAGATGGACCTACTTGTTTTGGTTATAAAGATGGATATATTAAGATCACAAAGATCGAAGGTGGAGCTCCTCCCATCCTTTATTCATTCAATGACGGACCTTATTCTTCAATTAATTCGTGGATCAATCTTTCAGGAAGTTCTAATGTGATTAGAATTAAAGATGCCAATGGTTGTACACTTGTTCTTGATGATATAAATCTCATAGAGCCCCCTCTGGTGACAATTGAACTTGGAAATGATACAATTATCAATATTGGCGATACTGTTCTGATCGATCCCGAAATCTCGATACCCGATGAAGATATAGGCACTATCACTTTTAGTTCTGCATTTGATTTTATTAACTGTGCAGGTTGCTTTGAAATTACTGTATTTCCAAATCAAACTACTGAATACACAGTGGAGGTTAAGGATAAAAATGGATGTAGCGATGTTGATACCAAAAAAATTATTGTCAAAAAAGGTGTAAATATTTTTATTCCAAACATCTTCAGTCCAAATGGAGATGGAAACAATGACAGGGTAATAATTTCAACCAATTCAAAGGAGATTAAAAAGATCAATTCTTTCCAAATTTACGATCGTTGGGGAGAAAAAATGTTTGAAGCTTTGAATTTTGAACCCAATAATCCAGCTGTAGGTTGGGATGGAAATCTCAAAGGACAGAAATGTAATCCTGCTGTATATGTCTATTGGGCAGAGGTAGAATTATTCGATGGAACAAGACAAATATTGAAAGGGGATGTTACACTAATCAGGTAACTCACACTCACAGATCAAGAACATGGGTAGAAGTAAATGATGCTTCTACCCTTTTTTTTATTCTTCAGCCCCCGCTGGCGCGATTTTTCAACTCGTGCCGTCCCTATATACTAATCAATAAACCCACTCATTCCTCCGCCAACCTCACGACCAAGCCATCACAAGCCCGATTAACCGGTATCTGACAAGACAACCTGGAATTCAATTTGAAATTAGGAACTTGATCCAACATTAATTCTTCATCCTCCCCCATTGAATCCAGAGCATCTCCTCCTTCCTCTATAAGTACCTGACATGTGGCACATAAAGCCATCCCACCGCAAGTCGCCATAATCGGCAACCCATCCGCTTTACATAGTTCCATAAGAGAAATACCTATCCCATCAGGTACTTCATAGTCATGCTGCTCTCCATGACGATCTATGACAGTAATTTTGATTAAATCGTCCATTCGTCGTTTTTAGTCTGAAAGATCTGATTGATATGCTTTTCGATATTCTGGCTAATCTTTGTGATCGGTAAGTCATTGCTGTCATCACCAAACGGGTCTTCTATTTCTTCTGCTATTAATTCCATACTCGCAAGTACATAAAATACCATCGCAACTATTGGAGCAACATAATACCCAAGTAAAAAAACATATCCAAAAGGCAAAGTCATTATATAAATGAATATAAATTTCTTAATAAATGCACTGTATGAATAAGGAATAGGCGTATTTTTTATGCGCTCACATCCTCCACAAACATCAGTAAATTGTCCAAGATCCTTTAACAAACTCTGAAAGTGCCAATCATCTATCTTGTTATTCTTTCGCATTTTAAAAAGTTTGTCATGCATCAATAATGCCACATGATTTGGCTCATGATCACTGTTTGCAAAATTTGCAAATTCAGGATGCTCTTTCTCATCAAGGACAAATTGAAGACCTTTACTGATCAGATAAGTTCTTAATGTGGCAGCATATAAAGGGATCATCTTTCGGTAAAATTCCTTGGTTTCTTCATCCAAATTGCTATCTGATGCAATTTTAATAGCCAAATTCCTACTTACATTGACAAGTTGCCCCCAAAGTTTTCTACCTTCCCACCATCGATCATAGGCTGTATTCGTGCGAAATACGAGAAGAATTGAGATCGCAAAACCCAGCAAACTATGCATTATGGGTATATTTTTTATCCAAGGATGATCAGTAATATCCAGATATTCTTGTTCCCAATAGGCTATAGCTACAGAATAAATAGCTATTACCAAAATCATTGGCCCTAGTTTTCGGAGCGTGTCCGATTTGTGCACTTTAAGTATAAAAGTAAACCAATCTTTAGGGTTGTAAATCAGCATTAAATCAATTTTTAAAAGATAAATGTAGAGAATATAAATTTTTGAACCGTGATTATTCTATATTCGTTAATAATTTTAATCTTCCAAACAGATTTATTGATTGTATTAATAAATCTAATTGAGTATTTATTTCCTTTACAATCTGTTCATTATCTATTTAAAAAATAATTTATGGCTTTATCAAATGTCAATCCATTGTCAACTTCCAGTTGGAAATCCTTACTCAATTCTGCAGAACGCTTGAATTCAAAACATATTTCCGAACTTTTAAATGAGGACAGTGAACGATTCCAAAAGTATTCATTTTCATTAGAAGATATTTTATTTGATTTTTCCAAAAATAAAATTGATGCTCAAATAGTTAGAGAATTAAAGTCTCTTGCACGCGAAGCCGGGCTATCAGAAGCTATAAAAGCTATGTTTGACGGAGAGGCAATTAATCGAACTGAAGGTAGAAGTGTTTTACATACAGCTTTGAGGAATCAGGGTGATCTACCCGTTTATAGTGAAGGTAAAGATGTCATGCCTGAAATCAGGGTTGTTTTAAGCAAAATGAAAGAATTCTGTAAGCGCATACATACTCAGCAACATAAAGGGTTTACAGGCAAACCTATTCGCCATATCGTCAATATCGGAATTGGGGGAAGTGATCTGGGACCGGTCATGGTAACGGAAGCCTTAAAGCCGTATTGGGTCGAGGGGATAGAAGCGCACTTTGTTTCAAACATAGATGGAACCCACATTGCAGAAGTATTTAAAAAAATCGATCCTGAGACAACGCTTTTTCTTATCGCTTCTAAGACATTCACCACTCAAGAAACGATGACGAATGCTCATACTGCCAGAGAATGGTTTTTAAAATATGCTGGTGATGAAAAGTACGTCGCCTTGCACTTTGTAGCACTTTCGACCAATTCAGCGGGTGTAAAAGCATTCGGAATAGATCCGGACAACATGTTTGAGTTTTGGGATTGGGTAGGAGGACGATATAGCTTGTGGAGTGCTATTGGTTTGTCAATAGCTTTGACCATAGGTTTCGATAATTTTGAGAATATATTAAAAGGAGGCTTTAGTGCTGACGAACATTTCAGAACCGCCGAATTTGAAGATAATATTCCTGTATTAATGGCCTTAATAGGCATCTGGAATTGTAATTTTTTGGGTGCACATACAGAGGCAATCTTGCCTTATGATCAATATATGCATCGATTTGCAGCCTATTTCCAACAAGGAAATATGGAGAGCAATGGAAAATCTGTAGATAGAAATGGTAATCCAATTCCATATGAAACGGGACCTGTCATATGGGGAGAGCCTGGCACCAATGGTCAACATGCATTTTACCAACTTATACATCAGGGGACAAAGTTAATACCTTGTGATTTTATCGCACCGGCTATATCTCATAATCCATTACCGGAGCATCATGACATACTTTTGAGCAATTTCTTTGCACAAACTCAGGCACTTGCCTTTGGTAAAAACCTGGCCCAGGTTAAAAAAGAGATGGAAAGTTCAGGTGCAGATGAAGCAAAAATAGAGGCTATAGCGCCTTTCAGGGTTTTCAGCGGAGATCGTCCAAGTAATTCTATACTTATCAAAAAGATCACACCTTATACACTAGGGCAGCTGATAGCTATATATGAACATAAGATATTCACTCAAGGAGTCATCTGGAATATATACAGTTTTGATCAATGGGGCGTAGAATATGGAAAACAGCTGGCTAATAATATACTTCCTGAACTAAAGAATAACTCAGAAGTGACAAAGTTTGACTCTTCAACCAATGGATTGATCAACGCATTCAAAAAAGCTAAAAAAATATAGTTTACCAGTCTTTTTTCAATAATACACGATAGGATAGAAATCCGAAAAGAACAGCATAAATGCAGCACATACCTATGTGATTCCAAGGAATTTCAGCTGCGATATCTTTTCCTTGTCCCATAAGTGCCTGAATGGTACTTAATCTTGCTACAGGAATAGGTATAATGTTGGACATGCTAGTTAGTGGCAAATAATCACTAATTACCACTTTGTTAATAACGGCCTGAGGACTTTGCTCAAACATATTCATTGTGGCCCACTTCTCTATTCCGTTGACTATTTTTTCAGCAAACCACCAAAGAAACAAAAGTATGAATGTAAATGCTGATTTCCTTATAATGATTGATAAGAATAAGGCAAGCATCATAAATGCAACTAATTTGACAAAATAACCGACTAAGAAACCAATTTCAGCGAATCGATAATCCGGATTAGTGATCGTATTGTATTTTAATCCGAAAATAAATGAAAATACAAATACCAAAATGGTAGAAACCAGACTGAGTATAACAATAGTATAAATCTTCGAAAGTAAAAATTCCTTCCTACTCAGTCCATCTATGACATTCTGTTTGAAAGTGCCATTCTGGAATTCATTCACTACGGTTGTGATAATGATAAAAGCTAAAAAAACTTTAATCAATGCCGTAAAATAAGTTGTAAAATTCCAAATCTGTGGAAAATTAAAGATGCCTTCTTTCACAAGGTCGATCTCCTTCCCTGCCAATGAAAACTTTTGTGTACCGAGCATTATAAGGCCAAAAAGAAAAAGACAATAAAGAAGAATGAATATTCTTGCTAATTTGTAATTATATATTTTAAGCCATTCAAGCTGTATTAATCGAATCATAGTTTTGGTGCTTTTTCAAAAAATTTAATAATTAATTCTAACCTCATTTCACTAATTCCAGGAATTGTTCTTCCAAAGAATCTCGTTTCTTGACAAGGTGAGAAAGAGAGATATTGCTTTCAAATAAAAGCTTATTCAGATCTTCGGCAGAAATATCCTGTTCAATAGTAGCTCTGATCAACCCATTATTGTTTATGATTTTGTTGAAATTACCGGCTTTTTTCAAAGCGGCTTCAAGGAAATTCATGTTAGAAGCCCTGAGTTCAAAAAACCCTTTATTGTTGGTCATCCCATCTACGAGGCCTGAGTATAATGATCTACCATTTTTTAAAACTATCACATGGCTGCAGACTTTCTCAACCTCATCAAGTAAATGACTTGCAAGGATGATGGTAGTTCCATCATTTGCTATCTTTTGAATGATTTCTCTGATTTGGATGATACCCATTGGGTCGAGCCCATTAGTAGGTTCATCTAATATTAGCACTTCAGGATCATTAAGCACTGCGCTGGCGATAGCAAGCCGCTGTTTCATCCCAAGTGAATATGTCAAAAATTTATCTTTTTTTCTTTCAAGTAGTCCTACCAATGAAAGTTTCTCGTCAATTTTCTTTTGATCAACTCCTTTAATTTTAGCTGTGATTTCAAGATTTTGGCCTGCATTTAAATATGGGTAGAAATTAGGCCTTTCTATGATTGCTCCAATTCTCTTTAATGTTTGATGATCTGTACTTTCTCCAAACCATTTCCAGCTCCCCGAAGTAGCGTTAATAGTAGTCAGCAACATTCCAAGAGTTGTCGACTTACCGCTTCCATTAGGCCCAAGAAGCCCATAAACATTACCTTTTTCAACATTAAAGGAAATGTCATTCACTGCAGTAAGTCTTCCAAATTTCTTTGTGAGATTTTTAATTTCTAGTATATAATCCATTTTTTGAAATTTTGATTTGTAAATGTAATTTAATAATTATCACTAATTGTCATGTAAACTTATTCAATTATCATTTTTCGACCAAATTACAATTATAAAAGATGTGTAAGTCTGAATGGGCTAATCTCTATCCACCACCATAATCATGAGCCCTTCTATCCCAAATAGTAAAAACCCAAAATATATTTAAATTGACATTCGAATAAAATATAATGTATATTTGCCTAATCACCGAATAGAATTTAATAAATCTAACCCTTCTCTCCTTTCATCTTTTTTACAAAGAATTTTTATCATTTGACGGACCTTAGTCTGATTCAAAACACATATTTATTAATATCTATAGAACAATGAAACATTTTCTATTTCTCACAATAATATTGGTAATCAATACTTTGCACGCTCAACCATCCAGCTGGACTGACACAGGAATAGGTGGCGGCGGATCACTGTTTTCACCGACTATAAGTCCCTCCAACGCCAATATAATGTATATGCAATGCGATATGTCAGAGGTCTTTCACACGACTGATGCTGGTCTAACATGGGATAATGTGCATTTTAAGCAATTAATTTCTACAGGTGGTAAACACAGAATGGAGTTTACAAGTGACCCTAACATCCTTTATACAGTTAATTTATCATTCAACGAAGATCTCCAATATCCTGTCAAAAGCACTAATGGTGGCAATACCTGGAATACCATTGACGATCCAACCGATGGCGAAGTTTGGTCCATATTTGCAGATCCTTCCTCCACATCAAGAATCATTATTTCTTCCTATGACAAATTATATATAAGCACCAATGGTGGTTCAAGTTTTATTGAAAAATTCAGCGATGCTGATGCTCTTTTGATTTCCGGTGTATTCTGGGATGGCAATAACATTTTTGTCGGAACGAATCGAGGATTAGTTCTTTCTACTGACAGCGGATCCACATTCAACCTAGATCCATCCAATGGAATTCCTGCCAATGAAGGCTTTTTAAGTTTTACCGGATCAAAAAGTGGAGGAATCACCCGTCTGATGGGAACTACTGCATCTCAAAATGATCTTTACCCGGGGATGAATGCACTTGACATTGAATATTATTCTACTACATTAAAAAGAGATTTTGGTGTCACAAATTGGATATCTGCGACCGCCGGTATTGCCATAGATGATAACCTTTACTGTATTGCTTCGTCCATCAACAATTCTAATGTCTTTTATGTAGGAGGCACTGATCCTAATACTAGCTATCCGGTTATATATAAGACTATAAACGGTGGAAGCAGCTGGACTCCAGTATTCCTTACCAACAATAATCAAAATATAGCCACAGGTTATAGTGGGTATCAAGGAGATGAGGATTGGTATTTTGGAGAGATTGTATTTGGCTTGGCTGTTGCTCCAAACGATGCCAATACCGTCATTTTTACTGATTTTGGATTTGCACATATTTCTCAAAATGGTGGTACAAGCTGGAGACAGGCTTATGTAAATTCTGCTGACCAAAACCCTATGAACGCTCCCACCCCAAAAGACAAAGCATACAAGAACAATGGCCTTGAAAATACCTCTTGCTGGAACTTACATTGGAAAAAAGACAACTCAAATAATATTTTCGCAAGTTATACAGATATAACAGGAGTTCGAAGCTTGGATGGAGGCAGCTCATGGGCATTCGATTATAATGGCATTACCTATAATACTGTTTATCACGTAATAGAACATCCTGTCAATAATATATTGTACGCTGCAGTTTCTTCCGTCCACGATATGTACCAAAGTACTTATTTGACGGACGCAAAGATTGATAATGGGACAGGAGCAATTCTTTATTCTACCGATGGTGGAATAAACTGGCAAATGTTTCACAACTTCAATAAACCGGTAATTTGGCTTGCCATTGATCCTACCAATACCAATCGCATGTATGCAAGTGTAGTAGAAAGCACCGCCGGTGGAATTTACAAATCAGACAATATCAATGCGGGTGCAGCATCGTCTTGGGCTCTAACCACGGCACCACCAAGGACACAAGGACATCCATATAATGTAAAAGTTTTAAATGATGGGGTTGTTGTATCAACGTGGTCCGGAAGAAGAACTACGAATTTCACCGCAAGTTCCGGGGTATTTATAAGTGCTAACCAAGGTTTGAGTTGGATTGATGTTTCTAAAAATGATGATATGTATTACTGGACCAAAGATATCACTATAGATCCCAATGATATAAGTCAAAACACCTGGTATGTAAGCGTGCATAGCGGGTGGGGAGGCGCCGCGAATGACAAAGGTGGTCTATACAAAACTACTAATCGTGGAGTATCCTGGACGAAATTTTTTGATTCTTATAGGGTTGAATCCTCAACTGTAGATCCTGTCAATGCTAATAATATATATGTGACAACTGAAAGTGAAGGACTATGGTATAGCTCAAACGCTACAAACCCCAATCCAACATTTACACAACTTCTTCAATACGACTTCATGCATCCTTTAAGAGTAATTTATAACCCATTCGATCCTACTAAATTATTTGTCACAAGTTTTGGGAATGGCATCAAAAGTGGAATTAGTTCTTCTATACCTCTCCCAATCGAGATTTTGTCTTTTAATGGAATAGCATTAGAAAAATGCAATTTGATATATTGGTCGACTAGCCAAGACCCAAACATAAAGTCATTTGATCTACAAAAGTTAGATAATAAAGGTGAATACAAAACGATCTCAATAATAAAAGCCAAAGAAGAAACAGCAGATAAAATAATGTATGAGTTCAAAGACTTTAACTTGGAGGCGCAAAATTATTATAGATTAATGTCCACCGATATTAACGGAAGTATTAATTATTCAGCAATTATAAATATCTCTAAACCAAAGTATTTGTTCAATATTTCCGAAATATATCCACAACCAGTTAGCGATGGATTTAAGTTTGAAGTATATAGTTCCGAAGAATCAAAGCTCTATATAGAAGTTTACAATACCCTGGGAAATAGAATCTATTCATTTGTAAACATGGTTCACAAAGGAAATACCAGGATGGAAATAGACACTAAAGGATGGAAAGCCGGTGTTTACGCAATATGTATTAAAAACGAGAAAGATGCACGAATTACAAGAAAAATCATCAAATAAAAGACAATGTTTCTATACTAGAGCGGAGATTTTCAATTCAAAACAATAATCACCTTATAGCTATGACTAAAAGGGCGCTTACAAAATAGATTATCCAGAAGTAAAATTTAATATAGGATAATAATTTCTATTAATCCTTTATTAAGCCCAACAAACCGGAATCTTTTGATTGAATTACTGAATGGTGATGAAAATTAGAAAAATCCACTTCAAGCAAAAAATCTTCAGCTTTTTTCGCAGTGAGAAATCTGTGAGCATCAATCTCGAAAATTTGATCATGTAGCTTTAATGAAAAAATACCATATTGAATGGTTTCATCATCATTTTTCTTATTCCGAAAGTATGGATAACATAATGAATAATCTATCAGTTCACCTTCTTTATTTAATAAAAGTTCCACTACTTGACCTGACTTGACAAATTGAGCACTTTCACGCGCTAAGTTTTGTTCGAAAGACATAATGCTAATTTTAAAAAAAGTAATAAACAAACCATTACTTTACAATCATAAAGTAATACTCAGGTATAACATCTGAAATTACATATCATGTAATCCTTATGCAAAAACCAAGAAAATGTTTATTTACAAAAAATATTGTTCACTACAAAAATAAACAAATATTTCATAATCCAAAATATTTATTTATTAAAAAAGATTACCATCAATTATTAAGAAAGTATCCCAAACTATATGAAAAGATATTATTAGTAACTCAAGTTTCGGCAGTCAAATTCGTTTCTTCTAAAGATAAATTTAAATTTTAATAAAATGTTAGATGTTAGAAGGTAGATTTTAGATGGCTCTCCATCAATCACTTGGATATTTTTTCTATTAAGCCCATTAAAGAAAAAATATGAATCAATTGACTAAACTCCATCTAACATCTAACATCAGCCATCTGCCTTTGTTTCTTAACTACCGAAACTTGAATTAGAAAGTTAAAATACCAAAGTATTAAAACAAAGCCAATCGGCTAAATAAACAATAAGATAACCGACTCATAGAATAATATTCCAGCACTGTAAATATTAAGTTTTTTTAATATTTAGGTATGAGCCCTAAACTTCAATAACTGTATTAATAATTCCAAAATATCTCTGAGTAAGGGTTGCTTTCTGATAGTTTCAAACACTTAACTATACTACTAGGAGTTAATTTAAAATTTTATGCATTTTACCATCATCAACCTTTGCGCTAAATTATTAATAAACAATAAGTTAACCATTGCTTTTGCAGAAAGCATTACAGCAGGTAGACTTACATATGATTTTTCTACAATTGACAATTCTGTTGCTTTCTTGAAAGGTGGAATAATTTGTTTCTCGAATGAGACCAAAGATCAGCTCCTCTATAACCCCGCCGAAATAACCAAAAAGGCAAAGTACTCTTCACTAGAAGCAACGGAGGATATGGCAAGAGGACTAGCTCGGCTTATACCTTCTGCTCAAATTCATGTAGGAGTCAATGGATCGAATCTTCCGGGTGATTCCGAAGGCATTGGCAACCAGACCGGAACAGTTTATATCTGCGCATTACTAAATTCAGAAATCTTATTTTCCCGTGAATTTAAGTTTGATGGAACCAAAGAGGATATTATTAACCAAACGATCATTCACGTAGCTTACTTTTTAAGACATTATCTTGAAAACAAACAAATACAATTAAATTATACTGCTTAAATTAATGAAGGAGCCTGATCATATTATTGAAAGAAAGAAAAATATTTTGTATTAAATGTTTAATGCAACAATTGAGCATTTGGCCTAAGACCATTCATGTATATGATTGCACACCAAATACAATAATTTGAAAAAATTCATCACTTATCTCGAATCAAAGCGAAGTGCCTAATATTCTTAAGTATCAATGAAATTAGAAATACATAAGAAAGAACTCCAATCGAAGTTTCAAAAGTAGGTTCGAAAATCATAGTGATAAAATATAAAAGCATCATCAATAAAAGTGGAAAGCTTTTTCTATTTGATGGATTTAGTAAGGGGGTGACCAAGCCTAATAATAAAAATATTAGACTGAGCATTCCACCGCAAACGGCAGTCAATAAAAATTGATTATGCGGTATTTTAGAGACTGGAAGATTCAATTTTATCGCATTTTTAGCCAGTGAACTGTCCATATCTCCGGATCCAACTCCTAATAAAAAGTTTTGCTTCCAAAGGTCTAGTCCATTGATTAGAGAATAACCTCTTTCACTGTCAGAGTATGTTTGACCATTTCCGGATTTATATTGATTCCAATCCCAAACCATGTAATTCACTTTTGTGTTGACGGAAGGAATTAATCTGTAACTACCAAATGCAGTAATCAATAAGACTAAACTTGCTGCGACAAGTATTTTATAATTCTTAGTCTTAATTGTATCATATAGTAAAATGGACATTGTGCCAATAGCTGTCACTAACCAAGCTGTCCTGATCGACAAAAATACGATACTAAAAAAAAGAATTGGAATTCCCATTAAAAGAAATTTTCTCGAAGCACCAGAATAAAATCCATTAAGTAATGCATATAGGCAACCTATGAAAGTTAAACTCATGAACATGCCAAAGCGAATATGAGGGATTGGTGTAGGAATTGGCTGGCCGCCATCCAGGGCTTTTGAGATTGCAGTATAATCGTTAAAGTAAACTAATACGATCAGAATCGAGACAATCAATGCACTACTTAATGCGTACAATAAGTAATTCTTATAATGTGAAATCTTCAATTGAGGCGAGAACATGAGTATGAGTGGAATAAGGAGAAATCCTATATATAGTCTAAAACGGATCATCGCAAACCCTGTTTCTTCGCTTCCAATAAACGAAGTGACAACACTTAATAATAAAAATATGGAAGATGCAAATGTTAATTTATTTCTAGAAAAAGAAGAAAGCAAATCTTTCCTACTAAAATGAAATGCATTCAATAAAGAAGCTGAGCCCATTACTATCATTCCGAGTGCTATCGCGAACCTACTTGTAAACAATCCTGCTATCGTAATATAAATACCGGTATTAAATCCCCAGGCCGCAATCTTTCTGAAAGAACCAAAATTATCGACAATGAATTTAATAACCTTCAATCTTAGTATTTTGTCTATAAAGCAACCGGGCGATTCTTCTGAATTATTCTATTTTAATTTCATCTGTAAAAAACCATGTTTGAGCACCGGGTAGCGTAAACCATTCCGGGGCTGTTTTATTGGCTTCTATTTTAACAGTGAGATATTTTACGTAAAGTGATTTTTGTCGTCTCTTTTTCTTTATATATGTGCTACTCAACTTGGCAAGAAAATCAGATGTGATAGGTATCACAAAATGCTTTTTGATATTTCTTTGATCAGTTTTGAGAGAAACATGAGTGACACTGCCCACTTCAAACATTTTGCTTTTGTCATCCCCAACGAATATTGTAATTTTATTAGGCAGAAAGATCCATGAATCATAATCCTGCAAGGCCGAAATATCGATGGAATTAATGATTCTTTTGGCTCCAAAGTTAAATGTAAAGACAACATCCTTGCCTTGAAAGCCCAACCATTTATCTTCAGCATAACTTAAGTTGCCTGTATCCAAATCTACAAGTTCATCCAGGCCATCAAATGTATATTTAGGATCAGGCATTGGATCCGCTTCTATACTTTGAAGATTGTTTCTCAATACAGCTTTTTGCACAGTGACACTTGACCACTCAGAGTTATACTTTGTTACAGCTTTTATCAAAAATACCCCGGCTTCTTTTATCTGTATTAAATCTTTATACAAAATTCCATTTGTCTTTGGATCATCACCATTGATCGTATAATAAAGATTTGCAGATTCATTATCTGCGAGCAATTCTATATCGATTTGATTTCTATTTAATACAGGATAAATGAGGATATCAGGTCTGCTTACAAAAAACTCCTTTTTTATAGAATTATTAATCGATGAATCGGCGGAAGTAAAAATATTTTTACTGATAGGAATGATAGAATCGTTGCAATTGACATTCAAAATATCGCCGATGAGACTTAAAACATCATCAATTGCAATAATGTTATTTGGTTCCTGAAATTCAGGAATGGAAGGACCTTTAATGATAATAGGGGTTTGTTTATAAATTTCAGTTTCAGAATATTTATGAGCTGCATTGCCATCAGTCAGGACGATCACCGTGGTTTTATCCCATTTTACTTTTTCCTGATAACTCTTAAAAACGATGCCTATGAGGCTATCAATCGTAGAAAGTTCATTGATCTGATCTCTGTCTAAGTAGTTAGCTTTTGGGCTAAATGTCCTGAATGACAAAAAAGAAAACCTTACTCCAAATCCATTATTAGAATTAATAAAATCCTTAACCATCGATTCATTGGACCTGAAATTTTTACGATATACGTTAAATGCTCCTTTGATAGTGTCATTATAAATACCTACTGTATTTAAAGAAGATTGAAAAAGAGCTAAGGAATCATAACAAGCAACCATTTTTCCAAGTTTTCTGCGAATATTGCTGCGTGGGCGAGTCGCTGAAGCAATATCGGAAGGATCTCGATATTCTATTCCTCCAAGAAACCCATTTTTTATTAGAAATTTTAAGTTGGGAGCATATGCCCGCTCCAGCATTTCAAAAGTCAAACCCCTTACCTCAAGAATAAGTATATTATTTTCTGCTGGTTTAACATACTCCGCTCGAGTAACCTGAACCATTATCAGAAGAAATAATAAAATGCTTGTTCGCGGAAGAATGGTCGTTCTAAGAATGTGAATTAATAATTTCATTTAATTTGGTTAAAATGCTTCTTTTAATTTTTTCTTCAAGGCGAACAATTCATCCCTATACTGAGCTGCAGATATAAAATCTAAGTCCTTCGCAGCTTTCTTCATTTTATCTTCTGTCTCCTTCAAAAGCGCATTCAACTGCTCCGTATTCATCATTGCGATCACCGGATCTGCTGCAATATCTGGTTTTTCAGCCTCCTGGTAATAATTTTGTTGTCCCTTACCTCTTATGTCGAGAATGGATTGTCTAGACATAATCTCTTCACGGGTTTTGGCAAGTGTCTGAGGAATTATATTATGCTTAGTATTATATTCCATCTGGATAGACCTCCGCCTATCCGTCTCATCAATAGTACGTTGCATAGAATCTGTTACTTTATCAGCATAAAAAATAACTTTTCCATTTACATTCCTAGCTGCCCGACCTGCAGTCTGGGTTAATGAACGAGCATTTCTTAAAAAACCTTCTTTATCAGCATCAATTATAGCGACAAGTGACACTTCCGGCAAATCCAGACCCTCGCGCAACAAATTAACACCAACAAGCACATCAAACTCACCGATTCTAAGATCTCTTAATATCTCGACCCTTTCCATGGTATCCACTTCAGAGTGGATGTATTTTGTTTTGATCTGTAAGTTTTGGAAATATCTGGCCAATTCTTCTGCCATTCTTTTAGTCAAAGTGGTCACAAGGATCCGTTCATTTCTTTCGACCCTGACAGCCACTTCTTCGAGAAGATCGTCTATCTGATTGATACTTGGCCTCACTTCTATAGGAGGATCGATCAAACCCGTAGGCCTTATAAGCTGCTCTACTATATCTCCTTCCGTTTGCTCAAGCTCATAATCACCTGGAGTAGCTGAAACAAATATAACCTGATTTATAAGTGTTTCGAATTCATTGAAATTCAGAGGCCTGTTGTCCATAGCAGAAGGAAGCCTAAAACCATAGTTTACCAAATTAACTTTTCTAGATCTGTCACCCCCCCACATACCTCGAATCTGAGGAATAGTCGCATGGCTTTCATCAATCATCATCAAATAATCATCAGGGAAATAATCCAACAGGCAGAAAGGTCTGGCGCCAGGTTCTCTGCCATCAAAGAACCTTGAATAGTTTTCTATGCCGGTGCAGTATCCGAGCTCCTTGATCATTTCGAGGTCGAACTGAGTGCGCTCATGGATTCTTTTGGCTTCAAGGAATTTATTTTCTGTTTCCAGGTAAGATTCATGCTCTTGAAGTTCATGCTCAATCGTGCGGATTATCTCTTGCAGCTTGTCCTTGGGTGCGACATACAAATTGGCTGGAAATACTGCCGCTACGTCCATCTTCTTGATTGGCTTACCAGTCTCGATCTCTAGCATCTCAATTTCCTCTATTTCATCACCATAGAAATGAATACGTAAGCCATGATTCACATAGGATAACGCAATGTCTACGATGTCACCTTTGACCCTGAAATGTCCTCTGGTAAGTGCTGACTCTGTGCGGGCATATAGACCATCTACTAACTTGTAAAGAAAAGTGTTTCGTGACACCATCTGACCTTTTTCAATCCGTATGATGCTGTTTTTATAATCGTCAGGATTTCCCATACCATAAATACAAGAGACAGAAGCTACAATTATAATATCTTTTCTTCCGGACAACAAGGAGGAGGTGGCACGAAGACGAAGCTTGTCAACTTCTTCATTGATCATCAGATCTTTTTCTATAAAAGTATCTGAGACAGATAGATAAGCTTCAGGTTGATAATAATCATAGTATGAAACAAAATATTCTACCGCATTGTCAGGAAAAAACTCTTTGAATTCACCATATAGCTGAGCCGTCAGCGTTTTGTTATGAGTCAGAATGAGTGTCGGCTTATTCAATTCCTTTATGACATTAGCCATAGTAAAGGTCTTGCCGGAACCTGTAACACCAAGCAATACCTGAGCTCTATCCCCACGAGAGATACCTTCCACAAGCTTTTTTATTGCCATAGGTTGGTCTCCTGTTGGAGAAAATTTAGATTCAAGTATAAAACTCATCAGAAATTATTTTGTGGCGTTCAACCTTTTCAAAACTTGTGAGGTAATGTTTAGTTTTGGATTAGTAAGGAGGATGTTTGCCCCTTCAGTATAACCGAGGATGTAATCAGCCTTATATTGATCTAGATAAACCTGAAGCTCTTTTTTCATCCTTTTATTTAACTCTTCCTGGATCTTATTAGTTTTCTTTATTAACTCATCCGAAAGTTTTTGCTCTTGCTCAGCAAGTGCCTGTTGCTTTTCACCAAGCCCCTTTTCAATTGTTTGTGCCTGCTGTTGTGTAAGCTCTCCGGCCTGAGCTTTTTTCTGATAAGCCATAATCTCATCCTGCAGCACCTTTGCCTTAGCTTTCAAACTAGCTTCTGCCTGAGCACCTTGTTTTTCCATGATAGATTTCTGGGTCTTTATATAATTGTATTTTTGATTAATAGTATCAATGTCTACATAAAGAACATTAGAGCCCAGGCCTTCTTCAGAAACCGGTGCTTCAATTGGACTTACAGTTACTATTGTATCTTTACCCTCAGGAGTTTTAACAGAAGTCATCTGTTTAGGTTGATTAAAATGCAAATAATAAAGAATTCCTACAGCAATTATTAAAATACCGTTAAGAATCAAAGACAAATTTTTCATTAATATTTTTTTATCGTTTTATTAAATATAGAAATAGACAAATTCTAACGCAGACTATATGATTCAAAGTGTAAAAAGCTACAATGACCATTCTTGAAAATCAATTACAAATGTAATAATTTAACAGAAGTAATAGATCGTGTCCATATATAGAATGAAAATTACTTCCATAATAGCTGCTCACGTCGCCTTAATATGTATATTAATCTATTAAACATTATATTCGGCAACAGATGGCCTAACTTTGTCATTTTATAGAAAAAAATTTTGTGGAAGACCAGATTAAAAAAAGATTTTTTATTTTATATAGACTATTAACTTCAAAAATTGTCTATCATACTGCTTTTTGGTTAAGCTTGTTCATATTACTATTTCTTTCTAAAAACTCTTCAAATCCAGCTCACTTAAGTATTATACTCCAGATTGGACAGATCTCCTTTTTTATGGTACTTGTCTATTTCAATATATACTATTTAGTTCCAAAGTTTCTGAGCACCAACAAAATTTTTATTTACTTAATAAACCTACTTGCTCTAGTGATCTTAGTGACCTGTGCAAGAGTGGTTTTAGAATTTTGGCTGTATACCGGAAATTATGATAAACAAAATGACGTGTTGTCTTTTGGGCAAATCGTATTTTTTATATTACACTTCTTTATTGCACTCGCTTCAACAGTATTTGTGATCAGCTCGCAATGGATCAGGAATGCCCGCGAAAAACAGGAATTAAAAACTGAACAGATCCAGACGGAATTAAAATTTCTCAAATCTCAGATCAATCCGCATTTCCTATTCAATATTCTTAATAGCCTTTATGCTCTCACTCTAAAGAAGTCAGATATGGCGCCGACGATGGTGATAAAGCTCAGTGAAATGATGCGCTACATGCTCTATGAATGTAACGAAAAAAGAGTACCCCTTGAAAAAGAAATCAATTATCTGCGCAACTACTTAGATCTTGAAAAATTAAGGATTGGGAACAAAATGGACGTACATCTAAATGTCACAGGAGATCAGGAGAATAAATTTATAGCACCTCTAATCTTTATTAACTTTGTAGAAAATAGCTTTAAACATGGCGGCATCAATGGCTCCAACCCAAAGGGACATGTTTATCTGGATATAGATATCAAAGAAGACGAAATTCATTTCGTGTTGGAGAACAGTAAGCCGCTTCGAATGTCTGAGAATAAACTATTGAAAGCACCAGGCGGTATTGGGTTGAAAAATGTTAAAGACAGATTAGATCTTGTGTACAATAATAATTATAAAATAAAAATCAAGGAAGATGACGATATTTACAGCATTGACCTTGCATTACAATTGGATAATAAAAACTTAATTTAATTATGATAAATGTATTAATCGTAGACGACGAGCCATTAGCGCTGGATATTCTGGAGACTTATATTGAGCAGATGCCTGACTTAAGACTCATAGACAGATGCGAAAGCGCTCGTGAAGCTCAGGAGGTGCTAAATAATGAGAAAGTAGACCTGATGTTTTTAGACATTCAGATGCAGGAAGTGACCGGTATCGAATTTCTAAAATCTTTGGCAAACCCACCTGCGGTAGTATTCTGTACAGCATACCCTAATTTCGCAGTAGAAGGTTTTGAACTAAATGCGCTTGATTACTTACTCAAGCCAGTATCAATGGAGCGTTTCAGTAAGACCATTGCTAAAGCACGGGAAGAATTCAATACCACCCCGGTAATTAAGTATGAAACAAAGATGGCTGCCCCTGAGTATATCTTCGTTAAAGCTGATAAGAAACTCATCAAGATCAACTACGATGATATCCTTTACATCGAAGGGCTCAAAGACTATGTCATTATCAGGACGGATGTAACCAGGGTCATCACACTTCAGACCATGAAGAGTTTAGAAGAGAAATTGCCTCTGGACAAGTTCATCAGAATTCATAGATCTTTCATAGTTTCTATAGATAAGATTAATGCTGTGATAGGAAATATGGTCGAGGTTATAGAAAAAAACCAGTCTAAACTCATTCCTATTGGCAAGAATTATCGGGACGAATTGACTGAAATGGTCAATCAGAATAAGCTCTAAGCATCTTTTTTAATACACTATAACTGAAGTTTCGGCGGTATAAATAAAACCTAAAAAGGTTGTTAGTAATCAAGCTAAAGTATAAATTAGAAGTTAGAAATTAGAAATTAAAAGTTAGTTCCACTTTAATGCTTTGCTTCCAAAATCAAAAAGGTAACAATAAGAGTGAAGAGTAAGCGGTGAAAACATATCCCCCTTGTTTGAGGGGGTCAAGGGGGAGTTATTACAAATTACTTTAATTACTTGATTCAGCACATTAAATTTAGTTATATAGGAGAAGCTTGCCCGACAAAGTGCAACGACGGCGAGCTTGCCCGACTAAAGAAGTTACGGCGGGGAAACTTCGATAATTGAGTCCACCAAATAAATCCATTTAAAAAAGTTTAGGTAAGTTAAAAAAAAACCAAACTAACTATCTGGTATACAGATCTTTAAATAGATATATTTACAAATAATTACATATTTATATTATTGATTATCAAAGCAAAAAATCAACTTCAAAACTTTATCTCTTTAGTAATCTTAGATATTTACTTTATTTATTGACCCATTCGTTGGAAGTTGCATCGCTATCTAACATACGCTTGGTCGGATCAATTTTGATAGAAAAGATATCATTCATAGGAATATCTAAAGTACATTCATAGTTCGGATTCGTCCAATTCCAGGATGGAAGTGCTTTTAGTTTTGGCATATCTCTGTCACTCTTCTTAGGTTCCCTCATTAGGTCAACCGCTATAGTATAAAATACTTTTGTGCCATTTTTCATTTCGAAACAAAGGTCAATGGGCATAGGCATCTGAGCTCTTTTGCCAAGAACAATTGAAGTTCTAACCCCACTTCCATAAACTGTATCTATTGAATAATCAGGCAAGTCATTAGTATTTACCATATATTGATAGTACCAGCCAAGTTCAATATTGGTATTTTTCTCAATAATATTCATAAGATCAGTGCCTACCGGATGTTTAAACTTCCAGGTATTATAAAATTGCAGTAGAGATGCAGCAAGTTTATCTTCACCGACCACATAGCCCAACTGGCTTAGGAAAAGACAGCCTTTGACATAAGATGCTACTCCATAAGCCGCATTTGTGGTATAATGATCTGCATGAGTAGACAGAGGCTCAGCTCTTCCTGCCTTCGTAAAACTAATAAAGCGGCTAGCATCCTGTTCGAAAGGATTTGCTGAGGTCTCTCCAGGATACATCTTTTTAGATTTCAAATGTTCCTTTACTATTTCTTCGGCATAACTAGTAAATCCTTCATCCATCCAAGGATAAAGTGACTCATTAAAGCCAAGCACTCCCTGATACCATGAATGCATCATTTCATGTACACAGACACTTATCAAGCCTGTGAGGTTCTGGTCACCCATCACCAAGGTAGCCATCGGATATTCCATACCTCCATCACCACCCTGGATGAATGAATACTGCTTATAAGGATATTGACCAAATCGCTGAGACGCAAATAAAATAGCCTCTTTCATGATAGGTTGGAGTGTCTTCCAATTAGCTGCAGATTTCATATCTTCTTTATAAGCAAATACAAGATCCAATCCGGGTGCTGCTGTTATTCTATCTATTTTATAATGAGGATCAGCAGCCCAGACAAAGTCGTGAACATTTTCAGCTTTAAAGTTATAAGTAGTGTATTTCTCTTTAGCTGCGCTTGCTTTTGCATCATCCTTTACAAATGGAGTTGATAAAGAAGAAACCTGAATACCAGTTCCTGCAATTTTAAAGCTATCCGGAACTGTCAGGAATACATTATAAGTACCCCACACTCCATAAAATTCACGACCAACATAAGGATCAGTTGCCCAGCCAAATTTGTCATATTCTGCCATCTTAGGGTACCATTGAGCCATAGAGTATGCGATGTTCTCTTTATTATAACGACCTGTGCGCCGGATCTGCACTGGGACCTGACATTCATATGCCATTGATAGGGTTACCTTTTTTCCAGGAAGTATAGGCTGAACAAGGTTAACAGTTAAGATTGTACCATTTACTTTAAAGCTCTTTATTTGCTTACCATTCTGTTGGATTGTTTTAATAAAATATTCACCGATCTCGTTAGGTTTTAGTTTCGAAATCCTGGTTCCTACTCTACTGTCAGGATCTGCAATCGTTCTTGAGCGAACATCCATCTCACTATTGGGCTGGAATGCATTAAAATAAAGATGATAAAATACCTGATGAAGGGTATCTGGAGAGTTATTTGTGTAAATGAGTTCTTCCGTACCGATCATTTTATGAACTTTAGGATCTAACGTAACTCTTATCGTATATTCAGCTTTTTGTTGCCAATAACCTGGTTGACTATGTCCGTAATTAGTCAAATTGAAAGAAATTAAGAAAACGAAGAGTACAATATATTTATTCATATGTCTTTATAATATCTGTGATGGTTGATAATATGCTTAAGGATTTATAAAACTCTAAATGTAGACGTAATGTTTTAATTTATCAGTAAACAATCTCTGCATTATTTAACAAAGCTGATAATTGTAAAATAATATAAAATTTATCACTTAAACTCATTCAAAGTAATATTTTGTTTTAATAATTTAAGAAAATACGCTTCGGAATGCCGTCTGATGGCGTAATAAAGAATACGCTATGGAACGCCGTTTGATGTCTTCAAGTTATCTGATGTTTTAGTCAATTAATGTTAACATGCCTAATACATGGGATAATTCATATAATTTTTCAAGAATCTTCAACCACATTCCATAATCATCGTTAACTTTACACTTGAGATATAGAATTCAAAATACAATTCTAAATGAACCCAAGTATTATAGACAAGATGGAAGAAAAACCTAATTTTCCAATGGATGCAGATTACTATATGGAGAATGGTTTTCTCGTGTTTACTGAGTCATATCATATCAAAAGAGGCTACTGCTGCGGTTCTTCATGCAGACATTGCCCATATGAACATGAAAATGTAAAGGTAGTCAAGCATGAAATTAAAAATGGTGCAGTTTAATAACCGATCTTCTTTTTAGACTTAGAAAAAGACTTTTTCAGATCTATCATTTTTAATGCAGTTGATGCCGCTTCTGACCCTTTGTTTCCCTTAGATCCGCCAGATCTTTCCTTCGCTTGTTCTTCTGTATTTGTAGTTAAAAGACCAAAGATAACAGGGATATCACTCATTAGCCCTAATTGCATTAATGCCGATGATACCGCACGATTTATGTGTTCATCATGCGTCGTTTCGCCTTTAATCACGCAGCCGAGACAGATGATGGCATCACATTTTTGATTTTCCATAATGAGTTTAGCACCCAAAGGCAATTCGTATGCTCCTGGAACTTCAATGCATACCAACTGATTTTCTTCAATACCAGCTGTCGTTAAAGTAAGCTTACAGGCTGACAATAAGGAATTAACGACATCAGGATTCCATTCTGTTGATACTATTCCGATCTTGAGATCGCCGGCATAGGCAGAGATATCTATTGTTTTAATACTAGTGTAACTTCCCATTCGCTTTTTTTCATTTTATATACAGCAATAACAAAAAAATCCGGTTGAAGTTTGAAATGAACTACAACCGGATCTATAAAGTACGAAAAAGAATTTTATTTCTTCTCTGCAGCCTTTAATTTTGCTCTTTCATAGAATACTTCGATGGCCGGAGCTTCCGGTGTCTGTGCATAATCGTCAAGTATTTTTTTATAAGACTTTTCAGCGTCTGACCATTTCCCCATTTTCTCCTGGAACATACCTAATTTCTTAAGCGTATAAGGACCTGTAACATCATTATCGGCTGAAGAAGCAGCCTTTTGATAGTTGCTCAATGCTTTGTCGTCATTTTTCTTTTCAGAATATGCATCCCCAAGACCCGCGTAAGTCATAGCAGGAGTGACATCACCGGATGGGTTATAATCTTCAAGATATTTGATAGCCTTATCATAATCATTCAAATTCAGGTAGCAGATTCCTGCATAGTATTTAGCAAGATTACCTGTTTCGGTATTTCCATAATTATCAATTATCTTAAGGAAACCAGAACCTCCTACACCAGGATTATTTAATGCCATTTGGAAAGAATCTTTATCAAACATAAATTGTGCCTGGAACATCTGATCAACGGCCAGATCATTTTTTGGCTTAACAAAAAAGTTTTTATAAATAAAATAGCCACCGACTAATAGCACAAATGCCGCTAGGATGCCAATGATTAGATTTTTGTTTTTATCGATCATCGATCGCACTGAATTATATTTGTTTTCCATATGCTGCGGTCTTCCCGTAGATTTAAGATGTATGTTTTAAAAAATTTGCGCAAAGATAAAAGATTCTTTCATATATTTGTTTAAATACATCATTGTAATTTAGCGTCTTTAAATTTCTCACTAAAAATAGTCCTTAATAATATCATATGAATAATACGTTTATCGTTGCGAAGCGTGAATTTGTAACAAGAGCTTTCAAAAAGAAATTTCTTTTAATTACGCTTTTCATGCCTCTAATAATTGCTATATTTTCAGGAAGTATAGGATATATAATGTCTTATAAGAATGATACTTCCTTAAAGGTAATGCTGGTAGACCCTAATAACCTTATCCCTCCTAAAACAAACAGATGGGAAAATATTACTTTTCAGAGGACCGATTTACCTATTGATCAACTAAAAAAAGATCTTGCCAAATCTAACATGACGATTTTAAGTTTACCTGCCCTTGACCTCAAGGATACTCGTGAATATAAGGCAAATTATTTTTCAAGTGAAAAAGTTGATCTAGAAACAAAGGAATCATTGAGAAATTTTGTAAAAACTAACGTCAAGAATAAAAAACTGGCGAATCTTGGACTTGATGTAGGTTCTTTGTCAAAATTAGATCAAGACGTTTCAATTGCTGAACAAAATATATCTGGCAAAAAGGATACTGGTTCTGAAGTGGCAGCAGCTCTTGGAGGAATATTTGGTTTTTTCCTTTACTTATTGCTTACGATCAATGGAAGTATGATCATGAGAAGTGTGATGGAGGAAAAAACAAGCAGGATCGTAGAAGTCATGATAAGCACTGTTAAGCCACATGAGCTTATGTTTGGAAAGATACTTGGAGTCGGACTTGTGGGACTTTTCCAAATAATAATATGGTGTGTGACCACTCCTTTATTTATTTGGCTGATTTCCAGTGTTTTCATGTCTGGAGCGAGTATGACTATGCCACAAGGGCCCGGAGCAGCAGCTATGAATCCTGACATGGCTAACAATGTGATGGCAGGAATATTTTCACAACTATCAGCGATAAACTGGTGGATGCTGATCCCACTATTATTTTTATTCTTTTTGTTGGGTTATCTCATGTATTCATCTCTATTTGCAGCGATTGGCTCCACGATGGGTGATGATCAGGGTGAAGGGCAGAGCCTTACATTCTTGGTAATTATGCCTTTGTTATTTGGATTCTATATTTCTATATCAGCGATAAAAGCTCCAAATAGTTCGCTCGCTGTATGGAGCAGTCAGATTCCATTCTTCTCTCCAATTGTTATGCCGGTGAGATTGGCTTTCGACCCTCCTGGTTGGCAGATAGCCACGAGTTTGTTTATTTTATCTTTGTCGGCGCTATTTTTTGCATGGTTGTCTTCAAGGATATATCGGGTGGGAATACTAATGTATGGCAAAAAAGCAAGTTTCAGCGATTTAAGAAAATGGTTCAACGCAAAATAATAATAGACAAGCTCTTTTGCCTGTCTATTATTGAATTATCTATTAACCTAAAGACTTACTTACTGAAAGAATTGGCTTTAAAGCTTAAACTTCCATTAGTATTTATAAATACGTATGTCATCGTGCAAACGTTGCTTTTTAATGATATTTTTTTTATTTTTTCCGGATTTGGGCAGTCTATCAAGGGCGAATTCTGCATTATACCTACATTCTCAAATCCCACTCGATGAAAAAAATATATTTCATAATTAATCCTATATCAGGCAACGGCAGACAAATGCTTGAGCTAAACGAGGATTTAATAAGATCTAGCTTTTCTCTTCCAGATTATGAAGTAATAATTGAGTTCACAAAAAGCTCCGGTGATGCAGTTAGATATGGCCTAGATGCAATCTCAAGAAAATCAGATATCGTCGTGGCTTGTGGTGGAGATGGTACGATCAATGAAATAGCTTCTTTACTTGTAAATACGAACATTGCCCTTGGAATTATCCCTAGGGGATCCGGCAATGGTTTAGCTACTCATTTCGGCATAAAAAAGGATCTCAATTCAGCTTTACTTAACTTAAAAAAAAGCTATTTCATCCAAATGGATGCAGGCAGGATCGGTTCGAAATATTTTTTCAGCAATTGCGGCACCGGCATAGTAGCCGAAGTAATACATCAATATGAATCTATACCCGAGAGAAAGTTTTATGGATATTTTAAAGCAGGCTTATCTTCATTATCTCAGATCGGAAAAACAAAAGAATTAGACATTATAGTTGATGATATAAAATATACAACGAAGCATCTCTTCATTTCCAACTCCAGTATAATGGGCTACAACATGTCATTAACTCCTTTTGCTTCTGTTCAGGATGGGTTATTCGATATAGTGTTATTGCCGGCATACTCTAGCTTTAGATTCATTATATTTTGTTTATTTGCGTTTCTTAAAAAGCATCAATTTTTAAAGGGCGTAATAATTATAAAAGCAAAAAAAATCAGGATTATTACAAATAATGAAGCAATCAAACTACAGTTGGATGGGGAAGCACTCCAGTTGGATCAAAAGGAAATAGAAATCTCAATACTTCCTAATGCCCTAAAAATCATAGTTCCAAAAATCTAAAAAAAGAATGAAAGCAATTATATTGACTATCGGAGACGAATTATTGATTGGACAAGTAGTGGACACCAATAGTGCCTGGCTAGCTGAACAATTTACACTTAATAATATCGAGGTTGTCAGCAAAATAACCATCTCTGATTCTATTCAGGTGTTTAAAGAAAGCCTTGACTATTATCTGCCTCAGACCGATATCATTGTTACCACAGGAGGCTTAGGACCTACCAATGACGACTATACAGTAGAGGCATTGTCCGCCTATTTTGGTTTTTCATTGGAATTTCATCAACCTTCCTGGGATCGTATAGAAGGATATTTTAAAAGAAGGAACAAAACACCCGGAGAAGGAATAAAAAAGCAATGTTTGCTTCCGGTGGAAATGACTAAATTGGTGAATGACCTTGGCACTGCTCCTGGGCTTTATCACTCATTTAATGGTAAACATATTATTTCATTGCCAGGTGTCCCTTATGAAATGAAGCATTTATTTACAGACCGATTTTTACCCATAGTTAAGCCATTAATCAAAGGGGAGTATCTTGAACAAAGAACTATTTTAACTTGTGGAATGGGAGAAACTGACATTGCCGAAAAAATTTTGGATATTGAAACTGGTCTGCCTCAACATATAAATTTAGCCTTTCTTCCTGATATTGGCAAGGTTAGATTAAGACTAAGTGGAAGGGGAACTGACAAAAATATTCTATCGACTGAAATAAAACAAATAGGCGATCAGATCATCGAGCGCATTGGCGATTGTTATTATGGAGAAGGCAAGACACATTTGGTAGATACCTTGCGACAGATGATGATCGAACGGAATCTTACTTTGGGATTGGCGGAAAGTTGCACAGGTGGACATATAAGCGATCAGATTGTTTCATTTCCCAATGCATCAGCCTTTTTCAATGGGAGTGTTGTTTCATATGCCAATGAAGTCAAACATAATATACTTGGTGTGAATCAGGAATCTTTGGCCAGTTGTGGAGCGGTAAGCGAGGAGGTTGTTAAAGATATGGCAGATGGAGCACTTTCATTATTGGGTGTGGACATAGCCGCAAGTATATCAGGAATCGCAGGTCCTGACGGAGGAAGTGAGGATAAACCTGTTGGAACCTTCTGGATGGGGTTAGCCAGAACAGGCTGCGAGACCAGAGCATTTAAAGTTTTTTTTAATCGTGATAGGCAAAGAAATATTCAGTTCATCACTTCTTTTGTGTTAAATAAAATCAGGCTTGAACTATTAGCTTGGGATAATGACCTCGACTCCTAATTTAATTAAGTCCTCATAGAATGTTGGATAAGATTTATTGATGGCGAAAGGTTCTTCAATTATAACGCATGTATCTGCTCTTATCCCAGCCACAGCGCAAGCCATTGCAATTCTGTGATCATGACATGAGTGTACTTTTCCACCCGATATAAATTGACCACCAGTTATCAACATTTCATCTCCTTCAAAAACTATATTTACTCCCAGCTTACCAAACTCATTTTGCAAAGTCGCAGCTCTATCGCTTTCTTTATGAGTAAGCCTATGAATACCCTTTATTCGAGTTACGCCCTCACAAAAGGAAGCTAAAGCAGTTAAAGGGGGGAAAAGATCCGGACATTCGGTGGCATCAAAATTAAAAGCTACTAACGGAGCTTGAGAAACTTTAATTACTCCATTCTCAACTTCCAGAATGGCACCGGAATCTCTAACCGCATCCATTACAGCGCTGTCTGCTTGTGCAGAGAATAGATCAAGGCCGGATACTTCAATATTTCCATGAATGGCTCCTGCGACCAGCAAGAAAGCGCCTCCACTCCAATCTCCTTCAACTTTATAAGTAACAGCCTCCGGATCAGTTTCTATTTCAGAGCTATCAAAATAAAATGATGTATAATCGTGGGTTTGTGGAACCTTCATTTTGAAACTCTTCAGCACCTCAAGCGTAAGATCTATGTATGGTTTACTTTTTAGTCCATGAACGAAGATCGTCACGTCATTGGCTTTGGCAGCTGAATATGCCATTAAAATCCCGGTCAGATATTGGGAACTTAATGATCCATCTATCTCAATGTTTCGCGGTACTAAAGGTCCACAGATCGTGACCGGCAACTTGTCATTGTTGGAAGTATACTTAATGCCCAATTGGTTAAAAATTTCAGCAAATCCTTCCATCGGCCTGGTCAAGAGACTGCCATTTCCTTTTACCTTTATCTCCTTATCAAATAATGATGTAATTGGAGTAAACATTCTTACAGAAAGTCCGCTTTCTCCGGCACTAATTTCTAGAGGGGAATTTATAAAAAACGAAGATAATGGCTTTATTAAATAAGCATCTTCAAAAGGCATTACTTCCGCTCCAAGTTGCTTTATTATTGACAATGCCGCTCTGTCGTCATTTGAGTCGCCGGGATTCAGTAAAGTAGATGTTCTTCCACACAAAAGTGCCGCGGCACATGCTCTTTGCATACTGCTTTTAGAGGCAGGGGCATTTATTTTACCTGCTACTCTACCCGGATTAATGATAACATAATCCATGCGTTAAGATTTATTGATCACCGTATCCTGACGTCTAATACTTTCCATGTGAATAGCATTAAAATAACGAATAATAAAATCGTCGCTCAGGTTTAGTTTATTGCCCTTTTTAGTGAGACGCGTAAGTATTTCATTCCATCTTTTCATTTGCAAGATGGTAATGTTCTTATTCTTTTTATAATATCCTATCTCATCAGAAATACCCATCCGCTTACTGAGTAACAGCATCAATTCATCATCCATTTGATCTATCTGGTCTCTTAGATCGTTGAGTTCCTTTTCAATATCCGATGAAGGCATAGATTCTTTGTCCCAATTAATGCCCTCGAGCACTGTCCCAAGAACTTCAGGAGTTATTTGCTGTTTGGCATCACTCCAAGCATTATCAGGATCTACATGGCTTTCAATGATAATTCCATCGAAAGCAAGGTCTATAGCACCCTGAATTACTTCTTGTAACATATGACGATTGCCGCATATATGGGAAGGGTCGTTTAAAAATAAAACATCTGGATTGCGACGCTTCATTTCTATGGCGAGATGCCACATAGGCGCATTTCTGAATTCTGTATTTCCATAAGAAGAAAAACCTCTATGGATCAGACCTATGTCCTTAATCCCGGCTTTCTGTATACGCTCTACAGCACCTATCCATAATTCCAAATCCGGATTGATTGGGTTTTTAATGAATACAGGAATATCGACTCCTTTTAATGCATCAGCTATTTCTTGGACACTAAATGGATTGACAGTGCTTCTGGCACCGATCCACAGTATGTCGATATCGTGAGCAAGAGCCTCTTCTACCTGCTTAGCTGTAGCAACTTCAATAGCGACAGGAAGGCCTGTCAACTCTTTTGCTTTCTGTAGCCAGGGTAAACCTTCGACACCAACTCCTTCAAACGATCCAGGACGAGTACGCGGTTTCCATATTCCTGCTCTTAAGACGTCAATCTTTCCTAATGCATGCAATTGGAGAGCTGTTGATAAGAATTGTTCTTCTGTTTCGGCACTGCAAGGACCGGCTATGATAAATGGCCTTTTTGATGCCATCTTTTTACGCAATGTTTCCTTCGTATCTACTTTAATATCCATAAAATTTTGTGACTATTTAAATTGTTTTGATATGGCAAAGATGATATTTATTCACAAAAACATAGCAAAGACGATTTGGTTAATAATAAAATTAAACTTCATAACAAACTATAGTATCAATATTTCAGGATCGATGGGCACGTGCCAACAAAGAATCTGGAGAGATTTCAAAAAAGAGACGCGACTTTATCAAGATTAAAACTAGACAAAAAAGCAATTCTGGAAAGTGACAATATATTGAAACATATGATCAACAAAGATTGGCTGAAAAGCGAGAATTATAAAAGAAACGAGTTGAGTCAATTAACAAGTCACGGGATTATCAAGGAATAAAGCAATTAAGCTTCCTCAACCGATAAGAGTAGTTGAAACATTACCATCAAAAATGAATGATCAACCTGTTGAAAGAGAATCATTGTATGTTGGCATTGATCCAGACATACATTTTTCAAGGGTAGCAACTTGGAATCGAAAAGTAAAGAATCTTAAGTTATACAATCTTAGCTTCTTTGATTTGACTGAATTCCTTTCTTATCTCGAGAAGAATTTCAAACTCCGGGTAACAATCGAAGCCGGCTGGATGATTAAGAAAACAAATTGGCATAGAGAATCAACACTTTCGAAAAACGAGCACATAAGTTCATCAATAGGTGCCAATCATCAAGTTGGTAAACTACTGGGAGCATATTGTGAAAGGAATAATATAAGCTACCTATTCACTAAGCCCAGGGGCAAGATGGATAGTGCCACATTTAAAAATTATACTAAATACATAGGACGTACGAATCAAGAGCAAAGGGATGCAGGAATGCTTGTTTACGGAATGTAAAAACACTTAAATGAAATCAGATATAAAGAAACTCAATATCCTGGTTGACAGATCAATCCACCTTAAGACTAAAGAGTCAAGGATACTTAAAAAGTATTACCAGGCTGAGGAGGATGTGAAAAATGGTCATCCTGCAGCAGCTGCTGTTCTTCTCAAGTTGCGATTGCAAAAGTGCCGGGATAGGATTAAATCAAATGAAATAGAAGCAAACAAACTTTTTAAAAATATTAAATAACAAATTTAAATAAAAACCCGGCCCACTTTACAATAAGAATTTCAAACACCCTATTACAATTATGGACCGGGCGGATCTTAAAAGCCATCATACAAAATATTTTTAACTTGAATGTAAAAATTAGGTAATCGAAGGATTTCTTGTCATAAGTTAAGATTCATTCAAAACCAAAACTTTAACACTTGATTATGAAAACTATTGCCTAACATTGTACCGACAACTCAATCAATTCCTGCAAGATCATCACTGATTGAAACTTTTTTCATCACTATCTAATTTTTTACAACATGAAATCATTATTGATTAATATTGGCAATTTGGCAAAAACTAAATTGGTAATTGTACTTCTCTTTATTACCTATACTACTTTTACATCATGTAAGAAGGATACTGTTGATTTAGATCATGTGGGAATTCAGTCTACTGCTGAAGATATAGCATACTCTAATAGAATAGTTGAATTTTCAGAAAGAATGAATTCCAAAGATCTTGGTAGCTTAGAATTAAGAACGACTTATACTCTTGCTGAGTTAATGGATTTGACCATGGATGGACTCTCTTACGAATATTCTACACTATTTAGTACTGTTGGAACAACTTATTCATACAGAGATACTATAAGTATCGGATTTGCATCATCAACGTCAATTACTGATTTAGAAGCTTTAGCAATTTACGATTCTATTGCAAGTAAAGCAAGTCAACAAGCTCGAAGTATTGGTATCTCACCTGTTTACTTTTATGCTATTGCATTAAGTACATATAGTGTAACCTCTACTTCAGCAAATGTAGTGATAAGAGGTATTTATTCTGATGGTGACCCACAAGGTCCAGTAAATCCGCCAACAAGCATACCTGAAGGAAGGGATTTTAATCTTAACTTTAAATGTACTGGAGGAGCTGCAAACTCAGCATCTGTTGTATTGACTGACTGGGTGAATAGTCTTCAACCAGCTGTTGGTATCGGAACCAATCAATTTATAACTACAAGAACATTTACTACAGTTAATACTGCTGTTGGTGATCCATTTTACGCATCAGCATTAGATGCAGGTTGCCAAACTGCCAATTCAAGCGACCCTACGTCGGGTGATGGTAGTGTTGATACTAGGTCATTTTATTTTCTTTGTTCAGATGCAACTTGTTCGGCAATGACCTCAGATCTAGACTGTATTAGCCCAACTGAATATGCATATCATGCACCTCAGGTTGCGGCTTTATTTAATGAAGAAAGAATAAGAAGAGGTGCTACATATGTAAAGCGACTTTTAGTTAAAGGTTTTGATAGTAAAATAGGAAGCCCAGAAAAGGAACTTAAGAGATGGCATTTATCAGGACTAGCTGTTAAAGTTCTTTCAACTGTTCCTCCTCATGAACCACCTGGAAAAGACATTTTAGAATAATTAATGAATATTAAATTGTGGGTTGCCTAGCATTGTGTGTTAGGTAACCCCAATTTTAACTAAAATGATAAAGATGAAATCAATAATTACATTGATAGGTTTGATTTTTTCCTTCAATTTAATAGGTCAGAACGAACCATGGTTCTTCTATGATCATCCGGACTATTCTAATGACGCCATTTTTTCTTATAAAACTAACAATTTACTTATTTTTGACATACCTCGATTTGGATTGCATGAGCAATTCCAACCTGCATTTAGGGAAATTGATAAGGAAGGTAACATAATAAATGAAGTTAATGTACCATTCACCTATGCTGGAAGTAAAGTTTTTATTAATAAGATTGATTCTAATTTCTTATTAACATATGTTGATTTTGATTTCATGAGTTTCCATGAAATACGATTTGTCTCCAAGTTATTTGACTACAATTTAAACATCTTGCAAGATACTTCAATAAAAATGACAAATCAATGGTGTATACCCAATCCTGGCTTTATTTGTGATGTTGGTTCTTATCAAACTATTCTTCCAATAGAAATAGATTCTATATTACTTGTGGGAAATTTGGGACGAAAAATAGATTCTTCACAAATGTTTAAAGTTTCTTATAATAAAAAAGGTTTTATAAATGAACTCAAATTAGATCCCGTTAATATACCAGGAAATTACCTTTATTCGAAAAATATTATGGCATTTCCACAAACTTCTGAAACTTTTTATTTAAATAATGGAGGGAATATGGAGTTGCGAAACCGAAATTTAAAAATTTTAAAATCTAAGGATTATACTGGCTTTTCACAAAATCAAATTTTACCTTGGGGTATTGCAGAATTTCACAGATTAGAAGACTCCACTTATATAATTTTTGCAGGCACAAGTTATCAGCAAGATACTGGAATTTCAAGGAAAATAATTCTTGGTAAATTTGATAAAAAACTAAACTTTTTAAGTCAAGATACTGTGGAAATTCCTATCTTTTTCCATGGAGCTCACTCTTCAAATTTTGGATACGTACCTTTCAACAAAGGTATACTTGAAGAGCCCGACGGTAATTTTATTAGCTTTTTATCTTATAAAAATCAAGAAACTGGTGATACAAGTTCTTCCAGAATATTGGTACTTCGTTATGATAAGGATTTGAATATTTTATGTAGCAATACATACATTGCAAGAGATAAAGAAATTACAATTAGAGATGTAACTATTGATGAAAACGGAAATTATTATTTAAGCGTCGGTTATGCTACTAAGGAGAATTCTTTCAGTGAGATCAATACTACCATTATCAAGGTAAATAAGGATTGTGATATACCGGGAATGGAAACTGTTGAGGAGTATCTTGGAGAGTTGTCTGTTATTGAAAACGAAAATTCATTTGGATTTCATGTCCTTCAGAATCCTGCAGTTGATAACTTAGTGTTATTTGCATCATCGAATATAGATTATAACAATTGTAGTTTACAATTATTTAACGGATCAGGAGTACTCTTGTACGATTCTAAAGTGATTTTCAATAATAATCAAATTAAGGTTCCAATTCATAACTATGTTCCTGGTATATATTTTTATAATTTAAAAATAGGTAACAAACTTGCGAACGCCGGCAAGTTTGTCAAAATATAAAATAGTTAACCTATTGTCCGTCAATAAGATAATCTGCAATTTAATGCAGGTTTTTTATTATTGAAGTGTTTTTGTTGACAAAAAAGTTAATTTTATTTCTTAATTTTCAAATAAAAATTAATACCAAATGAATGAATTTAAACCAGGAGATTTAGTAAAACTTAAAAGTGGCGGCCCGTTAATGACTGTTGGTTCAGGATTAAAAAGGTTTGCATTGCACTTGGTAAGGCAGGGGCAAAAGTAAATAAATCATGCGGCTTTCATGTTCACATTGGAGCAGATGATCTAAATGTAGATAACTTCAAATCATTGGTTAAGTCTTATATAAATCTTGAGAATTCATTTGATGCAATCATGCCGGAGAGCAGAAGAGGAAACACAAATACTTATTGTAAGAATCTTACTTCAGTTTCAAATATAGTGAATAAGGTTGAGGCATCGAGTACAGTTACTGAAATGGCAAGGGTATTCGGAGGTAGATACTATAAATTGAACCTTCAATCTTATTTAAAATACAGTACTGTAGAGTTCAGACAGCACTCAGGAATTAACATTTGGAGATATCCTTATGGAGCTTCACTTGCGAATCCTGATTTCGAAGAAATAAAGTATCATCAGACACCTAAGCCTGTGTAAATGATATCTGATGCCATCTTTGATATTACCAATACTGGAGATCTAGTTATCGATTGGTTCAAAGGATCCGTGACATGTTTGATGTCATGCGAAAAGACCGAAATCAAGGCGCGACTCACTGAGATTGAACCACTTTATGTTCATCTTGCAATCACTCGTTATTTAAATCATTGTAATAAATGAGGAAGGGCCAAGAGATTATGATCCATAAAAAATTGGTAAAGTTTTGCGGCCCAAAAAGCACAGCCTCGAGAGGATGGTTGAGATCAAACTTTTAAATCCGGATATGTTTATTACAAAGTATCAGCAGCGATCGGCACCACTTGATGGCCGAATTATTAAACGTAAATACATTAGAATTAAACCGATATTTCAAAATCCTGCAATTTTACAGTGATAATTTAGTGGGAGAAAATAAAATTTGGTTTCAATTAAGTTAAAATATTTTACAACGATTTAGCTTTTTTAATAAAAAACATTCTGTATTTGATGGATAAATTTATAAAAATACATTGCAGCGAATAAAGAATATTTTTTATATATATTTTTGTAATATATAACAAATTTTAAGTATTTATTAATAGTTGTAGCTGAATGAAATAAAATTTCTATTTTTATGGTCAATTAAAATTTTAACATGGTCAACTTTTACAAAATAACAGCATTTTTTTTATTATTCATAATCTCCAAAAACGAAGCTTCCGCTCAGGATCCGCTTCCAAGGATTAAACTCGTTCAAGTATTCGATACTTTAAAATCACCTGTCTGTCTTGCAAATTGTAACGATGACAGAATATTTATAGTCGAACAAAAAGGAATTATAAAAATCGGGTATCCGGACGGTACTATTTTACCTGTTCCATTTTTAAATATTACTGATAGAGTAAAAAGTGGCGGAGAGCGAGGTTTATTAGGATTAGCATTTCCACCTGATTTTAAGCAGAGCGGCAACTTTTATGTGAATTATACAGGAGAGGATGATTCGAAAACTATCATTTCCAGATTTAAAATATCATCAGATTCTAATGTAGCTGTTAAAAACCTGGAGGAGAAAATTCTGAAAATAAATCAACCCTTTTCCAATCACAATGGCGGCAATATCGCGTTCGGTAGTGATTCCTATCTATACATAGGTACAGGAGATGGCGGTTCAGGTGGAGACCCACAAAATAACTCACAAAATAAGCAAAGTTTACTTGGCAAAATGCTAAGGATAGATGTTAGCACTATTACAGGCTACCAAGTGCCTCCAGATAATCCATTTGTTGGAAACACTGAATATAGATCTGAAATTTGGGCTATGGGCATGCGTAATCCATGGAGATTTAATTTTGATGAAAGAAATGGAAATCTGTGGATAGCAGATGTTGGCCAGGGCCAATGGGAAGAAGTGGATTATGAAAAAGCAGGCCAAGGTGGAAAAAATTACGGATGGCGATGCTATGAAGGGTATGCGCCTTACAATACAAC
This sequence comes from Candidatus Brachybacter algidus, assembly GCF_016707225.1. Classification (NCBI taxonomy): domain Bacteria; kingdom Pseudomonadati; phylum Bacteroidota; class Saprospiria; order Saprospirales; family Saprospiraceae; genus Candidatus Brachybacter; species Candidatus Brachybacter algidus. Next base: position 616,238 of record NZ_JADJID010000001.1, on the reverse strand, counting down.
AGGGTGTCTTGAAGAAAGCAATTATACTTTCCCTGTAGCTGCATTTTCGCATAGCCAAGGACATTGCAGTATTACAGGTGGTGTGGTAGACATTAAAGACTCTACTTCATCTTTATATGGTTTTTATTTTTCTGCCGATTATTGCTCAGGTCAATTCTGGGGAACAAGAATTAAACCAGACAAGACTTTCGAGACAATTGAACTGCTTAAACCACAATTCAGCAATTTCGTAGCATTCGGCTATGATTTGAACAAAAATATATATGTATCCAGAGACAATGGCTCTATCTATAGAATTGATACATTTCCATTGTGCACCACTGACCTATTGATCAGTGGAGATAATGACCATGTGGGATGTGGAATAGAAAGTGTTGAATTATACGCACCTACTTTTGAAAACGGTACGTATACCTGGTATCTTGATGGTGAGGAGATTGATGAGAGTAACACAGATACTTTGACAGTGAATGAAGCAGGTGAATACACCGTAGTTTTCAGATCTGATGCATGCAGTGCAATATCTCTTAAGCCCTTTTCTTTAAATAAAAATGAGGCAATTCCAGTGGATCTCCTTGACTTACCTGTAGAATATTGCATCAATGGCGCACCTCTCGTTCTTAATGGCAATCCATCAGGTGGAGTATTCATAGGAACAGGCATGGAAGGTAATGTTTTCAATCCTGCTGTGAGTAATATTGGCGTTTTTTCAATCACTTATTTTTATGAAGACGCAGAAGGGTGCTCAGGCTTTGACGTACAAAACATAAAAATAGTTAGAGAGGCAGAAACAAATATAATATCCGCACCACCCCATCAGTGCCTTCAAGGAGCACCGCTGGACTTGGAAGCAGAACCTGAAGAGGGTGCCTTTAGTGGACCAGGGATTTCAGGAGATACTTTTTATCCGCAGGTAGCAGGCGTCGGAGTACATAAAATTTACTTTACATATACACCTGTTCCAGGATGTACAGCTGTGGATTCTATTTATATTACAGTAGACGATTGCACGAGCAATACAAAGGATATAGATAAAAGTGCCTATGAGGTATACCCGAATCCTGCACAGAATGATCTGATTGTAAAATACAATTCTAATACGACTAAGCCAAAAACAATAAAGTTGATCAATCAACTAGGGCAGATAGTATTTTTTAATGAATTGAGTGAGAAAGATAGAAACAAAGACCTATATAAGATCAATCTGGCTTCATTGCCATCGGGCTCCTATATCATTGTTATAAATGACGCTCAGGATCAGTTTGTAAAAAAGATCATAAAAAATTAATAAGGTGCCCACGGCCGGATTCGAACCGGCACGGACATAGTCCACAGCCCCCTCAAGACTGCATGTCTACCAATTTCACCACGTGGGCATGAATTGATAACAAAGGATGCAATGTAAATTTACATCCTTTGTTTTTTAGTTCATGTTTGGTATAACTTCTCATACCATTTTTTTAAACAAGGGCGTGAAGGTAAAAAACCATTGGATAAAATAAAAATATTTTCACTTATTACATTAAATTTGCACTTCAACATTAGAAGTAAAGTGTGGTATGGCCGAATCTGAATTTAAAAATATACTTGAAAAATCTGCCTTTGGTGTTTGCACTTATATCGGGGAGAAAATGGGTATTGCTACCAGCAGAGTAAGACTTTACTTTATTTATCTTTCGTGCGCAACCCTTGGATCCTCTATCCTCATGTATCTCTTCTTGGCATTTTGGGTCAATATCAGAAAGTACTTGAAAAGGAATAGTAAAGCCGTCTGGGAATAGATCTTAATCCATCATATTCTACGGGAATAACAATCTCTGTCTTTCAAGGGATTATGTCCGTATGTTCCAAATTTATCTAATATTTAACTTAACCCTCAGTAATAAACAAGGTACGATCTCTGTTTGTTATGAATCAATCAGCATTCTTTTAAAACTAAAAACCACGAGATGAAATACAGATCATTATTTTTCCTATACGCTATTACATTTCTTTTTGCCTGCAAAACAATAGAGCCAAATAAAAACGAAGTCAGGGTAGAGCGAAAAAATGCAGCAAAAGCAGAGAAGGGCAAGGTCAATAAGGATATTGCAGATTTCCTGGTCAGCGCTGCTGATGGGCGTATGATGGGCATGAAACAAGGAAAGTTGGCAGTGCTGAAAGGAACTACATCTGAGATTCGTGCCTATGGCCAATTAATGGAAAGCGACCAAGCCAAAATGCTTAAAGTGATCAAAAAACTAGCCAAGAAACGCAAAATCACCCTTCCACGAATTATAAGTGCTGAAAAAGAGGATGGATTCAAAGACCTCACTGCAAAAAGCGACAAGGCTTTTGACAAAAAATTCATTAAAATGATGAAGATCGATCACAAGAGAGATATTAAAGAATTTAAGAACGCAAGAGAGTTCAATGATCCTGAAATTAAGGCATTTGCGGAGGAATATTTACCAATGATCCAGTCTCATTTGGACAAGCTGGATGGGTTGAAGGATTAGGTGTCAGAGGTCAGAAGTCTGATAATTTTAAAATGGTTACAGTAGGGACATGTCGCGACCTGTCCCTACAGTAACCATTTTAAAATTCGTGATAGATAGTTTACAATTATTAAGAAAGTAAAACCGATAAAATAACGTTGAGAAATAAGGTATAATCTGTTGGCAATATCCAATTATCATCTTATTACCTATTACTCATTACCTATTACCCATCACCCTATCACTTATAACTTAAATCCCATCCAATATGCTTTTATCAACAAGATTAACTTCCGTGATCATCATATTTGGATATCGAACTTTTGCTTTTTTGATCGTATCAATAGCATGCTCGTTTCTGGCCCATGATCGGCGTGCAATACCGTTATATACATCCCAATGCAGCATACTCGTCAAACGACGTTCGGCATCATCACTTCCATCCAGAACCATTCCAAAACCACCGTTGATTACTTCACCCCACCCTACTCCACCACCATTGTGGATAGAGACCCAAGTGGCTCCTCTGAAACTGTCACCAATGACATTATGCACAGCCATATCTGCAGTAAAAGATGAACCATCATAAATATTGGAAGTTTCCCGATAAGGTGAATCCGTACCGGATACATCATGATGATCACGGCCCAACACTACCGGACCACTAAGTGCTCCTTGATTAATTGCGTTATTAAAAGCCTTTGCTATAGCGATTCTACCTTCGGCATCAGCATAAAGTATTCTGGATTTCGAACCTACCACAGGAATTTGTTCCTTTGCATTCCGTATCCATTGAAGGTTATCATTTAATTGAGGTATGATATCATTATCGGCGGATTTGATAAGTTCTAAAATGACAGATTCAGCTATTTTATCAGTTAAATCCAGATCTTCTTGCAAGGCACTGGTGCACACCCACCGGAATGGTCCAAAGCCATAATCAAAACATAATGGTCCCATGATATCTTCTACGTAGCTAGGATATCTATATTTCACATCACTCCCTTGAGCAAATACATCTGCACCTGCTTTTCCAGCCTCTTTTAAGAAGGCATTACCATAATCCCAAAAATACATTCCTTTTGAAGTGAGCGCATTGACCGCTTTAACATGCCTTATGAGGGATTTCTCTACAGCAGATTTGAAGCCTATCCTATCTGACAACATCAATTTTTTCGCTTCCTCAAAAGAATAGCCAACTGGTGTATATCCCATGTCATCAATATTGTGAAGAGAAGTCTGATCAGAACCAAGTTCTATTTTAATATTGTTTTCTACAAAATATTCCAGTAAGTCAACTACGTTTCCATGGTATATGAGGGTAATCACAACCTTTTCTGCTCTCGCCCTTTCTAAGTGACTTATGCATGCGACAAGGTCTGTATACACATTTTCTCTAAAAATATACCCATCGGCAACTCTTTGGTCTACAGCATCTTTATCAGTCTCTGCAATGATAGTAACAGCTTCAGTGATGATGCCTGCTAAGGCCTGTGCTCCTGACATTCCTCCAAGACCAGATGTTAGGAAAACTTTTCCACGCAAATTTTCTCCCAAACCAAGCATTCGACCTGCATTGAGCAAAGTGATCGTAGTTCCATGAACAATCCCTTGTGGACCGATGTACATAAAAGACCCTGCGGTCATCTGCCCATATTGAGTGACGCCGAGCGCATTGTATTTATTCCAATCATTCTTGGAAGAATGATTTGGTATCATCATACCGTTGGTCACAACTACTCTCGGAGCATCTTTGTGACTTGGAAATAAACCTAGCGGATGTCCTGAATAAAGCACTAATGTTTGCTCATCCGTCATTACGGACAAATATTTCATTACCAATAAATATTGCGCCCAATTCTGAAAAACCGCACCATTTCCTCCATAGGTGATGAGTTCATGTGGGTGCTTTGCAACTTTATGATCAAGATTATTCTGGATCATCAACATGATAGCCGCAGCTTGGTGACACTTGGCAGGATATTGATCAACAGGTCGGGAATACATTCGATATGAGGGCAAAAATCGATACATATAAATCCTGCCATAAGTGTCCAATTCATCTGCAAATTCCTTTGCTAAAACAGCATGAAATTCTTGCTTAAAATATCTAAGTGCATTAGAGATGGCCAATAAACGTTCTTCCTTTGTTAGCACTCCATCAAGATTTCGAACGGGTGCATGAGATACAGTGGCATCGAAAGAATATTTAGTGGGTAAGATATCCGGAATACCATGTTTAATGGCAGTTTGGAAAGCGCTAAGATCCTCAATCATAATAGTAGAATTTAATATAAAGTGCAAAATAAAGACCTTTTTAGCCAAATCTCATTTAAAATGAGGGAATAATGATTGTATTATCAATATTCTAAAATATCAAGGAATATTCAGATACTTGTGCGTTTGGGTACTCAGCTTCCACTTAGGGTTGTTTTTAACAAATTCAATAGATGATTTTGTATTTTCAACCCATTGAGGATCATCGAGTGGTTGGATGTAAAAATGCTTAAAATCAAGTTCTTGAAAATCATTTGGAGTATTTTCAATTTGGGGGTAAACAAGCTTCAATTCATCTCCGGAGATTTGGTTTAAAGTGGCATCACCTTTAGGGCTAACACAGATCCAATCAATACCCTTGGGCGCCTTGATCGTACCATTTGATTCAATAGCAATATAAATGCCGGCTTTATGCATATATTGAACAAGTTCGTCATCCATTTGCAGCAGTGGTTCACCTCCTGTGCAGACCACTGCCACTTGTTCTGGACTATCCTGTGGCCACAAACTGATAATTTTCTGAGATAATTCTGAAGCTGAGTATTTACCCCCATTTTCTCCATCTGTTCCAATGAAATCGGTGTCACAGAATTTACAAACAGCATTTAAACGATCCTTTTCTCTGCCGTTCCAAAGGTTACAACCTGCAAAACGACAAAAAACCATTGGCCTGCCGGCATGGCGACCCTCACCTTGAATCGTATAATATATTTCTTTGACTTTATAAATAGTCATGGCTTGTATGCAAATTTTGCGCAAAGGTAGGGAATTAAGTCAGAAATCAGTGGTCAGTTTGTCAGTGGTCAGTGATCAGTAGTCAGAAATTAAAAGTTTGGAGTTTGGAGTTTGATGTTTGATGTTTGAGTGAACAGAAGGCCGTTAGCGGTTCTTGATTAAACCAGCAATTAAATAACAATTATAAATCAATCTTTCGTCTTTTATTACGCGCAAATAAGGAATAAATAATGGATTAACTTTGCATTTAAATAAACTAAATCACAGCTTTTCAATTTAATCAGCATGAAATACAACAAAGGAGATAAGGTCATCTATTTACCTACAGGAGAGACCGCAAAAATCACAAAACTTGTTGGCGAGGAATTGGTCTATATACGAATGGATTCAGATAAAGAGGAGATGCCTGCATTTGCGAGTGATATCGCTCCAGTGCTGCAGGATAATAGGCCCAGACAGGAACAGACAGTGTTTGCACCTACGACAATCACAAGTACATTTCACAAAGAAGACCTCAAAGAAGGGCTATACCTTATAGTTCAATATAAGATGGGACAATTGAATCCGGAAAGTAATTTGCCTGTGTTTTTATACAATCACTCGAACAATAAGTTACATTTTGACTTGAATTATTTCACAAATAAGGCTACGCCTCACCAAATCAAAGGAAAGTTGGAACCCGGAGGCATCGATTTAATCCACCACATTTCTTTCGAGTCACTCGAGCAATCTCCTACATTTGAGATAGATTGGTTTGCAGAGCATGACCCGATATCAAAATACCAGTTTGACCTCATTATTAAACCGGCAGCATTTTTCAAAAAACATGGCTCCATCGCAATCGTTAATTCTACAGGAAGCCTATATTATTTACAGCCAAAATTAAAAGAAAAGCAAATTGAAAGTCAGTCTCTTGCAGGGTATACTAAAGCTGAGCAAAGGCTTTCTCCGGGTGTAGTTAAAAAAAAGGATCCTTCAAAAAAGTTAATTGAAAGGGCTAATTTTGATATTGTGCTTGATTTACATATTGAAAATATTCATTCAGATCCTTCTAAAGTCAAAAAGGGAGACTTGTTACCCTATCAATTAAAAATATTTGATGAATATATTGAAAAGGCGATCAAGCTTGGTATAAATCAAGTCTTTATCGTTCATGGATTAGGCAATGGTAAGTTGAAAAATGAAATCGCTACAAGATTGGTAATGCATCCCGGGGTAAATACTTTTAAGAATGAATTTCATCCGAGTTATGGATTTGGAGCGACGGAGGTGTGGCTTTACTAGGAATGGGTAATGGGTAATGGGTAATGGGTAATGGGTAATGGGTAATGGTGAAACAAAAAACCTGAAAGGTTGACATTATTATAGAAAATCAAATGCATAAGAATCCCAAAACCCCGAAGGTGGTGACATTATGAATTCATTTGATAAATGAAGTAAGATAAATAATGCGTAATGGATAATAAAACGTTTGGAGAAAGCCATTCTAATTTCTGACTTCTGATTTCTGACTTCTGATTTCTGCCTTTTTATGGAGATTTAAAGCTTTACAAACTTACCTACATACTTAATGTTATTTCCTTCCAAGATCTGACATACAAATGTTCCGGGATTTAAAGAATTCACATTGACTTCCATTTTCTGGCCTAACCATTGAGTATTTATTGAAATTACTTTTCCCTGGATGTCCAAAATATTTACTGAGTAATTTTTGTCATCAAAGAACAACTTTTCTATTATAAGTTGATCTTTCGCTGGGTTTCCAAGTATTGAGAATTGAAAAACATATTGATTTATTTTTTGAGAATTTGATAAAAGACTGCCATTTTCATCTAATCCGAAAATATGACCATACAAGAAATCTTTTTCAAAAAAAGGTGCTGTTTGATCATTGGCATCACCTGAAATTATGAAGCGGTTATCAGGCGAAAGTTCAGCATAGTAATTCCAATATTTTATATTTTCACTAGGGATAAAACGTCTTTCCCAAACAGGTAGTAGATTCAGATCATATTTATTTATGACAAAAGTACTGGTATATTGTGGAGATAAGGTAGCAACTATTTCATAGCAAGTATAATACCCGTCTGTTCCTTTAAACAATCCACCAGTATATCTTGGAGGCCCATCTGTATAACCGACCTCAGTAGTCATGTCGATATAATGTTTATTAATAGTATTAAAATCACTATCCAGTTCACTTAAAACTTTTCCATAAATCAGAGAGTCTTCTGTGCGTCGGTAGGCTTTTCCAAAACAAATATATCCATCCCCATTTTTAACATAATTTGCAAACCATCGAAAATCGTAGTTAACAACACCAACATCTTTAGTTATTACTTTAGAATTAATAAAATTGAAATTCAAGTCGTACGTTTTCAAATATTTGTTTAAGCCGCCTTCGTTAGTTACAAATAAAAGTTTATCCTTGGTAGGTGCCATCGTAAAACCGGCATATGTCGCTCCATTCAGAAACGGAGCTTTTTTTTCCAATTCCAACTTTCCATCTTTATTAAATACGAGTGCAATACCACCGTAATTAGGCACCATGTCGTTCAAAAGGATATACTTTTTGTCTTCAAAGGAATTATACATTGGAAAATAAATCTCCTTAAATAAAATCTCAGGATAGCGGGTAACCGTTGAATAAATCAAATTTAATTGTAGATCAAAAGTAAAGGTGGTGAGATAGCTCACGGAGTCTTTAGAAGCAGAACCAAATACCAAAATCCTATCCAAATGTCTTGTACCTAGCAAACAATTCATTTGTAATGAGTCATTCATTATATTGATCTGCTTTTTGATATCTCCTTTCGTAGTCGACAAAACCATATAATTGTCATAACCTGTGACAATTCCTTGTTGACCGAAAGTATCTTTGATCGTATAAGTTCTAAGGTAGATTAGTTCTTCCTCATTAAGCGAGGCGAATTGGATACATGAATATTGGTAAGGATATTTATCATCCGACTTAAATTCCAAATAGAAAGGATCCTTCTGGGCATGGACAAGAGAAATGGTAAAAAGAAATAATAATAAAAGGCTAAGTTTATACATTGTGTGATTTTTGATTATACAAACATAACGAATTAAACAATTTTTCGCTGCCATCATTTTTTTTCGGAATCATTTTGTGATTCAAAAACAATTTCATACCTTCGCCCCACTTTTAAACAAAATAAAATTTAAAAATATGTTTGCTATTGTTTCGATAGCCGGTCAGCAATTCAAAGTTGAGGGGGGTCAAAAGATCTTCGTCCACCGGTTAGATGCAAAGGAAGGCGATAAATTAACATTCGACCAGGTACTTTTAACAAGTGATGGTGGAAATGTAGTTGTCGGTACTCCAGGTGTGAGTGGTGTTGCAGTTTCTGCTACCGTGATCACTCAAGAAGTTAAGGGTGATAAAGTAATCGTCTTCAAAAAGAAGAGAAGAAAAGGTTACAGACTTAAGAAAGGTCATAGACAACAATTTACTCACCTCCAGATTGACTCGATAGGGTAATCTAATTTTTTTAACTAACTAAAAGTAAAAGAAAATGGCTCATAAGAAAGGTGTCGGTAGTTCGGATAACGGACGTGATAGTAAGAGTAAAAGATTGGGTGTAAAGAAATTTGGTGGTCAGGCTGTTATCGCAGGTAATATCCTAGTTCGTCAAAGAGGTACAAAATTTCACCCGGGACTAAATGTAGGTTGCGGTAGAGACTTTACCCTATTTGCATTAACAGATGGTGTGGTTGCTTTCAAGAAAGGAAAGAAAGACCGTACATTCGTAGAAATCGTAATGGCTTCATAGACTTCGGTTTAAAAAAGTTATTTTGAAATATAAAGCTTCGGTAAGAGATCTTATCGAGGCTTTTTTTTGTGGGGTTGGGGGGAGGAATTCTCAAAAAATTTGAAGTAGGCGGTTGCGCAATAAAAACTTTTTGCTAACTTCGTTTTTCTTACTTCAAACACCAAATCATGGAAAAGAAATTCAAAAGTCTGTCCATAGCCCATTTCTTATCAAAATTCGGGACAGAAAATGATTGCTTTGAACACCTGGTTCAACTTAAATGGGGCAATGAATACGCATGCGGACATTGCGGAAACAAAAAATATTGCAAAGCTGTAAGATTATATGATAGGCAATGTAGCCGATGTTCATACATTGAAAGCCCTACCTCGGGCACCATATTCCATAAGATCAAGTTTTCACTTGTCAAAGCCTTCCAAATAGTTTACTTTTTGGCCACAAACAAGAAGGGAATTTCTTCTTGTCAATTGGCGAGAACACTTCAATTACGACAAAAGACGTGTTGGCTATTTAAACAGAAAATAATGAGGGCCATGGAAAGTACAAACAGGCACCCATTGGAAGGCAATGTCGAAATTGTAGAATTTGAAATAGGCCACATTTCTAAAAAAGAAGATAGAGAACTTAAGGATACAACGCAAAAAGTCCTGATAGCAATTGAAAAGAAATCACTAGGGGCTAGTCGTATTTATGCGACTGAGCTACAAGATCTTGGAGTAGATATTTGCAGAAAATTCATTCTTAAAAAAGTTTCACTTGACGCAACAATACATGCAATAGATAAAAGTCCCTTCAATAATTTAAAATCAGAAGGTTTGATGGTTGAACTCTTCGATTCTTCAAATACCAAAATGAACAGCAGCACCTCCAAAAGAGTAGTAAACTGCTTAAAAAATTGGATCACCACAATACACTGCAATGTTAAATATTTACAACAATATCTGGATGAATATTGCTATCGGCACAATAGACATTTAATGAAGGAAGAAATAATTGATGATTTACTTGGCAGGATGGTAAGACACAAACCAGCGCCTTATAAGACGTTTATTGTTTAAGTGCCTACTTCGTGGATTTTAGTAATCACCCCTACCAAAAATAATTCCACAACGACAACGCCGACACTATAACCAAAACAGAACCCACAATATACAGCAACACACTCTGCCTCACCTGTTTCACCACATAGGCACCGATCGGTGCAGCCACCACCCCTCCTATAATGAGCGCTAGTATTATCTTAAAACTAGCCACTCCGACCAACAACAAAAATATACCGGTACTCGCAAATGTGACAAAAAATTCTGCAGTGTTTACCGTTCCGATAGTATGCTTCGCATTCGCTCCTCCCCTACTCAATATTGTTGATGTCACCAATGGTCCCCAACCTCCACCTCCTATTGCATCTAGAGCGCCTCCCGCAAAACCAAGAAATGGCACATGCTTCAAAGGTCGCGCGGCTATTTCTATTTTTCTTATCTGCTGATATAAAATGCGAATTCCGATGAACAACAAATATGCTGATATGAAGGGCTTTATCACATCTCCATCCAGTAACTTCGATAATGCATAAGCGCCAATGATTGAACCAACTACCCCAGTTATGACCAACTTGAAAAACAACTCTTTATCTACATTTTTAAAATGTAAATGCGATAACCCCGAAACCCCCGTCGTGAAAACTTCTGAAGTATGGACCGCAGATGACGTCAATGCAGGGGGCACTCCAAAATAAATCAAAAAACTCGAACAGATCACACCATATGCCATTCCCAACGCGCCATCAACGATTTCAGCAATAAAACCTACTGCCAGAAATATAAAAAATTCTCGGTCAATATTCAACTGATATCCACTCTGTGAAGCTTGCCATAACTTGAATGCAAGAACTAACACTAAGGCACTCTTAATTATTATTATTACACGCGATATATGCTTATTCGTAATGTGTTCAAACATTCATCATCTTTTATGTAAAACTAACATTTGCTTTTTATAATAAAACTAAATTTTAATATTAATTTTTCACAAAAGAATGATCAATACTGAACATATTATAGTTGTTTCAGGCAATAATTCATTTAAACTAAAAATTGCCAACCTTTTTTGTTTCGAATTCATTACTTTTGCTATTCCCCTTCGATTAATAATTTTCTCTAACCTTTCATATAATGTCCATGAAAGTTGCTACTCTATTTATTTTATTTATAATTTCCCAGGCAGTGGTGATTGGCCAGCCGGCAAATATTACTCAATTCATAAAAGTCGATCAATTCGGCTACTTATGCGATGCACGAAAAATTGCTGTGATCACTGATCCAATAATTGGCTTCAATAGCGCTGATTCATTCAATCCAGGCACCACAAGTAATAATTATCAGGTGAGGGATTGGAATACAAATACAGTGGTCTTTCAAGGAGCAATCTCTTCATGGAATGGAGGAGCTACCCACGGACAATCCGGCGACAAAGGATGGTATTTTGATTTTTCTAGTGTAAATGATCCGGGAATATATTACATATTTGATGTAAGTAACAATGTCGGAAGCGGACAATTCTTCATAGGATCTAATGTCTATAATGATGCGTTAAGGGCAGTTTCAAGAACATACTTTTATCAAAGGTGCAATTTTGCAAAAAATACACCATTTGCAGCCCCAGAATATACGGATGCCGCAGCTTATGAGGGAAGCAATCAGGATAAATTCGCCAGAAGTAGCCTGGACAAAAGCAATGCAAGTACAGCCAGAGATGTTAGCGGTGGCTGGTTTGATGCAGGTGATATGAATAAATATGTCACCTTCTGTACCTTGCCAATGCTTTCACTTTTAGATAGTTACAATAAATTTCCAAATGTATTTGGCGATAACAATAACATCCCCGAATCCGGAAATGGCATTCCTGATATCATGGATGAAGTAAAATTCGAATTGGAATGGTTGAAGAAAATGCAAGATGGAAGTGGAACAAATGGTCTCTTATTAAAAGTAGGAGCAGATTCCTATTCTTGCGTAAATAGTCCTCCTTCAGCTGACGTGTGCCCTCGGTACTATATACCTGAATGCAGCAGTGCCACTATCTGTGGAGCTGTAATTTTCGCTTCTGCTTATAAAACTTTCATCAACCTTCCCGGACAAACTGCCTTTGCCAATGATTTACTGACCAGAGCTCAAAATGCCTGGACCAGAGCTTCAGGTACTACTTCAAACTTCACCTCATTTCAACAATCATGCGACAATGGAGATATTAAATCCGGTGATGCAGATATGGATGCCACCACTCAGATGCAATATGCTATGGCCGCAGCAATATATCTATATGCTGCCACGGGCAACTCGATTTATAGTGATTTTGTAAACTCAAGATACAGTAACATCAATCCGATGTCTTCAGGTTGGTGGGGTCCTTATGATACTGAATATGGCAGAGCTTTATTATTCTATGCCTCCCTTCCTTCAGTTAATGCTACAATCAAAAATAACATCAGAAATTCTAAAGCAAATAGCGGCACAGGTATGGGCTTAAATGAATACCTTAACAATCAGGATCTCTACAGATCTCACATGCCTGATGCTCAATATCATTGGGGCAGTAATCAGGTAAAGGCATATATTGGAGCACAGCAAATTGATTATATTACAAATAATCTTAATACATCTGATCATGACAACTATTATTTCCTGGCAAGCGAATACCTCCATTATTTCCATGGTGTAAATCCACTGGGAATGACTTTCCTGAGTAACATGTATGATCTGCACGCTGAAAAATGCGCCAATGAAATATACCATGGTTGGTTCGGTGATGGCACTCAGTTTGATAATGCGTTGACTTCACCATTTGGGCCACCTCCCGGCTACATTACCGGAGGAGCAAACGGTGATTTCAGTGTGGGAGGAATTAGTCCACCTCAAGGTCAACCTAGACAAAAATCTTATAAAGATTGGAATACAGGTTGGAATGGTACAATGAATGAAAATAGTTGGGAGATCACGGAACCAAGTATTTATGTGCAAGCTGCCTATATTAATCTATTATCGAGTGTCATCGGCACATCTGACCAAGGCATGTGTGAGGCAATTATTCTTGCCACCAATACGCTTGACTTCATTGTTAATCCGAAAAATAATGGTGTTGAAATTCGATGGACAGCAATGGAAAATGCAGTTAGTTATGAAGTACAAAGAAGTGAAGACGTTACCAATTTTCAGACAGTATTTAATAAAGGTGCCAATAGTAAAGAGAGTTTTTCAATCATTGACAAACCGCTCTCAGATGCCGAACGATTATTTTATCGGCTAAAAATTTATACTCAGGATGGAAATTCAGAATTCTCAAAAGTACAATCTGTGAAATGGAGTGCTGAAAAAAACATTCAGGTAATTCAGGATTATGCCTCAAATACGCTGAAGATTCGTTTAGGCAAATCTGCCTTATCGAAATCAATGGAAGTAAGTATTCTGGATATGGTAGGAAATGTGGTTTACAAGAATAATTATTCCAATTCAGCTGAGATCTCTATCAAAACAGATAAATGGAACACTGGATTTTACTTCGTTCAAATTTCAAAAAGTGATTCAAATCCGATCGTCGAGAAAATATTTATTCAGGGAATTTGATAGTAGTTACTGTAAAACAATTAATTTTAAAATGAATATTAAAGCCTCCACTTACCAAAGGGTCTTTAAGTTCTCTAAAACTCTATCATGTAAATCGTTGATAAATATTTTAGATTTAGTTCTAATTGTTTATTAAAACAACGGAAGCATTGCAACAATTAACACCCCGGCTGCCGCCACCCCTCTGCCAGCTAGGGTATATACATAAGTATTTTTTCAATAAAGGCTCTTCCATGAATAGCAAGATAATTTATTGATTTTAAGTTCATTATAAGCAAAATGAATTTTGCGGACACCAGAACGTAGGTTAACCTACGCTCAGCGTTTCATAGTGAATGATGGATAATAATTTAAAGTTAAAACTATGATCGTGAAGGTTCGGCGGAAGTTAACCTACGTCGGGGTGTCACCAAAGTTTCACTTTGATATAAATTAAAAAGCGGTGTATAAACCCTAGCTCTGCCAGAAGGGAAGTTGCGACTTTTTTTCTTCTCATTTTGAAAGTGTTGATATTCATCATTATACACATAACGATTAAATAGAACAGAATGACCCTGCTCAGATGAGGGGGATATTGTGCTAGCGACATATTATATCAAAATTGATCATAAATATTAACGCCTTCTGCAATCCCTTTTAAGTTTACTTTATGTTTCCACGGATTACTGACTTCTGACTTCTGACTACTGACCACTATTTCACTAACTGAAACGTTGTCCTCCTGTTCAATTGTAATTCTTCATCCGTACATTTTTCACAAGCACAAATGGCCAACGGTCTAGACTCCCCATAGCCCTGTGATGTAAGTCTAGATTTTGATATTCCTTTGGAAGTGAGATAATTGACAACAGATTTCGCTCGATTGTCAGATAATTTAAGATTGTAAGCGTTGCTGGCACGACAATCCGTATGGGAGTTGATTTTGATTTTGAAGGAAGGATTCAATTCCATGATGGAAAGTAACTCATCCAGTGACCCTTCAGCATCTTTTCTTATATCATATTTATCAGTATCATAATAGATGTCCCTGATCACGATCTCCTGATCATATAATATTGGATACAAATTAATGATAATGTTAAATTCCTGAATGCTCTTGGTACTGTCAATTTTGATAATATCCTTCTTAATACGCTTAGAAGTAGTTAGATATCCTTCACTTGCAGCAGTAATGTTCATCGCATCATTTACAGCAATGATGGTAGTAGCTTTACCGTATTTATCAGCTATCATTGAACTATCACGACCTGCTGACCTTATGGACACTTTTGCACCGTCTAAAGATTTTGTAGTTTTGGAGAATTTACCATTCACTATTTCAAAACCCTTTGTGTAGACGTTCAATTTAACCAACATACCTTTATCTAATAAGGCAGGTGTATCAATTTTTTGTACAACAGGGATCTCTAATGTTTTCACAAAACTGTAAATATCATCCTGGCCTCTTCCCCCTTTTCGATTCGAACTAAAAAAACCTTTTTGTGCAGTGCGCTCAGTTGCCTTAAAATTTTGATCTACATATATACCGAAATCATCATATGACGAATTCATTGGAGACTTCAGATTCTGCGGAGGGGTCCATTGGCCTCTCGCCACATAAGTTTTATAAATATCCAAACCACCCATCCCGCTTGGTTGGTCAGAAGAAAAATACATTGTGTCTCTGTCAAAACTGATATATTTTTCATTATATTCAGAATTAATTATTGGAGGAAGTCGCTCTGCATCACCCCAGACGCCTTCTTTTCGCTGGGAATAGTATACATCAAAGCCGGTATTAAATTTTGGATCCTCCAAAGAGAAAAACAATATATTACTGTCCAGTCCAAACGCCGGTCCAAGGTAATTGATACTATCAGCCACGAAAGGTAAAACCTGGGGATCTGTCCAATTCCCATCAATATTTTTGGAAAACATTAATTTACAATTTTGGTCCCCCCCCACTCTATCGAAGCATCTGCAAAAGACAATCTCTTGTCCTGAAGCAGAAAAAATAAGAGAACCTTCATTGGATTCTGTATTGACAAGTCCTTTGAGTAGTGTTGCAGAGGAGCCCATTGAATCAGCTACATAAATATCTGAAAAATCCCTTCCCGTCCACTTATATTTAGCAGTTATAGTCTCTTGGGGCCGATCTGAAGTAAAGACTATTTGCCCACCGGGACTAATGACAGGACTATAATCTGCAGCCTCACTATTGAAAGGGCTCGATTTAATCTTATATGGGTTATTCTCTCTATCTGATTGCCACTGATTTACATTATTTAATGTTACGAGTTCATTTCTGAACCTGTTGACATCATTCAATTGTTTACCCAGCTGTTGAAAGACCGTAATTGCTTCGGCATACCTACCTGTATTCTTCAGTGCATAAGCCAGGTATATTAGTTTTGATGGAGATTCAGAATCCTGAGTACTTTGCTTGTACCAGGAAAGTGCTTTTTCCGGCTCATTCATCTTATCATAACTTTGGCCCAAGAGAAAAGCTTTGTCAGATTTGACTTCATTTTGTCTGGAATTATTCCATTCACTTTCAAGTAATTCTGCCGCGAGGGAATATTGTCCCACATCATAAGCATCTTCACCTGTTTTAACCTTAAGCGTCTTATTGCAACTGCTCAGTACCAAAAAGAATAAGAATAGGCAGGCTATTTGTGAACGCATAAGCAGTATTGAAATATAAATTTACTTTAATAACGAATGGTAAATGAAATAAAGCTTACAAGATAACAATAAAATGGTTTTTAATGTTTCAGGCCAACATTTATGTCAAATCACATATTTTATATCTCGGGTAATGACATTTATTAAACCAAAGGCGATGCTTGATTTTAAAGAGTAGTCGAAACAGAGTTTAGAAATTCATAATTTTTTTTTGACCACTTATAAAAGGAAATTTTCGAATTAAGGATAAACTTTTCAGCCTGCATTTACAAATGAACTTTTACCAACAAGCTATCTCTTATTTTTCTAAGTTTTATGTATTGTAAATCAAACATTTAAAACAAATAACAATGACTTCACTTAGGATAGCACAAGCATATTATCGCTCCCTGCCTTCATTCTTACGGCAGGCAAGCTCTAATTTAATCTGACTTCACCCTTAATGTCATCTTTTTGAATTTGGAAGCAAAGAACTCCATGTGTGAATTAATTCCTCTTATATAACTAAATCTAATAAGCTGTAAATCACGTAATTACAAATTTCTTGTCATAGACCCCTCCCCCTACCCACCCAGGGTCATTCATTTCTCTAAGACTTTAAAATGTAACTCGCTGATAAATTAAATAATTGTTGCTTAAATTTTTATTATAAACATGATATTATGACGCCAATCAACACCTCGGCTGCCGCCACCCCCGCCTATTCACGCGGGCAAGCATCTGCCAGAGTGGAAGTTTCGACTTTTTTTCTTCTCTTTTTGAAAGTATTGATAATTAGCACTATACACATAACGACAAAATAGAAGTGAATGACCCTGCTCTAAAGGGGGAAATTCGCGCATCGACAATATCTATAATAATTGATCATGAATACCAGCAAAATCTGCGTCATCTGCGTTCCATTTTTTCAATTTATCTTTTTTGATTTTGAAAGCAAAGAATTACAAGGTGAACTGACTTCTAACTTCTGACTTCAGACTTCTAACTTCTGACTTCTGGCTACAACTGCCACCATGTCAATCAAAGTGCTCAAACCCTGTTAATTTGTCATAAAAAAAACCTTGGCACACATTGTGCTTAAGGTAAAGCGAAAATATTTTATTAATAAACATATAAAAATAATCATAAACATGAAGCCAATAAACGACAGAGTTGTTGTGAAACCAGCGCCGGCAGAAGAAAAAACCAAAGGTGGAATCATTATCCCTGATACTGCAAAAGAAAAACCACAAAGAGGTGAGATCATCGCTGTAGGACCGGGCAAGGAAGGCAACTTAATGACCGTTCAGGTAGGTGATATTGTATTATACGGAAAATACGCAGGCCAGGAGTTGAACCATGAAGGTAGCGACTACCTGATCATGAGAGAAGATGACATTCTGGTTGTACTTTAATCATTCATTTTACCCACATTAATTATTTAATTACAAAAATAAAAAATAAAAAAAATGGCTAAAGAAATTAGCTTTGATAGTGCAGCTCGCAACGAATTGAAGGCGGGTGTAGATGCATTGGCCAATGCCGTTAAAGTAACCCTTGGACCAAAAGGACGTAATGTTGTTATTCAAAAAAGTTATGGCGCACCAACGATCACTAAAGATGGTGTAACTGTGGCTAAAGAAATAGAACTTGAAAACCCAATCCAAAATATGGGTGCTCAAATGGTTAAAGAAGTTGCTTCTAAAACTGCTGATGTAGCAGGTGATGGAACTACTACTGCAACCGTTTTGGCTCAAGCCATGGTAGCTGCAGGTATGAAAAACGTAACTGCAGGTGCTAACCCTATGGACCTTAAAAGAGGTATCGAAAAAGCAGTGAAAGTTATTATCAAAGATCTTCAGAATCAATCTGAAGTGATCGGAGATGATTTCAACAAGATTCAACAAGTTGCTGCCATCTCTGCAAATAATGATGACGAGATCGGTAAATTCATCGCTGATGCTATGAAAAAAGTAACTAAAGACGGTGTGATCACTGTTGAGGAAGCTAAAGGAACAGATACTTATGTAGATGTGGTGGAAGGTATGCAATTTGACAGAGGATATTTGTCTCCATACTTCATCAATAATGCAGAGAAGATGATCGCTGAATATGAGAGTCCTTATATTCTGATCCATGATAAAAAGATCTCAAACATGCAGGACATCGTTCCTATTCTTGAGAAATCTATGCAATCAGGACGTCCTTTGTTGATCATCGCAGAAGATATCGACAGCCAGGCTTTGGGTATCTTAGTGGTAAACAGATTGAGAGCAAGTCTTAAGATTGTTGCAGTTAAAGCTCCGGGATTTGGTGACAGGAGAAAAGCAATGTTGGAAGATATTGCCATTTTGACAGGAGGAACTGTTATCTCTGAAGAGCAAGGTTTCAAATTGGAAAATGTAGAACTTGAGCACTTAGGATCTGCTGAGAAGATCACAGTTGATAAAGATAACACGACTATTATAGGTGGTGTAGGTGCAGCTGAAGATATCAAAATGCGTATCAACTCTATCAAACAGCAAATCGAAGTAACAACTTCAGATTATGATAAAGAAAAACTTCAGGAGCGTCTTGCTAAATTGGCAGGAGGTGTTGCAGTACTATATGTTGGTGCAGCTACTGAAGTTGAAATGAAAGAGAAGAAAGACAGAGTTGACGATGCATTACACGCTACAAGAGCAGCAGTGGAAGAAGGAATCGTAGCTGGTGGTGGTGTTGCATTAGTGCGCACGATCGAGGCTATGAAAGATATGAAAGGTGCGAATGAAGATGAGAACATCGGTATCCAGATCGTTCGTAAATCCTTGGAAGCTCCACTTCGTACCATCGTAGAAAATGCAGGTATGGAAGGTTCGGTAGTACTACAAAAAGTATTGGAAGGCACAGGAAGCTTTGGTTACAATGCCAGAACAGATGTGTACGAAGATCTTAAAGCAGCAGGTGTCATCGATCCTACTAAAGTAACGAGGGTAGCACTTGAAAATGCAGCTTCTATCGCAGGTATGGTCTTGACTACGGAATGTGTCATCAATGACAAGAAAGAGAAAGACGAAGGTCATTCACACGCTCCTATGGGCGGTGGAATGGGCGGCATGATGTAAATCATTCTTTCTAATAATATAAAAGCCACTGGATGTGATATCCGGTGGCTTTTTTTATTTAAAAAATATTGGAAAAGCAATGATAGTTAATTGATTTTCAGGTCAGTATAATCTTACTAAGAAATCCTGTCCTTGTTACATTTAAAACGTTAAGTCATGTAAACTCAAAATATATCAAACCCAAATAATTGCAATAAATTAAATAAAAAGATTTAATTTAGCAATCTAAACCCAAAATTATGAAATGGTCAGCTCAACCAATCAAACACTTTAAAGAACGCCGTATAGCAATCACTTTTGAAAAGAAACAGGAATATACTGACCGTGTCAAATTAATTGAAGACGTTCGATGGAGCAGCTCACTAAGGCTATGGCATGTTCCGGATACTGAAGAGAATAGAATTCGTTTCAGAATTCCTGTTGAAATTATTTACACACCGAGTCCGGAAATTATTACTGCATTAAAAACATTTGAATCATTTTTATTATCGAGGAGGTATAGTCCGAATACGATCAAAACCTATATGGAAGCATTGCGGGTCTTTTTTAGATATTTTAATGAAAGGCAAATTGGAAGCATTAACAACGACGATATCATCCTATTCAACAATGAATATATCCTTAAGAAAAATCTTTCATCTTCTTATCAAAATCAGATGGTCAATGCGATCAAGCTTTTTTATCGGACCGTTGAAAATAGAAATCTTGAGATAGAAAAGCTACACAGACCTAAGAGCGAAAAGACGTTGCCCAATGTATTGAGTAAGGAGGAGGTGAAAGCAATATTGAATGCTCATGGAAATACCAAACATGTGGCAATGCTAAGTTTAATATATGCTTGTGGGTTGAGGAGAAACGAATTAATAAGTTTAAAGCCACAGGACATAGACAGTAAAAGAGGAATATTGATAATCAGGCAATCGAAAGGAAAAAAGGATCGGATTGCACCTATCTCGTTAAAACTGATAGAACTATTGAGACAATACTACATTTCTAATAAACCGACCACATGGTTGTTTGAAGGGCAGCATAAAGGCATTCAATACTCTGCGGAAAGTTTGCAAAGTGTTTTAAAACAAGCACTAAAGAAGGCAAATATTACAAAACCAGTGACACTACATTGGTTACGCCACAGTTATGCCACTCACCTTTTAGAAGCAGGCACTGATTTAAGGTACATACAGGAATTACTTGGACATAGTAGTAGCAGGACGACGGAAATTTATACACATGTGAGTACTAAAAACCACCGCACAAAATATTTTGAATTGCCACCGCACAAATGGCACATTTGGTTTTGCCCCACCCACAAGCCGACCCTTCAGCAAAACCAAAAGAGCCATTTTTTGCCCACGCACCAAAAAGAATGATAACTTTACAAATTGATAAAAACAGAGATAAATAATGTTCGAGCAGACTTTTAAAAATATTGACGATATACTTCACAAAGACGCAGGTTGCGGCAGTGAATTGGACTATGTAGAGCAAACCTCTTGGATTTTGTTCCTGAAATACTTGGACGACTTAGAGAAAGACCGAGCCACAGCAGCCGAACTTACAGCAAAGACTTACACGCCTATTATTGACAAAGATTACCAATGGACAGTTTGGGCAATGCCGAAAGGCAAAGACGGAAAACTCGACCACCACAAAGCCCTGACAGGTGACGACCTCACCGACTTTGTAAACAACAAACTGTTTCCTTACCTCAAAAAGTTTAAGCTAAGTGCCGAGAGTGCCGACACTATTGAATACAAGATTGGCGAAATTTTCAGCGAACTAAAAAACCGCATACAAAGTGGCTACAATTTGCGTGAAGTGATTAACCGCATTGATGAGTTGCGTTTCCGCACCCACGCAGAGAAGCACGAAATGAGCCACCTGTATGAAGACAAAATCAAAAATATGGGTAATGCAGGGCGAAACGGTGGCGAATATTACACTCCCCGACCGCTCATTACGACCATTGTAAAAGTAGTTGCCCCAAAAATTGGCGACAAAATTTATGACGGTGCTGTTGGTAGTGCGGGCTTCCTTTGCGAAGCGTTAGACTATTTACGAAACAGCAAATCACTTTCTACCAAAGAAGCTGAGATACTGCAAAAACACACCTTTTACGGCAAGGAGAAAAAATCATTGGCGTATATCATTGGCATTATGAATATGATTTTGCACGGTGTGGAAGCTCCCAATATCATACATACCAACACACTTGCCGAAAACCTTGCCGACATACAAGAAAAAGACCGTTATGATGTGGTGCTTGCCAATCCTCCTTTTGGTGGAAAGGAACGTGCCGAAGTGCAACAAAACTTCCCGATTAAAACAGGCGAAACCGCTTCGCTCTTTTTGCAGCACTTTATTAAAATTTTGAAAGCAGGTGGCAAGGCAGGTGTGGTTATTAAAAACACTTTTTTGAGCAATACCGACAATGCCACCGTTGCCATACGCAAAACCTTATTGGAAAACTGCAACCTGCATACTGTGTTGGATTTGCCGGGCGGCACTTTTACAGGTGCAGGAGTAAAAACCGTAGTGTTGTTTTTTGAAAAAGGCAAAGCCACACAAAAAGTTTGGTTTTACTCGCTGAACCTCGACCGTAATTTGGGCAAAACAAACCCGCTGAATGAAAACGATTTGGCAGAATTTGTAGCACTGCAAAAAAACTTTGCCGATAGCGAAAACTCTTGGACGGTAAATGTAAAAGACATTGACCAAAGCACCTTTGATTTAAGCGTAAAGAACCCGAATAAAAAAGAAGAAGCTGCCCTACGCCAACCACAAGAAATTTTGGAAGAAATGAAAGCATTAGACGAAGAGAGTGCCGAAATCCTTAACTCAATTTTGGAACTGATATGAAGCACGATTGGGAAATAAAAAGACTTGATGATGCTTGTGAAGTAGAATACGGAACAAGAGTAGTTCAAAAAAAAGATGGTGGCAAAATTTATCCTGTATATGGTGGCGGTGGTGCTACATTTTTTATGGACACTTTTAACCGTGAAGATTGTTTGGTCGTTGGTCGATTTGCAATGTCAGCCCAATGTACAAGATTTGTTGAAGGTAAATTTTTTCTGAACGATAGCGGACTAACAGTAAGACCAAAAAATGATAAAGAGTTACTTCCTGATTTTTTGAACTTACAAATACTTTTCCTCAATGACCATATTTATTCGTTATCAAGGGGAACGGCACAAAGAAATCTTGACGTCCCTGCATTTAGAAACATCAAGATTGCTTACCCAAAATCTCTCCCCAAACAACAACGCATCGTTTCCATATTAGATGAAGCCTTTGCCGCCATAGCCAAGGCAAAAGCCAATGCCGAACAAAACCTCAAAAACGCCAAAGAACTTTTTGAAAGTTATTTGCAGGGGGTGTTTGAGAATGGGAATTGGGAGACGAAAAAACTAAATGAAATTACCGAAGTAAAGGACGGCACACACGACAGTCCAAAATACATTAAAGAAGGAATTCCTTTTATTACTCAAAAGAATATCAAACCAAATGGTCTTTCATTTGATGATACAAAATTCATCACTGATACAGACCACGAAAAGTTTTACAAGCGTTCAAATGTGGCTTATGGTGATATACTAATTTCAATGATTGGAGCAAACAGGGGAATGGCTGCAATAGTTGATGATAAAAGAGTTTTCAGTATAAAGAATGTTGGCTTGATTAAATCAAGTGATAGCATCAATATGAATTACTTACTTTACTTTCTGAAATCATCATTGGCAATGAAATATGTTTTGTATATGTCAAATGGTGGAGCACAGGAATTTGTTGGTTTGACAGCATTAAGAAGTTTTCCAATTCCTTTCCCAACTCTCAAAGAACAACAAACCATCGTCCGACAATTAGATGCCCTGCGAGCCGAAACACAAAAGTTGGAAGCGGTGTATCAAAAAAAACTTGATGATTTGGAAGAACTGAAAAAATCCATCTTGCAAAAAGCATTTGCAGGAGAATTGAAAACTGAAAAAGCGGTTGCAGTATGAAAGAACAACAACTCATAGAATTGCTAAACAATTTGGTGAAACAACCAAAGGAAAGTGAATGGGTGGAGTTCAAATTGAATTTTCATTCGGAACAGGAAATTGGCGAACGCATTTCTGCTTTGGCAAACGGAGCAGCTATTCATAATCAGGATTATGGTTATTTGTTTTTTGGAGTAGAAGATGAAACTCATATTATCAAGGGCACCGCATTTAAACCAAAACATCATAAAAAGGGTAATGAAGAACTAGAACATTGGTTGGCTCAACGATTAGACCCTCGAATTGACTTTAGAATTTATGAATTTGCTTATGACGATACACGAAACTTATCTGTTTTTGTTATACCCTGTGCTCAAAACAAGCCTGTAGATTTCTTTCATCAGGCTTATATTCGTATTGGCAGTATCACCAGAAAATTGTCGGACTTTCCAGATAAAGAACGCAAAATTTGGCGTAAATCAGGTAAACCTTACGAACTTGAAATAGCTAAAGATAACCTTTCTGCTTCTGATGTAATTCGATTATTGAGTACAGAAACTTATTTTGATTTGATGAAACTGCCTTATCCATCCAACCAAAATGGAGTAATTGAAAAATTTATAGATGATAATCTGGTTGTAAAATCTCAAAGTTACGCCATAACTAATCTAGGTGCCATTTTATTTGCTAAGAGCCTTCCCGAATTTGAATCAGTTCAGCGTAAGTCTGTAAGAGTTATTGTTTATAAGGGTAAAAATAAGGTTGAAACAATAAGAGAGCAAATGGGTTCAAAAGGTTATTCACTTGGTTTTTTCGGTTTAGTGGATTGGATAAATAGTCAACTTCCTGCTAATGAAGAAATAGGTAAGGTTTTACGAAAAGAATCCCGTATGTATCCAGAAATAGCAATTAGAGAATTAGTAGCAAATGCATTAATTCATCAGGATTTATCCATTAAAGGGTTTCCAATGGTTGAAATCTTTAGTGATAGAATAGAAATATCCAATCCAGGAAATCCTTTAATTACTCCCGACCGATTTATTGATTCATACATTTCAAGAAACGAAAAATTGGCTGATTTAATGAGAAGAATGGGATTTTGTGAAGAAAAAGGCAGTGGGTTAGATAAAGTGATTTTTTACAACGAGTTGTATCAACTTCCTCCTATTAATGTGATTACAGATGAAAATCGTACAAGAGTTACTTTATACGGTTACAAAAAATTGAATGATTTAGATAAAAAAGAAAAAATACGAGCCTGTTATCAGCACGCCTGTTTAAAATGGGTGTCTAATGAAAAAATGTCCAATCAAAGTTTAAGAGAACGATTTCAAATTGAAGACCAAAATGCCGCAATCGCATCCCGAATTATTAAAGACACTTTTGAAGCAGGAATGATAAAAGAAGATGACCCTGAAAATAAATCACGTAAACACAGAAGTTATGTACCATTTTGGGCTTAAAATCTTATTTGATGGTTATTTGATATCCGCTGTTAATAAGAAAACTAAACAACTGATTATCAATTGTTTTTTATTTGATGGTTATTTGATAAAAGTAAAATTATGAACGAATCAGAAACAAGAGCAGAACTCATAGACCCCAAGTTAAAAGCTTGTGGTTGGGGCGTTGTAGAAGGCTCTAAGGTTTTACGTGAGCACTATATTACCGATGGTAAAATACAAACAGGAGGTGGGCGTGGCAAAAAAGAAAAAGCGGATTATGTATTAGTTTACAAAGGCATTAAATTGGCAGTTGTTGAAGCCAAAAGTGATGAGTTAGAAGTGGGTGAAGGCGTAAGGCAAGCCAAACAATATGCGAAGAAACTACAATTAGAAACCACTTACAGTACCAACGGAAAAGAGATTTATAGCATCTGTATGAAAACAGGCGAAGAAGGTTTGGTAACGGATTTTCTAAGTCCCGAACAACTTTGGAGTAAAACTTTTGCGGATCAAAACGATTGGAGAGAAAAATTTTCCGCCATTCCGTTTGAAGATATTGGCGGAACAAAAGGAGCAAGATATTATCAGGAAATAGCAGTAAACAATACTTTAGAAGCGGTTGCAAATAAATCTAATCGCATTTTGTTGACATTAGCTACAGGCACAGGAAAAACATTTATTGCTTTTCAAATTGCATGGAAACTGTTTCAAACCCGTTGGAACTTAAAACGTGATGGCAGCCGCAGACCACGAATTTTATTTTTAGCAGATAGAAACATATTAGCCGACCAAGCCTACAATTCATTTTCGGCATTTCCCGAAGATGCTTTGGTGCGGATAAAACCCAATGAGATAAAGAAAAGCGGAAAAGTGCCGACCAATGGCAGTATATTTTTTACCATTTTTCAAACTTTTATGAGTGGCACGGACGCAGAAGGAAAACCAGCCCCTTACTTTGGCGAATATCCAGTCGACTATTTTGATTTCATCATCATTGACGAATGCCACCGTGGCGGAGCAAATGACGAAAGCAATTGGCGGGGTATTTTAGAATATTTTGCTCCAGCCGTTCAGTTGGGTTTAACAGCTACACCTAAACGAAAAGACAATATAGATACTTACAAATATTTTGGCGAACCTGTTTACATCTATTCGCTGAAAGAAGGTATCAATGATGGTTTCTTAACGCCTTTCAAAGTAAAACGTATCAAAACCACTTTGGACGATTACCGCTACACCTCGGACGATACCATTGTGGAAGGAGAAATTGAAGAAGGCAAATTGTATGAAGAAAAAGACTTTAACCGCACGATTGAAATTGTAGAACGAGAAGCAAAGCGAGTAAATATTTTTTTAGATGAAGCCAACCAAAACGAAAAGGCAATTATTTTCTGTGCTAATCAAGCACACGCAGCTTTGATAAGAGATTTGATAAATCAAAATGCCAAAAGCAAAGACCCTTTTTATTGTGTTCGTGTTACAGCCAATGACGGAGAAGAAGGCGAAAGACTGTTGAGAGAATTTCAGGACAACGAAAAAACAATTCCAACCATTCTGACTACTTCGCAAAAACTCTCCACAGGAGTTGATGCAAGAAATATTCGCAACATAGTTTTGATGCGACCTGTCAATTCAATGATTGAATTTAAACAAATAGTAGGTCGTGGCACACGTTTGTTTGACGGTAAAGAGTTTTTTACCATTTACGACTTTGTAGATGCTTACAAACATTTTTCAGACCCCGAATGGGACGGAGAACCTTTAGAAGAAGAACCAAGCGGAGTAAAAGAACCAAAAGGAGAATACAAACCAAGAGAACCCAAAGAGACAACAGAAACCGAACGCAAACAGAAAATCAAAATCAAACTGCGAAACGGAAAAGAAAGAGAAATCAAACACATGGTTTCTACTTCGTTTTGGAGTGCTGATGGTAACCCCATTTCAGCAGAAGAATTTTTGAGCAGCTTGTTTGGTGAGTTACCTAAACTTTTCAAAGACGAAGAAGAATTGCGGAAACTTTGGAGTAATCCAATTACCCGAAAAACATTGTTAGAGAATTTAAATGCAGCAGGTTTTCCAAAAGACGATTTATTGACTTTACAAAAGTTAGTAGATATGGAAAACAGTGACCTGTATGATGTGTTGGAATACGTTTTTAATGGCGACTATATAGCAATGACAAGAGAAGCCAGAGCCAAAGCAGCAGAAGCGACAATTTTTGCTTTACTCAACGACAAGCAAAAAGAGTTTATCACTTTTGTTCTAAGTAAATACATTGAAACAGGAGTTGACGAACTCGACCAAGAGAAACTACCAATCTTGCTGACGAACAAGTATCAATCATTGGAAGATGCAAAAGAAATTTTGGGAGACGTGGCAAACATCAGCAGACTGTTTATAGAATTTCAAGAACATCTTTACAAACAGAAAGCAGCGTAATGACAGGACAACAAACACATACAGCCAACGCACAGCAGTCATACACATTGGCAAGCCGCACAAGCCAACGCACAGACCAAAGCTTGCCAAAGAGTATGCCTGCCCCAACGCAAGAGAAAATTCAAAATATTTTTTCCTGCCCTTCAAAAAAAATTAAAACACCCGACACGCAGACCAACACGACAAAGACACGGAAACTCAACAGCGACAATGGTTTACAAGGACGGACGACAGAACGCCAGCACACAACAGCGGTTTTGCAAAAGTGGCGGTGCAGTGCTTCGTATGACAGTGAAGTGGTTAATCAAAATTTAGTGCTTCGATTGAAGTTTAGTGGTGAAAATCGCCACCTTCGCAAAGCCGCGAAACGTTAGTGGCAACCTCTATTCACAACTTCTACAACATTTTATTTAAAATACTTGTTTCCCAATGAGGAAATATATACTTTTGAAAAAATATTTGGAATGAAGCCAAAATTTGACGTTGTGTTATTACCTGATGCTGTTGAATTTTTGGAGAATCTTGACTACAAAACAAGAGAAAAAATTTACTATAATATCAAAAAATCTCAACTTGTTAATGACAACGAACTTTTCAAAAAACTCAACAAGCTTATTTGGGAATTCAGAACTTCTTATGAAGGCAAAGCATATAGGTTATTTTCTTTCTGGGATAGATCGGATAATAAAGAAACATTAGTTGTAGCAACACATGGAATAATGAAAAAGACACAGAAAACTCCATCAAAAGAAATTAAAAATGCCGAATATATCAGAAAACAATATTTAGACAACAAGACAAAATATTATAGTCATGGAAAATAAATTCAGAACCGTTACGCTTGACACTATGATAGACAAGCATATTGGAATTCGAGGCTCAGAAAGACGTGAGGCTTTTGAGAACGAATTACGTATTGACTTGTTAGGGCAAGCCATAAAACAAGCAAGGCAAGAACAAAATCTGACACAAGAACAATTAGGTGAACTTGTAGGTGTTCAAAAAGCACAAATATCTAAGATTGAAAATAGCGTAAAAAATGCAAGGTTTGAAACTATTTTGAAAGTCTTTGAAGCTTTAGGTGCAAAGGTAAATTTCAATGTAGAAATTAATAACAAAAAATTGGCTCTTTGATAGGACGAGGCACCCACTAACATGGGTTTTGCGTCAGGCGGGTTGATGTGCATACTTGGATCATTGTGCTTCTATGAATATTAGTTATAAACTGAAACTTTGCCCCCAGAAACCCGCCCGAACGCAAAGCCCCAAACCGATAGGCTGGACCTATTTCTCAGCCTTTTGGAGAAGAGTAGCGTTAGAAAATAAACTTGATCCGGAAACAGCGGGTTATATAGGCGAAAAATTTAATGCCTTTTTACCCAACGCCTTGGGAATAAAACCAATCATTAAATACTTGGTAGAAAATCCAGATGCACTTTGGATTAATATGGTGATTTTCACGATTGTTGAAGGAATTGTTGGCTTGGCTATTATGTTCGGTTTGTTTACTCGAATAATGAGCATAGGTGTTTTTGGATTAGCAATGGGAATCCTTTTAGGTTCCGGTTGGATTGGCACAACTTGTCTTGACGAATGGCAAATAGGAATTCTAGGAATCGCTACAGGCTTTGTCTTATTTCTGACGGGAAGTGGAAAATACTCTTTAGACAATTATTTAATGAAAAATAATTTTACAATCACCAAAAAGAAATGGTTTGCCTGGTTGGGTTCAGGAATATTGCCGATAAAAGAAAGTGTTTTTCCAAGAGTTGTTTTAATAGGTTCTCTATTTATTTTAGGAATGACCTTAATGACAAACCAAATATTTCATGGTGGTGTTTGGGGAACACTTCATAATAAATCCGTAAAGCCAAAACTGGAAATTACAGATGGAAAAATCACTGAGAATAGATTGAGCTTTGATGTTTTCAGGACGGAAGGTGTTGATGTTTATGGCTCTTGGGTTATTAGCATTGAATTGTTTGACAACAACAAAAGCAACATTCTAAAATATACTCAGGAAGATTTAGCAGCCTTGAACAACAATAGTATCTCAAACTATTATGTTGCCAAAATTAAACCGGGAAAGCATAGTTTAATAGTGCCATTAGGTGCAAAAGCAACGCTAAACTTAGATAATGAAGTTTTATTAGGCTTGCCCAAAGGCACGTATACGCTTAAAATTACAGACATAAGTGGTGCTTATTGGGAACATCAAATTGATAAATAACAAAAGCTAATAATTTATAAAAGCAATAGCGGTTTGGGTGCAAACTCGAACCGTTTTTGCTTTTATTTAAGTATATTACTTGCCGAAAAATGGGTGCATTTTATTCCGCTACAGCTGTTAAACTAACCGTTACAAGAAAGCCCTAATTCCGGTACCATTGAATCTTTTTAGGTTAATTGTAGATTTCTGGTTACCTTTTCAGAAATTAAGTTCTCATAAACAAAAGAAGATAAGAATTATTAATGCGCAGAATTACAAAACCTGTTTTACTTCCTTTTTGGTGGCAAGATCTTTTGCTTGCCATACCACGTGTTGTTTGCGGTTATCTTTTAACATCAAGTTTTGGGGCGGACAAATTTGGTTTACCTTGGTCTCCAGCAGATAGAAATTTAGGTTTGTTCGAAATTGTATTCTGGTTTCCGGAAGACGTCTCTAATTATGGTGGAATTTTTGCCAAATTCCCTGTGTTTTTTGCTTGGATGGCAGGTTTCAGTGAGGCAGTTGGCGGATTTCTTTTTATGCTTGGATTTCAAACTCGAATCTCAGCACTATTGATTCTTACGACTATGATGGGTGCAATTTTTTTGCAGCAAATTCAACAAGGAATGTGGAATACGCTGCCTGCTCTTGGTTTTTTATGGGTTAGTATCTACAGTTTGACAATCGGGTCTGGTCGTTTTGGACTCGATTACTTATTATTTAAAAAATTTGACAGATGAGAGATAATCGATTGGTCAACTTATCATTTGCTATTTTGACGTCAATCATTTTGGCACTGTCAAGTTGCGTTCAAAAATCAAGTCAGAAGACAATTATCGTAAAATTAGATGTTGGATCATTAGATAGTGTTCAAACTGTTGGAATTCGAGGAGAGGACAAACCTTTGAGTTGGGATTATGATATGGAATTAAAACCAGCAGTTAAAGACAGTCTATACACTGTAGTTTTTTCATTAGTTACCGGATACAAATTTACAGAAGTCAAATTTACGGTGAATGGACAATTCGAGCTACAAGAGAAAGATAATAGGAGAATATTTTTTACGGATTTGGACACGACGATTTACGAAGCCATATTCGATATTAACTCAAAATAGAAATTTGCATTTCGTAAAAAAATGTGAGCATTAGCTTCGGGCCATCTTATAATCGAGTAGACGGACTCACGGGGGTACTCCGATGTCTGCGCGGCTCACACCACCCTGCGTGCGCGAGCTGCGCTCCTCCCCTTCGAAAAATAGATTTCCCAAATCTTTTTTGTCTCGGGGACATACAGGGCCTTCATTAACTTGACAGAATTTGTTGATAGTATTGAAGATTGGAGATGTACACCGATTTACGGTCACAGCAGTGCCGAGTATGGGGCTTTGCGCTATGCGCCAGCCCCCCTTACTTCAGATCGAACCTCACGGCTCACACCCTTGGGCCTTGCTAGTGCTTCGGGTCCTTACCCCGCATACAGGAGACTTTAACTCCCTAGTTAATAAATGTCCTTTCGGACATCCTTTCTCTCTCTGAATTTAGCTACTTTTACAGAGGAGTTTGCCATTCGTGGCACACACACCGTGAATAAACTATGGCTTGGTCTCTGCACATTTGGAAAATCTATAGATTTCCCAAAACCAGTTTTTATTTGGAGAGGTTCGTGCTAAGACACACCACAGCTCATATACATAAACGTTGTACATCATTAAAACACACATTATGAAATCAATTTTAACCAGTTTTATATTTTTATTAATAATTTCTTGTGCTTCGCCAAAGAAAAATAGAGATTTAGTGGTTATAAATCAACCAGCCGAGTTTGAAACTCAAGAAGCAATTTGGTTGATATGGCCAGCTACCAATCATAAAGAAAGTGAATCTGTTGAAAAAGTCACCCTTTCGATTATAGAAGCTTTAATTGACGATATAGACATCGTAGTAACCTGCAAAAACAAAGAACTTCTTAACAAAGCTAGTGAAACTTTAAAAAACCGTTTTGGAGAACAGAAACGACTGAAGCTTTTGGAAATACCTTCTTTTGAAATCTGGACAAGAGATATGGGACCCATATTTGTAGAAACCAATCAAAAGACATTTGCTATTGCAGACTTTAATTTTAATTCTTGGGGATATGCGGACACTTTGGATGTTGACACCAAAACGGAAGAAATGTATGATGTTCGGGTTGCAAAACATTTTAAATTGCCCGTAATTTCGAGTTCAATGATTAGTGAAGGTGGAAATAGAGAGGTCAATGGAAAAGGTACTTTGATAACTTCAGAAGCTGTCGAAAAAGGCAGAAATCCCAATATGAGCAAATTGCAAATGGAAGCCGAATACAAACGGTTGCTAGGAACAAAGAAAGTAATCTGGTTAAAACAAGGCTTGGTTGAAGATGACCACACCTTCCTCGGCCCTATTACAACAGCAGATGGAACAAAAGCTTATACGGTTGTTACTACAAATGGTCACGTAGATGAATTTGTTCGTTTTGTAAATGATTCCACAATCCTTTTGGCACAAATAGATAGCAAGGAATTGGATGACCCAATCGCTTTTGAAAACAACAAACGAATTGAGGAAAATTATGAAATATTATCCAAAGCAACTGACCATGATGGTCAACCATTTACTATCATTAGAATGCCACTACCCGGAACGATTTACAATACATTGAATCCTGGAGATTATGTATATGAATACATTAAAACGCTTGATTATGGAAATGGAATTAAGTTCCCTGATGGGGAAAGTGTAAAAGTTATGGCTGCGTTAAGCTATCTCAACTTTATCATTACCAACAAAGTAATTATTGGTCAGAGGTGTTGGAGAGAAGGAATGCCCCTAGAGTTAAAATCAAAAGATGAAAAGGCTGCCCAAATTTTACAATCTGTTTTCCCCAACCGAAAAGTAATTATGATTGATGCCCTAGCTGTGAATTTGGGAGGTGGCGGAATTCATTGTATAAGTATGCAACAACCAGCGTTATCAAATAATTAGGAAAAATTTGAAACGGAATAAACGATGTACAATCGAGTATAAGGCCTCACCAGAGTTCAGTGCTAGATTCAAGTTCAATTTTTCAATTGAACTTGAATGCAAAACTGAAAGTTTAATGCTTCGATTTCCACCACTTCGTCAAGCTAAAAAGCATTAGATGTAATCGTAAAACAACCGCCACAATATATCAGATGGACATAATAAAGACAGATACATTATCAAAATTCTTTGGGACAACTCCTGCATCTGACGACATTTCTATTCATGTTAGAGAAGGTGAGATCTATGGATTTCTTGGACTAAATGGTGCTGGTAAAACGACTTTAATACGTATGCTTCTTGGTATGATTAAACCGGACAAAGGCAACATTAGTTTATTCGGCAAGCAACTTACGCCGCAATTTAACCAATGGAATGACATCGGGTACTTGGTGGAAACACCCTACTCTTATCCCAACCTTTCAGTAATCGAGAATTTAAAGGTTTATTTTAAACTGCGACAATTAACCAATCTTAAATTAATTGACGACATCATAGAAAAATTAAAACTAACTAACTATAAAGACAAAAAAGGCAAAAGCACTGATGCACAAACCAAAACTTTTAATACTTGATGAACCAATTAATGGCTTAGACCCCGAAGGAATTGTAGAAGTAAGGGAATTGCTCAAAGACTTTTCAAATAATGGGTCAACAGTTTTTCTTTCAAGCCATATACTTGGTGAAATCTCTAAAGTTGCCAATCGCATAGGCATTATTCATGAAGGAAAATTGGTAAAAGAATTGACCACAAACGAATTGACAGACCAACTAATCAAAAAAATTATAGTGACGACCGTTGACAATAGGAAAGCTGTTCAACAGTTGATAAGTTCAAATTACAAAGCAGTATTGACAGAAAATAATGAAATAGAAGTTACCAATAGTGAGGCGATTGCAAATCCTGAAAATATTTCAAAGTTGTTAGTTGAAAATAATCTTCCACCAAAACAAGTGTATTTGTTTACTGAAGATTTAGAAATGTATTTTTTAAGAACTATCAGAAACAAAGTATAAATGAAGCAACAGGTACTAGCATTTCAGTCTGAATTAATGAAAGTGAAATATGCCAATACACTTTGGTGGACATTTATTGCTTTTGCTTTAGCTCCAATTATGGGAGGCGCATTTATTATGATTATTCAAGACCCAGATGCTGTTACCCAAGGGGGTGGACTTGCAGCCAAAGCTAAAGCTATGAACATGGAAGCTAATTGGAAATCCTATTTAGATTTATTGAAACAAACCGTTGGGGTTGGTGGTGTTTTGGCTTTTGGGTTTGTAGCAAGTTGGCTTTTCGGACGTGAATATTCAGACGGAACTGTAAAGGACTTACTTTCGCTACCTACTTCTCGAACAAGAATCTTGAACGCAAAATTTATTATTTATATAATTTGGTGTTTAGCACTTGTGGTTTCTAACCTTATAATTGGACTGCTCATCGGAACAATTTTGCAACTGCCATCAACTAAAATTAATGTTCTTTACCCACTCCTAACTGACTATTTTATTACTACAATTCTCACAATTTTAATTGGTGTTCCAATTCCTTTCTTTGCTCTTTTAGGCAAGGGTTATCTCGCACCTTTAGGCTTTGTTGCGTTGACTTTAGTATTAGCACAGGTTATTGCAGCCATAGGATATGGATCCTATTTTCCTTGGTCAATCCCAGGACTTTATAGCGGAGCTGGCGGTGCATTTAAAAACTTGCTAGACAAATACAGCTATTTAATTTTAATTCTAACTTGTATCGCAGGCTATATTGCGACAGTAATTTATTGGAAAAACGCTGACCAGACGAAATGAAAGAAATAATAGCGATAATCGAGTAGACGGCCTCACCGGATTGCTTCCATGTCTGCGCGGCTCACAGCATCCTGAGTGCCCGATCTTCGCTCCTCACCTTCGAAAAATAGATCCCCCCAATCTATTTTGTTTCGAGGACACACAAGGCCTTCATAAACCTGATCGATTTAATTGATAGCATTCAAGCATGGAGATGTAACTGCGAAACTTCAAGTAATTTACGCTTTCTGAAGCACCGAGTATGGGGCTTACTAGTGCTTCGGGTCATTAACCCATGTACAGAAGTCTTTCACTACCATCTTAATAAATGTCCTCTCAGACATGCTTTCTCTCTCCGATTTTAGCTACTTTTACAAAGAAGTTTGCCGTTCAGTACCTACAAAAATAATTGCCGGCTTAGTGCTCCACAGACCCATTTGTGGTGAATATCTCTACCTTCGCCAAGCGCCAAACCTTTGCGGGTCATACGGAGGACACTTCTAACATTAAATTGACTGTAAGAAATTAATTTTGACAAAGATTATTATGAAAAAAAAGTTTTTCAAATTTATCAAGTATGCTTTGCCGTTAATCATAACAATATATCTACTAGTAGCATTCATTCCGAGAACATACGATGTTCCACAATCACAAACGATACAAGGCACGCAATATTGGGACTTGGTTACGGGTTCAAAGATTGGCTATACGCTCATACCCTCAAAAAGTGCGAAGAAACCTTTTCCAATTATTTATTTGCATGGAGGACCAGGTGGTTTTATTTCCAATAGGAATATTAAAAACCTGTCTCAATTGTCAGAAGACGGCTATGATGTTTATTTATACGACCAGATTGGTAGCGGACAATCTGAAAGATTAACAAACATCAATGAATATACTGCGGACAGACACAAAAAAGATTTGGAAGAAATAATAAAGAAAATAGCTGCTGAAAAAGTAATTTTAATTGGACAATCATGGGGAGCAATTCTTGCTACTTTATTCGTTGCCAACAATCCCGACAAAGTTGAAAGAATTATTCTCATTGGACCAGGTTCTATTCAACCAATGCGTGAGGAACAATTGCACGCATATCCACCTGACAGTTTAAATTTGAAAAAGCCATCATACTCTAATAGAGAGGCAAATGAAAAATGCCAAAGCTTAAGATCTAAAGCAATTACATTTTGGGCAAAAAAATTCGGCAGGAAATTAGCATCTGATAAAGAGGTAGACGATTTTCAAACTTATCTTAATGGTGAATTGAACAAAGCGACAGTGTGCGATACCTCGCTAGCATTAAAAGCAGAAGGAGGCGGAGGATTTTATGCGCAAATAATGACAGCCCAAAGTTTCAATTCAATTCAAGACACACGACCTAAATTAAAAGACAGTAAAATTCCAATTTTAATAATGAAAGGTCAATGTGACAATCAACCGTGGGGATTTACCAATGAGTATTTAGAACTGTTTAAAAATCATCAGTTGAAAATAATTCCCAATGCGGGACATTCCATTTCAGTGGAGCAACCTGAACTTTATCTAAAAACTATTCGTGTGTTTTTGAATCAATAAAATTAATGTAAACTTTAAACGATACATCTTCGGTGAGAGAGTCGGGTGATGCAGATGATTAGTTAGATTAATTCAATGCCTAGGCCTCTCACACCACCCAACGTCCGAGACCTGAGCTCTTCCTCTTAGGATAATACGATTCCCAATGCTATTATTTCTCAAGGACATACATGACCCTCATTAATCTGAACGAATTTGTTGATAATATTCATGTATAGATATATACTCACGAGACATCAATTGATTTACGCTACTGAAGTACCGAGTCTAGGGCTTTGCTCTGAGCGTCAGCAACCTTTTTGCCTCCTACTCCATGCATACGCATGATCCGGATTTACTCTCATTCGTGTAAGATTCGTCTTCTTCTGTACCAACCATTGCAATCCCCCTTACTTCATTTCAAAACTCACAGCTCACACACTTGGGACTTGCTATTACTTCGGTTCCTCACCCCGCACACAGGAGACTCTCACTTCATAGTTAATAAATGTCCTTTCAGACATCCCTACTCTCTCTGAATTTAGCTACTTTTACGGAGGAGTTTGCCATTCGTGGCACACACAACGCATAAAATAAATTGCTGCTTTTGAGTAGAATAATGTTCACGAAATTCAAGTATATTTGCTTTACTCCGAGCGGAATCAGATTACATTTCCGCAACTGAGTTTATGCGCGAAACTTTAGGCACAATTATATGAAAAAACTTATTTATTTCTCTTTTCTTCTAATTCCCATGTCAGCATTAGCTCAAAACCGGGGGTTTTATTCGGTAAACGATATGAACGTTAACGAACCTATGTTCAGTTTTGGCACTACTAAACATCGAAGTGCATCAATTAGCTTGGGGGACATTAATAATGATGGAAAGATTGATGCAATAATTGCTAATGGACGACATTGGTCTGAAACAAATTATATTTTCTACAATTCCGGTAAGGGTTTTAATGTAATGCGTCCATTAGATGATTTGAGCTCAACTAGCTATGCAGCAGAATTGGTTGACTTGGATAACGACGGAGATTTAGACATTGTTGAAATAAACGACAATGCACCTCATAGAATTTATCTAAACAATGGTTCTGGAAGGTTTACATTTCACTCAGAAGTTGGGGCAGTTTCTAATGCCAGGAATATCGCGTTGGGGGACTTGGACAATAATGGGTTCATCGATTTTATTATTACCAACAGAGGTGGACAAAATATGATTTGCTATAACAATGGAAAACTGAAATTTGATTGTGTAAAATTACAAACCAAGCAAAACTCTACAATTGATATTGCCATATGTGATTTAAACGGTGATAGCCTGCTTGATCTTGTACTTGCCAACAGAGATAATGTTCCGAATGAAATTTTCATTAACCATGGCAATCGGGAATTTGAAAAAAAACTAGATTTTGGTACAGGAACTTTTGAAACCCGTGCTGTTGGAGTGGCAGATATGAACAATGATGGCATTCTGGATATTGTTACGGGGAATATTAATGCTGCCAATATTATATACTTTGGAAGTACAAAATTCACCTTCAAAGACACTCTCGCATTTGGTGGCAAGGACATAGACACCTATAGTATTGCATTGGCTGATTTTAATAAAGATGGTTTTATGGATATTGTTACTGGTAATTACCATAAACCAAATACTGTTTTCATAAACCAAAATGGAAATACTTTTGAGGAAATCAATTTAACGGAAAGATCTTCAGGAACCTATAGTGTGACAATAGGAGATATTAATTCTGACGGCTGGATAGATATTGCAATTGCTAATTCCGATGACTTTAATCTTTATTATCTAAATATTTTTAAAAACGAGTAGTTAAATAACTTTGCCTAATCAAGTAGACGGCCTCACCAGATTACTCTGATGTCTACACCTCTCACACCACCCTGAGTGGGCGTGCTGCGCTCCCTCCTTCGTCCTAATCCATGCATACGCATGAGCCGGATCTACTCCCATTTTTATCAGGTTCGTGTTCCTCAGTACCCGACTTTGCTACCGCTTCGCTGTTCTCTCCGACAAAGACATCAATATGTCTTTGGTTTCCTTCAGAAACTTCTCTTCGTTCACCCTTACTTCAGATCGAACCTCACGGCTCACACCCTTGGGGCTTGCTAGTGCTTCGGGTCGTTACCCCGTACACAGGAGACTTCCACTCCCTGGTTAATTAATGTCCTTTCAGACGTCCCTACTCTCTCTGAATTGTGCTACTTTTACAGAGGAGTTTGCTATTCGTGGCACACACAGCGGTCTCAACAAACGTTCAAAGAAAATTACTCTAGTGGGTATTAATTTGGTTTTGGTTACATGGAATCGGAAAACGGCTATAATCCAAGCAGAATTACCATCAATTCAATTTCAAAATTGATAATAAACGACCTTGTGAATTGCATAGATCGGCTGCATAGTTTTCAACTAAAAATGTGGAAACTAAAAAGAAAAAAAGTGTCAAAAAAATATGTTGATAATAATATTTTATACCTTTAGCTTTAACCATAGGTGTCCTATTTTGGGAGAATCCAAGCCTTGGTTAGATATTTGAAATGTATTTGAATAAATGAATACTTTATATCAATAATAGTTAACTAATCAAAATATTAAATCTAAAAGGCATGAAAAAACTAATTACAATTATCTTATCTACCATTATTTCAGTTGCAAGTTTCGCTCAAGCTCAAAAAGTAGTACTTATTGAAGAAGGAACAGGTACTTGGTGCCAGTGGTGCCCCAGGGGAGATGTGTATGGAAAAGAACTTCAGGCCAACTACCCTGGACAATTTGTATTTGTTGCTGTTCACCAAGGAGATCCAATGGATGATGAGGACTATTCTAATAGTATGCCTTTTATAGGGATACCCAATGGATGGCTAGATCGAACATCTATAAGTGATCTGGATCCTTTTACAGATTTACCACAAGACATGGCAAAGCAATTGGCATTGATACCCCCTGCTGGAATTTCTGTTTCCACCACTTGGGAAGCCTCTACTCGTTTATTAACCATGACAGTAAGTGCCAATTTTGAAGCAGACCTGAATGGTGATTATCGCTTGGCTGCTATCGTAATAGAAGATGGTGTAACTGGACCAGCCCCGGCTTACGATCAATCTAATTCTTACTCAGGTGGCAATGCAGGGACAATGGGAGGTTATGAGGATTTACCCAATCCTGTATCTGCCTCTATTATGGTGTATAACCATGTTGGTCGGTATTTACCAGGTGGACTTCTAGGTGCCCCAAGCAGCTTGCCCAACTCTATTATTAGCGGTGAGACCCATAGTTATACCTATACTTATACTTTGCCAAATGAATATAATGAGGAATATGTTCATGTGGCTGGAATATTAGTAGATGCTAGTTCCGGTGTTGTTCTTAATGCAGGTAAAAGTGATTACTTGCCTGGCTACGCTAATGCGAAACCTTTCTTCCACTCTTCACCACAAGAGCAAGGGTTTCTTGGTTTGAATTATCAATATGCAATTGTAACACATGACCCCGAGCATGGTAATTTGACGATTTCCGCATTGACAAGTTTACCTGCGGGACTTTCTTTGAATGACTTGGGAGATGGTTTTGCTTCATTAACCGGCACCCCTACCCAACTAGGTACATTCGATGTTACGCTTAATGTTAATGATGGAACATGGGATGTAGAACAAAGCTTTCAAATAACCATAGGTGAACCACAAGAGGATTGGATTCAGGTTGGTAAAGAAGGTTTTAATGATTTTAAAGCTTATTCAATTGGTATAAAAATCAGCCCTGAAGGAATACCTTTTGTAATTGGTGCCGACCTGGATAAAAATCAGGCTTTCGTTTATGAATTCTTAAATGACACCTGGATGCAATTGGGAAATGGTTTGCCGGCCAGTGCTTTTGATGTTTCAATGGCTGTCGGATTGGATGGAATGCCTATTGTTTTCTCTGAAGGGGTAATTTCAAAATGGAATGGAAGTAAATGGGATCAATTAGGAAGTAAACTTCCAGGTGATGTTTTTCTAATGACCGATGTAATAGAAGCAAGTGACGGAACATTGTTTACTGTGCATTTTGCTCCTCCTGCTTCTACAATTATTCATCAATTTGATGGGACGGATTGGAAGTCTCTAGGAGAGGCCTCAGACAATTATGCCGTATGGAATCGGTTTAATTTAGATGAATCTGGTAACCCCATTTTGATTTATGGAACGGACGGTCAGAATATTACTTACTCTGAAGTAACTCGTTGGGATGGTAGTCAATGGAACCAATTAGGAGGTTACGTTGAACCAAGTAGTCAAACCTATTATGATCATGATGTTGCTGTCACTTCAAATGGAGACGTGTTTGCAGCACTAACTATTGGAGTTGGCGTTCAATTATTGAATATCTACAAATTCACTAACGGCGAATGGGAATTAATCAAAGAAAACCTGGCCGGAGGAGCTACAGCATCTTGTAACCTCGAATCAGATGCCAATGGCAACCTTATCGTTGCTTTCCGGGACGAAAGCAATAGTGGCAAAACTAGTGTTATGAAATATGATGGGATCAATTGGAAATACATGGGGTTACCAGGTTTTACCACTATCGCAGATAACCAATCACTAGCAGTGGATACTGAAAGTGTGCCCTATGTTGCTTATCGGGATGGGGATCAAAATGGTAGAATTAGTGTCAAAAAATATAAAGATTTGACCAGTAATATTTTCGTTACTCCGTTAGTGGATAATCAATTAAGATTATACCCTAATCCAAATACAGGAAATTTCATATTAGGGTTTGATAAAGGTAGCAATTATCAAATTATAAACTTATCCGGTCAAGTTGTAAAAACAGGAGTATTAGATCCTAATTTCTCTTCCAACAATCTAAAATACCAAACTATAACATGTACGGAGCTCAATAATGGATTTTACTTCATAAAAGTGATAGGAGAAGGTGGTGTTCTAACTTTGAAATTTTTGAAGCAGTAAAAAAGGCCTGTTTAGAATAGAATAGACGGCTTCACCAGATTTCTCTGATGTCTGCGCCTCTCAGGCCACCCTTCGTGCGCGAGCTGCGCTCCTCCTCTTCGAAAAATAGATTTCCCAAATCTATTTTTCGAAGGGGACATACAGGGCCTTCATTAACTTGACCGAATTTGTTGATAATATTCAAGCATGGAGATATACCCACGCGACTTCAGGCGATTTACGGTCACTGCAGTGCCGAGTATGGGGCTTTGAGCTATGCGCCAGCCACCCTTCCTCGTCTTACCCCATGCATAAGCATGACTTGGATTTACTCCCAACCGCATGAGATTCAGCCTCTTTAGCGCTCATCTGGGCAGTCCCCCTTACTTCAGACCGAACCTCTCGGCTCACACCCTTGGGACTTGCTATTGCTTCGGGTCGTTACCCCGCATACAGGAGACTTTCAATCCTCAGTTAACAAATGTCCTCACATACATCCCTACTTTCTCTCATTTTAGCTACTTTTACAGAGGCGTTTGCCATTCGTGGCACACACAGGCGTTTGGCAAAAAACGAGTTCAGTGCTAGATTCAAGTTCAATTTTTCATTTGAACTTGAATGCAAAACTGAAAGTTTAGTTCTTCGATTTCCACCACTTCGCCAAGCTAAAAAACATTAGATGTAATTGTAAAACGACTGCCACAAAATATCAAATGGACATAATAAAGACAGATACTTTATCAAAATTCTTCGGGACAACTCCTGCTTCTGACGACATTTCTATTCATGTTAGAGAAGGTGAGATCTATGGATTTCTTGGACTAAATGGTGCTGGTAAAACGACTTTAATACGTATGCTTCTTGGTATGATTAAACCGGACAAAGGCAACATTAGTTTATTCGGCAAGCAACTTACGCCGCGATTTAACCAATGGAATGACATCGGTTACTTGGTGGAAACACCCTACTCTTATCCCAACCTTTCAGTAATCGAGAATTTAAAGGTTTATTTTAAACTGCGACAACTAACCAATCTTAAATTAATTGACGACATCATAGAAAAATTAAAACTAACTAACTATAAAGACAAAAAAGCGAATGTTTTATCACTTGGCAATCAACAAAGGCTAGGTTTAGCAAAAGCACTGATGCACAAACCAAAACTTTTAATACTTGACGAGCCAATTAACGGCTTAGACCCCGAAGGAATTGTAGAAGTAAGGGAATTGCTCAAAGACTTTTCAAATAATGGCTCAACAGTTTTTCTTTCAAGCCATATACTTGGTGAAATCTCTAAAATTGCCAATCGTATAGGCATTATTCATGAAGGAAAATTGGTAAAAGAATTGACCACAAACGAATTGACAGACCAATTAATCAAAAAAATTATAGTGACGACCGTTGACAATAGAAAAGCTGTTCAACAGTTGATAAGTTCCAATTATAAAGCAGTATTGACAGAAAATAATGAAATAGAAATTACCAATAGTGAGGCGATTGCAAATCCTGAAAATATTTCAAAGTTATTAGTTGAAAAAAATCTTCCACCGAAACAGTTGTATTTGTTTACTGAAGATTTAGAAATGTATTTTTTAAGAACTATCAGAAACAAAGTATAAATGAAACAACAGCTACTAGCATTTCAGTCTGAATTAATGAAAGTGAAATATGCCAATACGCTTTGGTGGACATTTATTGCTTTTGCTTTAGCTCCA
The DNA here is from genome assembly GCF_016707225.1 of Candidatus Brachybacter algidus. Classification (NCBI taxonomy): domain Bacteria; kingdom Pseudomonadati; phylum Bacteroidota; class Saprospiria; order Saprospirales; family Saprospiraceae; genus Candidatus Brachybacter; species Candidatus Brachybacter algidus. The sequence goes on along the minus strand of NZ_JADJID010000001.1, from coordinate 573,456 downwards.
ATTATGGGAGGCGCATTTATTATGATTATTCAAGACCCAGATGCTGTTGCCCAAGGAGGTGGACTTGCAGCCAAAGCTAAAGCTATGAACATGGAAGCTAATTGGAAATCCTATTTAGATTTATTGACACAAACCGTCGGGGTTAGTGGTGTTTTGGCTTTTGGATTTGTAGCAAGTTGGCTTTTCGGACGTGAATATTCAGACGGAACTGTAAAGGACTTACTTTCGCTACCTACTTCTCGAACAAGAATCTTGAACGCAAAATTTATTATTTATATAATTTGGTGTTTAGCACTTGTGGTTTCTAACCTTATAATTGGACTGCTCATCGGAATAATTTTGCAACTGCCGTCAACTAAAATTAATGTTCTTTACCCACTCCTAACTGACTATTTTATTACTACAATTCTCACAATTTTAATTGGTGTTCCAATTCCTTTCTTTGCTCTTTTAGGCAAGGGTTATCTCGCACCTTTAGGCTTTGTTGCGTTGACTTTAGTGCTAGCACAGGTTATTGCAGCCATAGGATATGGATCCTATTTTCCTTGGTCAATCCCAGGACTTTATAGCGGAGCTGGTGGTGCATTCAAAAACTTGCTAGACAAATACAGCTATTTAATTTTAATTCTAACTTGTATCGCAGGATATATTGCGACAGTAATTTATTGGAAAAACGCCGACCAGACGAAATAAAAGAACTACTACCGATAATCGAGTAGACGCCATCACTGATTACTCTGATGTCTGCGCGGCTCGCACCAGCATGATTAAGCGAGTTAAGCTCATCATATTCGAAAATAAGTTTACCAAAGCTATTATACTTCGAGGACATACACAACCTTCATTAACTTGACCGATCTTGTTGATTGTAATCAAGCATGGAGATATACCCACGAGACTTGAAACGATTAAGGGTCACGGCATTGCAGAGTATGGGGCTTCGTGGTAGGCGCTAGCCACTTGCTAGTGCTTCGTGTCCTTACCCCGCACACAGGTGACGTTCACTTCCTAGTAAATAAATGCCATTTCAAACATCCTTTCTCTCTCTGAATTTAGCTACTTTTACAGAGGAGTTTGCCATTGCTGGTACACACAGCAGCTACCTCAAAAGCGGGGTTCATGCTTCGCAGACACAATTGTGCAAACCGAATTTTCAATTTTCCGTATTAACATTTGTGGCAAAATTCCCCTCCTTTGATTAGCTTCAAAACGATATAGAGCATTTTAGCTGACGAAACAAACATTAACGACAAGAGAAAATAATATGAATGGATTTAAAATAACAACTCAAGATGGACAGGAAATAAAATTTGAATTTTATGTCGACACTGCACCAGTTACATCTATAGCTTTTCAAAATATTTTACCATTTTCAAGAACATTTAACCACGCAAGAGTTTCTGGACAAGAAATTTGGATAGACAATGTTCCAAAACTAGACATTATTCAAGAGAATGCTTCAGTATTTGCAGAACCTGGAGAAGTTGTATTCGGACCAACAAAACCAAGCAGGACAAAGACAGCAAATTGTTTTGGTATTTATTACGGTGAAGGAAAAGGGTTAGACGCTTGTAATATATTTGCGAAAGTGGTTGATACCGACAAACAAAAATTGTTTGATCTAGGGAATAGTATTTGGAAATATGGTTCGCAGGAGTTGACACTTTCAAAACTCGACAAATGACTCGATGAAAAGAAAAGCGCCCTATAATCGAGTAGAAGGCTCACCAGATTATCCTGATGCCTGCTCGGCTCACACCAACCTGCGTAAGCGAGTTGTGCTCATCCCCTTCGAAAATAGGTTTATCAAAGCTATTATACCTCGTGGACATACACAACCTTCATTAACTTGACCGAATTTGTTGATAGTATTCAAGCATGCAGATATACCCACGAGACTTGAAACGATTAACGGTCACTGCAGTACCGAGTATGGGCTTCGCGCTATACGCCAGCCTCTTGCTAGTGCTTCAGGTCGTTATTCCTCATACAGGAGACGTTCACTCATTCGTAAATAAATGTCCTCTCAGACATCCCCACTATCTCTGCTTTTAGTTACTTTTACAGAGGAGTTTGCCAATACGTTGCGCGCACGAAATGTATTTGTACTTTGTAGGGTGCAGTTTAACTTTGTAAGGTCGTTTTTAAACAACATTTTGTTGCATGGGACAATTTGGTTTTTCAAAATCCCCCAACAACACATTCATAAACGTTATCTCATATTAAAATCAACTATAACAAACTTTAAATGATATATTTAAGAAAGATTACTTTTATTATCTTCTCTTTATTGTTTCAAACCAATCTTTTCGCGCAGTATTATTTAAATAATCTCGCAAGTCCCGTTATTTTAATTGAATCTTCAATTGCTAAAAGTCAAGGGATATTGGTCACGTCTAAAGAACCTTATTTAGGCCAAATAATTCTAATTTCGTCTTTAAGTACCTTTACTAAAGAAAATACAAGTCCCACCAGTATAAATAATTTGGACTTTATTGATGAACTAGTTTCAGTTTCACATTTTTTTAGGAAAAAGGAAAAGGACTTTCTGGCAGAGTATTCAATGGAATATGGTGAATGTAACCCTTTGAAAATTCAATTTAATTTTAAAACTTTAGTGGATTCCACGAATTGTGTAACATTTTTGGATAATAGTGATGTGGTTGCAATTAAACTTTATGATAATAAAAATAGTATTGATAAGCGATTTGTGAAATTTGATGGCATATGTGCATTAAGGCCGTTAATTTACGATTCAAGTCAAGAAAGTGGAATGGATAGACCAAAACTTGACCAAAGAAGTATTATTGTTTTCTGAGAATAGTGAAGAATCTACGAAGATACACTTGATGGATATTAATATTCTAGAAAATCCCCATGGCATAAATATAATTCCATTATTAGGCACAAATTATATTAGTAGAGTGTTATTTAAAGTTAAAAATGAATTGATCAGTTTTTATGGAATTGCAAATAAAGAGCAGAAAATTTTTGAATTAAACATATCTAAAATTTTTAAAGATTCAAATTAGAAAATTGAAATTAAATAAGATATGACAACCAGTGCTTTAACGCAAGTTTTGGATATTGCCAAAAACCGTCGCAAGGCAAAGCCATTTGATTAAAATAAAAAAAATGACAAACAAACAATTTTAAAATAATCAATCATGAAAGTAGTAATTGCTGCACTGTGTCTTTGTTCCCTTTTGATAAATTCCTCCTGTAAAAAAGTCATTGAAAGTGAAGGTTATGTAAATGTGGAAGGTGGTAAAATATGGTACAAAATCGTGGGAGAAGGTGATGGAATTCCTTTATTAATTCTTCATGGAGGACCTGGCTCAAGGAGTTGTTCAATGATTCCCGGGTTATCATTACTGGCTGAAAACCGTCCAGTAATATTCTATGACCAACTTGGTTCTGGAAATTCCGATAGGCCTACTGACACGATCCTTTGGAAAACGGAAAGATTTGTAAACGAAATAGATTTTTTAAGAAAAGCCTTGAAACTTGACAACGTTCACATAATGGGTCATTCTTGTGGCAGTACTTTTTTAATTGAATACATGATTACTAAGCAACCCAAAGGAGTTAAATCTGTAATCTTCTCAAGTCCACATATCAGCAGTCCTGATTGGATGGCAGATGCCAAAATTTTACTTTCTCAACTCCCCATGAGTATTCAAGACACAATTTCTAAATATGAAGCCTTAAAAAACTACACCGCTCCTGAATACCTGGTTGCAACTGATTCTTTTTATGCCAGGCACCTATCCCGAAAGCATTGGCCTATTCATCCAAACGTAGAATGCGAAAATGTACCAGGTTTCAACGATCAAATTTATGAATATATGTGGGGACCAACGGAGTTCAATATTACCGGTACCCTTAAGGATTTTGATCGGTCAGTAGATTTAGATAAGATCACAGAACCAATACTTTTCATGGCAGGTGAATTTGATGAAGCTAGACCGGAAACGATGTATAGATATCAAAAATTATCAAGGAATGCAAGTGTTGAAATTATAGAAAATGCCGGTCACAAGACAATGATCGATCAACCGGAGAAAGTTTATGAAGCCGTTAGTAGATTTTTTAATAAAGTTGAAAATAATAAATAATGACTGCACACAGCAATCGATAAAAATAATTCATAGCCATCCTGTACGATGAATACAATTTTTAGCTAATCATTTGTGTAACACGGAAAACAATAACATAAAACCATATAAAAAATAATGCAAGACATACTATTTGACTTTATATCAAAATACATTTCTTTGACAGAAGAGGAGAAGAACGCATTACTTTCTTTAGACATATTCCGATCTGTTAGGAAAGGGACCATTTTACTTAATGAAGGGCAGAAATCACAGGATGAATATTTTATTCTGAAAGGATGCATCCGAAAATATTACATCATAGATGGTGAAGAGCGAACTACAGCCTTTTTTACAGAAATGGAAGGATTAACGCCCCATTGCGTTAAAAATAATGCCCCGTCTGAATATTTTATAAGTTGTGTTGAGAATTGCATTTTAACTGTTGCAAACCCGGGAATGGAAGTTGAATTATTTACTAAATTTCCTAAATTTGAATTAATGTGTAGAAAATTGTCAGAAGAACTATTGGCAGGACAACAACTAAATTTTGACGAGTTTAAGACCTCATCACCTGAACAACGATACTTGAATTTGCAACTAAAAAGACCAGACCTTATTCAACGTGTACCACAGCATCAATTAGCAAGTTTTTTAGGAATTAAACCTCAATCATTGAGTAGGTTAAGAGCACGAATTTTAGAGAAAAATAAAATTTAAGAATCATTACTTTATTAAAGTTTCAGAGTTGTTATTTATATTAGTAATCAACGAAATAAATATTATTAAATTTATAAATAGCGTCTTCAATAATGCTGAATATCAAATATTTATTTTAATTTTATAAGATTTTATTTATTTCTGAGTTTTATTAATTGCCAGACACAATCATCGAAGTTTCATTCTAACTTCTATCTTTATTTGAGTGATTAAATAGTCTCGATAAAAAATTATTTGCTCCGAAATGTTTATTGAGCCATAATCATTAAAAAATCTCATGAGTTTTACACAGGACCCCCATGACAACAAAATACTTCAACTCTGCAGGGATGGAAAAGTAGCTGAAGCTATCAAACTACATAAAGAGTTAACAGGGGCAGCTTTGAAAGAAAGTAAAGATTATGTAGATGGATTAATATCTAAGTACGGTATAATGATCCCTGAAAGCAATAAAGCTTGTTTTATCGCCACCGTGTGTTATGGTAATAATGATGCACCGGATATTTTAATTTTAAGAAAATTTCGGGATGGAATTCTACTTAAAACTATTTGGGGCAAAGCCTTAGTTGATGTGTATTATTTTGTTTCACCGTTTTTTGCATCAATAATTGCAAATTCGGGATTTTTAAAAAAGATTATTAGAAAAGGTTTGCTTGAGCCAATAGTTTTCAGAATTATAAAAGGAGTAAGAATTAAATATTGATTCATATTTCGGGGTAAATATATTTCTAAAAACCCTTGATAGCACTCAACTTAAAGTTAGTCATACTGTAAACCTTAGCTTCCATAACCAATGCATAACTGTTCTTCGTAAGGATATTTTTACCATTTTTCTTGAAAAAAAGTAAGGAAGCAAAGAATCCTTGTCTTCGCATTACTAGTTGGATAAGCAGGCTCTATAAATTTCAAATTACTTAACTTAAGTGAACGAGTGATTGCGTCCTGTGACTCTACATTTGTAGCATTATTTAACATAAACTACAAGAGAAATGCAAAAGAAAATAATATGGATTGGACTTGTTTTGGTTTTTACAAGCATTTTACATGCGAATGCCCAATATGCCAAACATGATAGTACTTGCAAAAAATGGTTTGTTGGGAGTACTTTATTGATGTTAGGAAATTTAATTCCTGACGACCCGAATCCACCTAAGTTCTTTCAATTAAATGTTGGATATAGAATAACGCCCAAAGATGTTGTTAGCATTGAGTTTAAGAAATCGCGTTTTGCCTGGCCACTAGGCATTCCATGGGGACCATCATTTGATGCAGAGGGAGAAAATTATCCAGGATATATAAGCCAATATGTACCCTCAATAGCATATAATCGGTTTTGGTGGAAAGGATTATATACAGGTGTTTATGCGCTAAATGCTTTTCAAAAATATTATAATGAGGAAAATATAAAAATAAAAGACGGATACACCTTATTTATGACCTATCGCTTGGGGTATCAGCTTAAATTGTTTAAAAACCGCTTCTTTTTTGAACCATCCATTGGTTTGACTCATTGGCCTGTGCAAACCAATGTACCGGAATCCTTTAAATCAGTAGAAAATAAATGGCCTAACTACTTTGGATGGGAACCAGGGTTTCATTTTGGGTTTAATTTTTAAATGAGAAATGAATCCAATTACTTCCCCTCTGATATAGCTAGAGTTTATATATACGTATTTTTTCAATGAAGCCTTTCCTGAAATAGCAAGATAATTATTTGATTTCAGGTTGATTATAAGCAAAATTAATTTTGCAGACACTAAAACGCACATATTCCTGAGAGGTACGATCCGGGATGGGCTAACTTATGCTCAGCGTTCCATGGCGAGTGATATACAATAATTTAAAGATGAACTATGATCGTGGGGTTCGGCGTAGGTTAACCTACGTCGGGGTGTCATCAAAGTTTACTTTGAAATGTGCAAAAATGATGTGTATAAACCCTAGCTTCTAGAAGCGTGTCGGCTGGCGGCGTTTACTGCCTTGAGTTTTTTAACTAAAAAAATTAAGAATACCTTCCTTTCTTAACTTAAGTGAACGTATTCAGGCACCACGCCACTTTACTTTTGCCACATCATTTAACATCAATCAAAAAAGAAATGCAAAAGAAAATTTTATGGATAGGTCTTGTGCTATTGTTGACAAGTACAATCCAGCTTAACGCACAGTATGCTAAAACTGACACCACCTACAATAGGTGGTTCATAGGCAGTACCATCTTTTTATTGGGTAACTTATCTTCCGTAAACCCTCCCAACTTTGCTCAACTCAATTTAGGCTACCGCCTTACAGGAAAAGATGTAATTAGTCTAGAACCAAAAACCTGGAAATATGCCTGGCCAAATGGTATTCATCCATTTTTAAACAAATCATACGGAAAGTCTGAAGAAAAATTTCCGGGCTATGTTCGTGAGTTTGGCTTATCTGTATCTTACCAACGTTTTTTGTGGAAAGGTCTATATGCCGAACTTAATGTAATGCCTACTTTGCAAATTTTCCTGAACGACCAAGGCAAAAAAATCGATAATGGTTTTCAGATTTTCAACACCTACCGTGTTGGATATCACATCAAACTATTTAAGGACAGATTTTTTATTCAACCATCTGTTGCAGTTACCCACCGTGCTTATCATACCATATTGCCTGATGGTTTTAAACAGTTAGACGATAAATGGCCGAAATTCGTCTTCGGAGAACCTGGATTTCATTTTGGATTTAATTTTTAGTAATTTAGCAGTGTTAAAACAATACTGACTTTAACATATAATAAAGATAGATAAAACACCAGCCACCATTCGGCATTGTGTAACACTAATCCGAATCAAATCTAAACGAAACAAAAAATGAAATCATTTTTAATTGTATTATCATTAATATTTTCAATACACTTTATTGGAAATGCCCAAATAATAAAATTGAAATCTGTAGAAGGATTTGTACAAACAGAAGATTATGTAAAACTCCATTACCAAATTCTTGGTCAAGGCCAGGACACTATTGTTGTGATTCATGGTGGAGGGGTTTTTGGTTCAGCATATTTAGTTCCTGACCTCACGCCATTGGCAGCACATCATGTCCTGGTGTTTTTCGATCAAGCTGGCGCTGGCTATTCCACTGTGGTAAAAGATACTACAAGGTATTCCATAAATAATACGATCAAGGATATTGAAGTCATCCGAAAACATTTCAATTTGAGAAAATTAAACCTTCTTGGTCATTCTACAGGTGGTTTAATCTGCGGTTACTATGCGACTAATTATCCGGACAAAATAAAATCCATGATGTTAGTGGCTCCTTTACCGGCCGCAGCTAGTATGACAAAAGGTTGGGTGAACAAAAATGACAGCATTACAACACTCCTCGCAAAACAAAACAAAAAAATATATGCAAACAATCCGGCCGACTCAACCAAAGCCTGTTGGGATTACTATTCACTTTGGATGCGCGGTTATGCAGCATCCTATGTATCGGGTAGAAATATTTGGGGAAACATTTGCAACTGCAATCAGGCTAATTTGACTAGTCCATTTAGTTATTACATTATGAAATCGATAGGTAACTGGGATATTACTACCCAACTTGCAAATGTTAAGGCAAGAGTGCTGCTGCTGGTGGGTGACAATGATGCAATACCATTTGCCTCTTTTGAGCACTGGAACAAAAGTTTACCCAATAGCACGTTGATTAATTTCCATGGAGCCGGACATGCTCCGAATTCTGATGAGCCTGCTGCATTTTTCATAGCTGCTGAAACATTCTTACAAGGCAAAACACCCGATAAATCGATGATGGATGCATTTGGTGCAGGAGTTATTCTGCCCGATGACTTGAAGGGGAATCCCTATCTAAGGGCTAGAGCTGCTGTTATTGGAATAGAAAATGAGCTTGTCCGATTGGCGAACAATGCAAAGTGGGATGACATGTCCAATATTTATACGAATGATGGCACTATTTATGCACCTGGTGCGCCACCAATAACGGGTAAGAATGCAATAGCTACTTTTTGGCGTACAGTGGCCAAAAGAGGGATGCATTCTTTGCAACTGCATTTGGTAGATTTAGAAATTTCGGATAACTTGCTCATTGCCAAGGGTAAATACGCCATGCGAAATAAACAAAATGAAATTCTTGATTTAGGTAAATTTATGGCCATTTATAGAAAAGAAGATAACAAATGGCGACTTCAAACAGACATGTTTAACTCCAGTTTAGAGACACGTTCGCCACTCGAAGTACCAGACTACCTGACACTAAAAAATGAATAAAAATATAACAAAATTTAAAAATTCAAAGCAAAGAAATTGTCAAACTAGAAAGTATATAAGTTACGATGGCTTCTGAGTAATTCAAAACTTAAAACAACTAATCAAATATCTATACTTTTTGATAGTTTAGTGGGATAAATTGGCAATTGTCCATACATTCAGATGTTATACGTAACTTTGCCCACACATTCTAACAGAGACAATAACGAATAAATGCTATGGTACTATCTGAGTTTATACCAAGTCCCTATTTAACTGAATTTGTTAGGGTATTTAGAGTGGTGCATTTCGTTTTTGACGACATTTCAACAATCCCTTACAAGCCCTACCCCCCGAGACCAGAACATTGTTTAAGTTTTTATCCTCGAGATACTGAAACTGTAGAGTATGTAAACAATGGAACAAAAATAAAAAACTTGAATACTGTTTTGATTGGACAGCAAACGCAGGTTACAAATAGATTTGTAGGGAAAGACTTTTTAGTATTTCAAGTAGTTTTTAGTCCAGGTGGGCTTTTTCGTTTAACGGGTATTCCTTCCCATCAATTAAATAATTGCTACTATGATGCTGAAACTATTTTTAATAAGGATATTAAAGAGGTAAATGACAAACTGAACGATGGTATTAATTTTAATGAAATGGTTGTTGTGGTAGAATCATTTTTATTAAAACAAATAAATAAGAACGTAAAGGAATTCCATAGGTTAGATCAAGTAAGCAAAATAATCTTGAATACAGATAAAATATTAAATGTGGAATGGCTTGCTAAAGAATCATGTTTAAGTTTACGGCAATACGAAAGAAAGTTTATGGAACGCATGGGCATTTCTCCAAAACATTTCAGTAAAGTCGTTCGTTTTGAAAATGCTTTCAGAATGAAAAACAAAGCGCCCAATTTAGATTGGCCATCTATTGCATTTAGGTGCGGGTACTATGATTATCAGCATTTGGTGAAGGACTACAAAGAGCTTACAAATCAAACCCCAACAAACTTTCACCTTCTTGACAATGGTTCTCCTGAGAGAAAATTTGGTGAATCGGACACCTATTAAAATGTCGTTTTTTTACCACCTAACTACTTTCCATTTTCTAGACATTTGTATTGTAAAAATAAAATAATGCAAAATGAAAAGAAAAAATTTTTTACTGACGACAATTGCTGCCATTCCTGCTCTCTTGATTGGACAAAATGTTCAAGCACAAAAAACAAACCGTCCTAAAAAAGGCTTTGTAATAAAAGCGACAGAAAGCAGATTTAACGAGAAGACACTAATTGGTGGAAAAAACCCAAACGACATTAAAGTTTCCCAAAAAGACACAAACGGCGACTTGACAGTTTTTGAATATACTGGAAATGAAAAAGGTGGGCCTCCATTGCATGTTCATCCACATCAAGACGAAATATTTTTTATCGTTCAAGGTGAATACCTTTTTCAAGTTGGCGAAGACAAACATAATTTAAAAGCAGGCGATACTATATTTTTGCCAAGAAAAGTGCCACATGCCTTTGCACAACTAACCGACAAAGGAAAAATGTTTTTTCTTTTTCAGCCATCAGGAAAAATGGAAGATTTTTTCAAAGCATTAGGCAATCTAACTTCTCCGCCTTCCCCCGAAGAAGGAGCTAAAATTTTTGCTGACCACGACATGAAAGTATTAGGACCACCATTACAATTTTAACTATATAATAGAATGATAAAAACCAATGAACAACAACTAAGTATTCGTTTGGCTTGAAAAGCTTATCCGGCGTGTACGTAAAAAACCAGGTTGAATGGATCTGTATTTCTTAACGTATATTATGGAGACATCCCGATTGAAGTTGTTAATACTTAATACTTTGCTTTGTATTTCATTTTTTTTACTGATGCAGTCCATTCCCTTTTTAACCATAGTTATAAATACTTTCCCTTACCCACTTTCTTATTCTTGAAAATATATTTAGTTGTATTGAAGATCGGCTAAGTCAATATCTGGCGGATCTATCATGTGAAAAAATCCGAAAGCAATCAAGTTACATTACTTACAAGATATATGAAATGGAAATATTTAGTTGATCAATATTTTACCTTATAATGCCGTGCTGATAGTCTTTTGACCAAAATTTGTTGAATTATTCACATTTTCCATACGGTATTAGCTACTTTTACAGAAGAGTCTGCCATACGGGGCAAACTCAGAGGCTACAATAAATCATCAGTTCAGTGGTTAAATGAAACTTTGTGCTTCTCCACCTGAATTAATTTTTCATGTAGAGAAGAAGTATTGGAGTGATATCCGTGTCAATATTTTAAGTAGAATCTCTTGTCAACTAAAAATTTTACAATCTTTTAAAATCTTCGTAATGAATAATAAAATTGCTCTTTTATTTATTTTATTAATTCTTTCAACAATTAATAATACACAAGGACAAAACGCAACAACCTATACAAAGTCCGACTATGATCGAGCAACAACAATGTTAGCCGGCAATACTAGCAAATTGATTGATAATGATATACGTCCACAATGGTTGCCGGATGGAAGACTTTGGTATAGATCGTTGAAAGAAAGCCAGACTGAATTCAAATTATTTGATCCTACCAAAAAAAATCAAATTGTAGCAAATTCTCAAAAAGATTTATTCGAGAAAGGTGCAGTTAAATTAGATATCAGTAAAGGATCCCAAAATGAAGTATTGTCTCCTGATGGTAACTATTCCGCCTTTATTCGAGATTGGAATCTGTGGATAAGGGACGTTCATAATGGCAATGAAAAAGCATTAACCACAGATGGAATAAAGGATTTTGGTTATGCTACAGATAATGCAGGTTGGAAGCAAAGTGACCTTCCCATCCTTAGTTGGTCGCCAGATTCTAAAAAAATAGCAACATTTCAACAAGATCAACGACATGTAAGCAATATGTATTTAGTTAAAACAAAAGTAGGCGCACCAGAATTGAAGCAATGGAAATATCCTATTCCCGGTGATTCGGACATTATTCGCATTCACAGGCTTATAATTAATGTAAGTGATGAACCAAAAATTATCAAACTTCAAATGAATGCTGATGCGAGACGCGGAACATTATGTGATGATATTTCATGTGAGGGTGGATTTGATGATGTGGCGTGGAGTGATGATAGTGGGCAACTTGTTTTCGTATCCACGAGTAGGGATCACAAAAAAGAAAATATAAGAATAGCCAATACTCAGACTGGTGAAGTCACGGACATCTTTGAAGAAGTAGTGAATACACAATATGAATCCGGACAGGGCGGAATTAATTGGAGATACTATTCAAAAACCAATGAGATTATCTGGTACTCTGAAAGAAGCGATTGGGGTCACTTGTATTTGTATGATGCAAGCACTGGAGTAGTAAAAAATCAAATCACTTCTGGCAATTACCTGGTACGTAAAATTTTAAATGTTGATCAGAAAAATCGTGTAATTTATTTTGAAGGGAGCCAAAATGAAGGCCAAGGCAATCCATACTTTAGTTATTTCTACAAAGTAGATTTTAATGGCAAAAACCTGAAGATGTTAACACCCTCAATTGGTGATCACACAATTACTATATCACCCAATGCAAAGTATTTTATCGATTCGTATTCGCAGGTTGATTTACCTCCAATCCATGAAGTTAGAGACATGAATGGCAAACTTGTCAGCACCTTAGAGAAAACTGATATTTCCAGGCTGACAGCTACAGGTTGGAAGCCACCTACTCCTTTTACAGTTAAATCTGCCCAGGGACAATGGGATCTATATGGCCTGTTATTTACACCTAAGGCAATGAAGCTTGACGAAAAGCTGCCAGTGATCGTTAATATCTATCCGGGGCCTCAGGGTGGAAGTGTTGGTTCTTGGAGCTTTATTGCATCCAGAGGAGATAATCAAGCACTTGCAGAACTAGGCTTTGTAGTGGTTCAAATTGAAGGTAGTTGCAATCCAAATAGATCTAAATCATTTCATGATGCGTGCTATGGCAACATGGGGGAAAATACGTTGCCTGATCAGATTTCAGGTTTAAAGCAATTACAAGAGAAATATGAATTTCTTGATTTAGATAACGTAGGGATATGGGGACACTCAGGAGGTGGATTTGCCACAGCGGCAGCAATGTTTAAGTATCCTGATTTTTTCAAAGTTGGGATTTCAGAATCTGGTAATCATGACAACAGAAATTACGAAGACGACTGGGGGGAACGATATATTGGTTTAGAAACTAAAGACAATAACGGTGTTTCTAACTATGAAAAACAAGCAAATCAAATTTTTGCAAAAGATCTAAAAGGCAAATTACTGCTGATACATGGTGGAATGGACGATAATGTGCCTCCATATAACTCTTATTTAGTAGTGGATGCTTTGATCAAAGCAAACAAAGATTTTGATTTCATACTATTGCCAAATGCACGACATGGTTATGGAAAGGATAGTTATTATATCATGCGCAGACGCTGGGACTACTTTGTACAAAACCTAATGCATGCTGTGCCTCCAAAAGAATATGTCATTAAAATAGCCGCTGATCCAAGAAACAAATAAGCAATTACTCCGGACTTTGTGGGTATAAAGGACAGCCGAACGAAGAAGGTTAGGTTGAAATTGGTTATTAGATTAAAGTTGAATACAGGAATATGGGCTTTGCTACAGAACTTGCAAAAGTACTTATAGAAAATGCTTCTAACTTAGAAACTGTGCTTTCAATTCAAGCAAATACATTGGGCAATTTGAATTCTTCGGTCATAGTACTGTTGAGTTGTGGATTTGAAAAGATAGATGAGACAGACGGAAAGGAACTTGGTATATTGTGGAAGTGGGAATTAAAAAGGAAAGGTTAAGTAAAACATTTACGCCGTAGTGATAAAAGAGTTAGTTATGAATAGAGGTTCCTATAGTTATAGGAAAATTGAAGGATATTCAACAAATTGTCGTCTAACAATATTCATGACAGCACATAATTACATCGGAGTGCTTATTTTATTTGGAAATTTATCTTCCTTCTCTGGAGAATTCACTTATCAATGAAAAAAATATTTTTATCTTTCTCGTTTCTACTTTTCTATATGTTTGTTTATTGTCAGAAGCCCGAAAACATAAATATTACCTTAGAAATTGTATTCAATAATGACAATATTATTTTAGATGATTCTGTTTACCAAACAGACAATGGTACTTCAATAAAATTTGAAACCCTCAAATTTTATATCAGCCAAATTCAGTTATTGAAGAACGACAAAGTGGTTTTTGCTGAACAAAATAGCTATCATCTAATAGATATCTTTGATCCGGCATCGCTAAATATTTTATTAACTCCACAACAAAATATTAATTTTAATAAAATTAAATTTAGTCTCGGTGTTGATAGTGTCACCAATGTATCCGGAGCAATGGGCGGAGATTTGGATCCCACAAAAGGAATGTATTGGACATGGCAAAGTGGTTATATCAATTTCAAAATGGAAGGCAGATGGGCCAATAAGCATAATCTCAAAAATGAATTCGAATTTCATTTAGGTGGATATCAATATCCATATAATCCTGTGCAGACTGTTGAGTTAACAACTACCGACAACAATTGGAACATCGTCTTGGATCTCGGTCAATTTTTTAATGCAGTTAATCTAGATAGACAAAAAAGTATCATGTCGCCCTGTGCAGACGCGGTTTTACTTTCACGACAGGTTGCAAAATGTTTTCGCATCAGATGAAAAAGAGTGTCATTGCATTGTTGTGTTTTTTCTTGTTCGCTTTTACCATAAATGAAGACTTTTTCGTGGTACCTGAGAATTTCCCTCATCCTGTATATGACTTTTCTAAGAACCCATTGACTGAAAATAAAATTTTACTAGGAAGAACATTGTTTTACGAGCCCTTACTATCCAAAAACAATACAATTTCTTGCGAAAGTTGTCATTCTCCTTTCTCTGCTTTTACACATATTGACCATCAATTGAGTCATGGGATCCACGATAGTATTGGTACGCGAAATTCGACAGCACTTATGAATTTGGCTTGGCAAAAATCTTTTATGTGGGATGGAGCTGTTAACAATTTAGATATGCAGGCGCTGGCACCTATCTCTCATCCTGCTGAAATGGGAAGCAGTATTATAGAAGTAGTAGATAAATTAAATGCTTCTCCAAAATATCGTCTTTTGTTTTACAAAGCTTATAAGGATAGCCTCGTAACAGGTGAAAAAACATTGAAAGCTATTTCGCAATTTATGCTAACATTGGTAAGTGCCAATTCAAAATATGATAAAGTAATGCGCAAAGAACTAAGCTTTACCGAGCAAGAAGCAAATGGATATTTATTGTTCAAGATTAATTGTTCATCTTGTCACACTGAACCACTATTTACCAGTGGGAATTTTGAGAATAATGGTCTGGCCATGGACGCTGATCTGAGGGATATTGGAAGAATGAAAGTAACTAATCTATCTCAAGATTCATTAAAATTCAAAGTACCTACGCTCCGCAATATAGAATACAGTTACCCTTATATGCACGATGGAAGATTCAAAAGATTGGCAGAAGTATTGAATCATTATACCAATGGTATTCAACAGTCAAACACTTTAGCAAATCAGTTAGAACATGGCATTTTACTTACCTCAAATGAAAAGGTAGACCTGATCACTTTCTTATTAACACTTTCAGATAAAGACTTTGTTTTTAACCCAAAGTTTCAATATCCAAGATAAATTTCACATTCATTGAGGGATTCGGATAAAACAGTCGTCTAAGCCATTTGAATACTCATTTATGAAATTTATTTAGAGAAATGACAAAAATAATTTTGGTAATTGTATTGTTTGTAAACACTGCTTTTGTTTATGCACAGACCAATCCTGCTATAACTTCCTGGATGCAAAACACTACCATTAAAGCCAGACACTATGTGGCAGGTAATTCAACACCCATCAATGACGCATCGTTCGTTAATTGTCAAGCTGTGCAGTATAACACTACTGATGTTTATGTGACTACTACTGGCCTACCAAGCTACGTTACAGGTCCATTTTTGGATGGGAATCCTACATTAGCGACCAATCAAAATGCAATTTTTAGAATTCCGTTAAACCCTGCACAAAATACAGGGACTCCGACGAGTACAACAGGTGGAAATATTGGGGTTTTCATAAATGGTGTTGCTTTATTCGATTTCAGGGATGGTGTCGCGTGGAATAATACAACTCAATCATTGTGTGGTGGACCCGGAAACCCTGCTTGTCCTGGTGGCATGGGGGCTACACAAGCCTGGAACAGAGATGCAATATTGGCTGAAAGGGGAGGTTTTGATTGTTCTAAAGCACATCCTGCAATGGGCAATTATCATCATCATCAAAACCCAAGCGCCTTTGATTTGGATTTAGTAGTGTTGTCCACAATTTGTACACTTTATGATGCAGATGGATTGTATGCAATTAATAGTAGTATTCATTCACCATTGATTGGCTTTGCATATGATGGATTTCCTATTTACGGTGCATATGGTTACCAAAATGCTAATGGCACAGGTCCAATAGTTCGAATAAAATCAAGTTATTCACTCAATAGCGGCACCACGAGGACATTAGGCCCAAATGTAAGCACTACTTATCCATTAGGATATTTTCGAGAAGATTATCATTACACTGCAACTTCTGCAGGCACACCGGATTATTTAGATGAGCACAATGGAAGATTTTGTGTAACACCGGAATATCCTTCCGGAATTTACTGTTATTTCGCTACTGTAGATGCCAATTGGAACTCAACATATCCTTACGTAGTAGGACCAACTTTTTATGGCAATAGAAATGCCGCAAAAGTTACATCTGTGCCCGGTGGCACTACTGCATATTTACCCGGCCCTCCACTTGGCATAAATTTAATAAGATTTGATGGCCTTAATAAGATTTCTTACAATGATTTACACTGGGAGACAGCTAGTGAATTGAATAATAAATATTTTGAAATCGAAAGATCTGTGGATGGGTTTACTTTCACCACAATTGGAACGGTTGAGGGTGCAGGGACCACGAGCCATATTTCATCATATAACTATAAAGACTTCGAAAGTAAAGCCCTGCAATGCTATTACAGACTTAAGCAAGTCGATTTCGATAATAATTTTACCTATTCAAAAACAATATCTTTAACTCGAGAGGCTTCTGTAGTAGACTATAATTTGAAAATATTTCCAAATCCGGCGAGTGACCTACTAGTTATTCAAATATTAGACATTAATAGGGAAAACCTAAAAATGGAATTGTTTGACTTTAACGGAAAATTAATTGAAACAACAAGTCTTTTACAAGGAAGTACGATTGCATATTTCGATACAAAAGGCATTTATAGCGGATTATATCTTCTCAAAGCAACCAACGAGAATGGCATTGTTATAGCTACAAAAAAGGTAGAAATTATTAAAAACTAATAAAAAAAAATAACTTGAAAAATTGGATTACGATTGCCTTCGTATTTATTCTTGGAGTAATAAATGCACAAACCAATCCTGCTATAACCTCCTGGATGCAAAACACTACCATTAAAGCCAGACATTATGTGGCAGGTAATTCAACACCCATCAATGACTCATCGCCCGTTAATTGTCAAGCTGTGCAGTATAATACTACAGATGTTTATGTAACAACTACTGGTTTACCTAGTTATGTTACAGGTCCATTTTTGGACGGTAACCCTTCAATAGCGAGCAATCAAAATGCAATTTTCAGAATTCCTTTAAACCCAGTTCCAAATACCGGAACCCCGGTAAATACGACAGGTGGTAATATTGGTATTTTTATAAATGGGGTTGCTTTGTTTGACTATAGGGATGGTGTGGCATGGAATAATACAACACAATCATTATGTGGAGGACCTGGAAATTCACCATGTCCCGGTGGAATGGGCGCAACTCAAAATTGGAATAGAGATGCTATTCCGGCTGAGAAAAAAGGTTTTGATTGTTCAAAAGCGCACCCGGCAATGGGCAATTACCATCATCATCAGAATCCTAGTGCATTCAATTTAGACCTGGTAGTGATTTCCACTATTTGTAATCTATATAATGCAGATGGTTTATATGCCATAGATAGCACTGTGCACTCACCATTAATAGGTTATGCTTATGATGGGTTTCCTATATATGGCGCCTATGGTTACCAAAATGCTGATGGCTCCGGACCCATAGTAAGAATAAAATCTAGTTACTCGCTCAATAGCGGAAATACAAGGACGTTGGGTCCTGATGTAAGCAATACCTATCCATTAGGATATTTTAGAGAAGATTATCATTACAATGCAACTTCTGCTGGCACTCCGGATTATTTAGATGAACACAATGGAAGATTTTGTGTAACGCCGGAATATCCTTCCGGAATTTACTGTTATTTCGCTACTGTGGATGCCAATTGGAATTCAACATATCCTTATGTAGTAGGCCCTACTTTTTATGGCACCAGAAATGCAGCAAAAGTTACATCTGTGCCAAGTGGCACGACAACCTATTCATCTACAGCAGGTAATGATAAAATCAATTTACAGGCGACACAAGTAAAAGTTTTTCCAAGCCCTACTAACGACTTGATAATAATTCAATTGATAGACATAAATAAAGAAAATTTAAAAGTAGAATTATTTGATATGACAGGAAGATTAGTTGAAACTACCAGTCTTTTACAAGGCAGCACCATCGCTTATTTTGATGCACAAACGTTGTACAACGGACAGTATCTAGTAAAAATTTCAAACAAAAATTCTGTCATCATTCAAAAAATAGTGGTGACAAAATAGTAATTGTAGCATGTTCGAAATTATTATTTGTAGAAGATTGGCGATCTCTTATTGTTTGCATTTTGACAAGATTAAGAAATTGAATTATACTTCGATCTATAACCATGAGTCTGGTTGTTCAGGATTAAAGAAATAATTCATATAAGACCATTAATAATAATCTAAACGACCTTCAGCTATGTATTATAATGTTTTGTTGACAACTTTATGTATTTTAAATATCCACCATTATCTTAATTAATTATTACAAAATTACGCCATAGAAATTGACCATTTCTGTTAGTATAAATCAAAGAATAAATGCCACCTGGAGTCCTGGAGGGAAGTTCTATTTTTATTTCATCTAGTGCAAATAATGGATTTAATTCTTTATAAAAAATCTGATCTCCGGAATTATTAAATATGTATAATTTCCCAGGAATTGGTTGCAGATATTCGAAATTAACTTTGAAAATTCCATTATTGGGATTCGGTCTAAGGTCCATTGACAACAATGACTCCAATCCCAAATTTTGTATCGGAAAAGACAAACTATCGATGGATCCAAATATCCTGAATTGTTTTTCCTTCAGCACCACACAATTGCCTGAATAAGCAAGTAGACCTACGTTATATGAACCGGGTGTATCAAATATCATGTGAAATTGATTCTCTATTTCACGTGATTGGATGAGATAAGATGATTCAATTATCCAATGCAAACTATCAGGAATGGGCCAGGTTACATCTACAGCGATTATTGGAATATTAATTACTCCCTCCCCTGCAACAATAAAATCGTAATCGTTGGACTTCTCTGCAAGATTTATTGTCCAATTGTCTTCAAGAATACAACCCCTTTGATCTGAAATCTGCAGGGCAACATCTCCGATTTCCGAAATATTGATCTGTGGCTGATCTCCTATTATTTCGCCATTTTGACTCCATAAGAAAGTCAACGTATTGTCATCAAATGTGTAATTAACTCCAGACGGAGCACATAAAACTGTATCTGAAAGGTTTACCCATTCAATATTACTTTGAGGACTGGGTAGTATCTCATAATTTTGATTCAAGGTACAAGTTCCAAGGACGGCTTTTAAATTCACAATACCAGATGGGCCGGAAAAAGTTTTTCCGCCGGAACCGTCTTGCCATTTGATTAATACTAAAGGATCAATATTATCAGGAAAATCAACCTTAATTATTCCATCATTCATACCTTCACAAGTTGGGGGCTTCACTTCAATAATTTCCGCAGCAAAAGTATTATTCTGAGTGATAGTCACAGGAATTCCAGGTGCAAAAATACAACCATCAACATTCCTTATTCGAACTTCATAATTTCCACTTGCCAAGTTGTCAAATATAAATTCCGGTTGCCAATTTAATCCGCTATTAATAGAAAACATCAACCCGGGAGATGTCAAACCAAGATCTATCCGACCGTTGTCACCACATATAGCTTCCAAGGTATTTGGATGAATGTTTGTGACAACATTTCCAGGGAGATCCAGGACAATTGAAAGAGGTTCACTGATGCAATTCGTAATTTTGTTCTTAGTCAAAACATTGTAATTACCGGCTGATAAGTTATGAAATTCAGCTTGTTGGCTCCAGGTTTTTCCTCCATCAATACTAAAAAGTAAATCCTCAGCAAGTTCAAAAATAATTTTGCCGTTTGCAGGCTTACAGTTTGTTAGATTTTCAATAGCAACATCTGAGGATAGTAGTTGTGGTGTGCTAAAATTTATATTTTTCTGTAAAGTATCAGATATGCAATTACCAAGAGTGTCTTTGATTATTATAGAATAAATGCCATCTGACAAATGATCGAATGATGGCGTATTCTGAAAGGTCACACCATTATCGATACTATAAACATAATTATCACCGGATGCAATTACAGTAATTTTACCGAATCCGTTAGTACAATTAAGTTCTGTGGAGGAAAGAACCTCTGTAATAATTGGAATTTTTCCACTAATGATCTCAATATCTTTTGGCCAAACATAGGTGCAGTTCTCAATATCTTTTACCAATAAGTTATAAATCCCATGTTGTATACCAATGAACTCCGAGTTATTCTGCCAATTTAAACCGCCATCAATGCTAAAATTAAATTCAGGACCTGCAAATATTTTAATATTCCCAAAAGAATCCTGACAGCTTTCAGGATTGATCACGACAACTGAATCAAGTAATAATGCTGCTGAAGGATATAAGAATATTTGTTTAAAAACAAAGCTACATCCATCTACAGAAGTCAATAAAGGTTCATATGTACCAATACTTAAATCATTAAAAATATTTACTGACTGTGTAGTTAATCCCCCATCAATGCTGTAGGTTTGAACCCATTCAGGATAATTTGCATTAAGCTCAATGCTGCCATCGTTCACATCACATTTCTCTGGAGAATGTACTGATTTAGATAATAATTCAATGCTCTTGTATGCTTCAAAATGGTATTCCTGACCCAAACTTATACATCCGGAATTTCTTATTGCAACTTTATAATCGCCAATACCGAGATCTTTAAACAGACTTGAGTTAGCCCAAGTAAGTCCTCCATCGATACTAAACTCCAATCCAGTGCCTTCAGCAAATATCTGAATGTAGGCATCTAGACCTTGGCAATTACTTGTTGAAACAAAGTCAACCATGCTGATCTTTGGTCCTGAAGGAGACCCAACTATGACATCGACCGGGTATGTAACTATGCAATTAGTATTAGGATCTTTCACCTTAATTCTATAGCTACCGCCACCAAGTCCTTCAAAATGAGGATCTGCTTGAAAATTCATTCCATCATCAATGGAATATTCCAAACCTGAAGTACCTGTAATGATCTCAATGCTACCATTAGGTGATTGACAATTACTATTTTCTATGATTTCAACATTGGCTATAGAAAAAGTGGCACTCGAATTTAATGAAACTAATTCATCATATATATTTTCACAACTCCCATCACCATTGCGAATACGCAAAGTATATTCTCCCGCCGGCAAATTATTAAAAACCGGGTTGACTTGCCAATTGATGCCATCAATAGAATATTCTACATTTGGTTTATTGGCAGCACATGCGATCGAACCAAAATTACTGCCACAGTCTGGTTGCTTAATTTCAAGTGAGACGATCTGAGGTGATTCAGGCGCAATTAGTGTGATCGGATTAGAATAATTAAGAATGCAATTACTGACTTTTTTCTTTACTACAATTTGGTAAACTCCAGATGATAAATTTGAGAATACAAAATTATCACTAAAATTAATTCCACCATTAATACTGTATTGATACAGTTGAGGTTCATTGACATTCACGATCAATTCTCCATTTGGCAGTTCACATGATGTAGGTTGTATGATGCTGACATCGTTGATATGAAAATCGATGACAGAACCAATGACAATTGGATTTTGAAAAAAAAAATTCTCACATTGTCCATTTGCATTTCTGATCTTCAAATAATGATTTCCACTTGTAAGTCCATTGAACATTGGACTTTCTTGCCATGTAATTCCATTATTGATGCTAAACTCCACACTTTGGGAAGATGTAAATGTGGCCATTAATTCACCATTGGAAGTGCCACAATCCGGAGTTTTTATTATTTGTACCGCTAAAAGTGAAGGTTGGGATGGGGCAATTAATTGAACCGGATTAGCAGGATAATTAGTCTGGCAACCCAAGCTATTTTTTACAGCTATTTGATAATTACCTACACTTAGGTTTGTAAAATTAGGTTGTACTGACCAATTTGATCCATTATTAAGACTATACAATAAAGTTAGACTATTAATATCATAACTAGAAATCGAAATACTTCCTGTATTTGAATTTTCGCAAGAAATAGGTTGAATGATATTGACAACCTGTATTATTGGGGCTGGAACGAAATTTAAGACAACTGGATTTTGAGTATAATTTAATTCGCAATTCGCATTAATGTACTTGACTTTTACATTATAAGATCCTGCACCTAGCGCCATAAAAACATTAGAATTTTGGTAATTCAAGCCACCATTTATAGAATATAGTAATGTTTGCCCATTCGAACCACTTGCATTTATGGTAATACTTGCTAAGCCGGATGTACAACCAATTAGGCCTTCCGACTGCACTTGAGAAATAAGAGGAAGCGCCAATTGATTTATTACTGTTGGACTTGAACTTATATTACTACAAGATCCATCAGGGTTTCTAATGCCAATAAAATATTGTCCGGCAGGAAGATTGGAGAAAGTAGCATTATTCTGCCACGTATTTCCAGCATCTTTGGTAAACTGAGGGCTACCCGATCCTGAAGTAAAAGTAATGCTGATATTTCCGGTTGGATTACTGCAATCCGTTGGCTGAATCGTATTAATTCCGGTTATAGATGGTGCAGATGGCGCAGTTATAACGACCGGGTTTGAAGGAAAATTTACAACACAAGTAGCATCATTATTCCTTATAGTTGCCAAGTAACTACCTTGAGTTAAATTAGTGAAGCTGCCGTTATTGGCCCATTGATCGCCATTGGTGATGGAGTATTGCAATGGAGAAGAGCCGGGTTGAGCGACAATGCTGATGCTGCCGTTTGATAATTGGCAATCGCTTGCATTCGTTGAATTGACAGTGGTAAACTGAGGTGCTGTTGGTCCGGTAATTACAATTGGATTAGAGACATAGTTGACTATACAAGTGCCATTATTGTTTCTGATCCTCCCGTTATAATTTCCGGATGCTAAATTAGCAAAATTAGAACTTGCAAACCATGTATTTCCATTGTCTATGCTATATTGAAGCGGTGATGAACCTGGATTTGCACTTATTAAGATTGAGCCATTATTTAGTCCACAGTCAGTCACATTATTTTTTACAATATTCAATAGTTCCGGCGATACTGGTGCTGAAATCGATAGAGGGTTTAAATTATAGTTTACAGCACATGTGCCATTATTATTCCTGACTTTAATCTGATAATTACCTTGATTCAAATTATTGAAAATATTAGAAGAAGACCAGTTAGTTCCATTATTGATTGAATACTGGAGGGCGGATTCACCGGCTATCGCATTGATAGTAATTTGTCCATTGATAAGTCCACAGTCACTAACATCTGTCGAAATAACTGTTGTAATCATTGGTCCGATATGACCTGGTAGCACAACCGGATTATTGACATAATTAACTATACAAGTCTGGTTTATATTTCGAAGCTTAATATTATAACTTCCTGGAGACAAATTGCTGAAATTACCGGAATTTGACCAGTTAATACCATTATCAATACTGTATTGAGTGGAGGAACTTCCGGCAGTGGATGCAATCGAAATAATCCCATTATTTAAATTACAATCTGTGGTATTTGAAAATGTAACTTGATTAATAATTGGTGGAATTGGTGTGGTAATTATTACCGGATTACTTACATAATTCTGGATACAAGTACCGTTTTCGTTTTTAATTTTAACCTGATAATTTCCGCCATTCAGATTTGGAAAAACATTTGAAAGTTGCCATGTATTTCCATTATTGATGCTGTATAAAATATTACCGGAACCGGCAGCTGCATTAATACTTATAGAACCATTCATGGCTCCGCAATCGGTAACATTTGAGGAATTCACACTATTAATGACAGGAGGTAAAGGGGCAGTTATTACAACAGGGTTAGATGGATAAGTAACCAAACATGTTGCATTCTGATTTCTAATTACGATCTGATAATTTCCAGTGTTTAAATTATTAAATAAATTATTGGCAGACCAGTCAATTCCATTATTTATTGAGAATTGAACAGCTCCTGTTCCGGAAATGCTATTTATTGTAATACTGCCATTTGTAAGCCCACAGTCTGAGATATTTGCTGAAATTACATTGACAATTTGTGGAGGAATATTTTCATTTACAAGAATTACGTTCTTAGCATCTGAAATACAATTAACATCCTGTCTTTTGTAAATTAAATTATAATTACCTGGACCCACATTATTGAAGATAGGGCTGGTCTGCCAGGTGCTGCCATTATTGATACTGTAGAAATATGGCTTTCCATCAGGAGGAGTGAACGTTATATTGCCATTAGACATAAGGCACTGGGGATTCTCAGAACTATTCAAAACATTAGGTAATAAACCGTGTGTGGAAGGAATACTAAATACATAAGTACAAAATTGGTAAGGTATAGGGCCATATCTCACTTTAATATAAATGGCTGACGTATTTGTCGGAACATCATAATTAACATCCGGAGAATTTGGAATCGTTGTAAAATTTATATTATCAGAACTTACACTTACCTGATTGATATCATTTATACTTTTATAAGGAGAATTAAGAAACATTTTAAATGCGACATTGCCATTTCCATCACAAGGTCCTGGTGTAAATACCACATCAAATATCTGAGGTTTAAAATTACCTATAATTATAAATGGAATATCCGGCAAAGCAAGTATGCAGGCACTCTTCCTAAACTTAGGTATATAAGTTCCTGGACTTAAGCCGGTAATAGCATTGTTAAAAGACCACGTAGCGCCATTGTTGATGCTATATTCCAGACCAGAGGATGGACTTGCTGCGAATGTTATTTTACCGGTTTCGCACCCGTATTCACTTACCACCGAATAAGTATCAATAAATCCTTTGGGCCAAATACTTACTTGATTCCTATACTGAACCATACAAGTAGATCCTGGTTTTCTAATAAACACATTGTAAATACCAACAGAAAGCCCTGAGAATGTATTGGAAACCTGAAAATTAACCCCATCTAATGAGTATTCTCCTCCGTTCGGGCTTCCTGTTTTTATTACTTGAATGGAACCCGTTGCAGCGCACGTTAAGGGATTAGTTACCAAAACTGTATCTATCAGATTTTTACCGACAGTGATTAATTCTTGAGTAATCGGGTCCCAATATTGAGTCTCAAAATCAAGATAGGTAACCCTTACAGGGTTCAAAGCATAATCTTTGATGCAAGTCTGACCATTAATATTAACTTTTATTTTGCATTTATAATATCCTTGAGAAAGACCAATAAATTGATTATCAAAGCTCCATGAAGCTCCATCGTTAATAGAATATTGAATGTAACTTCCATAATCACCATCTACGGTAAAAACAATTTGTCCTGTGGGAGCGCAGTTTGAAACAAATTGACCAAATGAAAGAATTGAAAATTCCGGACAAGAAAGTGCTGGGTTAACTGCGATTGGAATTTGCCCCTTTATCCAAAAGGAGGTAAACAGTAACACAAATAATAATATAGTTTTCATATAATTAATTTTTAATTATAGAATATTTAATTGGTGAAATCTGTCATTCTCCCTGGTTGTTTTCAGGACGATTATAAGGGCAAGGGAAAATATAATTGAACTTCCTGAAGAATTGTAATAACTATAATTAGCGCCAAAATTACTATCTAGGTAAATTGAAATGTGCTTCCTGCGATTGTTAAAGGTCTCGTTTTCTTGTTCAATATGCATTGTAAAAGATACTGACTTTAAAATAATAACAAGGCAATTAAATAAAATTTTCATGGTGTTTAAGTTTAAGTAACCGCAAACATTCCCAACACAATTAATAATAGAGATAACTTTTGGAGATAATTTTCTAATTGATATTTTTCAAAATTTTAAAAAAGGCAATGCAATTGCCAGAGCATTAGTGCTCATTTTCAATAATATACACATTAAGATAATTTAACCCGAACTTGGATTGTCAAGTAAATGATTCAATAGATAATTATATCTATGAAATAATTAAGAGAAGAAGTGTTTAAGTTTATCCATATAAAGTTTTTAATTGTAAAGGTGTTTAATAATATTTCAAATATAATTCTAATATTTATTTATTCCAAATAATTATTAGTTAAATCCATAATTACAGGAATTAATCACTCAATTATTAATTTAGGTTAAGAAATTACAAAAAAAGGGAGCAATTTATCAATTCCTCCCTTTTTTTATGTATTAATCATTTAGAATGGATGTAATGGGCTACCTTAATCCACTATCATGACCTTTTCCATAATACTGCTTTGCTTATCGGAGATCTTTACAATGTAAAGCCCTGCGCTCAAACCTGTGACGTCCATTTCATTCTTTCCAGGCACCAGTACCTTGCTTCCGATTAATGCTCCTGCAGGACTATATAGCTGGATCGTAACCTCTTCTATCAAGCTAGTATTCATGACAATATTCATAAGCTTACCACTCACAGGATTTGGAAAAATATGCACCATATTGGATAGTCGATTAAGACTTGTGATGTCAACACTTTCTACTTTAGACAAGTCCTCCTTACCATTGAAGTCAATCTGACGGAGGCGATAATAAGCCACTCCAATAGACAGAAGCCCTGATTGAATCAATGTCAAATCTGTAAAAGCATACGTTTGAACTTTAGTGGTAGTGCCATTGCCTGCAACAAAACCTATTGTGTTCCAGGTCTTGCCATCAGCACTTCGTTCTATATTAAATCCTTTGTTATTGGTCTCAGAAGCAGTCTTCCAATCCAAGAATACCTTATCATTCTGCAGTCTGGCTTTGAATGTCAAAAGTTCCACAGGAAGTGTAGGCCCAAGTGTAAGAATGACACTTGTAGCAGTATAGCTTATTGACCAATTGGCAGGCAAGCCTATGATCGTTGGGAAAGTCCCTGATACTGCAGTTGCTGTAAGTATGGTCACCTGGTCACCGACTAAGGCTCCCGGGAAATTGTTGATGACCTTAAGCGTACCTCCTAAAGTGGCTGTACCAACTACTACTACCCTATCGAAATCCGTACCTGCTGTAGTTTTGCCATTCACCTCGATATTCATAATATTATTACCAAAATTTGTATTTCCTGTAAAGGTCATGATTCCCGGAGAATATCCCGGAGCGATCGTACCACCCCCAAAAGAGAAATAGACTGTCTGTACTTTACCGGTTCCTTTAAATACTCCTCCTGTATTATTCGCAAAATTACCACTGACACCCGTGATTAGGTCCGTCATGGCGACTAAATTGCCTACTGTGACACCTGCTGTATTACTTATATCACCGGCTTCAATTAATATACCTGACACAGTCGATCTGTTGATCGTGATCAGACCTCCTGTATTATTAAATACATTTCTGTTTCTAAGCCCATATGAACCTACGCCAGATGTAGAACCAATATTAATGGCAGCTATATTTGTAAATGTGCCGTTGTCATTGTATATTCCGGAATTTGCTGAACCATTGACAGTCATTGTTCCTGCATTGTTATTAAACATAGAGAGGTTTCGAATTCCGTAATTTCCAACACCTATTGTTCCACCAATATTGACTGTAGCAAGATTTATGAAATTACCTGTTCCATAATTATATAGCCCTGCCTCAGATGAGCGGTCTATTGTAATAGCGCCTCCTGCATTGTTGTTAAAAATAGCATTGTTGTAAAGTCCGAATTGACCTACTGTTTGAGCATTTCCTATGTTAATAGCTGAAGTGTTTGTAAACGTACCTAGGTAGTTCCACAGTCCGTATACTGAAGAACGATTCACTGTAATACTTCCTGAATTATTAAAAATTGCAGAATTCCAAACACCATATTGTCCAATGTTTTGATTGGCACCCACCACGATTGATGTAAGATTATTAAAAGTGCCACCTACTTCATTGTTTATTGCTGCATCAGTAGAACGGTCGACATTAATAGCACTTCCTGCATTATTATTGAAAGTCAGATAATTTCTCACACCATAAGTTCCAATACTAGCAATCGTGCCTAAGTTGATCGTTGTGAGATTGGTAAATGTTCCTAAATTCTCAATAGCAGCGTCAGTAGACCTATTGATAGTCAATTGAGAACCTCCGTTACTATTGAAGGTAGCTTTATTCCAAATACCATATTCGCCTACGCCAAATCCTGCACCTATTGATAAGATTGCAAGATTAGTAAAGGTGCCACCAGTATTATTATAAAGACCGGCATCTGCAGAACGATCGATATTGATTTGTCCACCGACATTATTATTGAAAATGGAGGTATTTAAAATTCCATTCAAACCTACACCAGCAATATTACCGATGTTGATTGTTGCCAAATTTGTAAAGGTACCTGTATTTTCAAGTCCTGTATTTGTTGACTTATTTATGTTGAGTTGGCCTCCACTGTTATTGTTAAATATAGAATTATTTCTAAGCCCATAAGCACCAACATTTAGAGTACTACCTATGTTAATCGTACCGCCATTTGCAATAGTTCCATTGTTAAGTAAGCCCTGAGCTGCGGCACCATCTATATTCAATGTACCTCCGGGTATTATAGTAAGTGATGCTGATGCATCAATAGTTAATGATTTTACAGAAACTGTTGTACTTATAGTAGGGTCAAAGTTAGGGACATCTGGTATTATGACGACAGATCCTGAGATAGGCACACCGGCAGACCAATTTCCAGGTGTGGTCCAACCTACACTTACACTTCCTGTCCATGTAGTGCTACCTGCAGTGATATATGTTAAGGTAACACTAGTGGGAGAATAATCCAAAGTCCATCCTACAGGAAGACCTGTCACTGTGGCAAAAGTACCAGAGATAAGTGAAGCAGAAAGAATAACTATTTGATCTCCTGGGTTTCCAGCATATGGAAATGTCAAGGCCAAAGTACCACCTAGAGTAGCTGTATCGACTACTTCTATTTTATCAAAATTAACTCCCGGCGTACCGTTTGCATTAACTTCAATAGCGATGGTGCTATTGCTGAAATTTTCGCTTGATGTAAACGTCATTATACCGGGAGAATATCCCGGGGAAAGTGTTCCACCTGAGTTTGTAAAGATTTTGGCTGCGATGCTACCTGAACCATTTAAAATACCTGTAGTATTGTTGACAAATGTTCCAGTAGGACCTGATATGAGCTTAGGTAAAGGACCAAGGCATTTAATTGTTATTGAAGATTTATTAGTAAACGTCCCTTTAGCATTAAAAATACCTGAGACCCTACACCTGTCTATATTGATAATTGCTCCAGCATTATTATCAAAGGAAGCAATTGCATTAATTCCATAACTACCTACTGAATCCAAAGAGCCGATTAGGATGCTTCCATTATTTACAAAAGTGCTGAATGTATGATAAAGACCGAAATTAGCTGAGCGATCTATTTTGATTAAGCCACTACTATTATTTGTAAATGTGCCCTTATTTCTAAATCCATAACCACCCACATTAAAATTAGATCCTATGGTAATATTTGCATAGTTGGTAAATGTAGAAAGTGAATCATTGAGAAATCCACCATCTGTCGAACGATCGATATTAATCTGCCCACCAGTCATATTATTGAAAGTACCAACATTCCACAATCCATTGCCTCCTGGACTCGCTAATGCTCCTATGGTAATGATTGATTCATTGTTAAAAGTACCCGCCTCATTATACAATCCGAAGAAACTAGTTCGGTCGATCTTGATTTGGCCTCCTGGTTTATTATTAAAAGTTGATCCGTTCGAAATACCAATAAAACCAGGACTAATACTAGCCCCAATATTAATAACACCACTATTGTCTACAGTTCCAGCATTAATAAGCCCCAAATCATTTGATCCTTCAATATTCAGTGTTCCGGTAGC
The DNA here is from genome assembly GCF_016707225.1 of Candidatus Brachybacter algidus. Lineage (NCBI taxonomy): Bacteria > Pseudomonadati > Bacteroidota > Saprospiria > Saprospirales > Saprospiraceae > Candidatus Brachybacter > Candidatus Brachybacter algidus. The sequence continues at coordinate 543,025 of NZ_JADJID010000001.1, read as the reverse complement.
AGCAATCGTAAGAGTGCCACCTGCTCTTACATGTACCGACTTTGCAATACCTACACCCGTCAAAACCGGATAATAAACACTAGTATCATTAATATACACATCTGAAAGAGCAGTTGGAATACCTGCAGACCAGTTATCTACATCAGACCATACTGTGCTACTATCCCCAATCCAGGCAGTTTCCGTCAATGCACCATATCTCAATACGATACCACTGGATCGATAATTGATAAACCAATTGGCAGTCAACCCTGTGATCACATCAAAAGTATCTTTGAAGCCACTAGTTGCAATAATAGGAATTTCATCTCCGATCGTAGCCCCGGGAAAATTAATATTTAAGGCTAAAGTACCACCATATGTAGTTGTATCGGCAACTGCGATCTGGTCAAAGTCTCCTCCAGCCAAGCTTTTACCATTAATATCAAGATTCAGTGTGCCATTATTGAAGTTTTCCTTACCGTCAAAATTTAATTTACCTATCGGAAATCCAGTTATTAAAGTTCCTCCTGCTGTATTATAAACTGCTGCTGAAATAGAACCTGTTCCTTTTAGGACAGCTCCTGTATTATTATTAAAAATTCCAACGCCGGATACTAAGTTTGAAATTGGTGATATAGCTCCGATTATTAAACTGGCATTGTTGTCAAAAGAACCACCTGTATCGCAATATACACCGAACCCAAAAGACCTATCTATATTAATCATACCTCCGGTATTATTATTGAATGTTCCCATTGTATATATACCATAAGCTCCAATATTGTGAGTTGAGCCTATGTTTATTGTAGCTTGGTTGGTGAATGTTCCGGCAAGTATTAAAATTCCCCTAAAATTTGTTTGATTTATATTGATCTGTCCACCAGTATTATTATTAAAAATACCATGATTACGAATACCATACAAACCAGAAGAAGAAATGGACCCAATGTTTACAACACCGCTATTAGTAACAGTACCATAATTAAGAATACCATGTGTGGAAGAGCCATTAACAGCTAAGGTAGCACCTGAAGAAATGGTTAAAACAGCCCCTGAATAAACAGTTATCAGCTTGGCTACAGCATCTGCTGAACTAATCGTTGGGTCATTTGCCACGTCAAAAATTGCAACAGTGTCCATAGCGTCTGGAACACCCGCACTCCAGTTGCCCGGATCTGTCCATGAAGTACCGGCGTTTCCAGTCCAAGAAGTTTGAGCGAATAAACCGATAAATGAGCACAAAACCATTGCAAAAATTAATGCAAATCGTTTAGAGTTTAAGGTAGAATAATTTAAAAAGAAAGGTAGAACTTGTTTCATTACAATGAAATTAAGGATAGTAAGTAAATGTGTTAATAATCAAAAAAAAATAGCTGAGTTACATGAAGAAATCTGGGGTAGCTTCAAGATTAAACTTAACATATTAGATATCATATAGATATCTTAATAATATTATAACTAACTCATTTAGATTATAAGGTAAAAAATTAATCTCTCTACCCACCTAAGATGGAATTAATATACAGCTGTCATCAAAAATACGAAAATAATGCCATTCAGTATATTAAAAATAAATGGCATAAAGAAAATTACGTTTGCAAGAGGGCGGATTTAAAGGTGCAGATGATTAATACTGAAAGAAAAAATGGGGAATGAATAGTGAAATAATAAGAAAATAATTTAATGATTGAAAAGATTCAACCAGTATATTTTGAGTAGAAAGATCACCAGGCAGTCCTAATCATAACCGTAAATGTTTAATTCAAGCGAAAAGAAATACAATCCAATTTTTTTAGGCAGAATTCTCCGTTTTGATATAATTGATTTTATGTAACTTGTCGTAATTTATCATATGATTAATTTTATACTTAATGACGAACTTATCAGTGCGGAATGCGCGCCTGAAGAAACAGTACTTGATTTTATCAGGTACCAAAAACATTTAAAAGGTACCAAGATAGGTTGCAGAGAAGGTGATTGCGGTGCTTGCACGGTCATGGTGGGTACTAAAAAATCAGGAAAGATGGAATATTCTACAGCGACTTCCTGTTTAATGCCCATGGGCAATGTAACAAACAAACATATTGTCACCATAGAAGGCATCTCCCAAAAAAGCCAGGAATTAAGTCTTGTTCAAAGTTGTATGGCAGACAATAATGGAAGCCAATGTGGCTTCTGCACTCCCGGTTTTATTATGTCATTAACTTGCTTTGCAATTTCAAAGGAAGAAAAATCTTTGTTAAACGCGGTGAAAAGTATGGATGGTAACATATGCAGATGCACTGGTTATAAATCAATAGAGAGAGCTGCCAATCAACTATCAGCTTCTCTTTCAATGAATTATAATTCTAAAAAGAATGCTATTTATTCATTAAATGTTGTACCATCTTATTTCAGTTCTATCTTTCAAAGATTGGAAGAATTGTCACAAAAAGCAATAACAGACCATGTTGACATCAATCTTCCGACTATAGGAGGAGGCACTGATCTCTATGTGCATGAAAGACATGAATTATTAGAGACAAAAGCAAATTTCAAAGGATTAGATAATTCGACATTTGAGATAATGCAAGAGAATGATTTCATTTTATTGGACGGGGGTACTACTGTAAGTCAATTTCTAAATAATTCTATTATCAGGTCTATATTTCCTGATCTGGATAAACATATTAAACTTGTCTCTTCTACACCAATACGCAATATGGCAACCTTAGCAGGCAATTTTATAAATGCCTCACCTATTGGTGATATGACGATTTTTTTTATTGCACTACAAGCTGAAATATTACTTGAAAATGCTGGAGAAAACTGGATGCCCTTAAGTGAATTATATCTTGGCTATAAGTCCTTAAGGAAAGATAAAAACGAACTACTTCTATCCATTCGCTTCAGAAAACCTAGTGCATCTTCCTTCTTCAATTTCGAAAAGGTAAGCAAACGAACTCACCTTGACATCGCTTCTGTTACATCTGCTTGTATTTTAACTTTTGAAAATAATAAAATTGTACAAGCTGTGCTATCTATGGGAGGAGTAGGTCCTATACCTATGTTTCTGAGAAACACGTCTTCATTTATCAATGGTTTTGTACTGCCCTTAGGAGATGAGCAATACAAAGTGCTTAATGATGTGCTGCAGGATGAGATTAAACCCATTTCAGATATCAGAGGTTCGGAAAAATACAAACGTTTGCTAGCTTTTCAGCTTATTAAAGCTCATTTTATCGAAATCCAAAAGAAATATGCGCAGCATTGATATACACGATCATGTTAAAGGACGCTCCATTTATCTGGACGATATTCCACTGATTCAGGGTACTTTATTTGCCAGAGTTTTTACTTCAAATGTTGCGCATGGAAGGATCATAAAACTTGATATATCCAAAGCGCGCGATTTGGAAGGGGTTCATAAGGTATTGATCTCATCTGATATTACCGGCATTAATCAAATAGGTGGTATCATCGATGATGAACCATTGATGGCAGAGAACATTGTGGATTTCATTGGGATGCCCATCGCCCTTGTATTGGCAGATTCTGAAAGTATTGCACGAAAAGCATGTAAACTTATTGATTGCAAAATAGAAGCATTTGAAGAAATTACTGACCCTCGCATCGCTTATGAAAAGGGAGCACTCATCATACCTTCTAAAAAATTTATTCTAGGCGATACCGAATCAACCTGGTCCTCTTGTAGCCATATTTTCGAAGGTAAAGCAGATATCAATGGTCAGGAGCATCTTTATATTGAAACGCAGGGCGCATACGCGCAGCCTGTGGAAGGAGGTAAAATAAAGGTATACTCTTCGACTCAAGGTCCCACCGCAGTCCAGCGCGCTGTAGCTAAAGTGACTGGAATGGAAATGCATAGTATCGAGGTTGATGTAACTCGAATTGGCGGTGGTTTTGGTGGCAAAGAAGACCAGGCAAATGCGTGGGCTGCACTTTGCGCATTAGGTACTCACATCACAGGAAGACCTGTAAAATACTCTTTAAGTCGTGAGGAAGATATTTACATGACAGGAAAGCGGCATCCATATAGTGCGGATTTTAAAATAGGTTTTGACAACAAACTGAAGATCCTAGCCTATGAAGTTACGTTTTTTCAGAATGCAGGAGCTGCGGCTGACCTTTCACCGGCTGTACTTGAGCGCACTTTATTCCACTGCACTAATGCTTATTTTATACCTAATGTCAACGCAATAGCTCATTGTTGCAAAACCAATCTACCCCCCAACACAGCTTTTAGGGGTTTTGGTGGACCTCAGGGTATGTTTGTCATAGAATGTGCTATAGCAATAGCAGCACCCAAATTGAATTGCAAAGCATCAGATATTCAAAAAGCAAATCTCATCACAACAGGAGATGTATTTCCATATGGGCAACTCGCAGAAAGCGAGGCAGAAACTTCTTGGCAACAGTTTGAAGACCGTTTTGATCTGAAAAAAATGCAGCAAGATGTAGATCAATTCAATAAAGAAAATATACATTTAAAAAAGGGACTTGCTGTGCAGCCCATTTGTTTTGGCATTTCATTTACGAAAACACTCATGAATCAAGCCAGATCTCTTGTCCATATTTATACGGATGGTTCTGTAGGTATAACTACAGGAGCAGTAGAGATGGGTCAAGGTGTGAATACAAAAATCGCTCAGGTTGCAGCTCATATTTTTTCTTTACCAATAGATAAAATCAGGATTTATTCCACCAATACGACACGGATTGCAAATACCTCTCCTTCAGCTGCTTCTGCTACGGCTGACTTGAATGGTAAAGCAACACTTATGGCTTGTGAGGCAATTAAGGAAAGATTAAAAAAAGTAGTTATAAGCATTGCTGACACTAAAGAACAAAATTCTGACATTGAAATTAGAGATGGATTAGTATTTCTTGATAGCCTTGAAACTAAAATAACATGGCAAGAACTTATTTCAAAAGCTTTTGAACAAAGAGTCAGTTTGAGTGAACATGCGCATTATGCCACTCCGGATGTACACTTTGATTGGAGTAAAGGTAAGGGTCATCCATTTTCTTACCATGTATATGGGACATCAGTGACTCAAGTTACTGTCGATTGTATTAGAGGAAATTATGAAATTGATTTTGTAAAAGTTGTACATGACTATGGACAATCTATGAATCCTATGATAGATTTGGGTCAGATAGAAGGTGGTATAGTCCAAGGTATTGGATGGATGACTTGTGAAGATGTATTTTATGATGAAAAAGGGAAACTTCGTTCCAATGCACTTTCGACATATAAGATCCCGGATATTTATGCTGCTCCAAAGGAAATAGATATTATTCCATTAATAACAGATAAAGAAAATCTAGCTATTCTGCAATCCAAAGCTGTCGGAGAACCACCATTGATGTATGGACTTGGAACATATTTTGCAATTGAAAATGCAATTCAGTCTTTTAACCCTACAGTGCCACGTCGGATGAATGCTCCGTATACTCCTGAAAAAGTTTTGCTGGCTCTATATGGATCTAAGGACTTATGAAAAATTCCAGTCTCAAGTTTTGGGAGTTTTTGGAAGAACAAGTCCATAATTTTGTTCCAACTGCCCTGCTTATAGTTGTGGAAAGTGAAGGCAGTAGTCCCGGAAGAGTAGGATTTAAGATGGCTGTAAATGATAAAAAAGAAATGTCAGGCAGTATTGGCGGAGGCATCATGGAAGTCAAAATTGTAGAAAAAGTATATAAAGCTTTACAGGACAGCAAACTAAAAACCCATCTGATAAGACAGCAACATAATAAAGATAGTCCGGTCAATCAAAGTGGAATGATCTGTTCGGGTTTTCAAACAATTTTGATTCTCCCGTTAATGCCAGAATATCTCACAGCAATCACCACCATAAAAGACTCCCTTATTAAAAATAATATCGTTTCATTGTTTATCCAATATTCTAAAAATGAAACGAAACTAAAAGCTATAAACGAAGCGCAACAATTAACATCCTTCACTCAATATTCTCAGGAAAGTTACCTATTCAACGAAGTCATTGGACAAAAGGAAACTGTAGTCATTATTGGTGGTGGTCATTGTTCACTAGCGTTATCTGAGCTGTTAAACTGGCTTGACTTTAGGGTAAAGATAATCGAAACCAGAAAGCATATCAATACATTAACTTCGAATATATTTGCTCACGATGTCAATATAGTAGATACTTATGAAGATATTATACCGTTAATTCCTGATCAAAATAGTTATTTAGTGGTCATGACTATCGGTTATCGGCAAGACGATATTGTTTTACGTCAATTACTTGGTGTTGGTTATAGATATATAGGAGTCCTAGGAAGTAAAAAAAAGATCGAAACTTTAATATCTAGTTTATCAAATGATTTTTCAGATGATGTTCTGGCAGAAATAAATGCCCCAATAGGATTAGATATATCCAGTAAAACTACGAGGGAAATCGCTGTGAGTATAGCGGGGGAAATAATTGGGTTGAGGAATAAGAAAAATTAAACGGTAATTTGATGACTGTTTTGTAGAATGAGACAGCTTGCAAGCTGTCTGAACGATAAGGTTCAAAGGGCCACTAAGTGTAAAAAACAAAAAAGCCTTGCAATCTTACGACTACAAGGCTAGTTATGTTGATCCGGCAACGACCTACTCTCCCACACACGAAGTGCAGTACCATCGGCGCAGTAAGGCTTAACTTCTCTGTTCGGAATGGTAAAAGGTGGAACCCTTACGCTATAATCACCGGAAATTCTTATCTCAAACGCGTTCGTTTGATGTTGTTCTTTTATAAAGTCTTTGGTCTTTAGTCTTTGGTCTTTAGTTGGTTTGGCCAAAGACCAACAGCTAAAGACTAAAAGCTAAATGACATAGATGGGAAGTAATTTTTTCGTTCTGTTCGAGCTCATTGAGCTTACATATGAATGATTAAAGAGTAATTAAAAAAAGGAAGCTGTCGGACAATTAGTATTACTCGGCTACGCACATTACTGCACTTCCACCTATAACCTATCAACCCAGTAGTCTTCTGGGGTCCTTTACACTTACGTGCTGGAATACTCATCTTAGGGATGGCTTCGCGCTTAGATGCTTTCAGCGCTTATCCTTGCCGTACATAGCTACCCGGCGGTGCAGCTGGCGCCACAACCGGTACACTAGCGGTACGTCCAATTCGGTCCTCTCGTACTAGAATCAGCTCCCTTCAATATTCCTGCGCCCACAACAGATAGGGACCGAACTGTCTTGCGACGTTCTGAACCCAGCTCGCGTGCCACTTTAATGGGCGAACAGCCCAACCCTTGGGACCTTCTCCAGCCCCAGGATGTGACGAGCCGACATCGAGGTGCCAAACCCTACCGTCGATATGAGCTCTTGGGTAGGATCAGCCTGTTATCCCCGGAGTACCTTTTATCCTTTGAGCGATGTCCCTTCCATGCGGAAACACCGGATCACTTTAGCCAACTTTCGTTCCTGATCGACCCGTCGGTCTCTCAGTCAAGCACACTTATACTAATACGCTCTTCGCATGATTACCGACCATGCTGAGTGTACCTTTGCGAGCCTCCGTTACTTTTTTGGAGGCGACCACCCCAGTCAAACTACCCACCACACACTGTTTCCCTTTTAGGGATTAGAACCTAAATACAGGAAGGGTGGTATTTCAACGTTGGCTCCACCATGACTAGCGTCACAGCTTCGTAGCCTCCCACCTATCCTACACATCCTGTATTCAAGCTCAATGTGAAGTTGTAGTAAAGGTTCACGGGGTCTTTCCGTCCCGTTGCGGGTAATCGGCATCTTCACCGATACTTCAATTTCACCGAGCTCGTGGCTGAGACAGCGCCCAGATCGTTACACCATTCGTGCAGGTCGGAACTTACCCGACAAGGAATTTCGCTACCTTAGGACCGTTATAGTTACGGCCGCCGTTTACTGGGGCTTCAGTTAAGAGCTTCGCACTTACGCACTAACCCCTTCCTTAACCTTCCAGCACCGGGCAGGTGTCAGACCCTATACTTCATCTTACGATTTTGCAGAGTCCTGTGTTTTTGTTAAACAGTCGCCTGGGCCTC
>NZ_JADJID010000001.1:0-530000 GCF_016707225.1 Candidatus Brachybacter algidus | reverse complement strand
CAGTAGATTCAATCATAACTGCAGTGGGCATGGTTCAAGAACTATGGGTAATGTACACTGCCGTAATAGTAACTGTGATAATTATGCTTATAGCTTCTAAACCTATAAGTGATTTCATACATAAGCATCCATCCTTTAAAATACTGGCATTATGCTTTCTTATGATGATCGGCGTTTCTTTAATTGCTGAAGGATTTGAATTCGAGATTCCAAAAGGATATATCTACTTTTCTATGGCATTTGCTTTTATTGTTGATATCATTCAAATGAAAACCACTAAACCACATAAATCCTAAACGACTACTAGTCAAAGAATTTTTTTAAAGACAAAATATCACTAGATAACAAGAGAGAAAGTAACTTGTAAATCATCTCTTGCTTGCCTCGTATAAAGATGGTGATATCGATTATACTTTATTACAAGTGATTTGCAACAAAATAGAAGCTTGGTTATTTGTATTATTATAAAAATAATACACTAAATGGCAAACTATTTAATCATTGGAGCCTCTTCAGGCATTGGTAAAACACTTTCAAATCAACTAGCTGAAGCTGGTCATCTTGTATTTGGAACTTTCAACCAAAATAAAATGACTCCTGACCACCCGAATATTAAGTACTTCAATTACAATGCGTTAGAGGAAGATCTATCACTGGAGTCATTACCAGATGCATTGACTGGTATCATTTACTGCCCGGGCAGTATCAACTTAAGACCATTTGAAAGAATCAAACCTGCTGATTTTGTGAATGACTTTAACTTACAGGTAGTAGGAGCAATTAAAACTATCCAGGCTGTAATACCTAAATTAAAAAACAGTGAAAACGCCGCTATCATCTTGTTTTCCACTGTTGCAGTTCAAACAGGATTGCCATTTCATTCTCAAGTTTCTGCCTCTAAAGGTGCAATCGAAGGCCTGACAAAAGCTTTAGCTGCTGAATATGCGCCAAAGATCAGGGTGAATTGTATCGCACCATCACTAACTGATACTCCATTGGCCGCTTCATTATTAAATAGTGATCAAAAAAGGGAAGCGAATGCCTTGCGACATCCTTTAAAAAGAATTGGTACAACACAAGATATTGCTAACATGGCAGAGTTTTTGTTATCTAATAAAGCAAGCTGGATCACAGGTCAGATCATGCATGTAGATGGTGGAATCTCTAGTTTAAAATGATAAATGGTAGATGATAAATGGAGAATGGTAAATTATAAATTATAAATGGTGAAGGATAAATGGCGAATTATGAATGAAAGGATTTATTGAGAATGAAAAAGGTATATTTCATTCGATTATTATGAAAAAATATATATGAAAATATTATTAACAGGGGTTACGGGATACATTGCACAAAGACTTTTGCCGGTGTTATTGGAAAATGGACACGAGGTAATATGCTGTGTCAGAGACAAGAACAGGTTCAATAACAAGTTTGATATTCTTTCAAATGTCAAAGTAATTGAAGCAGATTTTTTAAAAAAGGAGACTTTACTGAATATTCCTAATGATATTGATGTAGCTTTTTATCTCATACATTCTATGTCAACTCAAATCGGGGATTTTGAGAATATGGAAGAGATATGTGCTACAAATTTTAAGAATTGCATAGAAAAGACAAATGCAAAACAGGTTATTTACTTAAGTGGAATAAGCAATGCGGAGGATTTGTCAAAACATCTCTCCTCGCGAAAGAATGTTGAAAGTATATTATCCGGTTCAAATTTTGCACTTACCACCCTTAAAGCTGGCATAATAGTTGGCTCGGGCAGCGCATCATTTGAAATCATTCGGGATCTGGTAGAAAAGCTACCAATTATGATCACGCCTCGCTGGTTAAAGACAAAATGCCAGCCAATCGCTATACGCAATGTGGTAGAATTTCTTATCGGTGTGATAGGACGACAAGACACTTATAATCAAAGTTACGATATCGGTGGGCCTGACATCTTGACTTATAAAGAAATGCTGATGCGATTCGCAAAAGTTCGTAAATTGAAGAGGCGGATCTTTATCGTACCGATTATGACACCAAAATTATCCTCCTACTGGTTATACTTCGTTACCTCAACTTCCTATGCTCTCGCTCAGAATCTGGTCAACAGCATGAAGATAGAAGTAATTTGTAAGCCAAACAACTTGGCAGATTTGCTTGGCATCACTTATATAGATTACGATTCTTCGATAAGATTAGCATTTGATAAAATCTCCCAAAATCAAGTTTTGTCAAGTTGGAAAGATGCCCAAACAAGTGATATATTTAGTACAGGTTTTACTAAGTTCATCGAAGTGCCTGTAAATGGGTGCTATAAAGATATCCGAACTGTTCAAATTGAAAACATCGAATTGTCTACTGATAAAATTTGGTCAATAGGTGGAAAGACAGGATGGTATTATGGAAATTGGATGTGGAAAATCCGAGGCTTTATGGATCAGATTGCAGGCGGAGTAGGCATGAGAAGGGGGAGAAAAAGCGATACTGAAATAGTTTCTGGAGACACACTTGATTTTTGGCGCGTGCTTATTGCAGATAAAAAAGAAAAACGACTATTGTTGTATGCAGAAATGAAGCTGCCGGGGGAAGCCTGGTTGGAATTTAAAATCGACAATAACAATATACTTAAACAGACAGCCACGTTCAGGCCTCTTGGTTTACTTGGAAGATTATACTGGTATACAGTCCTACCATTTCATGGATTTATTTTTAAAGGGATGATCAATAAGATAGCAGAGAGTTAACCTGAGAAAAATAAATTCTTACTAGTTTTTAATCTAAAATTAAATTATAAATTTATTTCAAAAATGAAAAAAGCAATCTTGTTTGGAGCAACTGGCTTTATAGGATCACATTTACTTCTTGAACTTTTAAACAATGAATCTTATGAAAAGGTAACCATTGTCGTTCGGAAGGACATAAATATCAAACATACCAAATTAAATACGCTAATTGGTGACTTTAAAACCTTGCCATTGTTAAAAGAACATATAAAAGCAGATGACGTATTTATAGCGCTGGGTACAACTAAAAAACAAACTCCTGACTTGATCGAATACTATAAAATAGACCATGATTACCCTGTGCTCGCAGCCAAGATGGCAAAAGAAAATGGCGCAAAATCTGTATTCGTAGTGACTGCCATAGGCGCCAATCCTAATTCAAGTATCTTCTACACTAAGACAAAAGGTGAGACTGAAAGAGATATTATTGCTTTAGATTATGAACATACGAATATCTTCCAACCATCAATGATCTTAGGAAGCAGGAAAGCACACCGACCAATGGAAAAGATATTTATAAGCATATTCTCCATCATTAATCCTATCTTAATTGGCAACCTTAGCAAATATAAAGGTATGGATGGAAAAGATATCGCTAAAGCAATAAACAAGGCATCCAAAAATCAAAAGGAAAAAGTAAAAATATATCGTTGGAACCAAATGGCCAACTTGCTAGGCAACATTTAATAGAATATTCTTTTCCTGCTGTTATATACTTTCTTATTATTATTTTCCTTTTGGGACTGCATCATATCTAGCCGGTTGATTAGGTCCGGGGATGGCATCAAGTATAAATTTGCGAAGATGGTCATTTGAGGTTTTCAAATCCTCTTTGCGCAAATACATCATGTGCCCGCTGCGATAACCTTCCCAAGAGATGCGATCTTTCAACTTACCGTTTGGATCTAATTGCCACATATTATATTTTGCATTGAAATAATCACATGCCCCATCATAATAACCTGACTGGACCATCACATGGAGAAATGGATTCTGTGCCATTGCAGCCCGAAGATTTCTACCCGTATTATTTCCATCATTATTCCATGGATGTACTGGACCAAACATATTATAATCCAGACTTGTCTTATATCCCAATTCGTCTCTCAAATACAGATTTATCGCCGGTGTAAAAGAATGCAGCCAATTAGTGAGTTCTGCATTGTATTCAGGACTACTTCCGGCATCTCTACTATCAATTCCTAAGTACCGGGAATCGAGTCGGCCTATTGTGTAACCGCGACTGCGTAATAATTCTTTCCAGAAAAAATTAACATTGATGATACCATTGTTCTCCGCTATCTGCTTTTCTGCAATACCACTATATTTACTGACTTTACTGATGATATTTTTTAACCGTACAGGATCGATAGAACTCCCAAGTGTTAATGCAGGAATATATTCATCGATCGTAAATTTTTCAACTTCAGGAAGGACATCCAATAAATCTTTTTGTTGAAATTCCGGACTCAAAGCCTTATGGAACCATGCTGTAGCTGCATAATAAGGCAACATCATCGCATCGTCTACAGGGCCATCTCTTTTTATGCCAAGATCAGTTGGAGAAACCAAAATAACTCCATTCAAATACATCCAATGGTTACCTTGTAGCTCCAAAGCAAGTCCAGAGACTCTTGTGGTGCCATAGCTCTCACCTATTAAATATTTTGGAGAGGCCCATCTTTGATATTTATTGACAAAGGTATTGATCCAATTAGCAAGGTAACGCACATCAGCGTTTACCCCAAAAAACTTATCCTTTGGATAATCCTTAGCTAATGGTCTGGAAAAACCTGTATTGACAGGATCCACATAAACGATATCTGCTACATCAAGAATTGAATTAGGATTATCTTTTAATCCATATGGCTGAACAGGGTAACCTTCATCATCGACATTTAGCAACCTGGGTCCGGTATATCCAAGCATCATCCAAACTGAAGGCGTTCCGGGACCACCATTGAAAGAAAAAACCAGCGGTCTCCCTGATTTGTCTGCAATATCATTGCGCTCAAAATATGTATAAAACACACCAGCTATGACCTTTCCATCATCATCCCACACCGGTAAGACTGAAGCTGTTGTGGTGTATGATATTTTCTTTCCATTGATCATGGCTTCTTGCCTTTTTTCTACTTTATAATCATAGTCAAGACTCCTATCGAGCTTATTTACCTTCTCCTCTTTTGGTTTTTTATCTTCTGCTTTGTCTTGTGCCTGTAATTGGAATGATAATAAAAAAGCTGACAATATGAATGCATATATACGTACCATAGTATTATTGAATATAAAGTTATACTTCAAATGTATAAAAATAAAATTCAAAATATGATTTTAATAGACGAAGACTATAAATCGTCTTTATAAAAGGAAACAAGAAGCACCACTTTTTAAATAAACCAATAAAATAAGTTGGAGTTGGGTATATAAAGAGAGCAATCTAAGAGGGCATTTTTCTCAAGGAATTTCTAAAATAAACTTTCAGGATTCATGAAATACTTTTCAATTATTGGAGCATAATATAAATGTTCTAAAGCCAAGACCTTTTTTTGGATAGAAACGGGGTCTTCATTCGCGTTTATTGAAACAGGATATTGAAAGAGAATCTTGCCTTTATCATATTCTGCATCAATCAAATGAATAGTGATCCCTGAACAAAGCTTTCCACTGGCACTGACTGCTTCGTGGACGAAGTGACCATACATTCCATGTCCACCAAAATCAGGCAATAGCGCAGGATGGATATTTAGGATTTTCCCACTAAAACGTTGTACAAGATATTTGGGTATCAGCGCTAAGAATCCAGCGAGAAGAATACCATCGACATGATAATAATTGAGCATAGACAAAGTAGCTTTCGCATCATTCATCTTGGTTTTATTCCAATATATGGTGGGGACATTAAAAGCTAAACCGTGTTGGATGACTCCTGCAGACTTATTATTATAGAGGATCAAAGCAATCTCTATAGTACTATGTTGCTCGAAATATTCTAATATTTTTAACGCATTACTTCCACCTCCGGAAGCAAAAATGGCAAGTTTAATCTTAGGTGTCTCTGAGATCATCTCAAGTCAACGTAATTTTGAAGACCTGCAGGATCGATTTTAGTTAGGATCTTATAAATTTCTTGTTTTTCAGCTTTGTCAGCAGGCTTAAAAATTTCCACAAGTTCCTTTCCCTTAATGTTACCCATTAGATTCACTACAAGAGAATTGACGTATGAATCATATGAACTCTCTATCTGTTTCATAGCATTGATCATATTTTTTCTTGCATTGACAATATCAGTGGATGAAAGATCTAATCCTTGTCTGTGATATTCATAGAATCCTGTTCTAAAATCATTAAGTTTGGGGCTCAGGAGGTTTTCAATAAAAGAGGAACGTACCTTATTCAAACCTACTTTAGAAACTGACCAACCAAATTCATCACCGTTTGCAATATTGTTGGGAAGTGAGGTCATAATAGTCTGGGCAAGAGAGTACATTTCACTTCCACTATGATCAGCAAAAGAATCTTTATCTAACCCAAGTATTATATAAGAATAATAACCCATTACTGAAGATAATGCATCATTGTAAGAGTTTGAATTGAATATAAATGCAAATCCTGGTTCATAAGTAAAGGCCACTTTTTCGTCTACATATTGAAAAATTACAGATTCGTAAGAAGTGCCATATACTGGGCGGGTAGCAAGGATGGATATACTAAACAAGAAATCTCTTTCAGAAAACTCCTTTACCAAATTGAATTGTACATTGACATTAACTTTTTCTTCCTCTTTAACTTCAAGATCTGTCCATCTCTGGTTGTTTAAAAATTCATTAACTGATTTCTCAAATGATTTAAAAACAGCAGGATCGGCCATTTGAAGTGTAGGAGTATTGACAGAAACATTGTATTTTATTTCTTGTGCAGATCCAATGTGGAAGAAACAAGCAGTGAAAACGAAAGTATAGAGTATGTATTTAATATTCATGTCTGATAAACGTAGTTTAAATGTGTTTGATTGTTTCATCAATAATGATCTTTGCAATTTCTGACTTTGGAAGTAATTGCGTTGCAAGTATAATGCCTTCAGAACTTATGATCGTTACTTTATTAGTCGAAGTCCCAATTCCTGCACCTTTATCATTCATTGAATTGAGTATTATAAGGTCAAAATTCTTCTTGATGCGCTTTTTTTCTGCATATTCTAGTTCATTCTCAGTCTCTAAAGCAAATCCGACCAACACTTGTCCGGGCTGCTTAATAGCACCAAGAGAAGCTGCAATATCAGTCGTTTTAACTAATTTAAGACTAATCTCGTCATCAGACTTTTTAATTTTTTGCGATTCTTCAGTTATAGGCCTATAATCCGCTACTGCAGCTGCCATGATGGCAATATCCGCATTTTGAAAATGAACTGCACACGCTTTCATCATATCGTCAGCACTAATTATGTTGGTCACAGATAAGTTAGGGTGCGTAAAAATCTTTTCAGTTACCGGTCCTAAAACCAATTCTACAGATGCACCACGTTCTAAGCATTCTCGAACTAAAGCAAGTCCCATCTTACCTGTAGAGGAATTTCCTATGAATCTTACAGGATCCAATTTTTCATGAGTCGGACCAGCTGTAATTAAGATCTTTTTACCGGAAAGATCCAAGTTTTTATTGAAATGAGCGATTACAAAATCTAAAATATGAGCAGGTTCTGCCATACGACCAAATCCAACCAATCCTGATGCTAGTTCACCATGTTCAACCGGGACCAGAACGTTACCGAATGAAATTAGTTTTTCAACATTTGATTTGGTAGAAGGGTGTATCCACATGTCAAGATCCATGGCAGGAGCAAATAGCACAGTGCATTTAGCCGACAAATAAACTGCATCCAACATGGTATCGCACAAACCATTAGCGAAATGTGCAATTGTATTGGCAGTGATGGGTGCAATGACTAAAACATCGGCCCACAAACCTAGTTCTACATGACCAGACCAATTACTACCGTCATGAACTGAAGTAACTACTTCATATCCAGATAATGTGGATAAGGTAAGTGGTGAAATAAAATCTCCTGCAGAAGTAGTCATGATGACTTTAACTTCAGCACCTGATTTGACAAATAATCTGCAAAGTTCAGCAGATTTGTAAGCTGCTATACTGCCACAGATGCCAAGAATAATTTTCTTTCCCTGAAGATTCATATGATCAGTTAATAATATTATGCTAAAAATAGCATAATTCTTCTCACAGAAGACTAGTCCAGATCAATTTCCTTATATCTGTAAGATAATTCATTATTAATGAACTCTTCAGTTGCAATGATTGCAGGATTGGGGAGTTTCTCATAAAACTTAGAGATTTCAATCTGCTCTTTGTTCTCTTGTATTTCTTCAATAGTATCTGAAGAAACTGTAAATTCTTCAAGCTTACTGTTTAATTCTCTCTTTATACCAAGTTGCAATTGCTTAGCACGTCCAGCTATAATGGCTATAGACTCATAAATATTACCAGTTACGCCAGCCATAGTTTTAATATCTCTAGCTCTGCTGTTAGGATCTATCCCTTGTACTTTTGTCTTTATATCCATCTTTTTCTAAATTTTTAATGATTTGTTTAGTGGACTTTAAAATACCGTCAACTTCACGGCGGTCCTTAGTTTTTGAAAATTTGTTCAAATAAAGCTCTGCAGCTATAAGGGTGGTTTCGTAACGTTCCAGTTTTTTCGAATACACACTATTTTCAGCCAGTGTATAATTTGATTTAACTATGAAATACCTAATCTTTTCAGCATTCTGAGAATCAGGAAAGTCTTTCAACATATTATTCAATGTAATAGTTGCAGACTGATATTCTTTAAGGTTGAAATAAAGCATAGCCTCATCAAAGGCCTTAGTTTCCAACTTTAGTCTTAATTCATCGATCAACTTGTTGGCTTCAGGAATCCTGGTGCTTTTGGTGTATGCGTTGATGAAATTCTGCAATTCATCGATTGCTTTTATTGTATAGCCTTGTTCTAACTTATAATCCGGACTCTGCAGGTAATTGGAATAAGCAGACATATAAGCAGCTTCTTCCCTAAGAGGACTAGTGATGTAGGTATTAGCAAAATTTTGAAAATAACTAGCCGATAAAATATAATTATGCAGGTAATAGTGCGTATATGCGTACTTTACATAAAGATCTTCGGCTTCTTTCTTTCCTCTATATCTTCCTAGTATTTGCTCAAATAGTGTCTGAGCCTTCAGATAATCCTTCTTGTTATAATATTCTAGGGACTTTTTATAAACAAGTTCAGTATCTCCGCTGGCACGTAAGCGCTCATACTCTGATTTACAAGAACTTAGGCTAAAAACCGACATTAATAATAAGAAAATAAGATTCCTTTTTTTCATAAGTGCGCAAAGATAAGGTAAGTATTTGTCTTGAACACTATATTAACGAAAAATAAGAGAAAATGTGATAGTAGGATATTAGTATTAGAGTAGAATAGTATTAGAGAGTATTAGAGTATGAGAGTGCAATAGGATGATTGCAGGGATAAGGCTTGTCCTTGTGATTGAAGGTTAAATATTCTTTTTCTTTTTTTGAATCTTTTCAAACTTCCTGACATTGACCCCAAAGTAGATCGAACCCGATTCAAGTTTATCGCGCTTAAAAAAGGATCTGATATCATCGGTGCCAAAAGTAAGAAAGTCAAGGTTGATGCCGGCTCCCAATTTAAAACCGGTGAATTGATTGTAAGAAAAAGGTACCATTATGTTGACCTTATCCAACTTTAATTCAGGCACAAATCCAAACTGGATGGCATCCGGACTAATTCTTGACAATGGTACTCCAAAAAAAACATGCAGACCTGCATAAGTACTGATATCAGCATTCAATAAAACATTCAATTCCGCGGGAATAAAAATGGTCTTACCCAGACTTTGAGAATATCTGTTCAAAGGTTTTGTATTCAAGATTACATGCACACTATCCACAAACTGATCCAGTGACTTTGTACTGTCGATCTGACTGAAATTAATTCCTGTATCCTCGTTGATCTCTAGCGCACCATAGCGAAGACTTGAATTGAATTTAATAAATCCAAGATTTTTGATAGATATTCCACCGCTGAAATGTGTGATCAGCTTACTTGAAGTTTTCTGCGCATAGTATATACCTAAGTCCGTCCCTACGCCATTTCCTTTGATGATGGAAGATCTGATATCAGCATCACTACCATGTGTATAGCTGTATTTTAATAATAAGTTGGAAACAATCACATCTTCATCCTTACCAAAAGTATATTTATCTATAGGCTCTGCATTCTCAAGGGCCATGTATGTTAATCCACCTAAATATTTAGTATTGATCCCGACACTTAATTTGCCTTTTTCATTGATGTTGAATACTTTGGCACCATATAAACCAGCATAAAAATATCCATAGCCGAGTACATTCCATAAGGGTATTTCTATCGTATTTCCTTCCCTGTAATTTCTATAAGCAGCGTAGGTCGTTTGCTGCGGAAAGTCATTCACCCCTCCATGAAACTCCATACCTGAAATTACTCCGGCTGAAAAGCCATTTTTAAAAACTTTGATATATCCTGGACCACCATAGGAGATCTGTGTCGAAAAGAATATTTTGTTAGAATTGGATGGATTCAATTTCAATTCATAACCGACTACATCTCTTTCAAGACCAATAGCCGGATTGCTCCCATCTTTTTTTAACTGCAATTCCGGAACTGTTATTGAAGAAATATTAAAAGGAAGGCTGATAAATCTTTGATCCTTGAAATACCCAAAGTTGTTGGCATAATCCATCAAGATAGTTCCTACCTGAATGGAAGATTTCATTTTATCCTCAAACTGGAATGCCGGATTGATCAGAATGGTTTTTACAGCATCATGACCATTGAGTGCAAACCAAGGTATAGATTGCCCTAAAAGAACTGAATTGTAAATTACTGAAGCAAGAAGCACAATAAATAATCGAAAACCACACTGGATTTGCATCAAAAATATTTAAATTAATATAAAAACTTCGTAAGTGTGATGCATTTTATATTAGTCGTATTTTTTACTCTGCCAAAGGTAACAATATTCTCAATTAATTTAATTACATAAGTGTATACATTAACATTATTTTCTATTTGACAATTCTCTTAAACAAAAAGAATGAAATGAAAAAATACAATTCACTGCTTGTGAAAGCTTTATCCATAAAAACTCTAATTTGTATAAAAAACAAAAAAGGCATATCTTTCCACTTAAATTATTTAAAAAATACAAAGGACCAAAAGCAAGTTGAATACCATTAGACTATTTCTCACTAAAGTTTTTTTTTATAGTCTTGTATAAATTATCAAAGTCTTATGAATATAGCTGTTTTCCCGGGATCTTTTGACCCCATAACCATTGGGCATTATGATCTTATCAAAAGAGCGTTGCCTCTTTTTGATAAGATTATTGTAGCAGTTGGAACGAATTCAACAAAGAGTTCTTTGTTTCCTCTCGAGGAAAGACTTGGCTGGTTAAAAATTGTGTTTAAGGATGAGCCGAAAATAAGCATTGATCATTTTGAAGGATTGACAGCACATTATTGTAATCATGTGCATGCTAATTTTCTGATCAGAGGATTAAGAAACTCTTCTGATTTTGATTATGAAAAAACCATTTCACAGGTTAATCAGATTATTAGTCATGGCATCGAGACCGTTTTCCTCATCAGTAATCCTCAATATAGTCACATAAGTTCTACTATCGTTAGGGAGGTTATTAAAGGCAATGGTAATGTTGAACCATTTTTACCTAAAGGAGTTGTGATATTAATGAGTAATGAGTAATGAACAATGAATAATGAATAATGAGAGTGGGCGCAACTACTTGGTCTGAAGTGAAGGCGATCATTAATGGGTAATGGGTAATGGGTAATGAATAACACTGCTCCCGGAGTCTCATTCTAATTTCTGATTTCTAATTTCTGATTCCTGACTTCATCAAACAGGTAGGTTTAACTAAGGAAAATATAATAATTAACAAATAACAATTAATAATAAAAAGACATGTCAAACAGCATTTTTAAAACACCAATACCTGTCAATGAAGTCGTGAGGAGCTATGCTCCAGGCAGTGCTGACAGAAAAGATCTCCAGGCGGCGATAGCTGAACTAAAATCCCAAACACATGATATTCCAATGTTTATAGGAGGAAAGGAAGTCCGTACTGGTGAGAAGGTTGAAATGCGTCCACCACATGAGACAAAACATCTACTAGGCCATTATCATAAGGGTGGCTCAGAGCATATCAACATGGCAATAGATGCGGCCTTGAAAGCAAAACCACAATGGTCAGCGCTATCTTGGGAGCATCGCGCTTCCATCTTCTTGAAAGCAGCAGAGTTGTTATCAGGCCCTTACAGAATGAAAATCAATGCTGCGACCATGCTTGGTCAGTCTAAAAACGCTTATCAGGCAGAGATCGACAGCGCGTGTGAGTTGATCGATTTTTTAAGATTCAATGCATACTATATGACAGAGATCTATAATGTGCAGCCGGAGTCATCCACAGGAATATGGAATAGATTGGAATGGAGACCTTTAGAAGGATTCGTTTTTGCCTTGACCCCTTTCAATTTTACAGCTATAGCTGGAAATTTGCCGTGCGCTCCTGCATTAATGGGCAATACTATAGTTTGGAAAGCATCAGAAACTCAGATATTTTCCGCGAACGTAATTATGGAAGTATTGCGGGAGGCTGGACTTCCGGACGGAGTAATTAATCTTGTTTTCGTATCAGGTGCTGTGGCAGGAGACATTATATTTAGCCATAAGGAATTTGCTGGATTACACTTTACAGGTGGCACAAATACCTTCAACACAATTTATCGCAAGATAGCAAGTCATTTGGATGATTATAGATCATATCCGCGTATCGTAGGTGAGACTGGTGGAAAAGATTTTGTCATGGTTCATTCATCTGCAAATGCAATACAAGTAGCTACAGCACTGTCACGCGGTGCTTTCGAATATCAGGGGCAGAAATGTTCAGCCGCATCCAGGGCATATATTCCACAATCTTTATGGCCTGATGTTTTGGAAAGAATGAAACAAGATCTTGCATCTATGAAGATGGGTTCCACTGAAGATTTTGGTAATTTTATCAATGCTGTGATAGATGCAAAAGCATTTAAATTCATCACTTCATATATTGAGGCAGCTAAAAATTCATCAGATGCAAAAGTAGTGATCGGAGGAGAATATGATGATTCAGATGGTTATTTCATAAGACCAACAGTCATCGAAACCACGAATCCAAAATACGACACACTATGTACTGAACTATTCGGACCAGTTTTAACAGTTTACGTATATCCTGATGATAAGTTTGAGGAAACGATGGAATTGCTTGATCAGACTTCTGAATATGCTTTGACTGGTTCGATATTTGCTAAAGACAGATATGTCATAGAGAAAGCAGTAAAAGCTCTTGAAAATTGTGCCGGCAACTTCTACATCAATGATAAGCCGACAGGTGCAGTCGTTGGCCAACAGCCATTTGGAGGGGCTCGAGGTTCAGGAACTAATGACAAAGCCGGTTCTGTATTAAATCTATACAGATGGGTCAGCGCAAGAACTATAAAGGAGACTTTCGTTACTCCTGTAGATTATAGATATCCTTTTTTAGGGGAAGAAAGCAAATAAAAAATATGAAGAGACCGGATTTATTCCGGTCTTTTTTTTTAGGTCACAAGTTAAAAACTTGAGCCAGCGGTAATAGCTTGTTAGAACCGCTGAATGTTCGAGAATTTGCGGAACCGTTCGGAACCGTTCCCAACGGTTGCGAACCGTTACACTCACATTCAACTGTTAATCAAATGCTTACAGGATACTCCATTCACAAATATACCTCCTTTTTACTTCCATTTTGCCAAAGTCGTTGGTGTGACTTGTTCTCGGACAGTCAATGATAGGCAAATATTATAACCGTTCGGAACCGTTCCCAACCGTTGCGAACCGTTATGTACATATTCAACTGTTAATCAAGTACATACAAGGTTCTTCGTTCGCAAATATACCTCCTTTTTACTGCCATTTTTTCAAAGTCATTGGTATGACTTGTTCTCGGACGCTCTTGGTTATGCTAATATTATAACCGTTGGGAACCGTTCCCAACCGTTGCGAACCGTTATGTCCATACTCAACTGTTAACCAAGTACTTACAATGTGCTTCGTTCGAATATTTAACTCCTTTTCAAGGCTATTTTTAAAAACCATTTGGGTTAAGTCGTGCCTGGGCTATAGATGATCGGTCATAATTGGAACCGTGCTCAACCGTTGCAAACCGTTATCCTACATTGGAGTAATAATATTTCAATAATAAGACGATACGTACGTATTAACTAACATTTTTTTGGGGGATTTATTTTTAGGAACGTCTAGATAAATTTCAAATTTCCTTAAGTAGATACATCAATGTTTCCACGGAATCCATATTCATTCTTAAGACAAGGGTATCTTTTGTTGATTTAATAATATGGACAGCTGTTTCTTTGATAGGTTTTATTGTAGTATCTGTAGTGATTAGTAGGCTGTCTTTTAAAAAATATGTTCCGGCTTGCATCTGGCCGATATTATTTAAATAATTATACCGAGAATTCTTCGAAAAGGTTAGTCTAACCGGACTTAAATCTACTGGAGAAATACTATCTCCTATGACAAGATTACCTGCCCTCCAAGTCCCTTGCAATACAATTTCTTCTTTAGGCAATTTCTTTTTGCAAGCTGCAAAAATACAAGTAAGACTTATAAAAATAAATAGCAAACCTTTCATACGTCATTAATCAGCTGGCGTTTCGGCCATTTCCATTATCTCATACCAATATACATCTGCTACAGGCATGACAGATAGTCTGGATATCCTGATGAGATCGAAACTTTTCATATGTTCCATTTCTTTTAATGTACTGTATAGAACTTTCTTCTTTAGTGGTTTTAAGAAGGCCAATTCCACAGCAACCCACTTGCCGGTTTCGTCAGTAGGATCAGGATATGCCTCTTTGGTAACCTTACAAAGGCCGACAATAGCTTTTTCTGTTAGGCTATGATAAAACAAGCAGATATCGCCTTTCTTCATGCCATTCAAATGAATTCTGGCAGCATAATTTCTGACCCCTGTCCATTCAGTAGTTTTATCGTTCTTCAAATCATCAAAGCTGAATTCTGCAGGTTCTGATTTTACGAGCCAATGATTCATATTTTAGTATTTATTTAAATTTCGGTAATCAAATTTTCCTTTTTTGAAGAAATAATTTAAATTTTAATAAAATGTTAGATGTTAGAAGCTTGTCCGCCGAACAAGGCGGGGTAGATTTTAGATGGCTTTCCATCAATCACATGGATATTTTTTCTATTAAACTTTTTAATGAAAAAATATGAATCAATTGACTAACCTCCATCTAACATCTAACATCAGTCATCTACCTTTGTTTCTTAACTGCCGAAACTTGAGTTATTTATTTATTTAAAAAAAATTTAATTAATAAGGCACTACCCTATTGATTCCATTGCTTTTATAATATCTAAAAAGTCATTTACTTTTAAGGAAGCCCCACCAACCAATCCACCATCTACATCATTTTGCCCAAAAATACTTAAAGCATTGCCTGCATTGACACTTCCACCATACAAAATAGAAATACTTTCAACCATTTCAGGTTCAAATTTCTCCTTTAGCACATCACGGATCAATAAATGCATTTCCTGCGCCTGCTCCGGTGATGCAGTTTGCCCTGTGCCTATAGCCCAAATTGGCTCGTATGCTATAATAGTTGAGTTCAGCTGTTGAGGAGTTAAAAGAAATAATACATTTCTAATTTGGTCACCTACATACTGCGCATGATTACCTGATGATCTTTCCCCCAAAGGTTCGCCGCAGCAAAAGATCGGTTTAAGACCATTTTCAAAAGACTGATTTAATTTTTCAAAGAGAATATTGTCGCCTTCGTTAAAGTACTCTCTCCTTTCAGAATGTCCAACCAAAACATACTCCATATCAATGGATGTAAGCATTTTTGCGGATACTTCTCCAGTATATGCCCCACCCTCTTTGGAACTTAGATTCTGTGCGCCTATACTAAAGTTGCTAGCATTTGCGATCACTTCTCTTACATTCTGTAAAAAGGGAAATGGTGGAAAAAATATTACAGTCGACTTTTCAGGGTTAACTCCTGAAGAAATTGCCTTAGCTAAATCTGTTGCTTCGGCGAGTATGGTATTCATTTTCCAGTTGCCTGCGATTATTTTTCTGCGCACTTTTACTAATTGTTAGTTGTTAGTTGTTAATTATAATATGGAGTTTCAGAGTATATAAATTTCTATGAAACCATTGATATTATTCAATTAGAAATTAGAAGTTAGAAATTAGAATGAAACTTCGATAATTTTGTCCAGCAGATAAAATCATGTATCCAGCTATTTGATGACATTTCAATTGTTTTTTATAATCCTTCCTGCTTCACTACTGTTTTTCTTTTGTACAGTTCATTGGCTTCTATCTTATGTTCTGGTCGCGACCAGCGAATTTTCTCTTCAGAGTTCTGTTCAACATCGAATAAGTGCTTTTCCTTCCTTCCTCCTTTGAATGGAGCCTTTGCCTTTAAACCCAAGGCATTCAGCATTTCGAGGTCTTCATGCGTATCTGGATTAGGTGTAGTCAACAATTTTTCACCAGCGAAAATAGAACCCGCTCCTGCCATGAAACATAGTGCCTGAGCCTCTTTAGACATTTCTGTTCTTCCTGCGGACAATCTTACGACTGATTGTGGTAGTACTATTCTTGTCGTTGCAACCATGCGGATCATATCCCAGCTATCAACCACCTGCTGATTTTCCAAAGGAGTACCTTCTACGGGCACCAGTGCATTGATAGGAACTGACTCAGGCTGAGGATCTAATAAGGCCAACGTGTACAACATACTGCATCGATCTTCTGCACTTTCTCCCATACCAATAATGCCTCCTGAACACAAAGTAATATTTGCCTTTCGAACATTATCCATAGTTTTAAGTCTATCCTGATATCCTCTGGTAGAAATAATTTCCTTGTAAAATTCTTCAGAACTGTCAAGGTTATGATTATATGCATAAAGTCCTGCATTTGAAAGCTTCTTAGCCTGAGTTTCAGTTACCATACCAAGAGTACAGCATACTTCCATTTCCATATCATTGACCATTGAAACAAGGCCCAACACATGGTCAAAATCTTTATCATCTTTTACATTCCTCCAAGCTGCACCCATACATAGGCGGGAAGAACCAATCTCTTTAGCCTTTGATGCTGCATCAAATACTTCTGCATGGGACATAAGGTTTTGGCTTTCCACACCAGTGTGATACCTTGCGGCTTGAGGGCAATAAGCGCAATCTTCAGGACATCCACCCGTTTTGATTGAGAGTAAGGTAGAGACTTGAACTTCTAATGGATCATGATTTTCTCTGTGCACCGTTGCGGCCCTATATACAAGATCCATTAAAGGTGTATTGTATATCTCAAGGATTTCTTTCGGAGTATATGCTGACATAGGTTAAGTTATTTTGAATGTCAAATGTACAAATTTAGTTGAAAATCGGCCATTCCCGAGATCTAAAGTGATTTAAGTATTATCCATGAAGGCATCATAAGCTTGAAATTCACTAAATTATGCACAAATTAATCTTTAAAATGAGGATTACTCTATGATAATTGTATATTTGATAATGACATCTAATAATGAATTTAAGAAGTTTTAGAATAATAAATATCATACTGGCATTGTTATTCATGATAGTGCACAATGGATTCAGCCAAATCATTCCTTCCGGAACCTGGGCGGTCGGAGCAGATGCTTCTCTTTATTTTACACTTAAATCTGCTGACCCGAGTGGCAGTATATATATCGCACCACTCGTCGAATATTACCCCATCAATAATTTAGGTATTGGATTTAAAGGTATAATAGATTACTCAAAGTTGACAAACAATGGTTTTACTGAGATCAGCACCAATCAAATTTTGCAGCCTTACTTGAAGTATTTTCTCTACAAAGGATTATCCATTTTTGCCGGCACTCAGTATGTACTTGAATTCAACTATCAGGTAAATATACATTGGGGACTTGGATATAGCCACTTTTTCAGTAAAAGGGTTGCTTTCACACCATTAATCGAATTTAACCATAATTTTTACCAATACGCACCCCGACCCTTTCATACAAATTTCTCCATCGGCGCAAGTTATTTCTTTAAATAAAGGCTATGAGGAAATTATTAATTATCGCATTATTCTTTTTGCCATTTGGAATTCATGCTCAGGTGAATAAAAAAAGTCATTTCATCCTAGGAACAGGCGTTGCATTCAGTGGCAACAATGATGCTTACAAATCGGGCTTTGCCTATGATGTTAGCATAAATCTTTCATTAGAATATAATTTTTTAGAAAAAACCTCTGTTGGATTGAAGGCAGGTTTGGAAAGCGGAAGAACAATTTCGGGAAAATCTACGTCGACATATAGTAGCGGAATATTTATCCGACAATATTTACTGGCAGGATTAAATATTCAGGCTGCCTATTTATTTAATAATTTAAATAGTAATCTTTTTCAAGGCATCGTTGGTTATAGTTTTTATGCCGGAAGCATTTTCATCATTGAACCATCTCTTGAATATGGCACATATTTGAAAAGTAAGGATAATGATGACTATATCGCCTTCGGTCTTGGATTTAGGTTTATCTTATCAAAAAAACAAGGTAATTAATCAATCTTTTTACTTTTAAAATGATTTAAAATGAAAATACATTTTTGCGGAGCAAACAGAGAGGTAACAGGTAGTTGCCATGTCGTTGAATTAGACAACGGCTTTACCTTTGCCATGGACGTTGGTTTGTATCAGGGACATGACGATGATATGAAAAAATTCAATGAGACATGGCTATATCCTCCTGCCAATGTAGATTGTGTCGTCTTGAGTCACGCACATATCGACCACATAGGTAGACTTCCAAAATTTCACAAAGATGGTTTTTCAGGAAATATCTTTTGTACACATGCCACACGCAGCCTTTCTGCCATCTTGTTGATGGATAGCGCCATGATACAAGAGAGGGAAGCGGAATATTCCAATAAAAAATGGCTAAAAAAAGGTATCAAATATCATACCCGCATCATGGAGCCTCTTTATGTTCCTGATGATGTTCCTCCTGTATTGGATCTAATGATCTCCTATGGTTATGACAAGTGGTTCAATATTCACGAAGATGTCCAAGTCAAATACATTGATGCCGGACACATCCTGGGAAGTGCGTCGGTAAATATTAAGATCCGTGAAAACGGAAAGGAAACCAAACTAGCATTTTCAGGAGATATTGGAAGACCAAACAGACCAATACTCAGAGATCCTGTTCCTATGGACCCAGCTGATATAATCCTTACAGAATCGACTTACGGAGATAGACTCCATGACTCAGCTCCGGAAGATAGCAATCAACTGCAAGCTATCATCCATGAAACATGCATCGTCAATAAAGGCAAACTCATCATTCCTGCCTTTAGTGTTGGCCGAACCCAGGAGATAATTTATATGATGGATCAAATGGCAAATGCCGGGAAGATTCATAATGTTAAAGTCTATGTAGACAGTCCTCTTGCTGTCAATGCTACTTCTATATATATAGCCCATACAGAATGCTATGATGCAGAGTTGATGAAGTATTTGTTAAAAGATGAAAATCCATTTGGGTTTAATGGATTGACCTATATTAAAAATGTAGACGAATCCAAGGCTTTAAATGAGTCAAATGAACCTTGTGTAATAATATCTGCATCAGGAATGGCAAATGCCGGCCGAGTCCAGCATCACATCATCAACAATGTTGAAAAACCCAATACTACAATTCTTATCGTTGGTTACTGTGCCCCAGGAACACCAGGCAGGATGTTGAGGGATGGAGTTTCTACGTTGACACTTCATGGTCAGACCAAAGTAGTTAATGCTCAAATAAAGGTGATGGACTCTTTTTCCGCGCATGGAGACAGGGATGAAATGACAGCATTCTTGATGAATCAGAAGGATAAATCCAAAAAGATCTTTCTCGTACACGGAGATGAGGATGCCATGATCTCATTCAAGGCACACCTGGAAAGTAATGGTTTCAGTAATATTGAGATGCCTAGACTTGGTGATAGTTTTGAATGGAGTTGAGGGGGAGAGGAAGTGAGAGGGTGAGAGAGTTAGAGGGTGATAAGGTGATCAGGTGATAAGGTGATAAGGTGATAAGGTGATAAGGTGATAAGGTGATAAGGTGATAAGGTGATAAGGTGATTGCAACAGCCCAGACATAGGTTTGTTTTATACGAAACGCAAATATAAACAAGACCAATTATATAATTTAATTTCTTATAAGTTACTCAAGTTTCGTCAGTTAAGAAACAAAGGTTGATAGCTGATGTTAGATGTTAGATGGGGTTTAGTCAATTGATTCGTATTTTTTCTTTAATAGGTTTATTAGAAAAAATATCCATGTGATTGATGGAAGGCCATCTAAAATCTACCCCGCCTTGTTCGGCGGGCAAGCTTCTAGCATCTAACATTTTATTAAAATTTAAAAAAAATCTTCAAAAAGAAAAATTTGACTACCGAAACTTAAGTAAGTTATGCAATTAATTAAGATCAAGCTTTAATGGCTCATCCATTATTTTGGCAGATTCCTCCCTTCAGTCGGAATGACAAAACATTAGTTTTGAGGGGGAAAAAAATGTGGCGGCTGTGCCGCCACATTTTTTACAACTATCCCATCGACTTAGCGTCTTTCCGAGCGAAGCGAGGAATCTTTATTCGCAAGGTCTTTTCTTTTTTGGTTAGGTTCAATTTTTCCATTCCGTATTACAGGTATCGTGTAAAAAAATTATTCAAAGAAAAGGAATAAAGATGCTCACTAAAAATAATGCAACAAGGACGGAAGCGATTAATATAAGTTTTTAATAATAGAGAAAATTAATCATTAATATTTGACAAAATTGATTCTATCAACATTATAATCCTTTTCTTTATTTGCAATACTTTTTAATTCTTTTAATAAAAGATTTTCATCAATATTTACACTTAACAAAGTCAAGTTGAGTGAATTGCCGTCACTTTTATTTATTCTAAAAACTACTGCCTTAAATTCGATTATTTCGCCATCATTCATATTTACTTGATAATCATATGATGGACTATAATCAATAATTATTCCATCATAGCCTAAGTAACTGATACTTAATTTAGCAATATTTTTATCCTTATCAATGTTAGCTACTCCATCTTCAGAAGTAACGGTTCCTCCTATAATTTTTGAATCGAGTTTGAGGTAACGAATCGTAGCACCTATAATTGGATTACCAATTATATCAGAAACAATAATACAGGAAACATCCTGATTATCAATTTTTTGAAAACTAGATTTGGGTCCATTGAATTCACCTGTATGTATAATAAGGAAATTTTCAATTACTTCTTAGCTGCCAATACCCTTATAATTTATGATTAGGCCTCCACTTCCATGAATACTAAAATTTAAGGAATCTCCTTTAAATTCAAGAAATTGATTGTTATTAATGTACCTACCTTCAATAATTTGGGCAAAAGAGTTTTGAACGACTAAAAAATAAAATACAGCAATTAAATACTTCATAAAATTCAATTTTAATAGCTGATTTTAACCTAACATTTGATCCTAATTTTTTAATTTGGACCTGTATGTTTCCATATTTGAATCACCTCATCTATTTCCCAAAAGGTGAAATATTTTTTTATTAAACCGCATTGTCTTAGATATGCCATTGAATCACCAAATCGCAATATATTTCTAAAGGTTATTTTTTTCTTAGTTAAAGCAAGTCTTATTTCTTTTACTCGTTTTAATTCCTCCGCTTTAATCAAGTTATTAAGAAATTCTATTTCTTTGGCTGAATAACGACTTTCTAAATATTTCCCTTCAATAACTGCATCCCAATTTATTCTGATCTCAATAGCCTCATGCACATTGTAGAACCACCCTTTTTTTAATGCGAATCGCAAAGGTTCTTTTCTTAAAAATTTTAAACCTTCATGTTCAAGTGCTTGCCAGAAGAGTTCGCATTCAACACTTACAGACTCATTCCAGATAATGAAGTAGGTGCTTATTGTGCTATTTAAAGATACTGCCTTTAAGTTTGAACCCGAGGCGTAATTAATATTTGTTTGTGAGTATTCAAAGTGATTTACTTTTCTTGCTTCTGTCCAATCACTATTTTTAACTATCAAGTCACCTATTTCAATGGCTCTCAAAAATTCATCTCGCCTTTTAATTAATTGAGTTCTCAATAATTATTCCTTTGTTTTCGTATTTATAAATCACCAATTATCTCTAGATGATATTACAATATTTCGACGAAGATAGAAGTTGCGTCAGCGCTTGTATTATATCTAACAAGTGGCTTTTTAGCAGGACCTTCAGTAACTTGACCGTTTGTATCAAATATACTTCCATGGCACGGGCATGTCAATTGTGTAGCTTCTGCTTTTAATCCGCAACCCTTGTGCGTACATTCCATGTGCAGTGCCAGATAATCATTGCCTTCGCGATGAATGTAAATTGGGTACTCGTTGGTTGGATGCTGAACAACTATGTAGGAAGTATTGGCCGGGAAATCAGTTTTAATGACCTTAACCCTGTTTCCTTCAAATGCACTTTTGGTATATAAAGATGCCGGAGCTTTGCAGCCTATGGAAGAAATAATGGAACCTGCTGCGATGCCTGCAATGCTCATCATACCTACTTTTTCGATAAATTCTCTACGATCCATAAGTCAATTTTTTTTGATTATTTAATTTATAAAGATAAATGATATTTTCGTTAGAGTTGACTAATAATGATATTTAGATTCAATATAATTAGATAAAGTTTCGGAGGAAATAAATTTCTATATACATTTAGATATCACTCAACTTAAAGTTAGAAATAAGAAATTAGTTAACCAGTAATGCTTTGGTTCCAAAATCAAAAGGATAAAGCTCGAAAGTTTATTCTTTACTTTTTGTCTTGACACAAAAAGTAACAAAAAAGTCAAGGCTAGACACCCCGCCTTCGGCACCCCTCTACCAGAGGGGAAGCAAAATTTTTAACGCTCACTCACTTCGAAAATACTCAATAAATTACGCTTAACCCTATAAGGCTCCGTACCTCCGTTGTATAGGGCTAAGCTATTTATTGGGATTTTCTCCATTCATTCACTAAATTTTATAAGGCCACAGCTACACCGTTCAGTCATTTTCTTAATACAAATATTATACTTCATTGTGAAATTACCTTCCTTTAACAACAATTAATATTAAAAACTTATAATTTTGTATTCAATTGATTATCATAATTATAAAATTAGTTTTATAGAATTCTTCTATAAAAAGTTTTAGACATAAGAAATAATTAATTTAGCTTATTTAGCTTGCACTTTTTGAAATGCTTTAGCTATTTTTTGGTAAACAAGTGAAAGCAATACAAGTCCGAGGATTGGAAAGAAACTCACCCACCACATATCCAGATTCGTTAATCCAAGCCTGATCATCGAGCCCCAGGTGATATAATCTCCTGTTGGTCCAATTCCAAGAAATGCAAGAGCACTTTCCGACAATACTGCCCTGGATGCAGAAAGTACCATAAAAACCGCCGTTCCGGGTATCATCAATGGGATCAAGTGTTGAAATACAATCCTCATGGATGAAAGTCCCATTGACTTTGCCTGATCGATATGCTGCTTATGAACGAATTGATGAGCAAGACTTTGGAGGTAGTAGGATCCATATGGAACCCGAAGAATGATTAATATGAATATCAGACCTGTCAAGCTCATTCGTTCAAATAATAATGCAAAAAGCATCAAAAATATTAAATCAGGAATAGGTTGAAAAAATTCTAAAAACCGTCTGTTAAATGATGAAATCGGAATAGTAACGTTTACATTATTCGATTTTATAGGTAATTTCAAAATTAAAATGACAGCTCCTAATAGAATTAATGTGAACATAATAAAGGGAATAATTGAATATATTCCCAACAGATACCATGCTGACAGAAATACGAATTTCACAAGGCAAATAACCAAAATAAAACGTCTTAATTTGGTAGTTTTTTTGGGATACCGCCTATAATAAGCTCCCATAGCACCCGCTAAAACAGTGATTAATCCACTCAATATGCCCACACTCAAGGATATTATCAAAGCTAACTCAAATCCTCCAATAAATCCTGCCAAAACATCGCGCCCCAATTTATCTGTTCCAAGCCAATGTCTAACACCATGCTGATCAGCATTAGAAAAAGGCTTAAGTGGATGATTGCCCGTTAAATCAGTCTGGTAGGCTGAAATTTGGATTAATGGACGCAGAGCAAATTGATATTCAGGCTCTACCGCTAAAGGTTTTTTATAAAAATTAAATAGTCCTATTTTCAATGAACTGTTTGATATAGAGATCAATGGCTCTGAATTGATAACCATTTTAACAACTATATAGAATATCAGTATGAATATAAGCCATCCATATTGTTTGTATTTTCTTCCCTGACTCAACTTCTTCACGCGCGCTCCTTTAGTCTGGGATCGACAATCCTCGTGAAAAAAATACCAATCTTATTGAAAACAATACTTACAATAACAATAAATCCAACGATCAATAGAAGTGAACTAAGGTCTCTATTCATGACACATTGCAATGTTAATCTGCCGATACCTCCAATTGCAAAAATGTTTTCAATTAAGACCAAGCCACTCAAAAGCGCAGGAAGCAACATGGCGAAATAAATGACCATTGGAATTGCAACATTACGCAGAATGTGTCTTTTATAAATCTTACGTTCAGAAAGACCTTTCGATCTTAACGTCGTAATATATGGATTTGTCATCTCGCTATTCATTCCTCCTATCCATCGCAAGGCTATACCGGCACTCAATGGAATGGCAATAATTATGGCAGGTAATATCATATAAGCACTTTGATTGACTAACAAACTCAAAAAAGAACTATCTGAGCTTAACATCAAAAATGCTCCGGGACCGGGAAATAAGTTTAAAAGCGGACTATAATAAGATGAAGTTAAAAACTGGACTGCTAAAATTGCTAGGCAAAATACCGGAAAAACATAAAAAAGCTGAAGTTTGAAATTGATTATCTTTTGCCACATTCCGGAGCAATTCATATAAATTAAAGCAATTAATGTTCCTCCTATTACCGAAAATAAAAAAGCAAATAAACTAAGGATGGCTGAGAGTTTTAATGCAGGTCTAAAGACCGATAAGCGTTCTCCATCAAAGGTATTGAACATAGTTTGATGAAACTCATTTTTCTTGCCCCAATAATGAATCTCCGGAAACCAATCCGAAAATTTTAATGGCCGAACTTTACTGACCAACTGAAGCATTTGTGCTCCCAACTGTTTTACACCATCATTAGTCGGACTTATTAATTCACTAACCCTTTGTTTTACAACATTTAAATCATCAATATACCTTAACGATTCATTACTTCCCTGACCATCAATATTACTTAATCGGGTGACATAATCCTGCCACTTCATCCAATCCTCATATGACATTCCATTACGCATGAGAGCTATCCCGGTCTTTTTAAGTTGAGAAGGAGCTATCAGTGACAATCTTGCATCATACCAGGATGGAGACAAAGAAAAATAAAAAGCGGGTTGTTGAGTTTTGAATAATACGCTGGAGGAAGTAGTAACTTCAATTATCTCCTCCTTTCTTACGACTATCGAGAGAAAGTAAAGAGTGAGTATAGTTAAAGTTACCTTTAGCACTACCTTTAAGAATGACAGCAGTGCTTTGAGACTATACCTGATGAGACCAGCTTTCACGTTCAATATATTTGGTCAGGTATTCAATGCATTGTATTTTCAAAATATCCTGGCCTTTTAACTGAAAACACAGGATTCAAATCCTTTCGAACTATGATCCTGTTTTTAGGAGTAAAAAGAAATATTACAGGATAATGCGAAATAATAGCTCTCTGAAAATTTTGGTAAAGTGTAGTTCGCTCCTTATTTGATTTTACAGTTCTAATTGACTCCGTAATTCTATCCACAAGTGGATTTGAAAAATTACAATAATTACTCCCTTTACCAAATGCGTTAGCTGAATTCCATGCGAGATAAGGATCATCCAATCCTGGAAATTGTTTTACAGCGAGATTGGCCATATCATAATTACCAGATTTTATGCGCTCAAGAATCTTCGGAAAATCCATTACTTCTAACTTAATTTCGATGCCTATTTTTCGAGCTTCTTCACTAAATAATCCGGCGATGTCTTTTCCAAGTTGCTTTCCTGTGGTCAGCAGGGAGAAAGACATTCTATAGGTCTTGCCATCTTTCACAAATTGTCTTATGCCGTCTTTTCCTTTTTTTGAATAACCATTTTGATCCAGAATAGCAGCAGACATTTCAGGATTATATACAACAGGTTTTAAATTATTTACTGCATATGGTTTTTGTGAAAGTATTGGACTAAATACCTTAGTGGCCTCCCCCCCCATAAGAGATTGAATCAACTGATCTACATTTACTAATTGGGCCAGCGCTTTTCTAACATTGACATCCTGGAGAATAATTCCATTATTGTTCATACCAATATATAAATACTGAAGCACATCCGGAGTTGCTATTTCATAATGACTTGCAAGATTTGGATCATTTTTGATCTGATCCACGCTTTCTTCAGGTACATCTGATAAGATATCAATTTGTCCTGCCTTTAGCGCCGCCATGGCAGTAGATTCTTCAGGTAAGATCAGGTAATTGATTGTCTTAGGGAATGCTTGCAGTTCAGTTCGTTTTTTCCCTTCCTTATCTCCCCAATAGTTTTTATTTTTAATCAAAGTCAAGCGCTGTCCCGGCATCCATTCTGAGATACTATAAGCTCCGCAGCCAATGATATTTTTGAAATCTTTATTTTGTACAAGTGCATTTTCTGCGATTGTCTTAAATATCGTTGAATCTGCTGTTGTCTTGAGAGAATCACCATGCTCCACAAGAGAGGAATAATCATAATTGCTCATACTATTTTTGGAGTCGAATATATGTGCAGGCAAAATAGGTAGGTTTGTAAAAGCCTCAAGATCAAGATGATACTTGCCATTGAAAACTATCTTGAAAGACTTTCCTGCAGGGTCTGCTGAAGATAAAGACACAATATTTTTAACGGTTGATTCGATAGAACCAAATTCTGAATAAGGGTTAGCGATCAGTTTCAAGGTAAATAAAACATCGTTGGCTGTAACTGGTTTTCCATCACTCCATATTGCATCCTTAAGGATCCTCATATCATAAGTCTCGCCTAAGGTATCAATGCGCGGTTCAGGTATCTCCTCTAACAATACAGGCTCCAAAACGAGTGTTTCGGGATTAAAATCTGCCAAAGGCAAATATACCTTTGAACTAATTTGTCCCGCCACTGCAGTTTTAGAAGTGAGCGGAAATAAACCATCAGGGCCTTCATTAATCCTAACATTTATAATGTCAATAGAAGTTTTGGTGTCACTTTTACAACCAACTGAAAACATTAGCAGGGCAACAGAAATAGTATAATAAAATGCTTTAATAAACTGCATAGAAATTAGATTAACATATGGTGAAGATAATAAATAGAAATCATACGAGAAGAAGATGTTGATCAGTGGTCAGGAATCAGGGCTCAGTGGTCTGTAATCAGTGGTCAGTGATCAGTAATCAGTAATCAGTAATCAGTAATCAGTAATCAGTAATCAGTAATCAGTAATCAGTAATCAGTAATCAGTAATCAGTAATCAGTAATCAGTAATCAGTAATCAAAAAGTCAAGCATAGCCAATTGAGTTCCTTCTGTGAGATAATTCTAACTTTTTATAGTCCTTATTTTGAAAAACTAACCTCATTTTCGCAACGGAGCTATCAACCATCACTATATTCCATAAGCCATAGAAATAGGCTTTAAGTTATGAAGTAGATCGAACAGTAACGCCCTTTCTCATCTTCATTTTCAATTTTCAATTTTTTTTACCTACTTAACGCCCAACCCAATTAAATAAAATGACAAAATTTTCACAAGATCATTTATTTCAGGTGTGGAGGGGCCATATAGATCGAGGATTCTTTGTGGCAAACTATTAGATTCTATATTAAGTTTGACTTCAGCCTCTGGAGAATTTTTCACTCGGATAAGATAGGAAGTATCATTTTTTAAAGTATAGCTGGCGAGTGCCTCTTTATCATTTGGACTAATGAGTTGACCATCACCTTTGATAGTGCCGAATGGTTTTTTATTGACAAAAATATCTACATGGTCCTTTTTGAGGATGTAGACATATTGCTCTTTTTGTGTAGCAACACCAATGACACCAGTTTTTAATTCGTTGGTATGAAAGATTGATTTGAAAGCGATAAATGGTTCATGATAAATAGAAAGTAATATCCCTTCAGTCGGTTGACTAAAAAAGGAACGATTCTTTTCCCTTTGTTTATTGCCGGAAAGTAATTCCAATTCATCATCACCGAAATCTACAAGATATGGCTGCTGGCTTAATAAATAATCTTGCACCAAGCCAGAATTTTTCTGATATCTTTTACCCTCAGGTTGAAATGTGAAATATCCCTTCGAGTAAACTGAATATCCCAAAAAGGCAATAAGACCGAGAACGAGAATAGACATAGTCAAGTATTTTTATAAGGCAAATATATATAATTTGAAAGAATGTCGGAAAATGAAAGATTTTTTAGAGGGCCAAATAAGCAGATTATAATCTTAATAGTATGGCAGATATTTGAGAAATCTTTCAAAAACCATCCAAATTAAATTTTAAAATTTCGCTTTAGGATTTCTCCCTTCAATACTCATTATAACCCTTACCCTCAAAGATTTTCTTTTTACTTTTTTCTATTCTAGATATGCGGGTTGAGGATTGCTTAGCTGAAGCAAAATAAAAAATCCAAGAGCGCTGACGACCGGGAGTCAAGGCCTTAAAAGCCTTGTCGAATAACAGATCTTTTTCAAATTCTTCAGTCAACTCCTTTGTAAATTCAGGCTTGCTTTTTTCAATTTTTTCTTCTTTTTTTCCTGAATTTTCAACTTCTATCGCCTCACGAATTATTGATGAGAGCTTATTTACTGAATCATAAATATCTTGAACCTCTGTGAAACGAGCTTGCCTTCCAACTCTAGTATTTTCACTAGTTTTAACAAGAATATTGTCTTTATCTTTTAGCAAATACCCTTTCATAAACAACAGTGCACAATAATCTTTAAATGGCTGAATCACTGCGATATTTTTACCGGCCAACGTGTAGCATGGCTTGCTCCATTTAACTTCCTCCTCCAAACCACAATCAAGCAGAATAGACCTCAATGCCTCCATTTCTGCGCGCCATTGTTTAGACTCGCTTATAAAAATACTTACTTTGGAATTCATTTCAATTAAATTACTCAAATTTCGATGATCAAATTAGCCTAAATTTAAGGAAAATTAGAATCTTAATAAAATGTTAGATGCTAGAAGCTTGTCCGCCGAACAAGGCGGGGTAGATTTTAGCTGGCTTTTCATCAATTAATGGGAATTTTTATCTTATAAATCAAATAAGAGGAAAAATATTAATCAATTAACTAATTACCATCTACCTTCTAACATCAGCCATCTACCATCGTTTATCAACTGCCGAAACATGAATTAAATTAAATTCATATTCTAAATTAAACCTTCAAAACTCCACGAAAGCCTCTGACAGTATAATAGGATTCTGCCCCATTGTGGTAGGTGAATACTGTATCGTATCGCCGATCACAAAATAATGCTCCACCCAGTCTTCTGATTTCAGGCGGAGTCACTACCCAACTTGAAGTCTTCAATTCGAAACTCCCAAACTCTTGCAGTGATCTATATTGGGCCTCTGTCAACAAATCAACACCCATTGCTGCCGCCATGTCCAAAGCACTATCTCTTGGTTTATTTTCTTTTCTGGAATCAAGCGCCTTCCTGTCATAACAAATGCTTCTTCTATCTTTAGGGCTTTCCGGCGAACAGTCAAAGAAAATATATTCATGAGAAGTTTCATCCATTCCAACCACATCCGGTTCTCCACCTGTTAGTTCCATCTCATGCAGTGACCAAAGTTTTGATGGCTTTGTTTCCAATTTTGCTTGAACATCTGCCCAATTAATTCCCTTATGACGATCTATGTTTTTTTCAAAACGGCTTTGCAGCACTTTAAGTATATCTCGCTTTTGATCGTTGCTTAATTCCCTGCTAACTTTGTCCATTTATATATTTATTAATTAAAATTAATCATTTATTTGGCTTTAGAAACTTAAATAAGTGCTTTAAAAATTCAAAGATTTATTTTTTTACCATAATTTAAATTAAAAACTATCTTTACCACGAAATTGAGTCTAATGAAACATTCTATTCTTCTAAATATATGGTGGCGTCCAACCTGGCAAGGCATGGACAGCGATTTATATTGAAAGAATCATAGAAAGTTAAAATAATATTAAACCGACTGCTGTACATGCCAGTCGGTTTTTTTTATGCCTATTCCACTCTAAAATATTAAAATGTCAAATACTATATACCACTTTGAAAAGAAAATCCTTTCTGACGCCCACACTCCTGTGAGTGTGTATCTCAAGATGCGCGATCTGTACCCTAGCTGCATTCTGCTGGAAAGCTCAGATTATTATGGCAATGAAAAAAACTACTCTTATATCTGTTTCCAACCCTTATGTGGCATAAGTGTGCAAAATGGAGAGATCGTTTATCTGAATGAGGAATTACCATATTCTGAAAAGCAGACCACTCCCAATGCTGAGGTCCTGGAAGAGGTCAATCAGTACTTAACATCATTTCATTTCATCAAAGCACAAAGACCTGCCACCCAAGGTCGCTTCTTTGGTCACTTTAATTATGATGCAGTTCAGTATTTCGATTCTATGACGCTTACGGCTGCAGATGATAAAATAGATATTCCCGACATCAGACTATACGCATATAAGTTTGTAATCGTATTTGATCATTATCATCATGCTATTTATTTGACGCAACATAATTTTTCTGAAGCAGCTGAAGACGAATTGATACATATAGAGTCATCACTCAGGATCAATTATTTTAATAATTTCAGATTCAAAGTTTCCGGGGAGGAACGAACCAGTTGCAATGACCAGGAATATATGGACATAGTAAATCTAGGCATAGATCATTGTCGCAGGGGCGATACCTTCCAGATTGTCTTATCAAGAGCATTTGAAATTGATTTTAAAGGAGATGATTTTAATGTTTACAGGGCTTTGAGAATGGTCAATCCTTCACCTTATCTATTTTATTTTGACTACGGCGATTACAGGTTGTTTGGGTCCTCCCCTGAGGCACAAATTAAGGTCAATGAAGGAAGAGCCATTATTCATCCTATAGCTGGTACAGCTAGTAGAACCGGTGTTCCAGAAGAAGATAATGCTGCACTCATTGCTTTGAAAAATGATGCAAAGGAAAATGCAGAACATGTGATGCTGGTAGATCTGGCGCGCAATGATCTAAGTAAATCTTTCAAGGAGGTGAGCGTATCTTACTATAAAAATATTCAAGAATTCTCTCATGTCATCCATATGGTTTCTGAAGTGGTTGGTGAAAAAATGACGCATGATAATTCGTTAAAAGTACTCGCTGAAACATTTCCAGCCGGAACACTCTCAGGAGCACCAAAATATAAAGCAATTCAACTCATAGATAAATTAGAACATTCAGACCGTTCTTTTTATGGAGGTTGCGTTGGTTATATTCAGCCGCAAGGAGAAACAAATCAAGCTATCATGATCAGATCATTCCTTAGCAAAGGGCATACATTGCACTACAGGGCTGGAGCCGGCATCACCGTTAATTCAATACCTTTGAATGAATTAAATGAAGTCAGTCATAAGTTGCGCGGACTGAGGACAGCTATTCAATTAGCTCAGGAAACATCAACCAACTAGCTATGTCACAACTAACAAATAGTGCATTAAATGCAACTAACATAAAAACGAATAAAATGAACATAGTCATTATTGATAATTATGACAGCTTTACCTACAATCTCGCTTCACTCGTTGAGGTCGTCGCAGGATGTAAACCTGTCGTCTTGCGCAATGATCAGTTTGAAATAGGCGACCTTGACCAATTTGATAAGATCGTACTTTCTCCAGGTCCGGGAATCCCGGAAGAAGCAGGACTTTTACTTGATGTAATAAAGCATTATGCCTCTTCCAAAAGCATATTAGGGGTTTGTCTCGGACATCAAGCTATAGGGGAAGCATTTGGCGGAAAATTAATTAATATTTCAAAGGTGTTTCACGGCATTGCCACACCGATAGAACATAAAGGTACAGATGATTTATTTGAAGGTCTGCCATCGCGATTCGAAGTAGGTAGATACCATTCCTGGATCATAGATCCTGAAAGTTTGCCTGTCGACCTTAGCGTCACTGCCGTTGATGATGAAGGGCTCATCATGGCCATCAGTCATAACTCATTAGATATAAAAGGCGTACAATTTCATCCTGAAAGCATTCTGACACCAGATGGAAAAAAAATAATTCAAAACTGGATAAAAATATAACATGGTACAAACAACGACATATACAGAAGGTGTCTTACCACATTTCATGAAAAAGATCCTTAACAGACTAGCCAATTATGACAGTCTTTCGCATGATGAAGCTTATGATACACTGCAGGGCATCACTAATGGACTCATCAATGAGGCGCAAACAATAGCTTTTATCTCCGCATTCGTAATGCGCAGGATAACTTTTGATGAGTTGAAAGGATTTAGAGAAGCATTATTGGATCAATGTCTCAAGATAAAACTAGATGGCCAGGAGGCTGCACTCGACATCGTGGGGACAGGAGGAGATGGCAAAAACACCTTTAATATTTCAACCTTGACTTCCATCGTATTAGCAGCTTCGGGGCAAAAGGTAATAAAACATGGAAATTATGGCTCGACGTCTATAAGTGGTTCCTCCAATGTACTAGAATCATTTGGCTATAAATTTTCTAATCAGCAGGATGTTCTACAACGACAGTTAGATGAGGCTAATATTTGTTTTCTTCATGCTCCCCTCTTCCACCCTGCGATGAAAAATGTTGCAACTATCAGAAAAAACCTAGGAATAAGAACATTTTTCAATCTATTAGGGCCATTGACTAATCCTGTTCAGCCAGGTTACCAGGTTCTCGGCACGAATTCGCTGAGTATCGCCAGGATGTATCACTATTTGCTTCAGGATACAAAAAAAGATTACCTCATATTGCACAACATAGATGGATATGATGAGATCTCTTTGACAGCAGAATGCAAGATTTATAGCAATAAAGAAGAAAAACTCCTTAACCCAAGATCTTTCGGCTTTAATAAAATAAAACCGGAAGAAATATCTGGCGGAGAAACTGCTAACTC
The DNA here is from genome assembly GCF_016707225.1 of Candidatus Brachybacter algidus. NCBI lineage: Bacteria > Pseudomonadati > Bacteroidota > Saprospiria > Saprospirales > Saprospiraceae > Candidatus Brachybacter > Candidatus Brachybacter algidus. Next base: position 496,721 of record NZ_JADJID010000001.1, on the reverse strand, counting down.
GGCTTCGCGTATCTTTATGGAAGTTTTGGAAAACAATGCTACAGCGGCACAGATTAATGTAGTTATTGCTAATAGCGCCATTGCAATGCAATTAATTAATCATAAACTTTCTCTGTCTGACGCTGTAGAACTAAGCAGAGAATTAATTGAAAATGGTGCAGCACTTAATACCTTCAAAAAAATTATCAGTAATACTTAATATAGAAAAAAGATGGTAAATCAATTAAATACGATCGTTGAGTCGAAAATTAAAGAAGTAAAAGAAAAAGAATTACATACACCAATGGACATTCTTGAGCAATTAGCCATGCAATCAGCTCCTGTAGTTTCAATGGTAAATTCACTTCAAGACCCATTAAAGACATCAATTATAGCAGAATTTAAAAGGAAGTCCCCTTCAAAGGGATTTCTGAATGAATTCGCGGATGTACTTGATATCATTCCCAAATATGCTTTGGCCCAGGCAAGCGGGATTAGCATTCTGACCGATGAAGAATTTTTCGGCGGTTCTGTAGAAGATCTTTTTTCAGCCAAAGTAGTTAATCCATTATGCCCTATGTTACGTAAGGATTTTATCATTGATCCTTATCAGATCATAGAGGCTAGAGCTATCGGTGCTGATGTCATCCTTTTGATCGCTTCAATTCTGGATAAAGATGAAATAATTTCCTTTACTGAATTGGCCCATGCATTGGATATGGAAGTAATTTTGGAAATACATGATCAGTTAGAATTAAATAAATATCATGAATCGGTGGACATCATTGGCATTAATAACAGGGATCTTAAAACATTCAAAACGGACTTGAATACTTCATTGGAATTAATAAAGCTGCTTCCGAAACATAAACCATGTATTTCAGAGAGTGGAATTAGAAATGTACAGGATGCCAGAATGCTGCTTGATGCGGGTTTTACGGGACTCTTGATCGGGGAGTTGTTTATGAGTGAACCGGATCCCGGGCTAGCTTTTTCCAGCTTTGTACAACAGCTGCACCAACAAAATTAAAATTTAAAAATGAGGATATGAATAGTGATAAGGAGAAAATTAAGATCAAGGTTTGTGGAATGACCTCAAAAGAAAATATAAAAAAGGTATTGGACATTGGCGTGGATATGATCGGTTTAATATTCGTCCCCACATCAAAAAGATTTTTAAAAGACAAGAAAGCTATCATTGATTTTGTTTCTCAAATAGTTCAAGTAAAGAAAGTTGGTGTTTTCGTCAACCCATCTGCTGCGCTAGTCTCAAAGCAAATAGATCAGTATAAGCTTGATTATATTCAGCTGCATGGCCAGGAAAGCGCTGACTTTTGTTCACTTTTTACAAATAAAGTTAAGGTGATCAAAGCTTTTGGAGTTGATGAGTTCTTTGATTTTAAAATATTGGAAAAATATAAAACCTCTTGCGATTATATACTTTTCGATACATACAGTTTGCAGCAAGGCGGCAGTGGCAAACTGTTTGATTGGGAACTGTTAGACAATAAAAATATACCGTTGCCTTTTATCCTTTCTGGAGGAATCCATGCCGACCTTGACCAAAGGATCAGTCAATTGAGTTTACCTCTTTTGTGGGGAATAGATATAAATAGTAGGTTCGAAACAAAGCCGGGAATGAAAAATATTGATAAAATTAAATCTTTCGTACATGCAATACACAGCTGATGTATTTGGATATTATGGCAACTTTGGCGGTGCATATATACCTGAAATATTACATCATAATATCGAAGAATTAAATCTTCATTTTGATCAATTAAAAAATGATGTTTCATTTAAAAATGATTTTGATGCATTACTAAAGGACTATGTAGGCAGGCCAAGTCCACTCTACTTAGCAACCAGACTTTCTGATCATTATAAAACTTCCATATTTCTAAAAAGAGAGGACTTGAATCATACAGGTTCTCACAAGATCAATAATACCATCGGTCAGGTACTTCTTGCCAAAAGGATGGGGAAAAGAAAGATCATCGCTGAGACCGGGGCTGGACAGCATGGAGTCGCTACAGCTACTGTCTGCGCACTTATGGATATGGAATGCACGGTATTCATGGGTGAAACAGACATTGCAAGGCAGCAACCCAATGTAGATCGGATGAAGCTACTGGGAGCGAAAGTAATTCCTGCCACCAGTGGTAATAAAACACTGAAAGATGCCTGCAATGAAGCCATAAGGTACTGGATCAGCCATCCTTCTGATACGCACTACATTATTGGGTCTGTAGTTGGACCAGCACCTTATCCTGAGATGGTAATGCATTTTCAGTCTGTCATAAGTGAAGAAATCAAAACCCAGCTTAAAGAGCAAACTGGTTCTGAACTTCCTGATACCGTGCTCGCTTGTGTAGGTGGTGGTTCAAATGCTGCCGGATCATTTGCTCATTTCCTTGATAATCCTTCAGTAGAATTAATTGGAATAGAGGCCGCAGGAATAGGAATAAATACTTTAGAACATGCTGCAACCATTGCCAAAGGTTCAATTGGAATCATCCACAGTGCCAAAACAATGCTTATACAGTCACAAGATGGTCAAATCATAGAACCATACAGCATATCAGCCGGTTTGGACTATCCAGGCATAGGACCTATTCACGCACACTTGAATGAAACCGGTCGTGCCAGATACGTCTCAGTTACCGATACGGAAGCACTGGATGCAGCATATTTATTAATGAAACTCGAAGGCATCATTCCAGCGTTGGAATCTGCTCATGCCATAGCCGCTCTTGAGAAACTTGAGTTAAATCCATCGAATAAAATAGTATTATGTTTATCAGGCCGTGGGGACAAAGACCTCGCTGCCTTCATGGAACATGCTCCAAATAAATGAAATAATAATGAATAGAATTGACTTACTTTTTGAAAAAAAAGACAATGGCATTTTGTCCATTTTTATGACGGCTGGATATCCTAATCTAGACGATACAGTCAGCATCATAGAAGCATTGGATGAAGCAGGGGTGGACATGATAGAGATAGGAATTCCATTTTCTGATCCAATAGCTGATGGTCCTGTCATACAACATAGCAGCATGGCAGCTTTAGCTAATGGGATGTCCATCGATCTATTAATGGATCAATTAAAAGAAATCAGAACCAAAACAACACTGCCTCTGATCTTGATGGGGTATATCAATCCTGTGATGCAATTTGGAATTGAAAAATTTTGCAGGATGGCGGCAAATGTAGGTATAGATGGATTCATAATTCCCGATCTTCCGCTCATCGTCTTCGAAAGAGAATGGAAGCCAATTATTGCAAAACATGGACTTCACATGATCTTTTTAATTACACCTAACACTTCTCCCGAGCGTATTAAAGCAATAGATGAAGCAAGTGGAGGTTTTATTTATATGGTTACAGCTCCGGGAACGACAGGAGGAGGACTAAAAAATGATGCAGATCAGCAGCAATATTTTGAAAGGGTAAATTCAATGAATTTACAACATCCTTTGATCGCAGGATTTGGTGTAAAAAACAAGGAAGACCTTGAGGTACTTGGCCATTATACTAGTGGAGCTATCGTTGGTAGTCATTTTGTAAATGCACTTTCTCAGGATGGTGACTTGAAAAATAATGTAAATAAATGTATTAGTGAGCTGAGAAAAGGGTGATGGGCAAAGAATTATAAATGGTGAATTATAAATGATAAATGATGAGTGGTAATCACAAAGATTGATGTTTTAGGGAACGCAATTCTAAATTCTAATTTTTCGCTTATAATTATTTTATTTAGATGCAAATTAGGTAGATACAATTAACAAAAATTCGATTATACTTCCCCTCCGGTCGGAGGCTTGCCTGCGCATAGAGTCGTGGAGGCCAAAGGCGGGCTGGCGTATTAGATAATTAACAACTGAATTTTCTTTCTAATGAATAAATCCTAAAAGTATTACAATTACGAAATTAAAGGAAGAAATTAGAAGTCAGAATCTTGCCCGACAAAGCTTTAGCGGCGGCGGGTCAGAATAAGAAAAACTAATCTCGGTTTTACATCAGAACCATCTGCCCTTAGTCAAGTCTATTGACAAAAAAAAGATCTCACCCCGCCATTCGGCACCCCTCAGCATGAGGGGAAGTATGGCCTTCGTTTCTGGAATAAACAATACTTTCGAAAATGGGAAGAATCTCGTTACAACTGTAGTTCAAAATATTATAAAAGGTATGATTATACTTCCCCTCCGGTCGGAGGGGTGCCAAAGGCGGGGTGGCGCATTAGAAAATTAATAATAATTTTTTAAAAAGCCAACCAGACCACATAGTAATACTCCCAAATCTTTGCCCCATCTCACACCTCTCACATCTCACATCTCACATCAACTAGAACGTCAATGTCATCCCAAGTCCATTATCATGAGCACCCACACTCAGGTAAGAGCTTTCTTTTCCGCTACAATATTTCCTAGATTTCAATTTGCCAATGATCATTAGAGGAATACCGCCACCCAGTGCCATTCCACCAACTACCACACCTGACACTCCTGCTATCACCAATCCACCAATTTTGTTGCCACTTTTATCTTCATAATTATCACCTGCAGAAATAAATAGCATAGCAGTTCCTCCAACAAAGAAAATTGAACCGAAAATTGTCATAACAGCTCCTGCTGTATTCATCGATTTATAGGTTCTACATTTGTCTTTGGCTACTAAGTTTAGTTTCATATTAATGGGTAAAACTAAAGTTGTACTCGATTCTGAAAATTCATTGTTCAAAGAAGATGAATATGATTTATAATTAGTGGAAGAGGCTAATTCTTTTTGGCAAAATAAAGATATTGGAAAAAGAAATACTACGAAAAGAAGGGGGTTTGAATTATTTTTCATTTGTTATAATTTACATTTAAATTAAATATCAATAAATATTAAACAATTTAGTAAGAATTTCTCAATTAGAAAAATAAACTTTATCTTTTCAAAATTTTAATTTTAGCAAAATTACGACTATACTTCCCCTCCGGTCGGATGCTTGCCCGACTAATCAGGCGGGGGGGCCAAAGACTGGGTGGCGCATTAGAAAATTAATAATAATTAATTGAAAGCCACAACCAGACTTCAGAATAATACTCCCCAATCTTTTAGGCATTTCACATCTCACATCGACTAAAACGTCAATTTCATCCCAACTCCATTATCCTGAGCACCAGCACTCAAGTAAGAGCTTTCTTTTCCGGAGCAGAATTTATTAGATTTTATATTTCCTATTATCAAAAGTGGAATACCCGCAGATAGACTCGCACCGCCCATCAAACTACATCCATATCCTGCTATCAATCTGTTGAGATCAGTGTCATCACCATCATCTAATCCTAGAAGATTTTCTGTTTCAACTACACTTAAGATTAGAGCTATACCACCAGCCATTACAACAGAACCTGCAATAGTAAGTATAAGCCCTGTAGTTTTCATCCTCTTGTAAGTGATGCATTTATCTTTTGGAGCCTTCATTCCATAGTTGGTGCCCAACAAAATGTCTGGAGAAGTAGGTAATTCCATAAAGTGCAAATTGGCAGAATTTGAGAAATTTTTGTATTGAATATTACCTGAAATTTCATTTTGAGAAAAAGCGATAAATGGAAATACAAAAAAAATAAATAAAAATAGTTTCATTGAGTTTTTCATGTTTTATTTGTTTGAATTTATAATTGATGTATTAAAAATCATTTCTAAATAAAAGAAATCTTAAGGCTAAAGACTATTGTAAATATACTAATTACTTATCTTAATAAATTTGCCAGTAAAGAGCTTATTTTCAGTATTTTGGACTTTTACAAAATAAAGCCCGGCACTAAATTCCCCGACATTTATCTTATAAATTCCATTAGCTTGATTATTTAATTTTTGAATTACAATGATCTTACCTTGACTATCCATGAAAGTCATTAAAGATGCATCGTTGAATGACTTGTCTAATACAACACTTACCTCATCAGATGTAGGATTAGGGAAAATTGCGTTTATACTATTTTGAAGATTATCAGAACTTAATACAGGTGCACATTCAGCGCCAAAGGTTGCGGTACATCCTGTCACTGTATTAGTTATAGTTACTTCAAATGGCCCAGCAGATAGGCCGGCCGCAATCTTTCCTGTACTGCTATTGGTCCATAGATAAGTCAATGGATCTGATTCATCAAATGGATTTATCACACCTATACATGTGCTATCAATGGAGTTAACTTCCAATGTGGCCAGTATTGCCTCATGCGTTCTAAAATCTACGGACAACGTCTTAGGACAATATCTCGCTTCAGAATCATTGAAGGATAATTCGAGTGGGCTCGCTGCAAAATTAAAAGCCATAATAACACTTTCATCATCTTCTGAGACCTTGGTAGCGAATGCTGGATTGTAATTTAATTGGATATTAGAGTCAAAGTTTGATCCTTTCAAAATCTTCACTAAATGTCCAGCTTCCGAGCCAAAACATGGTAATTTTTCTGTATAACTAAATTCAATATCATTCTTCAGAAAAACTGCAGTTTGAGCTTCATCAGAAAAGCCATCAGCATTCTGTCCCGTCACCGTATAAAGGACGTCTGCGCCTGAGAATGTGTCATTAATACTGATAGTTGGATTGGCAATAAAACTTTCAAAACCATCGCTTCCTACCCAATGATAGCTGTCAGCGCCAGTTGCTGACAGTTGAAATATATCTCCCGGGCAGACAAATTCCGCAGAAATTGAAGCATTAACTGTTGGAAGAGCACCACTTTTAATCCTTGCAGTGGCAAGCCAGCCTTCCCTTGAACCCATTAACAATGCTGTGCCATTATTATTTAAATTTATGTCAAGACAAGTTGTAATGCTATTGCCATATTTGATTTTTACAATCCCATCCACCCCAAATTCAGGAACAAGCAACCCATCGATTGAAACTTTGGCTACAAAAAAATTCAGGTCAATACCCCCAACTACAAAAATTCTATTTTTAAAGATGCGAACAGAATTAATTGTATTAAAATTACCTTGATAATTGATCAACGTTTTTCCCTGGTTACCAAATGAATTTACAGGACTTCCATCCGGGGTTAATTTTAGTAAAATAAGTGATTTCGGGCTGAATAATTCATTACCGCCTAACAATAAATTCCCATCATCCATTATCTGCATGCTCGATACTTTCAGATCTGCATATTGATTTGCTAATGAGAAAAATTCTAAATCTTCCACTCCATATTGATTCATTTTGCGCAGTTGCTGAATTCCTGTTGTAAAATAAATATCATTGTGCGAAGTAATAGTTGAATAAACTTTAAAGTCTCCCGAAACTGGAAATTCAAGTTTCCCGCCCACACCAAAACTAGGATCCCATTCACCGGCATCATCCAATTTTAAACAAACAATCTTATTTTTTGTCCTGGCAAAAACTACGTATGTACGGTCGAATAACCGGACCATAGAACTTACATAGTCATCACTTCCAAGGTCTCTAACCACCTCACTGTGGATACCGAAATTATCAACAGGAGTGCCGTCTACTTCAAATTGTTTTAAAAACAAATTACCATTTCGACCTCCTGCGATCACAAACCTACTGGCATATCCAGCTGTAGAAGCAATGGCACATTTAAGATTAAAATTTTGTTGAGTTTCACTCAAAGGCATTTGTTTCTCACTAACCAAATAATCATTCTTGAATGTACTCACCGGCAACCACATTTTCCCCTCATCGTCTTTAGAAATAATATTCCCTAGCAATAGAAAACTTTCTTCACTTTGTGGCAACTTTGTTATCTCCTCAATGGAATATAAATAAGGATGGAAATCAGCATAATTTTGTTTTCCATAATTTCCGTATGTGCTGTCTATTTGACCATTCTGGGCAGAAGTAATCACAGCAGAACAAAAGATCAAAAAACAGATAATAGTTGTAGAAATATTATTCATCTAACATCATTTAATAAAATTCTAAGCAATCAATTCTTTCGAAATTGCGAAACAGCGCTCAATTTGGGAATAAAGATAGAATTTTTATTATATGTAGCATGTATTTAAAGCATATATATCGATTATTCTTTATTTGTAATAATAGCAATATGAAAGAAATGTGTTGAAAATGGAGGAGCTTGCCTGCCAAAGCCAAAGTGGCGGTATGATGAGAAGGTGAGGAAGTGATAAGGTGAGGAGGAATTATTCACAAACAGTCTTTATGAATAAGAGCATCTCGTTTCCAAAACGAAGCCATCAGCTATCAGCCAGTAGCAATTAGCGATAAGCGAGAAAGTGAGCTGACAAAAGCATATCAAATAGATAAATTTAGCCTTAAGGAATAAATTAATTTCCCTGCCTTGTATAATTTGCCAGATAATTTGCCAGGTAAATTCAAAGTAATTTCCGTGCTGTCCATGAACTTTGACGGGAAAAATTCTGATTTCTAATTTCTAATTTTTAATTTTTTATTACTTCATATATTCCTTTAACCAATTAAGCCACTCTTTGTCCCGCTCCCGTATAGTGATTGGATCGGAGGCATTGTGAGCAGCAACTGGCCAGCCAACAAATTTGGTGACTGTTCCATTATCGATCAATGTATGGTATAGCTTGTAGGACTGAGTAACTGGAACCCTTGGATCGCTAGTATTTGATAAAATCAATGTAGGAGCTTTTATATTTTTGGCCTGGGTGATCGGTGATTGTGCAATATATTTTTTCATATTATCCCCTACCCATGGAGATCCACCGAGCAAGCGTATACGCATGACATTTCCATCACTGAGATTGTATTGATCCACCCAATCCGTGACTGCTGCTCCTGCGACTGCCGCCTTCCAACCGCCATAATGGCCTGCCAACCAGACAGTCATGAATCCTCCATAAGACCATCCAGTAACAGCAATTCTATCTACATCAATCAAACCACTCGATTTCAATTTTTCCAGACCAGCCATTACATCCCTTCCCGGCCCTTCTCCCATATCTTCAATGATAGCCAACTTATACTCATACCCCAGATTGTCACTACCTCGATAATTTGGTTCAAAAACAAAAAATCCTTCACTAGCCATTAACTGTCCCATGCGGGAGAAAGCCTCCACAGATGCAGAATTCGGCCCTCCATGAATCAATAAAACTAAAGGATATTTCTTGCCTTTGACATAGTCTGCAGGATAGGTAACTATGCCGCAATGTTTAAATTTGTCATTCTCCCAGCGAATAGTTTCAGTTTTACCAAGAGTCATCTTGCTTATTGGTTCATTATAATTAGTCAATTGCTTAGGTTTTGAAGCAGTAGATGCCAGATAATATAATTCAATCGGTTTATCAGGTTCGGATCCTGTAAAAGCAATAGACCCGGCTTTACTAACTGTCGCGTCCATCCAAAAACCCCAGGAAGGACAAATATTTCCCAGATCAATAGGTGTAGTTTTCCCATCCATAGTCATTGACCATAATGATGTCTTATTATCATTATGCCCTCCTACCAAAAAAGATTTACTATCAGGCAGCCAAGCAGAAAGATATAGATCCCGGTTCAAATTTGAACTAATAACCTTTCCTTCATTCCCAGAATAATCAGTGATCCAAAGCTCATTAATGCTTGATATATGATCGCCTTGTTTATACCAATATGATATTTTGTTGCCATCAGGAGAGAAATTAGGGTAAGCCTCCAATTTTGTTCTTTTTGTCAATGGCTTAAAAGTACTATCTGCCACATTCAACAACTGTATACTTCTCGTCATCGCATCTCCAGAGTAGGGCGATTCCACCTTAACAAATAAAATACTCTTCCCATCAGGAGACCATGAAAAGGGAGAAGATGGTGCACTAGGGGGAATAACTTGAGGCAGCGTCCAGGTGCCATCTGTTAATCTTCTCGTTTCAGCTGTTTCAGTATTTGCTAACCATATATGAGATACTAAAGGTTTGCTGCTGACAAACATATCATTATTCGTTATTTCAAATGCGGTATAACCTTTTTCAACCTCTTCTTTATTTGTTGCTTCATTTAGAGTTGCAAAGGCGATGTCTGTCGAATTTGGACTCCATGCAAAATGCTGGACTCCTTTGATGGCATGAGTTACCTGCCGAGCCTCTCCCCCATTCATGGAAAGTACAAATATCTGATTCAAGGATTCTTTAGTCAGTCCAGCTTTTGAAATAAAGGCCAATAGAGTTCCATCTGGAGACCATCTAGGGCTGGACACAGCGGATCTATTCTGAGTAAGAACCCTCTTTTTACCAGAATTCACATCGATCATTACCAACTCAGCATTATTTCTATTTTTATCATAATCCGGGCGCGAGACCACTACAACGACGCTTTTACCATCAGGAGAAATCTGGGAATCAGATAAATTAACCATTTTGGGATATTCTGAAAGTCCAAATTTAGTCTGTCCGAAGACACTGGGAGTCAAAGACAATAGTAAGGCAATTAAAATTAATGATCTATTAAATGACATAATTAAGCAGGTATTATTATATGAACCAAAGTGATGATTTTTATGCAGAAATAATTCATATAAATATATGTTAAAGGTTTCAAATAAAGCCCATTCTGCTTAAAAATTATCAATAATAAATATTCAGCAAAATGTGACAATTAATCATAACCAACAATTTATCCTCCACCATTTATCACTAACCACTTATCATTCAAACTCATACTTTCCCATCCTTAATTTCCTCAACGATCTCCGGATTCAACAAAGTGGAAGTATCTCCAAGATTTGAAAAATCATTCTCAGCAATTTTGCGGAGGATGCGACGCATGATTTTTCCGGATCGGGTCTTTGGTAGTCCGCTGACGAACTGGATCTTGTCGAGTTTGGCGATGGCTCCGATTTGCTCAGCAATGTGCTTATTGATTTCTTTTCTTTGAGTCTCGTGATCATGGTCTTCAGCTGATTCGTTCAGTATAACAAAGCCATACAATGCGCTCCCCTTAATATCGTGAGGAAAACCGACAATAGCACTTTCCGCCACATCAGGGTGATCATTGATAGCGTCTTCGATCGGCGCTGTGCCTAGATTATGACCAGATACAATTATTACGTCATCTACCCTACCCGTGATTCGATAATAGCCAACTTCATCCCTTAATGCGCCATCTCCTGTGAAATATTTCCCGGGATATGCAGTGAAGTATGTTTCCTTGTATCTCTTATGATCTCCATAAATAGTCCTTGCGATGGCCGGCCATGGATACTTAATACATAGCGAACCGCTTACATGATTTCCTGACAATTCATTGCTTAATTCATCCATTAGAGCAGGTTGTATTCCCGGTAACGGTAATGTCGCAAAGGATGGTTTTGTAGGTGTGACAAAAGAAATTGGAGAAATCATTATACCGCCAGTTTCGGTTTGCCACCAGGTATCAACCAGCGGGCAGCTTCTATGACCTACATGTTCATTGTACCAGTCCCACGCTTCTTCATTTATCGGTTCGCCCACAGAACCTATTACTTTTAAAGAAGTCAGATCGTTTTTTTGTACAAATTCAACATCCTCTCTTGCCAATGCTCTGATGGCTGTCGGCGCTGTATAAAACTGATTGACTTTATGTTTCTCTATAACCTGCCAAAATCTGCTATAATCAGGAAATGATGGAATTCCTTCGAATATGATCGTCGTCGCTCCATTCAGTAATGGGCCATAGACAATATAAGAATGACCGGTGATCCAGCCAATATCCGCTGTGCACCAAAAAACATCGTCCAAATCATATTTAAAAACATTTTTAAAAGTGTAGGCGGTGTAAACCATATATCCTGCGATCGTGTGCACCATGCCTTTTGGCTTACCTGTAGAACCAGAAGTGTATAATATAAATAGTGGATCCTCGGCATCCATGACCTCTGCCACATGCATACCCAGTGCTTCATCCAGCAGAGGTTGCAACCAATGATCGCGGCCTTCTGTCATATTTATCTTAGAATTAATGCGCTTTACAACCATCACGGACAACACGCCGGGACATGTTTTTAATGCTTCATCAATTATCCCCTTAAGATCGATCGTTTTAGCTCCACGATAAGAGCCATCTGAGGTAATGACCATCCGACAATCGCAATCATTGATCCTTGCTGCGACTGCTGAAGCAGAAAATCCGGCGAAAACGACAGAATGGACAGCACCGATTCTGGCACAAGCAAGCACTGCCACCGCGAGCTCAGGTATCATGGGAAGATAAATACATACTCTGTCACCTTTTTTTATTCCATGTGAGATAAGTACATTGGACATCTTAGACACCCGACTATATAATTCTTGATAGCTGATATGCTGTGCTGCTTCATTCGGATCGTTTGGCTCGAAAATAAAGGCTGTCTTTTCACCTCTTTCATTCAAATGCCTGTCGATGCAATTCTGAGTAATGTTAAGTTTGGCATTTTCAAACCATTTGAACTGAGCTTCCCGCATGTCGAAATCGACCACTTTATCGCATTTCTGTTGCCAGTCGAAGTTTTTATCAGCTATTTTTCCCCAGAATTTTGCAGGGTTTTTTATTGATTTATTGTATTGTTTGAAGTAGTGCTCGAGATTTTTAATGTTGTAACTGCCCATCGTAATTTCTGATTTATATTTGCTAAAAATACAATTTCATTTGGGAAAATGAAACATTAGGCACTTGTTTCAATTAAAAGTGTGTGGATAATAATCTATACAATTAATGCGCAAGAAGGTATTATGGCATGTTGACACCTGTGTTCTTTCACAACTGTAACTTGTTAATTTCATTTTTTCTTGAAACACATAGGCACATAGGCCGTTCGCCAAATATTAAAGACTTTTGCTATTTTTCAGGTTTAGAAATAATTTTATGGGATACCTTAAAAACTGAAACTATGTGTTCTATGTCTATGTGTTTCATTAAATTATTTTGAAAACATATATAGGCCAAATTGAACCGCACCATACTTTGATTTTAATTCGTCAAAGCAAAATTTAAATAATCTCTAAACAAATACTTATTATAAGAACGCCTATGTGCCTAAGTTTTTTATAAAAATACTTGAAACATATAGACACATAGGCCACACTGCACTGCATCATACTTTGACTCTAATTCTTCAAAGCAAAATTTAAATAATCTCTAAATAAATACTCATTATAAGAACGCCTATGTGCCTATATGTTTTATAAAAATACTTGAAACACATAGACACAAAGGCCGCACTGCACTACATAATACTTCGATTCTAATTCTTCAAAGCAAAATTTAAATAATCTCTAAACAAATACTCATTATTAGAACGCCTATGTGTTTTATAAAAATTCCTGAAACACATAGGCACAAAGACTACACTGCACTGCATCATATTTTGATTCTAATTCATCAAAGCAAAATTTAAATGCCCTCATCTGAAAATCAAATTGCAAAAAAAATTATGTGTAGGTGCAATTTGTTATACAAACAATAAAAGTATCTAAACATTATCCTGGTTAGAAACTTTACATCCAGGTATAATATGTTGAACAAGAAATTTGTTGTAGATCAATAATTTAAATTATTTGACCATATTTGTATCCTCACAAAAAAATTTACATATGAATTTTAAAACATTAATTATTGCACTAATTCTTCCCTATTGTATGCAGGCACAATATACCTATCCAACCACCATGAAATCGGACCAGAAAGATGATTATCATGGCACGACTGTTGCTGATCCTTACAGATGGCTGGAAGATGACAATTCACAGGAAACTAAAGATTGGGTGACCGAACAAAATAAGGTCACTTCAGCATATTTTGACAAAATATCTTACATCGGTGCATTGACAGACAGGCTCAATGCCTTATATAATTACCCAAAATATTCCTCTCCTTTCAGAAATGGAGAATATTATTATTACTATTATAATACCGGATTACAAAACCAATCTTTATTATATCGCACCAAAGGATCTAAAGGAAAGCCGGAGTTGGTAATAGATCCAAATAATCTTAGTGCTGATGGCACCACAAAACTGGCCGGATTTTCACTTTCTAAAAACGGAAAATATGCCGCTGTGTACCTTTCACAAGGAGGTTCAGACTGGAGTACCGGAAAAGTAATGGATATGACATCACTTAAATACTTGAAAGACTCTTTAAGCTGGATCAAAGTTTCAGGAGCTTCATGGCAGGGCGATGGATTCTATTACAGCAGATATCCCGCTCCGGAAGGAAGTGCATTAGCTTCCATCAACGAAAATCACAAAGTATATTTTCACAAAGTCGGCCAATCTCAGGATAAAGACAAATTGATATTCGAAGATGCTTCTATGCCGCAGGCTTTCAACTTTGGATATACCACAGAAGATGAATTCTATACTATCCTATCTAGATCAGACAGAGGAAAAGGCCTCGATGGCAATTCCCTATTTTATATGAAAAAAGGTGGAACTGCATGGACTCCTATCGTGGAAAAAATCACAGATATTGATTACAGCATTGTGGACAATACTGGGGCTGATTTTGTGATTATGACCAATGAAGATGCGCCAAATAAAAAAGTATTAGGCTATAATACAACAACAAAAAAATGGAAGACCATTATTCCTGAAGCTAAGGAACCATTGCAATTTGTAAGTGCAGCAGGTGGCAAACTTTTCGTAGGATATATGAAGGATGTTTGTTCGAAAGTATATGTATATGACTACAATGGCAAACTGGAAAATGAAATAGAGCTTCCCGGACTAGGCAACGTGGGAGGATTCGGCGGAGAGCGAAAGGATAAGACGACATTTTACACTTATACGTCGTTTACAAGCCCCTCTACGATATATGAATATGACATTATGACAAAAAAGTCAAAGGTCTATAGAAAATCGGAGATCGATTTTAAAGCGGACAACTATGTGACGAAGCAGGTTTTCTATCCTAGCAAGGATGGTACTCAGATCCCCATGTTTATCGTCATGAAAAAAGGTACTCAGATGAATGGCAAGAATCCAACATTGCTATATGGTTATGGTGGATTTAACATTAGTTTGAACCCCGGATTTAATCCATTATTAATTCCCTTCCTTGAACAAGGTGGTGTATATGCGCAAGCCAATCTTCGTGGTGGTGGAGAATATGGGGAAGCATGGCATGAGCAAGGCATGAAGCTTAAGAAGCAAAATGTATTCGATGACTTTATAGCTGCCGGTGAATATCTAAAGAGTGAAAAATATTGCGATACAGAACATTTGGCATTGAGAGGTGGATCCAATGGAGGCACACTCGTGGGAGCAGTCATCAATCAACGACCTGACCTCGCCAAAGTGGCTATTCCACAGGTTGGCGTAATGGATATGTTACGTTTCCAGAAGTTTACGATTGGGTTTAACTGGGTCGCTGATTATGGTTCATCTGATAATGGGGAGGAATTCAAAACACTTTATGGATACTCTCCGATGCACAATATCAAACCTGGAGTAAATTATCCTGCTACTTTGGTTACTACAGCGGATCACGATGACAGAGTGGTGCCTGCACATTCATTCAAATATGCAGCGACATTGCAGGAAGTGGCCGGCAAATCTACCACCAACCCATTGCTGATCAGAGTAGATGTCAATTCAGGACATGGTGCGAGTAATACGAAAAAAAATATAGAAACAATGGCGTACATCTATAGCTTTATATGGTATAATATGGGTTATCAACCGACATTCAAAAAGTAATTTTACGGTAATAGAATTAATAAGGCTTCGAATTGATTTTCGGAGCCTTTTTTTAAAAATTTAATTGAATAAAAAGATATATTATTCCTTTCTAGTATTGCATTTAGTTTTCAATAACAATTAATTGGAACTAAATATAGTCAAATTGCTTTTTAATCATATCATCGTTATTGGATTTCACGTTTCTAAAGTATTGATTGACAATACAATAATCCATTATCGACTTCAATTTCATCAAATCACGGACCTTTTCAAACTTATTTATATCTTAATATAAGTTTGAAACATTTTTCATTTTGAGCATCAGTCCTGTGAAGCATTTTTTTATAGCTTATTTATTAACGAATATTAAAAGCAAATTGATTTATGAAAATAGCTTATATTTCTACATATCCTCCCCGTCAATGCGGTATTGCCACATTCAATCAGAATTTGGTAAAGGCAATAAGTGGTAATTTTCAAAACCAGACCCTTGAAGATAGTAGTTATGTGATCGCTCTCAACAATATAGAAGGTGGTGAAGAGTTGGTATATCCTCCTGAAGTAAAATTTGTCGTTGGACAAAACGTCAACGAAGATTACATTAAAGCGGCTAATTATATCAATTCAAGTGATGTTGACGCGTGTATTCTACAGCATGAATTTGGTATCTACGCAGGTGATAATGGAATTTTTGTTTGGCCATTCATTAATAGAATTAAAGTCCCAATCATTTCGATTCTTCATACCATTCTTGATGACCCATCTTTTATTCAAAAATCTATTATTAAAAAAATAGTGAAGGTTTCTTCAAAGATTGTAGTGATGAGTAAGAAAGGTGTTTCTATTCTCACAGAGGTATATAATGTCCCAAGACATAAAATTCAGATTATTGAACACGGCGTTCCCGACCTTGAAGTCCCTGAAAACAATCCAGTTAGAGAATTGCCGGCATTAAAAGGAAAAAAAATACTTCTCACTTTTGGTTTAATAAGTAGAGGCAAAGGCTTGGAAACTGTAATTAAAGCACTTCCTGCTATCACCAAAGAACATCCTGAAGCGGTCTATGTCATATTGGGAAATACACATCCAGGAATACTTAAACACTCCGGTGAAGAATACCGGGATTACCTTAAGGATCTAGCTGAAGAATTGAATGTGTCAGACCATCTGGTATTTATAAAAAGGTATGTGGAAGAAGCTGAACTTATCCAATATCTGGGAGCTGCAGACATATATGTGACACCTTATCCTAATGAAGCACAAATCACAAGTGGTACTCTTTCCTACGCAGTCGGTGCCGGAGCTGCAGTCGTGTCTACTCCATATTGGCATGCTAAAGAATTACTTGACAATAATAGAGGCGCTTATTTTGGATTTAAAGATGAAGTTGGACTTGCCAATGTGGTAAATGATTTGCTTTCAAAACCAGACAAATTAAAACAAATTAAGCAGAATGCCTACAATTATGGAAAACAAATAAGGTGGCCAAAAATTGGAAAAGCATTCATTAAAGTAATAAAGAAGTCAATTGAAGAAGCTGTAGAACATGATGCCTCAGTATTTCCTATCATTGACAGAAGTGCTCTGCCTGATCTTAGTCTAAACTATATCAAAAGAATGACTGATGATACCGGAATATTTCAGCATGCTAAATACGGCATTCCTAATAGAAATGAAGGATATTGTATTGATGATAATTCGAGGGCGCTGATCACTGCATTGATGGCATATAAGGAGACTGCTAGTATAGAATCACTGGAAATGATACCAGTATATATGAGTTATATCCATCATATGCATTTGGAAAATGGAAATTTCAGAAACTTCCTAAGTTTTGATAGAAGGTTTTTAGACGAAGAAGGTTCCGATGATTCTTTTGGCCGTACTATATGGTCTTTGGGATTTCTTGTAAATAACGCTCCCAATAAGCATTACGCGGATTTTGGAAGGCAATTATTTCAGGACTCGATACAACATTTTTCAAAACTAACTCATATTAGAGGAATTGCTAATACAATAATTGGTATTACGTATTTTTTAAGAAGTTGCCCAGGAGATGAGCGCGTGAATAGTGAGCTAAATAATTTAATAAATAAATTAGTTGCTTCCTACCAAAGTGCAAGCGATTCCAACTGGCATTGGTTTGAAAATCATTTGACATATGACAATGGCATTTTACCACTTGCATTATATCATGCAGCAGAAATTACTGAGGATGATCAATTGGTCACAATAGCAGATGAAGCATTAAAACATTTAGAAAATCTCACATTTACAAGCGGGACTATAAATCCTGTCGGAAATAATGGTTGGTATTTCAAAGATACAAACAAAATGGCTCTATATGATCAACAGGCCATAGATGTTATGGCTATGGTGCTTATGTATTACCAAGCTTTCATCGTGACAAAAGAAAGCAAACATCTTGAGACGATGTTTAACTGTCATTTATGGTTCCTTGGACAAAATTCATTGCAGCTGCCGATTTATGATAGCGAATCTAAAGGTTGTGGCGATGGACTTCAATCAAATGGAGTCAATAAAAACCAAGGCGCTGAAAGCACCTTGGCTTATCTGCTATCTCATCTGACTGTAATCAAGGCTATCGAATATGATCAGAAACTAATTGGAACAATGAAAGAAAAGGTACTCATGTATC
The DNA here is from genome assembly GCF_016707225.1 of Candidatus Brachybacter algidus. Lineage (NCBI taxonomy): Bacteria > Pseudomonadati > Bacteroidota > Saprospiria > Saprospirales > Saprospiraceae > Candidatus Brachybacter > Candidatus Brachybacter algidus. Next base: position 478,468 of record NZ_JADJID010000001.1, on the reverse strand, counting down.
AATAGTAACATAATAATCTCAGGTGCCCTGTATAGTGATGTGCAGGGTATTTTTTATGGAGTATTATGTATAAATTTTTTATTTTTATCCGGTGACTAAAGTCAACGGCAATTGAACGCGAAGGAGATATTGATCCTATATTTTGCAATATTGCATTTCAAAATTTTGATTTTTGGCATTATTTATTTCTATTCTCTATTCTATGAATCCATCCATAATTTGCCGTTGGTTTTAACCAACGGTCCAAGATCCCACAAAAACTCCCGACTTTAGTCGGTCTATAAATTTGTTAGACTTAACTGCTTTAGCTGTTCCAAATCAATTAATAATTTTATAGATATAAATCTGATCTCCAACCTTCCATTGATTAATCTTAAATAGGATTTCTTTTCAGCCTCGCCAACAATTTATCAAGATCCACTGCTACAAAAGAGGAAGAATAATCAGACAAACCATAAGGAATTATGACCTGACCATTATTAATTATGGAACCACAACTATACACGACGTTAGGCACATAACCTTCCCGCTCATCCATATTTGGCACCAATAAAGGCGAATCCAACCTGCCTATCTCAATAGAAGGATTATCCAATTGGAGCAAACAGGCGCTCAAACAATAACGCCTCATTGGCCCTACCGCATGAGTTATGACCAGCCAACCTTCCGATGTCTCGATCGGTGGCCCACAATTTCCAACTTGAACAAATTCCCAACTATATTTCGGTTCCTGTATTTTAGTGGCAGTTTCCCAGACATTAATCTTATCTGAAAACATGATATAATTATTAATGCCATCGATTCTGGAAAGCATGGCATATTTACCATTGATTTTTCTTGGGAAGAGTGCAAGGTTTTTATTTAAAACGCTTGCTCCAAATAATGGTCCCACATTGAAATCGTAGAAGTCATTTGTTTTCAATAGTTTTGGAATAATGATATTGCCATCAAAAGCAGTGTAAGTAGCATAATAGGTATATGTGCCATCATCATTTTGAAACTTAGTAAAACGGGCATCCTCAATTCCTTTCTTCTCGAATTCTGATATTGGAAAGATGACTCTGTCCGAAATATCTGTATCCATTGAAAAAATGATTTCATAATAAGAATCTGAAAGCCATAATACTTTTTCAAATTCTCGGTCCCTTTCAGGATCCGGATCATCTTCTTGAAGTTTCGAAATAACATCCTTAAGCGTCTGATACTCAAAATGGTCGCCTAACCTGCCATCTAATTCTGCTAGGATATTTTCACTTATTAGTGCAGCAATACCTTTATTAATAAAATGTTTTTTATTATAAATAGCATTATTAATTACTTCAGCTTCTACGATATAATCACCTGCCGGGAGCACTGTGATATCATTGTTCCTATCTATTAATGCTCTTCTGAATACAATTGATGATATATGGCCTTCACCCACAGCTCTGAAACTAATAATCAGCCTCCTCTCACCATCCTCTAGGTCACTTTGATCAGGATCTTCAACGATGGATGGATTAAAAAATGCTGCCGATTCAATAGAATATTCATGTGTAAAGTAAGATCCCAAAAGTAATTTTTTGGGAAGGTCGATTGCTTCAAAATCTATATCCATGGTTTTCATCAACTCGGCGAGTTTCTGGCCATTTCTGAGCAATATTTTTGTGATATTTCTGTGACGTTTTGAATATTCCTGAAGGAGTGGTGAGATAATTGCAAAAACACGTTCATCCCTCAATGCCATCACCTTTTTTATAACTTCCTTCGCCCTATCTTCTCCATTAAAAAAATATCTGGCGATTACTCTCTTTACGTCCGGCAGTACTTTAACATTTTTTCTTTCAATCGGTAATCTCATAAATAGAATTTGTATAAAACAATTTTTGTTGATTTCAGAAATGGCAATAGATTATAACTTTAAACTAACCCAAATAAGAGCCTCCTCTAAATCGTTCGGCGAAAAGCCTTTTGCATGTCCCGGGCTAACATAATTAAAGGCGTCAGCAAATTTCTTAACGGCAGTTTGATTGGTAACTATGGCTATTTTCTTCCACTTTGTGAAATGTTTGATAGATGTGATCATGTCTCTTATCCATGCACCTGCACTAAAATTTTCAACTTTGGTTTCAAGAACTAAGATATAATAAATTTCACCAAATTTCGCAGATAATGATTCTAAGCCAGGCACTAAAACATTCTTTATTTCATCTCCTGATACATCACCCGTGGCTCTCAATCCAAATACATATTCAGGCAGGTTATCAATAATTTTCAACATGGATAAGTAATTTTTTTAAATATTAAGAATTCAAATGAAGTTTATAATTTATTTATTTATTTTGATTTGGAAAGAAACGATGAATTAAAAAAACATGTTAGAATAAAAGCTTTTGGCAAAATATAAACACTATTAATCTGAACGCTAGAAATTCAAAATTAGTTTACTTAAATCCTAAATTATATAACATATGGTGCTTATAAATCAGGAACTTATACCAAAACAAGAGAAAGGTAGTCATGTTGACATTCTTGAAAATAAAGCACTTTGGATTAGATTCAGAAGCCATATTATTTTATCAAAATATGGAAGCTCGATTACTTGATATTAACAACTGGCATAAAGTATGTAAGTCAACTTTATCAAAATTTTACCTCGTAGATTCTTATAATCAATTAATAGAAAGTGATCCAATAATTGGGCTATATATAAAAATCGACATTCCCGGTCCCGCTACCAAAATGGGTGCAGGCTTCGACTGGGTTATCATCCGAAACGTCACCTATATTGAGGAAATAAATTATCAAGCTATTTATATTGTTGTCCAACCGGCACCAAATCCAATAAACAATGGGCAAGAAACATCGCACTTTTACACAGCAGATGCTTCTTCAACTTTCATAATCTCACGAGCCGGCAATACTGTCAAAGCTGAAGTGCATGGCAGGAATGAAATTGTAAATTCGCAAACAAGCATCATATCCGACAATCTTAGGAACATGATAGTTGGAATGAGTGCCAAAGTTGGTTTCTCTTATCCTCAATGGAAGTCATTAGCTAAAGGTTTAATAGCTTAAATTCATACAAATAGGTAATCTTCTCTATTTATCATTAAGCTTAAATCGAGATGTATCACAACTTCATCACCTTGCAAAAATATTTGTTATTACTTCCATCCTGTATTTCAACAAAATAAAAACCACTTATTTGATTTGACAGTTCAATTTCATTATTTGTTAGTTTAATAAATTGTGATCGTCCGAATACATCAGTTATACGCGCCATCTTAATATTATTAATTCCATTTATAATAATTCTACCGGTTGTTGGATTGGGATAAATATTGATACTTTGTTCATCATTATTTAAACTCAATACATTAACATCAAAACATTCGGATGTATCTCTACATTCGTTTGAACTAATTTCAACTGCATAGGAAGAATTATATGTGGGGTTGAATGTTTGTTGCGTAGCCCCTGATATCGGATTATAGCCATCATTGCAATCCAACCATTGATAGTTAACCCCGGATGCAGAGGCCGTAAGCTTATTGTCATCAAGTGTAACAGATAAATCTGGATTTACAAAAGTTAAATTCAACACCACCATAGTATCCTGACCACTAGTGGTTTTAAAATAATAATTAGCGGGACTACTACTTTCAGTATAAGTTTTACCGTCTATCCAAGTATAAGCGTGACAAGTAGTAATATTTTGAGTTCCATATAATTGATCAATTTTCGCTACATAATCATCATTTTCCGCGGTGCCGGTTACAGTTATAGGGGCCCCACCTACATTAAGATCCACTTGCGGTGCGAATTCACCTGTACAATAAATTGAGAGGTTCTGATCGACAGCTATTTGTTGTCCAATCGCTACGCCAGGGCTGCCAATATGTTTAACCCATAGAAATTTTCCATTGCGATCTAATTTTAAAATATAGGCATTATCTCCTACAATGCCATAGGTTTGCAATTCATAAACATTTGTGCTGGGGTCAAAATCAACTTTATCCGAAAAATATCCTGTCAGATAAATATCTCCAAACTTATCAATTGCGGCCTCATATGCTGCATCAGCCTTTGGTCCACCATAGGTCAATGACCAGATTAATTTGCCCGTAGAATTTAACTTTATTACAAAAACATCAACCTTGCCGTGTGAATTATGTTTTACAGTGCCTGTGCTGGGATTTGCATCAATTTTATCACTAAATGTGCCTGTCAAAATAATATCATTATCAGGGCTAGAAAACAGATTTTGTGGATCAAAAAATCCTGTCCCTTCAAAATGCTTTCCCCAAATATAATTTCCGGAAGCGTCTAGTTTTAACAAAAAAGGATGAGTATCATCTCCGGAAACTTCATGAAAATCATTTAAAGGACCAGGGTCCAGATCTATTTTCCCATAAAATGTCCCTGTGCACAAGGTATTTCCTTGCTGATCAAATTCAATACCCAACATTATATTAGTGCCAGACGAGAAAAAGTTTTTCACAAATAAAAAATGGCCTTCCTTGTCAAGTTTACACAGAAAAGCATCTGCACCACCATCATTCATAACCAAAACCTCGCCGGCTCCCGGGTCGAAATCTACACTTCCTGCAAAATATCCGCCAAAATAAATATTATCGGATGTATCTATGTTTACCTTTCTTAGCCCCTTTTCTTTAATGCCTTTGATCTGATCTCCCCAAATAAATAAACCAAACGAACTTAACTTAACCACATATCCATCGCTGACATTAGGTAGAGCGCTAGTAATATTAAAACTTTCACTTAAAGGGTTCAGGTCTATAGTCGATCTAAAATCCCCAACGACCACCAAATTATTTTCTGAATCAAAACTTATATCTCTCGCTTCATTATAACCACCCCGAATTATTCTTACCCATTTAAATTTACCCTGGTTATCCAATTTCACTATGAAGGAATTAGAGACTGAACTCGTAGAGGATTCATTATGAATACCCGGACCAGGATCAAAGTCATTTGTCCCATAAAAACTGCCCAAATAATAAACATTACCTAATTTATCTATGGCGCTAGTGTTAAAAAATGCGAATCCTGTATATGATATTGCTTCTCCCCAATCTACTACAGTCTTCTGAGCAGATACATCAGTCGAAAAGAAACAAAATAGCATTAATGCACAAACTATTTTATTTTTTAACAGAGGTAAAATTCTCTCTCCATTATGATGAATAGTATTTTGATTCATGGTCGCTAATTTTAAATTCAGCACAATATTGATTTAATAATTTATTTATAAAATTGAATTACATGGATATACCGATTTGCATGACGAATGGTCGCAATTATATGATGGATTGATTTATTGTAAGTTGAAAATCAAGTTTTATTATTTTTAATTAAAACTTATGATTCCGCCTTACATTGCTTTTGAGTCCCTATTTCTTATATTTGCCCAAAATCTTAAAGCTCCGTTCTTATTGTAAATATTACATTAAGTCGACTTTTAAAGACTACAAAGCGTATACATGTCTATAGAAACCATACCATACCAACCCACCCACAAGATCCGCATCGTCACTGCAGCTTCGTTATTTGATGGCCATGACGCTGCGATTAATATTATGCGCAGGATCCTTCAGGCATCAGGCGCAGAGATCATTCACCTTGGCCACAACAGAACGGCCGACGAGATCGTCAATACTGCCATCCAGGAAGACGTTCAGGGTATCGCCATCACTTCATACCAGGGTGGACACAATGAGTTTTTCAAGTACATCTACGACCTACTTAAAGAAAGAAATTCAGGGCATATCAAACTTTTCGGAGGTGGAGGTGGTACCATTCTTCCTGAAGAAATAGCTGACCTCCATGCATATGGTATCGCTCGAATTTATGCACCAGATGATGGTCGTGCGATGGGTCTGCAAGGGATGATCAACGATCTATTGAGAAAATGTGATTATGAAATCGGTAAATCATTAAACAATGAAATTGACCATCTCAACATCCAGCACCCACATAATATCGCAAGACTCATTACAGCAGCCGAAAACTATCCGGAGTTGCATCAGGATCTATTCGACAAATTGCATGACAGAGCTGCAGAAACAAAGATTCCAGTTCTCGGTATTACAGGCACCGGTGGTGCAGGAAAATCAAGTCTCATCGACGAACTCATTCGCCGATTCCTCATGGAATACAAAGGAAAAACACTGGGAATTATTTCTGTAGATCCAAGTAAAAGAAAAACAGGTGGCGCACTGCTTGGTGACCGAATTCGAATGAATGCAGTCAACAAATCCAATGTTTACATGCGTTCCATGGCGACCAGACAATCCAATCTTGCTCTTTCTAAGCAGGTTAAAAACGCATTGGATATCCTGAAGACCGCAGGATTCGACATGATAATCCTCGAGACGAGTGGCATTGGGCAATCTGATACAGAGATCACTGATCATTCTGACATTTCTTTGTATGTCATGACACCTGAGTTTGGCGCACCTAGTCAGTTGGAAAAGATTGACATGCTTGACTTTGCGGATGTCATCTCCATCAACAAATTTGATAAAAGAGGCGCTGTTGATGCACTCCGTGATGTTCGCAAGCAATATCAGCGCAATCATCAGCGATGGCATGATCCTCTCGAAGAAATGCCTGTTTTCGGCACCATTGCTTCACAATTCAATGATCCGGGCACAAATGCACTTTACAGAAAGATCTTGGATCTAGTAAGTATAAAAGCAGATGGGAAATTCGCCAGCCAAATGGAACTCGAATATGGCGATTCAGAAAAACAATACATCATACCACCTTCAAGAGTAAGATACCTTTCAGAAATAACAGAAGAAAGTCGCAAATACAATGCCTGGACTGCATCTCAAGCCGAAATAGCAGGTCAGGTCCAGTCCATTCAGACTACGATTGATCTATTAAAAAATAATGAAACGCTTGTCGGATCTTTAAAATCTTCATTAGCAGAAATAAGTAACAAACTCACCAAAGAAAATGAAGAAATTCTTACTTCATGGCCTGCTAAAAAAGCAAACTATGAAGGAGAATATTTCTCTTACTTCGTTCGTGGTAAAGAAATAAAATTAAAAACAACCACTCAATCCCTATCACACATTTCCATACCGAAAGTTTCCCTACCGAAATATCACAGCTGGCAAGATCTGCTAAGATGGATATTGATGGAAAATGTCCCTGGAGAATTCCCTTTCACAGCAGGAGTTTTTCCTTTTAAACGAAAGGAAGAAGATCCAACAAGGATGTTTGCAGGAGAAGGTCATCCAGAAAGGACTAATAGGCGATTCCACTATGTTAGTATCGGAATGCCTGCCAATAGGTTGTCTACAGCTTTTGACTCTGTTACTTTATATGGTGAAGATCCAGATTACAGACCAGATATCTATGGTAAAATTGGCAATTCAGGGGTTTCGGTTTGTTGCCTCGATGATGCCAAAAAATTGTACTCAGGTTTTGACCTTTGCGATCCAAGAACTTCCGTGAGTATGACCATAAACGGTCCTGCAGCGACGATTTGCGCCTATTTTATGAATGCGGCCATCGATCAGCAATGCGAAAAATACATCACTGAAAATCAACTTGAAAATCTTGTCGAACAAAAACTTAAGGACACGTACGATGTCAAAGGAATCGAAAGACCGACTTATAAAGGAGATATACCTGAAGGAAATAATGGCTTAGGTCTGATGTTACTTGGGCTTACAGGCGATAAAGTATTACCAGCGGATGTGTATGAAGAGATAAAAGAGCGCGCCTTAAATTCCGTCAGGGGTACTGTCCAAGCTGATATCTTGAAAGAAGATCAGGCGCAAAATACGTGTATTTTTTCAACAGAATTTTCTTTGAGATTGATGGGTGATCTTCAATCATATTTCATCGATCATAAAATAAATAATTTTTATTCTGTGTCGATCTCAGGTTATCACATAGCTGAGGCGGGCGCCAATCCTATATCACAGCTTGCCTTTACATTGTCCAATGGATTTACCTATGTAGAATACTATCTGTCACGAGGCATGGACATTAATGATTTTGCAAAAAATCTATCCTTCTTCTTTAGCAATGGAGTCGATCCTGAATATGCTGTCATAGGACGTGTAGCAAGAAGAATCTGGGCAAAGGCTATGAAACTCAAGTATGGTGCGGATGAACGTGCTCAGAAATTAAAATACCATATTCAGACTTCAGGTAGATCATTGCATGCACAAGAGATCTCATTCAACGATATTCGTACCACACTTCAGGCACTTTATGCCATTTATGATAATTGTAATTCATTGCATACGAATGCTTATGATGAAGCAATAACCACTCCAACAGAAGAATCTGTTCGTCGCGCGATGGCCATTCAACTGATCATCAATCACGAATTAGGTCTTGCTAAAAATGAAAATCCAACTCAAGGATCATTTATCATAGAAGAATTAACTGACCTTGTAGAAGAAGCTGTAATGCTGGAATTTGACCGCATTACTGAACGTGGTGGCGTATTAGGAGCTATGGAGACAGGTTACCAAAGAGGTAAGATCCAGGATGAAAGTTTGTATTACGAAACACTAAAACATACCGGAGAATTACCATTGATCGGAGTCAATACATTCCTATCAGATGATGGCAGCCCAACAGTCTTGCCAAAAGAAGTGATCCGTGCAACAGAAGCAGAAAAAGAATTCCAGATCAATACTTTAAAGCAATTAAATGAAGTTAATAGTCATTTGATCGAAGATGGCCTTAAAAAATTACAGGAAGCCGCCATTGCAAATAAAAACCTATTTCATGAATTAATGGAAGTCGGCAAATATTGTTCTTTGGGACAGATCACGCATGCGCTTTTTGAGGTGGGTGGACAATATAGGAGGAATATGTAGCGGTAATTATTAGTAGTTAATTGTTAATTGTTAATTGTTACTTCTGCTTTTTTATAGCAGGCGTTAAGAGTGTTGAATAGTATCGCAAATGTATTAATGCCCAGTGACTTTTGAACCCCGAAGGCGATGACATTATTATATTATAAATACTCTGACAGAATCAAAACCCCGAAAGCGGTGACATTTTGAAATGATGAATTTAGAGAGTTGGATGTTGGATGTTGGCCAACAAAAGGATGAAAGCCCAAATATTTTTGAACCCCGAAGGCCGTGACATTATTATAATATATATCCTGTGAAGGAATAAAAACCCCGAAGGCGGTGACATTTTGAAATAATGAATTTCGAGAGTTGAATGTTGGATGTTGGCCAACAAAAGTATGAAAGCCCAAAGATTTTAGAACCCCGAAGGCGGTGACATTACTATAATATATATCCTGTGAAGGAATAAAAACCCCGAAGGCGGTGACATTTTGAAATAATGAATTTAGAGAGTTGGAAGTTGGATGTTAGCCAACAAAAGTATGAAAGCCCAAATACTTTTGAACCCCGAAGGCGGCGACATTATTATAATATATATCTTGTGAAGGAATCAAAACCCCGAAGGCCGTGACATTTTGAAATGATGAATTTTGGACGTCGAATGCTGAAATGGTGAGTATCGAATAATAAAAGGCAAACGGATGACATTTCCCCATAAAAACTTGACTCAAAATTTCACAATAACCTTTTATTTTTTTCTCCATTTAAATCCGAAATAAAATTGAGTTCGTAGGTATGGAAGTTTATACAATAAAATAAAATACTTATGAAATTTAGAAAAAATGCAAAAATGATGATGTACGGTGCTTTGGCACTAAGTCTAACCGCTTCAGTTACCTCATGTAAAGAGGATGACGATGTAGTAAAAAGTCAAAAAACTTATATTTACACATCTAACAATGCAGATGGTAATATTAATTATTATGACGTCACCGACCTTTCAAATGTCATTGCAACAAATATAGTGACTCCCTCAGTAGCTGCAGATGGCATATTTTATGACGCTTCATCTGATGCTGTCGTTCAAGCTTCCAGGACAACGTTTGGCTTAGAGGGGATTATTAATGTATCTTCATTATCAAGTGGCGCCAGTGGTGTAACAGGAATAGTTGGAACATTGGACATGAAAAGCCCTAGAGAGACGGCAGTAATTGGCAATACTTATGTAGTAGCAGACAATGCTGATGCCGATGGCAATACAGCAACAGCAGATGGAAAATTATACATTTATACGAAAAGCGGAAACACATTCTCCTTGAGAAATGTAATTACAACCGATTTCAAATTGTGGGGAATTACATTTATAGGTAATGATCTTTATGCAGTAGTTGATGCTGATAATGAAATCGCAGTTTATACTAACTTCTTATCGAATACATCCAATACTACACTCTCAGCAACAAAAAGAGTAGAAGTAGAAGGCATCGTCAGGACTCATGGTCTAACATATGATGGAACCACGATGATCATGACTGATATAGGGAATGCAATGAATACAACAGATGATGGAGGATTCCACATTATCAAGGACTTTTTGACTAAATTCAATGGAGCTTCTAACGGAGGTATGATTACATTAGCACAACAAACAAGAGTTTCAGGAGCTGCTACTCTACTTGGAAATCCTGTTGATGTGGCATATGATAGTTCAAAAGATATCGCTTACATAGCTGAAGCCGGCAATGGCGGTGGAAGTTTGTTGATATTCAATGGCGCTACAAAAGGAGGAAATTTAAATCCAACTGTTAACATACCTTTGAAATCTGCATCTGCAGTATTTTTGGTAAAGAAATAATTGACCTGATCTTAAAATAATAGGCTCCTTCAAGGAGATATACCTAGAAATAATTGTACTTAAAGAGAGAATTGATTAATCTAATCAGTTCTCTCTTTTTATTTTTTTAATAGTCTACTTGTTGTAATCTACAGAATCCAGGAAGCTAATCAACTCTATTGTATTACTAACTCCAAGTTTGTGCAGCATATTCTTTCGGTGAGTCTTAATAGTATGCACCGATCTAAACAATAATTGGGCGATGTCTGTGGATGATTTTCCTTCGATGACCAACTCCATAATTTTTTTCTCCTGAATAGTTAGTTTTTGAAGTAGGTAGTAAGGATTATCCTTTTTAGTTACCTGCACGGTCATTTCATTACTTTGGTGCAAACTTATGTCCGGTCCGATATAAACATCTCCTTTTGTAAGCGTTTCGATAGCAATTCTGAAGTCATTCAGACTGCAATTTCTGGAAATTATACCATCAACTAACTTATTTGAGAATAATCCTTTGGCAGTTTTAGAATTGATGATCTCAGGAATTAAAAGGACGTGTGATTCTTGTTTAAGTGACTTAAGATTTTTGAGTATATCTTCAAACTGAATATTATCAAGACATGCCTGACCTACAATAATTAAATCAATATTAGAAGGAAGATCAACATTTGAGCTGTGAGTTGATATAAAAATATTGGATAAGGGTGCGATTTTGTTTTGAACCAGCTGGTTTTGAATTCCTTGGGCGAACAATTCGCTTCCATCAATGATTACTACACTTAATTTTTCCATGCGAAAGTCCTAAATGAGTTGTATGCCACACACTAAATTTTATGCGCTGCTTCAAATACTTTATTGATAGTGTTACTTGTTTTTGCATAGGTGAAATTTGGATGAATGGCATATGCACCTGTCTCTCCTTTTTTATTAATTGCGATCATTCCAACCTGAAGATCTTTGTAATTGGGTGTTTTAGCCAGTAACCGTTCAATAGCTATTTCGCAAGCTTTTTGCGGAGATTTTTTATTTCTCATTAATTCTACTGCTAGAAAAGAAGACAAATTTTTCAAAACAACCTCTCCTAACCCAGTGCAGACAGCAGCACCATATTCATTGTCCACATAGAGGCCGGCTCCGATCACCGGTGAATCTCCTACCCTACCATGCATCTTATATGCCAGACCACTTGTAGTGCAGGCACCTGAAAGGTCACCATTGCTATCGATGGCCAACATCCCTATCGTATCGTGATTCTCAATATTTATTACCGGTTTATAATCGGAAGTCTCCAACCATTTCTGCCATTCTTTTTTGGATTTCTCAGTTAGTAGATCGGTTTTTTTAAAACCCTGATCCAGCGCAAATTGCAATGCACCTTCACCTGTTAAAATAACATGAGGGGTATTTTCCATTACTTTTCTGGCAACACTTATCGGGTGGACAATATGTTCTATAGCAGTGACACTGCCGGCATTGCCCTTTTCATCCATGATACATGCATCCAATGTGACCCTCCCATCTCTGTCAGGCGCTCCACCTAATCCAACTGAAGAATTTGATGCATCAGCTTCCGGAACCATTACTCCTTGTTCGACAGCATCCAGCGCTCTTCCACCTTTACTCAATATTTTCCAGGCATCTTGATTTGCTGCAAGTCCGAAATCCCAAGTGGAAATTACAACAGGTTTTTCAGTTTTTTTATTCATCGAACTTAAATCCAAATTATTCAGACCTAAAGTACTCAAACCCATAGCAATGCTTGAGTTTTTGATAAACTTTCTCCTTTCCATCAGATTTGAATATTTTGAATAAAATAATTTTGACAATTATTTTGCCTTAGTTTCGAGCGTCTTGGTATCTATGACCTTACCTCTTTCTTTTGTAATTTGTTTTTTGATCTCGATGCTGGTGGGGCCTGAAATGATTTTGAACTCGGTACGTCTGTTAAAACGATGTTCCTCCTCAGTGCACTTGGCATCATTGACACAATTATTAAGCAACATAGTTTCTCCATATCCTACAGCCTGAATTCTGGCGGTATCAATACCTTTATCTACTAAATAGTTTTTAGCTGATTCAGCCCTTCGTTGAGATAGCTTCTGGTTAAATTCATCATTACCACGTGAATCCGTGTGTGAAGATAATTCAATAACCATAGTTGGATACTGGATCATCAACTCATTTAGATAATCAAGATCAGGCTTAGATGCTTTGAGGATCTTAGCATCATTGTAGTCATAATAAATACTATTCAGTCTAATCGGCTGGTTCGTACTAATTACCTCTATCTCCGGCTTTGGTACAAGATTGATCTTTACAACAAAAGCTGTATCCACCTTTATATCTGTTGTCTTAACATAAGTTGAATCAGGGAAATAGCCAAGTTTAGCGACTTTTATAAAGTAGCCTTTATTGATTTCTAATTCATATGAAAATTTATAATTATTGTCATTGCCTTCAGTCATATTAGTTTCAGGCTTGAATTGCTCTCCTATGGTTAAATTACCTCCTCTTAAAGGCTTATTTTCATCCAGAACATATACGTCGAGGTCTATGACAGGTTTTGACTTTTGAAAAGTAAAGATGTCATCACAACACGTTTTACCTCTCAATGAAGTTGTCCCTACTCTATTCGATACTAAAAAGCCTTCATATCCTTCTTCATCCACCACATATCCCATGTCATCAGCCGGAGAATTGTAACCAAAACCCATGTTGACAGGAAGTGACCATGAGGTACCATTCCATTCAGTAGAATAAAGATCAAGTCCTCCAAAGCTTGGCAATCCATCACTGGCGAATACCAATCTTCCATCCTTGTAAAACGGAGTTATTTCGTCAGCTGGCGTATTGATCATCGAACCCAGATTGACTGGTGAGTCAAAAACTCCAGTAGAAAGCTTTGTTGCATAATACAAGTCGAATCCTCCTGTTCCACCTGGTGCATCAGAAGAGAAAAATAAAACATCCCTGCCGTATAATTCTCCCGGCATCGGATGTTTAACGATGGATGAGTCAGGAAGCCCTTTTACAATGGCAGGATCTGACCAACCATTGCCATCGCGAACGCAATAATAAACTCTAGAAGTAGCTACTTCTTCGCCATTGAATGTCACTTTGGTAACATACATGACTTGATCTTGCATGGATATCGCGACATTGCCGAGGGCGGGACTTGAGGCTGTCAGCATTGCACTAACCTCGACTGGCTTAGCCCAAGCCATTTCTTTATCTCTTTGAGATTTTAATAATTTAACAAGATATACTTTCCCTGGATCTGCACCATTCTCTAAAGCAGTAGATGTATAATACAATTCATTTTCAAATATAAATGGAGAATATTCGCCACTTTTAGAATTGATCTTTGGACCTGCAGAAGTTACTGCAACCTGATTGATAGTGGAATCAGTCTGAACTGCTAATAATATCCCTTTCAGTTCCAGAATAGCTAAAGATGACCATTTTTCATCATCAGAGTCTTTAACTTTTCTTAGTACTTCAGCAGCTTCCCCATATTTATCATTCATCTTAAGCATACGTCCATATTTGAACATTGCTTCCATGTTATTACCTGATTTATCGGCATCTACGATCCTTTTATATAAGGTCTCTGCTTTAGCATAATCTCTCAATTTATTGTTGAGATCTGCCATCAGGGGAATCATAGATTTATCTCTCTTTTTCTTATAAGCTTCCTCTAACTCATCTAACTGGCTGGCATAATTATTGGTTTCAGAATATTCTGATGCTTTTTCCAAATGAGCCTGATAAGGAATTGTTGTCAAAGGCTGAGCAAGTAGTGCTCCTCCAAATACCAACATAGGTATACATATAATAATGGTTAAAACCTTCATGAATGTTTTTTTAAACTTTAGATTCTTGGACATAAAATTACGGGGTTGTCTTTTGGCTTTTTGTAAATCATGAAAATATGACTCACTGATAGTTCAAAGCCGCCTGTAGGTTTGATAGCGTTCAAGGTGATATCATAAGATATACCTATTTTTGTGTTCTTAATATCCATTCCTGCAAGAAGTTGGACCGCATCTCCAAACCTGTATCCCACTCCACCAATGATTCGATTGCCCTTTAAGCTATTTAATTTATAACCTCCGGCGATTTGAAGGGCGATATCTCTTTGGCCTGCCATCGTGCTGACATATAATGCAGGTATTATGTCAATTTTCTCTGCAATAGGTGCATCAGCCGTACCATATATATTAAAGCGCATTGGCATTCGGCTTGCACTTGATGTGACCAAGCCATATTTCGGTTTGTTTATATGCATGACGGCAAAGCCCATCTTTACTACACCACCTTCCTGAAGTCCTAGGGTATATTGCAGACCTGCGTTAATGTCCCCATAATTTACTTTCTGATCATTGATGCTCATGAGATCTGTTGATGGCACAGGATTGTTGATCCCATCTTCGAATAAGATCTTATTTTTATCACTTACAGATCTTGCGACCAGACCATAAGAGGCTCCAATGGTTATTGAGGATGTTAAATCCTTATTCAAACCGATGTGATATGCCGCTGAACCGGTAAAATTTGAGGTTTTCAAACCTGCAGCTCCTGCCTGATCCTGAAGAAATGTTAATCCTACACCTACCCAATGATTAGCTCTAAATCCTTTTATGATGGGCGCATCTACATAAACGGAAGGCGTGACATATACATGTGAAAGATTATAGTTTTGATCCCGTATGATACCACCAGCTCTGAAGGTACCTAGATAATCCCCTGTTTTAGCCGGATTCAAGGTAATCGGTGCATCATAGAATCTGGTAAAGTGAATATCTTGTCCAATCAGATTGGTCCATGATAGACAGATGCACAATAAAAATGGTAAACTTTTTAAATTCATAAAAGTCATTTGCCTGTTTAGAATTAGAAACGGGATAAAAATAGGTAAATTTATGGTTTAGAAATAAAAAATATCAATAGATTAGAATAAG
Organism: Candidatus Brachybacter algidus; assembly: GCF_016707225.1. Lineage (NCBI taxonomy): Bacteria > Pseudomonadati > Bacteroidota > Saprospiria > Saprospirales > Saprospiraceae > Candidatus Brachybacter > Candidatus Brachybacter algidus. The sequence continues at coordinate 462,836 of NZ_JADJID010000001.1, read as the reverse complement.
CTATTGAATTATAATCCTTTGCGATGCAATATAAGATGGTCCGATCAACTTAATTATAAAGAATCCTTTTCCATAAGCAGTCATATCCATAGTTTCAATATCCGAATTTGTATCAACCGATTTTCTTGACAGCATATGTCCACTCATATCTAAAACCTCTATAATGAGACGATCCTTATTATCTGATACTTTAACTTGAATGACGTTTTGAACTGGATTCGGATAAATTTCAAAGCTCAAATCGTTGACGGTTTTATTCGACGATAAACAATCACTGGCCGACCCAATTTGCTTTGCAAAAAAAGTAGCGAGAGATTTTGTCCGAACAAATATATCATCGACTGCATGACCTGTTAATCCGGGAAATAAACCCTGAAGCAAGCAATCTGCATAGTTCTCTGTAAATTCTGCATTGAAAGTAGGCATCGTAACTCCGTTAGCTTCATTATTTACAATTAAGTTTCTAATGCCTCCATTGCCATATACTTCCGGAACATTCTTAAGATAGTTACAACCTGAGTATTGGACAGCGCATGCAGATAGCCCTGCCATGACCTTACTACGTCCAAAAGGAACAATTAGATCATTCGGCTGCGCATACATATATAATGCAGGGAGCGGATAAGTATTGTCTTGTGAGGCTAAGAAGTCATTCATAATTCCACCGAAAAATGAAGCTACACCTTTAATTCTGTAATTATTGTTTTCCAAATGAATAGTTCCTTGAATTCCTCCTAAATCAGGCCTCCGAAGATCCATCATTCCGATTGGAAAGGCTTCAGGTGGCACACAAGCATTTTGATATTGCATAGCGGGAGCAGAAACCTCAGCTATTTCTTTTGTCAACTCACTTCTTTCTGATTCATCATCCAGATAAGCACTTGCCATTGTTATGAATCCTCCGGCACTTTCTCCAATTAAAAAAACATTGTTCGGGTCAATATTAAATTGGTCTTTGTTGGAAATCATGTACCTAATGGCGCCCCTGCAATCCTGCATACCACGATAGTTGCCACGATACCATTCAGCACTGTCTGCCATATTAAGGCAACCCCAATCCTGAACAGCACATGTGATGTATTCTTCCGTTTGAAACATGCCAAGCCGGTAATTGATAGCCACAGCTACATATCCTTTTTTAGCGAATTCTTTCATCCACAACTGGATGTCATATTCTTCTTTATTTCCTGCAAGAAAGGAACCTCCATGCACCACCAGGACAAGTGGTCGACCACATTCAGGAATAGTATCATTTATGGGAAATGCAATATCGCAGCGCAATGCCTGTTCTTTTCCGGTGTAATCGATGGCATAACCATAGACAGAATCCTTGTGTATTTCAATATCGTATTCCGAATCAACCCAAGGCTGTGAAATGGCAGTTTGAACAAAAAATATTGTTAGGAAGAAGAAAAGACCATTTTTCAACATAGTATTCAATTTTATAAATGTAGAAAAAAGTCATGCTTAATTACTCTACAAACAATGCAGAGATAGATCTATGTTCGTGAGTATTGCGAATCGCTCTGGCAAATAATTTTGCTGTGGAAAGCACTCTTATTTTGGAAGACTTTTGTTTTAGAGGTATAGTATCAGTCACGATCAATTCAAGTAAGTTTGAATTCTCAATAGTTTCATAAGCCTTACCGGATAAGACCGGATGCGTGCATAGTGCACGAACACTCTTAGCACCTTTTGCTAATAATGCGTCGGCAGCTTTACACAAAGTACCGGCAGTGTCCACTAAGTCATCTACCAGAATCACATCAGCACCTTCCACCTCTCCAATGACCGTCATCCCAGCTACTTCATTCGCTTTTTCACGATATTTATCACAAATTACAAGGTCTTTTTTGAAGTATTTAGCATACACTCTTGCCCTCTTAACTCCCCCTACATCAGGCGAAGCGAACTTTACATCAGCAAGATCAAGACTTTGGATATAGGGCATGAAGATCGCCTCAGATTTCAAGTGATCCACAGGAATATCAAAAAATCCCTGAATTTGTTCAGCATGCAGATCCATTGTCATCACACGATCAGCGCCTGACGCCTGAAGAATATTGGCGATCATTTTAGCGGAAATCGGGACTCTTGGCTTGTCTTTTCTGTCCTGACGGGCATATCCAAAATATGGTATTACGGCAGTGATGTAACCTGCTGAAGCGCGCTTTGCAGCGTCCATAAACAATAGTAGTTCGAACAAATTATCCGATGGCGGAAAAGTAGATTGTATGAAAAAGACATAAGCTCCACGGACTGATTCATTGATCACAGTTTGAATTTCTCCGTCACTGAATCTGCTGATAGTCCTCGAGCCAAGCGGCTGACCATAATAGTCACTGATTTTTTCAGAAAGATATTCTGATGCTGCACACGAAAACAATTTAACTTCAACCATGGACTCCGGATTAGGATGCGTTTTATATATCACGATTCAAAGGTAAAAATTTACTTCTTTTAACAACTATATATAAGGTCAAAGTTTTCGACTACGTGGCATAAAAGAAAAAATAATCAGTCCCAACGTCATTAACCCAATTAAATATACAATGTAATCACCCCATTTACTGTAAAGCGTTTTGCTTTCATTGTAATATACCTTGTCCCGGATCACAGCATCCACTTCATATTCCGTCTCCATTCTGGTATCACCTCGTTGATTAATAAAACACGAAGTACCTGTATTGGCAGATCTTACGATGTCTTTTCTATTTTCAATAGCCCTTAATCTTCCGATGGCCAAATGCTGTAAATGCCCGGGTGTGTTGTCCCACCAACCATCATTAGTTACAATGGCAAGCAATCCTGCGCCTTTATCGACATATCCGCTGACCCAACCGCCATATATGCTTTCATAACAGATAATAGGTGCAATCGACTTATTCCCAAAAGTGAAATTGGATGGAGCATCTTGTGGAGCAAAGCCTTCATAAGTTCCCCCTAGCTTTTTAACCAAAGGTTTAAGAAATGGAAGCACATGCTTAAAAGGAAATAATTCGGCACCGGGAACAAACTTTGATTTATGGTATTCCTGAATTTTTGAACTATCTTTTTCCAGCATCAGCGCTGCATTGTATAATTCATAGTACATTTCGCCCTGCGCTCTTACCGTAGAACGATCAGGTCTTTCCCGAAAAGTATGGTAACCTCCTATTCCAGCTAGAATATGTGCATTTGGTGCTTGTCCAAATAAGGTATGAAGTTTCTGAATCGCGGGATTGGTGCCATAAGGGTCATCCAAATTAACTGGATCGAATACTGTTTCAGGATATATAATCAGATCCGTTTTATCATCGATATTTGATTGCGAAAGCGCCATGATCTTTTCTATTTGCACCTCTTCAGGAATGTCAAACTTCTTATAGTGAGGCTCATAATTTGGTTGGATGATAGTTACATCGACTGCTTCACCTTTTTCTTTATACCCAAAATACATTAAAATGGAGATCAGACATGGTATGATCAGCACAGCAGCGCTGATTCCCACCCATTTCCTCTTATCGGAAGGTATCGCAAATATCGCAGTAAAAATAACAATATTTAAGATCCAGATCCACAATGAACCTCCGAAATAGCCCGTGTATTCATACCATTGTATCAATGGATATGCAGTAGCCATGCTATTCCCAAGCGTCAACCAAGGCCATGAAATATCCCAAAAGGAATGAATATATTCAAACATGATCCAGCATCCTGCAAGTAGAAAATATTTCCAGATACCGGATTTATTATGTGTTAATTTATGATATACCAGCCATGGAAGAGTCATCAGCAGCGCATTAGCTACATTGGCGACCATGCCTGCGAAATAAGCTGTATTGGCAACCCAGAAGGTTGTTAGTAAGTTCCATAACCAAAAACCAAAGAAAAGATATTTGAAAAGGAGACCTGTTTTTGCTTTTTTGAAATGGCCAATCATTTCTTTTTCGACCATCATCAAGGGAATAAATCCAACGATCATACCCACAAATAGAGGGCTTGGCGGAAAACCAATAGTGAGCAGGACCCCTGAAAACAAAGAGAGTTTTAACCATCTCTGGTGCATTGAATCCTTTGCGATTGCTTTAAAACTTAATTGCAGCACAATAGCGAATATGCTACCGTAATTAAAAAGTGGAATAAATCCCCATAGTGGCCGGTGCATCATCATATAGGAGGTTATGGCCAATACAAGAGCACTCACAAACAAGCCTAAGGCGCGCATTTTATTCATATAGCCAAAGATAGGAGAATTGATAAAACTGGAAAGTAAAATTTTATGTGGGATGTGTATTAAATGTGAAAAGGCAATCAGTAATCAGTAATCAGTAATCAGTAATCAGTAATCAGTAATCAGTAATCAGTAATCAGTAATCAGTAATCAGTAATCAGTAATCAAAATAATTAGTCAGGGAACGTATTCAAAATTACATAATCAATAATTATTCTGGAAAAGAAAAAAATTATAATGACTTTTCAGTCTTCGCGTTCAATAGCCCATGACTTTAGTTAGGGAAAAAAATCCAATAACAAAATAACAAAAAGGCCTGAAAGGTCGCCTCCCTCAAGCGAATTGCGAAAGCTTTTCGCGAATTGAGTAATACCAAAATATTTTTTGGTCTCACTTAAATTTGCGATAAGTACAATACCTACAGGATAGGGTCGCCTTAAAATAAAATTTCAAAATGGTTACTGTAAGGACATGTCGCGACCTGTCCCTACAGTAACCATTTTGAAATTCTCGCTTTCCAACATAAACAGTTCGACCCTCAAATTCTCACCTCCTCACCTCCTCACCTTCTCACCCCTTAACCTCACTTATACACCAACCTCATACTCTTTCTCCAAAAAGCACCGTTCAATGCCGCCAGACCGCCAAGCAATCCACCTATCAAAAGTGTGATGATGATCAACCCAACTTTAGACCCATTAATTGGAAGTAAATAAGCAACTCTTTCCAGGATGGAACTTCCCACTTTACTTGATAAAATTATAACCAGAAAACCCCAATAAATAATAATACTAAAAGCACCCATCAAAAATGCGTGAAATTGGGTGATCTTAAAGAAGAAGCCTAGAAGCAAAGGAGCGATAATGATGAGCCACCACGGTCCGACATAGGTAAAGAGCGATGTGAGCACAAAGGTGATCGCGAAGAATGCCAGAAATTTGAAAAAAGGATTTTGCTTCATTTTATAAATTATTTACTCAAGCTTATTTGTTGATAATTAATTAGTTGAATTAATTTATAATCTTATTAATTTATCTAATTTATTTCATTTGCTGCTCACATACATCGGAGCTTCATTCTAATTTCTAATTTCTAATTTCTAATTTCGTATCTATTTACCCATAAACCTCCACCAACTTCCGCCACTCCTGCAATTCCTCTACTCCCGGCTTTCTCTTCCCAAAGACCTGAAGTATTTGTTCACCATGGCTGTTAAAACATTCTACTGAAGTGACAAAGCCATCCAATGTCGGTTTTCTCACAATCCAACACTGATCGATTGAACTTTCTATCAGATGCAGATTAAACTCCGGATCCAGCACATTCAACCATTCATTATGATCCACCAAGCTATTAATCCGCCCCGTAAAAATCTGCAATGCGCCTTTATTTGCCACAAAAATCATGATTGGAAGCTGTGTTTTGACGGCATCTTTCAATACGTTTCGGAGTGTTTTTTCTTCTACTCTGACAGCATAACCTCCGACTGGAGCCAACCTAAGCGCCTGAGTTCTGGTCAGATTGTATTTATAAATCATTGGGAAGAATTCATGCGTATCACGTAAGGATATCCATTCATGTCGGAATCCTTCCACATCAATAAGCGCATCGCTAATTTCAGCTTCCTTTTCAGGTTTTGGAGCGATTATCCCTTCCCATTGCTGAGATGGTGACTTGAATTCATCCACCAGCAAGTGAAAATGCTCCACATTGCTTTTATCATTCAGAAAAATCTTGTGCATGGCCTCTCCTTCCTTGCTGAAAAACTGAAGACTGCATTTCAATCTATCTTCTGTCTGCTCCATCGAGGCAAAAGCATATGCCCAGTGATTAAAAAATATCCGAAGGTCGATCGCCTCCCCTACAAAAACTCCTACAAGCGCTTTGTCAAGAATACCATTTGCATAATATCCCTTTCGCTCCATTACGCAGTCATCATTGCGAGTCAGTGCCATGACATAACCCAGACCAACTGCACGTATTAATATTTCATTAAACTCAGGTCTCAAAATAGTAACTTCTCTTCCCAGTTGAGTGATTAGTAATTCCAGTTCAGATACACCTATGATGGAAGCAGCTGACCTGATCCTTAGACCCGGTTGCTCCGATCGGAGGCTGTCCCATTTTTCTTTCAATAATAGTGTATCATCCATGAATTGTTCGAAGCAGTTGGTTTACTTGCAAAGTTGCAATTATTTATTAAAAAACTCAAGCTTATCATCAGTAATCAGTAATCAGTAATCAGTAATCAGTAATCGAAAAGTCCAATATTATAAGAAGAGTTCTATCTATTCTAAAATTTCTATATTCACTATGAAGAATAGTCATCTTATTTCCACAATGGAGCTATCAGCCAATAGCTAATAGCTGGTAGCCAATAGCCAATAACGATAACCGCAACTTACGGTTCAAACGTTATCGCCCTAAGTATCCTCTTGCTCGCAGCCTCATCTGCTCGCATAAACCATAGTTTAAAATACTCACCCGCAGCCCAGGTACTTACTCCTGTATCATAATAAGGACTGCCGGGATGACCGGATTGGCCGCCAGGGTATACACCGTAAGCTTCGATGGTATCAGTCAGAGATATGATCATTTTCCAGGACGGGCCATGGCTTTTCTTAGTTGCATTTACGATACCTTCTCCACCGCCTACATTGAGTTCAAGCCTGCTCAGCGACGTCATGTTCTGTTTCACATCGATCAAATGAGGAATGCATGTTCCTTTGTGCAGACCCCATTTCAATTTATTTTCCTTTTTCATTTGATTTAGTGCAGGCAAAATAGAAACAAAGCTTGTCTTTAATTGATCCGCAAATGTTTCTTTCTGAGGTGTAAAAATATTATCCACACATTTAAAATTCTTATTTTTCATAAGGTCCTGCACTATGGTGTTATGCTCCGGCATAAGTCCTATAACTGACTTTTTAAGCTCATCCCCCCAGATATTGTATTCCAATGAGTCCATGAGTGTCTGATAAATAGTAGCTCCTTCAGATTCAGCATCATTGAGTTTATCCCAGTTTTTCAATAATTTAAGCCACTCTTTTTCTTCTCCTGATAGGGACATACTGTCCAATGTCTCAAATATCAACGGGAGAATTTGATGTGCTCTCGTATTAAAATTATCGTTTTGGAGGTTCATCATATCCTGCACCGTGGCTTTACGCAACCCTCTCAATATACTGTTGATCCGGTACCCCCGCTCATATATATAATCACCACCTAAATAGTACGGATATCCAATTGGATCGGTCGGAAGTTGATTGGCACTGCTAACGAAACCTCTCTTTGGGTTTTTCATTGTCAACATTTGTTCGGCGGGAATCATACCTTGCCACTCATAAGTGCTGTCCTTGCCATCCATTAAAAACTCGCCTTGATATTTCCATTTAGCAGGAAATGTTCCTTGTTGGGTGATGGCAATATCTCCCGATTTTGAAGCAAATATCAAGTTTTGTCCAGGGCAAGAAAAAGAAGCAATCGCATCCCTGTAATCATCATAATTTTTAGCTTTCATCAGGCGAAGAAAAGGAAGCAGATCATTGGATGCATCATGCGCCTTCCAACGAACTGCATAGTAAGTAGATTGATTTGCTCTGGGTTTTCCACCACGAAAACCTCTCCAATTATCATCATAGATGACTGGTCCAAAATGGGTGTAAACTACTGTATCTATCTGGGTATTAGCACCTTTAATGATAAACTTTTCAACTCTTTTAGTAGTTGGGACATACTTGCCATTGTATAGATATTGATCATGAGATCTATCCTTATAAGTTATTTTGTAATAGTCAAGGACATCGCGCATAGCATTTGTAGAACCAAATGCAATATCCTGGTTAAAACCAATCACTATACCGGGTGAACCGGGCAATGAAACTCCATAACATGAATTGGTCGGGGTAGTCAACTGAATCTCATACCAAATGGAAGGAAGACCTAGCTTGAGATGCGGATCATTGCACAAGATTGGTTTTCCGGTAGCTGTTTTAGTCCCATCCAGTGCCCAGTTATTACTTCCATTATCCTTATCAGGCTTGTCAGTCACAATTGGATCAGGCATATCAGGATGAAAATATGCTGAGGTTGTATCCATTTTGCTAATAGGAAATCCTTTGGAAAATGGTGGCCTTAGATCTTTGGGTATAATAGGATCTAATGAATCTTCTCTATTCGGATACATGAGGTCAAACACTTCTTTTCCCATGGTGGCGAGGACAGCTGTCTTTTCAAAATCATCGTCATAAGCAGCAAGATCCTTGGCCATATATTTGGTCAATAAAGATGTTTTTAGATTAGACCATGCCTCAGGTTTGTAATCCAGCAACTTATATTCTATAGGGTAATCCTTTTCTGAAAGTGAATTTATATAGGCATTAACACCAGCAGTATATGCATCCATAGCATTAATAGAAGTTGTATCCTTCTCCATCTCTCTTAGACCAATCTCTGCACTGTAGGTGATGCCCAATCGCCTATTTGCTTTATCCAACGGCATTGCCTTGGCTCCGACTATTTCACTGATGCGACCTGCTGCAAAATGTGTTTGGAACTCCATCTGCCAGAGTCGATCCTTAGCATGAAGATAGCCTTGAACATAAAAAGCATCATTGTCGCTTTCTGCAAAAACGTGTGGAACCATTCTTTCGTCAAAATATACTTGTACTTTTTTACTAAGCCCGAATAGGTCTATCGTCATTTTATCCGGCATAGAACACAGTTCCGGATCTTCCAGATAACCGTGTGTAGGACTCAGTAATTTGCCCAGAGGTGGTGTCGCACCCCATTTTTTATTCAATAAAAAAATTAGGGAAATCAAAATAAGCGAAGTAGCAATGGAACCCAGATATCTCATCAAAATATATTAAAATTCATTTTTCAAATGTAAGCAAGTTTTTAGAATAGTAAGATAGTATTAGAGTGGATCAGTATTAGAGTTATTAGAGTTAACCAGTTTGATAGTATTAGAGTAGATTAGTATTGGAGTTGAGAAGTCAAGTTTCAATTTGGCTATAATATTGATTATCAATGATATAAAATTTATATATTTTGAATATAACTATATATCTTACTAATTATCATATATTTAAACTGAATCGTAGTTTTATCTATTTTTTTAATTCTATGTATTTGCGATACACTACCAATGAATTTCTCCCGTCGCCTCTGTACTTTTTTGGGCCAGCTTATGATTTCTAATTTTTACTTTCTAATTTTAATTACGGACAAGGGAAAGCCACAGCCTTGTTATCTTGCTACCACTTTGTTATATAGTGTTAATCATATACAGTAATAAAATATGATACTTATATTGGCATACTTTGCCAAGTATTGCGGACAAGGGCAAGCCTTTTCCCTACCATCATGATATTTAAGATAAAACTATAACACTATCTACTATAATATTCTTCATCTATTCCGTATTTTCAAAGATGGACTGTGTGGACAGGTCTCGACCTATCCCTACAGCCCATCTTTGAAAATACTTCTATACTTCCATACTTCCATACTGGTTAACTATTATACTATCATACTTTTACCCTTTCAAAATCACTCAATTTATCCAGCATCAAAATCGTCCGCTTTCCATCATCTGATCTTTTGTACATCATATCAAACTTTGCTCCGTAGACGATTTGATCAAATGTATATGAGATTCTGGTCACTACTTGATTAGAATAAAGGTGATCAAACGCCTTAAAATTGAGAATCACTTCCCCATGAAGATTTTCAAAATCTTCTTTTGTTAAACTGAAAAGGGGGCTTGTTTCATCGATGTGATGAACAATAGTCCAATTAGTTGACAACATACTCACTTTGGACATTTCAACCTTGAGTGTATAAAATTTTAATGCCATACTACCATTTTCTTCTTGTTGAGGCATCATTAAAGTAAATGCCACTTCCGGATCTATGAAGAAATTGCCTTTATTAGGACAAATTCTTACCATCAATCCCCTTCCATCCTTGTATGGTGCAACCAATGCTTTTTTGGCAAATGCCAGATTGGCTATTGGCATAGAAAACTTTGTAAATAATAATCCGGTGAATAAAGCAATACTCATAAAACCAACAATGGCTTCAATAGATGATATCCACCCTGCTGTGATAGTCATCGGATTGAGCCTACCATAACCCAGACCACTAAACGTCTGAATGCTGAAAAAGATAGCGTCCTCGAATCTTTCTGCTGAGGTAACTCCTACAGCTCCGGCGATCTGATGGGTTCCAACCAAATAATAGATAAAAGCAAAAAAGATATTCAAAATGAAAATAGTCAATAAAAGTACCCCTATAAATTTCATTCCAGATATCTCCAAAAGGCTGTGATAATACCCATCAAAAGTGTGCCTGCGTCCTTCAACAGTGATATTTGGCTTCCCATTGGGCAATATCATTCTATCGCCCATAGCCGAACCATTATTACCAAAACCGGTGTCCGTTTCTGTTCTTCCGTTTATCCGTTTGGAATTGGCCATTCTGCTGAACATTCCCTTATGACTTTTCATTTGTTATTTTGATTATAAAATAAAGATAGAGTTTGAGAATCAGATTATGAATAAATTTAAGCGACTGAATCGAAAACCATCCTGAATACCACAAAATTTATTATATGTTTACATCGTTATCTTGACAACCATGAAAACAATGAACAGATTTATTTTGGCATTCTGCCTATGTGCTATTTTAGCAACAACTTTTGATTCTCACAGGTCGTATCTAATATTCCGGTAGATTCAGCTCAGATCAAAGAATATGAGCGTCGGACCAAGCTTACCAGGATAGATGGAAAATATATTCCGAAGGATTTGAACGATGCTTTGATGGAATTGGACAAGATCATGGAGGAAGGTGCAAAGAAACGGTTTCAAGCTTATTCCGAAGAAGATGCGCGCACTAAAACCCATTTTTCTTTTGGAAAATATATAAATGCCAGATGGTCTATTCAGGAGGGAAGCCGCCTCACAGCATGGTTTCAAAAATGCAAGATCTACAACTTTGACGACATGATTGACTGTGTCATCACGGCTTACCACAGAAAGTTAAATGACAAACCTATTCAATTTGAAGAGCTAGCGAACTATTATTATAAAAAGCAAATGGCAGTTACCGAAAAATTGAAAAAAGAGAAGGAATTAAGGGATTCTAAGAAAAGAAAGAAGAAGTAGTCAATATTTTTTAAAAAAGCATAAAAAGGTTATACATTACAACCGATTTTATGCAAGAATTCCTTTCGTTATACTCTAATATTGAAAATCCTACCTTTGAAATGGTAGTGTTTACATATTTGTTAGCATTCCTTCTATCTGTATTGATAGCAGCTACCTATGCCAACACCACACCCAACAATATTAAAACCACTAATTTTATCCAGGCACTTATTCTTAGCGCCCTGATCTCTGCTACTGTAGTTCAATCAACTAATAATAGTATATCTGCAGGTGTTGGTTTATTAGGTGCATTGACGATCATCCAATTCAGGAGTACATTTAGGGATCCAAGAGATGTTATATTCATCTTCGCCTCAGTAAGCGCAGGCATTTCATGTGGTTCATTTGTTTTCATACCAGCTGTTATAGGATCTGTAGGGTTTTGCCTGGTCGCATTTATGTTGCGTTTTACTCCTTTCACTTTGGGTAATCATGTCATCTGGGAATTAAAAATAAGGACCAATGACGAACCCTTAAAAATTAAAATCGCAGAACAAATAATAGAGGAATACGCAAAAAAATGGTCAACGGACGGTTTGAAAAATGACAACAATAAGTTGGATGCTACGCCATTTTTGGAGATCGATTATATTGTTGTTCTTAAAGATGATGCCAAATATAAAATGCTTCTTGAAAGTTTCGAAAAAAAAGGAATTTCAGTAAGAAGATTTTACAAACAAAATTCAGACTTTACAACCAATAATTAATAAGAGCAAACCACCCCATCTATTGCTATAATATGAAAGTAAATATCTTATACATTTTCTGGGTTATCGCACTTGTTGCTTTCATATTAATCTTCCGAAATCTACAAACCCAAAGTGCTGGTCAGCTATTTGGTATTGCTGATACAGAAGGGCTAATGTTAAAATTGGACTACAGAGCTCGAGTCAAAAAATGTTATGTTATCGTTGGCCAACAAGTCATAACTGGCGATACGCTTATGATCTTCGAAGATGCTACAATAGCAAAAAGAAAACTAACAGAGAATACTGCTTCAAATCAGATTAAGGTGGAACAATTAGCCAAAAATAATTCACTCAATAGGGAAATCAGGCTTTTCGAACAAACGCAGCAGGCCCAAATCACAGAAATAGAAGGCGAAATAAAAATCCTTCAAAACGAGATTGAAGTTCAAAATACTTTAAAAAAAGCAATCTCTGATAAAGAAACATCAAACAATAGTCTCAAGCATCAGGAGATTAAGGGCTTACAGGATGATATCGAACAAATTAAATTACAAACCAAAGCACAACTAAATCTTTTCAGAACAGAAAAGATAAATAACATAAATATCTCAGGTTCCAGAACACAGGAGATGCTCAATGCGCTGCGTTTCATCGATGATGAAAGTAACAAATTAGTCCTACTTGCCCCTTATGATGGTTTTATAGAGGGTGTATATGCATCAGAGAACGAGGTGATGACAGATTTCAAGGACTTAATAAAAATCAACCCCAAAGAACCAAACAAGATCACCGGATTTATCCATGAATCAATAAATATAGCATATAATCTGGGCGATACACTGCAGTTAATTTCTACTACCAGACCTAATGTGACCGCTCGTGCTCAATTGGTTGGTGTTAGTCATAAGCTTGTAGAATTGCCTTTTCGTTTGCGAAAATATGCAGAAATAAAAGCCTGGGGAAGAGAGATCTACATAAATCTACCTCCAGAAAATGGCTTTCTAATTGGGGAAAAGGTGATGATACAAATGCATTAAAACGACAATGAAATATTTTATTTTTATAATAATTATTTTCTATTTATCTACTTCAGTGCCGGCACAGGGCATTCATATTGAAAGTATTATTCATACTGCTGATGCGGATAGCAAATTATTAGTAAATCAACGCACCACCGAATTCATAAATCAGCAAAATTTTAGCCTTCCATTGATACGGGAGGCAGAAATAAGACTCGGAATAAATGGCAATGCTACTCCAAATCAACTCGATGGATATCTTAGGAATGAAGATTACTATGCTATTAAAATTTCACCCAATAGTCTTAGAGAGCGAAAATACCAACGCGCATTAAAACCTGCACAGGCCGATCTTTATAAAAGCAATGATCACATGTTCATGCAAGAAGCCATCTTCGAAAGATATCAAAGCATTGTTAAGCTTTATTATGCAGAGATATTTATAAAGGAAAAGTCAAAACTTCAACCATTTTTGGTTAAGAAATCAGCATTATTAAATGAAATGCTTGATCAGGGATTAGATATAAAATTCAAAGATGTCGTAGATGTTGAATATGATAAAAACGATCTGTTAAGCAGCTTATTTGAATACTCCAATATTGTCAACGAAGAACATGAGAGAATAAAAGGATTTTTAAATGTAAGCGATTCTATATTTGTAGATTTTGATCATTTTATTAGTTCAGATGAAATACGCACCATAATTTTGACAGTGGATACAAGCAACGTAGTTTTATCTCCTGAAGTTATTTATACAAAATACAAAGCTCAATTATCTATGGCTGAGCTAAACTATCAAAAAAGTAGAAACAAACAAATATTCAGTTTTTTTCAGGCAGGATATAGCCCGGTAGTTGTTTCAGAAGAGGCAAAAACAAAATTTAATCCCAGCAATGACCTTACATTCAGATTCGGCGTAAACGTCCCCATTGGAGCCAACAATAATCTGAGAAGAAGTGAAGCTGCAATAAAATTGTATGAGGATAAAAATGATGCACAGCTCACGAGAGAAAAGTATAAAGCTGATATCATGCTTCAACGCACGAAGATCTTACAACTAATAGATGCAAAGGACCAATGGCAGAAAATGTTTGACAATAATCTTATACTCAAATTGCTAAAAAACGAATCACTCAAAGATCAAATCACACCTTTGGAAATAATGGATATGGAAATATCTGTAATCAAACTTAGATTGCAAGGACTCAAACTAGATGACAAAATTGCTAATGAGTATATAGAATTGATGTCTATAATCGGTGCGCTGAATGATACGGCGAGGAATTATTTGACTAGAGATTAGATCGTAGATAACGGTAATCGGTAATAAATTACTGCAATAAAGTGGTACAATAATTCTTTCTTCTGAATGCAGTTCATTATGCCCAGAAATTTTAAAATTCAAGCGATGATGAGATTTCGTCTTTCAATTACCAATTTTCAATTAATTCTTCTCCCTTACCACATACAACGGCCTATTCAACAAGTTCTGATTCATACGACTCAGATATTCACCGATAATGCCTATGGCGATCATTTGGACACCGCCAATGAATAAAATGCTGATTAATAGGGATCCCCAACCGGGAACGAAGCTTTTTATGACATAAATACTGTAAAGCACAAATAGTGTGGCAAAGAAGGCAAATACACTCACTATGACTCCAAAATAGGTCACCAACTTCAATGGTGCATTAGAAAAAGAAGTAATTCCATCAAGCGCAAGACGCAACATTTTTCGAAAATCATAACCTGTTTCACCTGCATGTCTTGCTTCTCTGTCATATTCAACATATGTTTGTTCGAAGCCGGCCCAGGCGATCTGCCCACGTAGAAACTTATTTTTCTCAGGCATCTGACGGATCACATCCAATACTTTTTTATCAAACAATCTGAAATCACCACTATCCAAAGGGATCTCTATCGTCGTCAATCGGGAAAGTATTCTATAAAAAATTTTGGCCGTCCATGTCTTGAAAATTGATTCTCCCTGGCGGGTTTTTCTCTTGGCATAAACCACTTCATATCCAGACATCATCTTGTCTAGCATGACACGAATCAGTTCAGGTGGATCTTGCAGGTCAGCATCTATGATGCAAACTATATCCCCTTTGGCATAATCCAAACCTGCACTGACTGCGATCTGATGCCCAAAATTTCTACTTAGATCAATAAACCGTATGCTATCGTAGTTTTTAGAAAAAGATTTCATCAATGTTAAAGACCCATCTTTGCTACCATCATTGATAAAGATAATTTCAAATGGAATTAATAGAGACTCTAAAACCTTACGACTCCTCTCAAAAAAGAGACTTAAATTTTTTTCCTCATTATAAACGGGAACGATGAGGGATAACAACATTATTTTATGGTTTTAATACGATCCATTTCTCTCCTGTTGTCCTTCTCCTTAATCGTGGCGCGCTTATCATATAATTTTTTACCCTGTGCCAAAGCAATTTCCAACTTAGCGAAACCTCTCTCACTGATGAATAATCGCACAGGGATAAGTGTAAATCCTTTTTCAGTTAATTTACGATCGATCTTCTTGATCTCTATTTTATTCAATAAAAGTTTACGTTCACGACGTGCATCGTGATTGTAATAGGACCCTTGAGAATATTCAGAAATGAATAAATTCTTCACAAATATCTCTCCTCCTCTCATATAACAAAATGCATCGGAAAGGTTGGCAGCACCCTCACGGATGGCTTTGATCTCTGTGCCGCGAAGTATCATTCCCGCTTCATAGCGTTGCAACAGGTAAAACTCGAAGGAAGCTTTCCTGTTTTTAATCTCAATAGTTTTTACTTTCTCTGCCATATAGGTGTAAAATAAGGAAATGCGAAGTTATGTGTTAATTGTTAATTTTTAATTATAAATTATAAATGATGTAACAAATCGAAGTTACAAACCATGAATTCGAATAAATTATAGCTGTTTATATCTCTGACTTCTGATTTCTGACATCTGAGTTCTAATTTCTTAAAAAATACGACCTCATCGCAATGATCTGCCCCAAAACTCCTACTATTAATCCTCCTATGATCTCCTGGTATGAATGAGCCTTGAGCGACAAACGACTTGTCGCGACCAGACCTCCAACTAATATAGCGATCGATGGCAAGTTCACAGGTCGACTACCTAAAGTATTGCCTAAAAGGGAAGTCATATCTGTATTGCCGCCTAACCCATACATCATTGAAAAACAAAATACTACAATACCGCCGATACCCGCCATATGCGCACTGATCTTAGAAAAATTATTCACGAAGAATACCAGAAATAATGAAATAATCGAACCTAATACAAAAGATTTGAATAATGTTGGAATCTCAGGGTTGCTCCGCGTAGTGATGTACATCCAAAGAAAAAATACTGCAGTTCCAATATAAGGGATGATCCTCTCTTTTGATGTGTTTAAGGAAATTGAATCAACAAAATCCAGTTTCTTCAACAAAAAGACCACCAATGCCGGAAAAAAAAAGGTCAACACAAATACCATGAGTACTAAAGGCATTTTCAAGCCAATATTCGGTACACCAAAGGCAAATGGGTTGACCTTCAGGTAAATAACCAATGCATAAGTGATCATCAGCAAAGGATGCGTGATCAATGAAAATAGTAATGCAAGTTTTTTACCCATGTGTTTTTGTAAAAGTGAGGAGGTGAGAAAGTGAGGAGGTGAGAAGTTGAGAAGTTGAGAGTTACAAACTCCAAACATCACACTTCAAACCCCAAACTTCAAACTTCAAACCTCAGTCTAGAATTTATAATTCAACCCAATCCTCAATCCACCATATACGTTCCTTGAAGCTTCATAGTCCTGACGTTTTCCATCTTTGTAACCGTCCAACTGCCATTCGTCAGAATTGATGTCAGTAATAGATCCACCACCTCTTAATTCGAAGGTAAGAAATAAACTTTCAGAAAGATAGCTTTGAATACCTATACCTAGAAAGCCCTGAATATCCATTGAATTGAAAAGGTCTTTGTCGTCAGCGGGCTCACCGTTTGTGGTCAGTTTTAATATTTCTGCTTGGTTGAACTGGTAAGCATTGCCTCCGCCAGCTATGTGATTAGCAAAATCAGATAATGTTACATCCTTACCATTCACCGTGTGACTTACCTCTGCACTTTGTAGCAAATTAAATTGTGGACCTAAAGTCACGAAAAATTTAGTTCCATTATTTGGATCTTTAGCTCCGCCGAAAACATGGGTATAAGCTAATGGTATGGCTATATAATTTAATTTGATTTCTTTCTCAAGTTGATCACCATTGCCATAACCGTCCTTATATTTTTGACCGCCTTGTTGAATACCTGCTCCTATTGAAAGTTGATTGCCACCATCAAGGTCATAACCTAGCGTTACTCCGAATGAAGGGTGAAATGTGACTCCATCATAGTCCATTTCTTTCTGTCCATAATTCATTTGATTTGCAACAATGGTCGCATTGCCGGAGGCATTTACACCAGCGAAAAAGCCACCTTGGGCCATGACACTTCCTGCGCTCAGCAAGGTGATACTAGAAAAGGTAAAAATCTTAATTAAATTCATAATATTTATTTTAGTTAATCAAATATGCTTTGTTGAATATAAATCGGTGAATCGTCCTGCTTAATGAGGTCCGCATCATTATTTTTTACCGAATTAATGCGCTCTGAGACCTTGTAATATTTCTTTTTTATTGTTCTTCCGGGATCTGAATAGTATTGTTTCCAATCCGGTTCAAAACTACCATCCAACCATGTCTTTTCTTCTTCCTTTGTCAGTATCAAAGGCATTCTATCATGGATGAAGGCTATGTCATCTGTAGCTTTTACAGTAACTATACTCAATTTTTTTACAAATTTTCCATTCCTATCCACTTCCTCTCTCACCAAACCTGCCACTGAAAATAGTTCTCCATCAGGCAATATAATGCGGTAAGGTATCTTCTGTTTATCATTGCGTATCCACTCATAATATCCGTCCAAAGGTATGATGCATCTGCCATGATCCAGACTCGGAATAAAAGTCTTTTTAAGATCGACTTCTTCCAATCTTGCATTGATCACAAGCTTAGTTGATTCTGCACCAAACGGCACATTCCAGCCCCACAGACCCATTTGTATATGCTTGTCATCATCCTGTCCGATAAAAGGTAGCGGATGAGTTGGAACAATGTTGAAAGACGGAATAGGATTGTATCGCTCGATGTCTTCTGTATAAAATGTTGCTCCGAATCGTTCTTCGATATCACTTTCATTTTTTGTCAAAGTAGCTCTACCACACATCTTTAAGCTATTACTTTTGTTGATGAAAGCATACCTTTAATATTTCCTTCTGTGTCAAAACCTTGCAGTTCAACAGAGACAACTTTATTAATCAAATTTGCCTCAAAAGGAATTTTTACTTTGACATAATTATCTGTATATCCAGTCAAATAGTCTTTATTACTTCCATGTTCGACAAGCATTGGTCTTGTATTACCTTGATGTTGCTTATAAAAACTCAATCTTTTTTCCTCAGAAAGTTCAGAAAGTATTTCATTTCTCTGTCTTCTGATGTGCACTGGCACAGGGCTTTCCATTTCCGCTGCCAGCGTATTCGCCCTTTCCGAATAGGTAAAAACATGTAAATAAGAAATGTCTAATCCCTTAAGAAAATCTACCGTTTCCTGAAAATCTTCTTCAGTCTCTCCAGGAAATCCTACGATTACATCGACACCAATACAGCAATGTGGCATCAGTGTTTTTATTTGTGTTACTCGATCAGCATATAATTCTCTTTTGTATCTGCGACGCATTCCTGAAAGAATTTTATTGCTTCCGGATTGCAATGGAATATGAAAATGTGGTACGAAACGATCACTTCCTGCGACAAATTCTATTATTTCATTCGTCAACAGATTTGGTTCTATGGAAGATATCCTGAATCTTTCTATATCTTTTACTTGATCTAAATGACGGATAAGGTCAATGAACAATTCATTCTTCTTAGGTTTATCGCCTTCAATCACTTCTGTTCCATTGCCATAGTCACCGAGGTTTATACCGGTTAACACGATCTCTTTGACACCTTGTGAGGCTATGTATTGAGCATTTTGAATGACTTGCATAGAAGTATCACTTCTGGAAGCGCCTCTAGCCATGGGAATGGTACAAAAAGTGCATTTGTAATCGCATCCATCCTGTACTTTGAGAAAGGAGCGTGTCCTGTCACCCATTGAGAATGAAGATACAAACTGATTCGCTTCGTGCACATCTCCTGCAGCTACCATACCCTTTGATGAAGCGTTGCCGATGCTTTCAACAAATTCTACGATTCTGAATTTTTCTGCGGCACCGAGTACCAAATCTACACCTTTGATATTGCTGATTTCCTCAGGTTTAAGTTGCGCATAACATCCAGTGACTACAACCTTGGCATTCGGGGATTTCTTCAATGCCTGACGCACAATGTTTCTACATTTCTTATCTGCTGATTCGGTGACACTGCATGTATTAATCACAAATACATCTGCACCGTTTTGAAATTCAGATACGGCATAACCATTATCTTCGAACAACCTCGAAATAGAGGAAGTCTCCGAATAGTTAAGTTTACAACCAAGGGTATAAAATGCGACACTTCGAGGTGTGGCCATATTTATAAGTTTTGAAAGGCCAAAGTTATAGAAAAATTATCTAAGATAAGGTTGGGTAAAGGCTATATGTTAAGAAAAGGGTTATTTAATTGAAGCTTGAAGATATAATCTCTGGAGTAACGTGAATTTATAAAAATGGTTAGGAAAGCAATATGATTGAATTCTGCATTTTGGTGGACTTAAGCAAAAATCAATGTCGCCAGAAGAAAAACAGCCAGAGAAGCTCCAATCAGAATTACTGCCATGTTATTTATACGCCATTTGAATACCCTATTAGCAATTAAAAAAACAACCAAATGTCCTGCATAGATAGCGCTTCCATAAATGAAGAAGACAAACCAATTGCCCCAACTTTGCATCCATCTGAAGGAGTAAAAACCTTCATCAACGAAAAATAGGGACAGTGTGATAATAAGCGTGGTAACTAAATACATTAAAAGCGGAATTCTGTCACTTCTCTCTTGTACCATGTATCGATTCAAACTTTTTTTAAAAAAACGTAAATCTAAGATAAAATATTTCAAACTATTGAAAAGCAATAAAACAAAGGGTTTTCAAAGGATTATCAAGCCAAAATTCACAATGACGAATAACTTGTCCAAAACATGACGAAAAAATAAACATAACACTTTGTAATAATTTATTGTTTATTATATATATTTGCTGTTTATTGCAGAAACATATGCTTCTGCAACACAATTATCATTCAAAAACTTTAATCATTTTTCAAAATTTAATAAAACAAATACAATGTCAACAGAGCAAGAATCTAAACTAAAAGCCCTCCAACTTACCCTGGACAAACTCGAAAAAACTTATGGTAAAGGCACTATCATGAAGCTAGGCGACAAGCCGGTGGTTGACATAGATGCTATTTCAACAGGTTCTCTTGGACTCGACATCGCACTAGGTACCGGCGGTTTTCCACAGGGACGTGTGATAGAGATCTACGGACCGGAATCTTCAGGTAAGACAACATTGGCAATTCATGCCATTGCCGAAAGTCAGAAAAGAGGCGGTATAGCAGCATTTATCGATGCGGAACATGCCTTTGATAAATCTTACGCAGAAAGACTTGGTGTAGATACTGCAAACCTTTTAATATCTCAGCCTGACAACGGGGAACAAGCTTTAGAAATAGCTGAAAACCTTATTAGATCAGGTGCTATCGACATCATCGTCATTGATTCAGTAGCTGCCTTAGTGCCAAGAAGTGAGATCGAAGGAGAAATGGGAGATTCTAAAATGGGCTTACAAGCTCGCTTAATGTCTCAGGCACTTAGAAAATTGACAGGAACTATCGGTAAAACAGGATGTTGCTGTATTTTCATCAATCAATTGAGAGAAAAAATTGGCGTCATGTTCGGTAATCCGGAAACTACTACCGGTGGTAATGCATTGAAATTCTATGCGACACAACGTATAGATATCCGTCGTTCAGGAAGTCCAATAAAAGATAAAGACGGCAATCTTCTAGGGAACCAGGTGAAAGTGAAAGTTGTGAAAAACAAACTTGCTCCACCTTTCAGAGTTGCTATGTTTGATATCATGTTTGGTGCAGGTATATCTAAATCAGGAGAGATCGTCGATCTTGGTGTTGAACTGGACATCATTCAGAAGTCAGGTAGCTGGTATGCATACGAAAGTACTAAAATCGCACAAGGACGTGATGCAGCTAAGCAATTTATCGAGGACAATATCGAACTTGCGAATGAGATCGAGAAAAAGATCAAAGAAAAAATTTCAGCTAAGGGCGGCTCAGGCGCTGTGGAAGCAGAATAAGAATAATTTTTCAATTATTATTTCCAAAAAAACGGAGCATGGGCAACTGTGCTTCGTTTTTTATTTGTAGTTTCATATCAAGATGTGCGAGGAATCTAAGTTTCATCCGAAATCAAGGCAAGAATCTAACTTTCATCCCAAGAGAAGTAGAGAATCTACCTCTCATACATAAACTGCTGGGTAAAACCTTTAAATTGTAATCATCAAACCTCAAACCTCAAACCTCAAACATCAACGAATTATCAACTTCCCACTATCTATCTTGTTCTCACTATTTACGACTTGATAGATGTAAATACCATTAATCAATCCTAATTCGAATTGATCCTTTTTTGAATTAATTGTTTTATCCAATACAATTTGACCGAACAGGTCCCTCACAATTAATCTTGAGTTAACTTCACTCGATTCTATAAGTAATTGACCATCACTTGGATTTGGATATACCTTTAAATCACTTTTCTTATCATTGTTAAGACCAAGAGAAATTCCGCACGATGGACTCGTCTGACCAGAAACCAGCATGCTTGCAAGACAATTCAGATAACATTCAAGATTAGTATAACCCTCAATATCAGTAATACTTATTGAAAGATTCAATCCATTATGATCTTGTACATTGGGATCTAAACCATGCATATTTTCCCAATAATCTGGCATACCATCATTATCACTATCAATGGGTGCTGCTGGAGGATTGCTATTTACTATAAAAGCATCATTGTAATAATCTGTGCCATCGATTGGTTTAGGGTCGATAACTCCTGAAACTAATGGAGCATTCAATCTTTTATCCATTTGATCTCTGGGAAAAGCTCCAACATTGTTCGCCATATAATTAACTAATTCACTGGCAGGTATATAATTTATGGATGGAAAAGAATGACGGGAAGAAAGTAAATTAGCTGAACCAAGATCAGTATTCGGATGATTATCTTGTTCATTAAAATCATTACAACAATAGAACAATTCATAATCACTCAATGATGGATATAAATTTAATTTATTTCCGGAAGCATAGATATTATTACCCCCAAATCGCAAAAGATCAATTGACATGAGCCCATTCGTAAAGGTATTTCGTGCAAAACCTTGATTATTAACCCAATTCAAATTAATAAAAAACGAATTATTTTCATTACCGGGATCTATACTGGAATTATACCAAATATTAATAGCAGGATCCCAAAGTAAATTATCAGATAATTCGAGATTTAACTTTCGGGCGCTGCAGTATGGGGATTCACAAGATAATTCAGGCATCCTACCCCCTATCCTATTCCATGTATTGTGGTGCAACGAAATATTATCCTGAGGTAATTCCTGGGTTGAATAATTCAATAACATTCCACCAAGATCATAATGTCCGCCAATGCTTTCAGCAAGGCTGCAATTTTGTATGGTTATATTGCTGGATTGAGAAATCTGCACATTTTCATCGATTGCATTCGCAAAGGAACAATGGTCTGCAATCGTATTATTAGCGCCATCTAGTCGCAAGGCATCATCCAGCACATAATTGGAACTGGGATATAAATTTACATCATGCGGTCTGGAGCGCATATGGCGAATAATGATATTGTCTCCTGTTCCTTCAGGTTCATATACTTCATCAATAATCATACCTCTCACCGTTATTCCTCCAGGCGAAGTCTGCCCCGCTATTGTAACATCTCCAAAAAGCACTTCAGCAGCTGCAGGTATTACACCACTTACCTTAAATAGTATGTATCGAGGCCCGGCCATTTGTAAAGCCGCATTTAACGACCCTGCACCACTTGCATTCAAATTGGTAACATAAATAACCTGGCCGCCACGACCGCCGGAAGCTTGAGCCCCAAAACCTTCTGCGCCGGGAAAAGATGGTATTGATTGTGCATTTACACGGTCGAGAAGAAGTACATAAAAACAAACAAAAATGAATTTTATAATTTCCATTTTTATTTAATTAATTTTTATTTTTCTTAAGTTTATCAGCGAATTGGAGATACATTGGCAAGGCCGCAGAACCATACCAAAGAAACATTTCCGGCTTAAGTAGTTCAGCTTTGATGGCAGGATCAGTTTCTAACAATACCTTAGCCTCTTCCAAGCTATTTACATCCAAGATAAATAACCCTCTAAAATCTTCTTCATTTTTCTCAAAAGGACCAGCCACAATAAGTTTATTTTCCTTTACAAGAACACCCATATTTTTCATGTGACCGGTAAAGGCTGTATTTATAAATTCCTTATCCGTAGTTTTATTGGATCCAGTTTTAAGAAGAACAAAAACATACATTTTCATTCCACGTTCATCTCCGTTTAGTTTTTTGACGAGTGTAGAGTCATAATCAGGATTAGTGATTTGTGCTTGAGTTTCAATTGAAAAAACTAAGAGCGTAATAAATATTAAAATCTTCATTGAAATGTTTTTAGATAGATTAAAGTTAAAATTAAATTTATTAAAAGCATTTAATTTAATAACCTTTAAGGAATATTAAGAAAATAAAAAAGCCCGAAGACAAATAAGTTTTCGGGCTCCTTATGAAATTAGCTTTTTTATTGAACAATAATTTTTTCAACAACTAGATCATCACGTCCAGAGACTCTAACAAAATAAATACCTTTGGCAAGGTTGTCAAGTGGAATAGTAAATAAATTTGATCGACCTGTAATATCCATTCTCATTAATGTCACTCCATTAATATCTACAATATCTAAATATGAGTAAGAACTTCCTGGTGAAATATTCACATTTATTTCACCTCTATTTACAATACTTGGAGCAATTATTACATTACTTACATTATTCATTTTTATCCTCACAACAGATGAATAGGAAATGTCTGCATTGTCATTTTCAACTATCTTCAACCGGTAAAATATATCCCCATTCATTTTCAATTCGTGTAAATAACCATAATTACCTCCTTTTTCACCTTTATTAGCAGTTATGTTTGAAAGATAATTAAAACTACTTCCATCATAACTGTATTCAATTTCGAATTCTTTGACATTTTTTTCTGCTGAAGTTGCCCAATTCAATTGCACACCTTTTGTATTTCTTTCTCCGGTAAAAGAAATCAAATTAAGAGGCAGAAAAGATGTTGCCATTAACCTCATTACAGAATTATTTGTGTTGGATACCACATATACTTCTCCATCTTCTGTCTCACCAAAATTAACAATCCCCGTTGGCGCTAAGTTTTGCGTAAATGTGTTAAACCCACCGACACCATTAGATTTTAATTTGTAAAAAATACCTGAATAAAAATCAGCAGCTACATACCAGCCCTTCAAAAGAGGATAATCAGTCCCTCGATATACTACCCCTCCGGTGATACTTTTTGGACTTACTGTAGGATATGTAAAAACTGGAAATGTATAATTAGACATGGGTAAACATCCTGTTAAACTATAAGGGACATTCCCTTCATAACACTTCCATCCATAATTTACTCCAAGTGTATTAGCTGCCGCCCTATAATTAATTTCTTCATGAGAATTTTGACCTACGTCACCAATCCACATATCATGCGTCAACCTATCAAAACTCCATCTATAAGGATTTCTGAGTCCAAGTGCAAAAATCTCGTTACTATATGGATTGCCAGGAGGAATTGTATAAAATGGTGGTGTAAGTGAGGTATTTACATTAAATCGTAACATTTTCCCTAAGAGCACGCTTGTATTTTGGGAATTATTATTTGGATCTCCACCTCCACCGCCATCTCCGGTTGAAAGATATAAGTATCCGTCTTGCCCAAAATGCAACTGGCCTCCATTATGATTGCTTGCATACTGATGAGGAATTGTAATGAGTACCACTTTTGAAGCCGCATCAGCAATATTTGCATCTCCGCTTACATGATACCTGGCGATCTCCAGATCACCAACGGATCCAATAGTATTATTCGTGTAATAAACATAGAAAAAACCATTGGTTTCATAATCCGGGTGAAAAGCCATACTCAACAAACCTCTTTCACCATCAGTACTTACATTTGTTACCGTAAGAAAAGTACCTTGCAAGACAAAAGAACTATTATAGACGAGGACAGTGCCACCTTTTTGAACAATAAAAATCCTATTTGTTCTATCCCCTGCATTTACTAATTGCATTGGCTGACTTAAACCACTAGGTATCACTGAAGCAGAAAGTGAGAGTACAGGCTGGGCTAAAAGGGCTTGAGAAATTAAAACTAATTGAAAAAGCAATATCAATGTTGACAGATGGGTAAAGTTTAATCGGTAGTAATTTTTTCTCATGTTAAGATATTTATAATAAATAATTGATGTTTAGCTCATCAAATTTCTTTTAAAATTTGAATTAAGTCTCGTATTGAATGGATGAATAATTATGGAATAAAACCTCTAACCATTCATTCTTAATGATGGTTTGGTATTAAAAATATAAAATTGAAGGATTTGTCACAATTTTGCGGGGATGCAAATCACTTAAACCAGATATTTCGATCTAAAGTTCCTTCGTATAGAAGTAAAAAAAGAAAGACATTTTTTATAACTAACTGATTTTTATTTAAGTAATCAATCTTAATTATATCAATTAAAAGCTAACTTTGAACTTAATGTAATTAAAACACTAAGGATGTCTACATTTTCTCCAAAATCATTAGAACATTTCCACAACGAAATAGCAATCAAATTTCAACTATATAACAGTCTATTTCTTTCCCTACCATTCAGTAAAATTGAAAAGACAGGATTGTTATTATCTGTGTTGCAAAATTATTGTGAAGAAGGATATGCTCAAGGTCAAAACGCTGAAGAAATCATTAATTCCTTCGTTCAGAACCAAACAAATTTTGATTCTGAACAAAAAACACTTGACCTGTTGTTCAGATTTATTCAATACATAGAAAGACAGATCGTATTATTTGATGCATTGGAGGATGCGGCATATGACAGAATTAATGACATCAGTGGGCCAGGTACTTTAAAGCATTTACAAAACAAACTCAGTGATCATCAATACACAGCTTCCGAAAAAAAGACTCTTGAAAACTTCAGTGTCAGACTTGTTATGACCGCTCATCCGACGCAGTTCTATCCGGGCTCTGTCTTGGGAATAATAGGAGATCTATCTAAGGCCCTTCAACACAATCAAACTGACCAAATAAATATTCTTTTACAACAGTTGGGCAAAACACCTTTTCTGAACAAAAAGAAACCTAGTCCATATGAAGAAGCTGTCAGTCTGATCTGGTTTCTTGAAAATGTCTTTTATCACACTATCGGTAGCATTGCAAACGAATTTAAATCTACTATGCCTTTCATGGATCCTGCAGATCATCCCATTATAAAAATGGGTTTCTGGCCTGGTGGTGATCGGGATGGTAATCCATTTGTTAGGGCAGAAACAACTTACAAAGTGGCAAATTCTCTTAATATAGCAATTCTCAAATGTTACTACAGGGATGTGAGAAAGCTCAAACGAAGACTCACCTTTAAAAATATTGATACCATTATCGCCAAACTTGAATCAGACCTTTATGAGCAGGCATTTTTAAGGACGATCAATACCATCAGGACTATGAATGATATCATAGGTCCATTAAAATTGATTCGTGAAATATTATTTACTGAAAATAATGGTCTCTTCATAGAAAATGTGGACGAATTGATTGACAAGGTGCATTGTTTCGGAATGCATTTTGCTTTTATCGATGTAAGGCAGGAGAATGAGGTGCATACTAGCTTATTAAGTACCATTATGGAGTATAATGGTTTTAGTAATGCATCCTATGAAGAAATGCCTGAAATTCAAAAAATCAATTTCATCCTCGATCAAAAACTTGATGCTACACCTGATCAATTCGAGGATGAAATATTTAGCGATACGCTTCTTACAATGCAAACAATTCGCAAGATACAGGAAGATTTTGGTGAGGAAGCCTGTAACCGGTATATCATAAGTCAATGCACGAGTGCGCTTAATGTTATCGAAGTGCTCGCTTTGTTTAAGATCTCTGGTTGGAATATTAATGAAGTAAATATGGACATTGTGCCTTTATTTGAGACAATAGATGATCTTGTTAAAGCACCAATAGTCATGAAAAGTCTATACGAATTGCCATCTTACAAATCTCATTTAAAACGAAGAAAAAACCGACAGACTATTATGCTGGGTTTTTCTGATGGGACGAAAGATGGTGGATACCTAATGGCTAATTGGATGATTTATAAAGCCAAAGAAGAATTAAGCAAAATGTCAAAGGAATATGGCATTGATGTTATGTTTTTCGATGGACGCGGCGGACCTCCTGCCAGAGGTGGTGGTAAGACTCACAAGTTCTATGCATCTATGAACAAGGAAATCTCCAGTAAAGAAATTCAATTGACGATCCAGGGCCAGACCATCAGTACAAATTTTGGTATCAAAGAGTCGGCACGGTTTAATATTGAACAGTTGATAAATGCGGGGGTGACCAACAATATTTTTCAGGATGAATCTAACAATTTTACGAAGGAGGAAGAGTCATTAATATTATCAATGGCAGAGATCAGCCTGAAAACATATTTGGCCCTAAAAAATGATTCAAACTTTGTAGACTATATGTCTGAAGTAAGCCCATTGAAGTATTTTGGGATGGCTAATATCGGCAGCAGACCGGCAAAGCGAGGTAAGGTGGAAAAATTAACTATTAAAGACCTTCGAGCTATACCGTTTGTCGCATCCTGGAATATGATAAAACAAAATGTTCCGGGATTCTATGGCTTAGGCACAGCAATAAATTCGATCATTGAAAAAGGACAATTTGAACAATTGAAGGCGATCTACAAAAAGTCATTGTTCTTCAGAACGCTTATGGACAATAGTGAAATGTCATTGATAAAAACATTTATGCCGCTAACTTCAGAGATTTCCGAGCATCCTGTATTTGGAGATATTTGGCAAAGAATCAATGCTGAATATAAATTAACCTCCACAAATTTGTTACTACTAGGGAATCACACAACACTTATGGAAGAATATCCAGTCGATAAACTTTCCATACAAATGAGGGAGAAAATCATGATCCCACTCGCTACTATTCAACAATATGGTCTTAGCAAGTTGAGAGAAATGGATAATAGTGGAGAGGAAGAATTAAGCAACTCTTATCAGAAAATGATAATTAGGTGCGCATTTGGGATCATCAATGGAGGAAGGAATTCAGCATAGAGATCTCTACAAGATTCTTTTGCTATTCAAGCTAGCCTCTATTAATTTTTCAAGACGGGAAATACGCGTTTTCTCTTGCTTAGCTGTCATTATAAGATGAATTGCTATTTTCCTGTAAGATGGAGCCTGAGCATGAAAGAAATCCCAGGCAATAGAATTGTTTTTGAATATTTTTTCAAATTCGAGTGAAAATTCCCGCCCTTCATTAACGTCTTTGCTTTTATCCCGGTGATTGAAACTATCCATCCCTGAAGGTTGCATCAGACCAGCCTTGGTCAGAACTTCAATCTTTTTGATATTGATGGCACTCCAGATACTATTAGATTTTCTAGGTGTAAAACGATTGGTATAACTTTCATGGTCAATAGATCTTCTGATGCCATCTATCCAACCAAAACA
Source organism: Candidatus Brachybacter algidus (assembly GCF_016707225.1). Taxonomy (NCBI): domain Bacteria; kingdom Pseudomonadati; phylum Bacteroidota; class Saprospiria; order Saprospirales; family Saprospiraceae; genus Candidatus Brachybacter; species Candidatus Brachybacter algidus. The sequence goes on along the minus strand of NZ_JADJID010000001.1, from coordinate 433,720 downwards.
CAAAGCCTGATCAACGGACTCTGACCACGTCATAGTTGGCTTTCTGGCCGATAATTTATAGTAACCAACTTGAATCTCAGTTTCCTTTTGATGATTTTCTTCAAGCCATTTTCGGAATAAAGATGGATCAGAAAAAAATATTGGAGTCATATTGAACTGCGATTTTATATTTCCAAATGTAATAATTAGAAGTTTTATATTGGTAATAATTTCACATTTGTAAATAAATAATTAAAGTTTCGGAGTCGCTTTTTAAATTGAAATCTATAATTTAAATATATAATGATCCTTATATAGAATTGGTTAAAAAACTGTATATCATATAGTTAGTTTAGTTTATTGAATTTCTTTAAATAATTTCATTTGCCGGACTCTATCATCAAAGTATTATTTTGACCGGACGCCGCTAAAGCTTTGTCGGGCAAGCTTCTAATTTCTTTCATATAACTAAAACTAAATTTTTAACTTTCAAGTATTTGGCATAAGTTGTTTTGATTTAAACTTTATACTCTCATTTGAGCATTCGCCCAAAAAAGAATTATTAGCCACTAATTGCACAAATGATGCTTTGCATCTAACACGAATTTATTCGTGAAAATTAGTGAAATTATCTGCGATGCTGCTTCGTGGTAGTGGCTAAAATATATGGAGTTTTAATCTATTATAAAAATTAGTTTCATCTCCATTCCATCTACATCAAGTTATCTATTTTGATTTTGGAAGCAAAGAAGTCCAGGTTAACTAATTTCTGAATTTGATTGAGTAATTGCAAAACTTTTAGAGTTTATTTTTAACGCGGAAACTGCAGTAAGTAAAATTTTATGATCACAATCCGGAATAATAAAGTAGTTTTGTCTAAGATCACCAAATCAACTGACTCATCATAAAATCAAAATAGATGCTTGTCACCCTAATTTTATGTATTTTATTATTCATAGGTCTCGGCTTTAATTTTTATAACAAACAAAGGCGAAACAAATCCATAGGAGGCGCCATCTCTAAGGCTAAAACAATTTGGCTATTTTTTGCGCTATTTCAATATTATTTCTTTTCTGCATTCGTTCTTTTACTTTGCTTTGGAACACTCCTCACGCCTGTATTGGTTGCAGCATGTGGCTTTTTTTTACTTAGGTTCATCCTTCAATTTGTAATCATGTACTTTTTCAAAAAATGGCGACCACCGATGGGCATTGCTATGAATATCGTTTCATTTCTAGTGATAATTTCGATGCTATTTCACTTTATGTCGGGTAATATTTTTGAATGGATTGTATGGGATAGAGTCGCATTCTTATACACAGTCCTTATCCTATGCATTTTGGCGACAGACTCTGTCTATGCGTGGATGTTTTACAAGATCGTTGGATTGCGGACTATGGGTGAGAATGGTATTTGGTTTGCCTCTGACGATGATCCGGCCTTTAGAAAAATTAACTGGATAACAAGTAGACTGAATATCTTCTTTTTTATTTTCTTTGGATTAATTTTATATTTAATTTTCACCAATTATGGAAGTTATGTTTACTAAAAACCTCATAGGATCATTCCGGCCCCCACCATTGTCAGACATGCGTTGGAGAATTTTTATGCTGCTATTTTTCTATCTCATTCTCGGCATGACAATGCTGGGCTTCAGTAGAAAGCCACTTCATATTTTATTACTGATAGGCGGAGGAGCACTGCTTGATCTTGTGTTGAATCTTCTTATCAGGAAGCAAAAGATATTTCCACTTTCAGCGATGATATCATGCTGCTCCATGGCCATTATTTTAAACTGGTCATTTGACATTTACAATCTTTTTTTACCACTTTTCGTATGCATCACTTCCAAATATATATTTACTCTTCGCGGCAAACACTTTTTCAATCCGTCCTTGTTTGCCATAGTTTTCTGTATTGTCTTAGGCAATGAATACATCACTCTTTCACCAAGTTATCAGTGGTATGGCAGTGCCCAAAGCGCCTGGTTCATGCTTTATTTCATGATGACAGGAGCATTTCTACTTTTTGTTTTTAAGATTAATAGAGGTTGGCTAATAATTTCTTTCCTAACAGTTTTTTTGTTGCAAACCGCCGTGCGTGCTTATATCATGCAACACATCATTCCTTTTGAAACCTTATTCGTAGGTGCTTTGACTTCTCCTGCTTTTTATCTGTTCACTTTTTTTATGATCACAGACCCGGCTACAAGTCCTCCAACCAAATCTCAACAAATCATCGTAGGCACTTCCATTGCCTTACTTGACTTTCTTTTTCATATGAAGTTTAGCTTATACACCTTCTTCTTCGCGGGCATGACCGTGGCGACAGTCAGGTTCATATATTTTCATTCTAAGATTTATTATGAACAATGGAAAAACGGTGCATTTGAAATTATACAACCAAATTTAAAAAAATATTTGATCCTTTTCCTCTTTGCAATTCCAGTATTTTGGAGTTTCAGGCATAACAATCACAGTGCCTTATCATCACAAGAACTTGATATGCGTTTGGTCCCGGTTTCTGAGCAGCACAGTGGGTTGACTGGGATAAATGGGCAGGTGCTTGAAGCTACTGATCCGGCCATCCAGCATATTGCTAAGTGGATATTATCTGTTGGAGATGCGGCTGCAGTTGCCGATGTCAATATGGATGGGCTGCCTGATCTCTTTATGACTCAGCCTCTTAAATCAATCGATAGCAGGGGCAAATTATATTTAAACAAAGGTGATTTGGCTTTCGAAAAAGTCGTCATACCTGATCTGGAACGATACCTGACTGATTTCAAAGCACATGGTGTTCCCGGATTCGCATATTTTCTGGATTATGATAATGATGGCGACAAAGATCTTTTTATAGGATTCGGATTTGGCAAGTCACATTTGTTCGAAAACAGGATCATTCCTGACAAAAAACTATCTTTCAAGGAGGTTATTGTGCCATTTCTAAAGGAACAAAACACAATCTGCCTGGCAGCCAACAGCTTTGATTACAATAATGATGGCCGTCTCGACATGATCCTGACGAATACCCTGCATCAATATCTACCTGAATATAAGGACAGAAAGCAACCGCTTAATATTTTCAACTTGCCAGATCCCGAATTTGACGGAGATCGTCGCATGTTTCATTTCATGCATGAGAGTTGGCACAATGCCAATAATGGAGGAAAAAATTATTTGCTGCTAAATACGGCTGATTCCTCTGCTTTTAAAGTCGTGGATGAATCGATCTCCGGTCTTAAGGAGACACGATGGAGCCTTGCAGTAGCAACATTAGATATGAATAACGATGGTTATACGGATATTTTCATAGCAAATGATTTTGGAAAAGACGATTGGTATCTCAATGAACATGGAAAATCTTTGGTTCGACAACAAGGCACTTTTTTTGGTGATATTGGATTGGATACCTATAAAGGCATGAATGCTTCGGCGGGAGATTTGGATGGCAATGGCAAAGAAGATATTTACATCAGCAATGTCCATCATGAAATGCAGGCAGAAGGGAGTTTGTTGTGGATGAATGAAACAGGTGATGGTGCTAAAGTTGTTGACTTTAAAGAACGAGCCCAAAGATATAATCTTTTGAATACCAATCGTTTTGGCTGGGGTGCAGCCATGGGCGATTTGGATTTAAATGGATGGACGGACGTAGTTCAGGCCAACGGAATGGTCGATGATATTTGGGACAAAAAATGGGACAAAGCACAGAATTTCTGGTATTATCAAGCTCAAATCGCAAGAACAGGACCTGAGATCCACAGTTATGCAGACAAATGGGCTGACATCAGAGGCTGTTATATTTACGCCAATGAGCCTGACCGTATTTCTCTTAATATTGGAGGTAAAAATTTCGTGGACGCAGCTGAAGCTTTACATTTTGATCACAAAGCCAACACAAGGGGTGTGATATTGGCGGATTTTGACAATGATGGAGATCTGGATATTCTCATGACAAATCAATTTGGCGCTCCATTTTTCTATAAAAATGAAGTTAAAAATAAATCCTGGATCGGTGTCAAACTCAATGGCAATGGAGTTAGTACGAATAAAGATGCTGTAGGAACAAAGGTTTGGTTAACTTATATGGCAAACGGGAAGAAAGTGACCCAATACAAAGAGGTTAGACTAGTAAATGGATTTTCTGCAATGGGTGATACCAGATTATTGTTTGGAATGGGAGATGGAAAGAACAAATTAAGTGATGTCGTTTTAAAGATCAGATGGCACAATGGGAAAGAAGAAGTAATTACTATTCCTAAATTAGAAAAGTATTTAGAGATCAACCAAAGATAAATTATGAATTACTCTAAAGATATTTTCAGTTTAGGTGCAATTTTGATAATTCTTTTATTAAGAGTGTGGTTTTTTATTAACTGTTCAATTTTGCCAATATATATTACATTGCCTTTTTTACTTTTTCTAAATATGATAGCAGTTTCTATTAAACATAATCATATCCACATTTCTGTATTCAGAATGAAGATCACAAACATTATTTTCGATCAGATATTGAATTTATTAACAGGAACTTCAACATCATCAGTCAAAATCATTCACGTCATTAACCATCATTCCCACAATAACAATGAATTAGATTGGGGGCAAACTTCCCAATCTGGAAAAGGCCGTTTATTATATTCTTTTATTGCATATACCATTTTTACACCATTTGCATTTTTCAAGGGTAAATCAGACTGGGTGAGAAAGCATGTTAATCATCCATTGGTAAGATATATGAGATTGGAAATGTATATTATTCTGTCCATTTACATAATATTATGTTTTGCGGACCCCATAGCTTGCATATTGACTGTTATTTTACCTTTTATAATGTTACAGGGTGTGCTCACCTCATTTAATTTCCTTCAACATTTTGAATGCGAAACCGGTAATGAGATGAATTCTTCACGAAATATCACAGGAAGTCTATTTAATTTACTTTATTTCAATGTAGGTTATCATACGGTACATCATCTATATCCAAAGCTTCATTGGAGTAAATTCCCTGAAGTTTTTGACAAAATTAGAAATGAAATTAAAAAAGAACTTAATCACCAGGGCTTCTGGAGTGCACTGAGATATGTAGTATTTAGTAAATCAAGATTGAATTAGTGATGAATAATGAGTTAAATGCTATTTATGATAAAACTGCTAAAATTATGCAAGCTAAAAAATATAGATTCACAATCACCAAATCCATAGGCATCATTCTTTGGCAATTGACTTTTTCCACCATTTCAATTTATCTTTCTTTCTCAGATAATATAGTGATTTGGATTAGTGGACAAATATTGCTGTCAATTAATATGTTACAATGGTTTTTTCTGATGCATGAACTCGCTCATCAGAGTCTATTCCCCAATGAAAAAGTGAATGCCATCATTGGGCATGTTGCCTCTTTATTTTGTCTCATTCCATTTTTTCCATGGGATTATATCCATCAATCTCATCACAAATGGACGGGATGGCGTGAATTTGACCCTACCATACCAGATATTACATTTGAAGAATTAAAACCACATCAAATATCCATAATTAACTTTTGTTGGAAATTCTGGATACCCATATTTGCGATTAATTATACTATTCAGACTTTCTATAGCTTAAATAAATTAAACAAACTTTACCCTAAAGCCAATCAGAAAATCAACAATGTATTTAGTATAAGTTTTATTGTAATAGTTTATTTAACTGCAGCAATAGTATTAGGTTTTCTATTTTTGAAGATCTGGCTTCTGGCATTTTTTATATTTGTTTCTATTTCAGATCCGATGCTTTTAAGTCAGCATACACACCTAGATTATAACGATATAAATACGGACCAGATTAAACCGGTAAAATTTATTGAACAACCACTTTATACAAGAAGTGTCAGGTATCCATTCTTTATTGAAAAATATCTTTTTTATTTCAGCTCAAGACACGGGCTTCATCATCAATTTCCATGGGTACCTTTCTACTACCTGAATCAAGTAGCCGATACAGAAGAAAATACAATATTCTGGACAGATTGGGTGAGAGTAGCAAAATCTATTCCGGCACACAAACTCATTTTTCAATCATTCAAAGACACAGGAATTAAATTATGAATACATGATTTTGAAGATACAATAAAATGGTAGAAGGATGATGTTAAATTGCAGATGGTACTTAGTTGACTGATTCATAATTTTCCTTTGATTAGGACAAATTTTCTTTTTATTGCTAAGGGCCATCTAAATTTTACAATCTAACATCTAACATTTAGTTTAAGATTCAAATTTATAATAAAAAAAACTAATTTGCTTAATGAAACTTCAGTTATGAATATGTACCAAACTTCCGGAGAACTAGTGAATAGCTGGTATGCTGCCGGACTCGCCTCTTCATTTCAGAAAGAAAAAACCCTTAAAGTCGAATTATTCGAGATCCCTTTGGTCTGCTGGAGAAAATCAGATGGAAGTGTCGTTGCATTATTGGATAAATGCAACCATAGGAATGCCCCCTTGAGTGAAGGTAAAATAGTGCATGATTGTGTCGTGTGTCCATACCACGGATGGACTTATGATGGCAGTGGACAATGTGTTCAGATACCTTCAGAAGGACCGCATACTGAAAGAATTCCTCAGAAAAAAGTAGAATATTTTCCCACAAGAGAAGCTCACGGCTTGGTTTGGATATGGATGGGAAGGGATACAGCACCCGACAAAGAACCATTCCCTATGCCTATGATGATACAGGAAAAATGGCACAGTTATTATATGGTAACCCATTTTGAGAATAATGTCACTGACCTGGTTGAAAATTTTATGGATGTACCGCACACGATATATGTACACAAAGGATGGTTTCGTGATCGAAAACAAATCAGGATCGGAGCCACAGTGGAGCGCACAGCCGACAGTGTTTTGGTGACTTATGATCAATCCAATGATTCCATAGGTTTCAACGGTCGTCTCGTCAATCCAAAAAAACTCCCAATGAAACATACGGACAATTTCTACATGCCCAATAACACCAGAGTAGACTATATATTTGGAGAAGAAGAAAGAGGTTTTATCATTACAAGCACTTGTTCGCCGGTCAAACCATTTTCGACGATCGTTTATACACTCATCACTTATAAATTTGGTTGGTTGACACCCATTGCCCGACTAGGCTTGAATGCATACACGAGGAAGGTGATCAACCAGGATGTCTGGATCATGAAACTCCACGGAGAGAACATCAGACAGCTTGGCCAGTCAGATTACAGATCTACCCAATGTGATACGATGCATTTGTATATCGAATCTTTGAGAAAAGCAGCTGAGAAAGGAGATAGAATCCCCGGGCCAATCACCAAAGAAATTGAATTCTGGGTATAAATAATAATTATGAAAAAGAAAATTTGCATCATCACCGGTGGATTACTTAATGTGCATGAAAGTTCGGCATGGAATGCCATTAGAAAACAAATATCTCAACTTAGTCAAGGAAATCACAGATGGCTGGAGCTAAAGATAAAATTACTGAGCGCAGAGCCGATCTTACTGTCACGAATGACTAAAAAATCCGAAAAAGTAAAGGAATATTTCCTTAGCTCAGGTAATGAAAATCTACCGGAACTTACAGAAGTGGTTCTCGCTGACGAATTGTCAAAATTGAATGTGCCATTTGAGATATTGACATATGATGATCTGTTTAGCCACACTAAAAAAGCCGACTTCATTCTTTCATCTTGTGACGTTGTATTTGCCTCAAGTACTTTATTACATGATCTTTCCGAAGCCATGCCCTTGCTTACCAGGATCAAAAAGCACAATGTTAAAATCGTTCTGGGAGGAGCATTGACAGGAAGTTTATATAAATGCTGGCCAGGGGATCCGATGGTAGATATTTTAGCTATAGGATATGGTGAATTTTTAGTTCCCCATCTTGTAGATTGGATGTACAACGGTTATGAGCAACTGACCAGCCCACCCCAAGGGAAATTATTAAAAAACGATCATACCATTTTTTTATTCAGCGGTTCACCTCTTGACAGAAATCTTGACAACTTACCTACACCTGACTGGCGGGTTGCTGAAAAATATCACAACAAAAGCTTTACTGAGATTTACTATGAAAGTGTAAGAGGTTGTCCATACCGGTGCAGCTTTTGCAACTATCCATACCTCTTTGATGATAATAAATTCAGGGTAAAAAGTGCGGAGAAAATGGCAGATGACTGGCAGTATTATTCAGATCACGGTGTGAAATCCATCATCTGCTTAGATTCTTTATTTACGATGCCCAAAAAACGGCTGATCAAGTTTTGTGAATTATTAATTGAAAAAAATATCAACATCAAATGGGCTTGTTATGCCAGGGCAGATGATCTGTTGGAAGACGACGTTGTAGCATTGATGAAAAAAGCGGGAGTGAATCATCTTCAGATAGGTTTGGAATCAGGTAATCAGGAACTACTCGATGCGATGAATAAACAATGTACAGTGGATAAGAATCTGATTGCCATTCAAATGTGTAGGAAACACAATATTACTAGTCTAGTTTCATTGATCGTTGGCTTTCCGGGAGAAACAGCCGAGACAATCAGAGAAACATATGAATTTATGAAAAAAGCCAAACCAGATTTTCATTTTCTGGCTACGTTCAGCGTGAGAGTGGAAGATGTGCCTGTCCTCAATGTTGAAAACAGGCAGAAGTTTGGCCTGCATACCATGAAAAATCCATTTACATTTGCACCATATTGGAAACATAATACTATGAGCTGCAGCGAAGTGGGCGGTCACGTAAGGTATCTTAATGAACAACTATGCAATGAAAAAATATCCTTGGACGGTTCCGTATTTTATACCAATATTAGTCATTACGTCCCTTCGTACAGAGAGGATTTGCTCGAATACCAGTTTCGCGCTATGAATGAACATAAGATGTTTCGTCCACTTTTTGATTTGGCGCATCATTTTATAGACAAGAAACTAAAAAAGGATGTTATGAATTGGGAAAAAGATTTAAATTGAGAGTATGATCATAAAAGACGACCATTTATATTATATTCTGGTGCAAAAAGAGGACCTAAAAGAAGACGAAACTCATCGGATGTATGAATTGATGACTTCCAATTACAGTGAGGTTACACCCAAAATATTTCAAGAGGACCTGGACAAAAAACAATTAATCGGCTTAATAAAAGATGTGTCTGATCGTATTCAAGGATTCACAACTTATGCAGTAGATCCTGCTGGAACCGGAGGAAATGATCATCACATTATCTTTTCAGGGGATACTATTATCGACCCGCAACATTGGGGTACTCAAATATTAATGAAGGGTTGGTGCCATACGATAGGCCGTTTGATAGCCTCAGATAATAACAAAAACTGGTACTGGTATCTGTTATCAAAAGGTCATAGGACTTTTATGTATCTGCCCTTGTTTTTTAAGCATTATTATCCTTCTCCACTGCCTGCTGAAAATCATGATTGCCTTGCGGAAATAGCCGATATCACTTCCACAAAGCTTTATGGAGATAGCTGGAAAAAAGACTTGGGCATCATCCGCTTTGACAATTATCATAGTGCATTAAATACAGAGCTGGCAGATGCAACTTTCAAGAAAAGGAACAGCCCATTTGTTCGATTTTTTCTTGAACGCAATCCTGAGTTTCATAAAGGAGATGAGCTAGTCTGCATCGCTCATTTACATCCGGACAATCTCATCCGCACCGCAAGAGAATATATTCTTAAAGGAATGGAACACCCACTTGAACTAGCATGATAAATTTTGCCCGAATCGTAAATAAATTATGGCTCAGTAGCCAGCGAAATGACCATAAATACTTTATTCAAAATATTTCAAACGCATCCCACATTCAACAAGAATTATTGATGAAATATATTGGTCAAAATACCAATTCTGCTTTTGGTATTGATCACGATTTTCGATGGATAGATTCTTATGAGCAATTTTGTGAAAAAGTACCCATAATTGAGGATTACTCAATGCTTGATTCTTATATTGACAGGATTAAACTTGGCGAAAACAATATTCTTACAAAGGAAAAGGTTTTGTTTATGGAAACCACCTCGGGCACTTCAGCAGCCAGCAAATTCATCCCATATACAAGTTCATTAAGATCCGAATTTCAAAAAGCCTTGGCAGTTTGGATGACAGAAAGTCACCGTTTAAATCCTGAAGCATTCTCTGGAAAAGCTTATTGGTCCATTTCTCCACCATTGAAATCGAATGGAATTACCTCGGGTGGGTTGCGCATCGGGATAGAATCTGACACCGAATATTTAAATCCATGGATGGCAAAATTGATGTCAATGGTATTGTCTGTTCCGGCCCAGAATATAAGAGCATCATCATCGGAGGAATTTTATATGGAATTATGCTCCCGTTTATTAGCTGATGAAAGCCTCAGTTTTATATCTGTTTGGAGTCCAAACTATTTTCTTCAGCTGCATAATTTTATATTAAAAAATCGCGAAGTTTTATTTAATAACAACTATTTATCGGAAAAAGAAAAACATACCTTTCTACCCTAGGGACTTCACTTCAGTGGAAAGAATTATTTCCGAATCTAATTTTAATCAGCTGCTGGACCGAGGCTCAGTCGGCTCTTTGGATACCTGAATTAAAAAAATATGCAAAAGGAATCCAAATACAAGCAAAGGGGCTTTTGTCCACAGAAGGCGTTGTAACTACTCCATTTAATGATGGGAATATATTGTGTTATACATCTCACTTTTATGAATTCAGGGAAGTCGAAACACGCCAAATATTTTGTTGTCATGAATTAATTAAGGGGAGATCCTATGAGGTGATCCTTACAACGGGAGGGGGTTTATATAGATATGTGACCGGTGATGTGGTAAGTGTAACAGCAAATGAACAACAATTGCCATATCTGAATTTCATAGGCAAGTCCTCAGAAATTACGGACATGACGGGTGAAAAAATATCGGCGATTCATTTATACCCATTTCTTAATAAATTGATTTCTGACAAATTATTTGAAGTTTCAGGGCTCTTTCTCCATCCTGTAAAAGCAGATCACCAAATTCAATATGAATTAATTGTCGAAGCAGCATCTGAAAAATTTGTTGAAGAAATTAGATCAATTGTGGAAGAATTTTTATTGCAAAATCCATACTATCAACAAAGTAGAAATACAGGACAATTGAAACCACTAATTACAAAATATTTTCGCCCTGGATTGACAATTGAATTATCAAATTATTACAAAAAACAAAAAGAAATTAAGGATGGAGATGTGAAGTTACCCATCCTATTTCCATTTGGGTTTTTAGATGTATTTTTAAAGAAATGGATATAAATGATTAAAATTCTGCCATATCATGAAGCATATGAAGCTGGCATTAAGGCATTATTTGCTATTCCTGTTTCGGGAGATCTGGTGCTGAGTCTTGAGCGGGAAGACAACTATTTCAAAGGTGCATTAATTCAAACAGAAGTTCCAAAAGTATTTCTATGCGTGGACAATGAGCAAGTCGTTGGTGTATTTAATGTGGGTGAAAGAAGATCGATTGTAGATGGACTGGTGGTCTATGTACCATATTTTTGTGATCTGAGGATTCACCCTAATTATCAAAAAGGAACAATTTTACTGAGGATCATAAAATTTGTAAATGAAGTTTGTACAGATCTGGACAATATGCCTGCTCTCACAATAGTTTTTTCTGATAATTACAGAATGATAGATATGATCAACAGAAGATCAAAGTTTGATGGCAGTTCTATCCCCTTTTATCATGAAATAGCAACATTGAATACCTACATATTCAGGTGGAAGAAGACAAAGGAGCTTAATAATGCTGTAATCAAAGTCAGACAAGCAACCAAAGAGGATATTCACCAAATGATGCAACTGCAGTCACAGGTTGGAAAAAATGATTTTCATCCGTTTTATGATTTTGGTAATATTGGTGAGGATCCATATTATGAAGGGCTGAAGTTGTCCGATTATTATTTGGCTTTTAAAGAGGACACACTTTATGGCATTTGTGGCACCTGGGATATGTCTGATATCAAGCAAACTGTTGTAAAATCTTATTCAAGTCGTTTGAAATATATTAGGCCATTTTATAATTTTCTACTAGCCCGTTTTTTCTATTTTCCTTATTTGCCTCCTTCGGGATCGAGACTAAAAACCATCCAACTACATTCAATTTTGATTCGAGACAGAGAACCCCAAATATTTCGACATTTGCTCAATTCTATTGCTACAATATCTTGCTTGCCCAAAGACACAAGTCTTTTGTGTACAATAGATCAGCGTGATAGACTGAGTAAAGTTTTTTCGACTGTCCACAATAAGATTACAAAAGAAGGAAAAGCTTATCTCGTTAATAGAAAAAAGGAAATTAGACCTTATTTGGAAGGTGGATATTTATGTATTGATGCGGCGCGGATTTAAGAAGATAATTCAGATTAGAACTGTAAAATTTCCTCAATTACCTTCTTAACTTTATCAGAAGACAACAACATCGTATTCTCCAACGTTTCATTCAATGGAATTGCCGGCATATTTTCTGAACCAATAGTCATAACTGGAGCCTCAAGATATTTGAAACAGTTTTCCTGAACACGTGCCGCAATGCTTTGAGCAAAAGAACCATCAACAGATTCTTCTGTGATGACTAGGCATCTATTCGTTTTCTTAACCGACTCATATATTGTCTCAGTATCCAGCGGTATCAGAGATCGAAGATCAATAATTTCGATCTGACCTTCGAATTCCTTTGCAGCATTCCATGCCCAATGAACGCCCATGCCATAAGAAACAATGGTCAATTTTGGCTGATCCGATACAGCATCAATTAATGGCAAGAGGACAGACGCTTGTCCAATCGGAATGAGATAATGCTCATCCGGCTCGATAGATTTTGCATTTTCAGTTCCAGCTACTTTCGCCCAATATAATCCTTTATGTTCAAAGATCACCACCGGATTAGGATCGTAATAAGCAGCTTTCATAAGTCCCTTAAAGTCGGCGGCATTGCTTGGGTATACCACTTTTAATCCTCTGATATTTGCAACAATTGTTTCGACACTACTAGAGTGATAAGGTCCTCCACTTCCATAAGCACCTATCGGAACTCTAAGGACCATACTGACCGGCCATTTGCCATTAGTAAGATAACATGACCTGCTAACTTCAGTGAATAATTGGTTTAACCCCGGCCAAATATAATCTGCAAATTGCACCTCAACAATTGGTTTGAGACCAACTGCTGACATTCCGACAGTACTTCCCACGATAAATGCTTCCTGAATGGGCGTATTAAATACCCGATGATCGCCGAATTGCTGCGCCAAAGTAGCTGCCTCACGAAACACCCCGCCCAATCTTCCTCCCACATCCTGTCCATATAAGACACATTCATCATGGCTCTCCATTAATTCCCTGATGGCAAAGATGCCACAGTCCACCATATTTTTGAGTTCTTCATTTGTTCCTAAGCGCTCTCCCCGCACCTCATTAATATCTGTAGGTGCATATGCATGGGTATAAAGGTCTTCGGGACGAGGGTCTTCAGCATTTTTAGCTTTTTCAAATGACACAAATAAGTTAGCTTTTATGCTTTCTTCCAAGTCAGACAATTCTTTCTGACTCATCACGCCATTTTCAAGTATAGCCTTAACCAATTTAGGATATGGATCTCTCAAAGCCTGCACATCCAAGTCATCCCGATACCATTCTTTGCGGACACCTGAGGTATGATGATTGAGCAATGGAACGGTGGCATGAACCAAGAAAGGTCTGCGCTCAGTCCGAATTTTGGAAATTACATCTCTAAGTGTGTTGTAACAGCTTTCAAAGTCAGTGCCATCGATAGAAATTGATTCCAATCCTTTTATACCTTGAACATATTCCGCTGCATTCCAGGTGCGGACTTCATCTTTGTATGCTGAGATATCCCATTCATTATCCTGAACAAGGAAAAGTATAGGAAGTTGCTTTAGTGCAGCCATTTGGAAAGCCTCCGAAACCTCCCCTTCCGTCACAGACGCATCACCGAGAGAACAAACGGTCAAAGGTGGAATATCACCTTGATAAATGCCTTGTTTTTCTTTATACCACATACCCATTGCGGCACCAGTGGCAGGAATGGCCTGCATACCAGTGGCAGAGGACTGATGAGGGATCTTTGGTTTGTCGTCATCCTTCAAACTTGGATGACAATAATAAGCTCTTCCTCCGGAAAATGGGTCATCACGTTTAGCCATTAATTGCAACATCATCTGAAGCGGTGTTGCTCCCATAGAAAGCATCATTGCGTCATCGCGATAGTAAGGAAATACATAATCGTTGGGGAGTAATTGCATACCACAAGCTATCTGTATGGCTTCATGACCCCTTGAGGTAGCGTGCACATATTTAGAGACAGTCTTGAATTGTTCTTCGTACAATTCAGTTAGCCCTTTAGCTGTGCACATGGTCTCAAATGCCTTAAGCCATTGACTTTTCTCAATATTTATCCTCAAATCCGTCTCTTCCAAACCTATATAATTTTGAGTGCAAAAGTACGAATAAAATCAGAAATCAGAGGTCAGTAGTCAGAAGTCAGAGACTAGAGACTAGAGACTAGAGACTAGAGACTAGAGACTAGAGACTAGAGACTAGAGACTAGAGAATCCTATATCAGAAGAGTAGTTCCATTGTTGCCAAATTTTTAATCTAGATATGTCGATTCAAATACAAAATAATTAAATCAATGAAGTTTTACTTTAACAGCATATTTAAAGTAAACTTCATTTGTATTAAAAAGTCATTATATATTGATAAATGACAGCTATTAATCTACAATTCAATGCTAATTATAAAATGCGCGCAAATCAAAGAAATATGCTATCACCAGCTAAAGTCACTTGGATTTAAAAACAAATTAGTTTTTTAGGTAAATAGTTCAATCCAATTCAGGGGTGATTGAGAGACTACTGCATCCCCGGGTTTCACCCGAGGCTATTGTTGTTCAGCACTTGTAGAGGTTGTTTATTTATTTTATGGGGATGTGAATCTCACCCCGCCTGCCGGCACCCCCGCCTATTCACGCGGGCAAGCATCAGCACGAGGGGAAGTCACCGGGTAGTTGTTCATATATTTTGACGTATTTAATATAATCATATTATTTTGAAGAAAGGAAGTAGAGAGACTCAATCTTCAACTTTGAACAGTCATCAATTATCAAATAAATAATCGCCTGCATTTAAGACCTGGAAGTACCGCCTGCTCTCATTATTTCCCTACCGGCACCTCTCAGCACGAGGGGAAGTCACCGGGTAGTAGTTATTATTCGAAGTAAATACTTTAAAAATAGGCGTTATTTAAGACCTAGAAGTTCTGCTTGTTCTCATTATTCATTATTCATCACTCATTATTCATTCTATAAATTACCAGCTCGCACCGCCGCCGCCGCCGCCAAAGCTACCGCCCCCGAAACTTCCACCACCAAAGCCTCCACCTCCTGATGAACTACCACCGCCAAAACCACCTCCACCAAATCCTCCACCGAAACCACCACCCCAAAAGCCACCACCGGATGAAGTACCATCTCCGGTAAGCATCCTTCCATTATTTCCTTTACCAAATATGGTCATAAGAATTATAATTATTATGAAAATACCTATGATGACAAGCCAAGGATTGATAGGGCCACCTTCACCACTAGAATCTGCATCATACTCACCATGGACAGCGGCACTTACTGCATCTATTCCTCTTGAAATACCTTCATAGTTTCTCCCCTCTTTAAAGTAAGGAACCATTTCATCTCGTGCAATTCTGGCAGACACGACATCAGTCAATGCACCTTCAAGGCCATAACCCGTACTGATAAACACGCCTCTTTGAGACCCGGCTGTCACGATCAACATGACAATACCATTATCTTTATCTTTCTGACCTACTCCCCATCTATTTCCAATTTCAATAGCATATGACGATCTGTCAAAGTCGCCGATGTCAGGTTTGATGATGACTATAATCTGAGTCGACGTCGTATCATTCATGGCTCTGAGCTGCTGTTCCAACAAATTATTTTCAGCGCTTGTCAACCAGTTTGAAAAATCATTCACATAAACTGCCGGTTCCGGACGGACCGGAAAAAGGTCAGCATCACTCTGTGCATTTACTACAATAGAGCTAACAAAAAATAGACAAATTGAAATATATTTAAGTAATCTCATTTATTTAATCTTGATTGCCATAAATAATGTCGTCTGGCAATTCATTGTTTAATATCGATTCTCCACGAGGAAAAAATGTTGCTAATTTTAAGCCGATTTCATCAATTGCATGACAAAGGCCCAACACATATTCACCTTTGGCAAAGTGCATTTTTACTTCCTTAATTATTGCTTCCCATAAGTTTTGACCAGCCATTGCATGAATCCCTTCATCTCCCCATATATAAAAGACTCTTGACTCATAAGCTATATAAATAAGTACACCATTGCGCTGAACCGTTTTATCAACACCATACTTTACAAAGAGATCTAATGTTCGGTCTTTGGCTTCCGTAGGACATGTAGATTCGATATAAATACGCACTTCACCGGTAGAATTAGCTTCAACATAAGCAATGCGATCTACAATAATTTTTTCCTCTTCTGCAGTAAACAAGTTTGCCATGAGCAGTGATTTAAATTATGCCGGAAATAAATATTTCCGGCACAAATAATTTATTTAGAATTTTACCTCAGGAGCTTTGTTTGCGCCAGCCTCAGCGGCAAAATACCCTTTTTGTCCAAAGCCAAACATTCCTCCTATCAAGTTATTAGGGAACTTCCTTACATAAGTATTGTAGTCCTGAGTTACTTCATTGAATTTTCTTCTTTCCTGTGTGATCCTATTCTCAGTGCCTTCCAGTTGAACCTGAAGATCGCGGAAATTGGCGTTAGCTTTTAGTTCAGGATAGTTTTCAGTGACCATCATCAATCTACCCAATGCTTGAGATAATTCTCCCTGAGCCGATTGAAATTCTTTTATCTTTTCAGGAGTCAGGTCATTTGGATCTACTGTGATCTGTGAAACCTTAGACCTTGCCTCTGCAACAGCCGTAAAGGTACTTTTTTCGAAATCTGCTGCACCTTTTACAGTATTCACTAGATTTGGGATCAAGTCTAACCTTCTTTGGTAAACATTTTCTACCTGGGACCATTGAGATTTGACAGCTTCATCTTTGGACACCATATTATTATAACCTCCCTTTAAGGAAGAATAGGCGATCAAAGCAATAACTGCAATAACGATAATAACAATAATTGAACGTTTCATTCTGATATGATTTTGATTAATATTTTAGCAAAAAACAAAATGAAGATAGGTATAATTCCCCTTTTCGATAGAATGGTGGAATAAAACGATGAATTTACTGATAAAACTCCTTATAAATTTATCAATTCAAATTTTATGAAGATAAAATGGATCTCGAAAATAGGATCGTGGAAAAATTAAATTAAACACAAAATCTCAGTGGTTCATATTTCATTGTAAAACTTTACGATAAGTAAGACTCACAATAAAATTTTTAAAGTACAAGTTTTTTTCTATCAATACATATGAATGTGCATCAAAAACCGACTCCATTTCTACAAGCTTATAATTACCAAGATTACTTGTCAAATTAAAAAATAAATACATGATCTTTAACATAATGGATTTCCACCAAATCCCTTTATTTGATGAAAGTGTAAAGTCATTTTGAAACCACAATCCATTGTTTACCAATAAATTGTCCAATTTTGTGAATACGCAGATTGCCTTGTTTTCAGGGAAATTGTCGAAAAAAAATGAAGTAATGATGATGTCAAAACTTTTATCAGTTTCGAAATCTAGAATATCCTGACAAACAAATTCAATTATATTACTTCCTCGATTGCGCGTCTCGGCGATTTCGATCATTTTCTGAGAAGAGTCTAAATATAGAATCTGAATTCCCCTTGGCATTCTAATACTTATTTCATCCAAAATCTTTCCCGATCCACCACCGCATATGAGTATATGCTGATTGTCACTAAGGTTTTTCAATTGTTCTATTTGCCCTAATAATTGAGACCTATTGAAAACCAGTTTGCTTAGCATGTCATAAATTGGTGCAATCTTATCGTAATTCGCTTTCATATGTTATCTGGTTAATAATACCCCCAATATTCCACATAGGGCTTTGACTAGAATGACTCCATCGATGACAATCAAGTAATAAAATATGCTATGCCTTCGCAACATTGAAAATGCAATGGCAAGAGTTAATAAAAATGGGATCAGATTAAAGGAAAACTGGATGATAGAAAACTGTTTTATAAGGGAAAAAAAACAAAAAGAAATCAGGCCAGCTAGAAGAAGTGGCACAATAATAAAATAGATTGTTCTTCTAAGCCCGAATGAAACGACAAAAGTTCTAAGGTATAAGTTTGAATCACTTGGATAATCCTTGATATCAAACATGATTGCATTCACGGTGCAAAACAACCAATTTTTAATAAATAGCCAAACCCACAGATCGGTATGGAAATAATCTTGCCCAGTTTCGATCCGCAACATGATTAATGGGAATATATTAGCGCAGCACGCCCAAACAAAACCAATAATAAAAGCTTTTGTCCAACCACTATTTCTCAAATTAAATCCAAATAATTTCTTTGAAATCAGTCCATAATAGAATATGCCAACAAAGAGCACACCAAAGCCTATTGAATAGTAAATGAGAGGTAATCTAATGATTTCATTGAAATGCTTAAAAATTAGAAAAGAAAATATGCCGATACATAATATAATCATTCCTACTTGACTCCAATGAACGAGTTTCTTATTTTCACGAAACCATCTAGTCCTTTGATTGGCTATAGGTGTAGAATCGTTGATACTTTTATAGGCATAGGTGTAATAAATCACAGGTGCCAGAAAAAGACCGATATAATATACCGTCTCATTTAATGGGAGACCTAGTTGGAAGGCCATTTCTATGCTCAACATAACAGCAAGAATTCCAACAAAATAATTGCCGAAAAAAATGAAGTTGACCGATCTTTGGTATGTATTTATTAGAGTAAGAAATTAACTTGATTTATATATAATCTTTTTGGAATTAGCTTTATTAAAGTAATAGTTCTTTAAGAGATAGTACATTTTCTAAAGCAAAGCAAGGAATTACTTGATTGAAAGTTATTTTAGTAAAAGCTATTTATTCCACTAAAAACTTTCATAAAGTATTCTTTTCAGCAACAATATAATCTTATTTCAAGAAATAAAAAAGCTAGGCTATCTTACGACAACCTAGCTAATAATTTAACTAACAATCAAATATTAATTCTTTATCACAGTATATGTGTAACCCAAAGGTTCTAAATTCATAACTATTGTATAGTTTCCTGCCTCTGCTACAGGGATGTTTGCACCACCTCCTTCAAGGCTGCCGTTGGTATCATTGTCACCGAAGTTGTAATCCCAGTTATGATTAGCGCGGAATTTAATCTCACCGGCTGTAAGGTCTCCTGTCCATGTCCATGAATAATTACCTAACTTCGACATAGCAGTTTCATCATCCCAACCTCCCGGGCTGGCACTTCCGATTACTCCCCAGTCCATTTTCAATGATGTCCATTTTCCGGTTGTGAAATCCACATTGATCCTGTAGAAGCCTTCATCCGTTACTTTTGCATTACTTTCACCTTCTTGGATTACTCCACCGCTTCCATCATCACCCCAGTCTCCTGCCCAATCCTGGACTTGAAGAAACTTAAATTCACCATTGGCGGTAATAGGAGTATAAATTTCAAACACTCCGTCAGCTAACTTCATAAAAGGTGCAGAATTTGGTGGCGTCCAACCTGCAGGAACACCTCCTCCAACTAAGTATAGTTGTTCAGGGAATTTACTTTCAGTAATTTTGGCTGTATTAGCCCCAAGATTTATTTCCACCCGATACTTACCATCAGTAGGAATTTTTAGATTTCCTCCATTATAAGCTATTTGAAATGCTTTACCAACTTCAAAAGTTTCACCTTCTGCAATTCCCCAATTGACGTCCCAGCTACCTGGTACCATTCTGAATTTGATCTCTTTATCTCCAATCAAATTGGTGATCAATGAGAAATTACCATTGCCATCATTATTCATCGGAACATCCATATCCCAGCCAAGAGCGCCATCGCCGATGATATTCATTGTAGTAGCTACATTATAAACCGTCATAGTATTATTATTAATATCCACTTCAATTAAATATGCTGCTCTACCTGTGCCATCTAACGTTTTGAAGTTGGCTCCTCCAAGTTTCAATGCCATTGGTACTCCTAATTCAAATGCAACTCCATCAGCTATACCCCAATTGATATCCCAAGAACCTGCATCACGTCTTAATTTGAACTCCTGACCATAATTCAGCTCAACAACTCCGGTAAATTTCTTGTTTCCAATAAAATTCAAAGGAACATCTGTGTCCCATCCAAGTGCTGCCTCACCAATGATGTTCATGGTAGTAGCATCAATGGAAGTCGCAGGGCCTTTATAGGCAGTCATCTTTACATCAGCTACATTAGAGAAATAACGCTCATTGTTATTCTTATAGGAAGAAACTACACGCACTTCCATGTCGTGAGTCTCATCATATAAGTAACCAAATCCTGCTAAAATTGTATTCAATTCACGAGCAGTAAATGCACGTGTAAATGCACCAACAACAGTGGTTTGGCTTGCATTGGCAAATGCCTGACCTTTCTCTGCAATCTCAATAACGAATTTGTAATTCGCCTCAGCAGTAGCATAACCTGGATTGGTCCAATTCAAAGTCAATACTACATTATCTGAATCTGAAGCAGGTGGCTTCACATCCGCAGAAGAACTGGTAAGGACTACTGCCTTACCATCACCGAATGTCTCCAGGTCATCAAATTTTTTACACGAGGTAAAAAATATTCCAAGACAAGCGGTCAAGAAAATTAAATTATATATTTTTTTCATGTTCATTTGATTGTTTAAATTTTAGTAACTGTGTATTTACCGCGTTGGAAATCATAGACAAACTTGTATGTTCCTGCTGTAGCCGGACCAAGTACATCTTCTCCATTCTCTTTGAAATCACCACCATTTACAGCATTAGGGTCATTTTTGATAGCTATTCCATATTGAATACCCCAATCACCTCTGGTTGCGATTAATTTATAGCTTCCTCCTGCTACTACATCCATTGTCAATTCGAAGACAAACTCTGATACTTTGGTAAATTCCTGATTTAAAGGCACCGTCTCAGGCATTCCTGCAGTTTGCCAGTTACCCGGCGTTGCAGATCCTGTTATAAACAATTGACCTGTAGATGGAGGATTGACTTTAGGCGGTATTTTGTATGGCGTTGCTGTCGCTTGAACTGAATTAGAAGCTAATTTTGTCAAAGTAGCATTATTAACAGAAGCCACTACTCGCATTTCGAGGGTATGAGATTGACCAGGTCTAAGTTGCAATTGGTTCAACATATAGTTATTCAGATCAGAAACCTTGATCTTTGTACCTAAGTCTCCAGGAAATACGATAGTCTGTTTAAAAGGATTTGTAAAATTAGCTCCTAATGTATCGATCTCCAGATTATAAACCACATTATGTGAACTCCTTCCTGTATTAAATTTAAAATCAGGGTTGGTCCAATCCAATTTAATACCAATATTGTCGGCATTGGCAAAACTCATATCTACTGCATCAGTAGAACTGGTGAGTACGGGAGCTGTGCCCCCTAAAAACTCTGCTTTCACTTCATCTTTTTCACAACTGGATAGAAATCCCATTGTAAATAAAGCAAGGCAGATAAAATTAAATATATTTTTCATTTGATAATTTTTTAATTAAAATTAATAACCTGCATTTTGAGTAAGATTCTTATTGGCAGAAAGGTTGCTACTTGGTATAGGATAAAGATTAAACTTACTATCAACCGCAGTACCTGAACTAACACCTCCTTTCCAGGGCCATAAATAAGTACTGGTAGTCAATTGATCATATCTGACCAGGTCAGTTCTCCTATGTCCTTCCCAATATAATTCACGTCCTCTTTCATCAAGTAATGACTGAAGCGTCATATCACTTGATGACCATTGTCCGGCATTCGAGCCTCCATATGCTCTTGATCTGATATTATTGACATATTGAAGTGCAGTTCCTGCATCTCCACCTGTGCCACCTCTTAATACAGACTCCGCGTATATCAGATACATTTCAGACAATCTGAATACTGCAAAATCAGCATCTACGAATTCTTTAGAAGGATCAGAAGTAACACCTCCATCAGATCTAACATTTACAAACTTCGCTACATGAAGACCATTTTTAAAATCACCAATATCAGGTATTGCAATCTGAGATTCTGACGTACCAAAAGCCGATGTAGTGAACAATGCTCTCTGATCACTATCTCCGGATAGATCAGAAAACAAGTTAGCTAGGCCTTTAGTAGCTCTGTAACCACCCCAACCGGAACCAACACCATAAGCTGAAGCATCATCTCCACAAGCAGCGTGCACAAGAAAAGTAGTGTTTCCATAAGATTTAGTTCTCAGACCGTCACAATTAATAGCAAAGATAAATTCGTTCCTTTGTTTATCATTATCAGCCATGAATAATTTAGCATAGCCAGGTTGTAAGGTATATCCTGCATCTATCACTTTTTGGCTATAAGTAATAGCCTCAGTATATTTAGCATTTCCTGTGTATACCTTTGCATTCAAATACATTCTGGCGAGCAATGCCCATGCTGCTGCCTGATCTACTCTACCATACTCAATAGTATGTGCAGGAGCTAACTTGCTATCAATATCTTTCAGTTCTGATTCAATATAATTGAACAAATCAACTCTACTGATTTCTTTTGGAAGGTTAGTTCCAATAAGATCTTCCTCAGTAATAAAGGAGGACTTCCCAAAAAGATCCATCATCACCCAATAGTTGAATGCTCTAAGAAATCTAGCTTCAGCTCTTGAATTTGCAATATCAGCAGCCTCAGCACCTGAAATTCCTCTAGCGGAAACCTTTTCATCAGTAGATTCTCTTAAGTATTCATTGATCAATGTAATGTTATAAATCGGTCGAGCATACATGCCCAAGACGAAAACATCACTTGACGTTACTTTTAAATCGTGAAAGTCTTTAATCGTTTGGTCATTCCATGCCACAACGGCCTCATCTGTAGGCAATTCCTGATGGTTGAAAAAGTTACGGATAAAACCAACCTGTGATCCTTCATCAAGACCACCTCCTATATCAGGAGATCCGGCAGGACCGGTATTACCTGAAATAGACAAAGTAGCATATATCTTTGCTAGAACAGATTTATATCCGGCAGCTGTTGAATAAGCCTTTTCGGGTGTTACATCATTGACCGGAGCCAAGTCGAGTTTGTTAGCACATGATGCTATTAATAAACTCAGTAACAAACCTGAAAAAATATATTTTAAATTAATTTTTTGCATTTTTTGTTGTTTATAAAATTAAAAATCCAGGTTGATGCCGAATGAATACACTCTAGGTCGAGGGTAAATATTGTTATCTATTCCTCTATCATCTGATAGTTCAGGATCAAGCCCTTTGTACTTTGTAATAATAAATACGTTTTGAATGCTCGCATTGATTTTCAAAGATGCTTTATCTTTCAAAATACTTCCAATGTTATAACCTAAGTTAATATTATCCAATCTGAAGAAAGATGCATTCTGAATGTAGTAATCAGAAAGGAACTGATTATTTGCAAAGGATGTCTCGCTATAATCTGTAGAAGCGTTACCGATAAAGTTCAGAGGATTTTGGATATTCCTAAGTGTACCAGTATTTGATCCTACATTATTATAAACATAATTATTGAAAGAAGCATGACCGGCTAGTCCGACAGAAAATCTGTTTAAAATAACCTGAGTGCTTACACCCAATAACACATCCGGAGCAGGTTTAGTATATAAATATCTGTCTTTATCATCTAAAACACCATCGCGGTTTTTATCTTCATAAAGCCCTTCTATAGGCGCTCCTGTAGCAGCATCATATACTTGTTTATATACAAAGAATGTATATGGAGAATAACCAACTTCAAATTTACCTACTGTATTACCTGTACCACCACTGATGTTAGAAACATTGATCCCTTCAAAAGAAGCATCTTGATTTCTAAGTAAGTTTGTGATCTTGGATTCATTATATGTAATGTTAAATCCTAAATTCCAGATCAGCCCCTGACGTAATACCGGTGTTGTGTTTAAAGTAAATTCAACACCTTTGATCTCCATATTACCGACATTCGTCAATAATGAAATGTCAAAGTTTGAACCCGGTGCAACTGGAACTACGCTCAACAGATCTTTGGTTTTTTTCTGGAAGAAGTCCAATGAACCTGAGATTCTGTTATCTGCGAAACCAAAGTCTAAACCTAGGTTAGTAGTAGCTGTAGTCTCCCATTTGATATTCGAATCATATGCTCCTGGACGTAAAAATGAGTAGTATGCATCACCAAACTGATACTGAGCGGTACTTTGACTTGCTGAATAAGTTGGAAGATATGAATAATACGATCCGATGTCCTGCTGTCCTGTGATTCCGTACCCAAATCTAAGTTTCAGGTCTGAAACTACATTGGATTGGCTGAAGAATTCTTCACGTAGTTTCCAAGCTGCAGCGACAGCCGGGAAGTATCCAACTCTGTTTTCTTTTGAGAATTTGGAAGAAGCATCACTTCTGATGGATGCTGTCAACAAATATTTATTGAAAAACGAGAGATTGACCCTACCGAAATAAGATTCCAATCTGTATTGTGGTTTATCTGTCTTAAATGTAGGCGTCGTCCCTAAAATAAGTGAATCTCCAGCCACAGAATAAGAAGGATAATTATTGATATTAGTATAAAAATCCTGATAGCTATGTCCTCCTAATAAATCAAATGTAAAGTTTTTACCTATTGATTTTTCGTAAAATAAAGAAACATCCAATAGTGTATTACTCTTTCCTTGTTTGTATTCTGAAGACCTACCACCTGTCAGATAGTTAGAAGCCATGAGCGGGCTAAAAACATCTTTACCGCTACCTTCAGCTTTATCCATTCCTGCATTGACAAGTACATGAAGGTCAGGAAAGAAATGTAATTTATAATCCAACTGGACATTTCCAATGAAACGGTTCACCGTAGAATTATTATCTCTCAACTCCAATAATGCCAATGGATTACGAGTAGCGAGGGGAGAAGCTGTATTTTCGTTTTGAAGCCATTCATAATAACCTCCGAATTTATTTTCTGCATACACAGGCTTAGTTGGGTCAAACGATACTGCTGAACCGATAGCGCCCTCATCTGCGAAAACGTTTTTGGTTTGCATGCCTCTCACTGCTATGTTTACTTTCAAATGATCGTCTAAGAAGGAAGGTGTAAGATTTAAACTACCTGATAATCTTTTAAAATTATTTGTTTTTAAGATACCATCCTGATTAAGATAACCTACTGATGCACGGAAAGGAATATTACCGACAGTTCCTCCTACACTTAAGTTGTTATCATTACCGAAGGCATTTTGGTAAATCTGATCTTGCCAGTCAGTATTAGCAGTGCCTAAAAGAGGCACGTAAATAGGACTATTAATGTCAGTAACAATCTTTCGAATTTCGTCTCCAGTATAAACATCCACTTTTTTAGCAATTGTACCTAGAGAAACCTGCGTGTTAAAATTGAATTGAAGCTTTCCTTTTTGTCCTTTTTTAGTTGTGATGATTATCACACCATTGGAAGCTCTTGAGCCGTACAAGGCTGTGGCTGAGGCATCTTTTAGAACTGAAATAGATTCAATATCATTTGGATTGATAGTATTCAGAAAATTGGCAGATCCTGCAACCTGATTGCCATCTACTGGGATGCCATCTATTACTATAAGAGGATCATTGTTGGCATTTAATGAAGCGCCACTTCTGATTCGAAGTTTGCTTCCACCACCTGCAGCTCCTCCGCCACTTGTGACCTGAAGACCGGCTACTTTTCCGACCAATAACTGATCAGAAGAAACGATATTTCCTTTTTGAAAGTCTTTGGTAGTCACTGAGGTAACTGAACCAGTCAGATCTTCCTTTCTCCGTGTTCCATATGCTACCACTACTACTTCATCAAGAACTTTTGTATCCTCCTGAAGGGTAAAATTTGCATTAACCGATCTTCCGGTAAGGTCGACAACCAATACCTGAGAAAGGAAACCAACATAAGAAACAGTCAGTGAAGCGGTCGTTCCTGTCAAACCTTCAAGTTTGTAGTTCCCTTCAAAATCTGTAACTGTACCTTGACTAGTACCTGTCAATAAAACTGTTGCTCCGATTACCGGTTCTCCCTTACTGTCTTTAACTGCACCTTCGACAGTGCTTTGACCTTGTAGAAAAGAAAAGGTAAAAAGTGCAAGCATTGTAAATAAACATTGCTTCATACGTTAAACTTTTGCTTTATAAATTTATTGTCCCAAAAATAAAATCTATAATGTGTAAATTGTACACATTACTATATGCGAAGGTAAGTTAGATTAACTTATTATTAAAATAATATGATGAGTTTTTAAAAATAAAATTTAACTTAAATCAAAATCCATAAACTTATATACTCCATAAAAAAATTCTTGAGCAATAATGTATTGATAAATACAGGATTAAGAATTATAAATTCGTTTAACCCGAATAATATTTGCAAGATAGGCGTTTGAATATGCTGTTATACCTAAAGATTCGAAAGATTAGACATTTATCGGTGAAGCTCAATAGATAATTTGGTTAGTGTTTTTTAACACTATGTTATAATAAAAGCTAAAGAACTCTTCGATGATACAATAGCTTGAAATAATGACTTAGTCTTATTCTCACAATAGGATAAGGAATTACTAATGAAGCTACAACCGAAATCTTTATATGGTCATTTTTAATTCAATTTTTTATTGGTCAGAATTTTAGAAATGCGGCCAATGCGCTGGTGACATGCATTAAAGGTCATTGAGCCATATGCGAGCTCTAAATGCCGTCAGATTTCTTTGAGCCATCAGACGACAAGTCTTTCACAAATCCTTTGGCATTTGGCTAATCTTAAACTCATCTAAAAAATCTTGCAATACCCAGGCATCATCATTAGAATATGAACCAATACCTGCACGGTGTAGCGATTTTAAATAGGCTCCACTTCCAAGCGCTAAGCCAATATCATAAGCAAGAGATCGTATGTAAGTCCCCTTTGAACAATTTACTTCAAATCCTAAATCGGGAAAACTTGAAGTGTCAAAACTCAAACTATTAATAGTAATTGCTCTTGGCTCTAACTTGGCATCAATTCCTTTTCTTGCAAGGTCATAAGACCTCTTTCCATCTTTCTTTATTGCAGAGAAAATAGGGGGTTGCTGCATGATAGGTCCCAAAAATTGCTTCCTCACAATTTCGATCATTTCTTCATTAATATGATCAATTGGATAAGTCGTATCCGGCTCACTTTCAAGATCATAAGTAGGAGTGGTCTCCCCTATTCTGATCGTTCCAGTATATATCTTTTCCTGAGCCTGAATGTCATCAATCCTTTTTGTGAATTTACCTGTACAAATGATCAATAGACCAGTAGCAAGTGGATCAAGCGTACCGGCATGCCCAACTTTTAGTTTCCTAACATCGAAATATCTGCATAACGCAATTCTTACTCTATTGACTACGTCAAAGGAAGTCCAATTTAAAGGTTTGTCGAACAATAACATTTGTCCCTCCTGGAACACTTCCAATCTTTTGTCTATTAATAACCTTGTGGTTTCTTCCATGGATATATTGAATTGTGTAGGGTGCTGAAATCTATAATTAAATCTTACTGAAAAAGTAAGGTAGTAGTAATTGGATAATGATCAGAAAATTGCCGGCGATAAATATCGTGGCTTATCACGTTTACTGAGGGATCGGCAAGTATATAATCAATCTTTAATCCTGGTAAATTTCCAGCCCATGTAGTGCCAAAACCAATACCGCGTTCTTTAAAAGTATCTTTCATACCTTCAGAAAGAACATGGTAAATGAAAGACTGAGGCGTATCGTTAAAATCTCCGCAAATGACTACAGGATTGGGTGAGCTTTCCATATGTTTCTTTATTTTCTTTGCCTGCTCGTATCTTACCCTAGTAGCAAATTTATATTTCTGAAACATTCCTTCGACACCTTTTATTGTTTTATTCTTTTCAATATTATCTATTTTTATCAACGTGTCTGCCTGAATACTTATAGTGTTTGAATGTAGATGCACACTATAAAATCGAATGATCTTCCCATCCAAATTGATATCTGCCCAGACACAATCACCATTTCCTTTGTCGAATTTGACGACACCGCTATTATCTATTGGAAAAACACTTAGAATGGCTGTATTGCTGTTATAACCCGGATATCTGCAATAATATGGATAAGCCATTGAAGATTGAAGGAATTTTATGTTAGGCATTGTAGATTCCTGCACACAAAGAATATGGGGCAATTTATTCTCCTCCATGAAGAAGGCAAACTTCTCCTTATTTTCCTTTGGGCTTTTTGTTGGATAATTGGCAAGTTTAGATAGCGCTCTAATATTGTAAGACATTACTCTGATCGCTTTATCATCAGGATCAGAACTCTGCGGCAATTTGAGACCAATGATTCCACTAAATGCATTCCAACCCATCGCAATTACCAGCAACGATATAAGGGCAAACCATCGTTTCCTGAGCAACCAAAAAACAGAGAAAAACAAATTAATAAAGATCATAAATGGGAACATCAATCCTAGAATTCCGAACTGCCAGTATTTATAAGGGTTGATTACTGGTGCAAAATATGAAAGCAATAGACCCATAGCGGCTATTATATTCAAAACCAATAAGATCCTTCTAAAATACTTCAACTTACGATTTACTAATTTTTTCTAAAAAGTTAAGCTCCTCCTGTGTGAGACTTTCCTTCCCTGTTTTTTTTATTTTCTCGAGGATAAGGTCTAGCTGATATTCCGATCTGATATCCTTATTGAACTGAGCCTTGAGTTCATGCTTTTTTACAGTATCAAATATGCTAATTATTTTTGATTTCTCATTTTTTCTTCTCTTTTTGATTACTGTGTTTCGATTTTTCCTATGGAATATCCAAGAAGGGTCTCTACCTGTCCTTAGTATAAATATAAATAGGAATCCTGTCAATGCTCCACCTATATGTGTAAGTGAATTTCCAATATTGGTGCTTGCCGAAATACTAATTACATTGATGAAAAGCAATACAAGTACTATGTATTTTATCCTCACAGAACCTATTAGTATCAATCTCATCATATAGTCAGGAGCCAAGGTGGCAGCAGCAAATAGTATCGCCATAACTGAAGCAGAAGAACCAGGCACCATAAATCCTGATATACTGCCAATAGGAAAAATATACAAACATAATACAGCAAAAAGTCCACCAAAAAAAGCTCCATAGAAGTAAATAGGAAATATCCTTCTATCCCCGATAAGGTCACCAGCGATAGCTCCAAACCAATACAAAAGCAACATATTAAAAAGAATATGTAACAGGCCTTCATGAACAAAACTATAAGTAAAGAGGCTCCATGGCTGGTACATCAATTGTCCAAAAGACGTTGGAAGAGTAATCCAATTTGTAAAAAGATAATAAATATTGGAATCACCTCCATTGACAGTGGTAATTATTATTTTTGCCAATAACAGAGCAATAAATACTGCACAATTAATCAGAATGATCTTTGTCAGCGTATTCCCTCTGGTCAGCTCATATCTTATATCTTTAAAAACCGAATCGAACATCTTTGATTATAAATATTGATGATGCATTTTGTTAAATACGGTTACTTACCTGTATAATTCTCCACGAGATTTCCAATAGTAAGTGATTGCCAAGCCAGTCAAAGCACCGCCAATATGCCCAAAATTGGCAATATTTCCCACGTGTCCAAATCCCATGACAAGATCACTTACAAAGTAAAAAGCAGCTAAATACTTCATCTTTACAGGTATAGGAGGAAACAATAATTGTACAGTCATATTTGGAGAAACCATAGCCGTTCCGATCAGACAACCCATGACAGCTCCTGAAGCACCGAGCATCGAGACCATATTAATATAATCTCCCGCTGTAAAATACCAGAATACCCACTGTAATAAAAATGAACCCACTCCGCAGATCAGGTAATATTTTAAAAACTTTCCTTCTCCCCATACTGATTCGATCAAAGTTCCAAAGAAATACAAACCAAACATATTGAAAAAGAGGTGGGAAAAATTAGCATGCATAAAGAGGTGTGAAAGAGGCTGCCAAAATCTAAAATTTTCAGAAGTATAAAAATAAAGGTTCATCATCGCCCCATAATCTGGAAAAAGAACATTGCAAAAAACGTACATAATGACGTTCAGAATGATTAACTGCTTTACCACATTCGTGATCTGTAACATACGCTATTTAAATTTTAAAAAATTTTCTATTTCATTAATGGTATAGATGCCAAAGCACCTTTGTCCCTTGTGATCAAAGGCTGGATCCTTGCATGCGAATAGCTGATCCACCAGATCCTGCATCTCCCTGTTCTTGAGCTCGCTCCCTCGTTTGATGGCATAATTGTCAGCATAGGTCATCGCCATCAAATGATGAAAATCAATATCAGGTTCGATCTCATTTTGTACTGTTTCTATGATCTCGTCAAACCAGTGCTCAAGATTGACACCTTCTTCCAGAAAAGATGGGTAGCCGTGAATTGTAAAATTAGACTGCTCAACCACTTCAATATCAAATCCTACATTAATTAGCTTATCAAGAATTGTTTTTAATATATCAGCCTTTACAACATCAAGCTTTAATGTAGTTGGAAATAAATCTGTCTGAGTAAAAACAGTAGCTTCATTTGTTCTGGAATAGTACCTTTCAAATAAAATACGCTGATGTGCATGCTGTTGGTCAATGATCATTAGACCAGATTTTACTTGAAAAATTATATAAGATTTGTGAAGCTGAATATAAGTCCGGTCGCTAAACTCATCTTTGTAGGGGTTACTTTTTGTTTCCGTTTCATTAATACTGCTGTTAAATACTAGTGCTTGATTGGACGGCTGAGACGGATTAGAGTCAATGCTTATATTTTCATAAAGATCTTTCCATCTACCCGCATTCTCCTTATAAAAATCACCAGGAATTCTATAATTTTCTTTAGGTCTTGATGGTGAATCATGCAATGGTACGTGCGGTGATCGTTGTGTATTATTCCATGCTGAAGCCAGATGCTGGTCTTTCTCAAAATCAATAGCGGGTGCGACAAGGTTGAATGACAATGTATGTTTGACAGCTGATTTTAAATAATTATAAATCAGGTGCTCATCTTCAAATTTAATCTCTTGCTTAGTCGGATGCACATTGACATCGATGCTAGAAGGATCGATTTGCAGAAAAATCACATAAAAAGGAAAGCTGTCTGAAGATATTATCTTATCAAAAGCTGAAACAATAGCATGATTTAGCAGTGCACTTTTAATAAATCTGTTATTTACAAACAGATATTGATCTCCTCTTGTTTTTCTGGCTTGCTCAGGTGTACCTACCAGCCCGGAAATTTTAAGTTTGTCAGTGATCTCTTCTACCGCCAATAGTCTTTTCGACAAATCATTCCTGAAGACACTTACCACTCTCGACTTCAGGGTAGCAGCCTCCAGGTGGTGTATAAGTTCGTCATTGTGAACAAGTTGAAATTTGATGTGTGGATGAGACAATGCCAATCTGTTGAACTCTTCGTAAGCATGCTTTTTTTCAACATCATTGGATTTCAGAAATGTTCTTCTGGCCGGAATATTAAAAAATAAATTTTTTATTGCAATTGAAGTACCGACAGGCGCTTGCACTGCTTCTTGTGAAATGATTTTATTGCCTTCTATTATTATCTTATTGGCTACTTCGTCTTCAGCTCTCTTGGTGATCATTTCTACTTGAGCTACAGCAGCGATCGATGCCAGTGCCTCCCCACGAAAGCCCATGGTCTGGATAGCAAAAAGGTCAGAAACAGAAGATAGCTTGGAAGTAGCGTGTCTCTCAAAACTCATTCTTGCATCCATTGGTGACATTCCCATCCCGTTGTCTGTAACGGCTATGAGTAATTTTCCACCATCTTTTAGGATCAATGATATGCTATCAGCTCCTGCATCAATTGCATTTTCCATCAACTCCTTGACTACAGATGCCGGACGCTGAACCACTTCGCCTGCAGCGATCTGGTTGGCAAGTACATCAGGCAAAAGCTTAATTCGGTCAGTCATGGATGTTAATTAGGACAACAAATGTAAATAAGATATATTAGTAAAAGAATAATCTTTAAATATTCATGGCATTTAAACTCAATAATCACAACTCATAAAACATTAATTTAATAGTTCTGCTAATTATAATTTGAACAATATAAAATAGAAGGAAACATTTGATCGATAAATTTTGTTTTGAGTTCTTACGCCAAGGATCTTCCAACTAGATGTTACTTAGATTCATAGTTGGCGTCTTATTATCATTCAATTAAAACTAAAATTAATATGAAACATATTTCCATCTTTTGCTTTTTTCTTTACTCTTATGCAGCTCAATGTCAGGTCTCCGAAGGTTTACGTTCCATGTCTCAGGGAAATAATAATGCTCTTGTAGTATCACTTGTAGGTGTTTCGCAGAACGATGCTGAGAAAATTTGGAAAAAATATATGGATGAATTTGGAGGTAAATCCAAATTCAATAAAAAATCAGGTGAGTTATATACTGACAATGCCAGTTTACCTACCATCAGTGAAAACAC
Organism: Candidatus Brachybacter algidus; assembly: GCF_016707225.1. NCBI lineage: Bacteria > Pseudomonadati > Bacteroidota > Saprospiria > Saprospirales > Saprospiraceae > Candidatus Brachybacter > Candidatus Brachybacter algidus. The sequence goes on along the minus strand of NZ_JADJID010000001.1, from coordinate 400,941 downwards.
TGTAGATGTATATGGGAAGGCTGAAAAATTGGGTGATGACATCATATTTGCATCATGGTTTGATCTAGGTGGAGCATATCTTTCAAATGCAGCACATCCGGAAAGATATAAAGCCGGTTCAGACATTATGATTGGCTTTCTAAAAGAAATAGAAAGATTTAAAATCAGTGAGTCTTTAAAAGTAGAAGAACGTAAACTTGACAAGCTTAACGGCAATTTGAAAGATTTGGTAAGAACCAATGAAAGTCTTGCAAAAGACATTAAAAAGGCCGAAGAAAAAATTGCCGATGCTAAGCTTAAGATTGAACAAAATACAAAAGATCAAGCAGCAAAACAATCAGAAATTGATGCACAGAAAGCTCTTGTAGATGGTGTGAAATCAAATCTTGAAAAAATATAATATGTATTTTTAAAGAAATTATTTACGAATCGATATTCGTTTTTAAACCGAACTTTTGCTATTTAATATTTTCTATAAAACTAAGACTGATTTTTTATATTTCAGACTTTTAACATGAGTTGTCCAGATTTAATTTTTAGACTCTGATTTGTGCATTTGCTCAAAAATAAATATTATTAGCCACGAATAACACGAATGATGCTTTGCATCTAACACGAATTTATTCGTGCAATTATCTTCGATGCTGCTTATACGGTCCTGGCTAAAAAAATAAAGTTTTAATCTTTAACTTAAGTTTCGGGGTTGATTATGCCATTAATAATCAATAGTATAAATATATAACTATTAAAATATACAATGCCCTAAAGTATTGGTTGCTAAATAGTTAATTCAATTTTCGATTTTCTTCGATTTATTTAACTGGTTTCATTTGCTGTGCTCAACAATCGAAGTTTCCCCGCCTCCGTTGTACTTTGTCGGGCAAGCCCGCCGTCACTACTTTAGTCGGGAAAGCTTCTAATTTCAAATTTCTCCCTTAGATTGAGTAATAACATGTCTTTTAAAATATATTTATACCGTCGAAACTTTAGTTATATATATACATCTTGACATAAAATTGAACTTCCAAAAATTCAATTGATCTGTTTCCTCAATCCTTATTAAAAAGAGGCTTAAAACTATCTATTCACGCGCACCCCTACCGATAGAGTTAGTACATTATTAAAGGTATTATTAGGGTACAAGAGTGCAGGGACAGCACCTTTATCGAAGTATTTTAACATTCCTATCTCATAGTTAAGGTCAAATGTCAATGCACCCAGGTCGATACCTGTGCCCAATCTTATTCCTCCATTAATAGGACTTAAATTATCTTTATTTATAAATGAGTTGGCATCGACTTTTAAAACAAAGTTTGTTACAAAACCTCCATAGGCTCTTAACTTGAATAGATCGCTGTTAAAAATATTAAAGTTTCCAACTATAGGTACTTTTAGATAATGGACTGATATTTTATTGTCAATATCGGGGCTTTGTGAGCCACTGAATGCTAGCCCGTGTGTAGCGTAATGAATACCCGGAACAAATTGAAATCTGTCACCAAATCTAAAATCAGCACCGATATTGAAACCTCCTTTTGTTTTGGTTTTACCAACTGTAGGTTCGTCGGCAAGTCTTGAATAGTTAAATCCAATTTTAGGATTGATTGCTCTCTGAGCAGATATTTGTTGGCCAAATGAAATCAAAATAATAACAAGGACAAAACTTAGATTTTTCATATGAGAACTATTTATAATACAAATATAATAAAAATGTACTTATACTGACAGTAGTAATTCAGGCTACTATTAAAATTATATATTTTTTTTAATAATATGTTTGAGCATAAACTCTTTTTATGCGCCATTCATTTAATATTTCAGCTTAAAATTTCAAAAGATCATGTGGAGCTATAGGCTTCATTTTTATCTAATTCGCTGTATTAATTGAAATTACAGGCCATATTTAAATATATATTATAAATTTGCGCCTTCTTAAAAGAAAAAACCTATGAATTTATTTAAAAATTATACAATTCCATTCACTCCGGCCAAGGCCTATTCGACCAAAGTCGCTTATTTTTCAATGGAATTTGCTGTAGACCAATCGCTCAAAATTTTTAGTGGAGGCCTAGGTTTCTTAGCAGGATCGCATATGAGAAGTGCTTATGAGTTAGAGCAGAATATGATAGGTATCGGTATCCTTTGGAAATATGGTTATTACGACCAGGTTAGGGACCCTGACAATAAAATGGGGGTCATGTGGCAGCAAAAATCCTATAATTTTCTTCAAGATACCGGCATTCAATTCCAGATAACCATCAATGACCATCCGGTTTGGGTGAAAGCAATGTATCTTCCACCTGAAAGATTTGGCAGTGCACCATTATTCCTCTTGACCACAGATGTAAAAGAAAATGATTACCTATCTAAGACCATTACCAATTGTCTTTACGATTCTAATCCTGAAACGAAAATAGCTCAAAGCATAATCCTTGGTGTAGGTGGAGCGAAATTGCTGGACGAGATCAATTATGGTGCTGAAGTATACCATTTAAATGAAGCGCATGGCCTTTCAGCTGCTTTTTACCTTTATGCCAAAGATCATAATATTCAATCAGTTCGTGAAAAACTGGTGCTGACTACACATACACCTGTAGATGCAGGAAATGAGAAGCATAACATAGACCAATTGTTTAAAATGAGCTTTTTTCAAGATCTGACTTTAAAGGAAGTGAAAGAAATCTCAGGGATTAAAGGTGAAACATTTGACCATACACTCGTCGCCCTTAGAATGGCTAAAATGGCAAATGGTGTAAGTAAAATACATGGGGAAGTAGCCAATGAAATGTGGGGCAAATATGAAAATATTGCACCTATCATCAGCATTACCAATTCCCAAAATCATAATTATTGGGCTGATGAGAAACTAAATAATGCTGCAAATTCAAAGAATATTAAGGAATTTGATGCAAGAAAAAAGGAACTTAAAAAGAGACTTTTCATCAATCTGGCGGATCAAACAGGTAAATGGTTTGATCCAAACGTACTGACCATAGTCTGGGCAAGAAGATTTGCCGGCTATAAGAGAGCAGACTTAATCACAAGAGATATTGAACAATTTAAAGAAATCATCTGCAATGCCAAGATGCCTGTTCAGATTATTTGGGCGGGCAAGCCATATCCAAAGGACCAAGGCGCTGTGCAAATGTTTAATGACTTAGTTGTCTTTTGCTCCAATTATCCAAATGTGGCGATCATGACCGGTTATGAAATGAGGCTCTCTAAACTTTTGAAACAAGGTAGTGACGTTTGGCTAAACAATCCAAGAATACCTCAGGAAGCTTCCGGCACTAGTGGGATGACTGCTGCAATGAATGGATGTGTCAATCTTTCAACATGGGATGGTTGGATTCCGGAATTTGTGGAGCATGGCAAAAATGGTTTTGTAGTGCCTCCTGTTGATTATGAGAAGCTGAGCGAAGAGGAACAGGACAAAGCTGATATGGATAATCTGTTCAAAATAATTAAAGATGAGATTACTCCTCTATATTATAATGACCCAAAAGGTTGGTTCAAAGTGGTAGCAAGGGCAATGCAGGAAATATCGCCTGAGTTTGAATCCGGAAGAATGGCTAAAGAATATTACACTAAGCTTTATAAAAAATAAAGCCTTATTTTAACAAAGGATCACTGACTTTAAATAATTAACATTCACTTAGGAGGTGATACCGAACAAATTCGCTGTCTGTGTCGTTACATTCAGTATAATTAATATACTCAATAATGGCTCTAAGTAGACTTTTTATTATTCTATCGTTTCTTATTGGTAGCAATATAACAACTTTTGCTTCTTATATCTTTATTCCTATGAATGAAGATCAAACAGACCATCTCAAAGCCTACGGATTGGATTATTGGGTGCTGGAGCAAGGAGCCGAGACGTGGTGGTTATTAAATTATGAAGGAGGAAGCTTTGTATTGCCCAACAGCACCAGTATTGAGAAAGAATGCAAAGCAAGAGGAGTAAGTTATAAAGTCATAAGTGATGCAGCGTTCAACAGTATTCTGACTACCATCAATGATCCGGAAAATAATATGGAAGCTATAAAGATGGAAAAGGCACCCAGAATAGCTGTTTACACTCCTACTGTGAATGAACGAGGTGAAGAGATCAACCCTTGGGATGACGCGGTGACATTGGTGCTTACTTATGCAGAGATTCCATTTGATAAAGTGTACGATAGGGAGATTATAGAAGGCAAATTGACCAAATATGATTGGCTCCACTTACATCATGAGGATTTCACGGGACAATATGGTAAGTTTTATTCCAATTTTCGCGGAGCTACATGGTATAGAGAAAACCAAAAGAGGCAGGAAGATTTAGCAAAAAGTCTTGGTTTTGATAAAGTATCCAAGCTGAAGCTTGCAGTCACAGATGCTATCAAAGAATTCGTAGGTGGCGGCGGATTTATGTTTGCTATGTGCAGTGCTACAGATTCATATGACATAGCGCAAGCAGCTTCTACTACTGACATTTGCAGTGAAATGTTTGATGGGGATGGTCAGGATCAAGCTGCTCAGTCAAAGTTGAATTTTGATAAATGTTTCGCTTTTCAAAATTTCACACTTGTCACAGATCCAATGATCTACGAATTTTCAAGTATAGATACTGATCCTCGCAATAGAGCTGTAGAGCCGGAGAATGACTATTTTACATTATTTGATTTCTCCGCTAAGTACGATGCTATTCCAACTATGCTTACACAGAATCATACAAGAACTGTTAAGGCCTTCATGGGCCAGACCACAGCCTTCATGAGAAAATATGTGAAACCAAATGTATTGATCATGGGCGAGAACAAATCACTTGGCGAGGCCAAATATATTCATGGTGAATATGGTAGAGGACAGTGGACATTTTACGGAGGTCATGATCCTGAAGATTATGAGCATCGGGTGGGAGATCCTGCTACTGACCTTCACTTACACCCAAATAGCCCGGGTTATAGATTGATCCTCAATAATGTTTTATTCCCGGCAGCTAAGAAGCAGAAGCAGAAGACGTAGGAAAATGTTGAATGTTGGATGTTGAATTTTGAATTAGATATCAGTGATCAGAAATCAGAAATCATTATAAAAGGGAAGCTTACATATGGGCACATATTTTAGTCGAAGATTAAAATCTCTCCGTGAACTCTCTTAATTTTTTATGTTAGAAGTAATTTTCTATAAATCTTTAATTAAGAACGATAAGTAAAATTCTTTCTCTCTAACAAGTCTCAAATCTTCGTATTTCTTATCAATTTATATGTATGTATAATTTTGAATTAAATAGCCTCTGTGATAGAAAACTTCTTCAGTAATCAATAGCAACAAATACCCGGTTTCAACTGATCATTCTAATTTCTAAATTCTTACTTCTAATTTAAACCTGCATTACTTGGCAGAATTTTTCATTGTTCATTATTCATTGTCCATTATTAGTTACCTCCTACCCCATTGCCTCCCTAAGATACTGAAGAATCTTCTCTTCGTCGATGTTCATTTCTATGCGTCCTCTTTCAGTGTAAGACATCTTTCCCGTTTCTTCAGAAACGACAAAAGTCCTTGCACTGCTCATTTCGCTTATACCTAAGGCTGCCCTGTGACGGAGTCCTGCACTTGGAGGAACATTAATATTGTCAGAAACCGGAAGAATACAACTCGCCTTTAGGATTTTATCTTTCTGAATCAACATCGCACCATCATGGAGTGGAGATTCCTTATTGAAAATACTGAGGATCAATTGTTTAGTTACATTGGCGTTGATATCAATGCCGCTGTCCTCCAATCCAGGATAATTCAAATCGTCTACGATGACGATGAGCGCTCCAGTCCTATCCTTGGCCATTCTAACCATGGCGCTATGGATCTGTGTCACGACAGGATTTTCTTCCTGCTCTGTTCTTATGACTTTATTCAGAAATCGTTTGAAAAATGGAAAATTCCCTTTCATAGCATTGTTGCCAATTACTAATAAAAATTTTCTGATCTCGGGTTGAAAAATAATGACCACCGCGATCACTCCGACACTCACAAATTGCCCCAGTAAAGTTGAAAGTAGGTCCATTTTAAGCACTGTAACCAACCTCCAAGTAGCAAAGAGAAATATGACTCCTACAAAAATATAGATAGCGAGACTGCCTTTGAGCAACTTATATACCTTAAATATAATATATGCTACTATAAGTATATCTAGTAGATCCCATAAACGTATGGTCAAAAATCCTATTTCGAAGAGATGGTCTATGTGCCTTGGTTTTATTATGAATGCGAAAGTTCAAAAGTAATGACTTTTTGTGACAAAAATATTCTGAAGATATTATCGACCTCCATACCGGTCTTTATAGGTTGTATCTGCACAAATGTCAATGTTCTTTTATTAATAAATTAGTATGTTTGCGTTTCCAGATAATGGATAATAAGGTGTTTCAGATAATTTCCCTTTAGATCCGGCGTTTTACTTAACATGACATATATGATGGTCCATTTCTTCTGCCATTGCAAAAAATAAATAAGGATGAAGATTATAGCTTTTAAATTTATATCTCTTTCAATTTTATATTTCTTTATGTTGGCGCAAGCCTCCGGACAAGTGGTTGAAAAAAATAAAAGTGGAGAATTAATTGTCGTTTTTGATGATGGCTCATGGCGATATTATGAGGACAGTGATTCTATACTTCTTAAAGCTGCCGAACCTCTAAAAGAATCACGGAATCAGAGTGATGCAATCTCTGAACAAGTTATTGAAACGATGCCTTTAGACAATAATTCAAATCAGTCTCAAAAGTCAGAAAGCAAAAAAGCAAAAAATGACTCCAATAAAAAAGGCTCAAACACCAAAGCTGTCAAAGTAGTAGATGTCATGATGAATCCACCTGAATACAAATGCAACGTAATTTTTGCAGGAACAGATGAATATACTAAGAAAAAACGAATTGATTTACAAAAAGAGATCCTCTTTGATTACACAGACCCGGAAGTAGCTACCTATCTTAAGGGTAGATCATATGTAACTTGTGAGGCCAATTTTGTTGAATTTATAGGGGACATTAGAATATTAACATTAAAAATCACAGTGGCCAGCAGGATGGCAAGAGCGGAATATGGTTATTTGAATAGTAATACTCTCATGAGTGTCAAAATGCTCAATGGTGAGACGGTTACATTGTTCAGCAATGGAAGTGATGTGGGTCAGGTAGATAACAACAACAATCTAACTGTCTATAAAGCCAATTTTCCGGTTACCAGAGAAAATCAAAAGACCTTGATGAATTCACTCGTGGATAAAATTAAGATCGTGTGGTCCACTGGATATGAAGAATATTCTGTCACAAATATCGACTTTTTCTCAAACCAGATTCGCTGTCTGGACAATCAATAAAAAAGCATGTTAGGACTTAAATTACCGACTGACCCCAGATGGGCAGATTTGGCTGCCATCTCAGTGCAGGCAATACTTACGGATCATGCTTACTGCGAGCAAAAAGCTGCTATTTCAATGATCTCTTTGATCCAATCTTATCCTGAAGAGATCAGAGTAGTGGATGAATTAGCTCCGGTAGTTACAGAAGAATGGGGACATTTCAGAGCGGTATTGGCGATGCTAAAAAAAAGAGGATTACTTCTTGGACCACAGAGGAGGGATGATTATGTCAATAAACTTAAAGCATTTGAGCGTCATGGGGGCGACCGTCATAGCCAATTAGTAGAGAAGCTTCTCATATTTGCTTTGATAGAGGCCAGAAGTTGTGAACGATTCAGAGTACTTTCAGTACATTTGGATGATGATGAATTAAAAGAGTTTTATCATGGATTCATGGTCTCAGAAGCCGGTCATTACAGAATGTTTCTGGACCTTGCTCATCTCTTTGGCGAAAAAGAAGTGGTGAAAGCCAGATGGCAGGAATTTCTGGATTATGAAGAAACTATCATGAATGATCTTGCAGTGAGAGGAGATAGGATACATTGATCTGGATTGAATCCATGAGATTAAGATAATTTTCATAAGTCTATGTGAAAAAATTAAGACTTATATTGTGCTGCCAATCATGAATAGAATGCGTACAAATATTAATTTTGTTACTTATTTGGCTTTGAGCATATTCTTTTTGTTTTGCACAAATCTAAGTACGAATGCAGCCCCACCATCTGCAAAGCCTGAATTTATTATCCCTTTCGAGATACAAAACAATTTTATCATCCTTAATTTCAGGATCAATTCTACTGTCAACTTAAAATTTATTTATGACAGTGGGTCTGAGCACAGCTTATTCTTTGAAAAAGGTATTGCCGAATATCTACAGTTCAAATTTATCAGATCGATTCAGATCTTCGGTTCAGATCTTTCAATGCCCATCAATGCAACAGTAGCTTCAGGAATACATTTTGAAACAGAAAATAAGCAAGTATTAAAATCCGATATCATTGTTTTGGATGAAAATATTTTTAAACTGAACGAGTACTTTGGTATTGAGATCAGCGGTATCATTGGTAACAGTATGTTTAGAAATAAAATCATTGAACTTGATTATGACAAGTCGCTGCTTAAAATATATGCAATTGAGCAATTCAACCCGGAAAAGTTGAAATTCAAAGAAATTCCGTCTAAGTGGATCAAAGGCAAACCATATGTGCTCCCAGAAATCAGCACCACATTATCTCTGCCTCCATTTCCGACGACATTGCTTTTCGATACAGGCGCATCAATCGGACTGCTATTATATACCAACTTTCTGACCAAATCGGATATCCCGGATAAATTGCTTACTGGCGCAATGGGCATGGGGCTAGGCGGACCAATCGAAGGATATATTGGCAGAATAGATAATATAATTATGGAGGACTTTAAATTTGATAATGTTATTACCCATTACCAAAAACTAGACTCTTCAAAACTCAACATCGATGAGTCTGACAAACACGGTATCATGGGCAATGCACTCATATCGCACTTTAATGTGGCACTTGATTTCTCCAATCAAAAGCTCTATCTTAAGAAAAATAGTACCTCCAACAAAAAAATGGATGTTGACAGGAGCGGCCTATTCATCATCGCTACCGGAACAAACCTTGATGAATATGTGGTAAAAGATGTCATAAAAGGTTCAGCTGCAGAAGATGCCGGAATTCTACCCGGTGATATAATCCATCGATTCAATGGTCTCACAATCAGAATATTTACTTTATCTGATTTAAATTCACGATTGTCAAGTAGCCGAAAAAAGAAAATTAAAATGGTCCTGATCAGGGATGGTGTTAAAATGAAGAAGACGATTTATTTGAGGGATGTGATATAGGTAATTGTTCGTCCTTTGGATTTCACAAATATAAATGACATTCTCTAAATCACAAATGGTTCAAAATCAACGACTTTAGAATTTTAGAAAAAAAGATTTTGAAAATACATCACAGAACTTGGAAAATAGAAACTAAGCTCTATCTTTGCAGTCGCTTAGAAAGAAAGTGAAAAAAGGAGGGATGGGTGAGTGGCTGAAACCACCAGTTTGCTAAACTGACGTACGGGTAACTGTACCGAGGGTTCGAATCCCTCTCTCTCCGCTCTTATATTTTTTGGGGATATAGCACATTCCGGTTAGCGTATCCCGATTCGAAGGAATCGGGAGGGTTCCAGAAGAATTCTCCACTAAAAAAACACATTCGGGGTGTAGCGCAGTCCGGTTAGCGCACCTGCTTTGGGAGCAGGGGGTCCCAGGTTCGAATCCTGGTACCCCTTACTATTCATAGGTTTTGGACGAAAGTCTGAAACCCTTTTTTAGGTTAATATTAGGTTAAATAATCTGATTATTTAGGATACTTATCAAAGCACTTCAAAATAGTATCTATTGATAAGGATTCATGTTTTTCTGGTCCGTATCTAAAATTATTAATATAATCTCTAAGTTCATAAAATTGAGACAGATCTTGAACTATGTTGTGGTCCTTATCCATTTCCAGAAGAGTGAAACTTAAAGATCTTTGAAATAACTTCCGCCCTAAAATTGTCAAAACTCTCACAAGCTCATTTAATCGAGGTAAAATAGTGTCCAGGTCAGTCTTGAGGTTTGTATTAGCTGAATTACTATCAACATGAGCATAAATCTTATTCCTAAACCATTCAATGGTTTTAAATTCTTTTGATCTTCTTACAATAGACACACTTCTTTTAAGCTCCATTAGCTCTCCTAATTCTATATCTACCTGCCATTCTGCTTCTGGATATTCATTAATCAACTGACCCAGAAGCTTACAATATCATTTATCCTCTGTGTGATTCAGAAATGAATGCAATTTTAGACTAAAATTTATTTTTAAGCTTTCCAATAAAACATCTAACATTCTGAATGCAAAAGGCTTCATGATAAAGATTAGATTTGTGGGATGTAAATACTCTAAATCTTTTGAAAGTGTAATAATGTAGTATAATTGTTCATATAATGATTGAAATAATCAAATTTTTCGCCTGTTCTTATCATTTCTTTATTATTATTATTTTAGGAACCATATCTTTAGAACGATGTAACCAAATTAGTGACAAAAGTTAATATTTCTCTTATATTTACATTTTAAATAAAATTATTAAGAACTCATAATAGGGGTATGAGGTAAATCCACTAATGGATATTATTTATGGGTCAAGAAAAAAAAAAACACTGATGATAGGAAATGGGGTTTGTGGATAATTTTAGCTGGACCCTTTTGACATTTGTTGCCCTTTAATTTTTAGCCTTCCTACTTTTATAAACTTTTTTGGCTTAGCTGATAATCCTGCTAATATTGGTGATGCTATTGGTGGAATAACATCTCCTATCATTGGCTTTATGGGAGCAGTACTAGTTTATTTAGCTTTTAGATCGCAAATTCGGGCTAATGAAGAAATACGTGATCAGTTTAAATACCAAAGCCTAAACAGTTATATTAATGATCAAGTAAAAATTGTTCGAGAAGACATACAATCAATGAATTACTCAACTATTACCAAGAAATCCTCTAGTGTTAAGGGTAGTGCAGTTGAAATTGAGAGATTCGAAGCAAAAGGATGGCATATCATATTGTTAGATCGACTTTAAAAGATCACATTTGTACATATCAACATAATTTATATGCGACTGAATTCACATTAATTATTTCTATCCTAGAAAGGATATTAAACTTGTTTAGTGAAATTGAAAGTGCTCAATTAGCAGATAAAAAGTACTTATTTTCGCAGGTTAGCAATACATATGCTTTTTTGCTTCGTCCACATTTTAGAAGATATACTAGACATATTCTGGAAGGAAATAAGATTTGTAAAAAGCACGGTAAAAGCTATCATAAAATAGTGATAGACTCATTCTCATTGATAGATAAAATTGAAAAATTCATCACCCTGCAATCTTCTTTCCCTCTGGATAAAAAGTCGTAGCTGTAATGAAAATGGATTATTTTTTAATCACCCATTCCATCTTTGCCTTCCTAAAGTCACTTGGACATACAGGATTAGGTACTATCCATAAAACCCACCAAAGTCAGATTCTCGAGTATTTCTGCTTTGTCTTAATACGTCCCTTCACTAATATTTACTTTCTGGAAATGTGAAAAGTTCTATTACAGTCACATTAAGAGAATCTGCGATTTTCACCATAGTACTAATCTTCATTTCTTGAGAACCTTTAATGTACTTACGTAAATTTTCAATATCTAAATCTGCATTGTGAGCAACCTCCCTTGGCTTTAAGCCTTTATCTCGAATTATTTCTAATATTCTTATACCAAGTTCTTTGACAATAGGTGGTATCTCAGATTTCCTCATCCTTTTTCCCATGATGGAAAAATAATATCAAGCAGATAGAAATAAGTGATTGTAAATAATCAGTTGCAAACAACTGTATTTTTTTATATTTGTGGCATTGTGAAGTCACAAATAAGTGAAACGATCTAGCTAAAAATATAATCTATATGAAAATCCTCATTAAATCCACATTATTGTTATTAATGGTATTATATTTTCCCATAGTAGCTTATAGTCAATGTAATCTAAAATACAATACAGAACGAACTATTGAAAAGTCACAAATAGTTAAATTAGGGAATTTTCTAAAATGCCCAAATTGCCAAGAATTCACTATGGAAATAAGAGTAAATAAAGCAATTGCAGACAGAAATGATAATTTATTAATAATTTTTGCTTCATTCCCTGAGCCTGGAATGGTTTATGGATATATTAACCTAGTTCAGGGTAATGGTGATGTATTTAAGATGCTCTTATGGGGCGGTGCAGTGGAATTGTGTAAGACTGAGCTCTTCTCTAATGAAGGTAAAACAGAGATTTCATATGAAGGGATGTTTAGATATTCAAGGACAACTGACGAACTTAAAATATTATCAAAATTTGATGTGATTGGAATAGAAATAAATGATACATATTTTACTGTTAACAACTGGAAAGGATTTTGGGATGCCTATCAATGCCTTTTACAGTAAGTATTAGGTTTATTTTCTTATTACTGTTTTAATTTTAAATATATGCGATTTAAACCTAATACGATTTGTCTCTTCTGTATATTATATTAGTGTTCCGTGTAAAAATTACGAAAATGAGAATGCTATATTAAACTCAGACGTTTTAAGGCTTAAGGCCGAGATAGAAAGTAAAAATCAACTTATAGCATCATTGAATGATATCATAAAGACAAAAGACCTTATCATTGAAGCAAAAATCAGCGAATTAGAGACCTTAAAGCTAAACTTAGTTCAAAACAAACCAGATCCTGAACCTGTACAAAATTCTGTTACTACAGATGATGCGATTAGATTTACAAAGACACATATCAATGATTACAATTTGAATTGTATTGATGAAATACAATTTTTAGATTATACGGCTCGCAAACTATCTAATGGCAATTTTAATGTATTTGTAACATTTGTGGATAACTCTATGAGTAAACGTAAGAGGACTAATGTATATTTAGTAAATATATTAGATGGGGGTAAAAGTTATAAAATTAATGATGTCCATCGATTTCAAAGTATTTGTCATTAGTTTATCATGTATTTTATTAAAAATGGATCTTATTACTTTGTCATAATTCGCCAGCACTTAAAGCAACTCCCCACTTTTAATAAACAAGTGCCATATAAAGTTGCCTTAAGATATCTGTTTCAAGAGATAGTATAATATATTACCCCTGTTCTTGGAAACCCATCTAAGGTAAAAAAGTACGGCCTTCAGCACATTCCTGTCAGGATAAAGATTAACGTTACGACCTTTCAAAACTTCGAGTTTATCTTTTGTTAACCCAGCTTTACCACCTGATGCTAACCAGGTGAATTGAGGTAAATAGACACTAGCTATAATGGCAGTTTTTTCACTTTCCACTATTGCAATTGGTTTAGTATCTAGGTGTAATAGATGCTCTCCATACAAGCATTGTCGTAAAGCAAAGTTTGGAAGCTTAAGTACTTTGTGAGCCCATGATATTTTATCCTCTCTACGACCTTTATTGGCGTTATAAAGCATTATTTTACCAGTCCTTACATTGCCTTCAATATCGATCGCCAGAAGACTGTGGCTCCGTCCCAATGCTTAGATGTACCGATGCGGTATTTATCAATAAGCTGACTTACTATTTCAGTATCGAATATACCAAGCAGGAAAGAAATTAGGTTGTTGCTTATATTGGGCTTAAGGCTTTGTTGTAGTATGTCAGGATGTATGTAAGAGGGAGAGTTTTTTGTTGTTTCCTGTTTCTTATCCCTATATAAATTGGAAATGGAAACATTTATTTCAGGCTTTACAAAATCAGGAAAGAATGATTTAGAACAGCTAAAACAATAGCCTTTATCTATATATCCGATATACGGTGCGAACTTTCCATCTTGGTTACTTTTACCACATGGGCAACTCAATACTCGATTCCTATTTGTGTCATATTTAAGGCTTATCATATAAATAAAAAAGTGTTTCTCGTTTCATACGTAAGGGGTTAGAAACGAGAAACTTTTTAAACATCCTTATTCTTGAATTTCATCTTTAGATTCATCCACTTCATCAGTATCATCAGTATTCCACCCATTCTCTCTACCCTTTTGTAATAATTTGTAGGGTACGGACCTGTTAGACATATCTAATTGATTTGCTATTTGATCATAGGTATTTCCTTCATTCTTAAGCTCTAAGACCATGTCATGAAGCTTTCTTTTGGCTTCATAATCTTCTTTCTTATTGATGTGACCAAAGGGTAATCTTGCTCCAGTATTTTTAAAACATAAGTGCTCTTCATCAAATTCTAAAACATAGCTTTCTTTTTTAGCAGATGACGCTAAATAATTGCCTTTGACTAAACACAGGTGTCGAATATTCGATTTCTTTGGATCAGCTACAAATTGGATCACCAGTCGCATTTTTGCTTCAAATCCCTGGCCACCCAATAAGTGATTTTTATTTGGATCAAGAAATTCAGTTCTTTTTCCATTATGGTGTAGGAACAAGAATAAACAATCAAATTTCTGAGATAGCTGATGGTAAGGCTTCAAAAATCCCCTAATTTTAGAAGTGTCTTTTAAATCATAGTCAAATATATCTGAAAAGCAATCCAATATTACGAGGTCCACAGGTTTTCTACTTAAACTTTTATCAATTTTTGCTAGTAAATTCTCTGAATCAAAGATAAATCGTAAGCGTTGTAGGTGCGAAGGATCAACGTTGTAAGCCTGAATATGGAGAAGCCTTTTTGTATCCTTTGCTAAATCCTCAGTGGATACATACAGGACTGATTTGTGCCTAGATATTAATCTAAACCCAATAAACTCTTCTTTACCTGCAACTATTGCAATAGCCATAAATCTTAGAAAGGCACTCTTGCCAGTATCTGAGCTCCCAGCTAAGCAAACAATGCCTGATGTGCGTAACATAGGATCAATTAGCAGTGGCTCGTTCTCTACTTCCATGTTTAGCAATTCTTCTCCTGTTACCTCATCATTATTTTCCTGGCATTTTTGAATATGTTCTGTGACATCCTTTTGATGTCTTCAATTGATAAGGAGGAATTGATTGTGGTTCTTCTTCTTGTCTCAGTACATACTGAGTGCCCACTTTAAATTTTACTTCGTTTGATTTATTCTCATCCTTCATTGGTAGTGGCATTTAAATTGTAATTTGAAATTTTAACATCTTGACCTATACTGCCCTTTTTTCTAATGGCTATATGTTCTTTCGCATCACCCTCAATTTCAGCCACTGTAGGAACAGATCTTCCCTTAAGCCACTCTACTAGCGTCGCTCTTATGAAAAATATTCTTCTACCAGATTTGGAATAAGGTATAACCTTACACTGTATTTTGCCTCTTAATGCATTTACACTGAGGTTTAGAAATTTGGCTGCCTGATTTACATCAAATACCTGGTTGCTATCATCACTAGATATGATAGTAGAACTGATCAATTTTTCAAGTCTGTCAATTTTTTGATTCATGTCACTTACCAGATCTGGCAGAGACTCAAAAGTTATTTTTCCCATTTTTTTAATTTTTATGGATTAATTAATGGACAAATATGAGAGGGTCATTTAAGGGCATTATTGTAGGAGTACTCCTGATGTTTGCCTATTTTATGCTAGCATAGAATTCAGTGACTTTTGTTATGTGGGAATGAGATGTATAACGGTCTCTATCTTCAGTAGATTTGGGATTCAATACGTTAATATTACCTTTAACTGTGCGGTCCTTAGTATCGAACCATGATGCTATCGCTGCATCTCTTTTTGATTTCACTTTAAAAACAGTGTCCAGATGTTGGATAAATCCTAAAAAACTAAGCATGGCAATATTAAATGGCAAGTCATTTGAATGAAATTTTAATATTAATTTGTTGTAATTTTCATCACATAGGGCATTAACTAAACGAAGACCTCGAAACCCATTTATTTCCAAGTTTTCATTGAGAAGTTTATATTTTTCTTTTGTTGTCTGTATTTGCTTATTTGCAAGGTCTTTTGATTTAGACTCATTTGTTGGCATCGCATCAATTGAATCTTCAACTTTCATTTTTTCACTGATAGTATGATCGACTGAAGCAATTTTGATTATTCCTTTCCCTAACCCTATTGAGTTCCAATTATCATCAATCCAATTATTAGGTGGAATCTAGGTTCATTGTTATTTTCTTCTATTCTGGCTTTGAGTGCAGCTTTTAATTTTGACAATACAAACTGCCTTATTTTTTAGCAGAGAATTCTGACGTCATTTTAAACGCAACCCAAGATAATTTAGGTAGTCGTTTTCATTGTTGAGATCTTCTAGGTTATAATCAAACTCTTTAAGGATGATATCATCCTTCGTCATATCTTCCTTCTGGATAGCTGTAAATATATCTTCCTGAAAAGTATTGATGATGTCAACGTAATCTAGATTGTTTTTAACCAGGACCTGCCTAAAAAATACTTAATTCGGATTCAATAAATTCCATGAATTACTATAACTTTTGAATCTATTTTGGTAAATGAAAGCTCTCTAAGTAGTTTGTTAAGATTTTCGGCAGGTAGGATATTAAAATCCGCATGGTTGTAAAAGTAGTAGTCAAGTCTAAAGCAACTCGTTGCTAATTTGTTTATAGGTTGATGGATCAAAATCGATTTAGAATGATTCGAAAATCTATGCCTCCGAATAAAGCAAAGTCATTTGTTTGAATCTCTATCAAATGTCTGACATTCCTGTTCACAATTTCAGTTTCTAGTTCATTGTTAAAACCTTTGCCATACTCTGTCTTTAAATTATTGTATTTGTTTACCAAATCTAGGTTATAATCACCGTCAGCAACAATGCTTTCAAGAACCTTAAATGAAATGGGGTGTCCGTTCACTAAAAAGTATCTCCAAAAATCGTACACAGTCTCAAATATAAAATTGTTAAAGTCTTTCATTAAAGTAGATTTGCAGCTTCAGTGAATATTTCATCATCGAGAGAATCAAGGTAACCCTGTGTAGTCCTCATCTTCGTGTCCCATTATCTCTTTGATTGCTGAATAGATTGTCCAGCCTTTAAGTGTAGATAGTGTCTTATGATATGAAGTGTAAGTTAATATTAATATCACATATTACTAAACCTTAAATCTTTATTCACCCTTTTATTGACCTTGTTGATCCTATCTTTTATCTGTGAAGGACTTTTGTGAATGTCTTGGTTGAGAATAGGAAAAATGAATGAAGTAGCATCAATAGCACCTACTGGTTTAAAATATTCTAAGATTAACGTAATGTTGTCTGTTATGGGGAAGTTGATCCTCTTACCAGTTTTCTGTCGTATGTAGCTAATCTTGTTGCCGTAGATGGATGACCACTTTAAATTCGCAATATCAGTTAGGTTTATCCCTAAGCCATAGTAGCTAAACAAAAAATACTGTTGAGCTTCAAATTTTGCTGAGTGCAGAGTTAAGGAGAGGCTTTTGATCTTGTCAATTTTAGCTTGGTGATGGCTACATGCTTTGCATCAGATTTGAGACGTTTAGAGATGCTGTATGAGGTAAATGGATAGTTCTCCCTGTCAACTACCTTCAATTTGATTGCGTCGTTGTATAAGGCTCTAAGTGTTCTCATTTTTATTGATATTCCTGACGCTGTGTTTTTCTGCATGTATAAAAATGATTCATAAGCAATTAAGAAAGGATAGTCTATTTGTATAAATGATAGAGTCGCCAATTTAGGAATATTTTTCTTAGAGAGCGTAAACTTGGATAGGCTCTTAAGTAAATCATTATAAACTGCTTTATTACCCATTTTACCTGCTTCATGCAGTTGCTGTATCCTATTAGTTAGTAATATGCCAACAGAAGTGTTAGTATACTCAAATTCGACATCGGCTTTGATTTCTAATACTGACTGGTCAGTTTTAGAGTTAACATTTGAAAGTACTTTAATTCTGTACTCCTGAATCTTCTGGTCTATTATTGAATTAAGGAGCATCGACTGCCATGTTCATTCTTAACTTTACCACTATCGGCATTCCACAATTTTGATTACACTTGATGCCTAAATAGACATAGCTAGTCTTTCTATCCTTGGTCAGTCTCAAATAGAGTCCGAATTCATTGTTGGAGTCTGGCTTTACCCAAGTTTTAAGTACTGGCTTAATAGTTGTGTGTTTCATATTGCATAGATATTATACTATCAAAGGTACATTATATAATGGTTAGGTTAAACATTAGGTTAAACAATATTGATAAATATTGACTACGAATGTTGAATATTGGAGGTATAAAATGTTGTAAAGTATTGACAAGCAATATTTTGATCAATTGTGAATAATTGTGATTATTGAGGGTGCACTGCTTTGGGAGCGGGGGTCCAGGTTCGAATCCTGGTACCCCGACGGTATTGACAAGGGTTTTGGCCATTTGGCTGAAAACCCTTTTTTATTCTTATAAAGTTCCTTCCTTACGCAATGGAAGCTTTCAACCCCAATTGGGTAGATGATGAGGATCGATGGATACCAAAAGGATTAATGCATGACCTAAGGGATAATACAAAATATAAGTGACCCGATAACCGATAATGTTTCAAATTATACAATTCCACAGATATTCAACGCTTTAAACAATGATATAACTGACCCTTTATTATATAGAAATAGATTACTGCAACAGAATGCGAATAATCAACAAGTACAAGTATCTGAATTATTTCAAGAATATGGATATTAGATTAAAGAAAATAATAAAAAGTATAGGTATATTTTGCTTTTTTGTATTTACTGCAAGTACATGTGACACATGTAAAAACTGTGAAGGGGACGATAAGATAGTAATTTTGGAATTTGAATCTAAATATTCAATTATTCCAGAGAAAGTTTCTTACAAATTAGGTGATACTATGGTTTTTGAATCGAGAATAGGTATTGATGAGATTTTTCCATTAGGAACGGATTTGTCTCATAAGACTTTAAGTTCTCAAATAACATGCAGGCTTCTAGAAGATACTGATTCAACTACTTTTCCTTATGCTGCAAAAAAGTTTGATGCTTTTTTTTATACAAGGCAAACAAATAAATATTGGTGAACTGCCAGAGCGAAATATAGTCAATTTCGCTTGGAGGCTAATTTTGGTGATGAATATGTAGTGGAAATAGGACTAATCCCAAGAGATACTGGATCTTATTTTTATATTCCTTTTTCAGCAGGACTTACGATAAATGAAGGATCTGATTGTGAAACTCGATATACTTTTTCCATATTAAATGGCAATACAGATAACCATTATCATTTATATACGGATATTATTGAACCCCCATATGGTCAATATCAATATTCAGGGTATTTTTTTAGAGTTATACCATAATTATGATTTTAGATTCTTTAAGAAACCTTTATTAAATAGAAGACATGTTAGTTTTGGTATGTAGTATTAAATCAAAAGAAATAATATAACACTATGACGAACTTACTTGTGTTTTATACGAATGTTTCTATTGGTTTGCGGCTATTATGTCATAATGCTAATAAATTTATTCTCATTTATATTTAGGATTCTATAACCCTTTAAAAGTTTAATCTTGACAGAATGCAAACAGATTAAGTAATAATCAACAGGCTAATGTAAATGCTTTATTTACCAGTTACAACATCCAGTAATGAAAAAACTATTTTTTATCCCTTTGGTCCTATTTATTAATTGCTGCAAAGAGTGTATTGAAACACCTGTGAAAGCAGTAGATTCTGTATTTTACCTTTCATCTGAATTGCTTAAATATAAGGTAGGTGACATAATATATTTTACCTCAGAGGTTTCCAAAAGCGATTTATTTACCGGTGACTATAGCAAAATTCAAGATGTTGAATTAGTTTCCCAAATTACATGCGCAGAATTGGTTTTAGATTCATTTCCATATCAATTCCCAGGTGCAAAATATTTCAATCATATAATATTTGATGGTGAACAAAACCCTATATCTCACAAAGACAGTGTAGAGCTCTTAGACAAAAACATTGTACATTTTATTTTCAAAAATGAAAAGGATAGATATTTTGCTAATTTAACGTGAATAATGGATAAGAAAAAAGGCTAAATATTATAAAAACAGGAGAATATTTAATATATTAGTGTCTGACAAACAACGATATAAATCAAATAATTCTCCTATGGATAAGCACAAAAGTTATAGAAATTTTCATTACTGTTGACGATTTTTGCAAAGGATTTGATGAAATTGAGTGCAAAGGGCTATTTCAACTGGAAATAAGAAATTCAGAAATAGAAAATCATCATTGTGTCTATCAGAAAAGATGACGATTTACATTTGCTTTCATTTGAGTTCTTATACCAATTTTAAAGATACTATAATGAATTGGTTTTAGTTCATTGGAGAGATCTGTTTCCTGGATTGGTTACATATGAGCGATTTAATCAGACACAAAACCGACTTTTTTGTTCCATTGTTGATGTTTTTGAAAGACAGATGTTTGGGAGCATGCACCGGAATTAGCTTTATTGACTCAACAACCTTAAATGTTTGTCACATAAAAGAAAAGCAGAACAAGGTTTTCAAAGGTTTTGCGACTAAATCTAAAAGCACAATGGGCTGGTTTTTGGGTTTAAACTTCACCTGATCATTAATGACAAAGGTGAGTTGTTGAACTTCTACCTGTCCAAGGCAAATGTAGATGACAGGAATCAAGACATTCTCTCCGTAATGGTAAAAGAAGTTTTCGGAAAACTCTTCGGCGACAGAGGATATATATCTGACAAACTAGCCCAATTCCTATGGAATGATGGTGTAGACTTGATCTTTAAAAGACGTAAAAACATGAAGTCTATGAACTTATCTGATAACGATAAGGTGCTGCTGAGAAAACGAGCACTAATAGAATGTGTCAATGACGAATTGAAAAACCAATGTAACATACAGCACACCAGACATAGAGCTCTGCAAGGATTTTTGAACAATGCGATTTCTGCTCTCTGTGCATATCATTTCTTTCCTAAAAAACCTAGCATTAAATTAAGCACAACCGAACTCTCTAAAGAGGTATATTTGAATGTTGCTTAACCATTATTCACGTTAATTTAGGGCTTATAGCTACTAAGCCAGGTGTATTTGCCTTTAGTCCATTTTCACTTGGTATTATTTCAAATAAAAATGAAAAATGCAGAGATGAAAGAATAACGAGGATGATTTATGCAAACGGAAATAACAATAATGAAATATATGACAATATTTTAAAAATTAATTCTGATATAAATAATTATAGGAATAGATATACTCTAATTGTCGAACCAAAATAAGAGCCAGAACAGAATATAATTTTTTCAAAAAAAAGCTGCGTTTCCATGATGATGCGTAGCTTTTTTTATCATCCATTAACAGTAAATTCCATTATTCAACAAAGAGCTGTAAGGAGAGAATTTGATCCCAAGACAATACGAGGGTAGACTATTTAATCAATCTTCAAAGAAGAGAATATCACATTGGAGACATTATTTATTTTTCTATTCTTAAGGAGAAAAAACTTTTCTAACGATATATGACATTAATAAGGATAGACGGGTCTCTCACTTACACGCAACCATCGGATTCCCCAGCAACTCTACAATCTTTTTAACTACGATGGCTGGCTTCGTGACCACAATGTTATGTTTAAGGCCGCCCAATATAGAAATAGATTTCTTCGCCTTTTTAAAATGACTAAAGACGAAACTTGCATTGGAGGGATAAATCAACTCATCAGCGGAGCCATGCAACATAATAGTTGGGCAACGGACCTTATTCCACTCCCCTTCTATTTCTTCCAGCATTCTTTTGTGATTGAGCTTCTCTGCAGTTGCCACTTGGAGGACTTTTGGAAAAAATTCACCAATAGGAGAATCTATCACCTTTGCAATATCCCATATCGCCTCTTCTCCGGGTGCTATGGAAGAAGATATCAACAAAAGGCCATCGACTATGTCAGGATATTGAGCAGCAAGTAAGGCACATAATGGACCACCATAGCTACTGCCAACTAAAATCAATTTGCCTTTTTGACCATATTTTTTAATTACCGGAGCCAACATTTTAGCCTGAGCATAATAAGATAGATATAGTTTACCGAAACTGGAATATCCATATCCCGGCCTATCAACTGCTACTACTTTTGCCATCGAAAGTAAGGCACTATCTTTAAAAAAGGGCTTCCAGAATGATATTGAGGCAGGAGCGCCATGAATAAAAAGTACTGTCGGTAGTGTATCGCTTCCCATGCTGCAGTAGCGAACTCTATTAGATTTAATCCAATATCTTTCAAATTCAGGTTTGCAGTCACCGTCACAAAAGGAAGCATTGAAAGTCTTATCACTTTCCCGCATTTTAAAGTAATTCGCTGTGGTGCAGCTACTGACAAGAATCGTTATTAAGGCACAAATGGAAATGTATAGGTAGTATTTCAAACGGAAATCTAAATTTTGATTTATATTAAATTCATTCTAAGGTAAAAATTAACTACTTTAGGATAACGAAGATTTCATACTAATTAATTCACAGGCTACTTTTTTCTCAATCCTGAAATTCATCACAATAATAGCTTTATCGAAACAATTATCAAATTAAAACTGATTAAACTTATATTTTGTATCGAATTCTATTAAGTAGTATTTAATTTTAGCAATTTTGACTTCTTCCAAATAATATAATTTTATGCTTTATTTTTATTCCAACGAAATTTAAATAATAAGGTTCCAAATAAAATCGCCAAATTTGTAATCAATAAAACAAAGCGTGTCGCTTTACAACGGAGATAGAGCTGGTAATAAAACGTGTGATTTTTACTGTTTAATGTCGCATCATTATTAATTCAGAGTTTCTTCTTCTTATCTTCTCACAATGTTGTAATAATGCACGGAATGTTTCTTGGTATAAATTAATAATCAACTTAAATTAAATTGTGTGAGAAAAGTAATATTTACAATTAGTTTTTTTGTTTTGGTTCTTAGCCTTCATGCCCAACGGACTGTTACCGGACGCATCGTGGAAAGTGGCACAAATGACGGTGTGATTGGAGCGAGCATCATGGTTTACAAAGGACAAGGGACTGATATTAAGACATATGTTCCCACATTAAAAGGAACCGTGACTGATATAGATGGCAAATACGAATTATCGCTGGAGCCAGATGAGAATGCATTCACCATTACATATGTTGGATTTGTAAGTCAAACAATCTTTGTAACGGCTGAAAGTACTTACAATATTGGCCTGAAAGCTGATACAAAATTATTGGAAGAAGTCGTGGTAGTTGGCTACGGTACTCAAAGGAAAGTGGATGTCACTGGGGCAACTTCCAGTGTTAAAGGTGCTGAATTAGCAAAACAACCTGTTTTGACTGCCACTCAAGCATTACAAGGTAAAGCAGCAGGTGTTCAGATCATCAGCAGCGGCGAACCGGGAAGCAGCCCTATCGTTAGAGTAAGAGGTGTTAGTTCAGCTATTGCCGGCACGGCTACTTTGTTTGTAGTGGATGGAATTCTTACGGATGATATCAGCAATATCAACACAAATGACATCGTAAGCATGGACATCCTCAAAGATGCTTCATCGACAGCTATATATGGGGCCCGAGGTGCAAATGGTGTCATCATCATTACCACCAAAAAAGGTGCAAGTGGTGCCATGACTATAAATTATAATACCACTGTAGGATATAAAAATGCAACTGATCTTGTTCAAATGGCCAATAGCAGCGAATATGCTAACTATGTTGGACAAGCTACAGGCAATAGTGTTACTAATCCAGGATTTAGTACTGATTGGTATGATCAGATCCTTAGAGGAGCATGGTATCAAAGTCATGGACTATCATTGTCAGGTGGTTCAGATAAGATGACTTACTTCCTGAGTGGTGGTTATATTGAAGATCAAGGTATCGTTATTGACAACAAATTCAGAAGGTTAAATCTTCGTACAAATCTTGATTTTAAGATCAATAAAATGGTCAAAACTGGTATAATCACTAACTTTTCCAATATCAACAATAAAACGGTCAACTTAGGCACAGCATACAACAACGCTTATCGCGCAGCTCCAATCATTCAAGCAAAAGAGAATGGACGATACGGAAATACTTCATCCTATCAGAATGTTGGAAATCCAATACTTGATATTGAAAATAATAATGCCAGATCATATGGCAATAGAATACAGGCAACCGGTTACCTCGAAGTAAAACCTTTAGACTGGATTACCTTAAGAAGTAGTATGGGAGGAGAATTAGTTTCATATTCGGATAAAAACTACAACTATAGATTTCTTAATGATGAAGTTACATTCCTTACAGCAGGAGGTAATCAATTAAACCCAAAAAGCAATCTTAGTGTATTTAAAGACAATTATTTCAGATGGGTTTGGGATAATACTGTAACTTTTAATAAGAAAATTGATGCCCATACTTTTACTTTACTTGTTGGTTCTACTGCGGAAGAATATACCGCCGAAAATATCAGAGCATTTAGACAAGACGTTCCCGCAGATAAAAACTTATGGTACATAGGCACGGGTGATGCCAACACCTCTACCAATGGTGGCGGTGGAGAAAAATGGACCCGTAGTGCATACCTCTCGCGTTTAAATTATAATTTTGATGATAGATTTTTATTTACAGGAACTATGAGATATGATGGAAGTTCCAGATTATCAAAGGATAATAGATGGGGATTCTTTCCATCTGTTGGAGCAGGATGGGTACTTACGAATGAATCTTTTCTCAAAGACGTGAATTATCTTGACAATTTAAAATTGAGAGCAAGTTGGGGAAAAGTAGGTAATGACCGCGTTCCTACAGATGCATTTGTAGTGACACTCGAACCCAATCAAAACTATCCATTTGGAGGAGGGCTCGCTGTGCCGGGAAGCGCAATTACCCAAATCAAAGATCCGAATCTTAAATGGGAGATTACTGAAGAACTAGATTTTGGTTTGGATTTTGGCTTTCTCAAAAACAGACTTACAGGTGAGATTGGCTACTACACCAAGACTGCCAAAGATCTATTGATCAATGTAAATGTGCCTTCAGTAGTAGGTGATGCTGATGGCTTGGTGCTTACTAATGCTGCATCAATAAAAAATACTGGTTTAGAAATAGCAGCTAATTATAGAAGTGTTGCTAAAAAGAATTTTTCATATTCGATCGGAGGAAATGCGACCTTTAATAAAAACAAAGTCATCGGACTTAATGGAGGCCAACCGATCCTCGATGGAGGTATTGGAGCAGGTCAACAATACACGACCAAGACTGACAATGGACAGGAAGTTGGTTCCTTCTATGTATTGCAGGTATTAGGCGTTTTCCAAACAGATGAAGAAGTGCTTGCCTACACCACTACTGATGGTAAAGCTATTCAACCTGCTTCAATCGCCGGAGATTTTAAATATCAGGATACAAATGGAGATGGTGTAATTGACGACCTTGACAGAGTTTTCGTAGGATCATATCAACCTAAAGTTTATTATGGAGCGAATTTCACTGTTTCATATAGAAACTTTGATTTTAGCTTGGACCTCTATGGAAATGCGGGAAATCAAGTGTACAATGGCAAAAAAGCATTCAGACAACAAGCTGAAGATAATATTGAAAAAGATGTGGCATACAACAGGTGGTCACGAGGTAGTGGCATTCAGGATGAACCGGGTGCTAATTCTGGAAATCAACCGGCATCAACGTACTTTGTTGAGTCAGGTGATTTTATTAGAATTAATAACGTTTCTCTCTCTTACAATCTTCCTCAACAAATGATAGAGAGATTAAAGATGAGTAGCGCCAGAGTTTTTATCACTTCCCAAAATCTTTTTACCTTGAAGAAATATTCAGGTTTTACAGCAGAATTACCGGGAGATCCGACAAGATCAGGTATTGAGTTAAATGCATATCCTACCTCAAGAACGATAGGTGGTGGCATTAATGTATCATTTTAATTAAAGGCTTAAAATAAAGAAACATGTTTAAATATATATTAAAATACAAACTATTACTCCTCATTGCTGCAGTTTCAGTTTTGAATTATGGATGCTCCAAAGATTTCCTTGACGTACCTGTTCAAGGCCAGGCTACAGCAGATTCTGACCCTGACGTAGCTGACAAACTTGTCACAGGAGTCTATGCCAGTCTTCATGCTTCCAGTGCTTTTGGAGGAATTGGAGATATCAATGGCATCAGTATGATCGCTGCCACAACTATCATTACTGACGATTCAGATAAAGGAAGTACACCTGGTGATCAAAAAGGATTGAAGGACATGGATGATTTCGATCTCACACCAACTAATAATTTTGTAGCTGCATTATGGACAGGATACTTTAATGGAATAGCTAAGACTAATCAGGCATTGAAAGCACTGGAAACGGCTAAATTAGACGAAGATCTGAAATTAAGATATCAGGCAGAAGTCAGATTTTTCAGAGGATATTATTATTTTAATTTGGTTCGATGGTTTGGTGGGGTGCCAAAAGTCCTCAAAGTGCCTTTGGATGCCTATGAAGCTAATAATGATCCTGTATACCAAACCAGAGCAACTCCGGACGAGATATATGCATTGATTATTGAGGATCTTACTTTCGCTAAAGAAAACCTACTAATAAAAGGGGTGATGCCTGTAGGGCGTGTAACCAAAGGCACGGCAACTGCAATGTTGGCTAAAGTCTATTTAACAAGAAAAAATTGGCAGGAAGCATACACATTGAGTCAGGAGGTAATTAGTTCCGGTTCTTATTCACTTCTTCCGGATTATTCTGAAATCTGGCGTCAAGTTGGAGACAGAAGCAACGAAGCAATTTTCGAAGTACAAACTGGTGTATATAATAATTCAGATTATGGTGTTCCTAATTATTGTGTTTGGCAAGGTCCAAGGGTAGGTGGCCTTCAGGGGTGGACGGATCTAGGATTTGGTTTTAATTCTCCATCACAAAATCTAGTAAATGACTATGAAGCAGGCGATAAAAGGAAAGAATCAACAATTATTTTTATCGACCAAAGTCCTCAGCATGTCGGCACTGTATTGTTTGATGGCTTCCGCATACCTAGTCAGGATAGCGTTGCAAATCCGCGTTATAATTATAAAGCATATCATAGTGAGAACAAAGAAGTGGAATCTTTCCTGGGAAATAGAGATCGTAAACAAAAAAATATACATCTTTTAAGGTATGCGGACGTTATATTAATGGCTGCCGAAGCTGCAAATGAATTAGGTAATTCTGGGGAATCAGCTATGTTGATCAATATGATCCGTCAAAGAGCGGGTCTTGCGGATATTATTGCCTCCTCACAACCATCGATGCGTGAAACAGTCTACCACGAAAGACGAATTGAATTAGCTATGGAGCATGACAGATGGTTTGACTTAATTAGAACAGGTAGGGCAGCTCAAGTGATGCAAGCTATAAAGCCTAACTTTATTCCAGGCAAAAATGAATTATTGCCAATACCTAGTTTACAGATCGCCTTGAGTGGTGGTAAGCTAACTCAAAACAATGGATATTAAATTATTTCAAAGTAGATTTTAAATAAACAGTATATTTACTGCCCATTATACGATTTGAATAAATACAGATTAAGCTATTAACCTAAAATTATTTTATAATTTAACAAAATTTTTAAAACGTACAAACAATGATTATTAACGATCTTAAAAAGTTATCTTTTTTATTTTTACTAGCGATAACTTTTTCTTTGACATCATGTAAGGATGATGAAAAACTTCCAGCAATTGATGGATACAACAACTCTGATGAGATTGCTGCTACGAGCTTGAAAGGTCACTGGACTTTTGAAGGAAATGACAAAGAAGTTATTTCAAACACGGCTTCTACAAAAACATATGGTACAGTAACTTATACTACAGGACAGATCGGTCAGGCGATCTCACTTAGTCAGGCTGCTGTGGTATATCCTGTAATTGACGCATTAAATCAAAAAAATGGTTTTGGCGATTATTCAGTTTCTATGTGGTTGAATGCAAAGAATGTAGGTTCATTCCAACAATATTTTGGTCTATTCCCTACAGATAATACAGATTTCTGGGGTAATTTCTCAGTCGGAGCTGAAGCATCACGCCATGCTGCTGGTTCTGACACATTAGAAATTAAAACGAACTATGCTTCTTTAAAAGAAGATGGTTCAACTAATGGACAGGATAACATTGCAGTATTTAGTGATAATGGTGGTAGCTTCTTCAAAGGTGCCGGTAAATGGTCGCTTATCACTGTAAGATTTACAGCCGCTACACATAAAATTGAAATTTTTGCAAATGGTGTGAATGTAGGTGGTTATAGCGATAGAGGTGAAAATACTACAGCAATGGTAATGAGAACTCCCTGCCAGGCAATGCTAGGAAGTTTTGCAACTACCGGTGTAGGTTTTACTGCTGCTCCAGCTGCTCCAGATTGGTCTAAAATGGCTACTGCTCAGATGGATGATATCAGAGTATTTAACAAAAGCCTTTCTGATACTGAGATCAAAGCATTATATAATGTAGGAATAGCAGGAAGATAATTTGTGAAAAAAAATTATATTGTAAGCGGAAGAGAAAACTCTTCCGCTTTTTTTATAACCCAACTTTAGTTGATTTTTTGTCTGATAAAGCATTTCCAATTGGCATTAGAGAAATTTGCAAATTTTGTTATTATATTTGCGAATTATACAAAAAATGAAGTTGCTTTTAATCAGATACTTCCATAAAGAAAGAAAATTTTATCTATGAAGAGAGTCGTAATAACTGGGCTTGGTGCCATTACACCGATTGGAAACAACTTAGAAGCATACAACGAAGGATTAAAAAATGGAGTTAGTGGTGCTGACATCATTACCCGTTTCGACGCTTCATTATTCAAAACCAAATTCGCTTGTGAAGTAAAAAACTTCAATCCGGATGATTTTATAGATAGAAAAGACGCCCGAAGGATGGACCTCTTTACGCAGTTTGCGATGGTATGTGCCGATGAAGCGCTGGCTGATAGTAAGTTGCTTGATTTTAATGAATTGGATTTAGATAGGGTCGGAGTTATTTGGGGTTCAGGTATCGGCGGTCTGCGTTCACTTGAAGCAGAAATCATAGAATTTGCCCTGGGCAATGGAACACCTAGATTCAATCCTTTTATGATCCCAAAGATGATCTCTGACATAGCTCCAGGTTATATCAGTATCAAGCATGGTTTCAGAGGTATTAATTACTGTACTGTTTCTGCTTGTGCTTCTTCAACGCATGCTATGATGAATGCTTTTGACTACATCCGTTTAGGGAAAGCTGATGTAATCGTCACAGGTGGATCTGAAGCAGCTATAACTGCTACAGGAATGGGAGGATTCAGTGCGACAAAAGCATTAAGTGAAAGGAATGATGAATATAAGACAGCATCACGACCATTCGATATAAACAGGGATGGCTTTGTTTTAGGAGAAGGCGGAGGCGGTCTGATTTTTGAAGAATACGAATTTGCGAAAAAGCGCGGAGCTAAAATATATGCGGAAGTAATGGGTTGCGGAGCTACAGCTGATGCTTATCACATCACAGCACCTCATCCCGAAGGACTTGGTGCAAAGAATGTGATGTTGATGGCACTTAATGATGCTGGCCTATCGCCGGAAACAATTGATTATGTGAATGTTCATGGCACCTCTACACCACTTGGTGATATCGCTGAAACTACAGCCATTAAGAAGATATTCGGAGAACATGCTTATAAATTAAATATTTCAAGCACTAAATCTATGACCGGGCATTTACTCGGAGGTGCAGGTGCTATCGAAGGTATAGCAAGCGTTCTGGCGATTAGAGATCAGTACGTTCCACCAACAATTAATCATTTTACTGACGATCCTGAGATAGATTCGAAATTAAACCTTACCTTTAACAAAGCACAACACCGAGAACTAAATTTCGTAATGAGTAATACATTTGGCTTTGGAGGCCATAATGCATCGATCATTTTTAAAAAGTATACTGAATAAACAAGTATTGTGAAAGGATTATTCCGGTTTTTTAATAAATATCTGTCAAAGGACAAACATTTTTCAGAGAAAATATCAGCCATATTAGGATACACACCCGTGCATCTTCATTTATATATTACTGCATTTATGCACAAGTCAAACTCCGCTCAAGTGAATGGTCACAGACAGCATAATGAAAGGCTGGAGTTTCTTGGCGACGCAGTTTTAAATGGAATTGTGGCTGAATATCTTTATAAAAAATACCCAAATGGTGATGAAGGTTTTCTAACTAAGATGCGTTCAAAGATCGTAAAAAGAAAGACGCTGGATGCTATAGGTTATAAAATGGGATTGGATGAGATCATGACCATTATGAATAAGACTCATATAAGTAAATCTATGTTGGGCAATGCTCTTGAAGCATTGATAGGAGCCATTTATCTTGAAAATGGATATACTTATACAAGAAGATTTATTGTCGTCAAGCTCCTTCGAAAATTCCTTAATATTCATGAATTGGAATTATTAGATGACAATTTTAAAAGCCAACTGCTTGAATGGTGCCAAAAAAATGGCAAAGAAATAACCTATGAACTTGTATCGAAATACAAATCCGATAAAAGAGATCGATTTAGAATAGCTGTCATGGTAGAAGGACAAGCTATCGCAGAGGCAGAAGATTATAATAAAAAGAATGCCGAACAGATTGCTTCAGAAAAAGCCATGTTAAAAATGGGTATTCTCAACTTAGAAGATGCGGAACTTACGATCATATGAGCCTTACAGGCTTAGATCTAGATCATTGGAAAGACTTTAAATTCAATCCAGAGCGCATTAAAAAAATGCAGGCCGGCTCTGAGATCATCATTAATTTTATCAATATTGCACTCTCGCAAGGCCTCTTAAGAAGTGATCTACTCTCCACAGAGAACTTAACTGAATTATCCACCAGACTTATAGATACACAGATTCCGACAGCAGCCCGAAAAGTGAAAGGGCTGATAGAAATGGATCTCTCCCCCCAAAATCTCCAAACCTATAAGTGCGAATTAAGATGGCTCGGTCATATAGCAACTTACATAAAGAAATTTGACCAATTAACACTTCCAGCCCAACTCGAACTCTGGCAAGTAGCTGGAGGAACTATAGCCAAAGAATTGGTACTCAAGAATACACCTATACAAGACGGATGGACAGTCAAAAATATCCAAATAACAAAAGAAGATAGCTTACTCACCAGAAAGATCTGGATGCTGGGACATGAGTCAGGTCTATGGGTATATATGTTGGATTTTGCATTTGGCAATCAGAAACTTCCAGACACTTATCATAGAGGTAGTCAAGTGTATGGATTAGCATTTCCTTATCCAGGACTGACGCTAGGCAGGATCTTATTCAAAGAATTACATTTAAAACCCGCTCCTGCCGTTAATAATTTGAATGTATTTGATTCCATTTTAGCTTTAAAAAAATTCCTTGCTAATGTATACGCTCATAATATTTTCATTCAGGAGATTCCTTTTACTTTGATTGACATGCGTGCAACAATGTTTTCGGAAGGCCTTATTATTTCAGACACAAGTAGTGATTACATCTCCATTTCGGCAGGAGGTGAAAAGAAGTATTACAAAGATATAAACCATCATTGGGAATTGGTAGCTGAATCTGATGACAAAAATCATTTTTTTAACATCATTTTTTCAAAGGATCAATATTACTTAATTAATTAATTTCCTGAAGGTTACTCAAAGAAATTTTTTTATCGAGAGGTACAATATGGAAGAATGAAAATTAATTTGGCAAAAACTTATAAACATAAGTTGACTAAAGTAAAAAGCAGAACCAAATGGCTCTGCTTTTTATATTCAATTTATATGATTACAATGTTTCTTTTAACCATCTGAAAAACTCATGATGCCACACCAAACTATTGTGTGGTTTTGAAACCCAATGTCCTTCATCAGGATAAATCACTAGACGCGACTTCAACCCCTTTAATTGTGCCGCCTGATAAGCCTCAAGACCTTGTGTATATGGAACTCTAAAATCTTTTTCTCCTTCAAAGATTAAAATCGGAGTATCCCATTTATCAACAAAATTCATTGGATTGAAATCTGTATACGCTTTAGGTTGAGGTTTCTGCCAATATGAACCTTTCAAGTCAAAATTTGCAAACCAAAGTTCCTCCGTTGCGCCATACCAACTCTGCATATCAAAAAGTCCACAGTGAGCGATAAATGTTTTAAACCTCTTCTCATGCTTTCCTGCCAACATATAAACAGAATATCCTCCATAACTAGCTCCTACAGCACCAAGCCTGGAATTGTCTACATATGGCTCCTTGGCCATATCATCGATAGCTGAAAGGTAATCTCTGATGGGCTGGCCTCCCCAATCACCAGAAATCGCTTCATTCCAATCCTGTCCAAAACCAGGCATTCCTCTTCTATTTGGAGCCACAACTATATATCCATTCGCTGCCATAAGCTGCAAATTCCATCTGAATGAGTAGAATTGTGTCAAAGCACTTTGAGGTCCACCCTGACAATAAAGCAACGTGGGATATTTCTTTGCAGGATCAAAATTAGGTGGATAAACTACCCATGAAAGTAAGTCCTTTCCATCAGTAGCTTTTGTGATTCTTCGCTCTACCTTACTTAAACCAATAGTACTGTAAATTCCATCGTTTACATGGGTCAGTTGAACTGCATTTCCATTAGTCGGATTGACAGAATAAATCTCTACAGCGTGATTAAAATCTGTTCTTTGTGCAATGATATTGCCATCAGCTGCCACACCTACTATGGCACTATAATCATGTTCGTCATTAGTAATTTGGCGGATAATTGCACTGGGAGTGCCGTCCTTAGCATAGGAAATTTTTGCTTCAAATAAAGAAGTTAAGCCATTCATAGGAGCTACAAAATATATCTTATCTGATTTGTCGGTCCAAACCAGTTGCTCTACAGTTCCATCCCAATTCTGTGTAATATTTACTTTTTTTCCGGACCTTAAATCAGCAACCCAAAGACTATTTTTATCCGCCTCATATCCATCCCGAGGCATAGAAGTCCAGGCGAAATGTGTACCGTTTGGAGCAAAAGAGGGGCTTTTATCATATCCCATCATTCCAAGTGTAAAATTGGTTGTCTTGCCGGAGGCGATATCGTAGAAGTAAATATCAGAATTTGTACTCTGAGCATATTCTTTTCCTGACTTTTTGATAGAAACATATGCGACAGTAGTTCCTGCAGCATTAAAGGTGTACTCATCAGATCCTCCATATGGTTTAGTGGGCGCATCAAAAGGTTCCTTAGCCATGATGTCTGTAGCTTTGTAAGAACCATCTGCCTGTTTGATACCTACGAAAATATGATTATATTCTCCATCTTCCCACTCAGTCCAATGTCTATATATCAAATCATCGTATATACGTGCAGTGCTCGATTTATATTCAGGATACAGATCTGCTGCAGTTTTATCAATTTTAACAGATTGTGACCAAAGACTATTCCCGGATTTGGAAGAAAATATCGGTCCTTCAGCGCTTTCAAGGCCACCGGGAACATTAGTTCCGGTAGATTTCAACTTGCCTTCTACGGTGTATAAAACCTGACCATCCGCCAAAAGTGTAGCATTATCAGCAGGAACACCTTGAGTAATTGACTTTACACTTTTGCCATCAATACCCATGCTGGAAATAAAATTACTTCGCTTGCCGGATTGAAGATCATAAGTAGTTACGTTATAACAAATTGAGTTGCCATTATTATACACGAAAGAGCCATTCACTCTTCCAAGTGTCCAAAGTAACTCAGGGGACATCACGTTTTGAGCGAAAACTCCAGTTATAAATAATAGTAAGACGAAACTTAAAAAATATTTCATGTTAAATAATTTAAATAAATTTTATAAAATTAAGAAAGCTTCATGACGAAGTCGTTCATAAAATAACCATTTCCAATATCAAAATCTCCCAATGCTTCTATAGTGAAGCCATTTTTAAAGTAAAAATTTATTGCTTTATAATTCTGTCTGTTCACATGTAATCTAAGATCTGACCCTGGTGGGACTAGTTCCTGAATGATCTCTTCCAGCACTTTGGAGCCGAGACCTTTCCGCTGACCCTGATTCTTCAAATATATCTTGTGAATAAAATAATCATGTCCTCTATTTTCAATATCAAGATAACCAGACCTTTGCCCATCTATAATTATCAAATATAGTTGATGACCATTTTCAAGACCTGCATTTAAAGCAATAGGGGAATAAAATAAATCAAGCATATAATCTACCTGCTCCTGACCGATGGTTTCCACGTATGTTTGTTGCCAGATATCTCGCGCCAGGTTGTAAATAAAATCGATGTCAGTCGCTAGTGCTTTTTTTAAATAGTGCATTTTGTATTAGGTCGTGAAAGGCTTAAAAGTAAGATTAAAACTTGTAAAATGAATCAAAAGTGGGATAAATCTCATTTACTAAATTTCTTAAAAAATCGATCGACATGCTCTTGAAATAAATATTATAAAAAATAGTTCTATCACAAAAGGAATAACTAAATTTAACTATGAAAGTAAAATTTAGATATTTTTTTATTCTATCTGTGGTAGGATATTTTTTTACAACATGTAAAAGTAATTCACAAGAAAATACAACCACTTCCTCTGTATCTTATTTCGAAAAAATTGACACAGGAATTCAAGATGGCGGAATAACAATGGTTCCTATCGAAACTCCGAAAGGCATATTCAAAGTTTGGACCAAAAGATTTGGCAATAATCCTACCATGAAAGTTCTCCTTCTCAATGGTGGACCGGGCGCTACACATGAATACTTCGAATGCTTCGAAAACTTTCTGCCACAGGAAAATATCGAATTCATATATTATGATCAATTGGCTTGCGGAAATTCTGACAATCCAAAAGATACCTCTCTTTACGATTTGGCGAGGTATGTCGAAGAAGTAGAACAAGTGAGACAGGCGCTTAAACTTGATAAAAATAATTTCTACCTGTTGGGCCATTCCTGGGGTGGAATCCTCGCGATGCAATACGCACTTAAATACCAGCAAAATATCAAAGGACTCATCATTTCCAACATGATGGCCAGCGCGCCAAAATATGGCCAATATGCTGATGAAGTACTTTCCAAATTAATGGATCCAAAAGTTCTTGATACCATTAGAGCTCTTGAAAAAAATAACGACTTCTCAAATCCGAAATATATGGGTTTACTCATACCCCACTTTTATAACAAGCACATTTGCAGACTACCGGTTTGGCCCGAACCGATCGATCGATCCTTTGCAAAAATCAATCAGGATCTTTATGTTTCCATGCAAGGTCCTTCTGAATTTGGAATTTCCGGCAAGTTGACCAATTGGGATGTAAGTGGAGAACTAAAAAACATCAAGACCCCTACCGTTGTCATCGACGCAACTCATGACACCATGGATCCGGAATATATGCGATGGATGAGCACACAGCTTCCGCAAGGCCAGTTTTTGTTATGCCCCAATGGCAGTCACATGTGTTTCTATGATGATCAAAAAGTATATATGGCTGGTTTGATCTCTTTTATTAAAAAGGTGAATAATTGAAGAGACTCTGACATCTGACATCTGATTTCTGGACAAGACAGTGATTACTGATTACTGATTACTTACATCTGACATCTGACATCTGACATCTGATTTCTAAAATTTAAATATCGGATGGTAAATTTTTTTAGCCTATCCGATATTAAATAAAAATGACTACCTTTGTGAAAAAGAAAAATGAGGTGGCAGGAATATCCATATAATTTTGAAGGTCTAGACAAGATGTTGGAGCGTATTTCATCAAAGAAAATTGCTCTTGACAGACTGCGCCCTTTGCCATCTATTGCCTTGAAGAGTATCAAGGAGAGTCTTACTCTCGAGTGGACCTATAATTCCAATAGTATAGAAGGGAATACGCTTACTTTGGTAGAAACCAAATTAATCATTGAAGAAGGAATAACCATAAAAGGGAAGTCACTACGAGAGCATTTTGAAGCGGTCAATCATCAGGTAGCAATTGAGATGATTGAATCCCTAGTGGATAAAAATCATTTACTTAATGTCCATGATATATTAATTGTGAATGGAGTGGTACTCCAGAATATTGAGAAAGAATACGCCGGGCGCTACAGGACATCAGGGGTTAGGATTTCAGGGGCTAATTTTGTGCCTCCAAATGCTCTGAAGATTGATGATTTAATGACAGAATTAATCAATTGGGTAAATGAGTATCCTATTGATATCGTTATTAAGGCTGCAATCGTTCACCATCGTTTTGTTTGGATACATCCATTTTTTGATGGAAATGGCAGAACTGCGCGTCTTATTTTCAATTTGCTTTTGATGCAAGCCGGTTTCCCACCTGCTATCATCCTCAAGAATGACAGAAAGAAGTACTATGACGCACTAAATAATTCAAATAATGGAGATTATTCCAAATTACTTTTGCTCGTACTTCAGGCACTAGAAAGGAGTCTGGATATATATCTGGCTTCACTTACGAATACCTACGAAGATTACCTTCCGGTTTCACAAATAGTCGAGGATCCTCACATACCCTATGGTCAGGAGTATGTGAGTTTACTCGCAAGACAAGGTAAGATAGATTCATTCAAAGAAGGAAGAAATTGGCTTACCTCAAAGCAAGCTGTATTGGATTATATTCAAAATCGGGATAGAAATCGAACTTTCAATTCTTAACTTACTAACCTTCTCACTTTCTAACCTCCTCCCCCATGCCTAAAACTGATAGTTCGCGTCTTGAAAGACTAACAGCCATTATCACACAATTACAAACAAAAAGATTGATCACCTCGACGATGCTTTCAGAAAAGTTTGGCGTAAGTGTAAGGACCATATATAGAGATATCCGTGCCCTGGAAAAGTCAGGAATACCAATAATAACGCAAGAAGGACGAGGATATTCAATCATAGAAGGATATCGTCTGCCACCTATTATGTTTACTGAAAAGGAAGCCAATGCATTGATCACAGCAGAACAATTACTTTCGCTGAACAAGGATAAATCATTTGTCTATGATCTGAAAGAAGCAATTAATAAAATCAGGGCAGTATTAAGGCATGATTCTAAGGATAAAGCAGAATTATTGTCTTCCAGAGTGTTCATATGGGAAAGAAATGACCAAATTAACATCAGTAATATCCTTTCTTCTATCCAAATAGCATTAACAAATTTTAACCCTGTTAAATTAAAGTATATTTCTGACAATGAATCTGTGACACAAAGAGATGTCGAGCCATTCGCATTGGTTACAAGTTCCAAAATGGGTTGGTACCTAATTGCATGGTGTAGATTGCGTAATGATTTCAGGACTTTTCGCCTTGATAGAATGCAACAAATTGACATTTTGACCGGCCATTTTGAACCGCACAAAATAACTATGCAGGAATATTATGAAAAATATCGAAACTTTTAAAACACCCCTGACATAGGGCTGTCACTTTGGGGCTTTACATTTGTATTATTAATAATCAAAAATAATATAAAATGTTACTAGAAACTAAACAATCAGCAAGCATTTCAACGGATTCAATTTTATCAAATTGGATGGGTCACAGAAATTTGACCAGAAAAATAATTTATGCTTTTCCTGAAAAAGAGCTTTTTACTTATTCAATAGGAGGAATGAGGACTTTTGCCCAAATGGTGGAGGAGATCATGATCATAGCTGAAGAAGGCATGAATGGTATTCTAACCGGAGTCTGGAATCCTGTAGAAGGAAGTCAAGTAATGACAGAATTGATGGAGAAAAAAAGTAAAACTGCTTTGCTGAAAAAATGGGACGAAATAACTGAACACATTAATCACATATGGCCACAATTGGAACCGGAACATTTTATGAAAGTTGACAAAGCATTTGGTGCTTATGAAAACACTAATTTAGGAACTATCCAATATGCATACGACAATGAGATTCATCATAGAGCTCAAGCATATGTTTACCTGCGTGCCCTCGGGATACAGCCTCCGTTTTTCTGGGATAGGTATTGACGGTGTTTGGAGTTTGGAGTTTTGAGACACAATAGAAAAAGCCTTGTTGAATGACAGGGCTTTTTTCATATTTATTTTTTACCACTAATAACACTTGTGATGCTAGGCATCTACAAATTTATTCGTGAAAATTCGTGAAATTATCTGCGATGCTGCTTACGCGGTCGTGGCTAAAAAAATATCAATCTCTACTTATTTTGCTGTGTATGAACAGTATAAATAATTTTGTCAATGAGATAATTATTAAAGTATAAGTAAACTATATGAATTTGACAATTTCCATCAAAAGGATAAGGTTTATACAGAAGTAATTCAAATCTAAATATTATACTTTTTGTTGAGGCTAATACCACAACAAAAATTCTATTAGCCACTACCGCGTAGCAGCATCGCAGATAATTGCACGAATGATGCTTTGCATCTAACACGAATTTATTCGTGAAAATTATTTAAACGTCCATCAGTTTTACCTACATGGTCATGGTAAATTATAATACTCCATCAAAATTATACGAAATTTATCTATTTTTAATGCGCAGAAATTGCTACTTTTCAAGAGTTGAAACTCCAATAATTGCACACCTTATTCATCATTTAACTTTAATTAGTTTTTAAACTTCTAAAATCAACAAACATGAAACCGAGTTTTTATTTATTATTGGGAATTTCAATTGGGTACACTGTATTAACTGTTATTATTAAGATATTTAATTTATCGACTTATGCGAATAAACTGTTATTATTCTCTTTAATACCTAGCACTTTGCTACTAATATCTTTATTCTATAACCTGAATAAAAAAACTAATAATTAGCATTAATTATTGTAATTGATGACAAATAACAAAAGGAGAATAAAGGGCTTCCAAACCAATCGTTATTAATTAGAAATTGCTGTTTCTATTCCTAAATAATTTTGTAAATAGGTCAATAGTGAATTACAAAAATTGAAGAATAATAGCTCGTACTCATAATTAAATTCTACACCATTAATCGGTTTTTAAAATAAAAGTAATTTGATGTAGAATTTTCAGAAATACTTAATTATCAGTTCAGTTTTTTCATAAAATCTGCATCTGCTTTGACAGCTTCAAGAGGGCTTCCAAATGGATATGCTTCCTGTTCTACTATGTAGTGCTCCATACCACATTCGTGCGCTGTTTTAAGAACTTTTGGCCAATCGATTACACCACGGCCCAGATCTACTGAGTTTTTACCATTATCCTCACCCGGTTGTTTACTATAGTCTTTTATATGGCATAATTTAAATCTGCCTTTATACTTTTTCAGCCATGTTTCAATGTCTTGCCCTGCAGCGTGCACCCAATACATATCCATTTCAAAATCTACAAGTGTAGGATCAGTCATTTCCACCATAATGTCCTGCGGAAAAAGTCCATCTACCTTTTTGAATGAATAATCATGATTATGATATGCAAATCGGATTCCATTCTTTTTACAAATAGCACCTTTCTCATTAAATTTCTCTGCAAATACCTTGAAATCATCTATGGATTTCTGAGGACCTAGCCATGGAGCAATTAAATATTTCAAACCGGCTTCCGCAGCTTCTCCTGCCTTCCTGTCAAAATCTTTATTAATGTCACAATGAGAGGAAACCATCTTCATTCCAAGTGAGTCTAAATATTGTTTCAACTCATTGTTCTTCATTCCCCACCATAGACCCATGCCACCTTCGTAACCTTCGATCTCCTTATAGCCATAGGAGGCTACAGTCTTCAGCACAGCCTTTGGGTCTTTCGGAAGATCATCTCTCAAAGTATAGAGTTGAAGTCCAAAATTTTCAATTCCGGGTATATTTAGCCCACTTAAGCTCCCATCTGATTTTGCAAAAATAGAACAAGAAGGCAGCATGGCCATCCCAGCACCTATCAACACCATGTCTTTTATAAAACCTCTTCTATCTTTTGACATTTTATTTTATTTAAAATTAATTGCAGATTATT
This sequence comes from Candidatus Brachybacter algidus, assembly GCF_016707225.1. Taxonomy (NCBI): domain Bacteria; kingdom Pseudomonadati; phylum Bacteroidota; class Saprospiria; order Saprospirales; family Saprospiraceae; genus Candidatus Brachybacter; species Candidatus Brachybacter algidus. The sequence goes on along the minus strand of NZ_JADJID010000001.1, from coordinate 361,022 downwards.
TTCCCTTGTTTATTCAAAGTCTATCTTCCAGAATCTAATGTCTAGCGTCTATCGCCTATTACGAACAAAACGCCTTCTCCCCTTTCACATACTTATAAGCACCATCAAACTTTCCCGGAATAGGCAAATATCTCAGCGCCTTTGTCATTCCTTCTTCTGATGAGAAAAATGCCAACAAAGTCAGCTGCTTCATCATCGTATAATAATGTTTTGGAGAACTCACAAAATTGAATTCTTTATCTTCCTTTTTTAATGCTTCTCTGCGCGGATCGTCCTTTTTATTCTGAGCTTCATTGTATGTTTTAGCTTCTTCTTCCAAAGCTAGTAATAGCTCAGTTCTTTGTTCCGGGGTACAAGACATAAAATCCTTCGAAAATTTCTTTTGACTTTCTTTATCCATCTGAGCTATTCCTTGCATAAATGCAGCTTGGCTCTCCGGTGTGTAGCAATCCGTCACCACAGTCTTCATTACTTCTGCTACATTGGCATCTTTAGCTCCCGGGGTATCAGATTTTGGTAAAATAGTTTCACCAATTTCATTTAACAAAGTCAAATTTTTTGCTGAAAAAGTGAGGTCTGTTGAAACTTCGCTTTTACATCCACTCAATATCAGATCACCACCTATCATAGCTGCTCCGGTAAATGTTGCTATTATTTTTAATAATTCTCTTCTTTCCATGATCTAAGGTTATAAGTTCATTTTTTTAAGTTCTTTGACAGCAAAATCCGCTGCTCTAGCTGTCATGGCCATATAGGTTAATGAAGGATTCACACAAGATGAGGATGTCATGCAAGCTCCATCTGTGATGAAAACATTTGGTGCTTCCCAGACCTGATTGTTGCCATTTAGCACAGAAGTCTTGGGATCTCGACCCATGCGCGCTGTACCCATTTCGTGAATACCCTGTCCGACGGCATACCCAGAATCATATGAATACACATCCTTCACACCACTTGCTTCGAGCATTTCTTTTGCATCCTCTAGCATGTCTTTTCGCATCTTCAGTTCGTTTTCCTTAATTTCCACATTCATACTCAACACCGGCATTCCCCACTTATCTTTCATGTTTTTATCAAGTTTGATGGTATTGGAATGATCAGGCAACATTTCTCCAAATGCAGTCATACCCATGCTCCATTGACCCGGTTCACAAAGGGCTTCTTTGTATTTGACACCTAACATTTCTGCGACTTCTACACCGCGGCCACGTCCAGCTCCGCCTTGATAACCGAAGCCTCTGAGGTAGTCGCGTTTATCATCATATATATTGCGATATCTAGGAATATAAATTCCTGAAGGTCTTCTTCCATATTCATAAAATTCTTCGTAGCCGTCCACGACGCCACCTGCACCAAGTCTAAAATGATGATCCATGACATTATGCCCCAGTTCACCACTACTACTTCCAAGTCCTTCCGGCCATACATCAGTCGCTGAATTCATCAGAATCCAGGTAGAATTGAAAGACGAAGCGCAAACGAAAATTATTTTTGCATTGTATTCATATGTTTTGTTATCAATAGCATCGATTACTTCCACACCCGTAGCTCGTTTTTTATCCTTGTCATAGATAAGACGCTTTACTATCTTATTTACTTCCAAAGTGAGGTTATTCGTGGCTCTGGCAGCGGGTAATGTTGCAGACTGTGTACTGAAATATGCGCCATACGGACATCCAAGCCAGCATTTATTCCTGTATTGACAATTGACCCGATTTTGCTCAGGTTTTGGCAAAGTAATATTGGCACTGCGACCTATGAACATGTGACGATTGCCCTTGTAGTGATCTTTTAACTTGGCTGCCAAATCCTTTTCCACGATATTCATGTCGATAGCAGGAAGAAATTCACTATCAGGAAGGACGTCAAGGCCTTGCTTAGAACCCTGAATACCTGCGAATCTTTCTACGTAACTGTACCATGGAGCAAGATCATCATATCTGATTGGCCAATCCACAGCAACACCTTCTTTGGCATTTGCCTCAAAGTCCCATTTATTCCAACGGTAACTCTGACGCCCCCATAGAAGAGATCTACCCCCCAATTGATAACCTCTGTACCAATCGAATCTTTTTTCTTCCACATAAGGATTTTCCTTTTCATCAGCCCACATTCCCAGAACGGATTCACTTAAAGGATAATCCCGCTTTAATACAGGATAGTCTTTGATCATTTCCTGAGTTCGTTGACCTCTATGAGAATATTCCCATGGATCTTTCGAAGCGTTGACGTAATCTTTGATATGTTCATGCATTCTTCCACGTTCGATCATCAGCACTTTAAGTCCTTTCTCTGTCAGTTCTTTCGCAGCCCAGCCGCCTGAAATTCCTGAGCCAATGACGATGGCATCATATGTATTGTTAGCCATAAATATTATTAGTTTTTAAATTTTTCAAACATCACAAATTTCAATTCCTTTCTGAAGGGCAGTCAACTTAGTAGCATTGTCTCCACCTTTCGCAATAAATTCCTGGGCGACAAAACCTGTAAAACCAGTCTCATGAATTGCTTTCATAATTGCAGGATAATATAGTTCCTGAGTTTCATCTATATCGTTACGACCCGGAACACCGGCTGTGTGATAATGACCAAAATATTGATGGTTATCCTTTATGGTCCTGATCACATCCCCTTCATTTATCTGCATGTGATAGATGTCATAAAGTAATTTAAAATTTGGAGAATCAATTCTTTTGCACAATTCGACACCCCATGCACTTTTGTCTGCCATATAATCATTGTGATCGATCTTACTATTGAATAATTCCATCTGGATGATGACATTATTCTTTTCTGCCAGGCTCATGATTTCTTTAAGACCTTTGACACAATTATTCATGCCGGTTTCATCGTCCATGCCATTTCGATTGCCACTGAAACAGATAAGATTCTTGTATTTCGCTGCTCCAACCAGTGGAATAGATCGCTTAAAATCTTCAATCAACCAGGAATGGTTTTCCGTGTGATTCCACCCTTCTGTTAAACTAATTTTTCCATCTGTGTAACACATGGAACATTCAATGCCATACTTTTGGAGCATTGACCAGTCCTGTGGTTTAATAAGGTCGATAGCCTTGACATTCATTGAGTTGATCCATTGACACATCTCTTCTAATGTTACAAATGAAACACACCATTGACAAACAGAATGGTTGATATTTCCTTTTAACTGATAAGCTTCATTTTCTGACTTTGCAAATGCATTTAAGGAAGGGGCGGCAGCGAATGCCAATCCTCCCGCAGCCATTTTTTTCAACATCGACCTTCTGCTATTTTCTTCCATATTATATTGTTTGAGGCAACTTAGCCTTTGGGTTTTTAAAAAATATTAGAAATAAAATTGTCACTACTGCTGCGAAAACAGTTGGATACATCCATATTGACTGCCAGTCATGGTTAACAACTTTTCCGGTAGCATCCAGAATTGAATGATCACCGGAAATTTTGCCTGCAGCCCAAAAACCAATGTACATCCCGATACCATAGGTAGCAAGCGTAATCAAACCTTGGGCTGACGAACGGATCTTTGGCCCTGCCTCCTGATCTGTATAAATATTGCCGGTAACGAAGAAAAAATCGTAGCAAATGCCATGAAGAATAATCCCAACATACAACATCCAAAGATTAGCATCAATGTTGCCATAAGAGAAACAAAGGTATCTTACGACCCAGGCTATCATTCCAATTAATAACATTTGTTTAATGCCAAATTTTCGAAAAAATAATGGCATTAGAAATAGAAAAATCGCCTCACTCATTTGACCGAAACTCATTTTCTGAGCAGATCCAATCATTCCTGCTTCATTCAAATAAAGGTTTGCAAGACCATAATAAAAAGCCAATGGAATGCATATTAAAATGGAGGCAATAAAGAATACTAAATAATTTCTATTCGCAAGGATTTTCAATGCATCGAGTCCTAACACTTCCCTAATACTAACGTTTTGACCAGACTTAGAAGGTGGTGTATTTGGCAGGAAAAAACTATAAACTCCTAGAATAAGTGACGTGGCAGCTGCAACTTGAAAGGTAATATCCAGACTACCAGGATTAGCTTCCCAGGCCATGTAGCCAACGATTTGCCCTGCGGCGATCCAACCTATTGTGCCCCAAAGACGGATACCGGAAAATTGCTTCTCCGCATCACTGATCTGATGCAATGCAATGGAATTGGTCAATGCCAGAGTCGGCATGTAAAGGACCATATATATAAGGAGTAAAACATAAAAAGAACTAAATTCAGAATTTTGAGAAATAAAGTACAATAGTCCAGCACCCACAAGATGTAATACTGCCAATATCTTTTGTGCTGCGAAATATTTATCCGCAATCAAACCAATAATGAATGGAGCGATGATAGCACCCAAACATTGTGTGCCATATGCCAATCCTGACTGTGCATCCGTAGCTCCAATATCCCCTTTAATCAAGTAAGTACCCAAGGTTACAAACCACATTCCCCAAATAAAAAAATTGAGGAACATCATGGAGGATAACTGAAAACGTGTGGTAGACTGCATTGATTTTATGTTAAAAAAGTATTAGAATTGTATAATTAATTCGATGGAAGTTTAAATGTAATGATTTTAATATCAGAATTTTAAATTTATTAATGATAATTTTACAAAATAATATAACCAACTATGGCTCAATACAGAAAATTAAGATTGGCAATGATCGGTGGAGGCAGAAATGCTTTCATTGGTAGTATCCACAGGTTGGCATTTAATATGGATGGTTTAGCCGAGTTGGTAGCAGGCGCTTTGAGTAGTGATTCCGAAAATGCTAAGCTATCCGGAAGAGATCTATTTTTGGATGAAGAAAGAATTTATACGAGTTATAAAGACATGCTTGAAATTGAATCCGCTAAGTGTGAAAATGAACGCCCGGATATTATTTGCATTGTCACACCTAATCATATGCACTTCGAACCGGCAATGATGGCGCTCGATCTTGGTTTTCACGTTGCCATTGACAAACCAGTCACTTTTGATCTCGAACAAGCGAAACAATTGGCAGAAAAAGTCAATTCTACAGGGAAATCATTGTTATTAACCCACACCTACACAGGATATCCAATGGTCAAACAAGGCAGGCGGATGGTGCTTTCCGGAATATTTGGAAAAATAAGAAAGATCTATGTAGAATATCCACAAGGCTGGTTAAGTTCACCGCTCGAAAATTCAGGAAATGCCCAGGCTGCCTGGAGAACAGATCCTTCAAAAAGTGGAAAAGCCGGAGCAATGGGCGATATCGGAACACATGCATTTAATCTTGCTGAATACGTCTCAGGGCTTCAAGTTTCAAAATTGTGTGCAGACATTAATTCAGTTGTTGAAGGTCGAATGTTAGATGATGATGGTGCAGTTTTATTGAAATTCGACAATGGGGCAAGTGGAGTTTTAGTTGCCACACAAGTTGCAGCCGGAGAAGAAAACAATGTAAAGATTCGAGTTTATGGAGAGCTGGGTGGCATTGAATGGCAACAAGCAGATGCCAATACGCTTAAAGTAATGCGGCCGGACAAAGCTGCTGAAATATACCGAACCGGAACTCCTTATGTTTCATCCTTTGCATCACACAATTCACGTGCGCCTGCCGGTCATCCGGAAGGATATCTTGAAGCATTTGCAAATCACTACAGAAATTTTTTCTTGACCATCAATGCGAATATGAATGGAGAAATTCCAAAAGAAGAATGGTTAGATTACCCTGGGATTGAAGAGGGAGTAAGGGGTATGATGTTTATAGATAAGGTGGTCGAGTCCGGAAGATCAGCAGATAAATGGATCAATTTTGAATAAAATTAAGTACTTCAGAATTGTAAAAACTATGAAAGACACAATGGTATTGCTAGTTATATTATTGGCAAGTATTCAATGTAAAGCACAAAACACCCTTAATTGGAATGGCAAAAAATGTGCTGTAGTCCTCACATATGATGACGCACTTAATGTACATCTCGATAAAGTTATTCCGCAATTAAATGCTTACAATTTCAAGGGGACTTTCTATTTAATTGGCTCTTCACCCAATGTATCCAATCGCATTATAGAATGGCGCGCTGCAGCCGCTCAAGGCCACGAACTCGGTAATCACACGCTCAACCATCCCTGTGCGGGAGACCTTCCTGGAAGGGATTGGACAAAAGGCGAAAATGACCTGACTAGATATTCCGTATATCGTGCAACACACGAGATCAAAGTTTGTAACACTCTTTTGGAAGCGATTGATGGTAAAAAAGAACGCACTTTTGCCTATCCGTGCGGTGATTTGATGATCAGAGATACGTTGTTTTATAAATATTCTGAACAAGAATTCGTGTGTGCTCGAGGAGTTGAAACAGGTTATTTAGCAATGGATAAAGTAGATCTGTCGAATGTAAATGCTTTTGCTGCCATTGGGTCGACGGCCGAACAGATGATCGAACAAGTTAAAAATGCAGAGAAAGCAGGATCATTTGTTGTATTTATTTTTCATGGAGTGGGTGGTGAGCATTCGCTGAATGTGGATCTTGAAGAGCATCGAAAACTTTTGGAATATCTTAAGAAGAATGAAGGAAATATTTGGGTTGCAACGATGGTAGATGTGGCTAAATATATATCGGAAGTTTCAGAACAATAAATTTCTATAAAACTATTGGCTTCACTCAATTTGAAGTTAGAAGTTTGGAGTTTGAATGAAACTCAGATGATAATGTTTAGCAAATGAAAACATTTAGATAAAATTTTAATACTAAATTAACGGCACGATTAAAATGATAATATTAAACTTTAGAATTTAAATTATATTCAAAGAAATAAAGATTAGAGCACAAAAAAATAATAGATAATTAGCAATATGCATAAAGTAAAACTTTCTTCTGACCTTCAACTTTCCCCAATTATTCACGGACATTGGAGATTGCGTGAATGGAATATGAATGCTCAGGAAATATTGGCTTTCACGGAAAAGTCTGTAGAATTGGGTGTTACAAGTATTGATCATGCAGACATTTATGGCGATTATAGATGTGAGAAACTATTTGGTCAGGCATTGGGACTGAAACCATCATTGAGAAAAGAGATCCAAATCGTAACAAAATGCGGTATCAAGCTTGTCTCAGAAAAGTACCCTGAAAGAAAGTTGAAAACGTATGATTACAGCTTTAGACATATCATCTCATCGGTGGACAATTCTCTACAAAATTTTGGAACAGATTATCTCGATCTACTCTTATTGCACAGGCCGTCTCCTTTTTTCGACCCACAGGAAGTTGCCAGGGCATTTGTGCAGCTTAGAGAAAGTGGTAAAGTAATTAATTTTGGTGTTTCGAATTTCAATCCGCTTCAATACGAGATGCTGAATGAACATCTTGAGGAAAAACTAGTCACGAATCAAGTTGAAATATCTCCACTTTGTTTGGAGCATTTTAAAAATGGCAACATGGATTATTTCATGAAAAACAAGATCAGACCAATGGCTTGGTCACCGCTAGCCGGAGGAGAAATAATGAATAAGGTGGGCGATAAGGGAGCAAGGTTGGGTAAAGCTTTGAATAAAGTGGCACATGAAATAGGAATAGAAAGTATAGATAAAGTCATTTATGCATGGCTTTTAAAGCACCCTTCAGGAATCATGCCAATCGTCGGTTCAGGGAAATTTGAGAGATTGCAACATGCCGTTGACGCGCTAAATATAAACATGAGTTTGGAGCAATGGTTTGAGATTTATAATGCATCTGAAGGTCATGAATTGCCTTAATTATTTTCTAAAAAGTTGGAGGTTAGAAATTTGAGGTTAGTTTTTTTTGCTAATCAGGTCATCAAATATCGCTCTGATCAAAAGAGAAATACTATATTAATTTTTATAAAATTGATTTATGGCATATGATAATAATCTAGCAGAAATGGTAAGAGAATATCTAAGTAATTTCCCTGAAATCAATGTGGAAGAAAAAAAGATGTTTGGTGGACTTGGATTTATGGTAAATGAAAAAATGTGCATTAATATCAGTGGAGAAAAACTGATGTGCCGATATGATCCAGTATTAGAAGAAGAAATCGCAGAAAAGCCAGGATTCGAGCCAATGATTTTGAAAGGTAAGGCGATGAAGGGCTATTGCTATGTCCATTCCGATGGATTTGACAAGAAAAACGACTTTGAATATTGGCTTGATCTATGTTTAGAATATAACCAAAGAGCGAAGTCGTCTAAAAAGAAGTAAATTTTAAAAAAACCAACAACAAGCATCACAACAAACAACAAACAACAAACAACAAACAACAAACATCAAACAATGAATATAAAGGCAAAGGCAATCAGACCCTTCATCGGATCAAAGAATTTTGAAATTTCACGCAATTTCTATCAAGATCTTGGTTTCGAAGAAGTCGTTTTATTTCATAATATGTCATTATTCACAATTGGGAATTTTGGCTTTTATTTGCAAAATGCATATTTAAAAGAATGGGTAGATAATACGATGGTTTTCATGGAAGTAGAAGATCTTGACCAGTTCTGGAAAGACTTGGTTGTATTGAATCTTCCTGCCAAATATGAAGAAGTGCGCACTGTGCCTATTCAGCGGATGGATTGGGGCAGCGAGTGTTTTGTGCACGATCCGAGTGGTATTTTGTGGCATTTTGGTGTGTTTGCGAAGTGAGAAGCGAAGATTTGCGCGCAAATTTATTCAGAATCACGCTTGCCTGCCTACAGAGGCAGGGACTTAAAGGATGAAAGGATTTCACTGAAAGGTGTTGGTAATAATCAGTGTAATCCGAGTAATCACTATAATCTGTGATCCAGACAGAAAAAAGGGTTCACGCAAAGTGAGGTAGAAGCGCTAAGTAAGCTAAGATGGAAGTGAAGAGTGAAAATTTAGTCTCCATTAGGAAAATTTTATTAGAATCATACTTGACTGCCAACAATGACGGGATTTAAAGGATGAAAGTATTTCACTGAATGGTCTTGGTAATAATCAGTGTAATCCGAGTAATCACTATAATCTGTGATTCAGACAGAAAAAAAGTTCACGCAAAGTGAGGAAGAAGCGCTAAGGACGCTAAGATGGAAGTGAAGAGTGAAAACTTAGTCTCCGATATGAAAATTTTATTAGAATCATACTTGACTGCCAACAATGACGGGATTTAAAAGATGAAAGGATTTCACTGAATGGTCTTGGTAATAATCAGTGTAATCCGAGTAATCACTACAATCTGTGATTCAGACAGAAAAAAAGTTCACGCGCCTTTGGTTTTAACCAAAGCACTCCATAAGCAATCTCTCTATACTTCACATCTTCATATCAATAATAAATTCCTCCAATAAATGAGCTATATTAACAAAAAATTCCCCTTGGTCAATATCTCAAACCAAGGGGAATAATATATTTTAAAGTAAAAACTTACTTACACTTTCTTTGCCATCACTTCCGCCATCGTCTTTCCGATATCAGCCGGAGAAACTACTACATGTATTCCACACTCCCCCATGATTCTCATTTTAGCTGCTGCAGTGTCATCCTCACCACCTACGATGGCGCCGGCATGACCCATTTTACGACCTTTTGGAGCAGTTTGGCCTGCTATAAAACCAACTACAGGTTTAGTGCCATGCTCCTTGTACCATTTTGAGGCTTCAGCTTCAAGGCTACCACCTATCTCCCCGATCATTACGATGCCGTCTGTTTCAGGATCATTCATAAATAATTCGATTGCTTCCTTAGTTGAAGTTCCGATGATTGGGTCACCACCAATTCCGATAGCGGTAGAAATACCAAGCCCTGCTTTGACCACCTGGTCAGCAGCTTCGTAAGTCAAAGTACCAGATTTTGAAACAATACCGATGCGACCTTTTTTGAAGACAAAACCCGGCATGATGCCTACTTTAGCTTCATCCGGAGTAATTACACCCGGGCAATTCGGTCCTATAAGACGTACGTTTTTATCTTTTATGTATTCTTTTACTTTGACCATGTCCTGGATCGGAATACCTTCAGTGATGCAGACGATAGTTTTGATTCCTGCTTCTGCTGCTTCCTGAATAGCATCGGCTGCAAAAGCCGGTGGAACGAATATAATGGAGGTATCTGCACCAGCTTGATTCACAGCATCTTGAACTGTATTGAAGACAGGTTTGCCAAGATGAGTTTCGCCACCTTTACCAGGAGTCACACCACCAACTACTGGAGTGCCGTACATGATCATTTGTTCTGCGTGGAAAGTACCTTCTTTACCTGTGAAGCCTTGGACGATGATTTTGGAGTCTTTGTTAACTATTACTGACATTTGATATTTTTTTTACGACAATATCTAAATGACAATCAAGCAGTAATCTCAACAAATAGGAGGATATAACAACTTAAAGTGATCTTCAGATACCGTTATTCGACTGCAATGATAAACAAATCTTCATCATTTTTGGTCATTAAATATTCTTCACGGCCAAATTTTTCTATATCGCTGTTGACATCCTTTGTCATTTGTTTGGTGCGTATGATGTCATTTGACAACTTGTCTTTTTCTCTTTCATACTTGTAGATTGATCTTTGGAGTTGCCATTGAGTGACCCATCTGTTCTTGTCGAATAAAGCCATCCAGATGAAGAGGAAGAGGAAGGATGCTATGTATTTTTTATTTGGGCCTCCGGGAAGAAAATCTTTGATGTCCTGAAGGATATTTGTAAATTTTTGATACATATTAAATAAATTTATAATGCAAATATAGCTATCAATTAATGATATACCCATTGTATTTATTATTAATGTATAAATTTTTATTTTTAAATATGTAAATAGCTATAATTCAAATAAAAATAAATTTAAGAAATTAGAGTTTTGATATTCAGCGCCTTATGAATAGTGTTAGAAATACATATGATGGCATATATTTAGTACTTCAAAGCACAATATTCAAATACGCTAGTGGTAAACAGCTATCGCTGATAACTGCCAAAAATTTATTTATAGTAAAATAAGTTATTCAATGTTTATATAAATGGTATATCATTGTTAATCAACACTATGGTCAGCATCAAAACATTACTTCATATTATAAGATCAATCTTTAAACTACTTTTATAAATTTCCAGGGAGCATGGGGCAACTCATGCTCTTTTTTTTGGGATTGTAAGCTGAAATACCAAGAATATCGGACCACAGCAGGCGAGATAAGAATATCCAGGGATCGTGGATAAACGTTATAAATTGCATTCAATTTTTTAGTAATTTTTAAACATACCTATTTCATAACGATACATATATCAAGTATTTATATATTTATTTAAAAGAAAACATCCGCATTATTTGTAATATATTTGCAGCGTATCGGTATGTCAAATGATATAATAAGTGACCTACCACAATTAATATTAAGTTCACATTAACCTTCTACCTTTGGTTTATTATTCTTAATTTAAAAAACATTACAAATGATTAGAAATTTACTAATAATTTTATTTTTTATTTCAACAAATTTGCGGGTTATGCCCAAATTGCCCTTGCCGATGGTAGTCCTTATACATGCAAAACTTCAACTCATTGAATTGGTGGTACTCAGGTTTGGACCAACAGGATGGACTGTGGAACTGGAGTAAATGTCGAATAGAGGCAATTGTTGCATACAATACCGGTATGCTGGTAGTGGAACGGTGGATCATTTAAAACTGTTATAACTTTAAATGGGTTAGTTTTTGGTGGCTTCAAGTTGAGGAGATTCTTTTGTCAGTCCACCAGCAGTAACAATTCGCCAGGCTGGATAGTTTTGTTTCAACCATGCGACAGTTCAACTTGAAATGACTAGCAATTGCATGTTATGGAGAACATTTTAGTCTTAGTTTCAAAGCCAAAGTTTAATGGTATCATGGGTAGGTTCAACACTTCACTACAGTTTCCACTTGGGTAGCTCTGACGGCAATTTGTTTGGCAACTTTATGGCACGCAACTACCGATCCAGGCTCATTTGGGATACCATTCAGTTTCAAGTGCCAGCTATTACTTCACTAATGTAGCATTTAGAGTTCTTGATAAGAGTGGCATTTTCGAAACTAAAGGTGTAGGCAAGATCACATTAACCAATCGATGATTTTCATTTACACCTACAGCAGTAGCGCTTTGTGCGCAACCATCAACGCAAGCAATGTCATTCAGTGCTACAAATTTAATGCAACTCCAATGAATGTTAACTGGACTAGAGGTAATGGAAACAAGGTTTTAGTTCTTGCTCGAGCTAGTAGAGCTATTTCACGTGGCTCTAGTTTAGCAATACTTATGGAGCTAATTCTATTTTGGAACAGGGGATACCAGAAATAGGCATTGGTAACTTTGTTGTATACAATGGAATTTTAAACAGTGTATCTGTCTCAAACCTAAATCCAAGCACTACCTACCATTATGCAATTTATGAATACAATTCTATTGATAATTGTTATAAAGCTTCCCCATTATTAGGAAATGCAACAACTACTAGCGCTCCAGTTGCTTATTATCGTTCGATTTCTTGTGGTGATTGGAATACTCCAGCAAATTGGGAATCCTCTTCGGATAACATGAATTGGATTAATGCAATCAGTGCCCCAACATTCCTTGATAACAGTATAAATGTTAGAACTGGCAATAAGCTCGATATTACCTCCACCCTATCTTTAGATAATTTAACAATAGATGCTGGAGGAACAATTGAAGTAATTGGTGGTACTCTGACTCTTAATGAAGGCACAGGCACGGATTTGGATATTTTGGGAACATTAATCAATTCAAATACGACACCTATAGTTATCTCATCAGGTGCAACTATAGTAGTTGAGAATGGTGGAAAATATCAACATAATGTTATTAATCCCAACATTCCTTTATGTACTTGGAATACAGGATCCAATTGCGAGATTTTAAAATTTCCTCCTTCTAGTTTGAATAACACTCTTTCTCAAGCTTTCTACAACTTCTACTGGAACAATACTATCCAGACTGGTGAAACAAATCTTGCTGGCTATTTGAATACTATAAATGGTGATTTCAAATTATTGAGTACAAATAGTTTAATTTAAGACAGATCGGCTCTGCCATGACTTTAGCGGTCGGTGGAAACTTTGAACTGTGTGCAACTTGCAAATATAGTTTTAGCGGTGCATCAGGCCAGGGAACTATTGATTTGAAGGGTAATCTTGTTTAAATGGCAAATTGACTGAAACGTAGGACGGATCAGGCAGGCTTATCTTCAGCAAAACTACTGGTCCTCAGGCAATTACTTTTGGCTCTTCAGCGAGTATCACGACACTGTTACTATGGAGATTAATAATGTTAACGGTATCGATCTACTTTCAGATGCATTCATACAGGTTTAGGAACTCTAACTTTTGTTAATGGACAAGTGCGAACAAACGGATTTACATTTTATATATCATCTTCCGTAACAGTTGCTGGAAATAATTCATCAAGATACTTCTGTACTTGTGATAATACAGGTTTGATTCCAGCTACTACAGGAGGTCTAATAATGGATGTAAATACTGGAACTTCGATATTACATCCTGTTGGGCCAACAAGCACATTATATATGCCTGCTACTTTAATTGCCTCACCAACATCTGCTTTTGGCAATTATATTGTTAGAGTACAACCTCTTGGGTCAAATGGTGTGGTTCCTGTTGATGCTACTAAATGCATACAATATCAATGGGAAATCGAAGATCTCGATCCATCAACGCAAAAAGATTTAAAACTTCAATTACAATGGGTAGTAGGTACTGAAGGTGTTAACTTCACACCAGGACCTTCATTGGTCATAGGGCACTGGAATGGTACTAAATTTAATATTGTAAATCCTGCTACATATAACTCTGGTGACCCTTCTGCGTTAAGCACAATTGCTTTTGATTCATTTTCTCCTTTGTGTTGCATCTGAAAACATCGCATTGCCGGTTACTTTGACGCAATTTAATGTCTTAAATATAACAATGGAGCGATGTTAAATTGGGCTACTACAGCTGATTATAATCATAATAGGTTTGAAATAGAAAAAAGTAAAGACGGCAAATCTTTTGACTATTTAGGTGCTGTTGCCAATAATAATACGAGTTCGAATATCAAAAAATATTCATATTATGACTTATCTCCCCTTCAAGGATTGACTTATTATAGGTTGAAAAGTATTGATAATAATGGAAGTTATACTTACTCAGAAACAAGAACAATTCAATTTAATGTGAAAGGCGATCTAACTTTAGTTAATGTGAACAATGAAGTTGTGATAAGAGGAGTTGAGTCAGTTGCCACAATGATTGTCTACGACTTTAATGGAAAAATTGTTTATCAAAAAAATGTAAATAATGGATATTCAATCTCATTAAATGAGCTTCCTAAAGGAGCGCTATACTTTACAGTGAATGAATCTGACAAAGCGAATACACTCAAAGTAATTAATTTGTAAAATACAAAAGGAGCTTAGCTGATTCTAAGCTCCTTTTTTTAGGATAACCGTATGAAGAACCTCTTTTTAGTAGTTAGCCTATTACTTACAAATTCAATTGTACTTGGTCAAATTATTTTAACCCAGGAAACCTTTAATGAAGCAGCCAATTCTGTAAACGGAACTATGACCGGAGGACAGCCATGGAGTGTGACTTCTGTTAATTCATGTTCAGGGCCATTTACATTTAGCGTACAAACATTTTCTGGAATTAATAGAGCATTTAAAGAAGCGGGTGCAACTGGCTTTGGATGCTGTTATTGTGTTTCAGGAATTCCTGACCCAATGGGCACATGTGGTGATGTATCGAATTTTTAAATTTTGGACCAATAGATATAAGTAACCGATGCAACGTTGGTATAAAGCAACTATTTCCTCAGTAAATCCTGTCGGAAATAAAGAATGCTATAATGGTGGCGCAGCTCCAATTAATGCCTGTTTAAGTGGAGGAAATGACCAATTGCTTTGCGAGTACTCCTTGGATGGAGGTCCTTGGACTTTATTCGGATTCATGTGCGGCGACAATTTAATCCAAGCTGCCAATACTGGTAATGTATTAACTGGAAATACACTTAGCTTAAGGTTTATGATTGGCAGTCAAACGCCTGATGAAATTTATTGGATAGATGATGTTCAGGTCTCATATATGCCTAAAACAACTCCTACGTTTACCCAACTTGGTCCATATTGTGTTGGCCAATCCCCAGCAGTATTGCCTGGTACTTCAATAGAAGGAAATGCAGGAACCTGGACACCTTCGACAATTAGCACTGCTATGTCAGGTAGCATAGTATATACCTTCAATCCAACCAATACTATTTGTTTCAACCCTACTACAATGACAGTAGTCGTAAATGCTGCTGCTTCACCTACCTTTACTCCATACCCGTCTTATTGCGCCGGAGATCCAATACCCGCCCTGCCTACCACCTCTAATAATGGTTATACAGGAACTTGGAGTCCCGCCATAGACAACACAACCACCACTATTTACACTTTTACACCCACTCCAGGTCTATGTGCTTCACCTACGACCTTGACTATTACAATCAACCAACCCACCATACCTACTTTTACACCACCTCCAAGTTATTGCGCGGGCGCTGTGATTCCGGCTCTTCCAACTACCTCCCTTAATGGAATAAATGGATCCTGGTCTCCTGCTATTGACAATACAATGACCACCACTTACACTTTTACACCTACTCCCGGTCTATGTGCTTCAACTACTACTCTGGCAATAACAGTTAACCAACCCACCATTCCTACTTTTACACCACCTCCAAGTTATTGCGCGGGCGCTGTGATTCCGGCTCTTCCAACTACCTCCCTTAATGGAATAAATGGATCCTGGTCTCCTGCTATTGACAATACAATGACCACTACTTACACTTTTACACCAACTCCCGGACTTTGTGCTTCAACTACTACTCTGGCTATAACAATTAACCAACCCACCTTACCTACTTTTACACCACCTCCAAGTTATTGTGCAGGCACTGCGATACCAGCCCTTCCAACTACTTCCCTTAATGGTATAAATGGTACTTGGTCTCCTGCTATTGACAATACAATGACCACGACTTACACATTTACACCCACTCCCGGACTATGTGCTTCGAATACTACCTTGTCGATTACAATTAACCAACCCACCATTCCTACTTTTACACCACCACCAAGTTATTGCGCTGGCGCTGCGATACCAGCCCTTCCAACTACTTCCATTAACGGAGTAAATGGTACCTGGTCTCCTGCTATTGACAATACAATGACCACTACTTACACCTTTACACCCACTGCCGGACAGTGTGCGTCAACTACGACCTTGTCGATTACAATTGATCCACAAACTGTACCCGACTTCGGCGCTCTAGGTCCATTTTGTCAAAATTCAACGCCACCTGTTCTGGTTACTACTTCTCCGAATATGGTCAATGGAACCTGGTCTCCACCGGCTATAAATACAAACGTAACCGGAAGTTCAAGCTATATTTTTACACCTGACATAGGTCAATGTGCTTCTGGTCAGACTATAAGTATATTGATAAATACATTACCTTCAGTTAGTGTTAACCCGGCTGGTCCACTCTGCACTATTGATGCTGCAATCACACTTACCGGATCTCCGGCAGGCGGCACATGGACTGGAACTGGAGTGAGCGGCAACTCATTCGATCCTGCCGCAGCAGGTTCGGGAAACTGGTTGATTACTTATTCTTTTACGGATGGAAATGGATGCAGCAATACTGCCAATACCTCCATCTTAGTTTCTGATTGTGGATGCTTAAACCCAATAATGGTGGACGCAGGTCCAGATCAACAAATATGCGCGAATGAAATTCCTATAGTAAGTGGAACAGTGGTTAATTCAGCTATTTTTACATGGACTACCTCTGGCGACGGTACCTTTGATAACGATGCAGCCTTGACAACAAATTATAATCCAGGTCCATTGGATATTGCCGGCGGGACAGTTACTATTACGCTCACGGCACCTGATCCGGATGGAGCTGGCCCCTGTTCATCCGTTGATGATTTTTTTATCCTTGATATTGTTCAGCAACCAACGATTTCTATTGCTGGAGATATAGATCTATGTATAAACGAATGTGGAACTTTTTCAATCCTCATAACAGGTGGAACCGGCGGCACATATCAATTATCCTTTAATATCACTGACGGTACTTTCAACTATAATTTTATGGATCCGTCCATTACAAATGGAGAAAACATTAATGTATGTTATGGTGGAGCCACATCATCCTATAATGCTGCAACTAACACCCTAAATATTCCAAATACAGTTAGCCAAGGTGATTTTATAATTTCTGCCACCTTAATTGTTGATAACAATTTTACTACATGTCCAGGTATCATTAATCCACCTAACACAGTTACTGTAAGCATAAATTCAAATCCAAGCATTACCCTCAGCGGCACAGCAGGCCTTTGCCCCGGAGAATGTGAGAATGTTTCCTTCAATATCAGCGGAGGTTCAGGACTATACAACGTAGATTTCTTAATAACCAGCCCATTTTTTGGTTATAACTTTAGCGATAATGCACTATCAGCTTCTAATAACTTTACTTTTTGTTACTCTGGGCTTTTCCCATCCTATAATGCTGCCACCAATACTATTACCATTCCATCATTTGTTCCTCCTGGCGTATTAAATATTACTGTAACTTCATTAGAAGATGCTAATACTGGCTGCCCGGGAATTATCAATATTCCCAACAATTTAGGCATTACACTTTATTCTAATCCTGCAGTAAGTATTACTCCAGTGCCAACTCAATGTTTAAATGACCCTGCGGTAACATTATCAGGCAGTCCTTCAGGAGGAATCTGGTCTGGGACAGGAGTAATTGGTAATACATTTGATCCACTACTGGCAGGTGTCGGATCATGGCAAGTAACTTATAACTATACAGATGCGAATGGTTGTATGGGAAGCAATTCCACAAGTATTGTTGTTTCGGATTGTGGTTGTGCAAATCCTGCGATAGCTGATGCTGGTATGGATTTAATTATTTGCAATGGTGATGATGCAGCGCTCACCGGTAGTGTTAAGTAGTACAGCAATTTGGTCAACAAGTGGAAGCGGAATATTTGCAAACCCTAATTCCGCCATTACAACATATACTCCCAGTACTGCTGATTTCCTGGCAGGAACAGTCACATTAACGTTAACTGCTACCGATCCGGATGGTGTAGGTCCTTGCAGTTCTGCCAGTGATCAAATTGTCCTAACTTTCACTACAGTTGTAGTAAATATCGATCCCGTGGCTGATATCTGTTTGACGGATGCTCCAATTACATTGTCAGCAACGCCTCCAGGAGGAATTTGGACGGGAACCGGCGTCACAGGAAATATTTTTGACCCTTCTGTGGCTGGTGTTGGTACTGCACAATTAATATATGAGTATACGGATGCAAACAATTGTTCTGATGCTGAAACTTTAGCGATTCTTGTGCTTGATTGTGGATGTGCGGATCCGGCTTTCGCCAATGCAGGACCAGACGATATAGTCTGTGCAGGTGATGCCGCAATACTTTCCGGTACTGCTAACCATGCAGGAACATGGTCCACTTCAGGCAGTGGTACCTTTTCAAATATCAATGATGTAAACACTACTTATACGCCAAGTCAGGCAGATATTAATTTTGGTTCAGTAATTCTAACTTTAACAGATGCTGATCCTGACGGAATTGGTCCTTGTGTAAGTGCTGGGGATCAAGTGGTCATTACCTTTGATTTCCTTGTGATTAATATTTCACCGGTAAGTCAATTATGCGATGGTGATCCAAGTGTAATACTTTCAGCCACTCCTATTGGTGGTTTATGGTCAGGAAATGGAGTTACAGGCAATAGTTTTGATCCCTCTACAGCTGGACCTGGCACACACACTATCAATTATACTTTCATTAATTCAAATAATTGCACAGCAAGCGAAGACATTCAAATAGTTGTAACTGATTGCAATTGCCCTAATCCTGCTATGGCAAATGCAGGTAGTGACCTAAAAGTCTGCGGCAATCAATTAATTCTGCTTAATGGAACAGTAAATACAACTCCTTTGTGGAGCACCAACGGCACCGGATTTTTTGATGATCCGAATATGGCACTCACTATTTATAATGCAAGTCCGGCAGATATACTTGCAGGTTCAGTAACTTTAACCTTAACAGCATCGGATCCTGATGGGGCAGGACCCTGCTCAGCAGCCACTGATCAGACTGTCATTACTTTTCAAGCGATGCTTTCCGTTGTTGCCAATCCTGTGAATGATCTGTGTATCAGCGCTAATCCTGTTACCCTTACAGGAAATCCAGGCGGTGGAACGTGGTCAGGTATCGGAGTAACAGGCAATACCTTTGATCCCGCTATTGCAGGAATCGGAAGCTTTACATTGTCTTACGATGTGAGTAGCGGAGGATGTGACGGCAGTGATGATATTGTAGTGAATGTTATTGATCTACCTGCTGTTTCAATAGGAACACTGGCAGATTTTTGCATTGGCGATCCTGCAATAGTCTTAAATATAGGTAGTCCGGCCGGTGGTTCATATTACTTAAACGGAGATCTGGTAAATGCAATTACTTCCTTCAATCCAAGTATGATAGGCACTCAGACTATAACCTACATAGTTGGCACTTCTCCATGTACTAACCAAGCTATTACAAGTTTTAAGGTCAATGACTGCGCCTGTCCAAATCAAGCTA
Source organism: Candidatus Brachybacter algidus (assembly GCF_016707225.1). NCBI lineage: Bacteria > Pseudomonadati > Bacteroidota > Saprospiria > Saprospirales > Saprospiraceae > Candidatus Brachybacter > Candidatus Brachybacter algidus. The sequence continues at coordinate 341,349 of NZ_JADJID010000001.1, read as the reverse complement.
CTTCGGATGCAGGTATCGATCAAGCAGCGTGCAAGGGGTCAACTTTTTCTTTGGTGGGTATCATCTCAAACGCAAATAGTGCTACCTGGACTACTGCCGGAGATGGGATATTTGGTAACGCAAATTCATTGAATACCAGCTATGCTCCCGGACTAAATGATGTGTTAAATGGTTCAGTTATTATTACGCTGACTACCGAAGATCCTGATGGAATAGGCCCTTGCAATCCCGCTTCCAATACTATGAAGATCACAATAAATACTCCTCCTGTCATTGTATTTCAAAGTGTTGCAGATCTTTGTTTGGACGATCTACCTATTACGCTAACGGTTACTCCTACCGGAGGAATATTTACTGGTAATGGAATATCCGGCAATCAGTTTGATCCAATGATAGCAGGTGTAGGTACACACAAAATATTTTATAAGGCAAACGTTGGGACTTGCGTTTCAATAGACTCAATAACTATTAATGTAGCCAATTGTGACTGTACAAACAACGTCACCGTAAATGTAGGACCTGATACGACTATATGTCAATTAAATCCGGTACAATTAAATCCAATAATTTCAGGAATTGCAAACGGTTCATGGACCACAAATGGATCTGGGAATTTCAATAATTCTAATATAAAAAATGCGATCTATACTCCTTCTCCACAGGACCTTATGAATGGAACTATAGTAGTTACTTATACAACTGTGGATCCTGATGGTGCTGGACCATGTCTGAGCGCCACAGATCAAAAAAATATAATTTTAAAACCACAGCCAGAAGTATTACTCCTCGTCACCCAACCCTCTTGTAACAAACCTTTAGGGAGTCTTAAGATAACGGTATTGGCAGGCCAAAACCTGTTATATTCTATCGACAATGGTTTAACATTTACCGCGAACTTATCAATTGACAATATTGAACCTAATGATTACCAACTCATAATTCAAAGTCCCGGGTTTGATTGTCAGACAACTCTTGATTTCAAAATTGCAACATTACCGATTAGCGAAGCATTTTGGACTATTAAATCTTCTGCATGTTCAGATGATGATAATAACTCTTTTGTCCTTTATCAGACCAGTAATTTAACTTTACCTTATCAGATCACGATCAACGGTGAAAAAAAATCTCCTGTTACTTCTCTCCCTGCCACATTTGAGATGTTGGACTTTGGAATATATGATGTAATTCTAACTGATTCTAAAGGCTGTATCGTCACAAAACAAATTGAATTTAAGTTCAATAGTTCTGTTGAATTAAATATTAATCCAATATATATTATTGATAAGGGGGAGAGTGTAGTCCTTAAAACTGATATTTTGGGTGATTATGAGACTATATCATGGACACCTGCTACCTGGCTCTCTTGCGATGACTGTCCGGATCCAACTGCCAAACCGGATTCAAATGTAACATATAAGGTTGTCGTAATGGATAGTCAAGGTTGCATGGATGAAGGAATAATAGAGGTAAGAATCCGAAAAAAGATCAATGTATTTATCCCTAATGTGATTTCTCCAAATCATGATGGAATAAATGATGGATTCACAGTGTTTGCTGATGAAAATATTAAATCAGTCAAAACTCTCCGCATATTTAATAGGTGGGGCGGATTAGTATTCGAAAGAAATAATTTCGAACCAAATAAGGAAGAACTTGGCTGGAATGGAACATTCAAAGGAAAAGAGGAAAACCCAATGGTATTTGTCTATTTCGTAGAAGTTGAGCTCACAGATGGTGATATAAAAATATTCAAAGGAGATGTTACAGTAATTAAATGATAACTTAATAAGGCTTTTTATGACTGGTGTCAAAAATGCACATTTAATTCATCCTTAAGGTAATACACTCAATATTTCCTCAATTCAATACCTTTTTAATAAATTATTCAGAATACATGATTTTCAATTAATTTTTGAATTTTTACACTGTAGTGACAAGTCGCTACCTGTCCCTACAGTGTAAAAATTCAAAACTTGGTGAGACTTAATCACAACAAAGGAGTCAGCAATCTGCAAAGACTTTCCATAAATTTTGTACCGATAGGTCTCTTCTGCCATTCAGAAAGTATTAATTTATCACAATCTTCCATGTCATTTTCAAACAATTCTCTAAGCCCGGAATTTACTTTTTTGTCATAAACAAAGGCTGCAATTTCAAAATTGATGAAAAAGCTACGATTGTCAAAGTTAACTGTACCTACTATTGAAATATCATCATCAACGGTAATGGTTTTAGCATGAATAAAACCTTTTTTATAAACATAAACTTCTACGCCAACTTCAAGCATCTTCTTCATGTAAGAGTTCATAGCGAATTGCACAAACTTAGAATCTGCCTCCTTAGGTACAATCAATTTGACTTTCTTTCCTGATAGCGAAGCAACTTCTAACGCAGTTATGATCTGTGCATTAGGAATAAAATAAGGGTTTGTAATGTTGATCTCACTTTTTGCAGTATTGATAGCCGAAATGATCCCTAACATATTATATGGTTCGTTGCTATCTGGACCACTGCCTACAATATCAATAAAAGCGTCACCCTTATTCTGATTATAATTAAAGTAGGGAAATTCTATAGGAAAAGTCAATTCACCAGAAGCATATTTATAGCTCAGCAGAAATTGCATTTGTAACAAATTCACTGCATTGCCTTCTATTCTAATATGTGTATCCCGCCAGAAAACTGAGTTTTTCTTAGTATTGTCATACTTATTTGAAACATTGATACCTCCCACATATCCAATTGTCCCATCGATCACCACTATTTTTCTATGATTTCTATAGTTTGCATTGGTATATAATTTCATCCACAATGGATCAAAGGGAATCACCTCAACATTTCCATTTTCGAGAACTTCGGGAATATCACCGATATTGTTACTTCCAAAATCATCATATATAAATCTTACTAACACACCTTCCGAGGCCTTTTCCACCAATGCTTTGGCTATTTCCATTCCTGTCTCATCATGATCAAAAATGTAATACTCTATATGAATATGATGGGTTGCATTATTAATATCCTCCAACAATTTTTTATATTTCTCTTCGCCATTTTCAAGAATTGAAACATCATTGTTTTCTGTAAGGATTGATTGCTTTGTATATAAAAAGAGGTCTGATATAAAACTTTTATCACCGAATTTATTCTCTAATTCTTGACGGACATGAATAAAATATTCTTTGTAAACATCTATAAATTCTCTCAAACGCATTAGATCCCGTGAGCCCTTCAGTGTAAATTTTTTCTGCTTTCTGTGATCTCTGCCTATCAAAAAATATACTATTAGCCCTACACCAGGTAACAATAGGAAAATCATGATGTAGGCAAGTGATTTTACAGGGTCCCGGTTCTCTATGAGCAAGGTAGTTATAACTCCAAAATAAATTAGAACTACTACTACGATACTTCCATAATAAAGTAAATTCTGCCAATCAGAATTGATATTTCCCAGAAAAGATAACAACATATTCAATAATATTAGTAGGTTGAATATAACCCATTAATATTGATTAGATGTAAATAGATTGGTATAAATGAAAAAAAATTAATCCAATAACTAAATTAGACCTGGTAACTGAGAGGTGTGATCCTTTCTAAACTAAATTATCGTATGTGGCGAAGCAGTTGTTACTGTAAGACGCAGTTTTTGAAGCCTTGACTTTTATGATCACTTCTTTTTCTGAATTGCTTTTCTTGGAAACAAAAAATAATAGGATACCAAATAATGTTATTGCACTTGCAATTTTTAATAAATGTCTCATACTTCTGGCTTGTAATAATGTATCATTTGAAAATTTTGCAAATGGGATGATGGTATCTGTCATTAAATCAATTATTTTAAAGTACAAATTTTCATTTTGGAACTTTTTTCTTCTTTCCATAAATGCTTTTATTAATACTTACTTTTAATATTTTTTATTGCCTGACCCATTCATATATTTCGAATTTTAACACTTTAAGCAAAACAAATATTTTAATCGATCATTATTCTACCAAAAAATACTGAACTGACTGTCATTTTGATCAAATTCATTCGGTCAAGTATGGATTTACATTCGGCCATAGACCAACAATTTTTTCTTCTCATCGGACATCATATCAAATTATGAATACCAATAAATAAATCCCTGTTTTCATGCTTTAATCTGGACTACACATTTTTTCTAAAAATCCGTGTATATTTGAAAATCTTTTTGGATAATTTATTGATTGAGGTTTTTGCGCTATTAAGCTTTAGTTCATATTTTAAAAACATTTTTATATGTATAAACGTATTACCACATTATTCCTAATTTTCATTTCTGTGAGTCTTTTTAGCCAGGAGGCAACCTTTAAGGCTGGAGAGTTTATCATCCTTTTACAAAAGAACTCAAGTTTCGAAACGTTTGTACAGCAATATTCAGGCAATGGCAGAGATGTAATCATAGATGAATACAAAAGGCTTTCTGCTTCTGAACCAGTTTATCTGATAAAAGTCATTTCAACCACTGGGAAAGAAAAGCAAGAATTAAGTTTTATAAAAAATCTTTCTGCAGTAGCACTCGCACAACTTAATCATATTGTTTCCAAGAGAGATGTAGGAACTGATGACCCAAGATATAAAGATCAGTGGCAGTGGAAAAATACTGGTCAGGATGGCGGTATTCAAGGTGCAGATATTTCCGCTGAAACAGCTTGGGAAACTACTACCGGAGGGAAGACTGCCAATGGTGATACAATCGTTGTCTGCATAGTGGATGATGGCACAAACTATGAACATGAGGACTTAGCAGCTAATATTTGGTTTAATAGTAAAGAGATCCCAGGTAATAATATTGATGATGATGGCAATGGTTTTATCGATGATGTCCATGGCTGGAACTTTCAGAATAATGATAGTAATGTTAATGAAGGTGGGCATGGAGTGAATGTCAATGGCATGATCGGTGCTGTCGGCAATAATGGTATAGGTGTCTCTGGAATCAACTGGAATGTCAAGATGATGAATGTAGTCTATGCCGGTACTGAAGAATCTTCCGTAATAGAAAGCTACGACTATCCTTTACAAAGCAGAATATTATACAATAATACAAATGGATCCGAAGGCGCATTCGTAGTCTCCGTCAACTCTTCTTGGGGTATTGATTACGGCAAACCCGCTGATGCTCCAATCTGGTGTAATTTTTATGATGTCATGGGTGCAGCAGGTATATTAAGTGTAGCAGCTACTTCAAACAGTAATGTAAACGTTGACGTTGATGGCGATCTACCTACCGGCTGCACAAGCCCTTATCTCATAAGTGTAGGTCGTACAAATAATAAAGACGCTTATGCTGCTTGTGGATATGGCGTAGTATCTATAGACCTTGGTGCTCCCGGAGTAAACATTGTAACTACAAGATCGAATAACAGATATACCACCACCACAGGAACTTCCTTTTCTTCGCCATTGGTAGCGGGAATGGTTGCCTTATTATATTCATATCCTTGCGAAGGAATCGGTCAACTAATGAAATCTGATCCTACAGCGTTCGCGTTGACAGTAAAAAATGCCATCCTTCAAGGGGTGGATGTGTTTCCTTCTTACGCAGACAAGGTGCTATCCAGTGGTAGGTCTAATATGGCTAAAGCCCTTAATGTAATGAGCTTAGCTTGTTCAGCTTGTCAACCGGGTTCAGTTCAAACGTTTGAATATCTTACGGATGATACCTATAGATTGACATTTGATGACAGCCAATTGCAAACAAATATAAGATATCGTCCATTAGACAGTGTTGATTGGATTGTATTGAATAATGTAGACTCTCCACTCGACGTGCTGCTTCCGCTTACGTGCACGCTGTATGAATTTCAGCTACAAAGTATCTGTGAACCTAATGATACAAGCTTATGGGGCATCTCAACTACTTTTCAATCAGAAAGATGCTGCCAGCCATTCTTAGGTATTACCATAGCTTCGAATTCAGAAGGAACGATTACTGTTGAAAACGTAGACCTTAACCAAAATGAAAACAGTATAATCCATTACATAAAAGATGGAGATTTGAATTATAGTACTCTGGAGGCAACAAGTGACAGCATGACTATTAATGGTCTTGAATCTTGTGCATTTTATGAAGTATTTGCCACTGTGATTTGTGTTGCAGGCGATACAATCACCAGCGATACATTTAGAATATTCACACAGTGCCCATCTACGTGTGAGACAAATGTCTGTACTACAGATGCTACAGCATTATTTGGCTATATCGACAGAACCGTAATTAATGGCGCCTTAGCTGAATCTGGCTTAAACCGTGGTTATATCAACTTTGGAGATTTTCTAAATATAAGTTTACCGGAATATGGTGTATTCCCAAATACAGTAGATGTAAAAAAACTTCCAGGTCAGAATGGCCGCATAAGGATCTTTATAGACATCAATAAAAATGGAACATTTGAAACCTCTGAAAACTTATTTACGCAAGTAATAGGAGTCAACAATACTTCGATAAATTATAATATGGATTTCAATGGTTCATTGGACCCGGGTACGTACAAAATGAGAATGATGCTTACCTTCCTTGCTACAGCGCAGCCTTGCAATGGCGACCAGGGTGAGGTAGAAGACTATTGTGTAAATGTGTATCCTGTATTGGTCAATGAATGTGATCAAATAGACAGTGTTTTTCAAACAAACAAAACATTCACTACCATCGATCTGAGCTGGGAAGATCCTGAAGACGATGTAATAGCTTATGCTTACAGATATCGTGAGTTACCGGGGGGTGATTATACTTATCTGAGTGATACTGCCAGAAGTATTACGCTTCAGGGATTAAAAGAATGTAAAGAATATGAATTCGGTGTGATTACTGTTTGTCAAACTGACACCAGTTTTTTCAAGACAATTCATTTCAAAACTGATTGCTCAATGGCTTCCAATACGCTTGACAATGATATCACATGGAAGGTGTTTCCAAATCCATTTGGCGAAAGGATTAATGTAATTCTTACGTCAAGGAAAACTACAGATTCTAGGTTGAGGCTGATAGATTCAAAAGGAAATACCGTTATAGACAGAGCTCTAAAATTAACTACCGGCGATCATTACTTTGACCTGGATACAAATGCCAATCTTCCTCCAGGCATGTATATACTGACGCTCACAGATAAGGATGGAATAAAAACTTCCAAGTTGATAAAACAATAAGATAAAAAAGGCGATCAAATTTATGATCGCCTTTTTTGTTATGATAACTAAATACTAAAGTTTCAGACTTGCTTTTTGAAGATGTAATCAAGGTTAATTGCATCCCAGCCAGGATAACGCATTGGTTGACATGATTTTTTTCTTTGTTACTTCAGAAAGTCCTGATTCATTGATAAATTTACCTCCAGTGAGATCACCAAGGGGGAAAGGATAATCCGACCCGAAAGCAATCTTATCTTCTCCAAATAATCGAAGGTTGTATTCCAGCGCATGGATATCATGCACAAGAGAGTCGATCCAAAACTTTCCCAAATACTTTTCCGGTGAAATATCATTGTCAATCGCTACCAAGTCCGGGCGGACGTCAAAGCCATGCTTTATCCTACCTATAGTGAATGGAAAAGATCCGGCACCATGGGCAAACGCAAATCTCAACTTAGGAAAAGCTTCAAAAACACCGCCAAATATCAAGGAGCAGATAGCGAGGGAAGATTCAGCGGGCATGCCAACCAACCATGGCAACCAATAACGGCTCATATTTTTTTCACCCATCATATCCCATGGATGGACAAAAATACAGGCCCCTAATTCCTCAGCTTTTGCATAAACAGGCCATAATACTTTGTCATTCAAATTCCAATCATTGATATGAGTTCCTATTTCAATGCCTTTCATTCCCAGTACTTTCATGCATCTTTCTAATTCTCTGCAGGCCAGATCAGGATCCTGCATAGGGAGCGTTCCAATTCCATAGTAATTTTCAGGATGCTTCAAACAAACCTCAGCGATATGGTCATTGTAAAACATGCTCGTCTGAAGACAATGTTCTCCCTTAGCCCAGTAATTAAATAGTACAGGTACAGTAGATAATACTTGCTTACTGATGCCCGTTTCAATCATTTCCTTTTTCCGGGTATTTGGATCCCAACTATTCTGATCGACTTTCCTGAAAAATTTGTCCCCTATCATCATGTCTGCCTGACAATTGGTCTGGGGAATAAGATGAACAAATCCTTCATACCCAAACTTATCAACCCATTTGGGAATGGAAGGGGGCATGATATGAGTGTGTATGTCTATATGACACATATATTCTATTTATAGATTAAAGATAGGAAAGAAAAAGTAGAAGGATTTTAAATTTTGCTAAGATCTTTCATTGTCAAATACCGATAATTATTTGGTTAATACATTATTTCACTCCATATTATTTTATTAAATATGCTGAATTATGAAATTACAATGACAAATTTTATATATTGTGCGTTAAAATAATTCTGAGATATCGCAACCTATGGAAAATAATTTAAGCTTTAAAGAACGGAATGAATCTGAGTTACAAAATTGGAGAAAAAAGGAAAAACTTGCTCTCGAATTACTCAGAAAAGCCGGAGAATTAAGATTTGACAGATCAGTTGAATTAGTTCTTTTCAGAAAGGACGTTTACGATACACGTCCTAGCCAATTACTCAATGAACATCAAACCGCCACAAATTATGGAAACGAATTAGTAACCATAGAGGATACGATGGCTATTGTTAATGAGATCATAGCTATTCCTGATTTCAAACAAGCTAGATTGGATATCGGTACACTTGCTTTGCAATGGAAACAGGAACAAGCTAAGTACCCTAATATTAAAGAATTTGTTGCAGACAGACTTCAAACAGCACAAGGAGCACAGTCTGAAAATATTCAACCGAAGGATATTATTTTATATGGATTTGGTAGAATAGGAAGACTTGCAGCAAGAAGGTTGGTGGCTCAAACCGGCAAAGGAGAACAATTACGATTAAAAGCTATTGTCATCCGCCCACAGATGAAAGACAGAAAGCTGGATGCAGAAAAACGGGCAGCACTGTTAAGTAGTGACAGCGTACATGGTGAATTTGGGGGGTCAGTCAATGTAAATGAAGATGGTTCGGAATTGATAATAAATGGGAATCGTGTCCTCCTTCTATATTTCAACAAGCCATCAGAAATAAATTATACTGATTATGGAATTAATAACGCTATAGTCATCGACAATACGGGAGTTTTCAGGACTAAAGAAGAACTCGCAGAACATCTTCGCCCTGGTGTCAGCCATGTATTACTTACCGCCCCGGGCAAGAAAATTCCAAATATCGTCTACGGTGTCAACCATGAATCTTTGGATATAGTAAACGATACAATATTATGCGCTGCATCCTGTACCACAAATGCTATTGTGCCACCTATCAAGATTCTTGACGATGCATTCGGCATAGAAAAAGGGCATGTGGAAACAATACATTCATATACAAGTGATCAGAATCTTTTGGATAATTTCCACAAAAAACCACGTCGTGGCAGAGCAGCTGCTATCAATATGGTTATCACGAGTACGGGTGCTGCAGAAGCCATCACCGCCGTACTTCCATCCTTGGATGGTAAGATCACAGGGAATGCCGTAAGAGTGCCAACACCAAATGTTTCACTTGCAATAATCAACGTTACTTTCAATAGAACTGCGTCTGTAGACGAGGTGAATAGCCTGCTCAAAGAAGCCTCATTAACTGGACCTCTTGCAGAGCAGATACAATATTCAAACTCTCCGGAATACGTATCCAGCAACGGCGTAGGTATGACTACAGCCTGTGTCATAGACGGTCCATCGACGATCGTGTCCAATGATGGTAAGACTGCGACGGTATATGCGTGGTATGACAATGAATATGGTTATACCTGTCAGGTAGTTAGAGTAGCAAAGCATGTTGGCCAGGTAAGAAGGAAGACTTACTATTGATCACTCCAAATAAAAATAAAAAGAAATCAAGACTCTAGACAAAATAAGAACCGAACGGTCTCCATTTCCTTCGACAGATGATTTTTTTACAGCAATATCTGTTGACTGTGTCATATTTGGACTTGATCATGAATCCTTAAAAGTCCTACTCATTAAGAGTGACTATCCTTTATATGAAGGTAAATGGTCATTACTTGGAGATCTGGTAACAAAAGATGAAGCTATAAACCAAGCTGCTGACAGGGTTTTATTCGAAAGGACCGGACTCCAAAATCTATTCCTGGAACAAGTACTTTGCTTTGGAAATGTCAACAGACATCCATCAGGAAGAGTGGTATCCGTAGCATACTACACACTCGTGAATATTAATCATATTAATTTAGCAGTACAGGATCATGAGCTGCACTGGCATTCGATACACCAGGTGGGAAATATGGCTTTTGACCATAACGAGATTCTAAATACATGCTTAATAAGACTTCAGGAAAGAATAAAGGCAGAACCTATTGGCTTTAACCTCTTACCTGAAAAATTTTCTATGCGATCGCTTCAGCTTTTGTATGAATCTGTGCTGATGGTAGATTTAGATCGTCGTAATTTTAGAAAGAAAGTAATGGGCACCGGCTTGCTAATAGATATGAAGGAATTAGAATCAGATGTCCCTCATAGACCCGCTAAATTATTCAAATTTAATTCAGAGAAATATAGGCAGCAGGACATCAAGGGTAACTTTGTGTAACAATCTCAGTTAATTTTTTGTTAATCTTGATTTACTGCTTTAACTAGAAATGAATTCTCTGCGTTAGAGTATTGATTTTGAAATTTTATTTGAATTTCAAAAAATAAGTCATTAACTCATACAAGTAAATATTATAAACATGAAGCAATTCTTTTCACTATTAGTAGCAGGCCTCATCGGTGGAGCTGCGACAGTAGGAGGTCTTAAATATTACGAGGAAAAAAACAATCCTAAAGAGTCTTTAGTAAAAACCGAAATGCCAGTAGCAAAACAAGTAAGCTACGCGCCTGTCAATGTTCCTTTCGATTTTACGTTGGCAGCAAGTAAATCTTTGGAAGCTGTGGTGCATATTAAAGCTGCTGAAAGCCGCGAAAGTGCTTACAATAGACAGTTACAAGAGCAAAGAAATGACCCATTTTCCTTTTTCTTTAGCCAGCGAGGTCCTGCACAAGGTTCAGGTTCAGGAGTGATTATATCGGAGGATGGCTATATTGTCACTAATAATCACGTGGTAAGTTTTGCGGATGAACTTGAAGTAACTCTTCATGATGGACGCACATTTATGGCAAAAAAAGTTGGGACATATCCAAAAGCGGATGTAGCTGTGATCAAGATCATTGCGGATGACCTTCATCCGATCACATATGGTAATTCTGACGATGTCAAAGTAGGAGAATGGGCATTGGCTGTGGGAAATCCATTTGATTTAACATCTACAGTTACTGCTGGCATTATTTCTGCTAAAGGGAGGTCTATAGACGTCATTCATGAAAAGGATGCAGTTGAAAACTTTATCCAGACAGATGCTGCAGTAAACCCGGGAAATAGCGGTGGCGCACTTGTGGATGTAAATGGCAATTTGATAGGTATTAATACTGCAATTGCTTCTCCTACAGGAACTTATGCCGGATATGCATTTGCTATCCCTGTCAACCAGATAATTCCGATCGTAGAAAATATTATGAAGAACAAAGGGAATTATACCGGACCTAATCTTGGAGCAAAAGCAACACTTGGTGTTCAGGTAGCCAATGTGCAGGACATGTCCGACGAGAATAAGGAAGAATATGGAATAGATGTCAAAAGCGGTGTCTTACTATTGGAGTTATTCAATGGTGGTTCTGCACAATATTCCGGATTACTTCCAAATGATGTTATTACCGGTATAAATAATAAAGCAATAAATACCATTGATGATTTAAAAGCTGTTATGACAAAGTTAAAACCTGAAGATGTGATCTCTGTAGCCTTCAAAAGAGGTGGTCAAAGTAAACAATTGCAGGTCAAATTGCGTTCTTAATAGTATAATATCTCGAGTTAAAGAATATTTTTTGTAAAATAAGTTTTCGTTTTGTTTTTGATCTGAGCTGCCTGTAGCGTTATGCGACAGGCAGTTTTTTTTTGTGAAAAGGGGAAAGTGTGAAGAAGTGAGAGTGTGAGAATGTTAGAAGGTGAAGACTATTTTAATGCCTTTTGAAAAGATATATAAAACCCTAGCTTCAACAGGGGGAAATCTCCAAAACTGCATTTTACTTTTTACATTTTACATTTAACTCACCATGTTATCTTTTAATTTTTGAAACTAAGCATTACAGATTAACTATTATCCACCATTCAAAAACATCTAGCCCAGAATATCAAGTGTCTGATTACTGACCTCTGACTTCTGACTTCTGACTTCTAATATCTTTATCATTAATTATTTCGTTATATATTTAATGGCCATTTTTGACTATTTTTGTTTTAAATAAATGAAGGAACATGTCCACACAACAGAATGAATATTTGCACAACATATATGCTGATACATTAAGAGCCAGCAGATTTAATACTTTTAAAATTCTAAATACGCTCATTATTGCATTATTTGTTTTATTGTTTTTAAATGTTTTGTTTACACCTCCTGATAATACGTTGAGCTACTTACTTCTGATCTTGGCAGTCGTATCGGTTTTATTTATGTTCTACAGACTCACCAGAGAGAAGGCTGGTATGAAAAACATGCCTGAAGACATTTCTAATATGGATGGAGATATTATTCGAGAAAGTATCAACAAGATCAGAGATAATCAACGAAAGTTAAGGTGGCAAATGGGCTTGTTTACGATCCCTTTCTTTTTATACTTTATAGCAGATATATTTATTTCTTCGACAATAGAGGTTGATAAAAAGAATTTAATTTTGAAAATTGCTTTTTTCTTTGTCCTTCTCCTACTCTACTATTTTTTGTTTTTCAGGATAAGAAAAGCGAATTTTACGAAAGATGATAATGTTTAGAAAAGATAGTTATCAACTTAACAATTTGGAATACATTAAACGTAGCTACATTTCATCTTAATTTAACTTTGCAAAGTGTATCTTTGCGCCCAATAACAACCGATACACAAAGTGAAATTACAAGCAGTATTTCTTTTTCTTTTTATATCCTTGATGTCTTTTTCTGCCTTTTGCCAGGATCAATATAAAGTTGTCAACATAGGGTTTTACAACCTTGAGAATTTATTTGACACGCTGGATACCCCCGGCAAACTGGATGAGGAATTTACACCAAAAGGTACAAAGCTTTATAATACAGCAATGTATACGGATAAACTTACCCGATTGTCTACCGTAATTTCAATGCTGGGAAAAGATGTGAGTCCTGATGGCATCGCAATGCTTGGTGTCGCAGAAGTGGAAAACAGGAAAGTATTGGAAGATCTGGTTGCCCAACCACTATTAAAAGATATGGATCTACATATAATCCACTATGAATCAGAAGATTTCAGAGGTATAGATGTTGGTTTGCTATATCAGCCCAAATATTTCACTCCTATCAGCAGCAAACCCATTAATCTCCCTATTTATAATTCAGAAGGCGAAAAAATATATACCAGGCAAACACTTTATGCGGCAGGTATAATGGATGGTGATACTATTCATATCCTGGTCAATCACTGGCCATCGCGAAGGGGTGGCTCTGCCTCTGAACCACTCAGAATGCAAGGCGCTGCTATTTGTAAATCTGTCAAAGATTCAATACTCGCTGTAAATCCGGGAGCCAAAGTCATCGTAATGGGAGACTTAAATGATGACCCAACAGACAAATCACTTGTCAAATCTCTCAAAGCTAAAGGAAGCAAAAAGGACTTAAATGCTGATGAGATGTACAATCCGTATGTTGATTTTTATAAAAAAGGAATTGGCACCACTGCCTATCAGGATGCGTGGAGTCTTTTCGATCAGGTAATCGTATCACCGGGATGGATATCTGACACCACAGGTTATAATTATTATAAGGCTAGGGTCTTCAACGAAAAATTTATTACTGAGAAAAGTGGTAAATATAAAGGCTATCCCCAACGAACCTTTTCAGGTGATTCATACAATTTCGGATATAGTGATCACTTTCCTGTATATCTTTCATTCGTAAAAAAACTTTAATACCCACAATTTTATTTAGATAAAAAATATATGATCATATCAATTTTAGCAGGAAGTCAAAGCAGTAAAAGTATATCAATAAGAATAGCCAAATTTCTAAAAAATCACCTGCATCAGATTTTGCTTGAGGATGAAATAAATATTATAGAGGCAAATAAGTTCGAAATCCCAATGGATATTGCAACTTACAAAAACGATGGCTCAGCCCCCGAACATTTGAAAGAATTGGTGGACGATATCTATCGCACGGATGGTTTTATTTTGCTCACACCAGAATACAATGGAAGTTATACTCCAGTATTGAAAAATTTGTTAAATCATTTCCCTAAAATGCACCGCAAACCATGTGCAATTGTCTCTGCATCAGATGGTGCATTGGGAGGTATGCGTGCTGCACAGCAGCTACAACTATTGATCGGTGCACACTTTGGGCTTATGTCTCCTTATATGATGGTCGTACCGCATATGCATACAAAATTTGATGAGGAGGGTGTACTATTGGATCCAAAATTTCAGTTGGCAATAGATAAATTTACGGAAGAGTTTTTGTGGCTTCTGAAAACTGTCACCCGACCATAAACAGAATTTATGCATCTGATCCTCTAATTCACGATCAATGCATTTCATAAACAGGACTAATGAAAATAGGAATATTGTGTGAAGGCAAAGTGCCACATGATGACAGAGTGGCGCTCACACCAAAGCAATGTAAGTTGCTCATGGGCAATCCTTATAATTTTGATATCGTCGTCCAACCTTCCTCTCATAGATGCTATACAGATGAAGAATATTTTGCTTCAGGTGTACCGGTAATGCAAGATATTTCTCAAAGTGACATTATTCTTGGTGTCAAGGAAGTTCCAATTAAAGACCTTATGCCTCATAAAAAATATTTCTTTTTTTCACATACTATCAAAAAACAGGCACACAATAGGAAGTTATTACAGGCCATCCTTCAAAAAAACATCACACTTATTGATTATGAAACACTAGTAGATGACCACGGTGGCAGATTAATTGCCTTTGGTAAATACGCAGGAATCGTCGGAGCACATAATGGTTTGTGGACTTATGGACAAAGGACCGGACTCTTTGACTGGCCCAGGCTAAAGGACCTTCATGACTTTGAACAAGCAAGAACAATTTACCACCAAACAACTTTGCCACCTGTTAAAATCGTACTTACCGGCAGCGGCAGGGTGGCCTACGGAGCAATTTCGGCTTTGAAGGATATGAACATTCAAGAAGTGAGTCCATTAGAATTTCTAAAACAGGAGGATTTTGAAACAGCTGTATTTACGCATCTAACTTCTGCTGATTATGTTAAACATAAGGATAATAAAATCTTCGTCAAGAAAGATTTCTACCAGAATCCACAGAATTATGTTTCTATATTCAAACCTTATGCTGAAAAAGCAAATATTTTTCTGAATTGCATATATTGGGATACCAGGGCGCCGGCGTTCTTTACGATGGAAGAAATAGCTGATGCTTCCTTTAATATTGAGGTAATTGGCGATATCACCTGCGACATAGCACCTGAATCCTCCGTTCCTACTACTTTAAAGGCAAGTACGATAGATGAACCAGTCTTCGGTATAGATACTGAGTCTTTTGAAATAACAGCTCCTTATAAAGAAACCAGTATTGATGTGATGTCTATTGACAATCTTCCAAACGAATTACCTAGGGACGCATCAAGATATTTTGGCGATCAATTTATCAAGGTTATTATTCCAGAATTAATGGCAGAAAATAGCAAGATTTTAGACTATGCTACTATTGCTAAAGATGGAGCTCTGACGCCACATTTCATGTATTTGAATGAGTATGTCCATGAAGCAGCCGGTTAGTAATCAAGTCTAATCTCTAGGATCTTGTGTCTAGAATCTATAACTGAATTATAAATCATAATTTATAATTAACAATTAACAATTAACTCATATCTTTGAAGCTGTAATGCAAGAAGGTAGAGAAATTATTTCCCATCAGAAATTCGATATAGTCCTGAGAAGGCTATGCCATCAATTGATGGAAAATTATGATCAGTTTGAGAATGCCTGTATCATAGGCCTGCAGCCTCGTGGCACCATACTTTCTAATTGCCTCGTAGACATGTTAATCCGGGATTTTAAAGTACCTGCTATTGAATATGGCCAATTAGATATTACATTTTACAGAGATGATTACAGGGATCGTACCAAAATCCTGATGGCCAGTGAAACCAAAATGAATTTTATTGTTGAGGGCAAAAAAGTCCTTATGGTGGACGACGTACTTTTTACAGGTAGATCTGTTCATGCAGGTATATCTGCTTTAACAAATTATGGCCGCCCTGCCCACATTGAACTATTATCTTTTGTGGATAGGCGTTTTAATAGAGATTTTCCGATTCAGGCTAATTATCTTGGCTTGACAGTTGATGCGCTCGATGAAGCATATGTTAAGTTAAGGTGGAATGAAAACAAAACATCTTCTTCAGTATTTATTTATCCATTTAAATCAGATTCGATATGAGTGAAAGTCCAGGCCAGTTAAGTTCAAAACATTTGCTTGGCATTAAAGACTTGACCGTTCAAGACATCGAACTGATTTTTTCCACTGCTAATAATTTCAAAGAAGTGCTCAACAGGCCTGTTAAAAAGGTACCTTCTCTAAGAGATATTACTGTGGCAAATCTATTTTTTGAAAATAGTACAAGAACAAGGATCTCTTTTGAATTAGCTGAAAAAAGACTCTCTGCAGACATTATAAACTTTTCAGCATCGGCATCTTCTGTTACTAAGGGTGAAACGCTGCTGGACACAGTTAACAACATTCTTTCCATGAAGGTGGACATGATCGTCATGAGACATCCGGCTCCCGGGGCATGTGCTTATCTTTCAAAAAAAATAGGTGCTTCCATTTTGAATGCGGGAGATGGCACTCATGAACATCCGACGCAGGCATTGTTAGATGCGTATTCCATGATCGAACAAATTGGTGATCTAAAAGGAAAAAAAATCGCGATTATCGGTGACATTATACACTCAAGAGTGGCATTGAGCAATATATTTTGTTTAAAAAAACTAGGAGCGCACGTCAGAGTTTGCGGTCCTCCAACATTAATACCCAGACACATTATAGAACTTGGCGTAGAAGTATCCTATAATTTGGAAGAAACTTTACGCTGGTGCGATGTGGCCAATGTCTTACGAATTCAACTTGAGCGACAAGACATTAAATACTTTCCTTCTTTAAGGGAATATTCACAGTATTTTGGTATCAATAAAAAATTGTTGGACAAGATAGGCAAGGATATTGTAATTATGCATCCAGGACCTATTAACAGGGGCGTAGAAATGACCAGTGACGTCGCTGATAGCCCGGCATCAATCATCCTTCAGCAAGTAGAAAATGGAGTTGCAATCAGAATGGCTGCACTGTTTTTGCTTGCAACAAGAGTTTCCTGATAGTTTTGCAAAACGTTAAGACTTTATATGTCAATCTTTGCGTTAATTTACATCAATTTCTAATTAAAGCAAATGCACAAGATGCGCACATTACTTATACTTCTATGCTGTAGTATCACCCTTTCAGCCTTCAGCCAGTCAGGATATAAAATCGATATCAAATTGGCTAATTACAAATACGACACCTTATTGTTAGGTTACTACATGGGTGATAAGCAATTTGTAAAAGATACAGCTATATCAAAAACAGGCAACTTTACTTTCAAAAGTAGTAAGGATCTTGACCCGGGTGTTTATATGGCTGTCCTATTGCCACAAAAAAATGTCTTTCAGTTTCTTGTTGATAAAAACAATAGATTTTTTAGTGTAGAAGCTGATGCTGCCAGATTAACTGGTAAGTTGAAAGCAAAAAACTCAGAGGATAACACTATCTTTTTCAATTATATCCACTATCTATCAAGCCAAAAACCAATGGCTGATTCATTAAGACGTCTGATGCGAGAGGCGAGTGATACGACAGTAGCTAAAGCTATAAGTAAAAAAGTCGAAGCAATTGATAAGAGTGTTTTTAGTATGCAAGATGAATTTGTTACGAAATATCCACAATCATTTACTGCTGTGCTTATCAAATCCTCGAAAGAACCTCCACTTCCAGAATATGCTCCTGATGCTGACATGGCTTCAAAAATCAAAGGATACAACTTCTACAAATCCCATTATCTTGACAATGTAGACTTCAAAGATGAAAGGCTATTCCGCTCGCCTGTTTATTTCCAGAAGGTCGATGGCTTTATTCAAAACATAACTTATCAGCAACCGGATTCTATCATTAAATCACTGGATATAGTGTTGGCAAAAACGAAAGAGATCCCTGATGCATTCAAGTTCTATCTTAGTCACTATTTCAATTATTACCTCAAAAGTAAGTTTGTTGGAATGGATGCCGTTTATGTGCATCTTATTGATAAATATTATTCAAAAGGTGAAGCTCCATGGGTAGATAAGGCCAATCTTCAAAAGATGAAAGATGCTGCCAATGATGTGCGCCCTACGCTACTTGGAAGATACGCTCCCAATCTTACCTTTCTTAATCAGAAAGATAGCACCGACATCAAGGTACATGATATACAATCGCCTTATACGGTGCTTTTCTTTTGGGCACCTGACTGTTCACACTGCGAGAAAGCTATACCGCATGTCATAGACTTCGACAATAAATATAAGGATCAGGGTGTGAAAATCTTTGCAATTTGTACCGGTCTACTTGACGAAGCAAAAGATTGCTGGAAAGGTGTTGAGAAAAAACATATGGAGCACTTTGTCAATGTTTATGACCCTGTATTAATGTCTAATTTTAAAATCATCTATAATATTAAGTCCACTCCTCAGTTTTTTATTCTGGACAAAGACAAAAAGATCCTTTCAAAAGGTATTGGTGCAGAACAACTCGATGAAGTCATGGGTAAGATCATCGAATATGATAAGAATAAAGGGAAGGAGGAGTAGGGAAAAGTATTAGAGAGGGTAAGTATTAGAGTGGATAGTATTAGAGTGGATAGTATTAGAGTTAATCAGTAAAGTGCAGCAGGGCGCCAGTTTTTAAGTGCACTAGTGATTTACTTGGCAAACTTCGAATTGTAATTCTCGGACAAGGAAAATTAGACAAGCATATTTTTTCAATTCATTTTTGGCTCATTCAATTAAAGAAAAGATTAACTCTGAATATTCCAGGATAATAATAGCCTCGTTTGAAACCCATGGCTGGTGTGATACGAAACGTCAAAGTAAACAAGACCAATTATATAATTCGATTTCGTATAAGATGTTCAATCAACCTTGAATTGGGCTCAATTATTTTCTCAAAAAAATAACTTATTAATAATCGCTGCCTGAAGACAAAGGAAGGCAGTGTGCCCCAAGTTCATTCATTACTTCAAATTCTAATTTGGTAGTTAGAAGATAAATATTCAAATGAGTTTTTAGAATTTTTAAATAGCTTGTATAAACCAAAGAAAAGACACCCCGACCTTTGGCCAACCCCTCAATAGGCTAGGTTTTATACACATCTTTTTTGTTTATTTCAAAGTAAACTTTGGTGACACCCCGACGTAGGTTAACCTACGCCGAGCCTCACAATCTAAGTTTTAACTTTAAATTATTGTAGTTCATTTGCTACGTATTGCTGAGCGTAGGTTAACCTACGTTCGGGTGTCTGCAAAATTAATTTTGCTCATAAGTAGCTCAATAACAAACAATTATATTAATATTCTAATTAATCCATTTATTGAAAAAATACTTATGTATAAACCCTAGCTGAAGAGGGGAAGTCGCGACTAAAATTTTGTAAATTGAGTATTAAGACTTATCTATTAGTTAATTATGCATATAAAATATTACATATTAATATTATTTCTCAAATATATTGAATCTAGTTTCTAGTTTCAGACCACTGACAACTGATTTCTGACTTCTGATTTCTGACTTCTGATTTCTAACTTCTAATTCAACCCTCTCTTCTTCATCAAAGCTTCAGTCTTAGGTTCCCTGCCTCTGAATTGTTTGTATCCATCTGCTGGATCTATAGTATTTCCAACAGAAAATACGTTATCAGTCAAACTTTTAGCAACAGATTCGTCATACGGACCTTTCCCTTCGATAAATGCTTGGTAGGCATCAGCTGTCAAGACATCTGCCCATAAGTAACTATAGTATCCAGCCGAATATTGATCGCTACTGAAAATATGACCGAATTGTGGCGTGCGATGTCTCATTACTATCTCTTTAGGCATGCCAAGAGATTCTAGTGTTTCTTTTTCGAACTTATCAGGATCAGTTGTTGGAACTTCTGCCAGATGAAGTTTCATATCGATCAATGCAGATGAAAGATATTCCGTAGTTGCGAATCCTTCATTAAATGTGGAAGCTGCATGAATCTTTTTAACGAGTTCCTCAGGAATAGGGTTACCTGTTTTGTAGTGCAACGCATAATTCTGAAGTACTTCAGGTGTGGACAACCAATATTCAAGCAATTGAGATGGAAATTCAACATAATCCGTAAAAACATTAGTTCCGGAAAGCGTTGGGTAGATTACTCTTGAAGATAATCCGTGCAAGGCATGCCCAAATTCATGAAATAAAGTAGATGCATCATCCCAAGAAATAAGGACTGGCTCTCCGGGGCGACCTTTGACAAAATTAGCATTGTTGGAAACTATTGTAGGGATGTCGCCAGACACTCTTTCCTGATCACGAAAGGCATTCATCCAGGCCCCTGACCTTTTACCTGCACGTGCGTAAGGATCAAAGTACCATAAACCAATATGTTTGCCGGTTAATTTATTTTTTACTTCCCAAACTTCTACATCCGGATGATAAACGGGGATATTTTCAAGTTTGGAAAAGCTCATGTTGAAAATTTGTCCAGCGACCCAAAACATACCTTCTTTCAATTTATCCAGTTGAAGATATTCCTTGACCTGATTTTGATCCAGATCGTACTTTGCAAGTCTCACTTTTTCAGCATAATATCTATAGTCCCAAGGTTCAATTTTAATATTTTTACCTTCCTTATCAGCGATGGCTTGCATATCAGCTACTTCTTCTTTCACCTTAAGAATAGCCGGTTTCCATACGTCCATCATCAATTTCATAGCATTTTCGGGTGTTTTAGCCATCGAATTATCGAGACGCCAATCCGCATGCGTTTTAAAACCAAGGAGTTTGGCTCGTAATGCTCTGATTTTCAAAATTTCAACGATCGTGGAATTGTTATCATTTTTATCTCCATTATCTCCACGACTTATAAACATCCTCCAAACTTTTTCTCGCAAATCTCTATTCTCTGCATAGGTCAGAAATGGATCAACTGAAGAACGTGTATTGTTGATAACCCATTTTCCTTTGTTTACCCCTACACCGGCAGATGCAGCGGCATCGACAAGATCTTTTGAAAGACCTTTCAGGTCTGTCTTATTCTCTATAACTACGATTTTATCATTTTCATCTGAAAGTAAATTTTGGCTAAACTTAGTATATAAAGCCGCTAATGCTTGATTATAATTAGATAGCTTCGCCTTATCAGTCTCGTTCAATCTTGCTCCGTTTCTGACCAATCCTGAGTATTTTAGATAAGTAAGTCTTTGGGCCTCAAGACTCAATGTTTTATACTCTTCCGAATTATAGATCTTTTCTATTCTTTTAAAAAGCTTTGAATTCTGGGCTATTTTATCTGAATATTCAGAAAGCTTTGGCTCAATAATTGTTTCGACATTTTGAAACTCATCACTATTCATTGTTGAGCTCCAAACACCATAAATGGCAATAAGCCTGGAAATAGAGTGACCGGACTTTTCCAATTCAAGCATCGTATTTTCGAAAGTTGGAGGAGCTGGATTATTCGCAATTTTTTCAATTTCATTAAGTCCTTCTTTCATTGCAACTTCGAAAGCAGGTAAAAAATCTTTAATTTTTACTTTATCAAATGCAGGATAACCACCATAATTTCCTGACCACGGCTGAAGCAAAGGATTCTGATCTTCTGAAACATTTTCGGATGAAACGAATGTAGTTGGAATAAGATTATTTTGATTCATATATATATCATTGAAGAAAAAACCAAAAATGGTAAATACACTTAATAATGATAATGTCTTAAACATAGTCTAGCCTTTTTTTCTGGTTTTAAAATAAAATTTAATGGATACTATAATTTAATGAGGAAAATCTTAAATATGCCTTTCTGCATGATAGGATGACCTTACTAATGGACCACTCTCCACGAAAGAGAAACCCCTTTTGTCGCCTTCTTCTTTATAAAAAGCAAAAATATCAGGATGTATATATTCGGCAACTTCAATATGCATCTTAGTCGGTTGAAGATACTGACCTAATGTAATTACATCACAATCATGCGCCCTGAGGTCATCCATAGCTACCAAAACTTCATCTTTAGTTTCACCCAAGCCAAGCATAATCCCTGATTTGGTGCGAAGACCTGCTTCTTTGGTACGTTTTATCTGTTCAAGACTTCTATCATATTTAGCTTGAGGCCTTACTCGTCTATATAGTGACCTGACAGTCTCTAAGTTATGAGACACTAATTCCTGACCACCTGTGATCATTCTGTCGAGCGCAGACCAATCTGCTTTCACATCCGGGATCAATGTTTCAATCGTTGTAGTAGGGCATAAGTTTTTGACAGAAACTACTGTTTGATACCAAATCTCAGCTCCCTTGTCTTTTAGTTCATCCCTGTTGACTGAAGTAATAACTGCATGTTTGACCTGCATTAAATATATTGCCTGGGCTACTCTGATGGGTTCTTCCTCATCATATTCAGGAGGCCTCCCGGTTTTTACTGCACAAAAAGTACACGATCTTGTACAAACGTCGCCAAGTATCATAAATGTCGCTGTTCCCTCACCCCAACATTCTCCCATGTTTGGACAATTACCGCTCTGACAAATTGTATGAAGTTTGTATTGATCTACAAGAGATCGAACATGTCTATATTTTTCTCCTGTAGGTAATTTAACGCGCAGCCAATCGGGTTTTTTCTCTCTTTTTCTTTCAGTGACAGCAACTTCAGGTTGAGGAAGATTTGAAATTATTGGAAGCTCTATCATTATTAATATTTAAAATGCAAAAGTAACAAATGCCTAGAAGTCATTATAACGATCTTAAAACAAAATATACTAAGCGCTATTATACTCTTTTACCAAACTGAAGTGATAGGTAAAAGTTCACCAAAAATGGTCTTTTGGGCTGATTGACCATGAGCTCAATGGGTTGAGTAAAAACATTAATCATTGTGCCAACTTCAAGAGCTTTTATAAAATTATCATATTTTCCAAAATCGCAATGTATACCAGTTTGAAAATGAACACCTGGCACAAGTGTAGATTCAAGAATTCCTTTAAAAATATTAGATCTGCCAAAGATTCTTGAATTATCAAGATACTTAGCTTCATTCCCACCACTATAAGTGATCTCTTTGAGAGATGGAAGACCGGTTTCGGCATCAATTTCAGCAACTTTGAGATAATATGGTTGCAATATTCCTAAAGTCAATCCACCTTCCACTATATATCCAACCATTACGCCTCTTTTAGAAGCTTTATCTGACCAATATCTTTTAATACCCTTCCCAGCCTTCAAAGAATATAGTGAATTTACTTTTCCGTAAACAAATGGAGTAGAGGTTTCATTGGTTCTAGCGAAAATCACTTTATTGTTCTGGCGATTCTCTCGCGGGTCTTTGTGAAGAGTTATATCAAAAAAGAAGGTACTAGTTTTGTAGAATGTTTTGATCTTGCCTTTTGTCAATCCTAAAGTATATCCGTTTGTGTTGATACGCAGATCTATATTGTGTTCACGATTATATATAACTCCTTTTGTCTGAGGCAAAACAAAGGTCGATTGAATCGATTCCTGACCGACAATAGTCCCGGCCAAAATAATAATCATTGAAACGATAAAATAATATCTGGACAAAATCATTTAATTAGGAATGTGATTAAATCTAATTATTGAATAAATATAACACAATAATTCGATACGCAATAGAAATTGAACGATTCAAATAGCTGTAAAGTTCATGAGATCAATTAAATGATTTCAACTACAATGTATAAAAAGACATCGTGTAGACATTGAAATGGAATTTAGTCTAAACATATTAAAAATTATTAAAATTTAATATGGAAAATTCTTCCTGAATTTATAATTTTATTTAATATTGCATCAGTTAATAGAATTTTGTAAATTTTTGTAAACACTTTTGCTCTTTCAATTTTTGGTGAATTTTAATTGAGAGGCATTCAGTACATCTTTTTAGTTGAAAATAAATTTTTTTGAAGTCGGAAATACTATCCTCGAGAATGAAAGAGTAATTCTCAAGCCATTGTCATTGCACGATTTCGAACAACTCCTCCCTTTTTCAGAAAACGAATTGGATATTTGGAAATTTACATTAGTACATGCTAATGGTCGCGACGCCTTAATCAACTATATTAATAATGCTCTTGAGGGAAAAAGTGCGAATACTCAGCTTCCGTTTATTGTAATAGACAAATTAACCAATTCTTATGCAGGAAGTACAAGATTTTATGATATAGATGTACAGAATCAGAAGACTCAAATTGGCTATACCTGGTATGGCAAAGAATTTCAAGGCACAGGCATCAATGTCAACTGTAAATATCTTTTACTTGAATTTGCCTTTCATACATTAGGATTCGAAAGAGTACAGTTCATGGCAGATAGCAGAAATTCAAGAAGTATAGCAGCTATGAAAAAAATTGGTTGTACAGAAGAAGGCATTTTAAGAAGCAATTATATTACTTCCGATGGATTGCGACGTGATAGTATCGTTTTTAGCATTCTAAAAACTGAATGGGAGAGTCATGTCAAACAACATTTAATTTCTTTAATAAATAAACACCCCAGCAAATGTTTAAACTGATAGAAGAGAATATTTCAAAAAATGTACACTTTACAGATGAAGAGGTTAGTCAGTTTAAATCTTTCCTTGTCCTTAAAAAACTGCCTAAAAGGCATTTTCTTCTAAAACCAGGAGATATATGCACTTTTGAGACATTCATAGTAAGTGGCTGTATAAGAAAGTATTATGTGGACCCTCAAGGTATTGAGGTGACACTTATGCTTGCCATTGAAGACTATTGGGTTGGCGATTTAGATAGTGCGACAAACCATACACCAACAAAGATTTATTTGGAAACAATAGAACCCTGCACTGTTTTAGAACTAAGTTCTGCCTCTAAAGAAAAGTTATTGGTCCAAATACCCAAATTTGAAAGGATATTTAGAATCATGTTACAAAATAATGTAGCTAAATATCAGGATCGTTTAATTACAATTCTATCTAAATCTGCCACTGAAAAATATCTGGACTTCATGGATACATATCCTAAATTTGTTAATCGGATACCTCAGATTTATATCGCATCATTCATCGGTATTTCTCCTGAATTCCTAAGCAAAGTTAGAAAGAAGCTTGCCACCCAGCACTAACCATAAAAAGTTTAATAAATCATCAACCCTAAAATCAAAGTATGATCTCTGAACAATTTTAGGAAAAACACTAAAGGCATTTACAAATAAAAAAAGCATCCTGTGTTGCAGGATGCTTTTTTTTAATAAATACAGAAAGTCTTAAAGGACTTTGAGTAATTCCTCTTCGAGTGTATTTCTTGGATTAACTGCCACGATCTTGCCATCTTTTCCAATCAGGAAGGTTTGTGGTATGGAATTAACACCATATTGTTGTGCCGCAGAACTTCCCCATTTCTTAAGATCACTTACATGACTCGTCCAGGCAAGTTTATCCTGAGTGATTGCGGCCAACCATTTTGATTTAGAAGCATCCATTTGTGCTTGATACTGTTCTGGTGACATTTGAGCTTTATTACGCTCATCAACTCCATCAAGAGAAACACTATAAACAGTAAATCCTTTATCTTTGTATTTGTTGTATATCTCAACTACATGAGGATTCGCCTGACGGCAAGGTCCACACCAGCTCGCCCAGAAATCAAGCAGAACGATTTTGCCCTTCAATGAAGAAAGTGCGATCTCTTTTCCTTCAGGATTTGCCAATTTAATGTCAGGTGCCATTTGGCCGACACTTATGCCGCTTCCTTGGCCCGGTTGTTGCTGAGGTGCAGTCAATTGATTGATCATTGATTGGTAGCCACCTATAAAATCTGAAGTTGGGTCAAATGCTTTTAATCTTTCCAATACAGCTTTATGTGTCTCTACATCTGCAGGCTTTCTAAGCGTGATCATAGCTATTTGCATCGCAGCATAAGGATTGGTTGCATTTTCAATTGCTTTTTTAGCCGCTACATCGTCAAGTGTTTTGTTCATTAGACCTTTAATTGCATTTGCAAACTCTTCTGAACCCTTAGCTCCTGTGATTGTAAAACTTAAGTCGTCAAAAGAATTAAGTGTACCTTTGATCGTCACTTCCTTTTCCTTGCCATTTAGTATGATTGGAGCAATCTTAGCACCAATAGTCAATTTATAAACACCGGGAGTAAGTACCTCGTCATTCGTTATGGTAAATTTTCCTTGTGCATCAATTTTAGCTTTTGCTACCGGAATAGCATTGTTTTGCATCCCAAGTTTATCGAGGCTAGCCTCCATATTAGCAGCATCCTTAATCTCTCCTGTAAGCGTGAAGCCTTTAGTAGCACTGATAGCCGCGCATCCTACGACAAGAGTCATTGAAAATGCCAGAAAATAAAATAATATGTTTTTACGCATCGTAATAGAAATTGAATTTTAGATTTTATTTATTGCTCAATCAGTTCTTTCAAACGTGAATTAAAAGTTTTTTTGTATTCAGACAACGTGCCAAAGTTAATATTGTTGATGGACATATGATCTTTTCTTACTGATCCTATTCTCTTACAAGGAACTGAATGCCTTTGGCATATCTCTTCAATAGATGATGATTTGTCAGAATTTAAGCTTAAAACAATGCGTGATTGGGCTTCTCCGAATAATGCAGCATCCATTCTAATCCCATCAGTTAATGATATGTCAAAGCCCAAATCATGAGTAAATGAAGATTCTAATAAGGATTG
The DNA here is from genome assembly GCF_016707225.1 of Candidatus Brachybacter algidus. Taxonomy (NCBI): domain Bacteria; kingdom Pseudomonadati; phylum Bacteroidota; class Saprospiria; order Saprospirales; family Saprospiraceae; genus Candidatus Brachybacter; species Candidatus Brachybacter algidus. Next base: position 314,186 of record NZ_JADJID010000001.1, on the reverse strand, counting down.
AAATAATCCACCGTCAGCTGTATCATGTGCCGAATTAATTAATCCACCTTCAATAATTTCAATTACAGCCGCTTGCAAAGCCATTTCTTCCACTTCATTGAAATGAGGTGGTGGGGATGAATGAACACCATGAACTTCTCTAAGATATTCTGAAGAGTTGATATCTTCCTTTTGATTTCCTAATAAATAGATAACGTCGCCTTCATTTTTGAAATCCAGTGAGGTAAAATGATCCACATCTTCAATGATACCGACCATTCCAATAGATGGCGTTGGATAAATAGGCTCGGTAGTATTTCCAATGACTGATTGATTATAAAAACTAACATTCCCGCCAGTCACAGGAGTATCTAACAATCTGCAAGCTTCACCCATACCTCTGATCACTTCTACAAATTGGTAATAAACACCTTCATTGTAGGGGTTACCAAAGTTCAGACAATTCGTGATGGCAAGAGGTTTGCCACCTGTGCAAACGATATTTCGTGCAGCTTCCATCACGGCTATTTTGGACCCAATATAAGGATCACTATATACATAAGTTGAGTTGCAATCTATCGTGGCAGCTAATGCTTTTCTAGTATCTTTGATTCTAATAACACTTGCATCAGACTTACTTCCGACGGCCATAGTATTAGTTCTAACCATAGAATCGTATTGCTCAGATATCCAATGCTTTGAAACTAAATTTGGCAACAAGCTCATTTGCTTGGCGACGGCAACAAGATCTTGTGGTTCAGGGATATTTGAAATATCAAATTCAGTATTTTTCTTTAAGTAGTCAGGTTTTGAATATGGTCTGTCATATACCGGAGCACCACCGCCTAAGACAAGGCTGTATGCGTTTACTTCCGCTACTAGTTCGCCGTCCATGAAAAACTCAAGCATTCCTGTGTCAGTAACTTCACCGATGTCATCACAAGGCAGATCCCATTTGTCAAATACAGCTTGCAAGATGGCTTCCTGTCCTTGTTTGCATACGATCAACATTCTTTCCTGACTTTCAGAAAGCAATAACTCCCAAGGTGCCATATTTTGTTGGCGCTTTGGCACTTTTGATAGATCGATGCGCATTCCTGCTTCTCCTTTTGCACTCATCTCCGAAGTTGAACAAATGATACCTGCGGCACCCATGTCCTGCATTCCGACCATAGCGCCTGTGGCTATAGCTTCCAGAGATGCTTCTAATAATAATTTTTCCTGAAATGGATCACCTACCTGTACAGATGGAAGGTCTTCTGCACTATCTTCAGTTAAGTCTGCAGAAGCAAATGTAGCTCCGTGAATACCGTCCTTACCTGTAGCCGCACCTACTATAAATACCCTATTACCGGCCCCTTTCGCGATGGCTGAGACAGTATCTCCAGCCTTCATCACCCCAATACTCATGGCATTGACAAGGATGTTTTGATTATAACATGGATGAAAGTAAGTCTCACCACCAATAGTTGGAACACCCAGACAGTTGCCATAATCTCCGATGCCATGGACCACTCCTTTGACTAATCTTCTGGTATGTGCCAATGAAAGATCTCCGAATCTCAATGAATTAAGCGCTGCAATAGGACGTGCGCCCATCGTAAATATATCTCTGTGAATACCTCCTACTCCTGTAGCTGCACCCTGATAAGGTTCTAAGGCAGAAGGATGATTGTGACTTTCGATCTTGAAGGCACAGGCAAGTCCATCACCGATGTCCACCAAACCTGCATTCTCCTCCCCTGCTGCTACAAGTAATTTTTTGCCTTCTCTTGGTAATGTTTTGAGGTACTTGATAGAGTTTTTGTAAGAACAATGTTCTGACCACATGACAGAATAAATACTCAGTTCATTAAAATTGGGTTCACGACCCATTATTTCAATGATTTTTTCAAATTCTTCTGCGGTTAAGCCCAGGTTTTTAGCTGTCTCAACGTTTACTTCTGCCATGTAATTTGTTTCTTGTGGATATTTCCTGCAAATGTAGTACGATAAAGTAAGAATATATATATAAATTTTAGAAAAGTGTGCTAGAATAAAGTATTAGAGTGGATAGTATTAGAGTATTAGAGTATTAGAGTATTAGAGTTAACCAGTTGTGATTGCACCAATTGGACCAGTTGGATCAGCCCACAGAGACATTCATGCGCTAGCGCATGAAGTTGGAAGGATCCCCGCAGGGATCCTTCCATCCAATGGGTCATGACCCATTGGGACGCAGCGCGATCCGCACAGCGTCCCAGAAGTATATTTTTCGTAATTTGCACACTGAATAAATAATCCTCATGTCCATCTACCTATCCTTCCTTCCAGATATGCTGCTGCAATGCAATACACCGATGGCACCACTGCGTGCCAATCCTTCTGAAACCGCCGAACTGGAAAGTCAGATATTATACGGAGAAAGTGCAACAGTGCTGGAATTAGGCCAGAAGGATTGGATCCGCATCCGCAATGAAGATGACAAATATGATGGCTGGACAGATAAAAAACATTTTGTGATCGCTTCTGAACCAAAATCCTTATTATTCATGGACCTTTTAGCCCCTGTGCAGACATCAGATGGATTAAAATATTTACCATTTGGTTCAAAACTTGGCAATGCTGAAAAAACGATAATTAAAAATCAATCCGCAGAAAGGAAAATGTACGAAGTATCCAAGATACTTGAATTAGTCAGTAAGTTTGAGAATGCGCCATATTTGTGGGGTGGTAAAACAATATTAGGCATGGATTGCAGTGGACTAATGCAACTCATTCATAAACCATTCAGTATAGATCTTCCAAGAAATGCCTCTCAGCAAGAGATGGCTGGTGATCTGATCACTTTCGGAAGTCATAGGGCAGGTGATGTTGCATTTTTCGCAAATGAAAACAATAAGGTCGTGCACGTAGGAATACTTTCATCGACTGATTCGATCTGGCATGCCAGTGGCTGCGTGAGGCTAGATGGTTTTATACTAGAAGGAATTTTAAATAGGGATACCGATTTGATTAGCCATCGTCTTTACAGTATTAGAAGGTTTGCCTAAGGCCTAGAATTTAGTTTGCTCCCTCTTTAAAGACCAATCATATTATAGGTCTAACCTTGCAATTGCTCTTCTATATTCTCTTCAGAAGAATTATCGCTTTTCCCACTTTTTATTGCACCAACCATCATGAATAAAGATGTAAAAATAATTACTTGGACAATCAGAGATTTATTCACTATACCAATGGTCTGACTAGCTGGCAAACTTAGAAATAATAGGATAGTGATGAGTCCACGTGGTGCAATAAATCCCACTGGTGAAATTGGTATTTTTAGAATTTTCAATACCATAAATCGAATCAATACAATTAATCCAAAGATTGACAATGACCATGGAAGTGTCTGTAAATTCAATATTTCCTTTGTTTCCAATAAAAAACCAAACAATAAAAAGAAAAATGCTCTCACTAAAAATGTTGCTTCGATAACAATTTCTTTAAGTCGCATAGCTTCATTGTGCAGCATTTCAGGGTTAAGCTTATGTATCCATTTTACAGAATCCAATCTTTCAAGATTACCTAGAAATAATCCAAGAATGAGTATAAACAATAAGCCGGGCAGATGCAGATATTTAGAGATGAAGTAGATCATGATGATGATGATAATCATCGGAGTGAATTTCACATGATTTTCGATCTTATTAAGCAAGTATGCAAGCAGAATGGTAAACACAAATGAAAGCACCAACATTACCAGTATCTCCTTTCCAAAATCCAAAAATGAAAATACATCAATGACCTCATTATATATTACGAAATTGAAAAACAAAACACCTATTATGTCAGAAAAACTGCTTTCATAGACTACAAATTCTCTGGATGCTTTATCAAAATACCTAACTGTTGGTATCGCTATCGCGCTACTAATGACACACAATGGTATGGCACTTAATAAGGATGCCCGCCAATCATTGTTTCCATAATAACTAAATAAAGCAGTCAAAATCAGCGCTAAAAGAATGATAGGAACAATTGATGAATAAAATGATTTCTTGACCAAAGGTATTTTGGAACGGTCAAACTCTAGTTCCAGTGAACCTTCTAATACTATGAGCAATAAACCTATATTACCAATCACCGGCAATAAAGATGCAAAATCAGGTGTTTCGACTCCTAACAGATAACAACCTTGCCGCATCGCCCAACCCAAGAGCAATAATAAAATGACAGATAGGATCTTTGTCTTAGCAGTACTAAGGTCGAAAAGATATGCTATAAGCATGAGGATACATACAGCTATGATAATCGATGTGGTCATAGAGTTTTTTTAGACAATGTAAAATCAGTGCTTAGTTGGTGCAAAAGTAGAAAAAGAAATGAATTACTTGATGAGTGTTATAAAATTGCAGAAGCTGATTGCCTTTTATCACTCAAATTTAGAAGTTGGCGAATATTGCATTATGCCACTAAATTACTATTTTGTTTTTGTCAGGAATTTCACGAATTTTCACGAATGAAAAATTCTTGAATTAAAAGCATTCCTTTAATTTTTGATCCCAGAGTATAGCTTACTCCTCCAAGAACCTCACATAATTCGGGTCAGAAAGTCTTTTATTAATAGCATCCTCAAGTTTTTTATCATCGGGAAATTCCCACTTTCCATAAACATGTTTTTGAAGCATGAAAGGCAACTTAGTTGTTTTGGAGAATCTGTATTTTTTTATTGCGCGGTCAAGATCCTCCAGATAATATTTCGCCCGATTTTTATTGACCTGATCTTTTAAATTGCAGCAACATGTGAAAGCATCCTCACCGAATGATTCGATCACTGCGAATATTCTTCCTTCACAACCCAAATTTGTTGTATCGCTTCTCTCCCCAAATGTTTGTGCTTGGGAAAAATATGTTAAAGGATTTATGTTATGGTGCTCGAGGTTATTAATATAAAACTTACCGTATTTTTCAAGATCATCTCTGACTTGGTGAATCATTAAAATGTGAAGATTTGGTGTAACTAGGATAGTGTCCCCATAAATTTGCACCCCAACTTCATAAGATTTTGGAAGAAGTCCATCAGTAAAAATTTTGTCTTCCAATATCTTTTCATTTATCATATCTATCGCCAGAATAGCTGAATCCGGCATATTATTCACCCTAGGATATTGATCTGTCACCAACATGCTATCAATCAATTTTATTTTGAAAGAATCAATCTTAGTCTCAAATGGCTCATACATAACATCAAAAATCTGAGAATCTACAAACCTACTGAAGTAGTGCTTCTTTTCAAAATAACTTCTTGGAACACCCTGCTTCAATAATTCAACAATGTACTTTCCTGTCAGTTCATACCTGTCAGCTTCAATGGCACAGATGAGGGCGTTGTTCAGATCAGTAACAAAATTCTCCGGGAACATTGCAAATGCCTTCTCATAATAATATATGGAGCTATCGAACTGATTGGTTAGGATAAAGTCTTCTGCTGTGTATAGAGATTGGTAGTAAGTGTTGAGTTTGGGATTGAGCTGGGAGAATAGCGGGCTAAGATTGAAATAAATCAGGAATAATGATATTAGTATTTTCATAGTAGTTTGATGTTTGGTTGACCAAGTTACTAAATAATTAAAACATATAATTAATTGAATAATTATCGTGCATATCAAATTGCACAAAGCCGAAAAAGAAAAGACTTAGCACATAAAGATTCCTCGCTTCGCTCGGAATGACGTTATGTCGATGGGATTGGGGTATAAAATGGGGTGGCTGCGCCACCCCATTTTATACCCCCTCAGGACAAGGATTCTGTCATTCCGACCGAAGGGAGGAATCTACTAAATAAAAATCAACCACTATATTAGTATCCATCTTTTTATAAAATATGTAAGTTGTTGTGCAATTAGTAATACACACATAATTATCTTTCCCAAATTCTAGTTTTCTACTATTAATTCAATTGAATATAATGGAATATTTGTAAGCCAATCTTCCTTCCTATAGGGACTCATCGAAGTTCTTATGGCATTTTGGGTTTGATATCTCTCGACAAATACTTTCAAACTCTTAGCCTTTAGGTTTTCTTCTGCTTTTACCTCCACCGGAATTATTTCGTTGCTTTGTTGCAATACAACATCAATTTCAGAAGTCGCATTGGCAGCTGTCCAATAATATATGTCTATTTTATTGTTTAGTTGCTGACATACGTATTGTTCAGTCAAAGCTCCTTTAAATTCTGTAAGTATATTATTTTTTTCGAGTAGAATCTGTTTGTCCAGATTCGCGGCGGCATTTAATAACCCTACATCCAGCATATATAATTTGAATGAATCATAGTCCGCATAAGCATTTAATGGTATTGTAGGTTTTTCAACTCGTGACACTTTCATTATCAATCCTGCATCGACAAGCCAATTGATGGCAGTTTCAAAATCCTTTGCCCTTGATCCTTTTCTTATTTGTCCATATATAAATTTTTTGTTCTCCTTAGCCAATTGGCTTAATAGTGCATTCCAAACCAGCCGTATTTTTGGTACAATTTCTATTGGAGCATATTTTGCAAAATCATTTTGGTAGCCTATTAATATGGTTTTTTGAATGGCCCTTACATCATCTAGATTTTTATATTTAATATAATTCGAAACTGCTTCCGGCATTCCTCCTATGAAATAATACAATCTTAACAACTTCACCAATTTTTCATGAAAAGAGGCTATAATGTTCCATTTCTTTAGTATCAGAATATCCAAAAGTCTTTGTTCTCCAATATTTTTAAGAAATTCAAAAAAAGCTCATAGGGAAAAGCTTCATGAAATCAACCTTCCCAACAGGAAATGAATTGTTTTTTTGCAATGATATGCCGAGTAATGACCCGGCTGAAATAATATAATACTCAGGTGCATTTTCATAAAAATATTTCAAAGCTGTCAGTCCTTTTTCAACTTCCTGTATTTCATCAAAAATCAATAATGTATTGTGAGGCTCAACTCTAATATTAGTTTCAAGTTCAATAACAGCGAGGATTCGCTCCACATTGAAATCAGATATAAACAAATCTTTTAACCTGGCACTGCTTTCAAAGTTCAAATACACTACTTGCTCGAATTCCTGACGTCCAAATTCCTTCATCAACCATGTTTTACCAACCTGTCTTGCGCCTTGAATGATTAATGGTTTTCTGTTTGTTGAATTTTTCCAATCCACCAATTTTTGAAATAAATATCTCTTCATGAAATTCGCTGAATATTGCATTAAAAAGGCAAAAATACACTTTTTCAAACGAATAAATGTGTTTCGCCACACTTTTTCAAATGAATAAATGTAATTGTGAACACTTTTTCGAAGGAATGAATGGATTATAACTAAAGTTTCGGTGTTATAAATATATTCTAAAAGTCTTGCTATTACTCAATCTAAGGTAGAAGTCAGAAGTCAGAAATCAGAAGTCAGAAGGAAACTTCGATGGTTGAGCCTAGCAAATGAAACCATTTTAATAAATTGAAGCAAATGGAAAATTGATTTAAATGTTTAACAATCAATGTTTTAGATTAATGTATATATTAATAATTATACATTTATACAATTGATTATCAATGACATAATCAACTTAGAAGCTTAAGGATTATAATTGATAGTTTTTTGTATTTTTTTAATGGAAATCCCTTGCAGACCATCAAAATCGTTTACATAAGGAAAGAATTTGTAGAATCCAATTTGAATTCCTGGGCTGAGCACATAACCGAGAAAATTGATAGAAAGAATATGCTAAGTAGAAGTTTGAGCATGATCTGATTCATAATTTTTCTATATAGAATGGAGGATTTTTATTTATTCAATTCCGCTCTAATTTTTTGAACAAACTCCATGCTTACTTCGGCTATATCAACTATATTCCTATCTGAAAAGTCAAATTTCATAATCATATTTTTGACCATGCTAGTTTTCGCTCTTCTGAAACCCTCCTCAAATCCAATTGAAAATCCTCTTTCATACGCCTTCCTTTCAGCATAAGCTTTAGAAGTTTCATAATACCATTCTGCCACCTGACTCGATATAATCTTAATTTTCATTTCACCATTATTAAAACTTCTAGGACACAAAAAATATGACACTGGTTAACTATAATACTATATTACTGTTCATTCCTTTCTCCTTAATTCCGCTCTAATTTTTTGAACAAACTCTAGACTTATATCCAAAGACTTGGCGATCTGCTCATCTGAAAAGTTTAATTTCAAAATCATACTTTTTACAAAACTTAATTTTGCTTCATGAAATCCTTCTTCCCTGCTTTTAATTAATGCCTTCTTTTCAGCATAAGCTATTGAATTGTCGTAATCCCATTGTGCCATCATCAACGATATACTCTTCTTATTCAATTCATTATTAATACCGAACGATTCTTTTGAATACAATGATCCTTAATACTGGTTAACTATAATACTATTTTAATCCTGTCTCCCCAGTTCTTCTCGAATTTTCTGAACATACTCAATACTTATTTCCACAATTTCTGAGATCTGCTCATTAGATAGGCCAGATTTTTGAATCATATTTTTTACTACTGCTGCATTCGCTTTCTCGATTCCTCTCTCCATTCCTCTCTCCGTAGCCTTCTTTTCAGCATAAGCTATTGAATTGTCATAATCCCATTGTGCCTTCCGGCTTGATTCGTAACTCATGAGTTCTTCATTTTTTAAATTTACAATCTCTGCTATCTTAAATAACACCGAATAGAAATTCGTAATAGTCCATTAAAATGGACAAACGACTTTCAGCTCGGTATTATACGGAAATATATTGATAAAATATACAATTCCGTATCGTATAACTTCTTAAATATCAGTTTGTTTAAAAATCCCGGAGCCTTATTCAAGTGGCTCAAATGTTTCAACACATATATCCACTTATCAAGTTCCGAAATATCTTCAATACGATCGGTTGTCGTAAATTCTTTGTCAAAATTAGGCAATTCTATGTAAATGTAGCCCAACTTTTCATAAAATTCTTGCCCACTCGTCCTGTCTGTCAAGTGTATATCATGAAAGTAATTTCTATCTGGGTTATCATTGAACCGAAAATCCATGATTCCAATAAAATATACTTCCGGTAATTCGTAATTCCATTTGCGCTTTTTGCCAACTAGCCGATTGATAACCCGCGATGTATAATAAATACTCCTGTCCTTAAAGTATTCCTGACTGCCTCTTTGCATTTCAATTATAAACCGCTCTCCATCCTTCCCGGTACAATACAAATCAACCGTCACACCGCGATGTTTGGAGAAGTCGGCAATTTGTTCTGTTGCTCCTATTTTGAGGTCCTTGATTATTTTCCTACCCTGAAAGACACTATTGAGAAAACTTATGAGCAAATCCTTGTGTGGCTCATTACTAAATAAATACTTAAATCCGAAGTCGGTTAGTGGGTCTATATAGCGACCAAGCTTTGGGTTATCCATGGTGAAGTGAATTTCCTCAAAGATAAATAAAATTATGCAATAAGAAGATTGATCTTGAAATTAAAATTTGATATTGCTTTGAGTGCTACCGCTTTGAATAGCGAATAAAATCTTCAATAGAAATTACCTTAACAAATGGCTTTGAAATGAATAATTCATTCAACGTTTGAAGCCCAAGGTTATTCCTTAAAATATCAACCTCCTCCCGGTCAACATCAGGATTTAAAGGCCACCACACTCCACCTACTTTCTGATCGATGTAATAATCCAATGTTCCATAATTGCTGTAATAAATTTTAAGAGATTGGTCCATTAAGTTATTATGACCATAAGTTATGATTGAATCTCGCTGAGAATTCATTTTTAAAAGGACATTCTCGTCAATACTGGAGCGTTCCAATTGATACAGGTAATTTTCATTCGCCCAAAATTCTCCATTCTTGATAGCCTTTATTATAAAAGGTGAAATAGCCAGCAATTGATCCAATTCAAAATGAATTAGTAAAGTTTTAAGTGCATCACTTCCCTCCATTCCTAACTGTTCATATGACAGCATTTTATTACCATTAAACTTTATTAATTTCAAAATCGCATCAAATGTTAAAGCACCTACAATTTTCGAATATTTATCAAATTCATCCCGGCTTTCTCTTATTTTCTGATCCAAAGAAACCAGATCTGTCAGCACTTTGATATAAACAAAATTTAAATTTTCATTATAGTTTTTACTAATACTAAAATATTCATCTCTTGGGACAACATCAAAAATGGTACTTAAACCCACTTCAGGATGCTCTTTAAAATATTTTGCATAATAACTCGTATCCAAAAGTCCTTTTATTAGACTGACTTTCAGCACCTTTTTTGCAAAATCAAAACTATCACATTCAACTGCTTTAGAAATTGTATTCAGGCTATTAGCAACATTTCCAAACCGAGAATTATTATAAGCTTTACTATAGTATATTATCGCACTATCTTTTTGATCATTGTAAAAACAAGATTCTCCTTTCCAAAAGTTCTCATAGTTATTGCATATCGGCCCTTGTGTATAACCATTGATTGTAAAATACAAAATTATAACTGAAGTAAAAGTATATGCTCTCATTGTATTTTGCTGATTTACTAGGAATTAGAAGAAAATATGATTGGATAAAGTAAAGATAAAAATAAAACCAATCCATCCACTCTCCTCCAAAAATTTTCCAATCGTGAATATCCTTACTCGTCTGTGCCAAATTAGCCCTGTCGATCGGATACTCAAGAAAACACTCCATAATGGCAGACATGCCTTCAATTATCGTCCATTTGCTGCAGGCAATTCAATAACATATGGTCTTAATTCCGGCATGATTTCTTCCGGTATCCAAGGCACCTCATTCTGATTGTAAAAAGCATATTCAATATTCACCAAATTAAAACTGATTTTTTTCCTGTTTTCATCGGTAGTTTCAAGGTTAAATTTTGCTCTGGCACTATCAATATCGCTTTTCAAGGATATGTCATCCATTTTTATCATGAATGCTAGAGTGTCATTCCCAGTTATTCTTAGAAATTGACTTGCATAATATTTATTCAAACGACCATTAACCGGAACAAAACGCCTTGGATCCAACTTACCTTCAGAAATTTTCCTTTCCAACACCTTATCCATCCAGTCCCTGCGCCACTGATAATTGTGAATCAAAATAATATGTCCTGGAAGATCACCCCAAGGACTATTGCTCCCAATAGAATCATCGTGAGGATAAGAATATTTGCCATATAGAGTTATCAGCTTCATTAAATTTATTGAATCTACCTTTTTAATTAATGTATTAATAGAATCATTTTGGTATGCCAGATTACCCTGACGAATAGCCTGATCACTTATCATTAATTCTTCAACTTCCAAAGCCAAACGATCAACTTCCAAGATGATCAGCTGTATTGAATCTCTGTAATTTTTCCAATAGGGAATTTCCCATACAAATTTCATCCTCTTATTAATTAAAAAGATGTTTTTATCCACTGTCTGAAGCAAAACGTTTAGTGACTTTTTACCTTCAAGGTTTTTACCTAATTTCACTTCAAGAAGCCAATTATTGTATAGATCCCTTGTAAATAATTGGTGGATTTCATTTGCCTGATTGTAGTATTTATATGCATCAACTAATTGACCATCACAAATAGCAATCTCTGCTTTATTTATTAAGTAGAAGTAATCACTCTCTTTGCTTTCCGAAAAAGTCAACATGAATGTAATTAATATAGAATTTAAAAGGGAGATCAGCATTGTTGATACTTTTGAAAATAATTCATTAAAGGGTATAAAGTTATTTATTCAAGTTTCGGCAGTCAATTTCCCCTCTTTTTGGGTTAAATTTGGATTGAAATAAAAATGTTAGATGTTAAACCCTAACTTTCTTTAATTTACGTATTATACAATTTACATGCCAAATTTTTTTATGAGTTTTTGTGTATAGTTAGTAAATTCACTAAAATGCCAGGTATCGTTTATTAGAATTTTTTTTAACATCTGTAAGTAGTTGAATATAGTGATTTACTGAAATACTTTTTATGAGGTCTTTTAATTGCAGATATAGACGTTGATACCTTGCTGTTATTTATTTGAAAAACAAAAGTACCTTCGTGAATGCTTATTTTGATAATTTTAATATGATCTTCTCCTTTAAACAACAAAATAAATTTATGACCTAGGTAAAGCAACCATTCACAAACCTGTTTTATATTATAGTCATCTTTATTTGCACATATTAAGATCATTTCTTAACTAATTTGAATGTCCTAAACGGCCCCTCATAATAAAGGCTCAATCCAATTTGCAATCTATTCGTTCTTATTATATCTTTACCACATTTGGATTTCGTCCATATACCATAAGTACAATCGTTGTTATAAAGTATCTTTTCCAATCTATCGCACATTCTGGCATACCAAAAAGGGTCCAGATGACCTATTTTCACTTCACGCAAAAGAATAGTTTTATATTTTAAGTAATTTTCTTCTGAAAAATGAATAAGAATAGTAGTTAATAATTCAGAATAGTCTGGCCACCCATATTCTTCAACATAATCCATCAACTTTTTTTGAACTATGTCATCATTTACTTTCATCAACTTCAATTTTTGCTCCTCTGTTATATTTGTGGAATCTTTAAAATCGCTTCGATATTTTTGGTCCATAAATAAAAGAGAATCAAAAAAATTGTAATTCATCGTATTAAATTTACTATTTTCATACAAATAATAATTTAAATTGGTAGTTATTACAATTGTATCTAATAATCTATTAAATTCAAAATTTGTAAAAACATTACTAAAAATTGCAGAATCTTCCTTTAACCATTTCAATGAAATACCATTAAGTACACAAGAAAATTTTAGCAAATCTCTTGTTTTTTGTATATTTTTCATTTTAGCACTTACAACTGCTGCAAAATATACGTCTTTACCTAACGGTTTAACTTTTTTAAATGCTACCGTAAGAAGACTATCGGCTTTTTCTAATTTCCCTTCATAATAATTATGAATAGCTTCATTTCTATCGTTATAATAATTCGTAAAATTCTGTGACCAGCAATTGATACTTGTCACAGAAAATAGAATAATATAGAAAAATATTCTAAAATAATGGTGTTCCATCACCACAGTCGTATACTCCACCAGTACAACCATTTTGCTATTATGGCCCTCCACAGCCTTCATCATAAGCTTCTTGAAGTGAGGAGTAAGTGGTAACTTGCTCTTCATCAATACTTGAAGTTCTGCCCAAATAAGAGGCTGAGGAACCATCCCTCCAAACAACACTTCTTCCTCCAGAAATATCTTTTAGATTGAATGTAGAAAATTCTTGCAAAGGATCTAAAACTCATAAAATAATTGTTTTCATTTTTATAAAATTTAATTAAATAAACTATCCGTTACATTCACACTCCACCTTAGCAAAAGTTTCAAGTTGGCATTGATGGAATTACCATATAATACATGTGACTTGCCAATCAAAAATGATTATCAATTTAATATCTTTTAGTTTAAGTGTTTGAAATCCTTGATGATTTCCTTTCTATAACGCTAAGGTATTTCTTTTCTTACAAATAAATTTCCTTATTATTGGGAAATTTGAAAAAATAGTTATAAATAATATGGCATATTCTCAAATATTATCGCTTATATTTGCAGCAACACCACACTTAGCCTACATTATACTTTACAATATATAATCTTCAAACAAATTATGAACAAAAAAATAGGAGCCAAAATACGCCAACTATGAAAAGAAAAAGGATGGTCACTCGAGCAGTTAAGCAGCAAGTTGCACATCTCAAAATCAGCTTTACAAAGGATGGAGATGGGGGAGACGGCTATGTGGGCTGTCTATATTACTCAGCTTTCAAAAGTGCTGGAAACTAACTTTTCAACGATTATGTCTTGAAGAAAGAAGAAATGTATAACTAATACCTAATAATATATTACCATGTTTGTCAATACTACCAATTGTAATTATTCTAATAAATCCAACTTGTTCTTAATTATATAAATTGTTATTGACACCCCGGCCTTTGGCCACCCCTCAAGAGGGGAAGTTCTAACTTTATTTTGTTTTTATATTTATGTTTGGGTATTTAAAGAATTTGGAGAAAAATATTAGTTTTTTAGAAATTAAAATCTTAAATGAACCAGGTCGATTCACACCAACTCCACCACCCTCTTCGCATAATTCTCCCAACTCATATCCTTACTCGTCTCCGCCACATTCGCCCTGTCAATAGGATGCACTAGAAAACGCTCCATCGTTGCAGCCATGTCTTCGATATCATCAGAAGCGGCCAGGTAACCATTGTAGCCATCGACAACTGTCTCCGGAAAGTGTCCTACACGCGTAGCAAGGATGGGCATCTGAAAGTTGTAACCAATAGATTCTACTCCGGACGGCGTGGCATAATCATAAAATAATATAACAGCATCACTCACCTGGAAGTATTTGTGCACTTCTTCATTTGGTACAAACGAATTAAATACAGCGACTTTATCCTGTATTCCTAATTCTTCAATTAAGGCAAGTGGATTGTACTCACTTTCGTCATCTGACTTTTTGAGGAAGATCTTTTTTGCCAACCCGAAAAGTCCTGTTTTGATACGAGTCGATAATTTTGATTTATCCAAAGTTTTCCAAAAGGATTCACCGCAAATAATCAATGATACATCATCTCTTTTTTGAGCCAATAAATTAAATGCAGGAATAACGTTATGAAGACCTTTGTATTTTCGAATAAATCCAAAAAATAGAAATACATGTTTTTTCAATCCATGCACCGCCTTGAATGTTTCGATGTCATAATTCGGCACCGGCTTGAACATATCATACACCGGATGATATAAATTGATCACAGGTAATTGACCATTCGATCTCAATTTTTCAGTTTCAATAACTTCATTTTTATCAAATAATTGAAAATTGGTTTCGGGAAAAACTTCCTTTAATTCATTGAATGTTTTGAGGGCATGGGTGATGAAATTCTTACCATTTTTTAACGCAAATTTTGTGAATCTTTTATCGATCGAACTATGCTCTTTCTGAATTACAAAGTGCAGATCAAACACGGTTTTAACGCCGGCTTTATTTAATTTTTTTGCTATAAAACCAAGTGGGAGCCCCTGAATCGCTATCGCCCATTGAAATATAACCACATCAGGTTTTAGTTTGATGATCTCATTCGCAGTATTGGTCCAGGTCAACGGATTGTTGTAATTGGTCAGGTAATGTACCTTGATATTAGTACCTTCCAATTGATCTTTTTTACTTGCAAGATCTTTGAATTCTCTTGGGATAATAGCAGGATACTGCTGCGTCCACGAGACAATGTGCACTTCACAATCACTCCTTTTATCAAAAGCCTTTGCAAGCGATGTATTGTAATTGGCTATTCCACCTTTAAATACAGGGCCCGGACCGAAACATACGATGACCATTTAATCTTCCTTTAATGCTTTTAAACATTTGTGCAAACTGGCTGACCAATAAGGCATTTCAAGGTTAAAACGCTCTTTCAACTTTGTCTGATCGAACACCGAATAAGCCGGACGCTCTGCAGCAGCCTGGTATGAAGCAGACAAAATAGGATGAACTGTACAGCTCTTTCCTTCTAAGTGGAATATTTGTTTGGTGAAGTCATACCAGCTCGTCACGCCACTATTGGCAATATTGTAAGTACCTCTTACCTCTTCGATGTTGTATAATTTATTTGATATGCCATCGACTATCTTCAATACCCTGTCTGCAAGATCCCTCGCATATGTCGGGCAACCAATTTGATCAAAAACTACATTAAACTCCGTTTTGCTATTGGTCGCATTCAGGATATTCTTGACGAAATTAGTACCGAAGCTCGAATACACCCATGATGTCCGGAAGATCAAATGATTGTCACACATTTTTCGGATCTCCTCCTCCCCTGCCAGCTTTGACTTAGCATATACACCTTTTGGTGACGTAACATCTTCTTCTTTCAGCGGGCGACCAAAGTCATTGTGATATACGTAATCTGATGAAAAATGCACGAGCGTAATGTCATTTTCTTCGCAGTATTTAGCTAAGTTTTTTGGGCCTTCCTGATTGACTAGATATGCTTTTTCTGATTCTGTTTCTGCCAGATCGACCTTGGTGTAAGCTGCGCAATTAATCATGAAGTCCAGATCATATTCTTCAAGTTCATCATCCAGCTGAAGCCAGTCAGTGATGTCGAGTTCTTCAGAATCGAAAAACACAAAATCATGTTTCGGGTAATATTGAGAAAGCAGGGCAAGTTCCTGTCCTAATTGTCCTGCTGCACCGGTGACACCTATTGTTGCCATGTATTGAAGTTTATCGTTGTTTTATTGATCTATTGAAATATGTGTTCCTAAAGTGGGTAAAATCAGATCCTTCTCACTCACATTTAATTCATTAGCAGGAAAGCCCCAATCTATGCCCACATTTGGATCGTCGTATCTTAGCCCTCCTTCGTGCGATTTGCTGTAATAATTATCACATTTATAACAGAAGATGGCATTTTCTGACAAGACAAGGTAACCGTGAGCAAAGCCTCTTGGAACATATAACTGCTTATGATTATCTCCTGATAAAATGATTTTATAATGCTGGCCAAATGTCTTTGATTCCGGCCTGATATCTACTACCACATCCAGCACTTCACCCAGTAAAACTCTAACTAGTTTTGCTTGTGCATATGCTCCTGTCTGATAGTGTAGTCCTCTTAATGCCCCTTTGGTTGAAAAAGCCTGATTGTCTTGTATAAAAGGTCTTGTGATGCCCAAATCTTCGAAATAACTCGACCTGAAGCTTTCGAAAAAGTATCCCCGTTCATCATTGATTACCTTCGGCTCATATATCAGGACTCCTTCTATGTCAGTGGTTGAAAAAAGCATGTTATTTCTCTTTAAATACAATGCTGATCTTAACACCACTGAAGTCAAAGTTCTTACGCATTTGATTCTCCAAAAACTGCTTGTAACTTTCCAATATGTGATCCGGATAGTTGCAGAAAAATCCAAACACAGGGTGAGATGCGTGCAGTTGTGTGATGTATTTGATCTTGATCATCTTACCTCTGTAAGAAGGTGGTGGCGTCTTTTCAATAATTGGCAACATGACATCGTTGAGTTTGGACGTCATGATCTTTTTCTGCTTATTCTCATATATGTCCAAGAGCACTTCGATAGACTTGAAGATCCTTGTCTTTTCCAAAGCTGATATGAAAATGACGGGAACATCATTAAATGGTGCCAATCGTTCTTTTACTTCAGCTTCAAAATCACGTGCAGTATTGGTTTCTTTATCTACGAGATCCCATTTATTGACAAATATGGCGATACCTTTATTTCTTTTTTGGACTAACCGGAATATACTCATATCCTGTGCCTCGATACCTGTCTGTGCATCTATCAATAAAGCACAAACGTCAGCCTCTTCTATAGCTCGAATGGCGCGCATCACAGAATAGAACTCCAGATCCTCATTGACCTTTTGTTTCTTTCTGATACCGGCAGTATCTATGATATAAAATTCTTTGTTGAATAAATTATAGCGGGTGTGGATCGAATCACGCGTAGTTCCGGCGATGTCCGTCACAATATTGCGTTCTTCACCTAATAAAACGTTGGTATAGGATGATTTACCTACATTTGGTTGTCCAATAATTGCGATCTTAGGAAGGTCCGTGTTCAAGGTCTCCGGGTCAGTGATCATCGGCATCAGATCATCAAGGATCTACCCTGTACCACTACCTGAGATGGAAGAAAGGAAGTGCGTATGCTTGAATCCCATACCCCAGAATTCCTGTGCTTCAATGAATCTGGCGGCATTGTCTATCTTATTTACGACTAAGATGACATTCTTATTGGATTGGCGCAGCATCTTGGCTACTTTACTATCCAGGTCGGTTTCACCTGTTTCAAAATCTACCATAAAAATGATCGCTCCTGCTTCTTCTATGGCGATATGGACTTGGTCGCGGATGGCTTTTTCGAAAACATCATCACTTCCTTGAACGAAACCTCCAGTATCTACGACGATAAAAGACTTACCATTCCAATCAGCTTCGCCATATTGCCGATCTCTTGTGACGCCACTCACATCGTCGATGATGGCCTGTTTCTTACCGATCAGTCTGTTAAAAAGGGTGGATTTACCGACATTCGGTCTGCCTACTATAGCTACAATATTACTCATGAAAGTGCGTTATCAACTGCGAAAGTAGAATAAATTAAGGAAAAATATATATAATAAATCAAAAAAGACCGTAAATTGCCATTCATTAAGCTCATTCGAACTTTATTTACACAACTTATTAATATATAAATTTACATGGCGAAGCCTAAGATTCAGGTAATGATCGTAGATGATCACAAGATGTTTGTGGAAGGTGTTCAGGCTATTTTCTCCAATTCAGCTGAGATAAAAATAGTTGAGACAATTTTCGATGGGCAGGATGTCAT
This sequence comes from Candidatus Brachybacter algidus, assembly GCF_016707225.1. Taxonomy (NCBI): domain Bacteria; kingdom Pseudomonadati; phylum Bacteroidota; class Saprospiria; order Saprospirales; family Saprospiraceae; genus Candidatus Brachybacter; species Candidatus Brachybacter algidus. The sequence goes on along the minus strand of NZ_JADJID010000001.1, from coordinate 295,787 downwards.
GGGCGCTATTGAGAAGAATCCCAATATAGACATTATTTTACTTGATATAAATCTACCCAACCTGAATGGACTGGAATTGACTAAGCAAATCAAGAAAAAGTATCCAGCTATCAAGATATTGATATTGAGCATGTACAATAATGCCGAGTATATCAAAGAAGTGTTAAAAGAAGGTGCATCCGGCTATGTGCTGAAAAATACAGATCACGAAGAGTTGGTCCAGGCCATGCAGACCGTGTTTAATGGCAGTCAATATTATAGCCAGTCAGTGACCCAGACCATGATGAACAGTTTCGCAAAGAAAAATCAGGGCAATAACATGGACATCCTTCAAGTAAAGATCTCCAAGCGAGAGAAAGAGATCCTTGGCCTTATCATCAAGGAGCATACAGCTCAGGAGATCGCCAATATGTTATTTATAAGTTTGCACACAGTAGAGACACACAGAAGTAACCTAATGTCAAAACTTGGGGTAAGAAACAGTGCCGGTCTGGTCAGAGTGGCGCTCGAGAATAGCCTTGTTTAGCGAATTAATATTCACTCTTTCTATTACGCCCCATCTTTTGAATATTAAGTTTGATTTACATTACAAAAAAATAAAATGAGGACAATAAGTGTTCTGATAATTTTATCCTTCTGCATACCATGGTGCGTTTTGAGTCAAAATGCCTTACCAGTTAATAATACCGATTCGATTAAAAATGAATTAATCGTTTCAATTAAGAAGGTTAAGAATTCCCAAAACGAACAGGCAGCAATTCTTTTTAAAAAGCTAGCTGAAGCATATGAGGTCGAATCAAGACCGGATAGTGCAGTTAGTTACTATCAAAAAAGTTCTGCGATTTATAAAACACTTGGAAAAGATGTAGAATATTATGCCATGCTTGAAAAGCTGGGCGTTCTCTATCTCAATTTATACAATTACAAGTTTGCTATTAATAATCTGAAGGAAGCAACGGATTTTTACCTTGAAAATAAGATGTACAGGCCATATGCCATTGCCATGAATCAACTTGGATTGGCATACACTAATGACAATCAGCATGTTGATGCCAGACTATGTTATATTAAGACGCTTGAAATAGCAAATGATATCCTCCGAGATACCAATCTTATTATGCAAAATAATAACAACCTGATCCAAAATGATCTTAAGGAGAAAAATTATGACAGAGCATTAAAGATCGCCTTCCGAAATCAAAAACTAGCTGAATCTTTCCTTAAAGACAGCACCAATGCTTTCAATGATTTTTATTTAGGAAAGATCTATTTCGAAAAAAAGGACTTTCGTAATGCAGAATTGTATCTGGAAAGAGCAGAATCTGGCCTTCTAAAACAGGGAAAGGAACAAGACTTACCTGAATTGTACAAGATTTTATCGTTAGTTTATATTGAAACAGGAAGTAAAGAAAAGGTAATAAGTGTACTTGAGAAGTATATGACTGTAGTCAATAATGTCAAGAATACAGAGATCTTAAAGTCAAGCCAGGAGATTGCCCAAAAATTCGACTCCGAGAATAAAGATCTAGTCATCAAACAACTTGAGAATGAAAATGAGCTGAAAACCTTGAACGGAAAGCAACAGCGGGTAATGATATATATATTGATCTTTGCATTTCTTGCCACGATCCTCGCTGTATATTTGACTTACCGTAATTATACAAACCGCTTTAAAACCAATCAAATCATAAGCCAGCAGCGCAACGAGCTCCAGGATCAACAACTCAAAGAAATAGAAAAAGATAGTCAGATCAAAGCGATGGAGTCGATGCTAATGGGTCAGGAGGCTGAAAGAAACAGGATTGGGAAAGACCTGCATGACAGTTTGGGTGCAATGTTAAGTACGATAAAGCTCCAGATGAGTGCAAGTCAAGGCAAGGAAATAAACGGAATCAGCCCTGCTATGAAAAAGGCCAAGGAGATGATCGACGATGCATGCGAAGAAGTGAGAAAGATCTCACGAGATATGATGCCCATTACACTTTCTAAATACGGCCTTCATACTGCTTTAGAAGAATTGATAGAGAAATATACATTCGATGGTGGACCGACTGTCATATATCAGGCATTTGGGATAAATAGAATTTCGGATAAAGACTTGGATCTATTTGTGTTCCGGATCGTACAAGAATTGGTCAATAATAGTATAAAACATGCCAAAGCACAGGAGATCATTATTCAGATCAACTACCTGGAAGACCTCATGATGATTACCGTGGAGGACGATGGCGAAGGATTTGCATATAATCAAACTCAGTATCAAGGCATGGGACTTAAAAATGTAGAATATAGGGCACAATACCTCAAGGGTAAATTCAGTGTAGATTCAACACCTGGCAATGGAACAATTATGGTCGTCGAAATACCTACCAAGGCGATTAAACATAAAGATATTTCGTTGTTTAATATTTAAAATTAAACATATAAATTTTCCACAATTTTAAATTGAATAAGTCAACGGTTATTTTTGTAGTAACTGTTTGATATCTTATCTATATTTGAATTTCATTTGAGAAATGAATTTAATATAAATGGAATGAAGAGAAGCCAACCGGATTTTACAAATACAGAGATCGCATTTGCAACTAAGACGAATGCAGAACTAAAAAGAATGCACTGGTTATTTGACAAGATGAATAGACCTTGGCTGGTAAGTTTAGGAACAAAACTTGGAATGTGGGCCATGAAGGTCAATTTTCCTTTTACTCAATTAATACTTAAAAATACATTATTCGCTCAATTTTGCGGTGGTCGAACACTTTTGGAGTGTGTGCCTGCAGTTGAGAAACTTGCTTCAAAAGGGGTTTACACCATCCTGGACTATGGAGCTGAGGCAAAAAACTCTGAGGAAGACTTTAATCTAACGATGAACCACACTATTCGTTCTATCGAGTTTGCTGCCACACAACCTAATATTACAACAGTAAGTGCTAAGCTAACCGGATTGGGCAGATTTGAATTACTCGAGAAAATGGATAGGAAGGAGCAACTAAATTCGAATGAAGAGGATGAATTTAATCACCTAATCAAAAGGATTGATTCTATTTGTCACAATGCTCAGAATCATAACATGAGCATCTTTATTGACGCTGAAGAAACCTGGATCCAGGACACAGTTGATGAAATTACGGATAAGATGATGGCAAGATATAACAAAGAAAAGCCTGTAGTATACAATACTTTTCAAATGTATCGCAAGGTAAGTTTAGACTTTTTAAAGAAGTCCCATGAAAAGGCCAAAAGGGAAGGTTATATTCTTGGTGCAAAAGCAGTTCGTGGGGCTTATATGGAAAAAGAAAGAAACAGGGCGACAAAACTAGGCTTACCATCTCCAATTCAAGACTCTAAAGTGGATTGCGATAGAGATTATAATGCAGCAATCATCTACTGTGTTGAAAACATTAAAGAAATTGCTTTTTGCTGCGCAACGCACAATGCTGAGTCTTCAGCACTTTATTCTTCGCTTTTAATGGACAAGGGTATATCAGGGGATCATCCACACGTGATGACAAGCCAATTATACGGCATGAGTGATCATCTTACCTTTAATCTGGCTGATGCCGGCATTACTACTGCCAAATACATGCCATATGGACCATTGAAAGATGTGATGCCCTATTTAATGCGGAGGGCACAAGAGAATACTTCGGTCACAGGTGACATGAGCAGGGAATTTCAGTACATCGATAGTGAGGTGAAGAGGAGAAAATTATAAAATTATAATTTCAACATTCACTACTCAGGCTCAAAGCTATCAGTGAAAGCGTATTGGCACCAATCATAAGACAATCCTCATCAACATCGAAAGTGGCTGTATGTACGCCACTTGTAATGCCCTTAGATGAATTTCCAGTTCCCAATCTAAAAAAGCATCCCGGGATTTGCTGAGTATACCAAGCAAAATCTTCAGAAGTCATTCTGATATCAAGGTTTATCACATTTTCTGTTCCAAGAATCTGACTAGCGATTTGTTTTGCTGATTGGACCAGATGTTCATCATTGATCAGGACAGGGTATCCATGGACAATATCAACCTCCGCACTACCTCCGAAGCTTTCAGCTATTCCTTCGCAAGTTTTTCTGATAAGTAAATGTGCTCTCTTTCTCCATGCTTCATCCATAGCCCGAAAAGTGCCTTCTAGTTTAACTTCTGAGGGTATGATATTCGTAGCGCCGCCTACACTATTTATTTTACCAATAGTAAGAATGGAAGGAGAAGCTGGATGACTTTTTCTACTGATGATCTCCTGCAAGCCAATGATAATGGAGGATGCTATGTAAATTGGATCGATCGTGTCCTGTGGCATTGCACCATGTCCGCCTTTGCCTTTAACAGTAATGTATAATTCATCTGAAGAAGCCATATAAATTCCTGAGTGAAAACCGACAGTTCCGACTTCCATTGATGGCTGGACATGCAGACCGAATATTCCTTTGCAATTATTTACATCGATAGCACCTTCTTTGAGCATGATGGATGCGCCACCCGGGAGTTTTTCTTCACCAGGTTGGAATATAAATTTTAAATTTGATTTTAATTGATCTTTGTTATTCAGGATCAATTCAATAGCTCCAAGCAAACATGTCGTGTGCACATCATGACCGCAGGCGTGCATTATTCCTGGAGTTTGAGAGCAATATTCCCTGGGGTTTTCTTCCTGGATAGGTAAGGCGTCCATGTCAGCGCGGAATGCATAAAACTTTGGATCATCTTTATCAATGATGACTGAAGCAACTATTCCATGACCTGCCCATCCTGAAGTGAATGGAATATCTCTTTCTCTCAACCATTCCTGAATGAAAAGTGAAGTGTTTTTTTCTTCAAAGGATAATTCCGGATGTCGGTGAAGGTGTCTTCTCCAGCTAATTAAGTTTTTCTGCAAATCGTTTGTTGTATCCAATCTTGTTTTGATTTACACTATAACTAATTCGTCTGTCCCATTGCAATAATGCCCGGCAATTCTTTTCCTTCGATCATTTCCAACATGGCACCACCACCCGTGGACACAAAACTCACATCATCTTCAAGTTTTGCCTGAGTAATTGCAGCGACTGAATCTCCTCCTCCTACTAATGTGTAGGCTCCTTTGTCAGTAGCTCTAGCCAAGGCGTTCGCTATGGCTAATGTGCCTTTAGCAAAATTAGGAAATTCAAAAACGCCCATTGGTCCATTCCATAGGATAGTTTTACTTTCCAGTATTGCCTTTTCAAAAAGAGCTATAGAAGCATCACCTATATCTAAGCCCATCCAGTCGTCTTGAATTTTATCAATATCGCAGGTAATTGCAAGTCCATCATTGCTAAAACCCTGAGTGATTTTGGAGTCTACTGGAAGAATTAACTCGACATTTTTACTTTTGCTTTAGCAAATAACTCCAAAGCCAAGTCAAGCTTATCCAATTCACAAAGTGATGATCCTATACTTCCTCCTTGAGCTTTTATGAAAGTAAATGCCATTCCCCCACCAATGATGATCTTATCGACCTTATCCATCAGGTTTTCTATGAGTGCAATTTTATCAGAAACCTTCGCGCCTCCTACGATAGCACAGAAAGGACGGTTAATATCGCCAAGTACTTTAGATATGTTGCTTACTTCCTTATCCATAAGAAGTCCAAAAGACTTATGTGTCGGATCGAATTGGCGGGCAATAGTCGCAGTAGAAGCATGTTCTCTATGAGCAGCTCCAAAGGCATCATTGACATAAAAATCAGCGAGTGAAGCCATTGTTTTTGCTAACTCTTCATCACCTTTTTCTTCTCCTTTATAATATCGGGTATTTTCAAGAAGTATAACATTCTTAATGCTAGACTCACTTATCTCTTTAGAAATTGATGGATTTGTAACCGGAGTTTCAATAAATGTCACTTCCATACCCAGATTATTTTTTAGAGCATCTACTACATGGACTAATGAGTATTTTTTCTTAACTGATCCGTCTTCATTCAAGTCTTTCAAGGGCCTTCCAAGATGGCTCATTAATATAACTTTAGCTTTCCTATCAATCAATTCTTTAATAGTTGGAATCGCACCCTTAATTCTGGTATCATCTGACACCTTCATATTTTCATCAAAAGGTACATTGAAATCAACTCTAACTATTACTGTGTGGCCTTTCAGATCAATATCTTTGAACATTTTTATTTTTTTTCAAATATAAGCGTAAAATCAAATTAAACAAAGGGTGTAGTTTAAATAAAAAAAGGGAGCCATGAGACTCCCTTTTTATTATATCATAATCTGATTCAGATTAATATCCTGAATTAGAATTACCTGAATATTTGGCACCTTTTCTAGAAGAACCAGGAGTGTTTTGTCCTGCATTCGGTCCAGTAGGAGCATCTTGATCTTTATCTTCAGGAGTTGCTACTCTAAACTCAACTCTACGGTTGATGTATTGTTGCATTTCTTTCTGCTTCGTGATATTGTGTGAAGTAGGAAGATTAGGTATGATAGGCTCGTCCATTCCATTATAGTTGATAACAAATCTTTCTCTTGGAATATTGTAAGTACCTACAAGGTAATCAACTGCAGCCTTAGCTCTGTTAAATGACAATACTGTATTATAATCAGCTCCTAGACGTGTATCAGTAAAACCTGTAGCAACGATCTTCATATCAGGATGAGACATCATTACTTCAGCAACTGATTTCAGTTGAGGATAGAATTCTGGTTTAACATAATATTTATCCAAATCGAAATGTATCATAGGCAACCACCAGTCATTTTTAGCATTTTTCAATACTTCATTTAATCTTGACTCAGTAACCGGTTTGTCAGGTATAACTGCAACACCTCTAGTGTCAACTTCGTATCCAGGAGGAGAGTAAGGCTCATCATCTTTGTAATCAGCAATACCGTCTTTATCACTATCCAAAGTAATACCTCTTGTATCTACAGCCGCTCCAGATGGAGATTCTTTCTCCTGATCGATCATATCGATCACACCGTCACCATCAGTATCAGTAAGGTCAAATTTTGGTCTTTGCTTAAGTTCAGCAACATCATTAAGAGCACCATCTAACGGATTCAACCAATAAAGTGGTTCAGTACGTTTGTCAAAGCTACCAACATTGATACCTAATCTTACTGAAGTATATTGACCCTTGTCACTATCATTTGATTGATCTTGTGCTGATCTGTATACAAAACCGTCCCAAGAATCATAATCAGCCCATATAAATTTATGTTCGATACCGATATTAAGTCTTTTGTTGATTTTTCTTGAGATTCCTATAGAAATAGGAACTTGAACTGCGATCTTTCCATTATCAGCAAATCCACCAACACCTCTTTCGTTTTCGACAGCTGTCTCATAATCATCATCCATTGCATCCTTAATTTTTTGAACATTGTCTGCATATTTATCATCTGCATTCAAATTCAATGACTCCCAGTTGATAATTGCACCACCTTTTTGGTTGTTCACTTTAGTGTCAATAGAAAGTACACCTATACCAAGGCCTGCGTATAGATTCCATTTGTTACGTTCTTTATGAAATAACAAATTACCGATATTGACAATACCTTCAAGAGAGCCACCAATGGTAGTATTCTTGTAGTTTCTGTACATACCATTGGTTACTGAACCAGTATTTGGTAGTTGTTCCTGAGCAATAATATCTCCCGGTGTATATCTGTCATCAAATCCTTTCGAAGTTGAATAAAAACCATCAACTCTTACTGACAAAGCATAAGTAATTGCTTTGCGGATATGGATACCTGCGCCCCATCCTGGAAGTGCTTTAGTTGGTACATCACCACTAATGCCAAATCTACCTGCGTGAAGGCCGATTTCCCACATATTTTTTGGCTTAGCTGAATATTTACTTTGACCTGCTCTCCATTCTTTGTTCTGATCTGGATTAACGGTCATTTCGTCAGTTATTACCGGCGACTTGAATGATTCACTTTGTGCATTCACTTTATTGAAAGTGGACATCAACACAACTGTGAACAGGAATAAATAAATTCTTTTAGTCATAGGGATTTATTTTATATTATATATATATATTTATACGAATTAGAAAATACGAATTTGAAAGGCAAAAGTATTATTAATTTTCAAAGAAAAAAAGTTTTACGAATTTTAATATGTTTGCAGTATATAAATTAATTAAAAATGTTTGAAAAATTTAATTTTAAGCCTTCCATTTTGATAGAAAAGGCAAATAAAATAAATGCTAAATCGATCTCAGACTTAATTACTAACCCCAAAAACGTCCTTATCGTTTCTTTTGAAGTAAAAAATATCGAAAAGTTTGCGAAAAGATTAAATAAATTTAATTTCGAGGAATTTAATATTCACTTAATACAACCAGGCACACTTGAGGATGATGCCAACACATTTCAGCTGCTCAATGAAATATTATCTGAAAGCAAATGTAAAGTATTTATTTTACAAAATCATATTTCTGACTTAAAATATTTCTTCCAGGCCGCTGATTTATCTAATTTTTATGCCAATATCCAAATATTTCACAACTCTTTATCCGAATTACAAAGAGAATTTTCAAATTTTATTGAGAAGTCATTCCGAACTATTCTTAATCTAGGAGTGAGTGGTCACCAACAGCATCTTAGTGAAAATGCAAAGATTCCCAAGTCCTCCTTTGATAACTATCGTCTTGGAAATCTGCTCCAACAGATAGAAGTAATTCAAAAACCAATACAGTATTCAAATTGTGTAGTAGTAGATCTGTCTATAGTTAAACAATCTGATCTTCCCTCTAAGCTAGAACCAGGTGTGAGCGGCTTTACATCAGAAAGTTTCAATCAAATAGCTCGATCGATTGGTAGTAGTGAAAACACCAAGATGACTATTCTGACAGGTTTTTCAAAGCAAAATGAAGGAATAGATGAGGTGTCCGTAGATACCATCGCCCAGTTCATCTATTATTACATATCGGGTGTCAATAAATCCGGCAACACACATGGCACAGTTCAGGAGACTACCTTTATCATTGATGAATGCCTACCTTATCACAACGTAAATTTTACAAAAGATGAAATTTCAATGGAATGGTTTGCAAATTATCCTTACCCACTTCCTGAAGAACTCAAACATCTTAGCAAAGTACCTTGTACTTACAATGATTATATATATAGCGGCAAAGGTGAATTGTCTCCCAGGTTGGAGGACATATTCTCATGGCTTGATGAACTACGGGAGCAAACTCTCTAGTTTTAACCCTCTTGAACCTTTTATTAGCAAAGTATCTCCATTAAAATCTTTCCAATCTAAATGACGTGAAGCATCGATGGTTGTCTCATAAAAATTAAATTTAGGAAATTCATATCTAAGTTGGTAAAAAGCAGCCCCTACTAAAATTACTTTGTTCAACCCGGATAATGAAGCCAAATCAGCCAAAACCTTCCTGTGGAAATCTGAAGATGCTTCACCCAGCTCCAGCATGTCACCTAATATGACAGACTTTCTTTCAGCAACAAGTGTACCAAAGTTTTGAATGGCATGATGCACAGAAGTAGGATTGGCGTTGTATGCGTCAAGAAGAATGGTGAGATCCCCTAATTGATATCTCTGAGACCTGTTATTGGTAGGTTGATATTGAACAATAGCTTCAATCATTTCAGAAATATCACACCCGAAATACTTTCCAACTTCAAAGGCAGACAAAATGTTATTAAAATTATGCGCTCCGAATAATTGGGTTTCATACAACTTATCTTTATAAATAAATCCAAGATTTAAATTATCCTGATCATCATGAAGAATTAAAGACTCATTATTTTCATTGCCAAATAAAATTTGATTCTCAGTGGATTTAGATAAGAACCTTAAACTTTCTTCCCTTAAGTTAATGAACTGGACCCCACCCTGATTCGAAAGATGATCCATCAGCTCAGACTTGCCTATTTTAACACCTTCAGCACTTCCGAAACCTTCGAGGTGGGCCAAACCAATATTTGTAATCAAACCATGAGTAGGCAAGCAAATTTCACACAATTCCCTGATCTCACCGATATGATTTGCCCCCATCTCAATGATTGCAAATTCAGTATCGTTAGGCATAGCTAAGATCGTCAATGGAACACCTAAATGATTATTAAAATTACCCTTGGTCATATGCGTTTTGAAACGCGTAGCCATTACCCTTGCCAATAACTCTTTGGTTGTGGTCTTTCCATTGGACCCAGTGATTCCGAAAAAAGGAATATCAAAAGTTTTTCTATACGCTCGCGCCAAATCTTGAAGAGCCTTCAGGGTATCCTCAACTATTATTACAGAAGGAAAGTCTTTATATTTTAGATCTGATGCAACACAGTATGATGCTCCCAGTTCAAATGCATTTGAAATGAAATCATGGCCATCAAAATTATCGCCTTTAATTGCAAAAAATATCTGCCCTTCATTAATATTTCTGCTGTCGATAGTGACAGAAGGATGCTTTATAAATAAATCGAGTAATGAATTCACCTGCTAGTCATATTAAAAAAAATCCCCACAAAGTTAATTGTGAGGATTTTATATTTTGAAATATTATAATTAATATTTTCTTTTGCTTTTCTTTTGCTTACCAAAGTAATTTCCGCCATCTGAATCATTTCCAGCTGAACTACCCATTCTAGTCATAGCGCATCTAAACCCGATCATTCTGTCAGCTTTATCTTCATCTTTGAACTTTCTTGCTCCAGGAGACAACCAAAATAATCTGTCTGCCCAAGAACCACCTTTCACCACTCTTGCTTTGTCTGAGATCAGAGATGTAACACCATAGTCATAAAATCCGTCTACAGCACTATCACCATCCAGGTAGTTTCTTACATCTGCCTTTTTAAAATTCTCTCTTCCGGCGATCAAAGAATCTTTCATCAAAGCAAATTTTAAACGACCCATACTGTCTTTTTCAACTGGAAGACCGTCATCACCTACCACCATTTCTTTGAATTCATTACCCCTGAATGGGTTAAGATCCTGATTGTCAACATCTCTCAATGTAGTTGAGTTGGTTGGACGATATACGTCAGCTACCCACTCACTAACATTTCCAGCCATATTATATAAACCGAAATCGTTAGGATAATAAGCCCTTACAGGTGAAGGAATAGGGGCATTGTCATTCAAGTTACCCGCGACACCCATGTAGTCACCACCAGCAAGCTTAAAGTTGGCAAGCATGTTACCCATGTATTTATTTCTTTTCTGATATCTTGGTGAATCACCATTCCAAGGAAGGATTTTCCTATCAGTTACGATCTCATCTTTGGCAGACAACATATTACCTTGAAGTGCAAGTGCTGCATACTCCCATTCAGCTTCTGTAGGCAGTCTGTAAGCAGGTAGTAAAATGCCATCTTCATAAGTTACTTTTTTCTCTCCTCCTGTAGAAGCATCCTTAAGATTTTTCTTTACGCTTCCTTCATACTGACCATATAGATAAGCCTGAGTATTGAAGTTATCGCCATCCTTTTGTTCAGGATTGGGATTTAAAATTCCTTTCTCTATCAACAACATTTCATTCACACGATCAGATCTCCACTTGCAATATTCATTTGCCTGAATCCAAGACACACCCACTACTGGATAATCATCATAAGAAGGGAATCTAAAATAAGTCTCTACGTAAGGCTCATTAGCAGCCAATTCCTCTCTCCAGCATAATGTATCAGGAAGTGAATTTCTCCAAACTTGCGGATAGTTGGCACCGAATACTCTCTTAGTCCAGAAAACATATTCTCTGTAATCGATATTAGCTACTTCAGTTTCATCCATATAAAACGAAGAAACAGTTACCCTTCTCGGAACATTGTTCCATTCATAAGTGACGTCTTCCTGAGTCGTTCCCATTGTAAAAGTTCCACCTTCTACAAGTACCAGATTGGGACCAGTTTCCTGATCTTTAGCATCTGATTTTGAAAAACCACCCCATTTCTGGTCGTTGTAAACCCATCCTGTAGAGCCTGATCGTTCTTGTTTCTTTTTACAAGAAGCGAACATAAACATGGTAGATACTAAAAGTACAAAAATTTTGAATGCCTGATTCATTTGTTAATTTATCTGTTTAAAAGGTCAGAAGCACATTTCCAATTTTAAAAAGTCTTTGCTATTATTAGCTTTCAACGATTCAATTTTAGTTCTATCTGCTGATAATTCTAATATTTTTCGGTTAAGAAGGTCAAAGATACAACTTAATAATTCTGTGCAAAATTTTGTTGACACTTTTTTAAACGTATTTTCTGACCTTTTATGATATTAAGTTTTGTATAAATGCATATTTATCTAAATATCTTTGTGCAGTCGCTGTATTTGGAACCATTGTCCTGATAAAATACTACACTTAAACTCAATTCATGAGTACCACCAGTATTAAATCCGAGTCCCGAAACTGTTGCATCATAGCTGTACCCAAACTTGAATTGTCCTGTGTCAAAACCCGCTGAAACGATTATTGCATCAGGATTTTTGAATCCATTCCGATAGTACAAGCCTGCATTAAAGGATTTCATTTCCAGGATTGCACCCAAATTGACCTGACCTAAAGAAGATTGTTTCACAAAGAGGATGTTTGGAAGTATGGCATAATTGGATTTCCTTCCATAGGATTGTATGCCTATAGGTATTCTGTATCCTGCCATGGCAGTGAGCCTTATTGGAAGACCTCTTTTAGTATTACTTTCGGTCGTATAAAAATTAAGATCAGGACGATTCAGATGTTTCATTGCAAGTCCTGCGTAAAAATTTTCGTTATTGATAACTGCTCCGAAACCAAGGTCTAAAAGTGTTCTATTGGTAAATTCAGGCGGAGCTTCATTGGTTGGGTAGGGCAATCCACCAGGACTTGTCGCCCCATTGATAGGATCAATCTGATCAATAAATAAAAGTTTATCATAATCCAATGCAACACTAATGAAGCCTAGCTGTACTCCCATTTTGATCTTAGTATCATTCTTCATTTCGATTTGGTAGGAATAAGAAAATTCACCGTTAATAGTTCTATATATACCCTGACCTGCTTCATCTGCCATCAAAGAAATACCTATTCCACTATTGTAACCAAACAAGTATTGGTCAGCACTTACTGCATAAGTTTTATAATCTGAGCTTAATCCATTCCATTGATTCCTGTAATTCAATCCTATCCTGGTCCCTCCACTATTGCCTGCCAGAGCTGGATTAAGTTCAAGTGGATGTGCATAGAATTGAGAAAACACCGGATCTTGTCCATATGCAGCCACACTTGTAAGCAGTGTAAGGATGAAGCAGAAATATTTGTAGAAAGGATAAGTCATAAATAGTACATTAAAATTCAAATGTAATATAATTTTATAGTCATGGGCAAAGTAAAAATGTTAATTGTTGACTATTAAATTATGCTGACGCAAAAAAATAATGCTTGCAGGTCCACCTAGTCAAATCTGAGACAAAAGATTTACTATAACTTATGCACTCAGGATATTATTTTATTGAATATTATTTTAAAATCCAAAACTGCTAATTTAAAATGACAAAAGCAAATCCTTTGAATGAAAATCTAATCCTTATGAAAACAAAAACCCTTTATGCTCTTTCCCTTTTGTCACCAGAATATGTTAAAGTTTTAACTTTACTTCACTAACTAAAAATAAAATCTTTTGTTAATCGTTTGTAAAATGTAATTCCGGTCGCATTTTTGCATGGAAACACCCTTAAAATACATTATTAATATTTATTTATGCTGAAGCCTCCTTTTTATAAATTCTTCAAAATTAGTTTTGCTTTAAATTTATTTCTTGCATTTATATTTATAAATCTTTTGACAAGTCAGTCTTTGAAAGCTCAAACAATTGAAAGGACTATAGTGCTTACTGAATTTAATGCCAAGGCTGTTGAAACTTTTAAAACAAAAAATATCCTCTATTATCCTAGTAACGTATCAAATCCTGAAAGTTCATCTATCCCCTTAGTGACCGGAGGATTTGAATTGCCTTTAGGAAAGAATGTAGAAATTCGTGATTTCAAAACCTTTTATAGTAAATCAAATATCACAATAGCATATAGTGGTGCCGGCATCAGAAATCCTGATCCAATAGTTACTGTGAATAAAGGCAGGAGGGAACAATCTGTCACAGTCACTTTTTTACCGGGACAATGGACCTCTCTGACAAATTTCCAATTATTGGATAGTATAAAGATCACTTACAATGTATTTGATCAGTTGGAAGCAAGAAATAATCCTCCAAAGTATGCTGATAAGTCCATCTTTAAAGATGTCCCAACTTACAAACTATCCACTACTGAAGCAGGGATTTACAAGGTGGACAACAATCTATTGAATTCGCTTGGAGTAAATACTTCCAATATTGATCCATCTAAAATTCGGTTATTTGGTACTTTACCTGGTCCTTTGCCTGAACTTAATAGTGGTATCCGAACGGATGATGCCCAGGAAATAGCCATTCAAATGGTGGGAACAGATGATGGCACTTGGGATAAAGATGACTATTTCCTTTTTTATTCGCCAGGTGCGCACAATTGGAATAAACTTGCTGACAGCAGCATGACCAGAAAATCAAATATTTATGATGATAAGAAATATTTCTTTGTTCAATTCAATGATCAGGGCGGCAAAAGAATACCGGTCAAGGAAAGTCTAAGCACCTTTGATATAGAAACAGACAAATACGACTATGTAAACCGATATGAGGTAGATAAAACAAATTTACTTCATGAATTTTCCAAGATTGGAGCCGGACAGATATGGTTGGATGAGATAATCCAAAATGGCAATCGAACAAAAAACTTAACGAGCGCCTTCGACCTTAACAACCTTGTCCCAAATGACTCCGGTCAAGTTAATATGGCTTTCGCCACAAGATGTAAAATTCCAACGAAGGTCATTTTAACAACTGATGGCCAATCAACAGATATATCGTTTGGCGGTACTATGATAGAAAGCTCTGAATCCAGAGTTGCTTCATACAACATTAAAAAGTTCAAGTTCAAACAAATAGGAGGGAATTGGAACATTTCATTCGATTTTCCGCAGGTGAGTGTTGAGAGCATGGGATGGCTCGATTATTTGGAAGTAAATGCAAAAAGAAATCTCATTAAAGGTGGAAAACCAATGGATTTCAGATTGCTTAGACCCTCGGTACCGGGCAATATTAAATATAATCTTTCTTCACTCCAAGGAGACGAACAAATCTGGGATATCACAGATATGTTTAAGGCCAATAAGATCAATATGTCCATATCAGGCGGTAAGGGTTCCTTTACAGCAGCTTATTCAAATGCTCGTCAATTCATTTGTTTTAATAACACCGATATCAAAAGTCCAGGTAAAGTAGGACTAGTGAATCCCCAGGATATCCATGGATTAATCACACCGGATATGGTCATAGTGTATCATGCTAAATTCGCGGATGAGGCAAAACAATATGCTGCCTACAGAAGTAAACAATCATCGATCATCGTTCATGCCATTGATGTGGAACAAATAAAAAATGAATTTTCAGGTGGAGCACAGGACCCTACTGGCATTAGAGATATGGCGAGAATGTTCTATACACGTGACCCTCAGAAATTCAAATTCTTATTGATGTTTGGCGATGGATCCTATGACTATAGAGATCTAACGATAGCTCAGGGATCCAATAAGGAAAATTCAAATTATGTGCCAGTTTATGAATACCCGAAAGCAATATTCGAACCTATCAGAGCTATTCCTTCTGATGATTATTATGGCTTCATGGATGAAGATGAAGGCGAAATAGAAAAAGGCCTTATTGACGTATTTGTGGGAAGATTCCCTATACAGGACAAGAGTCAGGCACAGACGATCATTAATAAAGTAAAAATATATGAAACTGACAAGGCCTCATTTGGAGATTGGAGATACAACTTGCAGATAATAAGTGATGATTGGGATGATATAGGAAGCGATAATTTCATCAATCAATCAGAATCACTTTTCACAAGAGTCAGAAAATTAAATCCTGAACTTAACATATCCAAGGTTTATCTTGATATTTACAAACAGGAAGCAACTGTGGGAGGCGAAAGCTACCCGACTGCAGTCACTGACATGAATGACCAGTTCAACAATGGTGTTCTTGTATCTAATTATATTGGACACGGAGGTGTAGATGGCCTTGCTCAGGAAAAGATCATTGATCGATCAACGTTGAATGGCATGAAGAATCGGAACAGAATGCCAATGTTGATCACGGGGACTTGCTCATTTTCTACCTATGATGATCCTGAGATTACATCCGTAGGTAAGGTTTGTATTACTAAACCTAATGGTGGTATGATCGCTTTGATGACCACTACCCGCTCAGTATATATAGCTCCTAATGAGACTTTTGTAAATAAGTTGTTTCAAGTACTATATTCAAAAGTTGATGGCAAATACCTTACAAATGGGGAGATCCTTGCCAAAGCCAAGAACAGCACTACCGGAGCTGATCGATTGGCTTTTGTATTGCTAGGCGATCCTTCAATGACCTTGGCTTTCCCAAAAGAAAATGTAGTGCTGGAGTCGATGAACCAAAAGCCATACATGCTTGAAGGAAATGATACGATTAAAGCATTGGAGAAAGTTAACCTTAAGGGCTCAGTGCGAAATGCGCAAAATGCAGTCATAACAGACTTTAATGGCACTATGACCTTAACTGTATATGATAAGGCATATAATTTGTACTCAAAAGGTAATGATGGAAATGGTGCCAACATTCCAGTCAGGTTCCAGAACAATATTATTTTCAAAGGGAAAGCTACAGTAGCATTAGGTCAATGGAGCATTGATTTCATTTCACCTAAAGACATTAATTATGCCATCGATACTGGCAAGCTTACTTTCTACGCAGATAATGGTGTATATGATGCAGGCGGATATTCAACTAAGGTTAAAATTGGTGGCGAAAGTAGAAATCCTATTGTGGACAATACGCCACCAGTGATTGAGCTTTTTATGAATGATCTTAACTTTAAGAATGGAGCTACTGTGGGCACTTCTCCGATCTTGCTTGCAAAACTCTCAGATGACACAGGCATCAATATATCTTCCAGTAGTATCGGTCATGAGATTGTATCTACATTAAATAATGATCCTTCCAAAGATAAGATCATGAATGACTTTTATACCGCTGAAAAAGATAATTACAAAGCAGGTGATTTACAATATCAGTTTGATCAGTTGGAACCGGGTAACTATACACTAAAGGTAAGGGCTTGGGACCTGTCAAATAATAAGAGTGAATCAGAGATCGAATTTATCGTTTCCAATTCGGAGCAAAATACCATTTCTAACTTATTGAATTATCCGAATCCGTTTACTACAGCTACTTCATTTATGTTTGAGTTTGATTCTCAGAACAGTTCTATAGTAGCACAAATAGCTATATATTCTGTCTCAGGCAGATTGATCAAAACCATTTCAGAACCATTGAGTCCAATTGGCAAGCGATTTAAGACGTCAATTTGGAATGGGTTGGATGATTATGGTGATCAATTAGCAAAAGGGGTTTATATATATAAAGTTAAGGTAATTAATACTTTGGATACAAATAAAAAGGTAGTTCAAAGCGAATTTCAAAAGCTAGTTTTATTAAAATAAAAGCCTATGTTTAAGCAAAGGCAATAAATTAAAGATATTTCAGTTTATATTTGCGGTCGATTAAATCAAAATGCAATCATTTCTTATTATATATGAAGAATTATATCCATTTATTATCATTCCTTTTTTTCATTTCTTATTCTAATTATTCAAACGCCCAATGTGTTGAAAGTCCTTTAGGATCAGGTAATTGGTTAGAACCGGATGGTTCACCTTGCAGAAATTCTATATCCACAGTCGTATCCTTTCTGCGAATCGTACCAGATGCTAGAACTTCCGGCATGGGTAGTGTAGGTTTGGCCACATCAGCAGACGCAAACGCTATGCACTTCAACGCTGCTAAAATCGCATCTTCCAAAGGAGACGGCGGTATTTCTGTATCATATGTTCCTTGGTTGAAAGGCCTTGGATTGAACGATATATATATGGCATACCTTTCCGGCTATTATAAGTTCAGTAAAAAAGAAGCAATCTCTGCATCAATACGATACTTTTCCTTAGGCGAATTTACATTCACTAATACTCAGGGAGATGTCATTGGCTCAGGTAAACCAAATGAGTTTGAGATAGCAGTAGCTTACAGCAGAAGCCTTGGAGACAAATTATATGGTGCCTTGACAGGTAAATTCATTAATTCAAATCTTGCTTCCGGACAACAATTAAATGGTGTAGATATTGAAACAGCCCGAACTGGAGCCGCAGATATTTCAGTATTCTATAGAACTCCACTTAAGACAAATACCAAAAGTAATCTAGCAATCGGCGTTGCAGTGAGTAACCTTGGGGGTAAGATCTCTTATACAAAAGCCTCTACAGTTAGAGATTTACTTCCTGCGAACCTAGGAATTGGTGCTGCATGGGATGTAGATTTTGATCAATACAATAGAATTACGTTAGGCCTTGATGTTAATAAATTATTGGTACCCAGTCCTGATCCAGGGTATACAGACGCTGACCAGAATGGCGTGCCGGACTATAGAGAAAAGGCATTACTGCCATCTATCTTTGGTTCATTTAGCGATGCAAAAGGTGGATTCAGTGAAGAATTGGCTGAGATTCAATTGGGTATCGGTGGAGAATATTGGTATAATGATCAGTTTGCCATTCGTGCAGGGTATCAATACGAAAACCCAAGAAAAGGGAATCTGAAATATTTCACTTTAGGTCTAGGACTAAAATATACCACCTTTGGATTGAACCTTTCATATCTTGTCCCTACAGGAAATACCAGAAGTGCATTGGATAATACGTTGAGATTCACATTGAATTTTGACTTTGGTGCATTTGAAGTGGATGAAGATCCGAATCTAAACTAAGAAGTCAGATAGTAATAATTTAGGTTACATCTTGCCCATACCCTCATAATAAAAACAAAAAAGACCACCGCTCGCGCGATGGTCTTTTTGTTTTTAAAAATGCATTGATATAAGCCGGATTCTGTCATTCCCGAAGGAAGCCCCGTCATTTATCTTGGATGTCTGTCGCCAGACACCTCTTTACTGCCTACCCCTCCGGCGTTATGCGAGCCGCACTTACATTCATTCCGAAAAATGAAATGAACCGGATATACTTGGCATTTCAACACGTAAGGTTTATCCCATCTTCATATTACTACAAAGAAGTGTGCGCTCTTACCACACATTTTCACCCTTACCCCGATTGCTCGGAGCGGTTTAGTTTCTGTGACACTATCTGTTTCCGATCTTCATCGGAACCCATCCGTTAGGTGGTACGCTGCTCTATGTTGCCCGGACTTTCCTCACACCGCCATTGCGGAGCGCGACGAGGTTCAATGCATGAAGGTGTAAACATGATTATTTTGCATAAAGTTTCAAAGATGTGAGAAGGTGAGAAAGTTAGGAGGTGAGAGGTGAGAAAAGCGAACAGCGAGAGGTGAACAGCGAACAGTTGCGAAGATGGGAACCTTCCTCGTGATTTGCTAGATTTATTAAGTGGGAGGAGGTTAGAAAATACGTTCATCCTGATATACTTCCATACTGGTTAAAAATACTGGTTAACTGGTTAACTGGTTAACTGAAAAACTCTAGTACTATTTAACCGATTAATTTCAATATTTCACGAATGGTAAAGACTCCTTTTTTATCAAAAATATATTCTGCTGCCACCACTGCACCTAATGCAAATCCATTGCGATTGAATGCAATGTGTTTGAGAGATATTTCATCTATCTCATTTCTAAAAACAAGTTCATGCGTGCCTGGTACATCTTCTTCTCTTAAAGCGTAGATGGGCATTTTAGCATCGACTGCTTCTTCATTCAAAGAAAAGCCCTCAAATTGCTCTAGTACAGAACTTACTTCCTCGCTCAATGTAATAGCGGTGCCACTTGGTGCATCCAACTTTTGCGTATGGTGCGTTTCACGGATTGAAACACCATATCCATCTTGATTTTTCATGATTTTACTTAAATCTTTGGCTGCCTCGAAAAACAAATTTACCCCAATGCTGAAATTGCTGGCTGCCACAAAAGAAGTATCATTCTTTACCGCAAGCTCTTGTATAAATGTAAGTTCGGAGTACCACCCGGTAGAACCACATACCACAGGCATACCATTTCCAACCAGAATTTCAAGGTTGGCCTTCGCTGAATTTGGGCCTGTAAACTCTATGCAGACATCCGTATTTTCCCTATTGATATCCTTCAATTGATGAAAATTCTCTTTATCTATTTTGAAAGAAATAGAATGTCCTCGTTCGATAAGAAAACCTTCTATAATCTTTCCCATCTTACCATAACCAATGATTGCTACTTTCAATTTTTTGTATTAAAGGTTTATTAATCTTAAACTAATGGTGTTTGAAGACTCCACATAATTATACCTTGACATTGTCGATATACCTGCAAGATAGGTAGAATCTGAAAAAATATTGTACTTTTGCAGCATCATTGACCGTGTTTTACTTGCATAATAACTGGCAATCAAAGTTTTAATTATTTGTACTTAATTATTATTCTTAAATAAATAAGATTGAATGAGTTGGTTTAAAAGATTAAAAGAAGGAATTCAAACCACTACCAAGAACAAGAAGGAGGCTCCTGATGGGCTTTGGTACAAGTGCAAAGAATGCAAGGAAGCCAGCACGATGAAGGAATTCAAAGAAAATTATTATAAATGCCCTAAGTGTGACTACCACGCCAGGATAGGTTCTAAAGAATATTTTGAAATTATTTTTCCTCAAGGCCATACTGCCTTATTTAATAATATTGAGTCAGAGGATTTCCTGAATTTCGTTGATCTAAAGCCCTATAAAGACAGGTTGGTTGATGCTAAGAAAAAAACCAAACTGGATGATGCTTTAAGCGTAGCATATGGACAATTAGGTGATTTTAAGATCCCGTTGACAGTAGCATGCATGGATTTTAGTTTTATAGGTGGAAGTATGGGTTCAGTTGTTGGGGAAAAAATAGCGCTTGCCATCGAATATTGCATAGAGAAAAAGTCAGCCTTATTAATTATATCCAAAAGTGGCGGTGCCAGAATGATGGAATCCGCATTTTCATTGATGCAACTTGCCAAAACTTCCAGTATGCTCACATTGCTGGCTGACGAAGGACTACCTTATATATCATTAATGACTGATCCTACCACCGGTGGTGTCACTGCATCTTTTGCCATGCTTGGAGATCTCAATATTGCTGAACCAAAGGCGTTGATAGGATTTGCCGGCCCAAGAGTCATCCGTGAAACAATAAAACGTGATCTTCCTGAAGATTTCCAAACGTCAGAATCAACTTTGGAAAATGGTTTCCTGGATACTATAGTCAATAGAAAAGATCTTAGGTCAACATTGGAAAATATGTTGAGCATGTTGATGACGAAATAGAGGTCAGTAGTCAGTATATCAGTAGTCATCAGTATATCAGTATATCAGTATATTAGTAGTGAGATGCAAGTGCAGCCATAGGTTCCCTTGGCGCAATGTAGAGTGTATGGAGTAGCACTTGATGTCTTTTATAAGTCACGTATTTAATGGATTATATTGATTACGCAGATTTTTTAAGGCAGGATGCTATACTTATTAAGATTTAGGTCGTTAACTTGACTTTATATTGGACTGCGACTTTCACCTTATCACTTTATCACCCTTTCGCCCTATCAGCCTAACTTCCTATCAACTATCTCTTTACATACGACCATAATTATAGCCTTACTTATGACTGTTTACTGACTACT
This sequence comes from Candidatus Brachybacter algidus, assembly GCF_016707225.1. Classification (NCBI taxonomy): domain Bacteria; kingdom Pseudomonadati; phylum Bacteroidota; class Saprospiria; order Saprospirales; family Saprospiraceae; genus Candidatus Brachybacter; species Candidatus Brachybacter algidus. Next base: position 274,033 of record NZ_JADJID010000001.1, on the reverse strand, counting down.
AATTACTTACCTGATGACTGACTACTAAATACTGACCACTAATTACTAATGAATGACCACTGACCTCTGACCAGTGAATTCTTGCTACCGACCACTTCTCCCCTACTCCTCAATAACCTTGAATGAAATATCTAATGGATTCGAGGCATTGTAAATTTTCTCAAACAATGAATTGCCCATTTTAATATAAAAGCTCATAAAACTTTCATTGCGCTCCTGGAGGCTATTGGCAGGAAAAAACTTTTGTTGCAAAGTGTGTAACTGTTGGAGTTCAATATCATGTTTGGAGGAAAGTGATTTTTTGACTCTCGCTTCTATATGTTCGATTGTTTTGAAGAATGAACTAGTCTCAGAGCCAACAAAACCTGAAAGTGTAGGATCAATACTAGCAACTTTCTCTTGCATCTTTTTAATTAATTCTGCCAATTCCTGATTTTCTTCATTAAAAGAAATAGCTGACTCAGCATGCATATTTAAAAAATATGTTTTTAAATCATGTGCATCCTTAAACAAATCCTGAATCTTCAATTGTAATTTCCCCAGTTTCTTCATTGATCCCTGATCTACGATCATCATACTATCTCGCCTTACCAACACGGGCATATGCACCTTAAAATACTCAAATAATGGTTTTCTATCTATCCAATAAGCTAATTCTCCCCCACCGCCAACGAATGCTACTGATGGCAAGAGAAACTCTTGATAGATAGGTCTCATAATGACATTTGGGCTAAACCTTTCAGGATGATCGTCCAGCTCCCGTTCCATTTCAGAAACTGTGAATTTAATTTCTGTATTATTAATTAGAAAATTTCCGTCCTTATTTATGATCCTATTTCTTCCTTCGGCGGATAGATAAAAAAAGTTAATCGGCCGGACAAAAGCCTGAGGCTTAAGACCCATTTTCTTTAACTCTTCCTGTTGGGATGTCACTAAGGCTTCAGCAACTCCATTTAAAACCTCATCTCTAATTATAGATTTAAATGATTGCTTTGCTTTTAGATCGTCAGCATTGAGAACAAGCAGCTGAAAATCAGCTAGTACATTGTGAATAAAGCAGGTGATGGCATGATTAATATCGTTTCCCGCTACATAACATGCTCTCAGATCCTCAGCCAGCTTTAGAGCATTTTCACTATTACCCAAAATAGTTATTATCTCTTCCAATGAGGCAGTTATATCTTGAGTAGTCATTCTTCCTATAGGACCAGTCTGATCAGTATTCCAAACAACTTTTTTATTAAAAACTGTTACATTATTAGATTCATCAATGTCATGATCTTCACCTCCTATGTAAAAAACAGGAACAAAATTATAATCCGGAAATGCTGCTTTACTTGTTCAGCAAGCTTAACAGTACTAAGAATCTTGAGAATAAAATACAATGGCCCGCCGAATAGATATGGCTGATGGGCTGTTACTATTGTGAATGTATTTTTATCTGATAAGCTTTTGATCAACTCATCCCGCCCATCAATAACATTCGTCTTATACTGATCTGTGAGTATTTCAACCAAAAGCTCACGGTTAACATCCTTATTTTTTCTTCCTTCAATAGAAGCAGCTATACCTTCCATAGTGGCAGGATATGGCAATAGTGAGGAGAAAAGTTGCTGATCAGCAGCGTATAATTGGTCGAAGTGACTTAACTGATTGACTTTGTCAAATGCTATTTTCTGGAAGTCCATAGTTTTGTTATGATAAGTAACAGGAACAAGGGTCTATTAAAATAGTTTTCAGATCACGTTTAATTCCTTGCCTACTTTTGTAAATGCTGCCACGGCTTTGTCAAGATGTTCTATCTCATGTCCTGCAGACACCTGAACTCTTATTCTGGCCTTACCTTGAGGAACGACAGGAAAAAAGAATCCAATCACGTACACTCCTTCTACAAGTAATTTATTTGCGAATTCCTGAGCCAAGGGAGCATCATATAGCATGACAGGTGTAATTGGATGTTCGCCCGGAAGAATATCAAAGCCAGCTGCACCCATTTCCTTTCTGAAATATTGAGTATTTGTTTCAAGTTTATCTCTGAGGTGCGTTGACGAAGAAAGCAAGTCCAGCACTTTAATTGAAGCTCCTACAATGGAAGGTGCGAGGCTATTTGAAAATAAATAAGGCCTGGATTTTTGTCTTAATATATCGACAATCTCTTTTCTGGCTGCTGTAAAACCACCAGAGGCACCACCTAGTGCTTTTCCATAAGTACCCGTGATAATATCAATCCTATCCATGACATCATGATATTCGTGAGTTCCACGTCCTGTCTTACCCATGAATCCTGAAGCGTGACATTCATCGATCATTACCATAGCGTCATACTTGTCTGCAAGGTCAGCTATATGATTGAGTTGAGCTATGTATCCATCCATTGAAAATACACCATCTGTCACTATTAATTTTCTTCTGGAACCTGAAGCTGCCTTCAATTGGTCTTCGAGATCGTCCATGTTATTGTTCTTATATCTGAACCTCTTAGCCTTGCAAAGTCTGATTCCATCTATTATAGAGGCATGGTTTAATTCATCAGAAATAATAGCATCGTTTTCACCAAGTAGTGGTTCAAAGACTCCACCATTTGCATCGAAGGCGGCAGCATAGAGAATGCAATCCTCCTGTCCCAAGAACTTTGCGGTCTTTTCTTCAAGTTCTTTGTGGATATCTTGTGTTCCGCAGATAAAACGAACAGAGGACATGCCATAACCATGGGAGTCGATGGTATCTTTAGCAGCTTGGATGACATCAGGATGTGAAGACAATCCTAGATAATTATTGGCACAAAAGTTGAGCACTTCACCTCCTTTATCCGTTTTTATTAAGGCAGATTGAGGTGTAATAATAATTCTTTCTCTTTTGTACAATCCTTTGGAATCAAGCTCCTTCAATTCTTCTGAAAGTCCAGTTCTTACACTACTAAACATATAATGGTATTATTAATTTTTAGAATTTATTTTTAATGTTGATATTTTTCAGACAAATGCTCAATCATGTCTCTTGTCATGGTAGCTAAGTCATATTTAGGTTTCCATCCCCAATCTTCTCTTGCCTGAGTATCGTCTATTCGCTTGGGCCAAAGGTCTGCTATTGCCTGTCGAAAATCAGGCTCATAGGATGTTTCAAAATGAGGAAAATACTCCTTTATTGCAGCGGCTACTTCTTCAGGTGCAAAGGAACAACCAGCAATATTATAACTGGTTCGAATCTTAACTTTTTCTTTCGGGGCTTCCATGAGTTCAATCGTTGCTCTCAAAGCATCTTCCATATACATCATCGGCAGAAAAGTCCCTTTATCTAAAAATGAAACATAGTTAAAACCTTGTACTGCTTGATGGTAGATGTCTACAGCGTAATCAGTGGTGCCACCACCCGGCATACTTTTATATCCAATAATGCCCGGATATCTGACACTTCTTACATCCAGACCATACTTCTTAAAGTAGTAATTGCACCAATTTTCTCCGGTAACCTTGCTTATTCCATAGACCGTCTCAGGTATTAAAACTGAAAATTGTCCGGTATTCTCGCGATCATATTCTATTCCAAAAACAGCAATCGTAGAAGGAACAAATATCTTATTTAATTGCAATTCGCGTCCGGCCTCCAAAACATTGATTAAACCAGTCATATTGATATCCCAAGCCCAAAGTGGATTTTGTTCACCTCTTGCTGAGAGAATTGCTGCTAGGTGATAAATTTGGGTTATTCCTCTTTCTCGAACACAATTGAATAATTCTTCTTTATTGGTAACGTCTATTTTTACATAATTGGGTACATCTATGCTTTGTCGGATATCACTAGCTATCACATTGGCTTCTCCATGTATCTCTCGCAGTGCTTCAGTAAGTTCTGTTCCGATCTGACCTCCGGCGCCTATAATGAGTATCTTCTCAATCATGACTTTATTTGTGGCTGCAATATAGAAAAAAAAGTTTGGAATTATTTGATAAGAACTAATGCTAACTATCTTTGTGGTAGAGGGGAAGATATGAGAAGGTGAGAAGATGAGAAGGTGAGAAGGTGAGAAGGTGAGAAGGTGAGAAGGTGAGAGTGATAATTTAAAAAAATTACCCATTACTCATTACCTATTAGCCATTACCCATTTTTTAAAACAACAAAAAATCAATATATGTCTAAGGTATTAATCATAGGTGCAGGAGGTGTAGGAACCGTTGTAACGTATAAATGCGCACAACATCCTGATATTTTCTCTGAAATTTTATTGGCAAGCAGAACAAAGTCTAAATGTGATGTCATAGCCGCCAATATAGGTTCTGACAGAATTACAACTGCTCAGGTCGACGCTGATAATGTCCCTGAGTTAGTCGCCCTGATTCGCAAATTCGAACCTGTTCTTGTCATTAATGTAGCCCTTCCCTACCAGGACCTCACGATAATGGATGCTTGTCTCGAAACCAATGTAGCGTATCTAGACACAGCAAATTATGAACCTAAGGAAGAGGCAAAATTTGAGTACAGCTGGCAATGGGCTTATCATGATAGATTTAAGGAACAAGGACTAACAGCTATTCTTGGTTGTGGATTCGACCCGGGAGTGACAAGTGTTTTCACTGCATATGCGGCTAAACATTACTTCGACGAGATTCATGAATTGGATATCATTGATGCCAATGCGGGAAGCCATGGAAAAGCATTTGCCACAAATTTTAATCCGGAGATCAACATCCGTGAAGTCACACAAAAAGGTAGATATTGGCAGAATGGAGAATGGATAGAAACTGAACCGCACGAGATATTTAAAGACATTAACTACCCGGACATAGGACCAAAAAGGTCGTATCTGATCTATCATGAAGAGCTAGAATCTTTAGTCAAAAACTTTCCAACTTTGACAAGAGCGAGATTCTGGATGACTTTCGGTGAAGAATACCTTACACATCTAAGGGTGATCCAAAATATTGGAATGGCAGGTATTGAACCTATTAATTATCAAGGAATGGAGATCGTACCTCTTCAATTCTTAAAAGCCGTTTTACCCAATCCTGGTGACCTTGGAGAAAACTATACAGGTCAAACCTCTATTGGCTGCAGGATAAAAGGAATTAAGGACGGTAAGGATCGTACCTATTACATTTGGAATAATTGCAGTCACGAAGCAGCATATAAAGAAACCGGAACTCAAGGTGTCAGCTACACTACAGGAGTACCTGCAATGATCGGAGCTATGATGTATCTGAAAGGCGAATGGAATACCCCTGGTGTAAATAATGTGGAAGAGTTCAACCCTGACCCATTCATGGAACAATTGTCATTAAATGGCCTTCCTTGGCACGAGAAAGTGGATGTTGATTTGGAAATGGACTAGAGTATTAGAGTAAAATAGTATTAGAGTATTATAGAATGAATGCAGGGATAAGGCTTGCCCTTGTCCTTAACATAGTATTAGAGAAGACAGTATAATAGTATTAGAGTATTAGAGTAAAATAGTATTTTAGTATTATTGAATGATTTCAGGGATAAGGCTTGCCCTTGTCCTTCACATAGAATATAAATATTAAAGTTCCAGACCATACAAACATCAAGAATCAATGAATAAAACTGAGGCAGAAATATACGCTTCATTGCCAAAGGCCGCATATGTTTTACATGAGGATAAATTGATCAAAAATCTTGAACTTATAAAAAGAGTTAAGGATGAAGCCGGCATTTCAATCATTCTTGCTTTGAAGGGATTTTCAATGTGGAAGATGTTTCCGCAGGTTTATGATTATCTTGATGGCGCGACAGCCAGCTCACTATATGAAGCAAAATTAATTCATGAAGAAATGGGTTGTAAGGCGCATACTTATTGCGCAGCTTATACAGATTATGACTTTGATGAATTGGCATCCATCAGCGAACATATGGTCTTCAATTCTGTTGGTCAATATTTACATTTCAAGAAAAAATTAAAAAGTGAATATCCAAATGTCTCATGCGGCTTAAGAGTTAATCCCGGCTTTTCCAAAGTGGAGGTCGATATGTACAACCCTACAGCGCCAGGGTCAAGACTTGGCATAGATGCAAGCCACCTAATCGATGGACTTCCCGAAGGTATTGAAGGTATTCATTTTCACGCTTTATGCGAATCCTCTTCTTATGATCTTGAAGAAACTCTGGCAGTCTTTGAGCAAAAATTTGGTCATTTACTTCCTCATGTCAAATGGGTCAACATGGGTGGTGGACATCTTATGACGCGCAAAGGATACGATACGGACCATTTAATCAAGGTTCTAAAGAATTTCAAAGAAAAATATAATGTCAATATTATCCTCGAACCAGGAAGTGCAATAGCCTGGCAGACAGGTGATCTTGTTTCTAACATCATTGATATTGTTGAAAATCATGGAATCAAAACAATTATGACCGATGTATCCTTCACAGCTCATATGCCGGATACACTTGAGATGCCTTACCGCCCTGATATTGCAGGAACAACTGATGAAATCAATGATCATCGATACAGAATCGGAGGTACCAGTTGTTTGAGTGGTGATTTCATGTATGAATATAATTTTGATTTTGAACCGCGTATTGGAGATCAGATCATATTTAGAGATATGATACACTATACCGTTGTAAAGACAACCATGTTTAATGGGGTAAATCACCCTGACATCTATCTTCTAAAAAAAGATGGAACCCTTGATTGCATGAGGAATTTTACATATAATGATTATAAAAAACGAATGAATTAATTTTAAATAAATTGCTTCTAAATAGTTTAAAACACATTTCTAAGAGATTGTTTATCAATAATTATTAAAAACTTTGTTTCTTTGCATATTATTAAACTAACATTGGCTTAAGATGGAGATCACACTAGGCGAAATAACCGATTTTCTAGGTGGTACAATTATTGGAGATCGAAATTCTAAAATAAAAGGTGCCAGTACTATTGAAGGTGGTAAGACAGGAACAATAAGTTTTCTATCTAACCTAAAATATGAAGAGTATGTATATTCTTCAGATGCATCAGCAATTCTCGTTGATAAATCATTCGAACCTTCATATCCCGTCAAAGCAGCTCTAATCAGAGTAGACAATGTGTACGAATCACTGGCAAAGCTCCTCGACAAATTCAATGTAAATGATGAAGTAGTCAGAAATATTTCTCCCAATAGCTCCATCCATCCTAAAGCAATATTAGGCAACAATGTTGGTGTCGGTACCTATTCAATCATTGATGAGGATACACATATCGGTAATAATGTTGAAATAGATAATCAGGTATATATTGGCAAAAGATGCGTCATTGGAGACAATACTATTCTTAAGCCAGGTGTTAAGATAATGGATGACAGCGTAATTGGCGCCAATGTCATCATTCACTCGAATACCGTGATTGGGAGCGATGGATTTGGCTTCGCACCTACTGGTGAGGGTAATTATGTCAAGATCCGCCAACTTGGAAATGTTATTATTGAAGATGATGTAGAGATCGGCTCTAATTGCTCCATAGATCGTGCCACTTTTGGCAGTACATTAATTCATTCAGGCGCAAAACTTGATAATCTTATACAGATTGCTCACAATGTAGAGATTGGAAGTCATACCGTCATAGCCGCCCAGACAGGAATAGCAGGTAGCGCGAAGATCGGTGAAGGATGTAAAATCGGTGGCCAAGTAGGTATAGTTGGGCACATACAAATAGCAGACGGTACACAGATACAAGCTCAATCAGGCATCCAATCTTCCGTGAAAATTAAAAACAGTAGATTATTTGGCTCTCCGGCCTTGGATTACAGCAATTACCTAAGATCTTACGCTATATTCAAGAATCTTCCCTCGTTAGCAGAGAAAATGGACAAACTTGGGAAGGCAACCTTAGGCCTTTCTAACGAACACGATTCGTAATATTATTTGGCAAATCGTTTTGATTGATTACTTTTGCGTTAATTTTTGAAAAAAACTAGTTGGCGTAGGGTATTTATGTTGCAAAAAACGATTAAAAACAAAGTTTCCTTAAATGGGATTGGTCTTCATACCGGAAAGAATGTCACTATGACTTTTCTTCCTGCCCCTGAAAACCATGGAATAAAATTCCAACGTATCGATACTCCTGAGGGAGTTATAATACCTGCAGACATCACCAGAGTTGTTTCAACTAATCGCGGAACAGCTATAAGTTCAGGCGCCATAGTAATCAATACTGTCGAGCATGCGCTTTCAGCACTTGCCGGATTGGGTATAGACAATGTCCTGATTGAGATCGACGGACCAGAAGTGCCTATCCTGGATGGAAGTGCTATTCCTTTCGTTAATGCGATCGAAACGGCAGGTGTCGTAGAGCAAACTGAAGAGAAAGATTATTTCATTGTTACAGAACCAATCTCCTTTAAGGACGAAGTGACTGGTAGTGAAATGCTTGCGCTTCCAGCCGACGAGTTTGAAGTAACAGCTTTAATCGATTTTGGCTCACCTGTTTTGGGTCAACAATTTGCAAAGCTGGAAACCCTTGATAAATATAAAGAAGAGATCGCCCCATGCAGAACTTTTGTCTTCCTGCATGAACTAGAGAAGCTCCTTGAACAAGACCTGATCAAGGGCGGTGACCTTGATAATGCTATTGTAATAGCAGATAGGGTGATGAGTCAGACTGAACTGGACGTACTCTCTAAAAAACTTGGTAAACCAAGTATTAAAGTTGAAAAAGAAGGCGTTCTGAATACGATCAATCTACATTTCAAAAACGAACCGGCAAGACATAAATTACTTGATGTCATAGGTGACCTTTCTTTGCTTGGAAAACCTATCAAAGGGAAAATCGTAGCGACAAAACCCGGACACTCGATTAATATCGAATTTACAAAAGTCCTACGAAAAGTAGCTCTAGAGCAAAAGAAGTTAAAAGGTAAGCCGATCTATGATGTTGATAAAGAACCTATTCTTGATACTAATCAGATAATGGGTATGCTTCCGCACAGATTTCCTTTTTTATTGGTTGATAAGATCATAGAAATGGAAGAAAATCATGTAGTAGGCATCAAAAATATTTCATTCACTGAGCCTTGTTTTCAAGGTCACTTTCCTGGCAATCCTGTTTTCCCGGCTGTTCTACAGATCGAAGCACTGGCTCAAACCGGCGGTATACTTTGCCTTTCAAAAATGCCGGATCCTGAAAATTGGGACACTTACTTCATTAAGATCGGCTATGCTAAATTTAAACAAAAAGTAACACCGGGCGATACACTTATCTTAAAGATGGAACTCCTTGAGCCTATTCGCAGAGGTATATGCCGCATGCAAGGAACAGCTTACGTAGGAAATAAAATAGTCTCAGAAGCTGACATGACAGCTCAAATTGTAAATAGGACAACTCTAAAATAATGATCCAAAAATTTGTCGACGTACATCCTAATTCCAATATTGGCGAAGGGACCATTATATGTAATTTTGTAACAATTGAGGAAGATGTCGTAATTGGTGACAATTGCTGGATCGGTTCAGGAGCTGTTATTATGAATGGAGCAAGAATTGGAAATAATGTAAGAGTATTTCCCGGCGCTGTGATCTCCGCTGTTCCTCAAGATTTGAAATTCGACGGAGAAGCATCCAATGTAGAAATAGGTGATAATACCACGATCAGAGAATATGTCACGATCAATAGAGGCACTTCTGCTTCAGGCACTACAAGAATCGGTAAAAACTGTTTGGTCATGGCTTATTGTCACGTGGCTCATGATTGTATAGTTGGAGATAATTGCGTATTGGCCAATAATGTATCTTTGGCAGGCCACATAGAAGTAGGCAACTTCGTAGTATTGGGTGGAATGGCAGCTGTGCATCAATTTGTAAAGATTGGAGACCATGTCATGGTAGGAGGATATTCCAAGGTAAGAACGGATGTACCTCCTTTCGTAAAGGCCGCCAGGGACCCGCTTGCTTATGTCGGTATCAATGCTACCGGTCTGAAGCGCAGAGGTTTTGATCAAAATAGAGTTCACCATATTCAAGATATTTACCGGATACTTTTTGTCCACGGTTCAAACGTTAAAAGATCTATAGAAAATATAGAAAATAATATCATTGCTTCTGATGATAAAGACTACATACTTACCTTCTTAAAGGACTCAAAACGCGGTCTGATCAAAGGAATCTAAGATGCCTGAACACCGCCACCTCATTGACGAAATCACCTTTGAAGGTGTTGGTAAACGTTATATGTTTGAATGGGTTTTAAAAGAATTTACATATACTTTTATTAAGGGAAATTGCTATGGAATCACAGGTCCAAACGGTAGCGGCAAGTCTACTTTAATGAAAATGCTGAGTGGTTTTTCTACTCCCAGCAAAGGTCAAATCGAATTTAAATTAGCCGGATCAAAATAAGTATTGGAGAGGTTTTCAACTCGGTGACTTTTGCGGCCCCGTACATTGAATTGATTGAAGAAATGACGGTTCAGGAATTAATGGATTTTCATCATGTCCTTCGACCTTTCAAAGATTATGATCTCACGATCAAGGCACTTAAAGATCTTCCTTTTAAAGGTCTTGTTCAAAAACGGATCGGAGAACTTTCTTCAGGAATGAGGCAGAGGATCAAATTATTGCTCGCCATTATGACGGATACTTCAGTCATTTTACTAGACGAACCGGGATCCAATCTGGATGAACAAGGTAAGGGATGGTTTGAGGACCTTTTAAAGTCACAAATGAGCGGTAAGATTACGATTATCGCTTCCAATGAAGCGGAAGACTTAAAATTAGCCCAAAGTCAAATCAATATTGCTGATTACAAGTAATTAACTCAAGTTTCTGTAGTTAATATACCAAGGTAGATGACTGATTTTAATTTAATATTCCTATAAAAAAAGGCCAATTTTACTACCGAAACTTGAGTAATAAAAAAAGGAAGTATCAACCTCATGATAAGCATTTAACACAATACATTGCGGAATCGATGAATATTTACATTTATGAAATAAAAATTAATTTCCGTCTATTTTAAATTATATTTACAAAACGAATTACTATATGTGCCTATAAATTAAATTTAGTCAAAGAAAAAACAATTATATTTAATCACATTAAATTTTGTAGCACATGAAAACTCATTATTTATTATTTATCGTAATTGCTATTGCTTGCAATGCCTGCCAAAAAGATGAATTAATTGTACTCCCTGATGAGCGGGATGATGTTACAGGCACATATGTAGGATTTAGAGCACCCATTTCACTACTTGGTCATTCCAGTTATTACAGGATACTTTTAAGGCAGTTGTCATTCTTTCTAAATCGTCAAAAGATTCCATAATTACCGTGACAAGCAAACCTTCGTTTTCTAATCTATATAAAGAATTCAAGTATCATAACGGTGAATTTAAAAATGACCCTCATGCCATTCTTGAATTAAATGGTGACGATTTATACATGCGGATTAGCCCTGGCCTGACCGGCAATAGTGCATCTTATTATTGTATTAAGACTGATCGACCAGATACAATAGTTTATATAAATCCTGAACCAGTAGATCCATGTCTGGAACTAAAAATAATGCAACTAAGCCATCAGTGGATGGCTCCATTCAACTCGAAAACCTTCGAGTTATTTGAAGATAATAATGGTGTAATTGATACGATGTGGATCACTAGGACTACATCTGTAGAAACATGTACATGGAATACACAATATTCCGCTGTTCCATGTTCAGCAAAATGTGATGTAGAAACCGTGGAGTTAATTTCAGGAAGTAACGATCGCTTAAAATTAGTGCTGAAGATAATGGGTCATGAATTATCAGTTAATGCAACATCAGGTATACCAATGAAATACGATTTACTTAAGCATCTTCCATTATCTACCGGAGGTTCGCCATTTTTTGATTATCGTGCATGGTTGGGAAAGGAGCCAGACGGTTATTATACAGAGGAAGTAAGTGCTAGCTGCAACTTTCCTCCTTTATGTGAAAGTATGTATGAACTCCTATCATACAAAATAACACGAACATCGGGAGTTACCAATTATTCCACTAAGGGTGGTCGGAAATGGAATAAAAAGTTATAGAATCAGCCTAATGATAGAAATAAAAACGCTGTTGAAAATAAATTATAAATGGCGAATGTTCAATGGGTGCGAAAAGGTACTTTCTAACTTGATTGAAAATCCGAACGAACAATGGCGAACGGCGAAAATGTGTGCAAAGATTATACTTTTTCTAGTATAACGCTAAAATGACAGCTCGCTGCTAGACTATAAAATGATTACAAATTATTTATGGTGAATTTTAAATTAACGTGAAGAATGAACTTCTAAATTGATTAGAAAACACCTTTAAATAAATTATTCTATCTATAGCTTCTTGCTTAGCTCCTCCAGCCCTGATTTAATAGTATTCAATTTGGTCGATAGTGAATTTAAAGACTGAACTCTCTTCTTGTTTTCTTTGAGTTCATTCTTTGCTCCTTCAAGTGTAAAACCACGCTCCTTCACAAGATGATAGATTAGCTGCAGCTGCTCAATGTTTTGCTTGGTAAATCTGCGGTCGCCTTTACTATTTTTATGTGGTTTTAGAAAACTAAATTCAGTTTCCCAGTAACGTATGAGTGATGTGGAAACACCAAAAGAGTCTGCTATCTCGCTTATGGAGAAGTAGAGCTTTTCGCTATTCATTAAACTGTTTTCGGTCATAAGCTAACTTAATAAATACTTTTACTAAAGGCCATTGTAGCATTTAATATCAGGGAGTTAGAATACAAATGTAAAACAAATTCTTTAAAGTATATAAAATTTTAATATTAATTTAATCACAATACGATTGGTCGTTGCAGCAAGCATAATCGTCGATATAATTAGTATGATGCTTGTGTATAGGAACTTTTCAATTTGTCCGGCGCTTTTAATACAATGAAAATTGAGCACAGACCGAAGTCTGAATTCAATAAAGAGTTTTGGAGTAAAGCAATTTTTATTACCTTAGCTTAAATATTTTTACATAAATTATCTGAACAGGAGAAAAATTATAACCTAATGTTTCTTCGAAAGATTAAATATTGAAATGAGTGATTTTTTCAAAAAAATGAAATCTGTTTTTCTGGAACCTACGGGGTCCGAAACTGAGCTTGCCGAAGATATTTCGCAAGACAATCCAGAAAATGGTGAAAAAAAAGATAGTGGACAGCTCCCAACATCTAAAACACCTTCAGAACAGGCCACCAAATATTCTGACGTAAGCGGACAGCAATCTGATCAGTTTTATAAAGTACTCTTCGACGCCCTTGAGAGAAATAATCAGGCTGGATTCGACTATTTAGAGTTTAAAAAAGCACTGCAATCATTAGAAACAATAGGTCTGGATGAAAAAACTAAATTCCTAAGCGCATTCGCCGGAGCTCAGGCATCAGGAGCTAGTGTCAAGTTATTGACAGACAGCGCTGCTATATATCTGGAAATTCTCGACACTGAAGCTACCAATTTCAGAAATGCTGTCGAAATGCAGCGAACTAAACAAATCAGTAATAGAGAAAATGAAGTCAAACAACTTACTAATCTAATCACTGGTAAGGAAGAGCAAATCAAAAAATTAAATGCAGAGATCGAAGAACATAAGAAAATGCTTTCTTCTCTGGATAATGAAATTAAAAGTGCCCAGTCCAAAATCGAAACTACTAAGGCAGACTTTTCTGTCACATATGACGGTTTGGTCAAAAAGATCCGCGACGATGTGGATCGAATCAACACTTATTTGTCAACTAAATAACTTATTTATTAATGGATCAACAAACTATCTCTCCTAAGACATTCTGGCAAAGACCAGAGGGTAAGACGGGCACTATTATTGGCCTTGGCATATTGGCAGGAGGAGCTGTACTCTTATATAAAATTCTTCCTTTTCTTATTACTCTTGCTTCAAACACACTTTATCTTGCCGGTATTCTGCTGGTTTTAGGTGCGTTAATATACATGGTTCTTGACCCTAAGATGAGAAATCTGATCTGGTATATGTACAAAAGTGTGATGAGATGGATCACCGGAATTTTTGTACAGATAGATCCCATAGGCATCCTGAAATCATATGTAGAGAGTCTTAAAGGTAATCTAGGTAAAATGGATCAGCAGATCTCAAAACTAAGAGGTCAGATGCACAAACTTCAGGAAGTAATCCTAAACAATAAAAAACAGATCCAGAGCAATTTAAGCATGGCCAGCGAGGCTAAAGAAAGAAACAAAGAATCAATGATGATCTTAAAGTCCAGACAGGCTGGTCGTTTGACTGATTCTAACCTAAAGCTTGAAGATCTTTACAAAAAGATGGAAGTACTCTATCGAGTATTGACCAAGATGTACGAAAATTCTGAGATCATGATGGAAGACATTACGGATCAGGTAGCAGTTAAAGAACAAGAAAGATCCGCCATCAGAGCGAGCCATTCTGCGATGAAATCTGCTATGAGCATCATCTCAGGAGACAAAGATCAGAGAGCTATGTTCGATCAGGCATTGGAAGCCATAGCAGATGACGTCAGTGCTAAAGTTGGAGAAATGGAAAGATTCATGGAAGTATCTTCCAACTTTATGGACAGTGTAGATCTTCAGAACGGCGTCTTCGAAGAAGAAGGTATGAAGATGCTGGAGAAATGGGAGACTGAGGGCGTATCTTTATTGTTAGGCAATGAAAAATCCGTATTGATTAATAAAGCTAATAATGATAGTGATATACTGGACCTAGATGCACCTGTGGCTCGGCCGGAAAAAGCAGATAATCACAAAAATCAATACGATACATTTTTTGAATAATAATTATATTACAAAACATACAACTTAATTAAAATAACATGGCTACACGTCTGACCCCTTTTTCTCGACTATTGATCGTAGTATTAATCTTGGCAGCAATCATCTTCGGTGGAAGATATCTCATCAATAAAGGTACCTTCGGTGACATTATGAATTCTGATAAAAAAGAAGCTACTGATGGCACAGATACTAAAATTACTGAAGGCAAAGCTTTACCAGACAATGGTGATGTCCTGAACGTACAATTTTTTACATTCGGTAATGCTGCTCCCGGTTTATACTTTAACAACGGTACTGAGCCAAATGAAAACTCGCGTTTCTTTAAAGATTACGGCCTAAAAGTTAAATTTCACATTATTGACGATTTTGATGCATCCAGACAAGCCTTTAAGGGCGATGTAGTGCAACTTTTCAACAATGAAACTAGTGCTATGGCTACTGAAATGGAAGGTCTAGCGCCATTTAATCCTCAGGTAGTCATGCAACTTGACTGGTCAAGAGGTGCAGATGCGGTAGTGGCTAAAAGAGGTATCAATAAGATCAATGATCTGAAAGGCAAGAAAATAGCCGTTACTTATTATACACCTTCTCAAACCTTACTGCTGTTCATGCTTGAAGCAGCCAACCTAAAGCCTTCTGATGTAACGATGGTGGAAGTACCTACGACAGCTGAAGCAGAAACTGCCTTCAAAAGTGGAAAAGTAGATGCAGCAGTAGTTTGGGATCCACAAGCTTCATTGCGTGATGTCCCTGGTTCAAAAGTGTTACAATCTACTGTGACTGCTTCAAATATCATTGCAGATGTATTGATGGGCAAAAAAGCCTGGATTGATGCAAATAAGGATAAAGTGACCAAATTTTACAATGGCTGGATGAAGGCTGTAGCCGAGATTAATTCTAACGAAGCAAATAGAGATAAAGCTGCATCAATTATGGCTGCCAATCTGCAAATGAGCAAAGAAGATGCATTAGGTATGATGGGGGCACTTAGATTAACCAACCACGGTGATAATGTAAATTTCTTTGGTCTAAATAATAGCTATAGAGGAATTACAGGAGAAGCTCTTTATACTAAAATGGGTAACAAATATGAGTCTCTTGGATTTGCACCTGCCAACAGACCTAATTGGAGAGCTCTATCAAACAGTTATGCAGTTGCAAATTCTGAACTGACTGCCACCGGCACATCAGAAGGAGAAGGAAACTCAAAATTCACTCCGGCTACATCTGACCAAAAGAAAGCACCTGCTGTGGCTATTAAAACTGTAAGTATTACATTCCCTACAGGAAGCTATAAACTTGATGAAAATTCAAAATCTTTGATCGATCTTCAGTTTGCTGATGTAGCAAGAGGATTCGCTAACGCAAGAGTCAGGATAGAAGGTAATACCGATAATGTAGGCGATAAGCTTAAGAATATTGAACTGTCAAGAAAAAGAGCAGAATCAGTAGCTCAATACCTTCAAAGTACATACAGTATGGATTACAATCGATTCATAATCATAGGAAATGGACAGGACAAACCCGTAGAAGGATGCGAAAGCAATTCAACGGCTGATTGCAAAGCTAAAAATAGAAGAACTGAATTTCAGTTAATCGGAGAATAATAAAACTTAATGGCGATTTATTCGGAAGAATGAATCGCCATTTTCATTTAAATAACATACACACTTAATGAATTTATTCGAATTAAGAGGGAATCTTCCAGTAAGGACCAAACTCATATTAGAGATCATAGGTATATGTATGTTGCTTTTACTCTGGTATGTTATAACAGCAGGATCAGAACCCATCGTTCCTTCAGGTATTCTGCCTTCACCGGGCAGAGTCATTCAAGCCATGGTAGCTGTTTTTTATGAAAATGATTTAATTACCAATTTATTCAGATCTATAGGACTCAATCTATCAGGATATATCGAGGCGGTAGTGATCTCCATCATATTTGGTTTCCTAGTTGGATTGTTTCCATTATTCAGAGGATTATTTAATCGTCAGATAGAGGCTTTCAGATTTATACCGCTTACTGGTGTGATTGGATTATTTATCGTTTGGTTTGGACTTGGAACGGAGATGAAAGTGCATTTTCTAGCATTTGGGATCTTGATCTATATGCTGCCAGTTATTGTGACAAGAATCAATGACGTAGAAGAAGTTTACCTCAAAACAGCCTATACGTTGGGAGCATCGAAATGGCAAACTATTAAAACCGTATATTTTCCGCATGTATTATCAAAGTTTTCAGATGATATACGTGTGTTGACTGCGATTTCATGGACTTATATTATTATCATCGAAAGTATTGGGAATCAGGGTGGATTAGGAGCTTTAATGTGGAGGACAGGAATTCGTCAAGGCAACATTGATAAATTATTTGCAATGCTATTTATCATTATTGTTATTGGCTTTCTGCAGGACAAATTATTCGTCATGCTTGATAGAAGACTATTTCCATTTAAGTATTTAAAAGAGGCGACAAAGACTGCCGGGATGCTTAAGAATGATTCCCCAATTAAGAATGCAGTTAATCACATTACTCCCTACATAGGTATAATCATTGCAGCTACGATCTGTATACTGCTTATTAATGAATACACAGGCTTTTTGGGCAAGGATAATATATTGAGTAATGCTTTCGGGGATACATATCCCTTGATGGCTTTTTTGTTAGGAGCTATTTCTACTTGGATCCTTTACGATTTTATCACAAAAACGAATGTGATTAGAAAACCAAAAAAAGCTTAAGAAATGCCGCAGGAGTTATTAAACAAGCTTGAAATTGAATTGAGTCCAAAAATAAACGAAATTCTGAACCATCCTGTCATTAACAGCATCCAAAAAGGTGAACTAACAAGGGATCAACTTCGTAAATTCGCTATTCAATATTCTATCTATTGTGGCTATTTTCCAAGATTTTTGTGTGCATGCGCTGCTAATATTCCTGATGATCAAACCAGAATGTCACTGATTGAAAATCTTTGGGAGGAGCATGGGTCAGGCCTTCTCTCAGGTTCCCACAGAGTTTTATTTGAAAAATTTTGTTTGTCCCTTGGTATTACTTCTGAAGAATTAAAGCATGCTAAACCACTACCCTCCACTCAGATATACGTAGAATATGTTCTTAATATGTGTCAGGACGGGAGTTTTATAAAGAGTCTAGGTGCACTTGGACCAGGTACAGAATTTTTTACCTCTCAGGAGTATGAATTAATTTATAAAGGTCTTCAGAAAGTCGAAGGATTGACA
The DNA here is from genome assembly GCF_016707225.1 of Candidatus Brachybacter algidus. Classification (NCBI taxonomy): domain Bacteria; kingdom Pseudomonadati; phylum Bacteroidota; class Saprospiria; order Saprospirales; family Saprospiraceae; genus Candidatus Brachybacter; species Candidatus Brachybacter algidus. Next base: position 256,052 of record NZ_JADJID010000001.1, on the reverse strand, counting down.
GAATCAGACCTTGAATTTTGGTCTATTCACATCACTTTGGATGACCACCATTATGCTGATATGCTCACATCTATCATTCCTTGGCTGAATACTGAAGAAAACAAGGAATTATTCAGAGAAGGTGCTGAACGTGCAGTCGATCTCGAGATCCTGTTTTGGGATGGTATAGAAGATGATTTATTTGGAAAAGACTAAAATTACATGGCAACATATATATATCCTACGCACAAAGAACCGAAAAAGATCGTTGATCTGACAGGCATTGCTCAGTCTTACAATAATGGGCAGAGCTATATCATCAAAGACCTGAATTTTGCAGTTCAGGAACAAACTGATAAAGGTAAGTTTATTGGCCTGTTGGGAGCTTCTGGTAGTGGTAAGTCCACTTTACTTAGATATATTGCCGGACTTCAGATACCAACTGCTGGAAATGTCCTCATTAATGGCGCCACTCCTTCTGCGGATAATAGAGTGAGTGTTGTTTTTCAGGAATACAGTTCCATGCCTTGGTATACTGTACTCGAAAATGTAGCTCTAGCGCTTACTTACAAAGGTATGTCAAAGAAAGAACGCAATGAACGCGCCATGGAGATGATTGAATTGGTTGGTTTATCCGGTCATGAAAACAAATATGCACAAATCCCTGGTCTATCCGGAGGCCAACTCCAACGTGTGGCCATCGCCAGGAGTTTACTTGCCAATAGCAATATTCTTTTGATGGACGAGCCATTCGGAGCTCTTGACATCAACACCAGACTGCAAATGCAGGATTTACTTTTAAGTCTACAGGAAAAATTCAAGATGTACGTGATCTTCGTTACCCACGACATATCTGAAGCAGTCTATCTTTCGGATGTCATCTACATGATGAAAAAAGCCCCTTCTCTAATCGAAGAGGAGATCATCATTAATTTACCGGATCACCGCAGCCGCGACCTGAAACGGGACCCCAAGTTTATCGATCTGGTGTATCAGGTAGAGGACGTGATGGTGAGATTGTCGGAGGATTAAATGGGTGATGGGTGATGAGTAATGAGTAATGAGTAATAAGAGCAAGCTGAACTTCTTGATTTATACTTCAGGCGATTATTGAGATATTGGATGTTAAATGTTGAATGTTAGAGCTGGAAGAACTTCATGATATAAATATAAGGTGATTATTGGACTTCAGAAAAATGTAATAAATTAAATCCCGCCTAAAGCTTACAGCCATCGTAAGGCCTGAAAGGTCGTTTCCCTCCAGCGAATTGCGAAAGCTGTTCGCGTATAAACGAAACGTTTGTGATTTAAAAAAATCCGTGTAATCCGCTTAATCCCTCTAAAATCCCTGCCTTATTTGGCAGGCAAGCGTGATTCAGAAAAAATAGGTAATCAGTAACCAGGGAACGTATTAGCATTTAAATAATCAGTAATTATTACAGAAAAGCTTAAAATTAAAATGACTTTTCATTCTTCGCGTTCAATAGCCCTTGACTTTAGTCAGGTGAAAAAATCCAATAACAAAATAACATAAAGGCCTGAAAGGTCGCCTCCCCTCAGCGAATTACAACAGCTGTTCGCGAAATAATGAAAAATATTACAAATAAAACAAATCAGTACAATCACCATAATCATCCAAATCAATGGTCCAGACAAATTGATAATAGGTGATCGGGTAATGAACTTCATGATTTATATTTAAGGCGATTATTGAGATGTAGAAATATGAATTATTCTCTATAATTAAATGCGAAATGGATCGTAAAATTTACAAAAGGAATCTGCAAGGACAGGTCGCGACCTGTCCTTACAGATTCCATTTGTAAATTACTATAATACTATTCAACGGACAAGGGCAAGCCTTGTCCCTACAATCATCCTATTCAACGGACAAGGGCAAGCCTTGTCCCTGCAATCATCCTATACTATTATACTTTCCCTAACTCTTCTTCCTATTAAACCTATTAAAGTTGGTCTTTTTCGGGGCCTTCGGTCTTGACTTCCCTACCCTGGCACCAGTAACATCTTTACTGTCTTTTTCATCTTTTTTACCGGCATATTTTGAATATTTGGAAGGAAGGGTTTTGCCGTCTTTGTCTTTAGCTTTTCTTGGATTGGAATTTGCATCGGGTGTAACTCTACGTTTAGGATTTTCTTTGGTGAAGTTTACTTTTTCTCTTGGCTCCACGGGCCCCATAGTTTCCATCTTTTCAAGATAGGCGGCACGATCTGATGGCTTAAATCCTCTGATCATGGCGGCTGTGACCGGAGCTCTACCTTTTGGCTTTTCCTTTACTTCAGCAGAAGGAGCCGGCTTCTTCGGCGCAACATTCTTTTTGAAAGGCGCCTTTTTTAATGGCTCTTTACGAGTACTTTCCTTCTTTGACCCATCTTTTTTGAGCCCTGCCTTCTTCACTTCCTTTCCTCCGTCTTCGAACATACTAAAATCAGGTCTTGCGTCCTTATCTTTTACCTTTCTAATAGGCTTCACACGGCTGTTTTCTTTTTTAATATCAGCTTTATCGCAGATCTCCAATAATTTATCTACTTCATCATTATCGAGTACACGCCATTCACCATTACCTATTCCTCGAAGCGTGATATGCATGATCCTGGTGCGTTCAAGTCTTACTACTTCATGGCCGAGATATTCACACATTCTTCGGATTTGCCTGTTCAGACCCTGAATCATAACGATTCTAAAGGAAGTTGGGCTAACCTGGGTGACCTTACATCTTTTTGTGACCTTCCCCAATATTGGCACACCCTGAGACATTTCGGTAATAAATTCTGGCTTTATCGTATGAGCGACATGTACTAGATATTCCTTTTCATGATTGTGCTCAGCCCTAAGGATTTTATTGACGATGTTACCATCATTGGTGAGGAGGATCAGACCTTGCGAATCTTTGTCCAGTCTACCTATTGGAAAAACTCTGGAAGTATGATTTACATAATCTACAATGTTGCCCTTCACACCACTTTCAGTAGTACTCGTGACTCCGATCGGTTTATTCAAAGCAATATATACGCGCTCTTCTCCTTGAAAGTTATCCAGTTCTATGCCATTAATTCTAACTTTATCACCTATATTGATCTTGTCGGCTTTCATAGCTAATTTGCCATTAACGAAAACACCTCCTTTCTCTATATATTTATCTGCCTGCCTTCTTGAACAAATACCATTATCACTGATAAATTTGTTCAAGCTGATACTTTCCTTTTTATTCATGACGCAAAGATAAACAATCCAATTGGAACTGGTATCAGACAAATATCATCATCTACTTTCACTAATTCAATCATTAATATATGTAAATATTATTACATATCATATTTCGCACTATCTTTGATGTTATAAAACCATATCCATGTTTTCCAATAAAAGTCTGTTCGGCATCGCATTTATCCTGATGTTGTCCATCATATCGCTCTCTGCGCAAGAGATACAAAACGATTACAAACTGATCAAAGTCGATTTAAGAGATATAAATATGTCAGAATTAGCCGCGCTAGGATTGGAAGTCGATCATGGAATTCATGCTCAGGGCAGATATTGGATGAATTATCTGGGAGAAAATGAGCGGAATCTTTTGTCTTCAAAGCATATAAAATTTACCATCCCGGATCCTGAAGAACTGGCTGCAGTAAGGCCAAGAGAGGATGTTTGCCCAAAACCTGAGCAGCTAGAGCATCCGGATCCTAATAATTTTAGATTGGGTAAGATGGGTGGCTATTATACTTTGGCAGAAATGAATTCTATCCTTGACTCCATGCATTTGCTCTATCCAAATCTAATTTCTTCCCGAATTGATATTTCTAATTTTAAAACATTTGAAGGCCGTCCTATCCAATATCTTCGCATGTCAAATCAACCAAATACTGTTCAGAACAAACCGAAGATTCTATACACTGCCTTGCATCACGCCCGTGAACCGATGGGCCTTACACAACTGATCTATTTCATGTGGGATCTGTTGGAGAATTATTCGAAAGATCCAGAACTAAAAGAGTTATTAGATAATTCTGAATTATATTTTGTTCCATGCATCAACCCTGATGGATACGAATATAATTATGCTTTAAAACCAAATGGTGGTGGAATGTGGAGAAAAAACAGACACATTGACAACCCAAATGACTCGCAGGGTGTAGATCTTAATAGAAATTACGGGCTTACATGGGGCTATGATGATACCGGATCCAGTCCAACAGGAAATTCTGATGTTTATAGAGGAACAGCAGCTTTTTCAGAACCAGAGACACAGGCTATTGCCTTTCTTATAGATCAATATCCATTTTCATTGGCTTTAAATTACCACACTTATGGCAATTATCTGATCCATCCATGGAACCATATAGACGATCCTTGTCCGGATGATGAGTCTTTTAAAAATATTGGAAGAACTTATGCACAACAAAATAAATTTGCAATTGGAACCGCTCAGGAAACTGTTGGTTATAAAACAAATGGCGGTTCGGATGACTGGATATATGCACATGATGCAGGACAGAAAGTCTATTCTATGACGCCTGAATTGGGACTGCAGGAGGATGGTTTTTGGCCGGCAAAATCGAGAATAAGAGATCTGGCGAAAACAACACTTAAGGGAAATCAATTGTGGTCAAAAATGGCGCACCGATATTTTGAATTATCCATATTAGATCCGCTATACCTTATCAAATCAACTGACAATCAAATTGATATACTCATAAACAGAATTGGGGTAGAGCCTGGCCAAGTAACATTAAAAGTGAAAGTACTGAGTGGCAATGCACAGATAAGTAAAAGCATTTTTAATTATTCACTCAATACTAATCAGAAGAAAATAGACTCATTTACCCTAAATCCGGATGCTTCTGCGCAAATTGGGTCAGAGATCAAAGTTGAATTAAAAAAAGAAATGGGTCTTATCAATGAATTTGATACCGTCACCTATATTGTTCAGGGAAGTAAAATCTCAGAAGTTGATTACTGTGATGAATTATCGACAATTGAACCACAAGGAAAATGGGGATTAGATACAGAGTTTTATTATTCGGCGCCAAGCTCATTTTCAGATTCTCCAGGCAATGATTATGAGAATGAAAGTAATTCATCAATGATCTTTAATAAAGAATATTTTATACCAACAGACGGTCAATCATTTCTAACTTTTTGGACAAGATGGGATATTGAAGCGAACTATGACTTTGCACAAGTGTATGCTGTCACAGAAGAAGGTAAAATACCACTGTGCGGCAAATATACCAAATCCGGAAATTCATTACAAGATGATAGCCAGCCAGTATATGATGGAAACAATACGCAATGGCTTAAAGAACAAATGTCCTTGAAAGATTTTGCCGGCCAAACTATTAAAATCGGGGTAAGATTTGTGTCTGATGAACTTGAAGCAAGAGACGGTTTTTTTATCGACGATGTCGAAGTTTCGACTTTTTCGGAAGTCTCTGCAATTAATGAATATAATCCTACTTTCAATCTAAATATCTATCCCAATCCTGCAAGCTCTGTTTTAAATATAGAAGCAAATCAACAAAACTATTCTGGTCAGATGATAATCAGAGATATTCTGGGGAAACAGGTGATTGGGAGGAAATACGATTCATCTCAACTTAATTCTATTGATATTACGCTATTAAGTCCGGGTATTTATTTCCTTGAACTTACCCTCACAAATGGACAGAAATTAATTAAGAAATGGGTGAAAGGCTGAATTATTTAACTTCGATTAATAATATATGCTAATTGAAATTTGAGATTTCTGCTTCGATCGAGGATTTATTATATTGTTTGGAGTTTGAGGTTTGATGTTTGAGGTTTGTCAATAAGCAACAAAAGTTTTGTTTGATTGAGAAAAATATTAATTAACCATAACCGCGTAAGCAGCATCGTAGATAATTACACGTATGATGCTTCGGATATAACACGAAACGCAAATTTAATCAAGACCAATTATAAAATTTCATTTCGTATAAATTATACAATTAATTAAGATAAAGCTTTGATGGCTTATTCATTATTTTGGCAGATTCCTCCCTTCAGTCGGAATGACAAAATATTTTTTACCCGTATCCCATCGACTTAGCGTCATTCCGATCGAAGCGACGAATCATTATTTACTAAGTCATTTCTTTTTCCCTTTGTGCAATTTGTTATAGACACGATTCTATTGAAATAATCTTGATATACGCTAAGTGTTGAAGTATTGTGAAAAAATATACCCACTTTAAAATTAATATTAGTTTTACGTTCTTTAAAAGTAAATTGAAAACGAACTGTCTAAATTTTCTATTCAATCTCAATTCTAATTTCACATATTTTAAATTAATAAACATGAAAATCATCAGAATCTTAGCTATCGTTATTATCCTGGTTGCAGCAGCACTAATAGCTTACTTTGCATTGACTCCTAAATTAGCCCCTGAGTTCGTTTCGGTGGATAAGATATCAGTCGGGAATGTGACAATGCTGCCCACACCTTCATTCGACCTGGCAGCTGAACTTGAATTTAATAATCCCAATTCTTTTGGGCTCAATATTGAAGAAGTCAGTTGCGAAGTTTTCATTGAAGACCAAAATGTCACCAAGATTACTCATAATAAAAAGATTGAAGTACTCCCAAACGCGCACTTCTCGGTTCCCCTGGATAATAATATTAAATTGAATGAACAGGTTTTTAAAAAAATATTTGGAGCTAACCTTTTTCAAAGCTTACTTTCCAATGAATTGAAAATGAAGTTTGTAGGAGAAATGACTATTTCAAAGTTTGGTATTTCGAGAAATGTTCCTTTTAGTTACGATTATAAATATAATATATTACAATAATTTATCATATTACAAAATTTCTTAATACATTTGCCTCTCAATATTAAGTCATGGCAGAGCGCAAAAAAATTATCCCTACAAAAAAACCTCCCGTTAAGCGCAGTCCAATAGCGCGCAAACCGTCAATGTTAAAGACGAAAACCCCAATCAGCGAGAAAAAAATCATTTTTGGAACAGCTTTTTTGGTTTTGATAATTATGGTTATGATCCATCTATCAGGCTGCCTCAATGAACTTAAGGCTGAGAAAATAGCACGGTCATACATAAAGTGCAGAGAATTTGGCATCCATATGCCTACGCTTTATCCAATCAATGGAATAGATGTTTCAATACATCAAGGCCAGATGAATTGGAAACTTTTGAAAGAAGTAAGTTCTGATGATATAAAAATAGATTTCGCCTTTATAAAGGCTTCGGAAGGTAGGACCAGAGTAGATCCCTTCTTTAAGTATAATTGGGAACAAGCCGAAAAATATGGATTCATCCGAGGTGCTTACCATTTCTTTCTACCAAATAAAAGTGGGAAAGAACAAGCAGCATTGTTTTTAAAACTGCCAATCTCGAAGACGGAGATCTCACCGCTGTATGCGATATCGAAATCACAGGCGGCGCTGATCAGGAAACACTCAACCTTAACCTTGCCGAATGGCTCGACGCAGTTGAAAAAGCCACCGGGAAAAAACCATTGATCTATTCCTCTAAGAAATTTTATGAAAAATATCTAAGAGAAGAATTTTCTGATTATCCACTGTGGATAGCTCATTTCAATGTTCCTGGACTTGAACTTGAATCAGGTTCGAAGTGGCCTTTCTGGCAACATAACGACAAAGGGCGTGTGAAAGGGATTAAGAAAAATCTGGACTTCAATGTATTCAATGGTTCAATGGAAGAGTTGGATCAACTACGGATTTAATTGATAATTGTTATTTGTTATCTAACGCTTCATAGTTGGATATCGTATTAGTAATCAGTAATCAGTAATCAGTAATCAGTAAAAACTCAAATAAGAGATATCTTGTTCATAATCAGATAGTATTTGTTGCCTATAAAAATCAATATTATCTCTTTTGCTCATAAAAGCCATTGGCCATCAGCCATTAGCTATAAGCTTATCAATTTACAATACGGAGTATTCATTTATAATTTATCATTTACAATTTATAATTAACAGTGAAAATACATCTCATAGCAATCGGCGGAGCCATCATGCACAATCTGGCCATGGAACTTCATGATAATGGACACATAGTCACAGGGAGTGATGATGCCATATATGATCCGGCATTGTCCAGACTTGCCGAAAAGGGCATTTTGCCGACAGAATTTGGTTGGCATCCGGAACGTGTCACGAATGAACTTGACTTGGTAATATTGGGTATGCACGCCAGGATAGACAATCCTGAACTGTTAAAAGCACAGGAGATTGGTGTTAAGTTGATGTCCTTTCCTGAATTTATGTACGATCATGCTAAAGATAAAAAACGCGTCGTAATAGCCGGAAGTCACGGAAAAACGACTACTACTTCTATGGTATTGCACCTTCTGAAAAGTGCCGGCAGAGAAGTAGATTTCCTTGTTGGGGCACAACTCGAGGGATTTGGAAATATGGTCAAGCTGTCCGATGCACCAATAGCTGTGTTCGAAGGAGATGAATATACAGCTTCACCGTTGGATCTTCAACCAAAATTCATGCATTACAAACCTGACATTTCAGTCATCACGGGTATTGCCTGGGATCACGTCAATATATTTGACACCCATGAGAAATATATGTACCAATTCGAACTCCTCATACAGGATACATTAGAACGAGGTAAACTTATTTATTACGAACACGATCAGGATCTTGCTCACCTTGCCAATCATTATCAGGGTATCAAGCAAGCATATGAAGCATTTGACAACAAAGTCTCAGGATCAGGTAGTGAATTGATTTTCGGCGGGCACTCCTACCCTGTTCAGTTTTTTGGTCAGCACAACTTTGAAAATGTGAAGGCGGCCTATTATGTAGTGAAAGAATTAGGCTTGTCCGATGAAGAGTTTATAGCAGGAGTGCAAACAATGCCTGGGCCCGCACGCAGACTGGAGGTGATCAGAAGTTTGGAGTCACACACTACATATTTCGACTTTGCGCACGCACCATCTAAAGTCAATGCCACAGTCAAAGCAGTGAGGGAAAGACATCCTGAAAAAAAGCTGATAGCCATCCTCGAACTGCATACTTTCAGCAGCCTTGATAAAAATTTTATTCCACAATACGCTCACACTCTTGATCCTGCTGATGAAGCTTACATCTTTTACAATCCCGAGACAGCGAAGTCCAAAAGAATGGAGATCGCAGAGCCGGAATTTTTGATTCATGCATTTGAGCGCGATGATATTAAAGTAATTCAGGAAAAAGATGAATTAGAGCAGCTTTTATTGAATGTTCCTACGAAGGATACTGTCCTGTTAATTATGACTAGCGGTAATTTTGGTGGATTGGATGTGAGGAAGATGTTTTAAGTTGCTATGCTAAACTTATTTTTTTTCCAATTTTGCAAGACGTATCTTAAATAATTCGTCTGTTGTCAAAAAGTTCTTAAAGCCCTTTTTTGCAAGTCCTTTAATAAGTTGTTTATCCCCACTCCAAATTTTGCATTTGAAATGTTTTGAATAAGCTATGTAGTGCGTGTCTTTAGGATCAACATCTATGACGAGTTTTTCCGCAGCAATCCATGTTGATTCTTTGATTTGTTCCTCTGATATAAATTTTACGCCCTTACAAATGTGAAATTCAGCTTCTCTAACCTGGTCAGAATCCATGCCAGAAATTTTGCAAAGCTTCGATAAATGATTTTGAATTTCAGTTCTTAAAAAATTAGGAGCTATAAATTCAAAATGCTTTGATGAGTTTATCAAAAGGTCTCCAATTTTCCCATTGGAGTTCAGTATTCCACTAAAGACGATATTGGCATCTATAATTACTTTCACTTAATGAATCGATTCCGGTTTTGTGACCACCATGAATCATTAACCTCGTCAGCAAGTTTGTCTACATCTGATTGTTTTGCTTTGCTCTTTGAAGTTGCTTCCAAATATTTTACATAATCGATAATACTTTGAAGCCCAAAGCTGTCAATGTTAGAAGAAACTGTAATTGTTATTTGGTTGCTATCTGTTCGCTCGATTAACATAAGCTCAATGTTTTAATACCCAAAGGTAATAAAAATAATATCCAAATTGTTGCTGATTATTTGCGCTATAGGAAACAAAAACAGGAGTCTACCTCAATTCCAGAGATGGTTTGTTAAAATTAAGCATCCTTCATGACCAAAAAGTTAATTGTCGTATGATTAAAATTTTTGACCAATTAGGAATTCTGGTATTATATAGAAAAACATTTTAAGATGAGAAGAAAATAGACTTGGAAACAATTGTTTCTATCGGCTTATTTCAGTATAAAGTATCTCCATCCTGAGAAAAATTACTTAATTCCGGAAAATTGATAATCACCAGATAGGGCAAAATTCAATTAAAAAAGAAAAGACGCCGCAACTGCAACGTCTTTTCATTTTGAGCAAAAAATAATTCTTTCGTGGTTCAGGCCACAAATTTCTTTAATCTATTTTTATAAATTTATTTATAAATTGCTCCGTTTGGTCCTTATCCTCAGACCAAATTATTGTAAAAAATCCATTGCTCAATTCTTGAACATTGATCTGTTCGCCCGGAGCAATAGTACTACTTTGAACTACGAGTCCTGAAGCATCAATAATCCTGTATCTAACTTGTGCATTCAACTTATGATCCAACATGATGAATTCCCTGCTAGGATTAGGATAGAGATTTGACTTCTTAGAAGTAGCCTTGATATTGCTATCAGTATCAATCACTATGCTAGAATTTTTAATACTTACATTTACAAAATAAGCATATTCACATCCTCCTTCATTGTATACTAGGACAACGTATGTGCCTACATTTTTAGGCCCGGCATTGTAAATAACCGGGTTTTGTTCAGTTGAAAAGAATCCATTAGGACCAGTCCATTGATAGGAACTTCCGCCTGTTGAGGATAGTTGCAATTGTTGACCAGTAGAAATTGGATTTGGACTTGCATTTGCTGATCCAAGTATCTGATTATACACTGCTATATTGACACCAGCCGTAGCTTTACAACCCGTGGCTCCGGTAGCAGTCACATTGAAAATACCAGACATATAAGAAGGAATATTTTCTATCCATGGATTCTGCAATGTGGTTGTGTATCCATATGGACCTGTCCATTTATAGGTTTTTCCGCCAGAGGACAATAATTGAACAGCACTACCTTCACAAACTGTTAGATCGCTTGCATTGGCGGTAACAGCAGGAGGGGCAACTATATTGACGTTGGTAGAAGCAACATCTGTGCAGCCATTAGGACTGGTCACAGTGACAGTGTATATTCCTGAATTCAATACAGTGACATTATTAATCACAGGATTAGTTAGATTTGATAAAAATCCATTGGGCCCGGACCATGCCTTACTTCCATTTCCTCCGGAAGTTAGAGAGAGGTTATTACCTATACAAGCAGTAGACAAATCATGACTAGCAGTAGCAACTGGTGGAAAGTAAACTTGTATTGCTACCGTTTTGGTAACAGAACATCCAAATTGATTGGTGATTATAACAGAATATTTGCCACCTTGATTAAAAGCATTGATCAAAAGACTGGGATTTTGTTGAGTAGAACTAAAGCCCATAGGTCCGCTCCATTGATAAGATACTCCCCCTGAAGCAAAGAATTGAACTACAGAACCTACACAAGGTTTCAACGTACTGACTGAAATTACTCCCACTGGCAAAGGATTGACCGTCACATTCACATTTGTAGCTGCAGGACAACCTTCAGCACTAGTTACTGTAACAGTATATAACCCTTCTTGATTCTCTGAATTCACAAGGAATGCAGGATTTTGTTTTCCTGATGTGAACCCATTAGGTCCTGACCATTGATAGGTAGCTCCACCTGTGGATGAAAGAATTAGAACACTTCCTACACATACAGGATTAGGATTAGCTAATGCTGTTGGCACAGGTGTTTGATTGACTGTCACATTTACGTTAGCATTATCGGCACATCCTTGTGCTGAAGTCACTGTGACTGTATAAACACCAGACTGGCTAGCCTGAATATTATTAATAATAGGGGATTTAAGATTACTCGCAAATCCTCCTGGGCCAGACCATGCATATGTTCCGCCACCTGAAGAATTTAAAGTAAGTGCATTACCTGAACAAATTGGATTTGGACTTGCCAATGCTGTTGCCACAGGTGTTTGGTTTACTACTACATTCACATTAGTGTTACTTAAACAACCATCTCCTGAAGTCACTGTGACTGTATAAATACCTGCTTGATTGAGTTGAATGTCATTAACACTTGGAGATTTGATATTACTTGCAAAGCCTGCCGGACCGGACCACTCATAGCTAATCCCTCCTAACGCATTTAGGATAAGATCACTGCCTGTGCATATAGGATTAGGGTTTGCAAATATTTGTGCTACCGGCAGAGGGTTGACAATAACATCAATACCAACCGTTTCTTCACATCCATTAGAGAATGTTACTGTCACTTGATAATAACCACTATAACCTGCCTGCGCATTATTTCGTACAGGATTCTGATCAGTTGAAACAAAGGCAGCTGGTCCTGTCCATGCGTATGATGTTCCGCCTGTAGCAAATAAGTTGATTGGCTTTCCAACACAAACTGTCGGATCACCTACACTAATACCCGCCTTTGGAAAGGCATCTCCAACTCCCACCGCATGCCATGCATTCATGACAGCTTTCATCTCAGGAGAACAAACTCCCCAGATATCCGTAACTGCAGCAATGGACGCATCTCTTGCATCAGCATAATCACTTGTCGGACCTAAATAACTTAACAAACAATTGTATGCAATTACAGCTGCTTGATTAAATCCTATAGCAGGTACATCGTAATCATCTCCATTATCGTTGGTGCCTGTTCCCCCTACTGCCATTAAGTAAAACCAAAAATTCTGCACTCCGCTGTTGGTGTGAACACCTCCAAAATCGTTTGCACCATTGTACCAGTTAGTTCCCAAATATGTATCGGGTTGGCCCTTATCTTTGGGGTTTGATAAGTTTCTGATATAGCCACCGTCTCTTTCAGCTCCCATCAACCAATCATTCGTGCCATTTGAATATAGCTCCAGTGCCTCGCCAAAGATATCACTAAAGGATTCATTCAATGCACCGGATTCATTTTGATATTCCAATTCAGCTGTTGAACCAGTTACTGCATGGGCATATTCATGCCCTATTATGTCAAGCGTGGCATAAGAATTAGTAAGAGGACCTCCTCCACCAGAACCTACCTTCATAGTTCCACCGGTGAATGACATAGAGGCATTGTTAGAAGAAGGCTGACACCCTGCCATCGAACTATTTCCATCAAAAATAGCATTTATATATCCATTTACAGCACCGTCAGCATCATCGTAGCTATCACGCAGGTAGACATTTTTCCAGAGCTTATAGGCTTGCTTTGTATACCACATTACTGAGCCGGCAAATATTTCGCTTTGAGTATCCCAAACATTATCAGTGTTTGTGATTTCAAAAGGAGCACTAGTACAATCAGCACTACCCCAATCCCTAACATAGATGACAGCAGCGTCACAATCATCGCGCATTCTGTAATCATTGGCTGTATATTTGTCTGTCGAGATATTTTTAACTCCGTTAAATATTGTATTAGTAGTCGCTGGGGTACAATTTGATTCCAGAGGAACGACATTTTCAACAACTCCAGATGACGCGTTGACCAACATTCTGAATGCTCTATCCGGGCTCGCAGAATAAATATCAAACTGGTATATTTTTATACGCTTTCCATCATTATTGATCCACCACATTAATTCACCCTTAGGAGCGTAAGTGGCCTTAGGATCATTTTTATGTTCTTTGATCTCCTTTTCCCAATATGGAACTTCTGATTTCAATTTAGATACATCTTGAGTTTCAAGTCCTAATTTTAATGCCTCGGTTGCAGTGATGATATCTGACCTTGCTGGTACATTATCTGCAACCACTGCAAAACCGTTAAAAGAAGTCACTCTATTATTTTTTATGTGGACTAAATAGATGGCATTCTTGACTGGAATACCGTCAATGCTTTGCTGTAAGGTTACATGTTCGATACCTTGCTTATCAATCTGTGATTTTGTTATTGCAAAATCAACACCAGGCTTGGTCTTTAAACTTTTCTTAAGCCATGGTATAAATTGACCCTTTGTGATTTTAATATCTTTTTTTAATCTTACATTGGATGGCATATTATTTCCTTCCTTCATAGTGATTTGATCTGCTTCTGCAATCATTTTAGAAGCTTGTTCTGCAGAGTAAACTGTAGATTTTGAATTCTTTTGTTGGGCATAATTTTCTGTTATTGAAACAGAAAGAATTAAATAACAAATAAGTAAGTATTTGCTTTGAAAAATTGCTTTGAAATTTAAAATTTTTAAGTAAGTTACTGTGTTCATTTTAAAAAAATTAAAGTGTTATTAAATAATAAATTTAATAGTGTTATAAAAAATAATTCACAAGTATCTGCCAGCTAGTGCAGCATAAAGGATGACAAAAAAATGATGTATTAAAGTGGAATGTAGATCGATAATTAATTATCTCCTTAATTTCAATGCAAAGTTATCGCAGAGGTGAATGGCAAAATATACTTCAAATGTAAAAAAGTGTAAAAAAGTATAAAAATGGATATTTGGCACAAGATGGCGGGTGATGGGTGATGGGTAATGGGTAATGGGGTGATAGGGTGATAGGGTGATAAGGTGATAAGGTGATAAGGTGATAAGGTGATAAGGTGATAAGGTGATAAGGTGATAAGGTGATAAGGTGATAGGGTGATAAGTGATGGATAATCCGTGATAGATAAGTAAAATTTAATCTTTTAATATTACTTAAATATTAAAAGAATCATATTAATTTGATATTTCCAATCAAGTTGACAGTTTTTTTAAGCAAAAGAAATAACCGTTATAGAACATAACGTAAATGCAATAAAAGTAATTAATGTAAACTTACTGAATACTATTAGCTTTAATGAATTGTAGATATCTACCAAAACGAAATTGCAAATGCAGAATGCTACAAAGAGCAAGACGAAAATTTTGAATAATACAATTGTGTTCATAAATCATTCTTAAAATGAATAAATCTTAATTCAATTGAAAAGAGACTTAATAAATATAATCTAGTTGACTAGCCCTAAAACCAGACAAAAAAGATGAAATACTAAAAGTGTGTGAACTAAAATAAATTGAAAGAATGTCGGACTCAAAAAATATAAGTTAAGATAGATGATAATATTCCTAAAGTCCTAAAATATATTACAAAGCTAAACAAATTATCAGATCTCCGTCAATTTAAATTCCTTAATTCTATGGAATTCATGAAAATCTTGAACTATGTTAAGAATATAAGCTGATCATAATGTAGGAAATATTCTTTCAGCCATCTGCATTGCAATGCCAAACTCCTCCAGATCAATGCCTTCCAGTCTATCTTTCTCAGAAAGATAAGCAATCACATTCTCTGTGGCCATATTTCCAACAAGGTCATCTTTGGCCATAGGACAGCCACCAAAGCCTTTTATAGCTGAGTCCATTCGTAAGCATCCACTTGAGAAAGCAGCATCTACCTTCTCAAACCATTTATTAGGACTTGTATGAAGGTGTGCTCCAAACTCTACTCTTGGATATTTGGAGATCAGCCCTGAGAACAAATAATCGATACTCTCAGGATTCGATACACCAATGGTATCAGATAGAGACATTATACTAATACCCATTTTATATAGTCTGTCAACCCAGTTTTCAACTATCTCCAGATTCCATGGATCACCATAAGGGTTGCCAAATCCCATACTAAGGTACAAGACTAGTTTTTTACCTCTTTTTTCACAGATCTCATGGATGTCTTCAACTCGGATAAGAGATTCCATAATGGTAGCATTCGTATTCCTTCTTTGAAATGTTTCTGATATGCTAAAAGGATAGCCCAAATAGGTCACTTTGTCCTGTTCTGATGCTTGCAGTGCACCTCGAACGTTAGCTATAATGACTAATAATTCAGTCATGGATGAACCGATATCGATCTTTTCTAAGACTTCAGCAGTATCAGCCATCTGCGGAATTGCTTTGGGCGAAACAAAACTTCCACAGTCAATTGTATCATAACCGACTTTCAACAGTTGATTAATAAATGCGATCTTGTCTTCAGTTGGAATGAAGTCATGAAGACCTTGCATGGCGTCCCTTGGGCATTCTATCAACTTAATTTTCTTGGACAAAACGTTATATTTAGCTATTACTATTTTTCAAAAGTAAACATTTAACTTTAATCTAAACCGTCTTGAGCAATAAACTTAATGTACATTAAGAAAGAATAATTTTTGAAACAATATTATTGATGTTATGTTACCTCTTTTTGAAAAATCGCCCAGTTTAATTTGAATTAATTTACAAAAAACAATATTTTATGAAGAAATTTTCTTTTTTAGCAATGATGATGTTATTTTCAATAGTAACATTTGCACAGACATGGAATGTAGATGGAGTCCATTCAAGATTAGGGTTTAAAGTGACTCGAATGACAATCTCTGAATTCCAGGGCAACTTTAAATCTTATGAAGCAAAAATTATTGAAGGCAAATCTGGTTTTGAAGGTGGAATGATCGAAGTAAAAATAGATACAAGATCTATCAATACAGATAATGAATCACGAGATAATCATTTGAGAAGTGCAGACTTTTTTGATGCAGATAAATATCCGACTATAACTTTTAAAAGTTCTTCAATCAAAAAATTAAGTGACAAGATGTACAGTGCGGAAGGGGATATGACTATGAAAGGTATAACTAAGAAGATCATGCTTAATATTAAAGTAAATGGAACGACTGTTAACGAAAGGAATAAAAAAGAAATCGCTGGTGTGACAATTACAGGAGATTTTAAAAGGAGTGATTTTGGTATTGCTGCAGAAATGCCAGAGGCGGTGCTTTCTGATACAATTAGCCTATATGCCACCGGAGAATTTTCAAAGGGGTAATTAAATAATAAATCTTGGTGAGAAGCTGTTAATAATAACGGCTTCTCCCTCTTTTAAATTAATAGATCTCTATAAAATGAAAAAATTAATATTCATTGGATTTGCCATATTCAGCCTGGTTTCCATTTCTGCTTTTACTTTATTGTCAGATTGGAAGATCGATTCAGGATACAGTATTAGTTTTGATAGTGATGATGCAAGCGGTGATTTTGAAAAATTCTCAGGCAAGATTTCATTTGATCCAAAGAATTTGAAAAGCAGCAATTTCGATGTAGTAATTGATGTGGCCTCTATCAATACAGGAAATTGGCTTCAAGATAGGCATGCAAAAAATGATGAGTGGTTCGATGCAGAAAAATTTCCAACTATCACCTTCAAATCCTCGAAAGTATTTAAGACTGCCTCTGGTTATTTCACAGAGGGTACACTGACCATCAGGGAAATATCTAAAATTATAAAGATTCCATTCACTTTCACCCCAAATGCTGGAAATGGCATATTTGAAGGAGGATTTACTGTAAACCGTATGGATTTTAAAATTGGAAAGGAAGGCAAAGTAAAGGATCAGATCAAAATAAAACTTAAAGTTCCTGTTACAAACTAGCATTGATCTTCTTTGATCTCTTACAATTCATAAGTATTTGCTATTCACCTACATATGACTATTATTATCAATATTACTGAATGTAAAGTCCTTCATAGTTGAATAGTCTATCCAGGATATTTCACATAACAATAAGAATTATAGTACCTTTGACGTTTATTTATAAAATATAGCGTGGTAAGATTATTTTTCTTTTTCACTTTCATTATTATTTGTCTTCAATTATCTGCTCAAAGAGGTTATGAGGTCGGAGGAAGTATCGGCTCAGCATGGTATTTCGGTGACATAAATAATGAGTTGAAACTTAACAGTCCGGGAGCAACGATCGGCGTAGCATCAAGATTTAATTTTGATGAAAGGATATGCTTCAAGCTGGGTATTAATTATATTATGCTCAGAGGTTTCGACAGCAAATCCGACAATTTATATCAACAAGCGAGAAATATTAGTTTCAACAATCACCTTGGAGAAGCTTCAGGTCAAATTGAAGTAAACTTCCTTACCTATCGCCATGGAAGTCGGGACGATTGGTATACTCCTTATATGTTTACCGGAGGATCTATTTTCGCACATGCTCCCAGGGCAAAATATGATGGAAAATGGCAAAACCTTCGGGCATTGGGCACTGAGGGGCAGCAAAACGGGAATGAATATTCCATTACAGCACTTTCTTGGTTGTATGGTATAGGATTTAAAATGGACTTTTCTTATGAGTGGAGTCTAAATATTGAAATATCCTCACGTCAGACATTCACAGATTATCTTGACGATACCAGCAATAAATATGTTGATAATCTACAGCTAATATACGACCGGGGCCAGCTAGCCGCGGATCTTGCTGACCCTTCCATAATAATCCCGGGATATAATGACGCTAAAATCGGTACTGAAGGTCGTCAGAGAGGCGATAAAGATTCAAAAGATGGATATATGACATTCAGTGTCGGTCTAATGTACTATTTTGGCCAAGTTAGATGCCCTGAGATCTTAAAATATTGATAAAGTATTTAAAAAATGGTATCGATTTGAACCATTTGATGTACATTCGTATCTAATATTATACTAAAAAATAGTATTATCTTTTCGTTAATTCTTGTATTGGAGTTGGTTTTGAAATATTAATTGTAAAAACATGCTTTAAGTTAGGATTATCTACGAAAATTATTGAATTTCAACATTTTAACTATCGAATAAAAGGTACGCAGTGTTAGGTCATTTTGTAGAAAAAGCTTTCAGGGTTGCCAATATTTTACGACGGCCCTTAAAAAATCCATCTCTAGTTCAATCGCAGATACTAACACAACTGATGCTTAAAGCTCAGAACACCTCATTTGGAATACATTACAATTTCTCATCCATTATTTATAGGCCAGACGCAGTCGCTGAATTCAGGAAGAATGTTCCAATCTTTGACTATGATAAGATTTATAATGAATGGTGGCATCTTCTTTTAGAATGTAAGGGAGATGTGTGTTGGCCGGGAAGAATTAAAAATTTTGCACTTAGCTCCGGAACATCTGGCGCTTCATCAAAATATATACCAATCTCAAAAGATATGCAACGCTCGATGCGGAAGGTTGGCCTAAGAATGTTTATGTCTTTGCCCAATCTCGGCATTCCTGCACCTATGTTTAACAAAGCCATGCTCATGATCGGCGGTTCTGCTTCTCTGACTGAAGTACACGATTATAAAATGGGGGATCTCAGCGGCATCAATGGCGCTTCTCCTCCATTCTGGATCAAGGGTTATTATAAGCCGGGTACAGAAATAGCTAAGACAAAAGACTGGAATGAGCGCACCAGAATCATTGTAGAAAATGCTCCAAAATGGGATGTAGGATATGTATCAGGAATTCCTTCATGGGTACAGATGACCCTTAAAGCTATTGTAGATCATTACAAACTCGAGACGATCCACGATATGTGGCCTAATCTTTCCGTATTCGTCACTGGTGGGATTAGTTACAAACCCTATGAAGCAAGTCTTAAGGAGATCTTCGGTAAAGAAGTCCTTATGCTTGACAGCTATTTGGCCTCTGAAGGTTTTCTTGGTTATCAAGCCAGATTAGGAACCTCGGCCATGCGTTTAGTACTAGACAATGGGATTTTTATGGAATTCGTCCCTTTTAATGAAGAAAATTTCGACGAGGATGGTAATATCTATCCGCATGCAAATGCTCTATTAATAGATGAAGTGGATGATAGAACTGATTATGCACTGCTTCTATCTACTAACAGTGGTGCTTGGAGGTATCTAATAGGTGACCTTGTTCGATTTACCGACGTGGCAAAACAAGAAGTGGAGATTGTTGGCAGGACGAAGCATTTCTTAAGTGTTTGTGGCGAACATCTTTCAGTAGACAACATGACCAAAGGAATCCTGGATGTGCAAAAATCAATGGATTTACCAATTCATGAATTTACTGTGTCATCAGTTAAATGTGGCGAATCATTCTGTCATAAATGGTACGTAGCTGTAGATCAACAGGCATCTGCTACCGAAGTAGGAAAGATTCTTGACCACTCACTCTGCGAGATCAATGATGATTATGCCACAGAGCGAAAAGCAAATGTACTGATAGAGCCAAAGATCGAACTTATTCCGACTCAATGGTTTTACGACTACATGGAGAAACAAGGCAAACTCACCGGCCAGACAAAATTTCCCAGAGTGATGAAAAACAAACTTTGGGATCAGTGGGAAAATTTCATTAAAGAAAAAAAGGGATTATTAGTATCCCAGTACGACTAACTTATCCATGTCATCAGCCTTTGTACTTAATAGCCTTCTGGTAATCACCTGCGTATTGGTAGCGCTCGAGGTGGGCTTTTCAATCTATGAAAGGAAGTCGTTTTATACAGTTAAGGATACGTTGTACAATTTCTATTTAATGATCCTCAATACTGCACTTGCCTTTGGAATGATAGGCATCACAATCTGGGTTTTGGATCTATTTTATGCTCATAGTATTAATAATCATCTTACAGGCTTTTGGTACTGGTTTGCATTATTGATATTGCTTGACTTTGCTTATTACGTGCTGCATGTGGTAGATCATCAGAGTAGGTTCTTTTGGGCTATTCATGTCACGCATCACAATTCGGAGTTATTTAATTTGACTACAGGTTTCAGATCTTCGGTCTTTCAGCCATTGTACAGATTTATTTACTTTATTCCACTTGCGATGCTGGGATTTAGTGCAATCGATATATTATTTATGCATTCTATCTGTCAAACCTGGGGAGTCTTAGTACATACCAAATATATAAAAAGAATGCCTGCATGGGTTGAGATGATATTCGTGACACCTTCTCATCATCGAGTACATCATGCGTCGAATATCTTGTATTTAGATAGGAATATGGGCATGTTTCTAATTATTTGGGATAGAATATTTAACACATTTCAGGATGAGGTAGAATGGGAAAAAGTAAAGTATGGTCTTACAAAAAATGTAGAAAAGATCACTCCAATTACCGTTTGGAATCATGAATGGATAGCTATTTGGAAGGATCTGAAAAGGTCTGACAAATGGTCTGACAAACTTAAATACATTTTTTATCCTCCGGGATGGAGTCATGATGGAAGTAGTAAGACGACGAGTGAATTGAGGGAGGAAATCAGCTTAGGTTTTACTCCAGAGCATTTGAAAATTTAATTTGATTTATTTTTTTTTAAACTTCAAAAATAAACATGATGTTTAAAGCTAAGATCATTGAAGATATTTCGCTTTACCAAAAGCTAAGAAAACAGATATTCTGGGCTCTCATACCATTGGGGGTACTATCCTTTTTCACAAATGTGGCACAAATGCCCTTAATTCTATTCATTTTTTCATGTGTGATATTAGTAGTTGCATTAATTGCCGTTCGAAAAAAAAGGTATATTTTTGAAAATTTGACATTAGATAAAACGATTGAGGCTGACATAAGTAATTTCACTATTAAAGAGAAGGGCGATGAAATAGTCAGTTTTTCAATTTCTGAATTGGACAAGATCACTATTAAAAGTGTTGTAGATATTGGAGAAGGAGCAACTGATCTAATTAATATAGCCAAAGGAAATATTCCGACAAGTTTCATGGAGATCGAAAAAAAGGGACATAAGGAGCGGTTTGAATTTATCATAGAATCGCACTATATGATGGTGCAGATTAATAAGTTAATTGAACAATGGAAGGCGAACCAACTGCAAGTGGATAAAGTAATTTGAAAAAATTGAGACTAGACAATCATACTCAATCTTTTGAAAATCAATGCTATACATGAGTTAACCGTCTAGGAACCGTTGAGAACGTTTACAAACGTTTACAATCGAATAAATCACCCCATACTCCTGCTAAACAATAATTATAATTAGAAATACGAAGACAGGAAGATGTTTACATCACTAAATTCTCAAAATACATATTACAATTAGGTGTTATGTTTTTTCCAGCTATCAAATATTATTCTTACCTTCCCAACTCAAAACAATAAATCGATATGTATTCAGTATTACAACCTCTCCACTCCTACCTGGCATACGTTTTGCTTGCTGTCCTTGTCATTGCGATTGCATATAACGGCTTCTCCTTTGTTCAGGGAAAAAAATATTCAGAAATGAATAAAAAAATGTCCCTTTATGGCTTGATCGCCACACACTTGCAAGTATTTATAGGGTTGATTTTGTACTTTGTGTCACCTCTCGGCATGAGCAATATTTCAAAAGCCGGAATGAAAGATGGAATATCGAGGCTATATTTTATGGAACACCCTTTGATGATGATCCTTGCTGTAGTACTGGTAACTATTGGTTATTCAAAAGCGAAACGATTGATTGACAGTGACAAAAAATATAGAACGATGCTTGCTTTTTATGTGATCGGACTTATATTCATCTTATCAAGAATTCCTTGGACCGCCTGGTTAGATTAAATTTTATATTCCAAATACCTTCTTTTTCATGTAAATTAACATATTTGTTGTCCTGTATAACAAATAATATTCTAGTTATTTCAAAAAAACCTATTTATCAGAGCCAAAAACAAGTTTTTAATTTATATTTGCGCCTCATTCCCCTACACTTTGTTCATTAATTAAAATAGTTGTTCACCATGAAAGGTATCGACATTCGCTTATTTTGTATTTGGATACTTCTTGCTTTTCCCATTTTCTCCTCTGCTCAGTCATATTTTCAGTTTACCTCCAAGGAAGGATCGGCTTTTATAGATGACACTAAAGTCTTTATCAAACCTGAGAAACAACAGTTTGTTAACTATAACATCGATGCTTTAAGAAATCTTCTAAGAGGTGCTCCACAAGAATCCAGATATAATGATGGCATGCCGGGGGCTAAGCTAAATCTCCCTTCTCCTGACGGAAGGATGATAGAATTTGACATCTATGAATCTAAAATTATGGACGAACCTGATTATAGTAGTTTTCCAAATATCAGAACCTACATAGCAGTTAATTCAAAAAATAAAGTCGAACATGGTAGAATTGATGTTACAGAGCAAGGATTTCATGCAATGATTTTTACTGATGGAGATACTTATTTTATAGAACCTGCTTCATTGAATAATCAAAAAACCTTGATCTCTTATTATAAAAGGGATAATAAGGAAAAGGGTGATTTTAGTTGTGGAACTCAAAGTTTAGGAATAAATGAGGAAGTTCTTGAAGAAAGAACTCCTCTGTCATGCAATAGTAGCATGAATCTAGTGTCTTATAGAACAGCAGTAGCGTGTACTTTTGAATATGGAGCATTTCATGGTGGAACTGTGGCTTTGGCATTGTCGGCTATTGTAACTACTGTCAACAGAGTTTCCGGGGTTTATGAAAAAGACCTTGGCGTTAGACTTATTTTAATCGGAAACAATTCTCTTATTCTTTATACGGCTGGTAATGGTTATACTTCCAGCAATGACCCCTATACAAATGGGAATGGCTCCGCTATGTTGAGCCAAAATAAAACAAATCTAAATGCAGTAATACTAACGGCCAATTATGATATCGGACATGTAGTAAGCACAGGAGGAGGAGGTGTAGCTTCTCTTTCATGCGTATGTACAACAAATAAAGCACAGGGTGTGACAGGTTCAGGAACTCCCATTGGCGATGTATTCGATATAGATTATGTAGCACATGAGATGGGCCATCAATTTGGAGGTAACCACACTTTTAATGGCAGTACAGGAAGTTGCAGCGGCGGCAATAGAAATGGATCTACAGCTTATGAGCCTGGAAGTGGATCTACTATTCAGGCATATGCGGGTATTTGCAGCCCACAGGATATACAACCTCATTCAGATGCATATTTTACCAATATTAGCTTGCTTGAGATGCTGACTCACGTCAATACCACCACAAGTTGCAGAACTAACGTGTCTGGAACCAACAATACCACTCCGCAGATCACTTCTTATACTTCAGGTAAATCAATCCCTGCCAACACACCTTTTTTCATGGATGCAACTGCAACTGACCCTAATGGTGATGTCATCACATATTGCTGGGAAGAAAATGACCTTGGAGCAGCAGGGGATATTGATGCTGCCTCTACGACTAAACCAATCTTCAGGACTTTCAATCCTACTACTTCAGGCAGAAGATACTTTCCAAGAACTCAGGATGTATTAAATAATTTAGTTACCTATGGTGAAGTATTGCCTAGTGTTGCAAGAACATTAAGTTTTATTGTAACAGCTAGAGATAACCATGCTACCGGCGGGGGTATCTGCAGACAAACCACATCCATCACTGTAGTAGCCAATACAGGTTTCGCTGTTACTGCACCTAATACAGCAGTGACATGGGCCAGTCCAAGTATGCATGATATAACATGGAATGTAAACGGAACAACATCAGCACCTATCAGTTGCCCGAATGTAGATATACAAGTTTCTTTTGACAATGGATTATCATTTTTTACCATAGCGAATAATACACCAAATGATGGTACTTTCTCATGGAATATCCCATCAGGTATAAATTCCAATCAAGTTAGAATAAGAATAGTATGTTCAAATAATGTATTCTATGATGTAAACAATGTTCCTTTTACCATTGGAAATCCAGATCAAAAGTGTTTTACGTACACCAATAATTCTCCTGTTTCTATTCCTGCCAACTTACCAGGGATATATTCATCATCTATCTTTACTTCAGGATTCGGACCAAATGAAATTGTAACAGATGTCAATATTACAAACATAAATGCTACCCATACTGCAATTGGCGACCTTCAAATAAATCTTACTTCTGCATTAGGCGCAAGTAATATTCTTGTATATGATAAATGTAGCAGCAGTGATGACATGAATATTGGATTTGATGATGAAGCAAGTTCATCTACTGTGCCTTGTCCACCTACTGGAGGCGGAAGTATTAAACCTCAAGAATTCCTAAATATACACAAAGGTTTGCCTGCCAATGGTCAGTGGACGCTTTCATTAAATGATTGGTATTCAGGGAATGGCGGCACATTAAATTCGTGGTCTTTGGAAATCTGTGTGAGCCAAAAAACAGTTCTTCCTTTGACTTTGCTTTCATTTACTGCAGAAAAGTCAGGAGAAAATTCCTTGCTTAAATGGACTACTACAAATGAGGATGAAGTTCGTATGTTTCAAATCGAAAAACTTGAAAATGGTTCTTATAGACCAATTGGCAATGTCAATACAGCAAACAATTCCAGCAAACAATCATACAGTTATATCGATAAAAGTCCTTACACCGGAATTAATTATTACAGGATCAAAACTATTGATTTAAATGGCAGTTTTGTTTATTCTGAGATTGCTACTCTAAACTTTAGTAATAGAATCGATGCATCAGTATATCCCAATCCTGCCTCAACTGAATTGCATGTAAAAACTAATTCTGAGAAGGCTGTAATTAAGAATATTCAGATCTTTGATCTTACAGGAAAGGAATATTTTATAAAAGCGAATAAAGGAAATGGAACTGAAGTAAGCCTGGATATTTCCTCACTTAAAAATGGTGTATATGTACTTCAATTGAATACGGGTGAGGATAATCAATTGTATAAATTTATCAAGATCTAATAATCTTTTAGAGAGAAATTACATTAAAATAGTTTTAATAAAAAAACCTTGTGTTGTTGTCGACACAAGGTTTTTTTGAAATTCAAGTACAGATCAAATTCTATTTGAAATTAAAAATTATTCATGTTATCCTTTTTTCGAAACAACTATATGCCTATTTTTTAAAAAAAATTGAAACACATAGGCACATAGATTCACATAGTGTTCAATCCTTGGTTATATTCGAGCCGCAAGTTGAGCCTTAAATAAAATGGCCTTGTTTTCTGATTGAGGACAAGGCCATTTTTATTCATTAGAATTATAATCAGGCTTTCGTAATCTTGATCTTAATCTCAACCCCTTCATACAATTCTATAATTTCTCCATCATTGTTCCCCAAAGCGATCGAATCCGCCAATACCTCATTGGCAATATATTCTTTATAACTTGTTACAGCAGCTTCAGTCATTTCTATTGACTCGATCACAATATTTATCCTGTCTGTGATCACAAAATCTGATGACTTGCGGATGTTCTGTATCCTGTTGACCAATTCTCTTGCCACACCTTCTGATTGCAATTCCGGTGTAATGGCGATGTCTAATGCCACAGTGATCTCGTTGTCTGACGCGACCAACCAGCCCGGTATATCTTCCGAAGTAATAATGATGTCTTCCTGATTTAGCTCAAAATCGCCATCAGGAGTATTTAAAACGAAAACATTTGTTTTTTCAAGGTGAGAAATGTCTTCTTGCGTCATATTCGATATGACTTCCTGAGCAAGTTTCATTTGCTTGCCCAACTTTCTCCCTAAAGTCTGGAAATTAGCTTTGGCACCTTTTTTAATCAAACCATCCGTATCTACTGTCACGATCACTTCCTTGACATTGATCTCTGAAAGGATAAGATCCTGCACTGCTTCTACCTTGTCTTTGAAGTCCTGACTCAAGGCAGGGACGATCAACTTCTGTAGTGGTTGTCTCACACGGATCTTCTCTTTCTTACGTAGTGACAATGCCAGTGAACTGATGCGCTGCGCATATTCCATGCGCTTCTCCAGATTTACATCAATAGCTTCATCCTTAGCCACAGGAAATAATGCCAGATGGACAGAATCACAACTTTCAAGATTAGATCCTTCATTTAATTGTTTGAACAACCAATCAGAGAAGAATGGAGCGATCGGCGCGATCAATTTTGAGATGGTAGACATGCACTCATACAATGTCTGATAAGCTGCGATCTTATCCTCTGAATATTCACCCTTCCAGAATCTTCTTCTGCAAAGACGGACATACCAATTACTCAGGTTTTCATCCACAAATTGTTCGATCTTACGACCAGCATTCGTCGGTTCATAATCCGTAAGGCTCTCCCCTACTTCTTTTACCAGGGAGTTCAACTTGGAAATGATCCATCGATCGATCTCCGTGCGATTTTCAAGCGGAATGTATTTTTCTGAAAAAGTAAAGTTATCAATGTTGGCGTACAATGCGAAGAATGAATAAGTATTGTAAAGCGTTCCGAAGAATTTACGTCTTACTTCATCGATACCGGAAAGGTCAAACTTAAGATTGTCCCATGGTTGTGCATTCGTGATCATGTACCAGCGGGTTGCATCGACACCATATTGGTCCAGAGTTACAAATGGATCGACGACATTTCCTTTCGACTTGGACATTTTCAAGCCTTCCTTATCCAGTACTAAGCCATTAGAAACTACATTTTTAAAAGCTACACTATCGAAACACATTGTGGCGATGGCATGCAAGGTATAAAACCAACCCCTGGTCTGATCTACCCCTTCAGCGATGAAATCAGCAGGAAAATTCGCTTTGAATTTCTCCAGGTTATTAAATGGAAAATGCCACTGAGCATAAGGCATAGCGCCACTGTCAAACCAAACGTCAATAAGGTCAGACTCCCTTTTCATTGGATGCCCCTTTTGACTCAACAAAATCACCTCATCAATATATGGTCTATGCAGATCAAATCCATCACGATACTCCAATTCGTTATTAGAGTTGACTTTGAATATGGTGCCTTCTTTTTCAGTTGGTGTGTAAAAACCTGCTTTGTAAGCTGCATTTGCTTTTTTAAGTAGTTCCTCTTTTGAACCGATGATGACCTCTTCCGCGCCATCTTCTGTCCTCCAGATCGGCAATGGAATACCCCAATATCTGGATCTGGAAAGGTTCCAGTCAAGCACATTTTCCAGCCAAACTCCAAATCTTCCGGTGCCGGTATGTTCCGGTTTCCAGTTGATCGTTTTATTCAATTCTACCATCCGTTCTTTCGCAGCAGAAGCTCTGACAAACCATGAATCAAGCGGATAATACAAGATCGGTTTGTCTGTACGCCAACAGTGTGGATAATTGTGGACAAATTTCTGCACATTGAGTGCCTTATTTTCATTCTTCAAAAGGATGGCGATATCTACATCGACATCTTTAAAATCTGCTCCTTCATTTTTGTAATCTTTGACATAACGTCCACCGAAAGGCCCAACTTCATCTACAAATTTACCTTGACGATCCACAAGCGTTAAACTACCAATTCCGTTTGCCATGGCCACTCTTCTGTCATCTGCACCGAATGATGGCGCAATGTGTACGATACCCGTACCGTCAGAAGTCGTCACAAAATCACCAACGATTACCCTGAATGCATCTCCTTCTTCCGGTTGAACATATGGCAATAATTGCTCATATTTGATAAAGGCAAGATCTTTTCCTTTATATTCAGCCACGATCTGATATGGTACGACCTTGTCAGAAGCATTGTAAGTCATTTCTGCACCGAGACCTTCCGCTTTAAACCAGTTATTGACCAGATCTTTAGCAAGGATCATGCTCTGAGGCTCAGCAGTATATGGATTGAAAGATTTGATTTTTACATATTCAATGTTAGGACCTACCGCTAATGCTGTATTGGAAGGAAGTGTCCATGGTGTAGTGGTCCATGCTGCAAATCGAACGTCCTCTTCAGGGCTATCGAATAATGATGCCGCATTGTCATCATGGATGACTTTGAAAAGTGCTGCGACCGTCGTATCTCTCACCTCCTTATATGCTCCCGGCAAGTTCAATTCATGTGTACTCAGACCTGTTCCTGCAGCCGGAGAATATGGCTGGATACTATATCCTTTGTATAAATAATCTTTAGTATAGAGCATCTGAAGCAAATACCAAACCGTCTCGATATAATTATTGTCAAAAGTGATATACGGATTGTCCAGATCGACCCAATAACCCATGCGCTGCGTGATGTCGTCCCATCTATCTTTGAATTTCATGACCGTCTCGCGGCATTTGGCATTGTAATCTTCTATGCTGATGGACTTTCCGATGTCATCTTTTGTGATACCGAGTTCTTTTTCCACATTCAATTCTATCGGAAGACCATGTGTATCCCAACCACCTTTACGCTCCACTTTCTCACCGAGCATGGTGTGATATCTACAGAAAATATCTTTCACAGTCCGACCCATGACGTGGTGGATGCCTGGTTGTCCGTTGGCAGAAGGTGGACCTTCATAAAATACGAATGGTTTCGCTCCTTCACGCTCTGAAATACTGCGTTCGAAGATGTTTTGTTGCTGCCAGAAATTCAGTATGTCTTTATCTATCGCTGTCAGATCCAGCGACTTATGTTCTTTGTATGCCATGGAATATGTGTAAATTCTAGAAATAAGGTGCAAAGATAATATTTTCAAACAAGTGAGAAGGTGAGAAAGTGAGAAGGTGAAAAGTGAGAAGTGAATTGTGAATTGCAAACTATGAGTGTTTGTTTGATTAACGGATCAAAGTTAGAACTTCCCCTCTGGCAGAGGGGTGGCGATAGGCGGGGTGTCGCTTTTGGCAGAATTCCAGCAAATAAAATCATCTGTATTTTAAAAATTAAGACTATCAAAAAAGATTGAACTGTCGGGACAGGTCGCGACTTGTCATTGCAGTTCAACCTTTTTTTTGACTTTGATAATCGATCTTGAATCAATAAAAGCCATTGCTACCTCTTGATATTTATCAATTTTACTTGGAAAATATTTAAAATATCAAAACAATGTAATAACTTTGTAATCACACAAATGCTAAAAAACATGGAT
Source organism: Candidatus Brachybacter algidus (assembly GCF_016707225.1). Taxonomy (NCBI): domain Bacteria; kingdom Pseudomonadati; phylum Bacteroidota; class Saprospiria; order Saprospirales; family Saprospiraceae; genus Candidatus Brachybacter; species Candidatus Brachybacter algidus. Next base: position 226,383 of record NZ_JADJID010000001.1, on the reverse strand, counting down.
ATTTCAGTGATTCCTATTGGAAATTCGAAAGGTATAAGGTTGTCGAAAACGTTGCTTGAAAAATATAATATCACAGATAAAGTTGAGCTAATACTGGAAGAAGATTTTATTATTCTTAAACCCAAAATAGAGCCACGTAAAGGTTGGGAGGATGCTTTCAAAAAAATGCATGAGAACAGTGATGATCAATTACTTTTAAATGACGTTTTTGAAGATGAAGATATGAGTGAATGGAGTTAAAACAATACCATATTGCCATAGTAAACCTTGAACCAACTTTAGGCAGTGAAATCAAAAAGACCAGACCGTGTGTCATTATTTCTCCGGATGTAATGAATAAATATTTAAACACGATCGTAATCGCACCTATCACCAATGTTCAAAAAAAATATCCGACAAGAGTTGAAGTAAAAAATAAAAATGCAAAAGGACAAATCGCTCTTGATCAGATCAGAACAATTGACCGAGTGAGAATCATCAACCTTTTCAATAGTATTTCTGAAAAAGAAATATTAAGCGTCAAGCAGGTATTAAAAGAAACTTATGTTGACTGAAGATCTGTTCATTATCAAAAATAAAACGGTACTGTAGGGACAGGTCGCGACCTGTCCCTACAGTACCGTATTATTTTTGCCCACGTCGTTCGGCGTAGTTTTAACTACGTCGCGGTGTCACAAGAATTTATTCTTTAACAAACTTAGTTTCCCCAAAAACAATTCCCTTCTCATCTTTAACCGTCGCAAAATAAACACCGGTTATTAATTCTGAAGTATTTATCATAGACCTAGCATCCGTCAATACTTTGGAGATTACTTTCTGCCCTGCAACATTTGTAATTTCAACAATTGCACCTTTTTGAAAATCATTTTGACCGATTTTTATTGTCAAAGCGTTGACTACGGGATTTGGGAACAAGGAAATGGAAGCAACTTGCGCTTCTTCGTTTTTTGAAGATGTATTACAAATCACCTTATTCAATTCAGTCCAAATCTCCCTCAAATATGCCGGAGTCACTAACGCTCCGGAGCCATCCGGCGGAAGGCCCATCCTTACCATTACTATATTTTGAGAAGGTATGACGCAGATGATCTGACCATTTTTACCCAATGCCATCTGCATGTCATCAGGGGCATTTGGTATGATAGACCCCGGAAAATCAATCTGAAAACCGGGAAGCTTAAAGGAAGACTTTCCATTGAGCCACCATAGGTAACCGTAGGATTTATTGAGTTCCTGGGATGTGCTGATCATTTGATAGAAATAATTCGGATCGTTGAGCAGATTATTACTATCCCAAACCCCATTATTTAGTGTAAGAAGTCCAAATCTTGCCATGGAACGCACATTGGTAAAATACAATTCACCACTACCTGTAGAAGCCCAGATTCCTTTCATACCAATGGGATTGGCAGTATATTGATTTATAAATTGATTTACATTTTTTCCGGTGACTGCCTCTATGACATCAATAAGTAAGCCATAAACTCCGGTGTGATAGGCCCACCTGGTGCCGGGTTCTGCTTTGTATTGAAGACATTGTGGTTCATCGCAAAACTGGTCAGGTACATTATCATCGATACCTGTAGTCATGGTCAGCATATGACGGATCAGGATTTTTTCTTCTTGTTCAGCAGTCATTGATGTCCAGCCTTCGCCTAAGTATTTGGATGCACGATCTTCGATATTTAATAGACCTTGTTGTTGTGCCTGACCGATCAGAAATGCTGTAAGCGATTTTCCGGCGGAAGCCCAGTACCAGGAGGAGTCTTGAGTAAAGGTCCCGAAATATTTTTCGATGACGATCTTGCTATCTTTGAGCACCAGAAAACCTTTTGAATTTGAGGTTTCAAGATAGTTGTATAAGTTTGGGATCTGGTCGGTACACCAACCAAGGCTGGCAGGATCGGTGGTCTCCCAGTTGTTACCTGTGGTGGGTGGGAAGTAGGTGGATTGAGAGGAAAGATTGAAGGTGATACAAAGTTGGAAAAGAGAAATTATGTTAAGTTGCTTCATAAGTTTTATTTACAATTGAAAGACGATGAATTCTAGAAAAGGTTTAAATTTCATTATTATTTACTATAGAAATATTTGAATTATTGTTATTCTCAAAACTGAATTTTTTAAATATATTTACCCATCACAAAAACAATATAAAATGACCAATCTTGACATCGTCAAACAATACTACAACCACTTCAACTCCCAAAACTGGCAAGGTATGCTGGATCTCGTATCAGATGATATTCAGCATTTTCCCAATGAAGGCAAGCTGCGTGCAGGAAAGGTATTGTTTACCGAATTTCTTCAAAGTATGGATACTGCTTACGAAGAGCAACTCAGCGAAATGACTTTTTATACTGCAGAGGACGTCTCAAAAGTCGCTGCACAATTTACGGTCAGTGGTATTTATAAAATAGGCGATGAAGGTTTTCCTGTGGCTCATGGACAGAAATACGTGTTACCGGCAGCAGCATTTTTGGAAGTTGAAAACGAAAAGATCATTAAAGTGACGACGTATTATAATCTGCAGGAATGGATTGAATTAGTTTCGTGAGGGGGTTTGATGTTTGATGTTTGATTTTGGGGTTTGGGGTTTGGGGTTTGAAGGGGTTTGATGTTGAGGAAGAAAATGCATTTGATTTTTAAGTATAAATTGTTGTGGGAATGACAGACTCATTGACTTACATTAAAAGAATTGGCGCCGATACTTCATCTTTATTTGAAGAGTTGGCGGCATTAAGAATTGAGGTATTTCGGGATTATCCTTATTTGTACGAAGGTAGTTTGGAATATGAAAAGGAATACCTCAGGACATATAGTCGAAGTGCCGATTCTATGATATTTTCAGTTTATGATGGAGGAAAAATGGTGGGCGCCACGACGTGCATTCCACTAATTGATGAATCAAAAGAAGTCATCGAACCATTTATCAATTCAGGTTACAAGTTGGATGAGGTCTTTTATTTTGGAGAAAGCATTTTGCTAAAACCTTATCGGGGCCTAGGTCTTGGACATCGATTCTTCGATGAAAGAGAAAAACATGCATTAAGTTTTGGAAATTATAAGTTTACTTGCTTTTGTGCTGTGCAACGTCCTGATGACCATCCGAAGAAACCTGATGGCTATAGACCGAATGATAAATTCTGGTTGCACAGAGGATATGCCCCGGAGAAGGGATTGGTAAGTGAATTCGAATGGCTGGATATGGGAAAAGAAAAGCCGACTAAAAAACCAATGATGTATTGGATGAGAGCAACTCTTGATAATCTATAGCTTTATGAATCCGTAAAATTGGCTAGTGAATCTCTTCCTAATTTAGTTAAAGAAGAGAAATATTAATACCTATAACAAAACTTCGTTGTAACTTTCAAAAAAATCTTTAATTACCAAATTTATGATTAAAATTAATCCTTACACTTACATCAATAGATTAGGCATTTTATTTTTTTTTACAGTAATTCCTTCCTTCAATTTTGCCCAACAGATAAGTTATGATGAAAGCTTCGCTGAAAGTGGAAAATTGTTGCTTGATGATGGCGGCAGTCAGATTAGCATACTGCAGGAAAATTCAGAAGGAGATATTTTTACATTTGGTACATATGAGGAGGAGGAGAAAAGTTATATCATTATTCATAAACTGGATAAGGATGGACACGCCATCCAAAATTTTGGACAAAATGGCCAACTTCAAAAATTATTACCAGCAAACTTCTTTACCATAAACTCCTCGTTAACAACAGAAAACAGCGAAATGTTTCTTTCCGGAGTTATTGGTTTCCCTGAAAACAAAACCTATTTTGCAATCATAAAAATAAGCCCTGAAGGAATGATAGATGAATCGTTTGGAACAGATGGATATTTTGTAGATTCTTCTCAACTAAGCAGCTTTTCAACTAAAATATTGTCCTATGGAGCAGGGAAATTATTAATAATAAGAACCGATGGAAGTGATGAATCCAACATAAAATTACAATGTTTAAACTCAAATGGAAATTTGGATACTTCCTACGGAAACAATGGGTCAATACTCGTATCGCCTCCGACTCCATATGTAAAATTGAATTTTGATGATGCCGTTCTTGATGGAGCAAATAACTTATTTTTGCTTACTAAAGCACACAATAAATTTAGTGAACACGATTTTATCTTATATAAGTTAAATAATTTAGGGGAGGTTGATAATTCGTTCAATAATCAAGGGTTTAAAGTCATTGATATCGGTAGTTTTGAAGCAGGGAGTGCACTCATTTTAACCAAGCGAAACAAATTAATAATTTCCGGTCAGACTTCCTACTATGTTTCTTCTATAAAAATGTATAAGAATAAGATGATCGTACGTGGATTTAATATTGATGGCACGACAGATCAAAATTTTGGAAATAAAGGTAGTATCGAATATTTACCTGATAATGCCGGAAATTTAACTCCATACTCAATTAAAGAAATTAATGACAATACCCTTATCATTAATGCTTTGAATATTGTCAATTTTACAAGTTCCAATATTATACATACTTTAATCAATAATACAGGAGCTAAAATCGTAATGAATAATGGTGATTTATACTTTTCAGAAAATTTTCAAAATGCGAATAGTTTTATCAACAATGAAAGTCAGGATTCAAAAGGAAGAATTTTGAGTTTTGGTCGTTCTTATTCAACCGGTGTGTCTAATTCATTCTTGTGTAGATTATTGATAGATACTTTTAGCTCCTATGATCAGAACAGTGATTTAAAAAATAAACTTGAAATTGTCCCAAACGTTGTAACAAATAATTGTTTTCTAAAGTATCAACTATTTAGTGATGGAGTAATTTCTTTGTATCTTTTAAGTGCAGATGGAAAATCTATTAAAAACATTTTTCCATCACAACCGTACAAATCCGGTTCTTATCAATTAGACATAGATACAACGAATCTAGACAAAGGTGTTTATTTCTGCAAGCTAGTTACAACTAATGGAATAACCGGCGCCAAATTCATTAAACTTTAATTCAATATTTCCTAAAATATTGAGTATACTTTCATGTTTGCTTTTTAAAAAATAAAAATCAAGCAGCAGATTCATAAAAAACAATTACTTTTGGCACGAAAATGAACCTATATCGCAACAATGTGGTTATGGTCGCATAGGATTCTAATAAAAGCATTCTATATTTTTACATTATTTCATAAATACATAATTACATTTGGCTAAAAGAGAAAGACAAGAAAGAGCCCCTGAAAAGGCTTTATTCAGAATTAACGAACTAATCAGAGTACCCGAAGTTCGACTTATTGGAGACGAATTTGATACCGTCAGCGAAGTTGCAGGAAACGCAGTTGAAGCCGGCATTTATTCTACAGGATTATTATTGGATTGGGCTCAGAAAGCAGGTTTAGATCTGGTTGAGATCTCTCCAAATGCCCATCCTCCGGTAGTTAAGATCATCGACTACCAAAAATTTCTTTACAACAAGAAGAAAAAAGACAGAGAACTTAAAGCTAAGACTGTCAAAACTGTCATCAAAGAGATCCGTTTCGGTCCTAACACCGATGATCATGACTTTGAATTCAAAGTGAAACATGCACGCAACTTCCTGGAAGAAGGCGCTAAAGTGAGAGCTTATGTACAATTCAGAGGTCGTAGCATCGTATTTCAGGACAGAGGTGAACTACTTTTACTTCGATTCTTAAAGGAACTTGAAGACATTGGCACAGCAGAATCTTTACCTAAATTAGAAGGTAAGAGAATGGGTGTGATGTTGTCTCCGAGGAAGGGGAAGTTGAAGCCGGCGTAGGATGGCTTTTGGCTGTTAGCTATTGGCTATTGGCTTGTTAGTATAAATATGGTAGTTTGTTCGCTGAAAGATACTCCACTTTGATCGTGAAATTTGGCTTTTATATTTTGAGGAATATTATTCTTTGGCCATAGGCTTGCTTCAGACTGGATGTAAGTTATTGACAGGATTTATTACAGTAATATACTTGCGTTCGATATTACTCATTACTCATTACTTATGGAAAAAGAGAGAAGGTGAAAAAGGAACGGCGACAGCGAGCGGCTCCATTTACTGAAGCGAAGGGAAATTAGAAGGGGCGTTCCCGAATTATACTTGCGTTCCATATTACTCATTACACATTACACATTACACATTACTCATTACCCATTACTTATGGAAAAAGTGAGAAGGTGAGAATGTGAAGAGGTGAGAAGGGGCGTTTCAGAAATAAACTTGTTTTCCATATTACCCATTACTGACCACTAACCACTGATTACTGAACACTGACCACTGACCACTGAACACTGACCACTGAACACTGCCTTAAAACATTGATAATCAGCGATAGCTAGCTAATTTTTAATTTTTTACCAATTTACTTCCTCATGTAAGTATTTTATTTACCTTTGCACCCTAATTGTTTAACCATACTAAATACGCATAGACATTATGCCTAAGATGAAGACACATTCCAGTGCTAAGAAGCGTTTCAAGCTTACAGGTTCGGGGAAAGTAAAAAGATTTCAAGCAAAGACTTCTCACATGATGAGAAACAAATCTAAGAAAGCTAAACTTGCGCTACGTGACAGTACGTTGGTAAGTAAAGCTGATGTAAAGAGAGTAAAAGCTTTGCTTTGTATCCAATAAGACGTACAATTACGACTTATTAAGACAACCATTTTTTTTAACGAGGATACAGGACAAAGATTTAATAAAATTAAACTCTGTATCGTACTAAAACCTAATTATTATGCCTAGATCGGTAAACGCAGTAGCGTCCAGAAAAAGAAGAAAAAAAGTATTAAAAGCTGCCAGAGGTTTCTTTGGAGCAAGATCAAAAGTCCTTACAGTTGCTAAAAATGCAGTTGACAAGGCTAACGGTTATGCATTCCGTGACCGTAGAAACAAGAAAAGAGCATTCAGAAGATTATGGATAGCGCGTATCAACGCTGCTGCACGTATGGAAGGAATGTCTTACTCTCGTTTGATCAACGCACTGTCTACTAACAATGTAGGACTTAACAGAAAAGTTCTTGCAGATTTAGCAATGAATCACGCAGATGTGTTCAAAGCAGTCGTAGCTAGCGTTAAGTAAATAATACTTTTCAAGATATTTAAGGAAGCCATGTCGGGAGATGTGGCTTTTTTTATGGCTGAATCTTCGATTTTATCTGAATCTTCGAATCAGGTGGGAATCCCAGGCCTTTGACCTGGGTTATGGGAAGTCGCCCTTTCAGGGCTTTTGGTGGCTGAAATCCATTATTATTACCGTGGTTAAAACTATGGGCTATTGAACGGGGAGAGGGTAGATTATCGTCATTTATTGGATTTTTGATTCGGATGGAAATCCCGGGCCTACGACCCGGGTTAAAATATGTCGCCCTTTCAGGGCTTTTTATACTTTCATTATAATACCCCTTTTTAAAAAATTAAATTCCTTGGTTAAAACCAAGGGCTATTGAACGCGAAGATGATAAATTATCGTTAACGGTTGTCATACTCCAATAATATTCACTCTAATACTATTATACTGTCTACTTATATTCTACCTGAAGGACAAGGGCAAGCGTTATCCCTACAATCTCCTGTTATACTCTAATAATATTTTACTATCTAACTATAGTCACACTCCCTTTTTTTACCAGCCTCTCCCCTGTCACTAATTCATATTCTACAAGATAAACGAAAACAGCAGGATTCATTTTCTGTCCTCTCATAGTTCCATCCCATGTATCAAGGATCGGAAGTGGTTCTAATCCATTAGCACTGTAAACATTATTGCCCCATCGGTCGAAGATCTTGATGGAGTTGATAAGTTTGACAGATTCGTTTACACTTATCTGCAAAATATCGTTTACGCCATCTCCATTGGGAGAGAATATATTCGGCACAAAAAGATGGTCATCCGCATTTACAAATACCTGCTTTTCATCTTCGTCGATACAGCCATCAGAATTGTAAATAATAATTTTGTAAGTCGTTGTCTTCAAGGGGCCATCAATAAATTCAAGGCATTCACCGCAGTCTGAAGGGGCGTTGACCCAAACCACTTTAATTATATCTGATGAATCAACTATAAATTCAGGCTTGATCAATACTTTCTGCCCCAAAGTAATAATCGTATCAGGTCCAAGATCCACAGAAATAGGGTCTTCAACACCCATAGTGAAACTTTGCTCAAAAGTACATCCATATTCATCTATCACTCCAATAGTATATTCACCTGCGGAAAGCCTATTGAAGTAATTGTAGTCCCCATAAAAACCAGCTATGATGCTATATTTTAAACTCCCGATAGAAAAAGGAACAGAATCTACTGTAATAATGCCATTGCTAAGTTCTTTGCAAGAGGTATTCTTAATATCAACCAATATCTCATCGATACGATTTGGTTTCTCTTCTATATCTTCACTATATGCAAAGCTGCAGCCATTTCTGAGATTAAAAGTGGTCAGTGAGTAAAGTCCCGGATTCTTTATGGTCACATTTGTATCGATTTTACTTGAAATAATTTGGCCACCGTTTGTATTCCATGAATAGGTATAATTATCCCCTATCGGTGGAACATTGCCAAATAGCTCGATGACTCTATGTTTGCACACGATTGAATCTGTAGCAGTGAATAAGGCTTCCGGAGGAGAATTATCCTCAATAACATTTATTGAATCTCTAGTCTCACAGCCATTATCTCCATAAGCTGTCAAATAGTAAAGTCCGCCGTTGCTTGCTGATACATTTGATAGCATACTTGTAAACCCCTGTGGTCCAGTCCATTCATATTTCTCCAATGAATCTGTATAAATGATACCTATGGGAACAAAAGGGCTAAAACAAGTGATAGAATCTGCAAATAAACTAAACTGAGGATGTGGCGGGTCATCATCTATTTCGATCGTATCCACATTCAGACAACCATTAGCACCTTTTAGGAAAATATAATAGGTACCAACTTGATTTGCATATGTAAATTGTTTGTCTGAAAAGAAGTTATCCGGACCAAACCATCCAAAAGTGCTGCCAATGCTTGAAGTATTTGCTGCAAGTAAATAATTACTGGAATCACAGGATAATGAACCATCTGTTGTGACCAATTCAGGAATGATGTAATTGGAATCGACGCGGACTAAAGAATCTGAAATACAGCCATTAGCGCCAGTCACCTTAATCATATATTGTCCGACTTGATCTACAATATGTGTCCTATTGGGCACCACTACCCCATTAATATTCCACTCAAATTGAACACCAGGAGTGTTGCTATTCGCCACGAGCTCAATTTTGGTATAATCACAATTCAATTCGCCACCTATAGCTTCAAGATCAGGCTTTTGATAGTCAGTTATAATATTAAAAGGGGTGATATTAGCACACCCATTGAGACCCGTCAATTTCAATGTATACAAACCTGCATCTGTGATCAATTGTAGCGAATCATTACCAATGGTGGAACCAATTTCATTGAACCATTCAAAAGAATAAAAAATAGAATCACTTGCCTTAAGCATCAATGAATCATTATTACAATCCAGGAAATAATTATCGAGAATAATGGAAACAGGTCGCAAAGTATCTATACTTATAAAGGCTGTATCGTAAAGAATACATTCAAAGGCATCGGTTAAAGTGAGTGTATAAATGCCGGGTTGAGAGACGATCAAACTATCTTCCGTTGAAGTGCCGCCAGAAGGAGTTATCCAATTAAAATTTGGATCTAACGCATTTGTTAAAGGTTTTATGACCAATGGATTCTGCTTACAAGTGATGCTATCATCCTTAAGAGCCAAGTCCGGCAATTTATCAGATAATGTTACAATTGAGGAATCCCTACCGATACATCCATTTATCGAAGTAATAGTCAATACATAATTACCTGAAACATTAACTTGTGGTGATGGGTCATTTGAAATAAAATTATCAGGACCTGACCATTCGATCGATCCCATTAAACTGCTATTAAATCCAAGAGTAAAAAACTTCTGCTTACAAGTATAAGTCCCACCAAATACTTTTACATCGGGAGAAATTGTATCAGGTAAAACCCGCATTGTAGCCGAATCAGCGCATCCATTTGCCCCACTAATCCTAACCTTATAAATTCCGTACTGCGAGGTTATAGGATTTAATGCCATACTTTGACTTCCATCTGGAAATGTCCACAATATATTTACAATTGGCTTGGAAGCACTGACTTGCAAAGTAACAAAAGGGCTCGCGCAAGAGATGAACTGATCATTGATGTTGATGACGGGCTTACTTGCATCTACAGCTATATGAATAAAGGTGTCTATCCTGCAACCGTATAAATTAATCACTACCAATCTGAAGATATCAACAGTGGCTGAAAACAATTCAGTTTTATTCCTTATCGTGTCACTATTGGGAAGAATCCAGTAATAATCCGCAATCAAAGGATCCGGAATGAAACCAAATCTTGCCTGATTCCTATTACAATTCAGACTATCCTGATATAAAACTATAACCGGAGCCGTTGTCAGATCTGTGATTATCACAGATTTATTAGTAAAACAACCAGTTGTCGGATTGATCACCTTCACCCAGTATTTCCCAGGAACATCCACAAATGGTGCGGGGATATTAGAGGAGAATCCACCTGGCCCTGTCCAACTTACGACACCGTTCGCCGGGCTGAGGATTTTTACGAATAGTTGAGCCGAATCTTTTGTACATGTCAATGAATCGTCCTGCACCATGATGTTGGGATTCTGAGGGCTTAATCCGACAAGGATGCTGTCAGATTTGGTGCATCCATTTTTACCAGTAACTGTGACATAATACCAACCCGTTTCATTTATTGTTGGATCTTCTAAGTTCGATGTATAATTTTTAGGTCCAGTCCAGTTATATACCACATTCATTGGAATTGGTGTGGTGTTAAGCACAAGATTATTCTGCATACATCCAAAACTTGCGGGTGGAATAGTAAGCTTCGGTTTTATAAAGTCTTCCGTGATGACGATCGTCACGTCAGAGCTACAACCATTAGGCTCTGCAGCGACCGCAGTATAAGTTCCTCCTACTGAAACCAGAGGTGATACCTCAGTAGATGTAAAGCCACCTGGTCCGTTCCAAATAATAGTAAAATTAAGATTTTGAGCAGTTACAGGAAGGCGTAGTTGAGGAGTGGTACAATTAATAAAAGTATCTCGCACAGCCAGAATTGGATTTTGATATAGAAACCCAATATTTAGACTGTCCGTATATTTACAACCATTTGATCCAGTGACAGTCAAATATGTCCAGCCATTCTGTGCTGTAGTGATCGCAGACGTATTGGCGTTAGTGCCATCTGGCAAAGTCCAACTATATTGAGTAATAGCAGCTGTTGTTGTGATACTAATTGTTGCAGTTTCATTAGCACATGTCTTCAACGGATAAATAAAATCAAAGGCTGGTGGTTCGAAGTCACCAGTTACCTCAATCTGACCAGTTATACTGCATCCATCCGTCTTGGTAACTTTAACATTATAAATTCCCGGGAACATGACTGTAGTGACTGCTTGTGTAGAACTATATCCATTAGGACCTGACCATTGAATTGTCACATTCAATGGATTTGAAACTACGCTGATGGTGCGAATGGGCATAGCACAACTCAGTTGGGTCGAAGTCATTGTGATTTGTGGAAGGGTGATATCAGACTTGACATTTATAGAAATTGTGTCTCTGCAATTGTCTTTTTCCAAGGCTAGAAAATAAATACCGGGAGTACTTACGAGCAATGAATCAACATTGATCCCACTGCTTATCACACCACTGGAAGAAATCCAAGAATAATAAGAATCAATCGGAAAGTCTACACTATTAGTGTGAATTGTAGCAGAATTATTCACACAAGTCAAGACATTTGAAACAGTTAAAACAGGATTAAAAGTGATAGGTAAAACATCATATGACAAACTACTATCACATCCATATTGATTTGAGTAATTAAAGTTGTAGACACCGGCAGCAGTAATACTTTGCCCTTCAATTATTATAGGCCCGGCGCCACATATATATTTTGTAAATTCCTGAAGTGGACTACTTTCCAGAATATGAAAACTCAAACATGTTTCAGTAAGATCACCGCACAACTGAGGTGTGCCGTTATAATAAAGATTTTTAAAGGTTGTAAAAGATTCTGTAGAATCTGCCTTTGGAAGCAAGTTGGAATTATTGCTATCATAGGCAAATCCACAAACGGTATAATCTCCTTTTGGAAATGATTGCAAGTTAATAGCATCTAATAGTGCTATAATCTTATCATTTGAAGAGGACACGATGAACTTATATGAAGTGTTAGGCCCATTGGACCCATTAGGGAAAGTTGGGTTGATATTGGTATTCAATTCAGGACTTCCTGCACAAGCTGTGATATCTTGAGTGGGTAAAACTCCCGCTTTTTTATAACAGGAAGAACAATTAATGCCAGCAGGCTCGCAAAACTCTATTGAAAAAGATAATAGTTCTCCGACATCAAGACTGGATCCATCAATGAGTTCAATAGTCCACAAACCATTGACTGTCCCCGAATTGATTTGTCCAAGATTATTTCCTGCTACAGGGAAATATGTACCGGAATAATTACTATTTGCTTGCCAGTTGGAGGTATTGGACCATATCGGTAGAATACCAATATCCGGCATCGGTGGACCACCAGTTGGAATAAAATGCACATCCCATAGGCTTCCTGTCGTATTCGCACTATTACCGACATTGCCAATAAGCGTAATTACTTGGCCGGATGGGCTATGCAGCTTGATCGAAAGATCTCCTACATGAGAATGTCGGAAACTTATATTTATCTTACATATACCTTGTCCGGGTGTAGATAGATTATTACTAATTGCACCATTGATACCTAATGAGATCTGGGTGGTACTTGCGTCAGGAATTAATTCATTACCTACAAATCCGCATTGGGCATGGATGTCCCAGGAAAAGAATATAAAAGAAAATAAAAAAAGTAGGATATACCTCATACTAATTAACTGTGCATGTTAAAAGAGGTTGAGTCTTAATATGGCAAAAGTACTAAATATTTACGGATCAATATTAAAAATAATCGGTATATATACAAAGTTACGTTGTTGTCTTTTTCTATTTTACGTTATTATTTGAAGTTTAAAAATGAGTGTTTACAGTATTTTTACTCATTATTTATTACAACATAGTTTTTAATTATTGAGAAATTTATGCTTGGACTTTCAGTAAGATCTGTCTTTTTTAACCTCTAAGCAAACACCATAACAGACAAATAATTACCAATTAGTGAATATTTAACTAAATTAACTGTATTTCTCTTCAATCACAATTAAGCATTAAAATTGAATAGCTGCAGAAAATATATACCTCCTTAATTCAAGCTTTTTATGACTGGAATTCCATTCGTTGCTAAATTTTTGTTCAATTTTTTGAAAATTAACTCCCACTCCGATATGAATATTAAAACCGGCACTTGTAGGGATCCGCAGGCCTATACTTGGTGTATAGTAAAACCCTCCTTTACTAAGGCCATATTCATTTATGTTGCCGTACTTAAAATGATTATATCCTAGTGTATTATCTATAAAAAATGATGGGAATCCAGTAAAAAAATAATTGGTCATCGAAACTGCTACCGGCACATTAATCTTCAGTTCATTCTGATCTAAGATAAAAGCTTTTTGTATACCGAGCTTGATACCGGCTGAAAAGTATTGATTAATATACTTATGAAGTGCATAATCCAACTGAAATCCACCAGAAGAATAGTCAGTAAAATAAAAATTATTATAAGTTGCCTGACTACTCGGAGTGATCACCGTTAGCCCAAATTGATGGACAAGGCCGAATTTTCTCTTGTTTTCTAAAGACAAAGAATTTGATCTATTATCACCAACTACTTTTTGAATAATTTTTTTTACCTCAGACTTTTCTAATTGCAATTGCTGACCATCCTCAAGTGTCAATGTATATTGTTCTGTATCGAAAGTCACTTTCCCAATTAAAATAGAGCCATCCTTCATATAAACATAGTCCATAACCATTGGGGCCTCCCGCTGTGCATGCAATGATGCTGTCAATACCATAAGAAAGAATAGACCAAATAAAGTTTTTTTCATCACCCTTGTTTGACCGCTATGACTGATAAAAGCTTAAGTTCATTGCCTTCCATCCTATATTGAATGATACCTTTGCTTCCTATAAATATGAGGTTTGACCCAACCCATATTACATCCTGTGAAATAATATCTGGATAAGACTTTATTTCAAGAGGAGCTTTTGTCCTGTCTGAAACATCAAATAATTTAGCCCCAAATGACTCTTCGCAAACGATCAATCTTCCATCACTGATAGAGAGACCCCTTGGACTATTCATTGGGATGGCATTTAATAGAACAGGATTATCCAGCTGTGAAATATCAATGACCTGAAGTTCGTTTCTACCATTTCCGCATTCAGAGCCATTCCACAATGTTACATAAGCGGTATTGCCTGATGCTACCACTGGGTCACAAGATTTAATATGTTGGATTGACCCCTTTTCAACAGGGGCAAGAGGATTATCAATATTCACAATCGTCATGCCATTCGCACCACCTACAAGGAGATTTTCATGAAAAGGAAAAAGCGTCTCAGGATTTACTTTCATTTTCAAAGTATTTGAGTAAACAGGGAGTCCTGCGGAAATATCGAAAGTTAGTAAATCACTATATTTTAAGGTATACAAGGCATTTCCTACTATTGTAAATTTAGCTGTTGATCCACCAATTCCAACATTGCTTGGAGCCCCGAATGCGTCATTGAGGACACCTGAAGAAGCTACATCAATAAATATTTCTGCTCCATTTTTATAATAATAGCTATAATAATTCTGGCCACATTCCACTTTTTCGGTAATCTTGGTGGGGACATAATCGACAATAAGTTTGGCTTGAGCAGTATCATACATTCCGAAATTATCCCTGTAAGAATCCATAAAAATAAATTCTTCCACATCGACCACTTTAATATTCAATGGATCTGCGATATTAATGGTCAATAAATCAAGAAAATTATTAACATAAAGTAGATCATCTTTGATGGACAACTGAGCATTGCCGGGGATTGAATAAAATGCAAGATTGATTGGTTTGGATGGGTTTGAATTGTCAAATATATGAATGCCTTTTCTGAATTCGTTGATAAACAGATAATTCTTATAAATATAGATTTGTCCGGGATTAATCAATTCCTGTGGTGCATCGGCACTTACACTTCTTATTTCATCCAGGTTTTTGTAAACCGGTTCATACATTGTGTAAACGTTGACCTCATCGCATGTATCTTTTAGGCATGAGGTAAATAATGTAGCAGAGAAGGCAAGTAAAAACAATAGCTTTTTCATATATTCTGTTTTAATACTTTAATGACGAGGGAGGATTCATCAGGGTTGGAATGAGATGCAAAATACTTCTAACCATTTTGAGAAATGACAACGAAATTGATTCCTGAGGTATTTTGAATTATTTGTAATAGAAAAATCTTCCATTTCTTATATTTTTACTCAAAAAAAAAGCAGCATGGAAAATTTTCCATGCTGCTTTTATAATTCATTTGATCGCCTTTATTAAGGCTTTCAAGTCGAGTTTAATTGATTTTTTTATCGATAAACTTACCAACTGATTTACCTGCTTTCGCATATGCCTCTTCGATCCTTACTCCGGTATCATAATCAAAACCCATCGCATCACGTCCCGGAACCTTCTCAATGGTCATAATCGCCAATTTTTTCCCAGCCTTATCAACAAATGTAATTTTCAAGTTGATAGAAGCGACTTTACTCATGACACCAATATTATAGCCTGGTTCAGTAAAAGTAGTCTCAACGATCATTGTGTAATTCGACTTATTGTTCTGGTCAAAATTTATCAATTTACAATTTTGGTTCAATAACTCCTCAAATTTTGGTTCGTATCTTTCTGATCGGTCAGCAACCCATGATAATGCCCATTTATCGCCTTTTCCAGCTTCCTTCTCATTATATTCACTTGTCTTCTTTGCCATATATTCATCACCATTTTTGAATTTACCAACGCCCATTTTATCGTACTTGTATTCAAGAGCAATTTTATTTTCGCTTTTAAGGAATTCTAGATCTCCGTCAAGGTTGACTTTTTGGCAATTACCTACCAGGTTGAAAATCACCAAGAAAGCCACTGTCAAACAAATTGATAACTTTTTCATACTTTTTTTAATTGTTTATTATTAATTAATAAGATTATAATTTTGTGATAAATGTACGTTATACCGATGATATTACATAGGTCAATGTTTTTACTTTTTTGTATTTTAAATTTTTAAACAAACACGCTAAAGCAATAATTCCCAATTAGCTTGAAAATGGATCAATAAAAAACTTCAAATAACATGTTCAGATCAGAAGAAAAAAAATAATAGGAAACTTGCTTTTTTATTAACATTATGTTAAGAATGTTTATATTTGTATAATATACATCAGATCTATTCAACATAAATCATTTAAGTCTCACCTTATGAAAGTATACATCATCTTAATACTTTTAATATGTAGTTCTATTACAAGCTTTTCTCAGAATGCAGAAAATTCCTTTAAGTACGAACTTTCAAATATTGACCTTGCACTTAAGCACGGCGAAACAGGCAAAATTGTCTATCATATCCAGCAGGCAGAAAATCTGAAAGAAATTGGGGACAGCTTATTATTTGAACTTGATATAAGAAAAATTATCATTTCTGCAATTGATAAAAAATATATTGATGCCAATATAATATTAAAAAAAGTCCAATCAAGTCTTTATTATAAAGAAGTTCAATTAAACGAAAGAGGAGTAGACATTGCATTAATTGCTAGAGAAGCCAATAAAGAAAGTATTAGTTTGATTTATCAAAATGAATTAATGGCTAGTTTTAATAATACAAAGTCAGAAAACTCAATTAATAGTTATAAGAAATTTATAGATAAATATCCTAATTCTAGTTATGCTTCTGAAGTAAGAGGACTTTTATTGAAATTATTTATTAAATCAAACGAAGAAATTGATAAAGAAAATCTAGATTATCTTAAATGGTATTCTTATAATGACTTAAATATAGAAATAGAAAATGATAAAGTAGGTAGAGCATATTCTAACAAAACTAAAATAAGAAACGAATTTCCAAATATAATACAGTTTTTAATATGGGACGCTGAAATTAAATCAAATAAAGACTTATTTAGTCTTTATAACACATTTAATCGTATTCAAAGTTTGACACTAAATAAATGCCTCGTAGATGAAAAAGTTCTTAGCTTAGGTAAAAGCAAACAATTTGGATCAAAAGTTGATAAAAAGCTAACAACCTTGAGTATTTTCGATTGTGGCTACAAGGCTATTGATTTATCAAATTTCAAGAGGTTAAAAAGTGTAGAATTCTATAAAATTCCGTTGGTAAAAGCTCCAATAATTGGATCAGATTCACTCGAGTCAATAGTAATCAATAATTGCCCAATTACTAAAATATCAAAAATAATCACCTCACATAAAAAGCTTAAAACCTTAGTCCTTCTTGACACAAAAATTAGTATAATACCAAATGAAATTTTACTTTTAAGTAATTTGGAAAAACTTGAAATTAATTCAAAGGTTACTATTATAAGTCCAAATTTGTTCAAACTACCAAATCTTAAATTTTTATCTATTAAAAAACTCTCAATTTCTCCAAATTTTAAATTTGATGTTTCTAATCTTCCAAAATTAGAATCATTAATGATAGGAAGTGATGAAATTACTGTAATACCAAAAGAAATATTTCAAATAAATGGTATTAAGGTATTAGAATTAAGATTTCCCAAAATTAAGGAATTAAATTTTTATGATATTACAAATTTAAAGAAACTAGAAGATTTTCGATTACTTAATTATTCTGGAGTAATCCCAGAAAACATTCAAAATTTTAGAAAATTAAAAAGCTTAACCCTATTCGCTTGTAACTTAGAAACTTTTCCAGACCTAATTAACAAATTTCCAAACCTTAGTGAACTTGACTTAAGTGATAATAAAGTTGCTATTTTTCCTGAAGATTTGTCAACAATTATTTCACTAAAGAAATTTACTTTTCTAAATAACCCGGTACCGATTTATGAAGTACTTCGTTTACGATTAACTTTGCCAAATACAGAATTAATTTATTCTAATACAATTGGAGCTAATGCTGAAAAGTCTAAACCAATTGATTTAAACCAGATTGTAAAACTAAAGAAGAATTATGAAGAATATAAAACAAACAATCTAGAAAGTACATACGAGTTGGCAATGTTTTTCAAAGAGAGAGGTGATCTATCCATAGCCAAATATATTCTTGAACCGGAAGCCAATAGTTATAATTTAACTGGTTCGACAAATTCATTAAGAAGCATGTATGAAATAGCAGAAATTTACAACAAATATGAAAATCCATTAGATTATATTAGAAATATTAGTAGTATTTATTATGTAGATCCGATTAATTACTATCGACAATCAAGTGCATACAAGAACTATGTAAAAACTTGTAATTGCAATGCTAAAGACAAAGATGGACTAATTTATATAAGAAATAGTTGTGCAATGGCACTGGAGATGAACGGCCAAGCTCGAGATAGAATAAAAAGTATTTTCCCTCAACTTGAAAGAGAATTTGATGGATTAAATCAAGATGCTGATAGTCGCTATAACAATCAAAAAACAATAAAAGATTTAGGTGCTGCAGCAGATTTGGGAGGTTTAGACGAATTAACCGGGGGATCTGGAATCGGCGCTGCTACAGGAGAAATATTTGGATTAATTGCACAAGGCCAGCTAGAAAAGAGCGCGCTGAAGTTAAAAAAGAAGAACAAAAGAAATTAATATCCTTAGTTACACCAATTATTAATGATCTTAAATATTTTGAAAATAGATTAAATCAATTGAAATAACACAAAATTCTTAAGAATGTGATCTTTAAAAGTTACCAAATTTATTTTAAATCTGAGAAGTTTAAAGTAATGAGAAATAATTATTTTCAAATCAATTAAATACATGTAAACAATGAAATACTTTTATCATTTTACTTTTATAATTATTTCAGTAAGTTGCTTAACTCAATTAGAGGCACAATATCTTTGCGGATGTCAAGAAAGATACCAAACAGAAATGGAAGCTGCATCAGCAGCCAAAAATTCTTGTGAATATGCTAAATTAACTGAAAAATTAGCAATGTGTTCTTTAAATTGCAATGAAGTTGATGAAAAGACTAAAACGACAATAAGAGAATTATTACCAAAACTTCGGGCGGAAATCCAAAAGGAATGTACAGGAAAATACTGATGGGGAAAATAATGAAAAAAATGAAACCTCAAGTGCAGGAGAAGTTAAACAGGATGATTATCAACGATTGGGAAATTTTAACAACAAATTGGAAGGCAACTTAACTAATTATCAAAATCAGCAAAATAATCTTACAAATCAAAAAGAAAATTTTAAAAACGCTCAAAAGTATGCAGATGAAATGATGTCTCAGGAATGGAAATCTGTTAAGATCGAGTTGCCAGATTCGAAAAAGGATGTTACAAATTTTAGTAATAGGGACTTTTCAAACCCAGATAAAGGTTTTTACGGGCCAAATTTGGGAGAATTAGGAAGTAACATTAATGAAAGATCCATTCAATTTACAAGAGACCAATCTTTTAGTTCAAATAGATTATCATCTATTTCGAACAACATTTTAGGGCAGAACTACAACTCAATTGTTGATTTACCGAACATTTCTATAGGTAAAATTGCATATAATAGCGCAAAAATTGCATTTGAGCATATTTTTGGTGTAGATCTTACTATAGTTGATAAACTGGAAAGTCAACTTGAAGAGCCATTAAACATATATGATTTTGTTGTAAATAAAGTTTTTCCAGAAGCTATTAAAGTTTGGTCAATTGATCCTAATTCCTTGGATCCCATTACAATTCATTTAGAGTAGCAAATTGGGCAAAATCTTTCATGCCTGCAGGAAGTGCTAATGGCTTATCATGGGCAATGCAATAAATGAGCATTAAAATAAAACCAAATGATAAAAAAAATAGTAACCTATTCATTCTTGATTATTTCATGTTTTAAATTTGAAATCTTAGATGCACAGGATAAAGAAATATATAAACCATTACTAAATAAATTTACTACATTCTATACGTACAAATATCCAGCAAACATTTTTCCAACACTTCATAAATCTCACTGTGATAATGATTTTATAGCTGTACCTCTAGAAAATGGAGTATGTTTAGCTGGATGGGACAGCTGGATATTGAAAATTAAAGACTTCTACGTAACTGGGGTATATCTTTGTAAGGAAAACAAAACAGTGTATTCTACTCTTTACAATGGGAGGAATTCCGGACTTTACAGACTAGATAAGATTGTAGATATTGATACAATTTTAAAGAACTTTTGAAGGCTTGGTCTATTAACTTGGGGGAAATCTAGGTTGTGTATTTGGGGTGCGACTCCCTCTGTCTGTGTTTGTGGAATTAATGTAATTGAAATTTACAATTCTGAAGTTCCAATTACTGATATATGTTATTCTCAAAGTGGCTATGCTTTAGCCACAAATTTCAATGGTGCGATTTATTTATTAGCTCTTAATGAAAAACCTGTACTAATAGCTAATACAGGACTCAAATTGAATGGAATTGAAATTGCTTCAGATGGAAGCCTATTTTTGTCATGTGACAAAGGGATTTTTAGAATGTATTCTCTGGATGATTTGGAAGACGTAGAGTTAATCGCAAATGTAATAAATGGTCCGTTACTTTTGAGGAATGAAGATTGTGGACTGGTTGATCAAAGTTGATTTTAGAGACTTACTTAAAATTAAAACAAAGAATTGTAGCCCAACACCCTACCCCCGTTTCTCAGTTGAAAATTTTGTTTCAACAAGAGAACATTTGAGTCGATTTTTCAAAATAGCTTCTGAAAATAATCCTTATTATTATAAAGCAATAAACATTTTAAAAACATTGGAGGTGTGCGAAGCACCTTGCTCCAACAGTTTTTTAACCAGAAGAAACTGGCATCAGAATTAATTAAGACAATCATAAAGGAACCCGGAATTTGTTGACTTGAAAGGAGACAAACGGGGGAAAATAGACAATAATGGGGGCTAACAAAAACGCAATAAAATTATGCCAAATTCAAAAGTAATCTATCAAGAGGAATCTATGAGCTGTGGTCGTTGTGCAGAAAAAATAGTAAAATTATACAATTCATCTGCAAAATCAGGCTTCCGACATTTAGCCGGGAATGAATACTTGTCAAGTTATAAGAAAAAAACCAAATTAATTATGTTGGAGGAAGAAGGAAAAGAAACCTGTTTAACATTGATGTTTATTCCTGTAGATTTAGATAAAAAAGCATACAAAAAGCTTTACAGATCTCTACCGAAGTCTAATTAAAACTTAACCCCTTCAAAAGTCAGACCGCACGAGGGCACAGACAATGCATGAGGTAAGCGCAAACCTTGCTGCGCATAAGACTGAAGCTCTTCAGGTTTTATTTTGCCTTCTACTACATTAATGCAAGCACCTACAGTCAATCTAACCATACCTCTGAGAAAACGATTCGCTTCAATGTGCAATTCATATTGACCATCATTCAATTGCCATTCACAGCGCATCATGCGACAAATATTATTGGTATTGTCCGAACCTGTTTTCGAAAATGATGCAAAGTCCCTCAAAGATGAGATGATTCGTGCAACTTCATTTAATTGCTCTAAAGTCGCACCATAGAAATTTTGCTTATACCAGCTGTATTGATTCCTGAATGGATCTTTAAAAGTATGTATTCTATAAATATATGATCTTGAAACTGCCGAAAAACGTGCATGGAAATTGTCTGCTACTTTAGTAATCTCATTAATAGATATATCATCCGGTAGTAACTTATTGATTTTATATATAAATTGCTGCTCGTCAAAATCAGTTTCAGCCTCAAAATGAAAGCCATAATGCCTCCCATGAACTCCTGCATCTGTCCTTCCACAGCCCACAATATCAATCTTTTGCTGAAAAAAAATGCCCAATGCCTCTTCGACAGAGGATTGGACACTTATACCTTTGGTTTGCTTCTGCCAACCTACATATCTGGTGCCATCATAACTACAATAGACCAAATAACGCATTTACGCTACTTTAAGACTAGCTTCAATTCTGGAACCTGCAAGCTTAGATTTGGCATATTCCAAATCAACAACAACTTTTTTAACTTCCTTTTGGGATGGTAATTCATACATGTCATCCATGAAAATCGCTTCACAAATGGATCTTAGTCCACGAGCGCCCAATTTGTATGTCAAAGCTGTTTCGGCAATAAATTCCAATGCATCATCTTCTACTATCAATTCAATTTTCTCATATTCAAACAATTTGATAAACTGCTTGATGATAGCATTTTTGGGTTGTACAAGAATCATCTTCAACATATCTACGTCCAAAGGATCCAAATATGTCATCACTGGCAACCTTCCTAACAATTCCGGTATTAAACCGAAATGCTTAAGATCCTGGTGGAGAGCGTATTGATACAGGTTGCTCTGATCTACTTTGTCTTTGGCTTCATGGCTATAACCAATCACCTGAGTGTTTAATCTTCTGGCGATCAATTTATCAAGTCCATCAAATGAACCTCCACAGATAAATAATATATTTGTAGTATTGACTTTAATTAGTTTTTGCTCAGGATGCTTACGACCTCCTTGAGGCGGTACATTGACATCGGTTCCTTCTAACATTTTCAACAATGATTGCTGAACACCCTCACCTGAAACGTCTCTGGTAAGTGAAGGATTATCACTTTTACGAGCTATCTTATCTATTTCATCAATATAAACGATGCCTTTTTCGGCCATTCTTACATCATAATCGCACACTTGAAGCAATCTCGTAAGGATAGACTCGACATCTTCACCTACATAACCAGCTTCAGTAAAAACAGTCGCATCTACAATAGCGAAAGGCACATTGAGCATTTTTGCTATACTCTTGGCAAGTAAAGTTTTACCTGTACCTGTTGGTCCGACGAAAATAATATTTGATTTTTCTATCTCAACATCCTTATCGTTCTGATTCAGCCTTTTGTAGTGGTTATGGACAGCTACTGCAAGTGTTTTCTTAGCTTGATCCTGTCCAATTATGTAGTTGTCAAGATATTCTTTGATCTCACGAGGAGTTTTCTTCAAAGAATCTTTAGGACTATCTACCTCTTTAGTTGATCTGTCGAAAATCTCTTGCTCGATGATGTCATAAGCTTTTTCAACACATGATTCACAGATATGACCATCCAGTCCCTCGATTAAAAGTATGGCATCATTTTTGTCTTTACCACAAAATGAACACCTGTGTGAATCTTTATTTTTAGCCATTATTAATTTTTTGATAAAAAATATAACGAGGACAAAATTTACTTTCTGTCCTCGAAATCTTTGGTTTTTATATTATTCCTTTTTAAACTTCAAAGGATTCGCCTTATCTAGTACTTCATCAACTAGACCGTATGCTTTAGCATCTGAAGCAGTCATCCAGTTGTCCCTGTCACAATCTCTTTCGATTGTTTCGTAATCTTTGCCGGTGTGGTGCGCAAGGATATCATATAATTCCTTCTGCATTTGCTTAATAAGTTTGTATGAGATCTCCATATCAGACACCTGACCTTCCATTCCGCCTAATGGCTGATGAATCATGACCCTGCTGTGATATAAACAAGTCCTTTTGCCTTTTGTTCCGGCTGCAAGTAATACTGCTCCCATAGAAGCTGCCAGACCTGTACAGATAGTAGCTACATCCGGTGTCACGTATTGCATAGTGTCATAGATACCAAGACCATTGATCACAGAACCTCCAGGGCTATTGATAAACATCTGGATGTCGCGCTTAGGGTCTGTACTTTCCAAAAACAATAATTGAGCCTGGATCACATTGGCTACATAGTCATTCACCGGGACACCCATGAAAATGATCCTGTCCATCATAAGTCTGGAGAAAACGTCCATACTTACCACGTTCATTTGTCTTTCCTCAATCACTGCAGGTGTAAAGCCATTTATATTTGGTACCGAGACTTTCATGTATTTGTCCAGGTGCATACTATTCATATTTAAATGCTTAATAGCGTATTTTCTAAATTCATCTTGTGAAAACATAATTACTGTTTGTTTATGTAAGTTAATTCAAAGGATAAAATAAAAAGTAGACAAAAAAGTTTAGGCAACAGACACTAGATACTAGAAAATAGAGACTAGAATGTCTAAAATTACAGTCTTGTCTTGAGCAAAGTAATAATTAACAATTAATAAATAACAATTATTTCACTGTTTCTTCCGACAACAATGGATCCTCATCATCTCCACCATCTTCTACAAGATCATGCCCATGATTATGTTCGTGTGCTTCATTGTGCTCATGGTGACCATGATCGTGATTATTTTCCTCTTCTGCCTTTTTAACAAGTTTGTCATTGAGGGCCTCTACTTTTGCTTCATAATCGGCAATCGTAATGAAGGTCTCTTCGATTTCATTATTTTGTTTCATGAAGTCAACCAGGTGTGACATATAGATCTGATCTTTCTTACGTTCCACCATTTTAGGATTTTTGTAAGCATCGTCCAGGAACTTCTTATACATGTGTTCAGGAAGATTGACACCTCCAAAATAACTATTGATCTCTGCGATTAAAGCACGAGTAATTTCTTCATCTTTTACTTCGATGCCATATTCTTCATCCAGGTAACCTTTTACCCAAGACCACTTGTAGTCATCTTTATATCGATCAAGATGGAATTCAAGAGAGTGATCGTCCATGCCGGCGATCTGCTTGAAGAATTTTTTATAATAATTATCATCAAGATCAAGATCGAATTGCGCTAACAAAAAGTCTTTGAAGTCATTGAAAAATAAAACGTCTGAATTGTTTCTGTAAGTGTTGTAATAATTCTCTGTCAGGATCTTCGTCAGGTCTTCAACAGTTTTAACTGTGCCATTCGGGTCAATTTTTGTGAAGAAATCTTCATCGATTTCTGCAAGAAATTTTTTCTCAACTTTATCGATCGTTGCTTTGTATTCTTTACCGACTGAATCTATCTTAGCATCACCTTCCAACTTAAGCACTTGCTTTTCAAGCGTATATTCATTGTCTGTAAGATCCATTATGTTCAGATCAAAGGAATGCCCTTTAGATTGTCCAATAATACTTTCACGCAATGTTTCATTCGCTATTGCATTTACCACGTAGCTGAAAGTAGAAGTAAGGCCTTCCGATTTGTCTGCACCTTCTTCCTGTTCAATAATAGAAACAGTGATAGAACTATCGGCACCTATGGCTTCTTCGCTTTCCTGAAGTCCCCCGATATCCATTCTAATAGAATCAATCTGCTCATCCAATTTTTCAGGTTGTGCTTCCGGAAGGTAATATTGAAGATTACCTTTCCAATCAATTGAGTCCAATTCTACTGCAGGTTCCTTTACAACAAGCAGACTCGCGGAAAAGTCTTGAATATCGTTAGGAGTAAATTTATAATTGAAATCTTCGGTATCGAAAACAAAATTGCTAAAAGTCTTAATCCCTTCTTTGTCAAGATATTCATACACTTGGCTAACTAAGTTTTTATTGACTAGTTCGACCATCATCTGAGTACCGTAAAGATTCTTAACGAGGTTAGTAGGAGTTTTTCCCGGGCGGAAACCTTTCATTTTAGAAGTCTTAGCTGTTTTATTCAGCTCCTTCTTGAATAGATTATTGATTTCACTAGCTTCCAGGACAACATCCAATTGAAGCAAATATTTTGATTTTTCTACCGGATTGATAATCATATAATGAGATTAAGATTTTATAAAATGAAAGTAATTATGCTGTTAAAAGCTTGTGGATAAAGCTTTTACAAAGAAAAAACGACTTTCTTCTTTCTTTCGAGGTGCAAAGGTAAGATTATTCTTACAATTTATTTATGAGTTATTGGAGCTACTTCATTTTACATCTATTATAATTCATAACATTCCTTACATTTGCGGCATGGAACTGATTAGAAATTTTTGTGTTATTGCGCATATTGATCATGGCAAGAGCACATTGTCAGACAGACTACTTGAATATACCAAGACCATTGCTGAACGCGACATGAAGCACCAGGCGCTTGATGATATGGACCTCGAAAGAGAACGTGGTATCACTATTAAGAGTCATGCTATTCAAATGTATTATAATCATGAGAATGGCAACAGGTATACCTATAACATGATCGACACACCTGGTCATGTGGATTTTTCTTATGAAGTTTCCCGGTCAATTGCGGCTTGCGAAGGTGCTCTTCTCCTTGTAGATGCAAGTCAGGGAATTCAGGCACAGACGATTTCAAATCTTTTCATGGCCATCGATCATGACCTTGAAATCATACCTGTTTTGAATAAAGTGGATATGGACAGTGCTATGATCGACGAAGTATCAGACCAGATTATCGATCTTATAGGATGTAAGCGGGAAGACATAATTCTGTCAAGCGGGAAAACAGGTATTGGAATAAAAGAACTTTTAGATGCTGTCGAAGCGCGTATACCTCACCCTAAAGGAAAAGTGGATGCTCCATTACAAGCACTTATTTTTGACTCAGTATTTAATTCATTTCGAGGTGTAATCGTTTATTTTAGGATATTTAACGGCATCATCAAAAAAGGTGATAAAGTCCGTTTCTTTCATACTCAGAAAGATTACCAAGCTGATGAAGTAGGAGTGCTTCAGATGACACTGCAAGATAAACCTGAGTTGAGAGCAGGAGATGTAGGTTACTTGATCACGGGCATTAAAGTTTCAAAAGAAATAAAAGTTGGTGACACAGTAGTCCTCACAAAATTCCCTGACACACCGGAAATAAAAGGTTTTGAAGAGGTAAAACCAATGGTTTTCGCTGGTATATACCCGATTGACAATGATGATTTTGAAGATTTAAGAGATAGTCTTGAAAAACTGCAATTGAATGATGCTTCTCTTACATTCGAGCCGGAGAGTTCTGTGGCGCTTGGTTTTGGATTCCGTTGTGGCTTCCTCGGAATGTTGCACCTTGATATCATACAGGAAAGACTTTCCAGAGAATTTGATCAAGAGGTAATTACTACAGTTCCTAACGTTATGTATCATTCATATATGGCCGGCAAGCCTAATGATTTGGTCATCATCAATACACCAAATGATCTTCCGGAACCCAATGTACTAGATCGTGTAGAGGAGCCATATATTCATGCTCAGGTAATTACCAAGCCTGAATATATCGGGGCAATTATGTCGCTATGTCTCGACAAAAGAGGTTTTCTCACAAAGCAAACTTACCTTACTACTAGTCGTGTCGAGTTGTCTTTCGAAATGCCACTTGCAGAGATCGTTTTTGATTTTTATGATAGATTAAAATCAATTTCAAGAGGTTATGCTTCTTTTGATTACCACCCATTAGATTATAGAAGATCAGAATTAGTAAGGCTAGATATCAAATTAAATGGCGATAATGTAGATGCACTTTCCGCGCTGGTACACAGAAGTAAGGCAGAAGAATTGGGTCGAAAGATCTGTTCAAAACTTAAAGATCTGCTCCCTAGACAACAATTCGTAATAGCTATTCAAGCTGCAGTAGGAGCAAAAATCATTGCGAGAGAGACTATTTCAGCGATGAGAAAGGATGTAACAGCCAAGTGTTATGGTGGTGATATCTCCCGTAAGCGTAAGTTGCTCGAAAAACAAAAAGAA
Source organism: Candidatus Brachybacter algidus (assembly GCF_016707225.1). Lineage (NCBI taxonomy): Bacteria > Pseudomonadati > Bacteroidota > Saprospiria > Saprospirales > Saprospiraceae > Candidatus Brachybacter > Candidatus Brachybacter algidus. Next base: position 198,626 of record NZ_JADJID010000001.1, on the reverse strand, counting down.
GGAAAGAAGAAGATGCGTCAGATTGGAAATGTAGAGGTACCTCAGAAAGCATTCCTCGAAGTCTTAAAACTTAATGACTAAACTCAGATAAATAATAACTTAATCTAAAACTCAAAAAATGAAATATTTAACATTAGTGCTGGCAAGTTTATTACTCTCTTTTAGCTCCTGCAAAAATGAAACAACTAAATCTGTCGATGGTAAGGAAGTTTCAAGTCATGAAGAAGCCTACACCAGTTACAACGGCAAGGTTAGGAATGTAGCCTTTCAGGATACTATGAAAAACAACAAAGGTGTCGAGTTCGAACTTACCTTCAGAGGCGGTATGGTCGATGGTTCAGCACAAATAAAAGTCAGAAAAGACGGAAAGCTACTTGAAAACAAAGATTTCAAAGCAGATGGAAGAGTAACTCAGCAGTTTATGCATGATATAAACGGAGATGGTGAAGAGGATTTTATCTTTTATACGAAAACAGAAGATCCAACCGGAATTGGCAATTTATATGGTGTAATCAATGATAATGGCACTATCAAACACATTTATGTATCTCCCTTTTTAAAACAACCATATATTACAAATTATTTCGGTCGTGATTCATTTTTTGTTGCAGACGGAAACATTTACCGATCGTTTCCCAAATATGATTTGAATAAATTAAATCAGAAGAAAGATTCAGGAAAAGATTGGGTTTTGACTTATAAATATGAAGGAAAAGATACGATTGCAGTATCAGATGGCGTAGTGAAATAAAGAATTCAAGCATAGGTATAGAAATAAATAATTAAAGAATTGCTATTATTTGATTTCAAGTTAGAAGTTAGATTTCAGAAATTAGAATAGAACTCCGATGGTTAATTTCTATGAAAGCAAACAATTATGTTAATTTATATGATTCTATAATTTAAATGACTTTTTGATATATATAAAATATTGAAATACATTATTAAATTCACGTAAGCACCTTGAGCTTATTATAGAAAAAGGGAGAAATTTGTTTAACCAAACTTCTCCCTTTTTTGTGTGAATATTTAAACATTTAGCTCACTTTCTTTCATTGCATTATAATCGTATGAAAGTTTTTTAAATAGCGATAGCATGCTGACTATTACTCACTTTATCATTTAATCTGAAAATAAAGAACAAACCAACAGAGGTAAATATTGAAATCACCATACAAGCTTCCCACAATACTTCGAATCCATATTCTTTGATCGTCCACATACCTAACACGGGTGATACTATCATCGAAGCAGAATAAGCAAAAGAATACCAGGCCATGTATTTACCAAGGCTTTTCTTGGCCGCACGATTAGCCACAAAAGTTTGCATGAAAGGCATTGCCATGATCTCTCCAATACTTATAACCACCATGCCGAGTATCAACCAATATAGACTATGCACCCAATTGAGCATGATGAAAGATAAGCCTACAGTGAGTATTCCCATCAAAATGAGTGAGGTATGTTTGGCTCTTTTTCCCACTAAGTAAACAAAAGTCATTTCCATGATAAAAACGATCAGGCCGTTGGAGGCCATTAAAGCACCAACTCCAAATTCAGACATTTTATAAACGTCTTTGTAATAGACAGGAAGGGTAAATAATAATTGAAAAAATACTCCTGCAAAGAAAATAACGCAAGCAATAAACGCCATAAATAATCCGTCTTTCAAAGGGCTAATATTGTCTGACATTTGCTCATCTAGTAGCTCGTCCACTACATTTTTTTTGTGGATATTAAAATATCTTCTAAACAAAAATAAAAAAACAAAGGCCGCCAAAATGCAGGTCACTCCGTCAGCATAGAACAGCCATGTATAGGAAATAGTGGCAAAAACACCTCCGATAGCAGGCCCGACGGTATAACCCATATTCATAGCCATCCGATTAAGGGAAAATGATTGAGTCCTGCTCTGTGGTGTGGTAAACATTGTGATAGAACTCCCATTGGCTGGTCTAAATGCATCAGATACAGTGCTTTGACAAAAGACCAATATCATCAGCGAATAATAATCTGTGACATGAGATAACATTAACCATCCACAACCACCAAGTACAAGACTTGCAAACTGCACTTTGAAATTTCCATATTTATCGGACAACCAACCACCCATCAGTGCTCCGCACATAGATCCCAAACCAAAAGAAGAAAGTATCCATCCTGCCTGAATATTGCTATACATTAGATGATGAGTAAGATAGATACTCATAAAAGGAAAAACCATAGACCCTGATCTATTAATGAGCATGATCAGTGACAGCCACCAAACCTCACGCTGGATGCCTGCGTAAGAATCGATGAATATTTGACCGACCCTTCTATGTATTGGTTTCATGGAAAATATTGAAGAGGCAAAAGTAAATTATTGCATGAAATTTTTTTTTAAAAGATTAAAGAGATTGGGTGTCTGGAGGCTTAATATGGTGATTAATCAAATTAAAAGTAAGGGAAATAAGTCTTTACGTGAACGAAGACCTTCGTATATAATTGTATATCAATTATATATGAGCACAACGGTTGGCAACCGTTGGCAACCGTTCCTGAGACAAATTCAAAACCCCACTTATTAGAACAAGTTATACCAGTAGTCTTGACTAAAATTGATAGAAAATATTGGCTTTTCGTTAACGAGCCTCTTCGTATACTACTCTATACCAATTAGATATGAGTACAACGGTTGGCAACCGTTGGCAACCGTTCCTCTATTTTGTAGAACGGTTATGATGACACACCATTTTTGGAACATCTTAGCTCCAAAGCCAATTGACATCCGAACTAACTTCCAACACTTCAATAGTTTAATCTTATATATTAAACATTTTATGCTAAACAAGCATTTATTATCGTTAACTAAAAACTAAACGCCATTTACATCTTAGGTTTATTTTCCAAAATATAAATCCTACATTTGGCGTTTCAATCGACAATAATTTTCATGGTAGATGCACATCTTTCTTTGCCTTTTCCCTGGTGGTACACAGCACTATGTCTGTTGGTAGGCCTTGCATTTGCGACTTTACTTTACAACAAAACGGCATTTGATCACCCATGGGCTAAATATGCCAAATACCTACTATTCACATTAAGAGCTCTGGCAGTTGCCATTATTTGCTTTTTACTTTGTTCTCCAATTCTGAAACACATTTCCTATACCGAACAAAAACCTTCCATCGTCATTGGTGTGGATCAATCTCAATCCGTTGGCTTTGCATTGAAAAACAGACAGGCTCAAATCACAAAAAAAATTGCAGAAATTAAAGATGCCCTATCAGGCGATTACAATGTTTCTGTGCTTTCAATAGGCAATGATCTCAAAAATGAAGTTACCGATAAATTTGATAAAAAGGCGACCAACATCAATCAGTTTTTCGAAAACATCAATGAATCGTCCTCCTACTCCACTCTTGGTGCTGTTGTACTTTTGAGTGATGGCATTTTCAATACCGGCCCTAGCCCATTGTTTGAAGCTTCGCGTATCAAAGCGCCCATTTATTCAGTGGCTATAGGTGATACAACTCCGGCTAAGGACCTGACTATTAGAAATACGATCCATAATGAGATCGGATTTATGGGCGATATCAGCAAGGTCCAAATCGATATTCAGGCTTTCAATCTTCAAGGAAAATCTGCCACAGTATCTGTAAATCAGGTCAACGGCACTTCCAATCAACAGTTGCAATCCAAGACAATTAATATTGCTAATTCCAATTTCTTCCAAACTTTGGAATTCGCCATACCACTTAATAAAGCAGGACTCCAAAAGTATGTTATCAATGTCTCTCAACTACCTGGTGAAGCTACTTTTGATAACAATTCGAAAGAGTTTTTCATCGATATTCTGGACAGTAAGTTGAATATTGACATTGTGGCTTCTGCACCACATCCGGATATATCTGCATTGAAATACGTCATCGATGAGAACAAAAATTATGATCTCAAGATCTCCTATCTCAACCAAACAGTGAAGATACATGAGAAGTGCGATCTGCTCATCTTATATCAGGTACCGACGATCAACCAATTTTCCTCCGCTTTTGAAAATCTTTGGAAAACCATCGAAAACAGAAAGATTTCCACCCTTTTTATTCTTGGAGGGCAGAGCAACCTTAGCAGATTTAACCAACTTCAGAATGTCATGCAGGTGAGTCCCGGTCAGGCGAATATGAATGATGTTTATGGTATTGTACAGAGCAATTTTCCAATTTTTTCAGTGAAAGATGAATGGAAAACTGCACTTCCTACTTTTCCCCCATTGCAGATCCCATTTGGCAATTTCATCTCCGGTCCCGGTGCGAATGTCCTTATGTATCAGAAGATCGGGCGAGTAGAAACTAAATACCCACTTTGGAGTATCGGTATGATGGACGGACAAAAAGTTGGCGTCATCGCAGGTGAAGGACTTTGGAGATGGAAGATGAGCGAATCTGCCAGAACAGGAAGGACTCCGGTCTTCAATGATATTGTTTCAAATACAATGCGTTATCTGGCTACGAGAGAAGACAAACGGAAGTTTAAAGTACGTTCGGATGAGACCAATTACGAAGAGAGTGACAACATCGTATTTTCAGGTGAATTGTACAATGAAAACTATGAACTGGTTAACGAACCTGAAGTCAATATGACTTTGACGGGAATTGATAAAAAAGAATTCAAATACGCTCTGGACAGAACGGAACACGGATATAAACTTGATATTGGCCAACTGAACAGCGGTTCTTACAATTATACTGCACGAGTCAAATATCAAGGAAAAGAACTTACTTACACCGGTAATTTCAATGTCAGAGTCATTGGCAAAGAAATGTTTGACCTGGTGGCTGATTTTGGATTGATGAGACAGCTTTCTGCCCAATCGGGTGGGTTGACTTTGTATGAAAATCAATTGGATCAGCTCGTGGAAAAAATCAAATATAATGAGGCAATAAAGCCGGTCATCTCTACCAATAAAAAGACTGATCCATTGATAAATCTGAAATGGATCTTTGGATTATTAGCGCTTCTGCTCGCTGCAGAATGGTTTATTAGAAGATATATGGGTAAATATTGATCCATGGATTTCGGTAAACTTGAAGATATAACGGATGTTGACTTTGCCCTTCCTTCTGAGGATAAATTTTATTTTAAAAATAAGGGCAATAATCATTTAGATATCCTACTCGGTGCTACAGGATGGAGTATGACAAAATGGAAAGGAAATATCTATCCACCCAAAAGCAAAACGGAAGATTTTGCAAGGCTTTATAGCGAGCAATTTGCTACCATAGAATTTAATACTACTTATTATCAGGTGCCACCGGAAGCATTGATGGAACGATGGTACAATAATACAACCCCCGATTTTGTATTCTGTCCCAAGATGTTTGTGGGCATCAGTCAGAGTTCTAATATAGGCATGGGAAGCTCTATCTTACCTGATTTTCTGCATAGAATGACGATTTTTAAAGAAAAACTTGGGCTGATATTTATGCAGATGCCACAGAGTTTTTCCACAAAAAAGATGGACAATTTGGTCAAATTCATTCAGGCATGGCGACCCGGAATTCCACTTTCAATAGAATTGCGACACGAAAGCTTTTTTGAGCCTTCAGTTACAGAGGATGTCGCTGAATTAATGGCTAAATCAGGTATCAATTGGATGATCACAGATGTGGCGGGACGTAGGGAAGTGAGTCATGGTCACATCACCGCACCATTCATGGGAGTTCGTTTCGTGGGCAATGATGATGAAAGTGATTTGGAAAGAATAGATGATTGGATTGAAAGGTTGTTGAATTGGCAAAAAAATGGTGTTGAAGTATTGTACTTTTTCATCCACACTCCGCAGAATCTCACACCACATAGATTGTGTGATTATTTTGCAGAAAAATGGATGGAGAAGACGGGTAGGAAGCTTAAGGTACCTGTGGTAGAAAAAGGGTTGTTTTGAAAAATTTTATTGTTATCTTTGGTGAGTTAAGCTATACTGATGTCATATAAAAGGACCGCCATATTAACCAAAGTAGTAGAGGCAATGGAATTAGTCCATGATAAACTAATTGAACACAAAAAAAAGATCAAAGGTGAAATTGTAGTGATGAAAGATGGCAAGATCGTAAGGATTAAATTCTGATTTTTTTCCAAAATTTAAATAATCAATTATTTTGTTAACCAGCAATAATTAATTTCAGAATAAAATCCAACAAATTTGAGATCACTCCGTCTACATCTATTGTTCTATTTTGGGTTTGCCCCATTTTGCATTTTTATTTCCATACTAAGCTGGTATTTAATTTATTTGAATGGTATTGCTGCATTCAAATTCTTATTTTATTTCAAACTTATAACTCAAGGCCTGGTATATTATTTTGTAAATACTCAGCGGTCAAACGAACTTTATTACTATAAAAATTTGGGCTTTGGCAAATTTAGGCTATGGACTTTTGCTTTCGTTGCAGACATGGCCTTATTCATCCTTTTTATCATGCTGATCATAAAAATACAATGAATCACTTGCTTGAAATTGACAGCCTAACTCTAAATTTCGGCACGCGTAATATCTTAAACGACATTTATCTGCATGCAGAGACGGGTAAGATCACTGCACTTTTGGGAAGAAACGGAAGTGGCAAATCCAGTCTTTTCAGATGCGCCTTCAGTGATTTGGAACCACAAAACATTTCTGTCAGGATCGATGGTAAAAAACTAAAAGGTCTGAATAATAAATTTCCTGACATTGCATATCTGCCACAATTTAATTTTATTCCAGGCAGATTGACAGTAGAATCAGTATTTCAACACTTTGAACTTGATCTCAAGCATTTCTTTAGCCTTTTTCCCGATTTTGAACCGTTGATCCATCATAGATTCCGATTGCTATCCGGGGGTCAGGCAAGAATAATTGAGACCTACATTGTCATCATGGCAAAATCAAGCTTCTCTATCCTTGATGAACCATTTTCACACCTTATGCCAATAAATGTGGAAATTTTCATTCAACTTATCCTTTCTGAAAAAAAGAAAAAGGGTTTCATCATCAGCGACCACATGTTCAGATATATTCTCGATTTATATGATGATTTGTATCTTCTAAAAGATGGTCGTTGCATTAAATTGAAGGATGAGAAAGAATTAGTTGAATTGGGATATCTGAATTGGATTGATTGAGTACTAAATTTTCTACTAGCGTAATTTTTAAAAATGTTTATTAATTCACTGCTGTGAATATCATGGAATTTAATTTTTGATATTTTATTCTATTAAGAATTGTGTTCCTTTTAATGATCTCCTGTACTTAAGAAAGTCCCAATGCTTCGAAGGGTAAAGGCCAAGCTCAAGTAAATTACAAAGTTTACCAACTCAGAATAAAAATGTCTTACTAGCTATTCCCTACTCTATCCTTCTAAAATAATTATCAGATCCATCTATATAACTATCATTAAACTCAAGGAGATTCCCACAGAAAAATATTCTACCGCGTACAAGTCCGGTAATTGCAGTATCAAGTCCTATCCCATAAGTATCAACATCTGATATTCCTACGATCCATTTTGCCCCACCATTTAATGTTCCATCCTCTGTCAAGGTCATAGTTGAATCACTGAATAATTCTAAAATAATGTTTCTGGATTCTGTACTCTTGCCGTTTTCTGGTGCCCAATAACTTTCAGAATAAATCCACTTCCATTTTCCAATCAATGCATTCGCCACTGAAGTTTCATTCCACTGCTGCTTATTGTGACAATTAAACATTGTAGCTTGATTTATTGGCACTAAGTCTCCATCATTTTTATTACAATTAGCGAAACACAGGATGCCTGTGAAAACAAAAGAAAAAATAATTAATCTCATAATTTGAATTTTAAATCTCACTAAAAATAGATAAACGGTTTTTAATAACTTTATGTATTATATACAATACCAATAATCCGTGTCATCTGCGTGATTCAGACAAAAATATTTGGAATCACTGATTCAACGGATTATAGGATTCCACTGAAATGCTGCTCCAATAATCCCTGCCATCCGTGCAATCAAACTAATCCCTGCCTTTGTTGGCAGGCAAGCGTGATTCAGACAAATAAAAATTCAGAATCACGGATTTTAAGGATTAAAGGATTCCACCGAGTTAGCATCATAATGTGTCATCCGAGAAATCAAATAAATCCCTGCCTTTGTTGGCAGGCAAGCGTGATTCAGACAAATAACATTCAGAATCACGGATTTTAAGGATTAAAGGATTCCACCGAGTTAGCATCATAGTCCGTGTAATCCGTGCAATCAAACTAATCCCTGCCTTTGTTGGCAGGCAAGCGTGATTCAAACAATAACATTCAGAATCACTGATTCAACGGATTAAAGTATTCCACCGAGTTAGCATCATAATCCGTGTTATCCGTGCAATCAAACTAATCCCTGCCTTTGTTGGCAGGCAAGCGTGATTCAGACAAATAACGTTCAGAATCATGGATTCAACGGATTAAAGGATTCCACCGAAGTAGCATCATAGTCCGTGTAATCCGAGTAATCAAACTAATCCGTGATTCAGACAAAAACCATTCAGAATACCATTCATCTCCCATTCACATCCCATTAAGACCCAACTAAACCACCATTTCTGTATATTTGTCTCTTCAAAATAATATATTTCATATATATAATTTTACTCAAACGTAATTCGTTATCTTACAAATAAATATAAAAATGCGCTTAAAATTCTTACTGTTTTCCCTCCTGCTTTCTACAGCCTTACTGGCTCAGGAAAAACCTTTCATGGTATTCGAGAAGACCTCGCTTGACAAAAAATATAAATACACAGAAATATTTGGTGATCCGGCTAAGTCTAGATTTTATACTTTGAATAATGGGTTAACTGTTATCCTTTCAGAAAACCATCTGGAACCACAGGTCATGGCTTTAATCACCACAAAAGCTGGTTCTAAAAATGACCCCGCAGACCATACCGGCCTCGCTCACTACCTTGAACACATGCTTTTCAAAGGAACAGATAAGTTCGGTACTAAAGACTATGGTAAGGAAAAAGTAGAGTTAGACAAAATTGATGCCCTTTATGAAAAATATGGTCGTACGACAGACGAAGTTCAGCGTAAGAAAATATATCACGAGATCGACAGCATCTCCAATGTCGCTTCCAAATACGCCATAGCCAACGAATATGACAAGATGATGGCAGATGTTGGAAGCAAGATGACCAATGCCTTCACCAGCTTTGAGAACACAACTTATATGGAGAGTTTTCCGGCAAATAACCTGGATAAATTCCTCCAAATCCAACAGGAAAGATTCAGAAATCCTGTCTTAAGATTATTTCACACTGAGTTGGAAGCCGTATACGAAGAGAAAAACATCTCATTGGACAATGGAGATAATAAGATCTTTGAGTCTATGTTCGCCTCTCTTTTTAAAAAACACCCATACGGTACTCAGACGACCATCGGTACCATTGAGCACTTAAAGAATCCTTCTCTATTAGAAATCAGAAAATATTACGATAAATATTATGTAGCAGGCAATATGGCCATCATTCTATCGGGTGATTTGGATCCGGATGAGACGATCGTCCTTATTGATAAATATTTCGGGAATATGCCTGCTAAGACAGCTCCTGCATTTACATATCAAGATGAAGATGAAGTGGATACAGTGACTAAAATCACTGTTTATAGCCCTGATGAAGAAAAAGTAGCTATTGGATATAAATTTCCAAATGCACTTGATAAAGAATCCGTTATAGCTGAATTAGTCTCAGCTATTCTATATAATGGAAAGAGTGGACTCATTGATAAAGACCTTATTATCGATCAAAAAATATTGGAAGGTTACGCATTTACCTATCTATTGAAAGACCACGGAATCTGTTGGTTGCAAGGAAAACCACAGGATGGACAGACTCTTGATCAGGTTAAAAACCTCTTTTTAGATGAAATAAAAAAATTAAAATCAGGAGATTTCGATCCATCCATTATTCAAGGTACCGTAAATAATCTGAAGATCCAACGTATCCAGCAGATGGAGAAGTGCACCAATACTGCATTCTTACTCCATGATGCCTTTGTTTTGGGCAAACCTTGGGCTACATATTTGAATGACTTACAGACCATGTCAACTATTACCAAAGAAGATATTATGCGCTTCTCTGCTAAATACTTCCAGAATAATTATACGGTCATCTACAAAAGGACAGGTGACAATGATAAGTCTGAAAAGGTCCAAAAACCTGAAATTCATCCGGTAGAAGTGAACAGAGATGATCAGTCCGATTATCTGAAAACAATGTTTGCCACGAATACAAAGGAGATTCAACCAAGGTTTTTAGACTTCGATAAAGATATCCAGAAAAGCAGTTTGAAGAAAGGCATTCAGCTATTGTACGTGCCAAATACGATAAATCAATTATTTTCAGTTTACTACAAATATGACTTTGGTACCAATTCAAATCCTAAACTGGAGTTAGCTATGGACTACCTCAATTACATCGGAACTACAACTAAGACTAATGAGCAATTCAATAAAGAAATGTATAATCTTGGTTTGAACTGGAGTGTAAATGTCACTGAAGAAGACATGAGTATTTCATTGAGCGGTCTCGAGGAGAATTTTGATAAAGGAATTATGCTGGTTGAAGACCTGTTAAATAATCCGAAAGCCGATAAAGGAGCGCTTGACAAATTGGTAAATAATATGCTAAAATCCAGACAAGACAACCTCATCAATAAAGAAGTGATCCTTTATGGTGGAATGCAAAATTACCTTAAATATGGTGCTGTAAATCCATTTAATAGTGGCCTTACGAATGCTCAGTTGAAAAAAACAACTCCGGAAGAATTGATTGCCATCATTAAAGGAAACAACAAAATAGAGCACAAGGTAATGTATTGTGGTGCAAGACCCATGGACAAGCTTGCTACCACCTTAAAAACGAATCATAAAACGGCTCCTACCCTATCTCCAGCGCCAAAAGCTAAGAATTTTACTCCGGTAAAATCATTTGAAAATACTGTTTATTTCGTAGACTATGATATGGTCCAGGCAGATATTAATTTCAAAAGAAATGCTGAAATGTATGATCCAAAGTTGGAAACAGCAGCTAGTGCTTTCAATGAATATTATGGCGGTGGAATGCAATCAGTAGTCTTCCAGGACATCCGTGAGTCAAGAGCTTTGGCATATTCTACTTACAGTAATTTCGGTGTTCCTTCCAAAAAGGACAAACCTTTTACAGCGACTTTCTATGTTGGTACTCAGGCAGACAAAATGAATGATGCAATGGGAGCTGTGCTTAATCTTTTGGATAAAATGCCCGAAACAGAAAAACTGTGGGATATTAGTAAAAAATCTATTCAAACGAGTATTCAGACTCAAAGAATCAATAAGGAAGGTATTCTCTTCGCTTATGAAACGGCTCAGGACAAAGGACTAAACTACGATATCAGAAAAGATATTTACAAAAATATTGCCGGTATGACACTTGCAGATGTGAAAGCATTCCATGCAGCTAATTTCAAAGGCCAAAACTGGAACATTGGAGTGATGGGTAGTAAAGACAAGATTAAACCTACTGATCTTATGAAATACGGTAATGTGAGGGTCTTGACTTTGAAGGATATCTTCGGATATGATGAGAAGGATTTTACGCCAGCGAAGCCTTAAAAAATATAGGTGATGTGTGATAAGTGATGTGTGATTTCTCACCACTTATCACTTATCACTTATCACTTATTTTCAAAGAGTATAATAAAAGCCGATCGTAAATCTATTACCCAGAGTATTTATATTCAAGCCGAAATCTGAAGAAACAGATTTTTCTGAAGCACCATCTGCTTTCACAGAATGTGAGTTAAATCCTAAAGCGGCAAAAGAACCTACTACCATCCATTTTGGAGAGATAGCATATCCAAAGCCCGCATTTAAATTTACCCCGAAATCAAAAGTTTTCGTTACAGAATCAGTACCAGTGCCACCTGTAAAATCTGTTTTGACCTTACCCGGGAGTGCATCAATATTTAACCCGATGAAAGGTCTAAAAGGAGCACCTGGTTTGAAAAAATATCTACCATACAAAGTTGCACCTGTCCTTGAAGATGTTACAGTATAATTAAGACCTGATTTATAATCATCCTTTGTACCACTCAATTTCAGCCCGATACCGACCTGTAAGTTATCAGACAACCACGTACCCACTTCAGGAGAAAAAGTCCAATCCGAACTTTTGGTATCAGAGTCTTTTACACTATGGGCATTGAACCCTGCAGCTCCACCAATATAGATTGATCCATTTTGGCTGATAGCAAGGGTGGAGACGAACATAAGTGAAAGAACTAATAAATGCTTAATGTGTTTCATATTAATTAATTTTTATATTCAAATATACTAAATATGTATACATAAAACATGTATTTACATTATAATTATTCAATGCAAAATAAAATTTTTAATGTGAGTCACAATTGTCATAGTTTTACATCGTTCTAATAAATTAAAATTGAATTTATGCACCGGATAATTTTGTTAATTATATGCTTCATTGCTTCAACTCAAATGTATAGCCAAAAGATCAAGGCAAAAGATGTTCCACCAAAGGTATTAAACGGACTTACAAAGCACTTTCCCAATTCGAAAAAAGAAAGCTGGGAATTTATAGATAGCCAGTATGTCGTCCAATTTGAAGTATTTGGGAAAAAAGGTAACGCGACTTTTACTGAAAAAGGTCGCATCCTTAATTCAGAGATCCAAGTCACCAAAGATGATCTACCCTTCAGTATTGGATACTATATCAAGAAAAATCATGACAATGAAAAAATCCAAATAGCATCCAAGTTGAAAGATACTGCTGGTGCGATTAGTTACCATATAGTAATACCTGACTTTATGCTGACATTCAATGCAGCAGGCGAATTTGTAAATGAAGTTTCCACCACTACTGAAGAAGTAACTGAAGAACAAACTGAAACACCTACTCAAAACTAAATATTAACTGCAGCACTATAAAACTATAATACTATCCACTATAATACTATAATACTTTCAACTATTACACTTTTGCAATTTTTCCTTACTTTGGCATCATGATTCAGGCAAGCAATATATTCAAATCTTTTGGTGACGTTCAGGTATTGAATGATGTCTCTTTCAATGTGAAACAAGGAGAGGTGGTGGCCATCGTTGGAAAAAGTGGTGCCGGGAAAAGCACTTTGCTGCACATAGTTGGTACTTTGGAGAAACCTGATATGGGAAATGTATTATTCGAAGGTCAAGACCTGAGCAAATTATCAAGTAATAAATTATCAGATTTTAGAAATAAATCTTTGGGGTTTATATTCCAGTTTCACCATTTACTACCCGAATTTAATGCACTTGAAAATGTGTGTATTCCTGCCTTCATACAAAATAAGCCTAAGATCTCTACTGAAAATCGTGCAAAAGAATTACTCGACTATCTTGGACTTTCTCATCGACTCACACACAAACCGAAAGAATTATCCGGTGGTGAACAGCAACGTATCGCATTCGCACGTGCACTTATCAACGAACCTAAACTAATCCTCGCTGATGAACCTACAGGTAATCTGGATGAAAAGTCAGCACATGAATTGCATGAACTTATTCTTAAATTTCGTGCAGATCTCAACCTCACTTTTATTCTTGTCACACACAACCCCCTCTTAGCAAACCGATGTGATCGGGTTATTGAAATGGCGGGAGGTGAAATTATTTGAAATTTAGAATGCCGAATCATTAATCATAGCATATTGTAATAATCTACATATTTCGTTGCGCTGAAGATTTACCCTTCCTTCCGGTTCAGAGCACCGCAATATTTATAAAAAGTTAAAGTAGGCATGTTCATCCGATAATCATTGATTTTTCATCTTTCATTTTTCATCTTTCATTAAGTTCATCACCTCCCCTATCATACCATCTGTAATATCCCTGTGCAACACAAATCTTACACTGTGCGCTCCAAACGGTGCCGCATTTATTCCTTTTGATTTCAATTGAGTAATGAAATCTGAAGATGTCCTTCCATTTGCCAATTCGAAAATCAAAATATTGGTCCGGACCGGTAGAACTTCCTTTACAAATGACTGCTTAGCAAGGAATTGTCCCAGAATCTTTGCCCTGTCATTATCTACTTTCAATTGTTGAATATTATTATCCAATGCATATATTGCTGCTGCTGCAAGAATCCCAGTCTGACGCATACCGCCACCCATGACTTTACGAACTCGTCTGGCTTCTTTGATAAAATCTTTTCTTCCAATTAATATAGAACCACCCGGTGTACCCAAGCCTTTAGAAAGGCAAAGCGATATTGAATCAAAATAGCTTCCAACATCTTGTGTACTTTCTCCAGTTTCCACCAGGACATTCATTAAGCGGGCACCATCTAGATGCAGTGCCAATCCCCTTTCATCACATAAGTCTTGAATTGGCTTTATCTCATCCAGCGTATAATAATTGCCTCCTCCTTTATTAGTTGAGTTTTCTAAAACTACTAGAGTAGTTCTTGGCAACCAATCCTCTTCCGGCTTTATTGCTTCTTCAATTTGTGATGCAGTGATTTTACCATATTTACCGATGAGTGGATTGACTGCTATGCCGCTATGAAATGCATATCCACCCACTTCGTATTGATAGACATGCGACCATTGATCACAGATCATTTCGTCCAATGGCCTAGTATGCACTTTAATCGCGATCTGATTGGTCATTGTCCCTGATGGACAAAACAATGCGTCTTCCATACCGAACATCTTAGCCACTTTTTCCTGAAGCGCATTGACAGTCGGATCTTCCCCAAATACGTCATCTCCAAGTTCTGCGCTCATCATATATTCGAGCATTTCACGGCTTGGCTTCGTTACTGTATCACTTATTAGATTGATCATGAATAATTGTTAATTGTTAGTTGTTGATTATTAATTGTTACTATTATGAGACACTGAAAAATATTATTGAGCAGATTTCCCCCTTTTGAGGGGCCAAGGGGGAGTCTTTGACTTCCTCATTTTTGATTAAATGCAAACAATATCATTTATTATTCACAGTCCATCCAAAAAAAATCAAACTCTCTAAACAAATAATCGCTAAACCCAATCAACAAGAACTACCGCCCACTCACATTTTTCATTCTTCATTCTTCATTCTTCCTTAAAATCACCTTCCCCATCCCACTCTAACTCCCACCTCCAAAATAGAAGGTTGCAATTTCGTCTTGTAAAGAGCATTTTCCGTTAATGAAAAATTCCTTTTGTACTGAACTATTGGTGCAATTCTTATGATTTTTCCAGCCATAATGTTAACTCCAGCACCTATTCCACCAACGATGAAATGTTCAATGATGTCTTCAGCGATGGCTCCGGGATCAGTTGTCCAGTTGCGTATCTCATATCCTATGACAGGCTGAATAAAGAAATTATCTTTAAGGAAATTTTTTCTTTTAAAACTAGGACATTCATCGCATTGATTGAAATGGAAGACATACATGGTCACTGGGATATTTATACCAAAACTTCTGATTTCCTTTACCTTTCCAAGTTCGATACCACCAACGTCATTTACAGGAATTCCTTTTGCTCTGATCATTTTGGCAAAAATTTCCGGACCAAAATTAACACCATAGTCAACGATCTTAACCCGGTAATCCATAGCGATTACACCACCGTGTTGTAATGACCGCTCATTAGTTTGATTAGGGACAGCACTTGGTATGTCTTCATAATCAAAAGCGTGCTTGATCGATATGCCAAACTGCGCATTTGCACTATAACTGAAGCAAGAGATTAAAAAAACGAGGGTGAAAATATTCAAAGGACGAAAACTCATAAAACAAATTTTTTGATTAATATGTGAACGCAGAACCACACTTCATGTTGCCAATTCTGATAAACATTTCAAATAATATCCCAATTTACCTCAGGATGAACCAACATCTGCAAGAAGCGTTATCTTTGCATTTCAAATTTACACTGATTCAATGAAATTAGGTAAATTATATTTCAGGCAGTCTCTTTTTTGAGCTACCGATTCATTTTTTTTTAAATTATTTCTTATTGAAAACAAAAACGTTAAAGGCGAATAAAGTCAGTGTCATCACGCTAGGTTGTTCTAAGAATCTCGTAGATTCTGAAGATCTGATCACGCAACTTAAAGGTAATGAATATGAAGTTGCACATGATACAGTGGCAAAAGATACAGGTATTGTCATCATAAATACATGTGGTTTCATCGACCTTGCCAAGGAGGAATCTATTAATACCATACTCAAATATGCACAAGTAAAATCAAAAGGCGGCATAGAAAAACTATACGTCACAGGCTGTTTATCCCAGCGTTATAAAGACAATCTGGAAGAAGAAATACCTGAAGTGGATGCTTTTTTCGGTACACTTGAATTGCCAAGATTATTAAAAACACTCGAAGCAGACTATAAATATGAACTTGTTGGCGAACGGGTTCTTACCACACCCTCACATTTTGCATATCTTAAGATATCTGAAGGATGCAATCGCACATGTTCCTTCTGTGCGATTCCACTCATGAGAGGTGGACACGTATCTAAGACCATTGAGGATCTTGTAAAAGAAGCAACTAATTTCGCCAAATATGGTGTCAAAGAATTGATACTAATTGCCCAGGAATTGACTTATTACGGTCTTGACATTTATAAAAAAAGAGCACTTCCGGAGCTTCTCAGAGCATTAAATTCCATAGATGGCATTGAGTGGATTCGTCTGCAATACGCCTATCCAAGCAAATTCCCGATGGAAATAATGGATGCCATGCTGGAACTACCAAAAGTTTGTAATTACCTGGATATTCCATTGCAACATGCAGCTGATCCTATTTTATTGGCCATGAAACGCCAGATCACTCTTGCTCAAACAAGGCAATTAATACATGACATTCGCGCCAAAGTACCTGGAATAGCAATTAGGACAACATTCCTAGTCGGATTTCCAGGTGAAACGGAGGAAGATTTTGAAGTACTTTGCGACTTCGTAAAAGAGATGAGATTTGAAAGATTAGGTGTTTTCCAATACTCTCATGAAGAGGATACAAGTGCTTTTCTATCAGAAGATAACATCCCGGATGAAATAAAGGCAGAAAGGGCTCAGCGCCTTATGGAGATCCAGCAGGAGATAAGTTTGGAACTAAACCATGCCAAAATTGGTAAAATTTATAAAGTTTTGATCGATAAAAAAGAAAGTGGTTTCTACTATGGAAGAACAGAATTTGATTCTGCAGAAGTCGATAATGAAGTCATTATCGATGCCTCATCGAACTATTGCTCTATAGGCGGTTTTGTTGATGTGCTGATCGAAGATGCTACTGAATATGATCTAATAGGCAATGTCATAGAATTAAATCCTAATTAAAGCATGGTTCGCAAAGTATATGATTATTTGTTCAATCAAAACCATCCTTTAGCTTGGTCAGCTGTCGTTATTATATCTTTTGGTCTGGTGATGACAATTAACTTTTACTGGATAAATGCGCAAGATGAGCAAACTACCTTTATTATTGCCTCCACCGGTATTTTGTTATATAGTATCTATTGCGCTGTCATGATGCTTTTGGCAAAATCACTTGTTCAGGCATGGAATCATACTTTGTTCGGAATAATAATTACTGCCATCGGATTGACTCTTATAGGAATGTTGATCACAAGTCGCAACTGGAGCGAGATCGATTACTATACAAAGATCCTTAAAGTGATTGTATTCGTCTCCCTAGTATTTATGAGCATTGCAGTAAGTATGCGGAAAATCGTAGAATATGCGCAAAGGCCAAATAAATGATAGATAATTGTTAGTTGAAATTATTCTCTTAAACATTCTCACTTTCTAACCTCCTCACTTGAAAAAAATACACGCTTTATCCTTCTTAAAAAAATCACTGCTTGAAGACACTGATCATTGGAATAGTGTCATTGAAAATGCCTGCGATCACAATGCATGGTTTATCAGAAAAAATATAGAACAGTCTATCGAAGCCATCACTAACGAAATGCTTGATGCTGAAAAATTAGAAAACTGGATAGGAAATTATAATTTAAATGCTACAGAAAATCCTAAGAAAATTGGTTTGATCATGGCAGGTAATTTGCCCTTAGTAGGATTCGCTGACTGGCTTTCTGTTTTTATGTCAGGAAATATAGCGCTGGTAAAATGTTCAGATAAAGATAATATCTTGTTTCCTGCTTTGATGAATAAATTGAATGAAATCGACTCGGAATCAGAAAATAAAACTCAAATTATTGAAAGGTTAAAGGACTATGATGCAGTGATAGCAACGGGTAGCAATAATTCTTCTATTTATTTTGAAAACTATTTTAAACATGTACCGCACATCATCAGAAAGAATCGAACCAGTGTAGCTGTCCTTGATGGGACAGAATCGGATGAAGTTATTTTAAAAATAGGAAATGATATTCATGCTTATTTCGGTCTAGGTTGCAGAAATGTTTCTAAAATATATCTTCCAGTTGGATATGATGTAAAGAAACTACTGGCTGTGTGGGAAACCCAACAAGACAATATTAATTTCAATAAGTACAAGAACAATTTTGACTACAACCTTTCCCTTTACTTGCTCAATAAAATTCCATTCTATACAGATAATAGCCTTATTTTAATTGAGGACAAATCGCTTTTCAGCAGGATCTCTTGTATTCATTTTGAATTCTATGATTATAAAGACTCATTAATAGATTCTCTTACTCAAACCCTTGATGACATTCAATGCATTGTAAGTGAAAGGCCTCTTGCTAATTTAAAAGTCACTTCACCTGGTGAAACTCAGCACCCTAGCCTGATGGACTATGCTGACAATGTGGATACTATGCAGTTTCTGTTAAATTTATAATTGGTAAGCTATGCCAAAAGTAATTTCAAAAAAACAACAAAAAGCAAATGATATAAGGCAAATATTGGAGGCATTTTACCCTGAAGTTCCAATTCCGCTTGACCATAAAGACAAATATACGCTTCTAATTGCCGTCCTTTTATCAGCACAATGCACCGATATTCGTGTCAATCAGGTCACTCCTATTTTATTCGCACAGGCTGACAACCCTGTTGACATGATCAAGTTGGGGCAAGAAGCCATTCAGGACATCATTAGGCCATGTGGCTTATCCCCCATGAAATCAAAAGGTATTTATGGTCTTTCTCAGATTATCCTAGAAAAATATAATGGTGAAGTGCCTTTTGGTTTTGAAGCACTTGAATCACTTCCTGCTGTAGGACATAAAACTGCGTCAGTAGTGATGAGTCAGGGTTTTGGAGTGCCGGCATTTCCTGTAGATACACACATTCACCGGCTTGCACAACGATGGGGGTTATCCTCTGGAAAATCGGTGGAACAAACAGAAAAAGATTTAAAAAAATTATTCCCCGAAGAAAGTTGGAATAAGCTACATCTCCAGATCATTTATTATGGCAGAGAATATTGCAAAGCAAGACCGCACGATAAGGAACTTTGTCCGATTTGTAAGAAGTATGGGAAGTGATTAATTGTTATTTGTTATCAAAAAAATTAGAAGTTAGAAATTAGAAATTAGAATGGCGTTCCGTTTACTATCGATGTATGTGGATATCAATTAAACTATACTGATTTGAAATAGAAATGTCTATTATTTAAATTTGCTTATTAGATGCTTGGGGTTTGCAGTTTGCTGTTTGATAGTGGGTTAAGAATAATTTGCAGTTTGTTATGAAATTAATTAAATGGTCAGACCCATTTCCGTTTAGTATATATAATTTACCGCACATCATTTGTCATTTATAATTATTTATTTATTGCTCAATATTAAATATTATCCGCTATCATATTTGAAAATTAAAAATTGGAATGGTGTTATATTTGCTATTACTTTATTATCACACATAACCCGTCACATAACACATATCACGTCAAATAACATATCTTATCCGATCACCTGATCACCCTATCACCCTATCACCCTATCACCCTATCACCCGATCACCTGATCACCCTATCACCCTATCACCCGATCACCCTATCACCTGATCACACTTTCACCTATAAAAAATCACCACATCCTCTTCGGGCTTAGATTTCAGATGTAAAGGATTTTGCTTCCAATACTTTTCTTTGCGATTTTTTACAATTAATTCAGGAATCGTTTCAGATATATTTGCAAAAAATTCTGATAGTTCAATGGCATTATCTTTATTGATATCCGCTTTATTGTTTTCCAAAGCTTGTAATACAGAATATGTAAAAGCGCCATTTTTCAGATTCTCTAATTCATAACTTTTTTGCCCAAGATCTCCGGAAAGTACATAGTCAAAATTATTAAAAGTCTTTATAGCTTTCACCGTTTTATCTACCAAATCATAGTCCTGTACTTCTTTTTCTTTAGCATCGGTCAGCTCTTCTTTATTGAATATATCCAGCATCAGAATCTTCTTACACGGAAGTGGGTCAAGATAATAAGGTATAAAATATTTTGTCAGGTGATTACTATACAATTCAGGAGAAAATTTCCTTTTTTTATCGCTAAAAAGATCAGAGCCTTTGACCAAGATATTTCCATCTGCTGCGGCAAAACCCTGCGCTACCCAATAAATGATGATAACATCATTGGGCCTAAATTGATTCTTCTTTTTTAAAATCGACTCGAATAATCCATTTATATTAACCGCGGTAGTAGTCGTGTAAGTATTATATAAAGTTATATTCACCTTATTTTTTTCGTTTAGACCTAAACTCTTAATCTTATTGTTGAAATCATTGACATCTTTTAAACCGAATTTCAATACCGGATTCCCCTCTTCATCTTTGATATCTGTACCTATTACATATATGTAATAATTGACATCACTCTTTTGGACATTTATCTTACTAAGGATCTTTATTGACTTATCTGAATTATCCTGAAAAGCTAATTCATTATTTCCGTAAATTAATGGTACATTAATTATAAAATTACCATCGTTCAAATTTGTAATTATAGAGTCTGTAGGTATTTTTTTTTCATTTATTAAAAAGCTATATTTTGATGTCAGCAACTGAAGATCTGTTACACCATGAATATCTACTTTGTAAGATCTTCTATCGGTCAAATAAATAATCGATTGCAAATTTGGAAAAACTATATCAATATCTTTCTGTTCCAGTGTCACGACTTTCGAATCATCTATAAGCTCACTCATATTCACAACACTAAATGATCGTCTGACATTATGATATTTAATTTCCTGATCCTGAACTCTTAAACCTGATGTTTCACCAATTTTAATATTAATTACAATTAATTCATTTCTAAAAAGAGAATCTACATAACAATTTAAAACAATTTTAAGCCCTTCTCCGCTCTTTAATACGACATTTGTTGGCACTTCAAAGTCTTTTGACAAATACACATTCTCATTAAAACTAAAATTCAGATTATTAAGTGTTGCTGTTGAGTTTCCTAAATTTTTAATTTCAATAGGGATACTAATTTTTTGACGATTTTTTAAGTCTACAGTATTTTCATTTGCCTCAAATGTAAGTATGGGACTTCTTGTTCCCACTATTTGAGTGGTAATATTCATGGAACTATAATTAATGTTACTAGCACTTACTACAGTACATTTTAACTGAAGATCATTCTCCTTATAATTATCAAAAATACTCACAGGAAGATTTATTTTCTTTGTCTCCCCTTCCTTGATTTTATCAACTAATAACAAATCCGGAATTCTAATATTCAGACTATTGATATTTAATTCTTCAATTTTCAACTTAAAATTTGTTATATCCTGGCCCGATTCATTCTTTAAAGTTATTTCGATATTACCTACATCATTTCGATATAAATCCGGTCTTGAGATTTCAAGAATTTTTACTTTTTTTAGAATAGTCATTGACTCAATGTCCCTTTCAGAAGGTTTCAGCGCATACAAATAATAATCCTGGTTAACAATATTACTTGTGAAACCTGCGAGGACAACATTTCCATCAGAAGTACAATATGCAGTATTACATTCATCTGTAAAATCACCCCCGAAAAAATAAGGTTTCCTCCAAACCAATGATCCCTGATTGCCGGGATTCACTCTCACCGCGAATGAGGAAGTTCTTTTAGCTCCCCTGACATCTGACCCAATGCCAGTAAGAACTAAATCGCCACATGGCGTTATGGCCAAGCCTGTTCCTCCTCCTTCAATGAACGTTGCAAATGTTTGGCCATACAATTGAATACCATTAGCTGAGAGATAAGCTATGGCAGGGGCATTCATTCTATTTCGAAAACCTGTTGCTGCTATAGCAAACGCACCTGTCGGCAATTCAATTATATCATTTCCGATATAACAATCATCTTGACCATAATTCCAAACAGCTAGTTCTTTCAGGTCAGAATTAAGTTTTACGATCAATACAACTGCCTTATTAAATGCCTTTCTATTTTCGGTTGAACCCGTCACAACTATATTTCCATCCTTTGTGTAACATAAAGCCTTGCCACTGGATTCTCCTTCACTACTGAATTCATAATTTTTGATTAGTTTACCTTCCCCATTAAACTTAGACACAAACATCTTCTTACTGGAAGTTCCACATACATAAAAATTTTCGTCCTTATCGTAAATAATATCATTATACTCAGAATTATTTCGAGTTTCATCCAGATAAAAAAGCTTCGTACTATAATCCTTATTTATCTCCAAAATTACTCCTTGCCTTGCATTTTTGGAATCTGAAAATCCACAAACCAAAGTTCTTCCAGTTGGTGTATAAACTACTGAATGTGCTTCTTCATCGTTTCTTCCACCTACAGAAGCAGCCTTGAGTATCTGGCCGTTTTTACTAATTTTGGTGAAATAAATATCTTTTCTTCCCTCAGAACGATGTGTAGAATATCCAACGCCAATCAGATCACCATTAACTATTTCTGCCAATTTGAGTATATTTTGACTCTTTCTTTCGTTGTTCAATATTTTCCAGGCATAGTCCCCCGGATCAAACTGTGCTTGGATCTTAGAAATAATTAGCACTAATAATATGGTTATAGTAAATCGCACAACTTAATTATTTAAACTTTGTAAATAATTTGAATAATACTCTCTGACATTCCTGAATAATTCAATTTCGAATGGTTGGATATGAGCTGAAAGAGGAAACTTTTCTTTCAGAAAATCAACTTGTTCATTATTTTTCCACAACCTAAGGCAAACATGGGGCCCAGTGGCCAGTCCTGTCTGCCCTACGTATCCTATCACATCCCCTTGCCTTACAGCCATTCCTGCATGGATACCTTTTTTAAATTTTGATAAGTGAAGATATTGAGTAGTATAAATCTTATCGTGTTGAATTTTAATGAAGTTTCCGTTATTAGAAGTGAACGATGCGACAGTGATTTTTCCATCACCAATTGCAAAAAGAGGACTTCCTTCTGGAGCTGCAAAATCTGTCCCTTTATGTGCTTTGAAATATTTGAGTTTAGGATGAAATCTTCGTGGGCTGAACCGTGAAGAAATTCTTCCATAGTTGACAGGTGATTTTCTGAATGATTCCTTCAAGGGCAAACCCTCGGCGGTACAATAGACTTCTTTACCAGTTTCATCAAATTTGCCTGGGATAAGATATGCTTTAAAAATTGTATCCCGATGGATCCATTCCAGAGCTAATAATTTACCTATACCCATGAACGCTTTTTTAAAATAAAGCTCTTCATAGGCAACTTTAATAATGTTCCCAGAATCTATTCTATTCATGTCGATTTTCCATGCAAGCACATTTTCTACCTTCGAGAGTAAATCCTCATGCGATTGGTCAATGAAAGATTTTATAGCATCTTTACCAATGAGAATCCTTTTCTTTTTTAATATGACAGATAATTGCCTCGGATACTTTGAAATTCTTGGAATTGTTTCCTTAATTGAGATAATCTCATAGTCTTTTGGATCACTTTCAATAATTATATAAACCGGAATATCAGGATAATTCTTTTCGGATAGCAGTAGGACTTTTGTTCCATCCGGATAAATTTTGTCTTCATCAATAATGCGCTTGATAGCTGCTTTTTTAGTTGCATGAATCTGCACTGAATCGAGTATATCTCCGATTTTCATTTTCTCTTCCAATAGAATTAACTTAACCATGAAATTCTTCAAATCCACTTGATAAACATTAGGGACTATTGTTTCCTCACTAATCTTATCTTCAGTTTTATTGACTTTAAGACTATTTGAAGTCAACCCTTCTTTCGTTTGGAATAAATTAATAATAATAAATGTAAATACCAAAAAAGCTATTGCTCCAAAAAAGATATATAACAATTTCCGGGACAAGAAGAGAGGTTGACCCTTTTTTTTACCCGGTTTTGGTTTAATAATTAATTTTCTTCTATCAATGCTCATTTCATTGATCAGGAAATGTTTTTCTCATCCATTGAATCTGCTGATTTACCAAATGCAAATCTATTACCAACATCATTTATTCCACTATTTTCATAAGGAGAAGAATTGGTATTATGCATTTTAGCTGTCAACTTGAATTGTGGTGGCTGACTCTGAGCTCCCTCTATCATTTCTTCTTCTTCAGGTTCACCTGCCTGACTATGCGTATTAATTGGTTCTAATTCATTTCCCATGTTTATTTATTTTCAGTGTCAAAGAAAAATACAAAATTTATTTCGTGACTTATTCCTAGATTTTGAGCAAGTTCTCCTGTATTTAGATCCGCTGCATATCCGATCTTCATATTAAAATTATTAAAATTAAAATATTTACCCAATATGGTTCCAGCTTCGATATGAATCATTCCAATTGTTGAAATTCCTGCTCCTACCCATAACTTATCAAACATATACATTCTGGCATTAAAATCGATGACCGATTTGGATCCCTTGGCGTATTTATACCACAAACTTCCTGAAAGATACATTTTTTCAGACAATGTTTTATAGTAGCCTGCATGCGCATATATGTGAGGAATCCTCTTGATGGTAAACGACTGCTCTCCATTTTTAACCACATAAGATTGATTCATTATCTGGGGAACAGAAATGCCGGCATATAACTGATCTCCCTTAAGAGCACCTTGTCTGATTGTTTTGTAATAATACGCTCCGACACCCACATCTACATAACTCGTTCTGTCGACACCATCAATAGAGATATCAAAAGGGTCAGACAGTTTAACTCCCCCAAAATTAAATGAGTTCCAGACCATTCCTAAGTTCATTCCTATTCCAATACCGCTATTTGCAGGATTTTGAGAATAGATAGTTCCCAGTCTTAAGTAAGCACTTTGTTTGTTTGTAAGGCCGGCCTTATCTGACAAATAATATGCACCGGTCAACAAGCTAAAGGTTGTTTTCTCCGGTACAATGATATATTCAGCTCTTACAGCACTTGTCACCGGATGACCTGCGATATCGTTCCATTGACTGCGATATGTGGCACCTGCACTCACATTATAATGTTCCAGAAAGTAATCATGATTGACAGAGGCAGGGTTGATCAAGCCTTGAACTTCACGGTATTGAGTGAAAAGTGGAAGCTGCTGCGCAAATATAGATTGTGATCCAATCATGATAAGCATTATTATCATGAATCCTTGCCATAACTTTGTTAATTTATATTTCATAAAAATTAATTTATTGGTAATTGAATAATATTTATCATCTTATCAATTCTACAAAATTTTTAATTACATGAGTTTTACCATTCTTGGTTTTTAATTGCAGCACATAATAATAAGTACCTTCAGGCAAATCAGTACCCTGATCATTTTTTCCATCCCAATTATTTGCATAATTTTTTGAATTAAATACGGCCTTGCCCCACCTGTTAAAAACTTTAAATTCTGATGCCTGAACTGAACATTCAGGAAATTGAGGAAGCACCAACACATCATTTTGACCGTCTCCATTCGGTGTGAATGTATTTACATAATCCTTGTTATTGTCTATACATTCATATTTACTCAATAATACTATAGTGCCCGTATCGCATGCTCCCGGGCACTCCTCTGTGCACAATAGATAGTAGATTAATTCTTTGTCCATTGGATAAAACAATTCATATTTTTTTGTTATGCTATTGTAATTTCCATGATAGTAAAATTCAAATTCTCCACTGACTCCCAATGCATTGATGATTGTACCTATTGGTTCGAGTTTACTATTAAATACTTGCTTATTAACCGGGTTAACTTCAAAATTATTTATACCATTCAATTCGTCATTTTCTATTACATTGAATATTACAGGATTTGAATAATAATCAAAGTAAACAGTGTCTGTCACTGCTTTAAAACTAATATCCGCAGTAGTCAGAATAGTACTGTCTCTTCTGCATCCATTTGCATCCAATACTTCCAAAAGGTAATTTGTATTAGAAATTAAACCTAAAAAAACAGAGTCCATAGTAGCTTGGCCATCATTTAACTTATAACTAAAAGGCCGACTTCCTACCACATTATTTATAGTAATTGTGCCATTTCCACCACCACAACTAAACCCAGAAAGACTTGCTTCAAAACTTATTCTAGTGCTATTATTCACTGTAGCTAAACCCATGATATTGCAATTTTGTCCATCCACTATATTGTAAGTGTATTCACCAGCCGGTAGGTTCTCAAAAGTGAATAGGGTATTTTGAATTCCATTTATAGAAGAAGTCACTGGACCGGTAATAGAATATGAAAAAGGTGCCATCCCATCAATGGAAGCTAATGTTATTTTTCCATTTGAATCGCCACACCTTGTTGAAATTACTGTCATTTCAGACTTAAATCCACTTTGATTTTCAACATTTACTTGCAATTCAGCAACACATCCTTTTGAGTCAGTCACTTTGATATCATATGGCCCGGCCAATAATTTTTCAAAATTGAATGAAGTAGAATTTACCGTTCCGCTGGAAATAATTGTTGCCCCTAATAATTCATATACAATCGGAAGACTGCCACCATTTGATTCAATCAAAATAGCTCCGGTTGCACTAACACATTCTGATGGCGAGGCTGTTGCTGTGATTAATAGTGTATTTAATGATAAAATGGTATCCATTTCTATATAAATACAACCCATGGAATCCGTTATTTTAATTTCATATATTCCAGATAACAATCCTGAAAAAATGTAGTTATTCTCTTGGATACTGCCAGATGATGCTGTTGTAACTCCCGACAATTCATAGACAAATGGCGCTATGCCTCCAACTGCTTTGACATTCAGAACACCATCAGGAGAATTACAATTTGATCCCGTAACATTTGTAACTCCACTGACACCATTTTTGTCAGTAATAATTATTTCCAATGCAGATAAGCAACCTGTCATATCAGATACGGAGGCGGAGTAGCTTCCAGCGCCAAGACCAGAAAATGTAAAAATCGAATTATTTACACTTCCGGAAGTCTGGGCGGCTTGACCTGATAAAGTAAATACATATGGAGGAATGCCTTGCAGCGCTGTGAGTGTAATCGACCCATTTAATTGCCCACAATCACTTTGGACGAATTCAGAGTTGAGATTAACTCCGGGTAAGTTCTCAATAATAAAATCTTTTGTAATGATGCAGCCTGAGCCATCAATGATGTTATAGGTGTAGTTGCCTGGAAGTAAATTATTAAAAACAAAAGTATTCATTGGTGTAATCGGACTGCTCATTTGAACAGGCCCAATAATTGAATACGTATATGGTGAATGGCCTGTAGTAACAGAAATTTCGATACTTCCAGCAGCTTTTCCGCAATGCGTTGGTACTATAATCTCATTACTCGATAGATTATTCTCAAATGAAACACCAATATTTGATAAAAATAAACATTGATTAACATCAAGAACTATAACTTGATAATTACCTTGAGGGATAGCATTAAAAGTAAAAGTCAAATCATTAATAGGAAGTGAAGTTGCTTGTACTGGACCATCGATCGAATAAATATAGGGAGGACTGCCTCCTTGAATATTAACAGTTATCGATCCATTCACATTACAAATTACCGGTAACGAGGATGAGGTTCCTGATAGCCCACTATCATTAATAAGTGTTACTATATTTTCAACAATACAGCCAATTGAATCCGTGACTCGGTAAAAATAATTACCGGCGGGAAGGTTATCGAAAGTATAGTTATCTTCATCTAATGAATTTGAAACAATGTGGACAGGACCGATCAATTCGAAGATGTATGGACCAATTCCATTCTGGACATTGATAGATATAGCTCCATTATTTTGTCCACAAAGAGGGGATAAAGTATCAAAATTCGAAGTTAATTCAAGCGAAAATGCAATAAAAAAAGAAGTATCATAAGTACATTCGTTATCATCTGTAATCGTAACTGAGTAAGGACCTCCCGGAAGGTCCACTAAATTAGAATTATTAGAAAAATTACTCCATGAATATTCCAAAGGTGCTGTACCTCCTATCCCTATAGCACTTGCAGTACCGTTATTGAGGCCGCAAGTCGTTGGAGTAAAATTCAGATTAATTGTAGAGATTCCAATTATATTTTGAACTACGACAGTTTCAATTTTTTTACAATTGTTTATGTCAGTAACAGTCACGGTATAACTTCCAGAAACCAAATTGGATATTGTCCCTGTCAATCCCCCATTACTCCATTGATAGCTATACGGAGGTCCTCCACCTGAACCCATTGCAGTCGCAGTTCCGGTAGGGTGATCACAGCGCGCAGGCGTAGAAGAAGTGGTCACAATAACATTGATAACATTCAGTGTCAAATTGACAAGGCTGTCACACCCTGAAAAAGCGACATAACTTGTGCTATAATTACCACTCAAAGTGAGTTGCTGTCCATTGAAGTTATATGTCTGACCTGAACAAATCGTTGCGCTAATATTGGTAGGGATGATATTGCAGATGTCTATTTTCGCTAAAAAACCTTTTCCTAACTGAATGCTCCTGTTATCTTCTTCTCCTTCCAATCCAATGGAAAAAGCGTTATAGCCACAGAAATAAAGTATATCTGAATTCAGACAAGATATGCCTACAAGTTGCTCTATCACGTTACTGATTCCATAATAGCTAGACCATATTCTGGAACCTCCACTGTTAAACTTAACTAAGAATGCATCCCCTCCATTATTAGTATTTTGAAATCCTTGATAACTTAGCCCACTAGATTCTGCATAACCTCCTGCATATATGTTATTATTTGGGTCACATTCTATGCTATATCCTTCTTCAAACCCTACACCTCCAAAATACGTGCCCCAAATTCTTGTTCCATTGTTGTTAAACTTAACTACAAATGCATCATAACCACCTCCATTGCTATTATCAAATCCTCCGGATGCAATATTACTTATGCTGGTAGTTGTACCTACTCCCACAAGATTATTGTTGCTATCTGTAGTTATCTCTGTGAAATAGTCTACGTCTATGCCTCCATAATAGGTGCCCCAAATTCTACCTCCGCTAGCGTTAAATTTCGCCAGGAATCCGTCAGTGCCTCCATTATATCCCGTATCCCATGCGCCGGGACTTGCGATACCATTTCCACTCCTTGTACTGCCTCCGATAAATACATTCCCATCAGTATCCTCTGCGATTGAATAACAAACGTCGATCTCATTACCACCATAATATGTTCCCCAGATCCTACTTCCTGCACTATTAAATTTTACCAAAAACCATCTAATAATTCAGACCTAACCGGTTGAAAGCTTCCTGGAGTAGATATGCTTGCAGTCGAACCAGTCGTTCCAGCAAAGTATATATCTCCGGAAGCATTGGTTGTAATATCTGCAACTTCGTCACCATTTGTTCCACCATAATAAGTCGCCCATATCCTTGCCCCGGAAGTATTAAATTTTACAATAAATCCATCGGTCGTGCCTGAGCCGAAAACATTGTCCCAACCACCGGATGCAATCCCAGCGTCACTTGTCGTCGAACCACAGATCAATACATTATTTGAAGGATCTATTGCAATTCCTTTGACAAATTCATCGCCACCTCCACCATAATAGGTGCCCCAAATTCTTGTTCCGGCGCTATTGAATTTAGCGACAAATGCATCATAGCCTCCATTAAAAGTATTGTCGAAGCCTCCGGATGCAATGCCGGTGGAGCTAGCTGTATTACCGGCTAGATAAAAGTTACCACTCAAATCCACTTTACAAGAAGTTGCGTCCGTCCCTGAATCTCCATAGTCCAATTGCCATACAATAGTTGGATCAATAGTGAGGCTTTGGTTCAGATTATATTTTTCTATTTCAAATGAAAGAATATTAGTATTCAAATTGAAACCACTTTTTATAGATACTCCATCTTGGGTGAAAGAATTAGGGGCAGATTCGCTTACCTCTCCAAGCGGAGATTTGATTTTTAGACTTCCATCTTCGGCTATTTTCAGGTCTATAGCTCCATCATATTTTATCTTAATATTGTCAATATTTGCCCCGGGTCTCACTACAAAGTCATATTCTATGGCCTTTTGATCTTTCACATAGACGACCCAATCAATACCCGGATACACCTCCTTGATCGTGATTTTATTATAACTTTTAACGCCAAGAATACCCTGCGGGCAATGTGGTAAATAAAAATTCGTCACGCCGGCTTGTTCACCTTCTACTTCCACCAGAGCATTTGGATTGCTGCCCGATAGTTTCATTTCAATGCGGTAGGTGTGTAATTGGCCGGTATTATTTTCGGTCAATGAATTTTGACCCATAGGCAACAGTTTGCTGCCGACACGCTCCTGGAATAAATATATAATTGAATTATTCTTAATGTAAATATTCATGCCTTTTTGCATAGAACAGAATAAGATGTCAGGTCGCAGATTTCCTTTAAGATCAGTTAATTGTCCTTTATTTTCAGTGAAGGTGAGGATTTGATCAATGGCGGGTAGAGGATTTACTCCACCAGAGGACGTCCTGATGGCCATCCCAAAATTTAAAAAAAATAAGGTGGGTAGCAAAAATGATATCTTCTTCATTTTTAAAAGTTTCAGAGTAGAGTTTACAATATTACGCAGTGATGCACAACGTTCCGCAATGTTGTATGAAACTTAGTGTGAGAAGGGGAAAAATGGTGCCTAAGGGGGGGAATATTAGTTTCCAATTATTTTCACAAAAGAAGAATTGACAAATTTAAATAATAGTATCAATCTTTAAGTATTCCACCCGCCTTACCGACTCCTGATGCACACTCACCATCTCCTGCACAAAAGGATACAGCAGCCCATCGACATAACGCCAGTCCTTGTACTTGATCGTCAAAGCGATATTGCTGTCAGACATATCACTCAGATGAATTTCCTTTTTTAATCCATCAGCAACATTGAAGATGTAGGTGTATAAGTAAGGTGATCTACTGAACTTTAATATTTTCTCTTCGCCAATAATTTCTAAACTGATATCAGCGATGGAATTGATGTATGCTTCCTCCAGAAATAAAACCTCCGGAACTAACATGATTGTGCTATGGATGGTTGCCAGTTCTTCAACACTTATTTTTTGTGATTCTTGGTTGGTTCTTCGGACTGCTTCAGCTCTATTTCCTTCAGTGGTCATGAATGGGGCGCCATCATTTTCTATGACAATCTGAAATTCCCCACTTTCATAATTATATGATTCTTTCCATTGTTGATGGATACCTTTTGCCGTGATGGAACACCATAAAGAGTGGCTTCTGAGGTTTTTAATGTGCGATAGTCCACCAATGGCGGCTAAATAATTGGAAATTAAGAGCTTCATGTGCTTTTTACAGATTGTACTTATTGCAAACTTAATGAATTAAAAGATGACTGAAACAACTTATGAATCTATCGAGGCTTTGATACAGGATGTAGAAGTCAATGGTTCGCAGGTACGGTGTACTTTTTTGCATGCCGATGGCGAAACGATTGACTCTTCAGCGACCATCCCCAGAGATAATTCCGTCATGGGTAAGGTCGGAAATACTGTCAAGAGGCAACTCGTAAATAGGGCGAGGTCCACTGCCTCCCGATCTATATTTCAGTTACTAGGTGGCGGAATGCTCGGCAGAACAGGCTCTATTATCGTCAGAGCAACCGTCCCAAGCAATGTCTCCAATCACAATGAACCGGATGAAGATGATATTCATGAAGCCGTGGTTAAGGCATTTGACAAGGTCTCTTCCAAATATATGTATGATGAGCAAAGCGGCACATGGGCACCAAGTCTTCCTGATAGACAAAAAATTTCCATTCTCCCTAAAGAAGAAAAGCAATCCAGACAAAATACCCCACCTGAAAAATCAAATGAATCCGGTTTAAACAGATTGGAAAAGGAAGTTCTGGCGAGATTGCTTGTAGAAATATGTGATGCAGATGGTAAATTAACTTCTGAAGAAGAAGATCTATTAAAATCAATTATCCCAAAAGAATTGGGCAATGCAGATAAAATAAGGCAAATGGATTTCATTTCTCCCATGGAGATCAAATCGCTGTCAATGAATGCAAAACAACAAATTCTTAAATGTGCCTTTCTCATGAGTTATGCTGACTTTCAGCCCCATGAAAGTGAAATGTCAATTATACATGAATACGGCCAACAGATGGGTATGAATATCTCACAATTAAAACAAATAGAAAAGGAAGCCAAATTAGAAACACTGAGTGCTTGCATCGATGAGAACACTTCAAGATCCGATGTTTTCGAGATCGCATCACAGATAAATATTCCCAATGATGAGGCGGAAATGGTATTGATTAATCTGAAATCAAACATCCGCTAAATGTATTATTTGCGTCTGCCCTATATTCAAAAGTTGATCGTGATCTATGTCGCATGGATCATCCTTTGTTCATTGTACTATTTTTTC
Organism: Candidatus Brachybacter algidus; assembly: GCF_016707225.1. Classification (NCBI taxonomy): domain Bacteria; kingdom Pseudomonadati; phylum Bacteroidota; class Saprospiria; order Saprospirales; family Saprospiraceae; genus Candidatus Brachybacter; species Candidatus Brachybacter algidus. The sequence goes on along the minus strand of NZ_JADJID010000001.1, from coordinate 165,840 downwards.
TTTGTCGCAGACAGGAATGACGCTCCTAAAGACAATACCTTGCAATTCGCTTTAAATAAATGCCGGGTGCATTCACTCGAACCGGAGCCTACTATTCTGAAAGACTTAAATTTCTCCTATCAACTGAAAGGTAATATCAGGTGCATGTGGGAATCGAGTCAACCGCAATTTTACTGCCCCGATAGTTTTAAAATTGATTTTAAAATCATCAAACAATATCTGACCTCCCATCCAAATAAGCAATTAAGGATCATCGGAAATTATGAGCAAATCGAATTGAATGAAGAAAAACTTGGTGACCTGGGTTATAAGCGAGCTCAGCAATTAAAAAGTTATTTTATTGATTCACTTCAATACGATCCGGAGCGCATCATCATTGGCTCAGCATCGATTGATTCTTTTGATCTGGATGTATACCACGAAATGATATTTAATGCTTACGATTTGAGTATACAAGATTATCACATCGTGAGTGCTCCGGAAGAAAGTCGCTTATTGGCTATCGTACAACCAATTTATTTTTCACAAAATTTCTCGACGATGCTGGTATCTGATTCACTCAAGCAATACCTAATTGATGTGGTCAATTTTGTAAAAGGAAAAGACAATTTTGTTTTAAATATCGTAGGAAATACAAATGATGACGGAAGTGATGAGAAAAATCTGGAACTGGGAATGGGCCGCGCCAAATTCGTTGAACTCCAAATAAAAGATCTTGGTATAATCTACACAAAATGCGAATCGAAAGGAGAAAAAGATCCGCGATATGACAACAATACATCTGAAGGGAAAGCTAAAAACCGAAGGGTCGATCTACAAATTCAAAAAATCATTAAATAATATTATATGAGAACATTTTTCGAATTATTAATCATGCTTTTGGGCACCACACTGCTGGGATTTATGGCTGGGTACTATATCGCCCGCATCAAATTCAATTTAAAGACAGATTCATTTATAAAAATGCGTAAAAAGAGAATTTGACAACGCTATGATGAAGAAGTTAGCTCTGTTTATAATTTTACTGTCTGTCACATTTGGTCGGAATGCCATTTCGCAGCGCCCCGGGCAATCGTTTCTGCGCATAGATTCCATTTATCTGCCAAAAGATAAAAAAGGAAGATTGGAATTAAATTTCACACGATTCCTAAAAGACAAAAGTTATTTAAGCAGTGCACTGGATTTTGAAGTAAATGAAACATTTTTTGGCTATAACAATGCATTAAAAATCACAGATATTAGGCAAATCCCAGATACGCACAATATAATTATGCATGTCAGCTACGGCACTTCTGACCAAACAGCTATTTTTAGAAGAGTCAACGAGCAAATTAATAATATTAATAAAAAGAAAATAAGCGGATATTTTACTCCAATTCTGATCTCTGATAGTCTCAATTTTTACAAAATACTTAAAGGTAAAAAAGCTGTTGATACTGCCTCGATCCGCAATTTTGTGAGTAGTCCCTATTTATTAAATATCAATCAACTCCATACCGAGGAAGGAAATTGTTTTGAAAACGCATGTTATCTATACTTTATAAATTCAGACAATATAGGCAACAGTGACGCCACCATTGATAAAGTCATGCCCTCCAATACAAAAAAATATGTTGGAAATGCAGCGCCTGTAATTGTTCCTTATTTGATGGAAGAAATAGAAATTCCTGCTTATTTGAAAAATTATATTCTAAAGACCCCATGTCCCTATGATACAATTATTACAGATCCAAATTTAACCAGGTTTCACAGGATTTTCCAGAGAGTCTTAATTTCAAATTTCAATTTTAAATATGCGCTCACACTTGATACGCGAAAACCTAATTACAAGGGGGAACCCCGAATATTAAACCTCCTTTGGAAAGGGACTGGATTAAAGGATACCATTTCCTATTCTTTTGGCAGTAGTGATTATCCGCTTAATATAAAAGAACTAAGTAAAGATTGGATATTCTGGCTCTCATGTATTTTCTTTGGAATACTATTTCTTCTAACCGTATTTTTTGTATTAAGCATCTTGTATCCTTTTTTGGAAGAAAAAAGATTTGTCAAAAAATATGTATCCCCCTATTTTCCAATCAATAACATCGTAAAATTGGATACGATGACTAATGAACCAATTGAGAAAGGTAGCCTGGTCGTCACCAGATGTAAAGAAATAGTACCCTATTATATTTGGAAAGGTCTTGGGAATCAATGTCCATCTTATCCGGAATGTATGGATTATCTGGGATGCGATGGGTGCGGAAAATCAGATATTAATTATAAGTTTTTTTCGCAGTCAGGCAATATGAAAAAATTCAACTGGCTTTTTTACGGGACATGCGGAGGTTTCATCGCTTGGATGCTGACACTGCTCATCATTCCTTTGCTATCCTCAATAAATTTTGGCGGAATATTCGTAGGTCTTTATGACAGCACTGTCAATCCGAATACTGATTTATATTATTTTAAAGAAAATATAGTTCATCAGACAAGTATTGGCTTTGGTATTGGCCTTGGGCTAGGAGCAGCATTAATAATGGCTGACTATTTCTCTAGTATCATTAGGCCACATCTAGCTATAAGTATTAGTAAAATAATCTTGTGTGGTATAATAAATGCATTCATTTTTGGTCTTATAAATGCGTTAACTTTCAAATTTCAGATTAATCCATTTCTAAGTGGGTTTATAGGTTGGACGTTTTTTGCAATAATTTTATCATTGGCATTATCAATTTCGAGTCCATCCATTCATTTTAAGAGATCGATCATTGCTACAAGTGCCGGAGTTTTATTGTCATTTTTTATCTATCATTTAAGTTCTGAATTAACCAATATTGGTTATAAAGATTTTTCGAGTAATCGGCAATTGTTTATTGAGTTTATTAATATTCTCAGACTGATAATTCTGGGTGGGCTTACCGGATATATTGTCACGAACGTTCTCAACAAATTAGAGGAATATGAACTGACCTTGCAATCTCCGGATCAAGTGAGTGGACGGGTGATTCCGATCAGTAAGATTCTTAATTCCAGAGCTACAGTTACTATTGGTTCTTCACCTAAAAACGTAATTTTTATTAAATGGACAGATCCCGGAGCGGAAGAATCGCACGCTTCTATCAACCTTACTAATGAAGGTGTCGTGCTCACTAGCCATGCAGAGATAATTATTAATAAAGAGTATCTAAGTAAAGGTTCGCGACACTTACTAAAGGACAAGGATGTAATTCAACTCGGCAGGCATAGTTCGACTTTGATGCAATTCAATATAAAATATACATAATATGCGGTTAAGGTTAATCCCAAAATATTTGATATTACTGCTTTCAGGATTTATTTCAACATCTTTTCAGGCGCCCAAAACTTCAAAAATTGAAATAAAGAACCTTGGACTTTCAAAGGCAGAATCAGCTAAAGTCTTATTGGCTTTAAAAAATGATGATGTTTTAAAACTTACTTTCAGAGATAGGAATGGAAATGTAGTAATTGATAAAAATGTTGATTTTACGATAAAAAAAATACCAAGTTTAGAAATTATTCGAACAGGCAAGATAGGAGACAGACTGCCAAACTTGAATATTTCTGCTAATGGGGATTATATACTTGAAGTCAATACTCAAAATAAAAAAGATCAATTTTACAATGTTACTCTAGAAAAGATTTCAGGTAAGTGGCTGGGAGATAAACCACCAATCACCGTAAAATCAACACTTTTAGAACCTCCTTCCAAGGGTCTTGATAATAAATTATGCATCAGCTATCCTGTTTCAAAAAATACAATTACTGCACTTGTCGGTGAAGGTAAAAATGCAAATGGGATAACGGTCGAAGTTCCTCAATTTCAAATAAAATCCACCATGGATAAGGGCTTTCAGCAAGCAATTACAGAGCCTCTTCAGTTGGATGTTTTCATGTATTTGGATCCGAAAAATTTAAAATCGAAAGGAGTAATTGATAAGATAATGTCGTTAGGCAAGAAAGATAAAAAAGCAAATTTGAGTCAATTTTGTGAAGTAAAAACTTTTATTTCTGAGACAAAACAAAACGATGCGACAGGCAATCCACTTTCGTCTAAACCCGCCAGCGCAGGTGGAGGAGGTGGAGGTGGAGAATTTCCAAAAACTAGTGAAAAGCCTCTTTCAATAGCAGAGATGAATGCACAACTTGAACAAGCTCGAAAAGATAGTCAGGAATCTCTAAAACAAATGGTGGAAGGAATGAAAGACGTGATGCGTTCAGACCAAAAAGTAATGTTATTACCAAAAATACAACCACCTATCATCCAAAACTTATTGAATCAATTTGACTTCACGGTCAATGAGAAAAGAAAATGTACACCTGTTCCATATATTAATGAAAGCGATTCTCAGTTTTTTGGTTATTGGATTGGTATATCCTCAGAGCATTATAGAATATATAGACTAATTACGCAGGAATTAAAATTGAATGATCCGATAAATAATCCAACTCCTCTTTCTGAATATTCGAATGGAATATTTTACCAAAAAGGAATACACGATCAAGCCACTAACCTTGAAACTCGCCCATTTCCAATTCCTTTAGATGATGGAAGTATAGACAATGTTGAGATTGCCCTGGTCGATAATTCAAACAAATTACTTTTTGAGAGCGGCCTTAATTATGCATCAATGACTAATGGATTGTCAGGCAATACAGGTCAGTTATTCGGATTTAAATCCATCACCAATAATAGTCCGGTTTTTTTATGTAGTTGCAATCATAATAAGCAAAGCCCGGTGAGTATTTATGCTATTTTCGAGACATACACACTTCCACAAATACAATAATGAAATATCGCAAACTATATATTACATTGTTGATATGTTGCTCTAGTTTAGTGACTGAAACTATTTTTAGTCAAGGGTTAAGTAGTCTTTTCAATCGCGGAAATACCAAGAAGGCTGCAAAGGGACTTAGTAACATGAAGAATGGAAGCGACGATCCGGCAGATTATATTTTACGTCCACAATATAAAGTGATCGCTGATGAACCGCTATGGCTTTTAAAGAAAAACTCTTATGAAAATTTCTATTACAACTTGCTTACGGGATCTATTATTGGAAATTATGATCTCAATTTATTAACTGGTAACCCAAGAAATAAGGAAGAACTTGATTGGATTAGCTCCAGACAGGAAGCTAGTAAAAGTGGAGATAGTGTTAATATTTACCAATATTTGATCCAACAAAATAGAGATATCGATCTTTATTTTCAAGTTTCAAGTTATGGAGACGTAGGTGGAGGTTTCTCTAACCAAGCTATTTACTATGGATTCCTAACTAATAATCATAATGTCCAGGATACTTTGATCGACAGAATCAGAATATTTCGCAGAGATATCATAAAAAAATATAAAATTGAAGAAAGTCAATTCGGACTCATTCTTGATATTCAAAATATCCCGGCGCAACTAACTTCTCCCGAGGATATTCAAAACTTTAAGACGTTCATTGAAAAGATTAAGAAGAAATTGTTTCCGGGTTCTGAAGGAGCTAAACTTGGTATAAAGCTTCCAATAATACACGAAGAAAATAATTTCTATTATGTAGGAAATGAATTACTTAAAAGAATCATACCAATGTTTGATTTGGTGATCTACAAAAATTATAGTCGTGACCTCGAAGAAATCAATGACGAACAATTGCAGTGGTTCGTAAAGGGAAATTATAATTTTTTAAAGTTTGATGTAGATTCTTTACAAAAACTTGGAATTCCACTTTCAAAATTGATAGTAGAATTTGCCTACCTAGGCCTCAATCTAAAAAGGGATTCAACTATTGATAAATTGGTTTTTGATCGCATGAATCCAATCGTTTCCTACGACAATATGAATAAAATGGCCGATAGATCATTTGTCAAAGAATCTGCGAATGAGACTGATTCCAGTATGACCAAATTTAAGTTCAAAAATGGGAACGAATTTCACTATGATGATGAACACATAAGGCTTTTCAAGTACGACCGGCTGAAGTCTCTCGGCATTTTAGGAATTAGTTTACATGGCATTGGGTACAATAATATCGAAAAAGGTACTAAATATTGGAAAGCTATAGCAGATGTCTTTGGAAGGATCCCTGATAAATTGATTTGGTATTTCTTCGGGACGCTTCTTGGGTTTCTGTCATTTGGATTTCCATATTCCGTAATTAAATTTTGGCAAGCACGGAACATCCTTGCGAAATATAAGAAATATTTACTTCATACACTTGGGGGATGGTTGATTGCGACATTTGGCTTTTTATTTTGCTTAAATATAATACCAAGAAATACAGTCGGAGTTTATGTAGGGCTAGGTATTCTGGGAATATTAATAATTATGATCCTTGCAAGAGTTTATTTATCCAAGTTAATCAGTTTATTTAGAAAATAATGGGACTTTTTAAGAAGTTATACAATAAGGTAATTATCCCGGTAATTATATTCCTTCTACCCGGGATTACTTTGAGGAAATTATTTATAGCTGTGGGCACTGCTCTGCTATTTTCAATTTTCTTTTATTTAATGGTCTTTCCAAGGGTGAATAACAAAGAATGGGTAGTTTTTCTTGTAGGATTTGGTGCAGTTTTTCTTGGAGTATTGTTTACCCGAACAATTGCCAATCTGATCAATAACATTTTATGTAACAGAAAAGAAGTACTTATAGCAGCTTCAAAAACAACAAAAACAAATAAATGATCCATGAAGTAATTCCAATTATAGCAGGTGAACTTAAAGATTATCTCGAATCCAAATTTGGTTCTTACGAAGATGTCGTCATCATTTCGAACCTAATCAATCAGGACGGAAGTATTGCCATAAGAGAGGACAATAAAATTGTGGTCACCTTACTTAATATTGAAAGAGACGGATCTAATCTGAATTTTGGAGGAGGAATGATTCGTACTGATATGCCTTTGCATATTAATTTATATATGCTTTTCAGTTCTTATTTTACTGATTATGCCGAGTCCTTGAAATTCCTTTCAGGTGTTATCGGTTTTTTTCAGGGAAATCCACAATTTATGATTGACGATAATACCATTAAAGCGGAGTTATTTCACATAGACTTCAGAGAATTAAGCAACTTGTGGACATGCCTGGGAGCCAAAATTGTACCTCATGTATTATTTAAATTCAGGACATTAAATATGGATGAAGGCAGAATAAGAGAAGAAATACCACCAATTACAGGAATTACTATTTAATTATAAATGATGAATTGTAAATGATAAATGATGAATGATAAATGATAAATGATAAATGATAAATGATAAATGATAAGTACCGAATAATCTGTGCTTCCCCTCTAACAGAGGCTTGCCCACGTGAATAGGTGGGGGTGCCGACAGGCGGGGTGTGTCATCATAACCAGAAACCATTTTAATCTATTAATTTTCATAAAAAAATAAATTCAAACAAACTCCAAACAACAAACTCCAAACTTAATAAATGATAGCACCAAATTCATATTTAAGTAAATGGTCCAGATGGATTGCATTGAAGCTTAGACATAGAGCGCCCAACGTGAAGGTGGTGGATCTTATAGATTTTGAACCTGGTGAAGTAACTGTTGACTTTCTTAAACGAATTAATTGTGTATTCAGAAAACACAATGATACTTATGCCATATTTATGAATGACCTTCAGTCAGAATCGATGGCTTTGACTTTAAAAAACCCCACGAATAAAATAAATCTGGAAGGGCTAATCAACAATAAAGATTTTTTATTGGTAAGCAACACAGAATACCTGGCTAATAGATTGAAAATCAGCTATATCAACAATATCAAGCAGTTCCCAATCGATGACAGCTTTACTTCTTTGAACGACAAAGAATACATTGATCCAGAGGCTTTAGAAACACTAGAATTGATGACTCCTTTATGCTCTTTTAAAGTTTCTGAAAAAATAAGTACTGAGGAGGTAACCTTTTTTGATGCCATGTTACAAAGATTAGAGCATGTAAAATTTGAATTACAAAATGTTGACAATAAAACAACATTTCTTAATTGTGATTTTACGAAAAGCAATCAGGGAGCATGTATAATTAAAATAAATGGCAAAGAGTTTAATCGTTTTTATGTCACTAACAAAAAACAATTAAATATCGCAGTGGAAATATTTTTTAATCCACCAGGTAAATCAAAGACAATTTGGGATGGAAAGAAATTCGAGACTCAAAACATGCAGATATCTTTTGATACTAAAACTACACATTGGCAATATATTTTAATCTCAAGATCAGAAGAAAAAAATATTTACGATATCAATGAAGTCTCCTTCGATATGAATGGAGAAAAAATTCAATTGTTGCCTTTAGTGAGAACTGAATTGGTCAATGGGGTAAAATGTATACATGCGACATTTAAAGAATTAAAGCCATTAAGGATAAATACTTTCAATCATGAGATTTTGAAAATGAAAATAAATAATGCAAAAAAATGGAATCAGTCTTCTATAAGAATGCCGATTCCTACATTCAAAAATGTACAGCGCATTGACAGAAAGTCAGGAATGACATATTCTTTGATGTATGTGTATATATGAAATTAGTAGTCAGTGGTCAGTGGTCAGTGGTCAGAAATTTGAAGTTAGAAATCAGAAATTAGAAATTAGAAGTCAGAAATTAGAATAAACCTACGAAGTACATTTTCTCCAACAGAAAATATGTCCCCCTTTGGAGGGGGCCAAGGGGGTGGACAAAGATAAATGTTAGATGGATGTTTCGTAAAAAATAATATTAATTACAAATTAGAAGTCAGAAATTAGAAATTATACCATTCTAGTATAAATAAAACTTAATTATAATAAACTATAAACCTTTTAACTTATGATGCAATATGCAACGCCGGGTGTTTATATCAAGGAGAGAAACGCCTTTACCAATTCAGTAGTTGCCGTGCCAACGGCTGTTCCTGCATTTATTGGTTATACAGAAAAAGCATTGAACGGCAATTCTTCACTCCGAAACATGCCGACAAGGGTTTCTTCCATGTCAGAATTTGTGACATTCTTTGGTGGAGCACCCCGAATTCAATTTAACCTCAAAGCAAAAGGGAATCTGGAATTTGATCTCCGGGTAGACAAACCAACACAATACCTATTGTACAACAGTATGAGATTATTCTATGCGAACGGTGGCGGTACCTGCTACATCGTTTCTGTAGGTGATTATACAGGGGGCGTCAACTATCGTGATCTGAATGATAATGAAAATAACAGTGGGCTTAATACACTTTTAACAGAGCAAGAACCAACGTTGATATGCTCTCCAGATGCGACTTTACTTCCTAAAGCGGAATGTATGTCATTTTATCAGGATGTATTAAAGCATTGTGGGTACACGATGAAATCACGTTTCGGTATTTTCGATGTATACGACGGTGATCAAAAGAGGTCATTTGACAAAGTGGATGTTATTACTACTTTCAGAGAAGGCGTTGGAAATAACTTTTTAAATTTTGGCGCAGCTTACTACCCATGGTTAAATACAACTATAGTTACAAGTTCCGAAATATCTTATAAAAACGTCAGCAATACTCCAGAATTAATTAAAATATTAACTGCTGAAGCTGAACAAAATTATCTACAAATAGCGACAGCATTTGAGGATGTTGCAGAAGCACCGGAAGGCGCTCCGGACGAAAAAGCCAAGCCGGACGACAAAGTAAAAAAAGTAACAACTCCTGCCAGTAGAAACCTTAAGAACTATGATGAGCGCTCTATCAGATTGTTCGAAGCCGCTAAATTCGAAATCGACAAACTTAAAGATAACTCTGCGGATACACTTGTATTGGATAACACGCTGAGAACAATCAGTCCACTCTACAAAACAATTCTCAATTCTATTAAAGAAGCGATAAACATACTTCCAGCAGCAGCAGCTATGGCAGGAATCTACACATTAGTAGACAACACCACAGGTGTTCATAAGGCTCCGGCTAACATTTCAATGTATGGCGTTACTTCTCCTACAATTCCTATAACTGCAGAAAACCAAGAAGACTTGAACCTTCCAATCAATGGAAAAGCAATCAATGCCATCCGTACATTTATCGGAAAAGGCATATTGGTATGGGGAGCCAGAACACTAGATGGAAACAGTCAGGACTGGAGATATATCAACGTACGGCGCACTATGATCATGCTAGAGCAATCAATCAAAAGTGCAGTTGAAAATTATGTATTTGACCCTAACACAGCTCAGACTTGGGTTAAAATCAGAACCTCTATAGAAAACTTCCTTACGCTGGCTTGGAGAAGTGGTGCCTTGGTCGGCAACACCACAGGTGATGCTTTCGAAGTTCATGTAGGACTCGGCATTACGATGACACCTCAAGATATCTTGGAAGGGTTACTCAGAGTTTTGGTAAGAGTTGCAGTAAGCAGACCTGCGGAATTTATAGAAATTACATTCGAGCAAAAACTACAGGAAACAGGTGGTTTCGTCACTGAACCAATGGGTGTTTAATTCAATCAATTATTTAGTAAAAAAATTAAAATAAATAAACAATGGCAGATTTCGAAAACCAATGGCCGGTTGCAAAATATCATTTTCGTGTAACGATAGACGGTGAGCAGATAAGCTTTCAGGAAGCATCTGGCTTACAAGCTGAGACGACACCAATAGAATACAGGAATGGAGACAGTGAAGCTTTTCATGTGATAAAGCAAGCAGGTCTCGTCAAGACAAGTAATCTAGTACTTAAAAAAGGAGTATTTGAAACAGACAGCAGATTGCTGGATATCTTCAATAAGATCTACGATAAAACCTACTATACTCAGGATGACAGAATTGACATCATTGTAGAGTTATTGGATGAAACAGCCTCCACTGTAATGACTTGGAACATATCCAGAGCTTTCCCTGTCAAATTCAGCGGAACGGACCTTAAATCAACAGCAAATGAAGTCTCTATAGAGACGATCGAATTTGCTTACGAAGAGATCAAAACTGAACTTTAAACTAGATCGGCCCTGAATTTTGAAAATTATTCAGGGCTATTTTTTCTAATTTAATTACTAATTTATCCTTTCGTATATATTGTCTAGCATCTAGTGGCTAGCATCTAGCATCTGAATTATGGCAAAAACTGAAGAACGAAAATGGCCGGTTGCAAAATATCAATTCCGGGTGACTATCGCTGGTGAAGTATTTAGCTTTCAAGAAGCTACAGGGTTACAAGCTGAATCACCCATCATTGAATATCGTGTAGGAGGCAAAGAAATTCATACAATGAAATTAACAGGCTTGCTAAAAACAAGTAACCTTATTTTAAAAAAAGGAATTTTCGATGGTGATAAAGCACTGAGAACGTTATTCGATCCTGTATACTTAAATACATTTACTGACGAGACAAATAAATTTGACATTCTAGTAGAACTACTTTCTGAAAGTGGCGCCCTTGTCATGGATTGGAATATAAAACAAGCTTGCCCTATTAAATTTACTGGAACGGATTTGAAATCTACAGAAAATGCAATTGCAATTGAGACTATGGAATTCTCTTATGAAGAAATATTAACAACATAAATATGGCATCGTATAATAATCAGACTTCATTCAATAAGGTTAATTTCATTCCACGGTCCTTTCATTATTCTGTTACAATAGATGGATTTCCAAATCTTACGTTTACAGAAGCCAGTGGCTTACAAGCGGAACTTACTACCGAAGACGTAATTGTTGGCGGTAGAAATAACAATGTTTACAAACTGCCATTAAGAGTAAAACACGGTAATTTAGTATTGAAAAGAGCTTTTAATACGAAAATAGTTGCAGGAGCTGTAAGTCAAAACAACGAGTTTTATACAACTTGGCTTAATGATATACTGCACAAAGATGGTAATTTTGATACACCAATTGTCCTTAAAAATATAAACGTAATTCTTGAAGACCCTCAAGGTGAAAAATTAATGAGCTGGGATATAGTTGGTGCATATCCTGTCAAGTGGCTTATTTCCAATTATAGTGCTAAAGAAAATACAGTTGCAATAGAAACAATTGAATTTGCATATCAATCTGCTAAAATGAATTTCTAAAACTAAAATTTTATGCCAATTGAAATTAAAGAATTAAAAGTAAATATACAGGTGACAGATAAAAGTGTTACCCTTCGGGAAATTGAAAATCTGGTGGCGAAATTATTGCGAAACCATGATGAAATTATTAAGCAGGATTTTATGACTACAATAATCAAAAAAGAAAAAATTAATAGTAGCAGATAATTATGGCCACAGCACTTGAAATACGGACCTATACCGACGCAAGAATGAGTGGTGACGGAGCACTCGGTTACAGCATAGATCTAGTACCTGAAAAAATCACTATCTCATATGGATTAAAATTCAAAATAGATAACCCTAATACAAATAAAAGGGTTACAAAGTTTGAAGGTTATGATGATAGTAAACTTAACTTCGTTTTTGTAATAGATGCTACCGGTGTTACCGGGAAACAAGTAGTTATTAAGGATGAAATAAAGAAGCTTGGAGAGGCAATTTATAATTATGTAGATTCAATTCATAAACCACATTACCTTAAAATTAAATACGGATCGATTAATTTCAAATGCCACCTTAAGAGTTGTAATATCGATTATGTTTTATTTAAAACTGATGGCACGGCGCTGCGAGCAAAAGTCACACTCACCTTTGATGAATTCGTCTTACCCGCAGATGCAGAAAGCCGCAAGATGTCATCACCCGATATGACACATTTAAGGTATTTCAAAGAGAGTGACAATATATTTACTTATTGTGAAGAAATTTATTCCAACCCAAACCAAGCAGTCCAGATAGCTAAATTTAATGAAATAATTAATTTCAGAAAAATATCTGCAGGTACTCAATTGCTATTTCCACCTTTAGAAAGAATATAATTATGGCCGGCCAATTAGTAACTCCAAAGTCGCCTTTAATAAGAGAGGTCGATCTATTATCATTTGAGGTCATTGTTGACGGTGAGATTCTTAGAGATCAGTATATAGTTCAGTCTATTAATGTTCACAGAAAGATCAATAAAATTACTACTGCAGAATTTGCTTTTTTGGATGGAGACCCTAGTATGGTGGATTTTGAACTCCAAAATAAAGATGTAGTAACTCCCGGAAAGGCAATCATTATAAATGCAGGATACCACCAAAAAAATATGGCAAAGATCTTTGAAGGTGTTGTGCTCAAAGTTGGAGTTTCAATAAAGCCTGGCGGACATTCTGAAGTAACTTGTTATTGTGTCAATAAAGCACATTATTTAACCGTGGGCAGGCATAACAAATACTTTACTGATAAAAAAGATAATGAAATTTTTTCTGAAATTATTGGTGAATATGGGATTGATAAAGATGTCGAAACTACCAAGATCAAACATCCACAAGTTATTCAATACGGTTGTTGCGACTGGGATTTTATTATATCAAGACTTGAAATTAATGGACTTATACTTTTAACAGAAGACGACAAAATTAAAATTAAAAAACCTGATTTTGATTCAGCTCCAATTCATCTACTTACTTATGGCACTGATATAATGAAATCAGAACTTGAAATAGATGGTGGATTTCAATTAAAAAAAGTAAAAACAATTTCATGGAATCCAGATGAACAGCAGCTCAAAGAAGCTACAAACAGAAACGTAAATGTAAATCTACAAGGCAATTCAGGGCTGATAGAACATTCATTACTTGCAGATAAATTCAATAAAAAAGAATTTCTATTGCAAAGTACCGGAAACTTACCTGAAACGGATTTGGAGGAATGGGCGACAGCTCAATTTCAAAGAGCAAAAATGTCTAGAACCACTGGCTCAATGACCTGCAACGGAACAGAAAAATTCAAACCAAACACGATTGTTGAATTAAAAGGTCTTGGAAGATGGTTCGATGGAAAAGCATATATCCGGGAGGTCAATCATGTAATTCAAAGTGGAAGTTGGATTGCAGAGATCTTTCTTGGCTGGGAAAAAGACTGGTACATTGATTCCAGGCACGACATCATCAATCCTTCCACCACCGGCCAGTTACCTGCTATGGAAGGGCTCTATATCGGGAAGGTAAAGCAGTTGGAAAATGATCCTGAAGGTTCATTTCGTATCAAATTGGACATTCCTGTAGTAACTGAATCGTCAGATGGCGTTTGGGCAAGGCTTTCGACCATGCATGCTTCGAATAGTCATGGCACTTACTATGTTCCGGAGATAGACGATGAAGTAATTGTCGGCTTTTTAAATGCTGACTCAAGATATCCTATCATTCTTGGTTCAGTTTATAGCGCCAGTCATGAATCACCATATGGACATAAAGACAGCAATAACATTAAGGGTTTTGTCTCCAGATCGAAATTAAAACTTACATATGATGAATCTGACAAATCCATTACATTAGAAACACCTGGAGGAAGAACTTTCTGCATGGACGATTCCGGACAGAAAATAACCATGGAAGATCCATTTGGAAATAAAATGGAGATGGGAGCTTCTGGTATCAGTATCGATTCTAATGGCAAAATAGATATCTCTGGCAAGTTGGGAGTATCAATATCAGGCACCACAAACGTCGATATTAGCTCCATAGGACCTACCAATGTCAAAGGTTCTATTACAAATGTCACCGGTAATATTTCAGCAGTTATGTCTGCACCCACAGCTACGGTATCTGGACAGATGGTTGCGACACTAACAGGTATGGCCGTAGTTATTGGCTAAATTCATAATAAAATGGCGCTAGAAAATATAACAATTAAAAACAATAGTGAAAAACTATCTTTTCTTGGCACAGGATGGGCATTTCCGCCTCTCTTCAGTATTGCTGATGGAAGTACTGAAATGGTTTCTGATTTTAAAGATATTTCTGAAAGTTTGCAGATACTATTCGCTGTTAGCCCTGGAGAAAGAGTTACACAACTTCGCTACGGATGTGACCTGTTTAACATGTTATTTGAGCCAATTAGCACAAGCCTAGAATACAATGTCAGAGATATGGTCACCGCTGCCATAGACGAATTTGAACCAAGGGTCGATGTTCTTGAAGTAAATACAGATATCACTAACTATATTGAAGGTTTAGTTAGAATAGAAATCATTTATAGAGTCAGAGCAACCAATACACGACACAATATTGTATTCCCATTTTATAAAAATGAAGGTACAAGCTTACCTGAAGATACCATATGATAGAGAGGGACAATACATATGGTGATACCAAATTCATAGGTACTACGCAAAGTACGAGATTGATTAATAAAACCAATCCTTTGGACATTGCCATTGATGATAGGAAAAAAGAAGAATTAATAGCAATCCTTCAGGAATATTCAAGACTACTTAGATTTCATGATAAAGAAGGAAATTCTGATGCAGATTGGCAACCATTTTTCAATGCCAATATTTCAGCAGTTATTTCGAGCTTTATTTCTAAAGATCTTTCAACGGCTCAATTTAATTTCAATGAATCTATAAAAAATTTTAATTCAACTACTGATCTGGCGAAAAAATTTGATCATCTTAAAATTATGATCAATATCATCTACTTTCAATTGTCAGATTTTGAGGAACTCAGGAATAAATTATTGAAAATTCAATACAAAAATGGAGATTTAGAAAAATATTCATATTATGATGTGGAAGCATACTATGAACAAGCTGTAACAGGATATATTCAGGAATTCGTCACAATACTTAGAGGTACTGTTCCATTCACCGAGAAACTCAAAATAGAATTTGAAGCAGCGCATAAAATCCTTGAAAGTAATAAAAATATAAAGATAGATTCGTCAGAAATTCCTTCTGAATTAGATTCAATTTACATTAGATTGAGAATCCTTTACAATAAACTTACTGAAACAACTATTTCAGTAAAAGAAAACTTAATGCCTTTTCTTCGCAGATCGCTTGAGGAAAAAAATGATCACCAGCCGCATATAGGATTATTATATGGGTTCTTAGACCAATATAAAAAACTACAAAACTCTATTAATAAAATTCCAGAAAAATTTCTGCATATCTATTATGTGGATTTTCTGAAACAGGAGCGTCAAAAACATGTTGCTCCATATGCTTATGTCAATTTTGAAATCTCACCATATGTGGATAATAAGCTGATTGAAGAAAAAACAGTTTTACTGGCATCATTAGACAAAGACGGCATACCACATAGATTTGAAACTTTATATCCGGTAAATGTCGGTCATTGCTGTATCTCTGATGTAAAATCTCTGTATTTTGATAAAGGTTACAGAGAGACAATTACCAATAAATATGCGTTAATTACCGAGTCATTTATGGCTCCTGTGGCTAATTCTCAAGACGGGATGGGAGCTCCTTTTAACCCGGATAAATTAGCTTCCTGGCCGACTTTCGGTGAAGATCAAATGGATAAAGAGCCAAACCTTAGAAATATGATCGATGCCAATCTTGGTTTCTCGATATCTTCCCCTGTTCTATTTCTTAATGAAGGAAAACGAAATGTCTCAGTCAGGCTTAATTTTACAGAAAAGTCCACAAGAGATTTGGTGAAATTATTTAAAGACATATCCTCAAAAGAAAAGGTAAAGAGCAGTATGATGGATATTTTCTTCAAAATATTCAGCTCTAAAGGAAAAAAACGGAATATTACTATTTACTTAAGCAGTCTTAAAGGCTGGTATAAAGTGGATCCTCAGACGATAAAGATATTCCAGGATCATGAAGAGGAATGGAATCCCGGACATCTTTGCTTCTCTTTTTCATTAGACCCTACCGCTCCTGCTATCATTCCATATGATGAACGCTTACATTATGGGAAATTTGTATCAACTGTTCAGCCGACAATGGTCATTTTACTAAATAATGACAGAGAGCCATATTTATATTCATTTCTACAAAAGCTTATCCTTCAAGACGTTGTCATTGACGCCAAGGTGGAAAATATTCGAAATCTATCTATTTATAATGAGTTTGGGCTAATAGATAGTGCCCAACCGTTCTTTCCTTTCGGACCAACTCCAGGTAAAAATTCATATTTTTTGTTAGGAAGCCAGGAAATATTTAAGAAGAATATCGCAGAACTTGATATTGAAATTGAATGGTTCGACTTACCAAAGACCCCCGGTCTATTTAATCAAAAATACGAAGATTACAATATCAAATATGATGATTTTAATGTTCGGATTGGTAATTTATCAGATGGTGAATTCAAATTAGAGCCATTCATAAGGCCGCTTTTTCAAACTATTGAGCGTATAGGAAGTGATAAATTGAAAGATGAATATTTATATACACATTATCATTTGAATCATGAAGATTTGAAGAATTTGGGATATAAAACAAATGATTACCTTGAATATCAAAATGAATTTAATTCCAAGACGAATTCAGGCTATTTAAAAATTATCCTCGAAACGCCGGAGGATGGATTTGGTCAAAAAAGATATCAGGAAATTCTGTCGAAACACATGCTGAAAAATGCACGGCTTATCAATAAAGCACTCGTGACTGATGAGAATGAAAATGAACCGGATATTTATTTTCCTTCCATGCCTGAGGTGCCATTGATCAGCAATATATTTGTAAAATATACCGCCAAAGATACTATTGATTTAACTCAAGAGAATGAAACGTTTCAGGAGGTAAATCACATTCATCCTTTTGGTTATGAAAAAATTTATCCAAATTTGAAATATCAGGATCAGTTGCCGTTTTTACTCCCACAATATGAAGAAGATGGCTATTTAATTTTAGGTCTTGAAAAATGCAAAAAAACAGAGATCGTTTCCCTATTATTTCAGATGACTCCTGTATATTATCAAGATAAAGATCAGTATACACTTCCCGTAATAAAATGGCAATACTTAACTTACAATAATGTATGGCGACAGTTGCCGGGCGAATATATTCTCCGGGACGAGACAGATACTTTCACTCGGACAGGAGTGATACAGATCAAGATTCCTGCAGATATCTCTCATCTATCCCATGTCATGGAAGGAGGCAAGTTTTGGATAAGGATCTGTGCTTCCGGTGACATTCAATTATTGAATCATACGATAGCTATATTTCCAAATGCTACACTCACAAAGTGGATAGATCAGTCTGACCCTTCAGTACTAAATGAAGCATTTCCGCCACACTCCATTATTTCTCTGGATAATAAAATTCAAGGAGTTACTAAAGTGAATCAACCGTTTGAAAGTTTTGGAGGAAAAGCTGAAGAAACATTTATTGAATTCTATACCCGGGTAAGCGAAAGGATTCGACACAAGAATCGTGGATGGACAGCATGGGATGTTGAAAGGATCATCTTAAATAAATATGATGATATCGAGCAAGTAAAATGTATTTCTGGTTTAGGCGAAACCGGAGAAAGGGTATATGAATATCTCGACCTGGAGGAAGAAAAAAAATCCTACGAGATCAATTACCGTTCAGAAATGGATGAATTTAATTCTAATAAGGTAATTATTGTAATTGTCCCCAGGAAACTGAAATACCTGAAAGAACACATCACAATTGCCAACTTTAGAAAATTGGAACAAATTAAAAAATACCTTGGCGATAAGATGTCACCATTTGTCTCCATAAAAGTGAGGAATCCTGAATTTGAATATTTACGCATTCAATGCGATATAAAGTTTGCAGACAGAGGAAATGAAGGTTATGACATTGCTAAATTGAAAAAAGAAATCGCCAATTTTATTTGTCCTTGGTTTATTGACCAATCTAATGCTTTGGAATTTAATAAAGAGATTCATGTAGATGCTTTAAAAGATTTTTTAAAGTCACTAGATTTTGTCACTTTTATTACGCGTTTTTCTATCATTCAGATTATCGAGGATGGATATCAGTATCATATGATTGATAGCGCTGATAGTCATGACTTTATGCACATTCTAAAGCCTACCAAACCTTGGGCTACATTCATACCTGATCAGGACCACATCATTAGTATCATTGAAGACGAATATGAAGAAGAACCTGTAAAAGTGCAGGCTCCCGTGCGATTTAAAAATGAATACAACATCCTAAAAAAGACAAAAATAATTCAATTAAAAAGATCAGATGCTCCTAGAACCGATAATAAAAAAGTTGACAATAAACCCTTTAACCCATTTACATTAGAATTATAATATGGAACGAACGGCACAACAATTATATAGGGAGAATTTAATTCAAAGATTCAATGATCCTGATCTTCAGGACTTTGTGCAATCGACAATCAATATCCTAAGTGATGGAATTGATATTGACGATATAAATGGCTTAAAATTAGAGTCAAAAGGAGGAAATAAAAAACTGATTAGTTTCTACGAAAAAATTAAAAACAAATCCTCTTTGTGGGATATTAGTCTTGGGCAAACTGAACAAAAACACAATTCACTTAATATTGCTGCCAATGATAAAACCTTGCTTAGTATCGTCGACAATGGATGTGTAGGAATTGGCAAAGTAGATCCATCATTCCAGCTCGACGTAGACGGCTTGGTGAGCTCAACCGGACGAGTTGGAAGCTTTGCCGTTGGAAAAGTACCCGCAGATGGGGAATGGCATACACTATTGAACAACCTCAGTGGAACCATTGGGTTTGAAGCATTAGCGCACATCATAAACGGAACAGAAGAAAGATATGCATTAACTTATGGCATCTTATTGATGTCTGAAAAAAAAGGTAATAAAAACAAAGTGCGTTCTGTAGATGCAGCAAGCAGTTGGCTCTGGGGAAGATGGCTAAATAAAATATTATTCAGATGGACGAAAGATGAGGCGAGCAGCACAGACCAAGATTTAAAATACAAGTTGGAAATGAAATCAAGGACCAGGCAAGGGATGCCGGGTTTAGAAACCCCCTACGTTTATTATCGCCTTGCGAAGATTTGGGACAAGCAGTATGAAACTGGAATTGACTTGAATGTTTCTAATATATACAGCACTACATACGGCAAGGCTGCTAGTCCAGAAAATAAAGAAGTGGAAGTAAATACTCCATTAACGACAACAACTGTACCTAAAAGAACCATCAGTATCAAACCAAAATAATTTAAATCATAGTGATGAAAGAATACCAACTAAAACTTACCCCGGACGAGATAAAACTTATTCTGGATGTCCTGTTTGAAAAACCTTTCAAAGATGTTTTTGATCTTATTGGTAATATAAATGAACAAATTGTCTTTCAGGAACACAAAACAATGCGAGATCCTAAATCAAGTGTGGACAACTAGTAATGAATGATGAATGATGAATAATGAATAATGAACAATGGGCAATGGGTGATCAGGTAATGGGTAATGGGTAATTAGTAATCAGTAATCGCGTGATGAGTAAACGGGGGAAAGCACTGCAAATGAAATTTATCTATCGTATTAATCAAAAACATGAAAGGGTGACATTATGATGGAAAATAATAAATAAATGATGGGTAATGGGTAATGGGTAATAGTTAAAAAAAACTTCAAATAACAAACGACAAACAAAATAAAATTGCAAAAAACATTCACAATAAAAAAATTTCCTAAATACTCCGATTCAACGGATTATGATGCATTAGTGCGGGATTATATCGATGAATGTCAAAAATATTCAAGTCATATATGGACAGATTATAACATCCATGATCCGGGTATCACTGCACTTGAATTACTTTGTCTTGCAATAACAGAATTGGGATTAAAATCTGAACTGGATATATTTAGAATTATTTTTAATTCACAAAAATTAAATTTTAACCCCGAAGAATATGCACTTTACAGCGCACTTGATGTATTTCCCACCCTGCCTGTGACAATTTCAGATTATAGAAAATCCATCCTGGATAAATTTATAAATTACGTGGATAATGTTTGGGTGGAGCCGGTACCATTTGCAGAAGACGGAGCTCGCTATAAAGGATTGATTAATATCTTAGTCAAGCCAAAATCTGACATTGATAAAAAAAATTTAGTTCAAAACATTAGTAAGTATTACCTCTCAATAAAAAATATGGGAGAGGATCTTTCATCGGTAATTGTAATGGATGCCGTTAATATTAGTATCAATTTATCAGCTAGGGTTAAAGGGAATATGCTTCCTGAAGAAATTCAAGCTGAACTTAGACAGATATTATATTTAGAAATAGAACGACCAGTAGAGTTCGAAAGTTATCTTTCAGATATTCAAAAAGGAGGTAGAATAGAAGACATTCTTTCAGGACCACTTCTGGACAATGGAAGGATCAAAGATGCTTCCATTGAAGATTCCGGTATAGAAAATATTACCAATTTATATAAATCTAAATTACTATATACAATTGCTTCTTCAAAGTATATCGATAAGATTGAATCCATTGAAATATTAGTAGATGGAAAGCCTATTGAATCAGACCATATTAAAATAGGGAATAAATATTTTCCATCATTCGATTATAATGGTTCCAAATTCAGCTTGTATAAAGAAAATAATTTATTGCGAATCAATAAGGAAACTCAAGAATACATTTATAGATCAACTTACAAGACCAGAAAAATATTTAGTAAAAAAAGTCTTGAAGATTATCTCACTCCTGACCTATCGTCCAATATAGCTTTGGGCGATATAAATTATCTTTATAGTATTCAAAATCAATTTCCTAAGATCTACGGCATATCTTCTTATGGCCTCGTATCAAAATCAGCCAAGTTCAAGACAAGTAGCCTACAATTAAAGGCTTACCTTTCTTTCTTTGAACAAATCATGCAGAATTATCTGGCTCAATTGTCTAATGTCGATAAGTTATTTTCATTAATAAGGACAGATGAATCTACTTACTTTACAAAATATCCTGAATACATACCTGAGTTTGATAAAGTATCGAAAGAAGGAATAATGGAATTTGGAAATTCAATACAAGCAATTAGTGATAATTTCGACAATAAATATAAACGTAGAAATGAGTTTATAAATCACCTTTGCGCGCGATTTGGAGAAGAGTTTCCACAAAATATATACTCTGGAGATATAATTGAACAATCAAATGACCCACTAATAAGGCATCTCAAGGAAATCAGGCTTAAAAGCAAATACCTGCAAAATTATGCGACATTAAGTATGCAAAGAACCAAGAGTTCGATATCAGACAATAATCTAAGTTCAACACTTTCAGCATTTCATATTAAAATGCTGATACTCTTGGGTATTGAAAACTTAGAAGAGCGCGACACGACTATGTTTACTCTTGGAATAAATACAAAAACTAAACATACATTAAAATTTGAAGTAAAAGATAATGACGAATTAAAACTATTATTTTCAAATATCATAAATGAAAACAATTATGGTATCGAGAATGAAAAAGGAAAATACTGTCTATATTTTTATTGGGGAGAAGTAAAGAAAATAAAAATCACAGATTCAAATCGTTATTCTGAATGTGAGAAGGTAATGGAGGAGATAAAAGAAAATGGTATGAAAATAAATCAATATAGTGAATACTTTCACTTAATTGAAAATATTTTGTTGAGACCCGACAAAGAGGGATTATCCTCCATGGATCCTTTTAGCAATATCTGCACCATCATCCTTCCTGACTGGCCTTACCGATTTCAACAATCTTCATTTCATAACAATTTTAAAAACCTGGTTCAAGCACACACCCCTATTCATATAAAATTCAAAATCCACTTTTTGAATTTTGGAGAAATGCAAAAATTTGAAAAATTAAATAGAGAACTCAAAACATCAGAAAATAAAACATCTACAGAATCATCAAAAAAGAAATTAATAGATTTCTTAAATTCTTTACAAACCATCTAACATGCACCATATCAGAAAGATAGATGCAACGATACAGGTTGACGATCTGAATGATGGTTATGAAATAAATAATGCGTTGACAGCTCTCTTGGACGGGGAGATGGAAATTGATTTAGAAAAACTTTTTGATGCCCATAGCAACAGCGATTATGTGACTATCTATGATCAGATGACGCTGAATATATTACTCGAAAGCGCAGATCAACCCAGAAACACCCTAAAGCAGCAAATTCTGCAGCAAATTGAAAGTAATTTGATCAAACATGAATTCAACCAGGAGTCGAAAGTAGTTTCTGATATCAACTACGATAATAACTCGGATTCAAATGCGAATATTAATGAACAAGGGGTATCTTATAGAGAATTAGCCGTTTCGACTTACTTTATTGAAAACTTATTGCAATTCTTTAAAACAGGCGCTATCACATCTCTATCAGATTTAAGCCATGAAGACTTACAGCAACAAATAATAAATATAATTGAAAAGGAACAGTTCTATTTAGTCGATCAATTATCATTTCATATAAAAATAGATAAAAGCATCCTTTATAGAATAATAAACTTTTTTTCTTTAAGACAAATTAGATTACTAATAAAATTTTATGCGAAAAAAATTGGACTGAGTCTGGATACTTTTGAGCGATTTGAAAGTACCATGTTTCAATTGTTTCCAATAAAAAGCGCATTTGCTGAGAAAATAATACTTTTCAATTCATTAATTTTCATCCACGAAAACAAATCGTACAATGTAAACAATGAACTATATAAGTTGGAAGAAATTATAAAATCCTACCACCTAAAAAAAGAATTGTCAAGCGAAATTGGCATGATTGCAATGTCTGAATTTAAGTTGCTCGTTGATTCAAATGAAAGCAATCCTTTTATAAAAATGATTTCCAACATACAAAACTATTTGTCTACCGCCGCTGATTTGTTAATTTCTGAAAAAAGTAGCAACAAAGATTCTATTAAAAGTAAAGAGGTATTAGACAAGCTCCGTTACTTTGAAGTAATTTCCGATATATCAGACCAAGAAGACTCAGCTGAGTTCACTGAAGATTACATCAATTATCTAATCAATACTTTTAAATATATTATTGTACAAGGGTCATATCCTTATTGGATTTCCACTGAACCCGAAGTACAAAACCTTTTTAAAGAAGCATTAAAATTACTTTTAGTTAGAAATAAACGCGATATCAGATCTGAAATAGTATCTATATTTAGTGAGATATCATTTATTCCCCAATTAATTAAATCTTTGAATAGTCATTTTGATTTTGAAACAAGATTTGCCTTACTGAATGTTCTGGATGAAGAGACCAGCCATAAATTGGATATTTTTCAGCATTTATTCGTAAAGTTTAAAGGATTACTTCAAAAGATTGAACTTGTAAGCCCACATATATTAAGTTTAATAAATAAGGGGTTTAATAGCTACAAAAGTGAAATCACCGAATTTTTAATGATTGCTCAACTTACAATTAAAACGAGTGTAACGGTCAAACAATTATTTGCACTTTTTATTATTAAATCAGCCCAAAAAGAAAAGGAAAGCGAAAAAAATATTCGGAAGGATCTAAAGGATCTATTTAGTGAAAAAGATGAAATTGATCTTGTATGGGCATTGTTAGAAGAACAAAGTGTAAATATAAGTGATGTAGCACAAAAAACATTAGAAGATCCTCAACTTTTATTCACGCGACAGAATCAAACTTTAGGTTTGAATTTGAAGGTGGATCTTGAATTTTTTATAAAATATTTCATCCCGGAATACAAGAAGAATATCTCAATAGAATCAGAAAAATTAAGTTTTGAAAGCCTTAAAAAAACATACCTGAGTCTGGGGCAGATAGATCACTACAATTTGCCCGAAGACATAAGAACTTTCTATTTTAGAGCGCTTCAGACAAAAGACGCCAACCAAAAATATGAATGGGCCTATTTTATTTTCAGATTATTTAAATCTGAATTCGAGGGAACATATTCAAAAGATGTACAAGAAACATTGTCTATTAAAACGGCGCAACCTCAAGTAGGAAGTGCGTCAAAATCAATAGATGAGGCACCAGAAAAATATTTGGACAGGACTCAATTACTGGATGCCTCTATTCAGGTAGTTTACAGGAATTTTCTCGATGCAGTAAATGAAATAAATGATATAAGGGTAAAATCCGGGGTCAATCCTGAAACTATTGGTAAAATTATAAAATTACTTTCTAAAATTTATAAGCAATCATTCAATGAATTCGACCGGGCAATTCAATATGTCAAAGAGTTTAGTTTACCGGAACATCTGGTAAAATTAAATGAAGTAATCCCCGGCAAGAAGATCAACGAATATAAGTTGAAAAGCGAATGGCATACTCTATTGAGTGAGGCTCACATAATTCTACTGGATGAAATTCTATTTTTAAAAAATAACACATCTTCGGATAATTCTGAATTGACAATACAGGAAAAACTAAGTGAACTACAGGAAATTTATCACAAACAAATTGAATTTAACAAAGTAATTGAGTTGAGTATTGGTAAGAGAATCAAGGATGAACAGCATTATGATGAACTGCTTTTTCAAAAACTCCGGGATAAATTCAATGATTTAATAATAATTCATGGCAAATCAATCAATACAGCCCAATCTGACGAGTTATTGAATTCAATTGGCATATCAGAATTATTTAAAATATCACCCTATTATAACTCGAAGTCTTCTTTTGATAACAATTTGAAGCAAATCATTATTCAGTTGAGTAAGCAGAAAAACATTCCGATTAGATCCATACTTGCTTCAATTCTGAAGATATATTTTCAAAAAGAACGAGTTCCATCACATTTTGAGGGCAATGAAACTATTTATTATCAGTCGGCCTTCTCAATTTTTGAATTATTCATTCAATCTTTGACAGTTGATGAAAAGCGTGTTGATCCGACCGAAAGCCGCAGTGAATATAGCCCTACGAATATACCTATGGGAGAAGCCAAAGAGCACGAAACATTTTTGGTAAGCAATGCAGGTTTGGTGATTTGCGGCCCTTTTATTTCCATGTTGTTTCAACGACTAGACCTTTTAAATGAAAAGAAAGAATTCAAGGATAATTATTGCTTGAATAGAGCGGTCTTTATATTGAATTATTTGAGTTATGGGACACTTGATGTCAAAGAATATCATCTTTCGCTCAATAATGTCTTGTGTAATGTTCCCAAGAATTTCATTTATGATTTCTCCATTAAGTTAACAAAGAAAGAAAGAGATACTTGCGACTCTCTTTTGGAAAATATTTGCCAGCAGTGGTCTGCACTGAAGAGCACGAGTCCTGACGGTCTGCGGTACAACTTCCTGATCAGAGATGGCTCATTGAGTTTTGATGGCGCATATAAACTTGTCGTCGCCAAAAAACCTTATGATCTATTATTATCACGAATCCCTTGGACTATTGGTACGATGAAGCTGCCTTGGATGAAGGAATTTTTGTTTACGGAGTGGGAGTGATGTATTTATTACTTAAGTTTCGGTAGTATAATTTTTCTTTTTGAAGATTTTTTTTAAATTTTAATAAAATGTTAGATGTTGGAAGCTTGTCCGCCAAGCAAGGCGGGGTAGATTTTAGATAGCTTTCCATCAATCACATGGATATTTTTTCTATTGAACCTTTTAAAGAAAAAATATGGATCAATTGACTAACCTCCATTTAACATCTAACATCAGCCATCTACCTTTATTTCTTAACATCCGAAACTTAAGTTTATTACTTTAATTCATGCGAGGAAACTAAATCCGTATTCAAGACAATCGAGAAACCTAATTGGAATACCAAATTAAGTGAGCAATCCACCCATCATTTCTAAACCTTTTGGTAAAATCTGTCATTTGAAATCATCCATCAAACCCCAAACATCAAACATCGAACCCAAACATCATCTAATCAATTCCACAAAATTCTTGATAACAAATGACTTGCCATCCGTGGTTTTCAGATTCAGCACATAATAATAAGTTCCGCCAGGTAATTCCTCACCATTGTCGTTTTTCCCATCCCAATTATTATCATAATTTGCCTTGCTAAGGACTGGTGCTCCCCATCTGTTAAATACTTTGAAGTCAGAGTGCCCGATCTTGCATTTTGGAAATTGTGGCAATATTAAGACATCATTTTGTCCATCTCCATTTGGTGTAAAGGTATTTACATAATCTCCATTATTATCTATGCATGTTGCATCATTGATCATCAAGATAGTACCCGTATCACAAGCTTCCGGACAGGATGCCAAGCAGATGACATAATCCATCCTTTCCGATTCCAATGGATAATTTAAAGTATATTTTTTCGTAATTGGATCGTAGTCTCCATGGAAATAGAATTCCATAGAATTTTCATTATTGCTCTTAAGCAACGTACCAATAAATAATCCTGCACCATTAAAAACGTCCTGACTAACGGAATTCAAAATAACACTTGTTTCTCCATTTAATTGATCATTTGATACTACATCAATGATAACCGGATTGGAATAAAAATCAAATTTTATTGTATCATCTACCGCCACTATATTCGATGCAGCATTCGTCGTGAAAGCACTATCTTTCGAGCAACCTTGAGCATCAGTCATCCTTATATTGTATTGTCCCGGAATAAGACCGGTAAAAATTCCCGTATTATTTTGACCTATATTGTTAATCGTAAAACTGAAAGGCGCTGTTCCAGACTGCGCTGAAATGGTTAATGTTCCAGACTTTTGCGCGCACTGAAACCCTTGTTGACTTATCACAAAATCAACTGATTGACTATTCCCTAATATAAATGTTCCTGATGTAGAACAGCCATTTCCGTCCAATATTAAGTAAGAATAAGACCCTGATGTCAAAGTTTCAAATAATGATGACGAATTGACCTCATTATTCTGAAGTGGTCCTGATGGTCCATTGATAGTGAATTGGAAGGGAGATACACCTCCCGAAATTGTTAGAAGCACAGTGCCATTATCAATTCCGCAACTGGTAGATGTTACAATTGATTGGGCAGTAAGTGTGTTACCAATGGAAATTATTTCTACTGATTTTATTGTAATACATCCTTGAAAATCAGTCACAGTAATTTGATAATTACCTGGTAAAAGGTTACTTATTTCTGCAGTGGTAGCTCCATTACTCCAAAGGATAACATATGGATCTAATCCTCCTGAAATTGATGCAGAGGCCGTACCCGAAGCTGAACCGCAAATTGCATCATTTTTAGTTATTTCTACTGAAGGACCTCCTATAGAATTGATCGTTGCTGTTGCAATTTCAATACAATTATTTGCATCGGTAACAGTTAAGGTATATTGGCCGGCCATGAGTCCGCTAATGGCCGAATCAATAGATCCATTGCTCCAAATAAACTTGTAAGGTTCCGCTCCTAAAGTCACGATAGCTGCAGCACTGCCATTGCTTTGTCCACAAATAGCATTTATTATAGTTATTTCAACCGATGGACCTCCTGTAGAATTGATCGTTGTTGTTGCAATTACAACACAACCATTTGCATCGGTGACGGTCACTGTGTATTCGCCGGCTATAACACTTGAAATTGATGAATCCATAGAGCCATTACTCCAGAGATATTTATATGGAATGGCTCCTAATGTCACATTAGATATTGCACTTCCATTACTTTGTCCGCAGTTTGCGTCGGTTTTTGTAATTTCAACCAAAGGGCCTCCGGCAGAATTGATCGTCGCTGTTTCAATATCAATGCAATCATTTGCATCAGTTACAGTCACAGTATATTGTCCTGCTATAACACCTGTGATTGATGAATCTAGTGAGCCATTACTCCAAAGATATGTGAAAGGTGGTAAACCTGAAGAGACCACCGCTGTTGCACTTCCATCATTTTGACCACAATTTGCATCTGTGACATCAATTGTAACATTAGGTCCTGGAACTGAATTTATAGTGATCATTTCACTAGCCTGACACCCGGCAGCATCAGTGACCGTAACTGAATATAGACCCGGAATTAATCCTTGAATACTTAAAGTATTTTCTCCATTGGACCAATCAATAATGTAAGGAGTTGCACCACCATCAATAGTTATGGTTGCTGTACCATTAGTCAGATCACAGCTAGCATCAGTTTTTGTTATGTTCAATGTCGGTCCATTCTCGGAATTAATGGTGACATCACCTGTGACCACACAATTATTATTGTCAGTTACAGTAACAGAATAAATTCCTTGCGCCAGACCATTGATGGTAGAGGTAATCTCGCCGTTTGACCATAATATATCGTAGGGAGACATGCCACCAGTGATCTGAACCGAGGCACTTCCGTCACTATTTCCGCAAGTGGCATCCATTTTTGTTATGATGATTGCAGGCCCATCAGATGCATTGATCGTGATAGAATCAATCGCTATGCATTGATTAATATCTGTGACTGTAATGCTATATGTGCCTGGTTGTAAATTTGTAATTGTTTCTGTAGAGGCTCCTGTTTCCCATAAAAAGGTGATGGGAGGGGCACCACCCGTTACGACTGCTGAAGCACTTCCATTATTTTGGTTACAGGTGGCATCGGTTTTAAAGAGCGCCAGCATTAAACTTGAACTACCTTCAATAGTAAAACTCATTGTCGTACTGCAATTGTTTGCATCTTGAACAGTTGCAATATAATCTCCTACAGGTATATTGGTAAAGTTATAATTATTCTGAAATATGGATCCTGATGTTTGTGGAGGAATCGTATTAATAGTGAATACAAAAGGAGATTGGCCGGAACTGACGGAGACACTTGCACTTCCAAAATTATTATTACAATCCGCATTAACAGGTGTAACAGTTAAGTTGATATTTGGGAATTCCACTATCTCATCCAATTGGTAACTGCAACATTTATAGGTAACTCTTAGGGTCAATGTTCCTTCATTTAATACACAGACTTCAGGGGTATATTCTTCACCAGAACCAGGAAGAAACCATTGATAACTAATATTCTCTGAATTACTAACAGGAACTCCGTTTTGAAGCACTGTTGCATCATAACACATTTGGATACAGCTTTCTAATGTATTATTTATAGAAATATCAAGAGTTGGGCATTGATCATTGGCATTATGGCAACCAGTAACAAAATCCGAAGTGTTGCCTTGATTATTACCAATAGGGGGCATTATTGAATAGCCGGTAATATAGTCATCAGGAATAAGCGTTAAACTTGTGGGATAATTGAGACACCAGTAGCCCTTATCGTTAACTTCAGCTGTTCCGATAAATAAATATCCATTAGTACAAATATTACATCTGGGATTATTAAAGTCAGAACTAAAAGTACCTGATTGGTATATATAGACGACCTCGCCAGGCACGCCTGAACCACCAGCAGCATTGCTATATACGTAATCAATCGTCATAGATGCATCACTATTCTGAATCGGGACAGTCAAACAGTCGAAAGAATTCTCATAAACAAGAATATTACTCACATTATCACAGCTTATTCCCACATCATAGTATTGAGTTTCACTAAGGCCGTAAATAAGATTTTCGTTGCCTGCACCTCCAAACGAAATATTCATAGAATTTCCAACTATACAAAAATATAGATTACCAAATCTTGATATTTGTCCATTTATAAACCGCGTTATATTGGAAGTTATATTAATTGAACTTGCGCTGAACAGTTCGATTCCCTGATCGCATTGATGTATCTGATTATTATTAATTTGAATTAGCGAACAATCATTATAAAGTGCTATACCTTTGGTATTGGTTACATTATCTGGTTTACTTCCAAAATACTGAGGTAGTATAAGATTATTATCTAATTGACCAGTATTGGATTGTCTGCATTCAATCATAGTATTGCCACCACTAAGAAACATTGATGTACAATAAAACTCACATTCCGTTGCAAGAAAGTTTGTTGAACCTTGAAACCTTAAAGGAATTAAAAATTTATCAAAAATGACATTATTTATTGAGTTATTCAAGTTGGAGTTTGGCATTGAATTGTCAGGCCCAAATGAAATACATTTGTCACTTATTTCTTTATTTCCCAAAAGTCTAATCTTCGAATCAGTTGTTGAGTTATATCCATTAATGGTTACATTATTATTAAGAATGTGTGGCAAGTCATATTGAAATATCATATTATCTGTAGGCAGACCGTCATCAGTTAGTGCGAAATTGATGATTTTTTGAGTATTTGATGGAGATTCATTAACCAGCCTAATAGCTTCCCGAAGGCAATATGGCGCAGAGCCATCATCATAGTCAAAAGCTTCTGTCACCGTAAAGGTTTGGGCGGCTGTTGAATACCCGATAATAAGAAATAGAAGAACAGAAAAAAAAGAACAACAATATTTCATATTCGACAACATTATAGATTAATGTCTGTGTCCTATATTATTTAAAAGTTCCACAAAAACATTCATCCAAATAAAATATTATATCCTATATATAATAATCAGGGAGTAATTTTTAGGTTATTCTTTCTTTTTAAACGTAAGTTTAGTGCGAGGTGGAGGTTCGTTATTTGTTTCATCCTGTGGCCTTATAGCCATTGGTTTAATTTTAAAAGATCCGGCAGGAGCAGGATCTACTGATGAGGTTTCTTTATCCGCATTTTGTGCTTCAACACGTTTAGAATTCTCTTTGATGTTTTCTAAAGAACTCATTTGATCTGAGTCTTCAAGGTATGTATCATTTTCTCCAAGGCTACTTATTTCATCTGTCGATTCGACTAAAATAGGTTCATCTCTTGTGGCAAAATTGAACGCAATTGCGTCAGTTTCACTATTTACTTCCAAATTATGAATGTCAATTTCCTCTGAGATATCCTCTAGTTCTACAAGATCTACATCAGTAATTTCTTCATGCTCGATTACATCCAATTGCTCAGAAATAAGGAGTTCATCTTTTAAAATTACATCAACTGATGAAGAATCATCGTACAAATTATCTTCCGGATGATTAATATTCTCATCGTTTAGTAATGAGTCTGAAGGTTGATTTATTTCGGATGGAATATCTTCATTCTTTAATGAATCAATTAAATTTTTCTTATCAACATTTTCTAAATTAAACGATATTTTTTTATTATCAGCACCAAACTTAATTTTGGGGATTTGCATTTTTTCTTCCTCACTATTCTCAACAATAGGAGGTTTCAATTCCAACAGTAACTTAATATTTTCGGTAAGCCCGGGATAATTATTAATATTAAATCCCAAATAAAAATCCAAATCTCCAGAATCAATTAATGACCATTCTTCTGATGCTAAATTTGCACTGGTATTTTCTAATGAGGACATTAAAATCAATTCTGTAATCTTATCAAACAAAAGAGTTAGAATTTGATTCTGAGTAATCAATTCCACCAAAAAAGGCCATTGATAAAAAGCATCGGGATTTAAATATCTGATTTCACTTTGGGCATCAGGATCATAGGAAATGTATTTATTTTGAATAAAAGGATGAATTGCATTCAATATATCCTTTTCACTGATCCTCAATGCGGCAGTCAATTCCGTGCCATTTAAGTCATTGTGATATAAACTTTTGTCTTCAGAAATATGAAAAGCGTATAATAATATTTTTTTGAAGTTATCTCTTTGGAATCTTGTACCTATACCTTCGAATAATTTATCCAGTTTAAGGGCAATAATACTCTTTTGTATAATGGTTGACTCGTTGTTTTTCTCAAGAATAGGATCCTCGTCTTTGTCTTTTAAGTTAATTTTAAGTGCCGCTTCCTTTTTTATTTGAAGTGGTTTGTGAACGACTTCACGAACAGGCATAATTCCCACACTTATTTTCCTAATGGCATTCTTTAATTGGAGTAAAATATTGCCTGAATGAGCAATATCCTCAATTAAGTCATTTTTGACATCTTCCTTACTATTTCTAAACAGCGGATATTCATTGAGTGAAGCGCCAATATCCTCAAAATTTAAAACTGGAAGTTGAAAAACAGAATCATCAAAGTAAGCAATGGAAACCAATTCAGGTTTTTTCTGAAGTAATTGAAACTGTGCATCACTAAGAGATAGAATACAATATAATGGCTCCACTTTGCGCCTGACAGCGGTCTCGAATATCAAACTTATGTCACGTATCTTTTCGTAAAAAATATCTTCATTTAATTCCTCCAAAAAAATACAAAAAAGATAATTAAATTTAAAAGCATATTGAAACGACCTATACAGTTTGTTTAGAGAAGTCTTTTGTTGCCTTAGATTTTGAATCATTGTCGATTCAAAATCCAGACTGACTCTCATATCAGTAAAATTATTTTTTTCTAGGATCTTTTCAATGGTCTCAATGTAAACATCATCTTTTAAATCAAATTCAATGACTTTCCATTTATTGTTATCGCTGATGTGCCATTTTTTTGTCTGAAGTAATCCTGAATAAAAATATTCAATGAATTCCCGAGCATCATCGGAGTGAGGAGCTACGAAAAAAACAAATTGTTTTTCACGTACTTTTAAAAGTAATTCTTCCGCCTCTGCAAATTTCTTTTTTAAAAAGGTCATTTTATCACATAGGAATTAGTCCCCATAATTGAGGTCAAATATATATCATCTTTTTGTGTCCTTAGCTCGTTAAATGTTACCTTTTGAAAACATCGAAGTAACCTAAATCGCAAAATTGAGAAATTAAATATAGATATGCCCTTCTGAAAAATTTAGAACTTATGAATCAAATGCTTAGCTTATTCTTTTCGACGGGTAACATAATAAATGATTAGAACACTAATTTCTAAGATAAATTGTACAAACAACAATCATAATAAATTATATGCCGCCAAATGCCAGAGTCAGTGATATGACTATTTGCCCGCTCTTTACTCCGGTCCCTTTTGTAGGATTGGTTCCTCATGTAGGAGGTCCAATCATAGGTCCTGGCGCCTTCATGGCTACTATCAATGGCTTACCTGCAGCATGCGTTGGGGATATGTGTTATTGTAATTTATCAATTAATACCATAGCTACAGGTTCCTTCAAGAGCTTAATCAGAGGGCGGCCAGCTGCCAGATTTGGCGACATGACTGCTCATGGAGGTTTTATAATTACTGCCTCACCATCCTCAATGGGTTAAAATATAAAGCGTGGCAAAAAACAAAAAACTTTCTATACAATCAGGTGAAGCATGGGATTCAACCTTTCAGTTAATGTCCTGGTGGGATGCGGATTCAGTTAAAAATGGTGTGGTGCTGGTCGTAGGCGCAGGTGCTTTAGGCAATGAGGTACTGAAGAATCTAACACTAATGAATGTCGGCAAAGTCATAATTGTCGATTTTGATACGATTGAAATGTCAAATCTCAACAGATCAATACTATTCAGGGCTGACGACGCAAATAAACATAAAAGTAAAGCTCAAATCGCTGCTGATAGGATGATGGAGATAAACCCCAACATCAAAGTAATAGCTATAAATGCAGATATTACATACCAATTAGGCCTGGGATTGATTAGAAGATGTGATGTTATTATAGGGTGTCTTGATAACCGGATCGCAAGGCTCTATCTAAATAGATTCTGCTCAAAAGTTAACAAACCATGGATAGATGGGGCAATTGAAAATCTTGCAGGAACAATGACAGTTAATCAATTGAATAAGAACTGTTATGAATGTAATCTCAGTGAAACAGAATGGAAAAATATTAGATTTAGACTAGGATGCCCGGATGTAGCAAGCAGAAATATTAAGTTCGGAAAGATCCCCACAACACCTATCTCCTCCTCCATCATCGGCGCTATGCAAGTTCAGGAAGCTATTAAAATAATTCATGGCAATACAAAACAGATTGAATATCACAGGAAATTCTATTACGAAGGAATGAATAACATCGCTATGTGGGTAGAAGGGGGAGATAGGAATGAAGAATGTGAGAGTCATATGCTCTTGGATCCAATACTTGAAAACAACAAATTAAGCAATGATATGACGCTTAAGGACTTTTTTAAAGAAGTTAGCGATCAAGTTCGACAGTCATTCAAATTACTTCTTGACACAGAATTAGTGCTAGAATTAACTTCGAAAAGTACTGAAAAAAGTTACGATGTAGTGATCACCAAAGCTGGGCTCAATGATGAATTTTTGAATAAGTTCAGGACACAAATCAGTGAAGATTTTATGATTACGAAGAGTGTAGCATCAATTGAAAATGATTCAAATTTAGATAATTATACCCTTCATCAGATTGGCATCCCACCTCTAGCCATAGTCGATATTGAAACAAAAGATGATATTTTACACATTGAATTAAGCAAAGATCTATCTAAATATACATTATTAAATAATTAAACCGTCATGGCAAAAAAATCGAATGAAATAAATATTATAATCAGGATCCTACCAAAAGGAGAAGAAGTTGACGTAGAACTTGACGTCACCACTACTGGCAAAGAAATAATTTCAGAATTAATTTCGAATGGATTGACTCCAAAAAATGACCCTGAGGGCAATCCCTATATTTATGAATTGATTTCAAAAATGAATAATGTGAAGATAAATGAGGATAAAACTCTTTTAGATTCAGGTATTCAAGATGGAACAATCATTTATGTAACACCTAAGTTGGTGGCCGGTATTCACTAATTATTAAATCAAGACGACATGTCAAACGTTTCGTATAATTTCAAAGACCCAATATTTGAAAAGAATTTCCTGTATAGAAGATTGGCAAAAGAACATTTGCTATTGCAAGAAATAGAGTCAGACCTGATAAAAATTGAGGTAACTGACGTAAGGGGCCCATTGAAAATTCCTGACACCTATTATATTCATTTTTATCTAAAAAGCATCACAGGCATCAATGATGACCAATCACCGAAATATGGAGATCATCATATTGTAGAGCTCCACCTTCCATTAAAATAC
Source organism: Candidatus Brachybacter algidus (assembly GCF_016707225.1). Lineage (NCBI taxonomy): Bacteria > Pseudomonadati > Bacteroidota > Saprospiria > Saprospirales > Saprospiraceae > Candidatus Brachybacter > Candidatus Brachybacter algidus. The sequence continues at coordinate 130,248 of NZ_JADJID010000001.1, read as the reverse complement.
CCCATGGAATCACCAAGAATTTACATGAAAACAGAAATATGGCACCCCAATATCAAATGGGAGGGGAAGTTCAAGGGTCGAATATGTGGTAATACCAAAGAATATGGAAAGGGTTATGATCTGACACAGTTAGTATTCAGGATAGCCGAAATCCTTCAATTTAAAAACTATCATGCAGAAAACACACCACCATTTCCTGAAGATAGCCTTGTGGCCAAATGGATAAAAGAATACGCTGAGCCTAATAATATCGTGAACAAATGGAAGGAAATATACTCCGATGATGTAGATCTATCCAGACATGTTGCCGCTGAATTGAAAGAAGAAAAACCTGCCGAAATAGTACAAGATTCAGAAAATACAGCACATGATAAAAAATTCAAAATGTCCTTCTCCAAAAACCTTGAGAAATCTTCTGAAGAGAACGATGAAGATAGCCAGGAGAATGACAAAAAAATAAAATTCAAAAAGAAATAATCTTTGAAATCGCTTCCCTGTATAATAATATTCCTAATGGCATTTATTTGCTATTCGAAACCAGCCTATGGACAAATGTCTCAGGAAGATAAGTCGTGGATGCAAATAGAAACTTTCTCAGGGAGCAATGAAAAAAAGATAATCTTACTGAATTCATATATTAAACAATATCCTAATAGCGAACGTAAAAGATTAGCAATAACATACAGAGACGAGCTTAAAAATATATATGCTGATGCGATTTATGAAAAAGCTCTGACCACCAATGACCCACAAATAATCAGGGATGCAATCACAAAATACCCAAATCAAAAAAAAGCGCGAATAGCTAGACAGAGATTAAATCTTCTTGACCAAAAAGCATGGTCAAAAACAGATAAAAATGACAGTCTTAGCTTAAGAAATTATGTTTCCAACTTTCCGGGAGGAATACATAAAAAAGAGGCGATGGCAGGAATGATTAGGTTCGACCCACAAATCAATATACCAGAAACAGCAAAAGCAGAAAATAATACTGATTTACAGAAAATGGGAGTTAAAACACTTCAGAAATTTATAGTTCAGAATTCAGGATCTCCTCTTGTTGTTGAAGCTCAAAAAATCCTGGTTCAAAAAGAACTGTTCTACTATAAAATAGCAATTTCCAATAAAAACAATATTGTTAATTATAGAAATTCAGTCAACAAATTTCAGGAATTATTTCCAAAGAGCAAAAGACTAAATGAACTTCAAAATGACCTAAAAGCCCAACAAGTAATCTATGATTCAAACAAGAACAATCCTGCTTTTGTAGCTTGGACCAAACTAAACAAAGATGACTTAGACGAATTGAGAAAGTATAATGAGAAGTTTCCGGACAGCGAATTCAAAGAAAAATTAAGAGTATTAGAGCGAAAACAAGAAGAAATATTATACAATAAAGCATTGAAAAGAAATTCATTAGCAGAAATAGATCTTTATCTGAAAGCTTTCCCTAATGGCAAGTATTCAGCAAAATTAACAAAAGATAAAAAGATCCTTCAGGAAGATAAAAAATATGATGAAGTTAAAAAATTGATAGCAGAGGGAAATAAATACAAACTTTCAGAATTTATTAAAAATAATAAAACCAACCCCCTAAAAAATACAATAGCAAATACGATTGAAAAAAAATCGGACTTGTATTATCTAATCAATCTTACTGATACCGGAATGGTCATTCAGATAATGAATTATGACCGGCCAAGCATCACTGTCTTCGATCCCAATCAAGACATTACAATAGATAGCACTCAACTAAAAGCTAAAGGTGTGATCGTAGCTAATTTTGATATATATAACAGCGAAGCATACTTGATCATCAAAGATTCAAATAATCGAGAGAGAAAAATAAAAATAGATAGGACAATCCGAGCTTCGATGAAGCAATTAAAGGATTTAATAGCATTAATCATAGAAGGTGGCATCCCACCTTATGTACTTGAATTTAAAAATATTGATGTCGGCTATATTGAAAGATCATATGAAGAAATTAATACCAATTCAAAAAATGAATATATAATTTCAACAGATTCACTAAGTGACCTTTCAGGACAGTATGATCTACTTGTAAAAAACAACGACAATGGACAAGCAGTAGTTCTCTCCGGTTTGGTTTTTGAAAATTCAAATAACAGAACTATTTACTTTTCAATTCTTGCGGTTGGAGTCCTGTTTTTGACTATTGGAGTTATAAGGTTGTATATAAGGAGGAGTAACAAGAAGACGATTTTTGACGAATACGAATAAGATCATGATGCTAGAAATATTAAAAATATCTGATTTTCTTACATTGATTATAGCCTCTATTGTCATGTTGTTCATAATATATTTTATTATCAAAAGAATTAATAAAAAGAAAATTCAGTCCAACATTGCTCAAATCAAAAAGTCTGTAGCACACCCGATAACTGAGTCCAACATAACCATATTGAAAAAGAAAAGTAATTATGAAATTCCAGACGTTCACAAGGAAAATCAGCGTCCCAAAATTAATATAAAGAAAAAATCTACCCCTGAAAATCTCAAAGGTGTATCTGTTGAATTTTTTAATAATTTGATCAATTCAAGTGCATTTTTAAATTTTGATATGTCTGAATTATGGCAGAACAGTGTGTTAAGTGATATATATATGAGTGTAGAATGCTGCAATCGTCTTGATGCCTATTTGAAAAAAGAAAACCTGGAGCAAATACAGTTTGAAGCGAATATGATTCCGGAAATTGGTGGAATATTACTTGGTAGATTTAATGAGGAAAGACCATCTAGTTTCAGAATTACATTAGAGGAGTTTATAGCTATTGAAAGTGTTAATCCAAATCTATACACTTTGGAATTTTGTACAGATAGTTTGGTAAAAGAGTTGGGGGATGCCGCCGATACTCATCCTGCTCTCTCTGTGGTTGGGTGGTTCCATACACATCCGGGTCATGGATTATTCCTATCTATACCTGATCTTACTATTCAAATGGGATTTTTCAGAGAATCATACCAGATCGCCATGGAGATTGATAGTTTATCAAGCCAGCTGGATACAGGTTTTTTCACCCAGAAGACAAGCGGAATCATGAACAACAGCATAGATAACAGACCTGCCTGGTATTCTTGGAAGGCTATTATCGATGCAATTAGTTAAAAGTGTGTGCAAGAAATGAAAAGTTTTGAATTAATACATAAAAAACAGAGTTCACAAGGTCATTCTAATGCAGTAACATTGAGTAGAGAATTCAACTGGGTTTCAAAATTTATAAATTCTCAGATGAATAGTTACTTTCAAGCAACTGATCCTACTTCCGAAATCAATGCAATAGATCTCACAAATGACGAATCTACTTACGCTGAATTCATTAAATATTATAATTTTAATATAGATGAAAGAATCATTCTACTGATTGCTATGGCACCTCATGTATGTCCACAGTTGTTAGATTGCTTTTTTTTAAAAAATAGCACTTATGCCAGGTCTTTTACCGAATTCGGTGGTTTGAAAGGGACCACCCACAATGGCTTTCTGCCAACAGGGGAAACTACAATTTTTATATTGTCATTGAATGATCTGATGCATCGATTTAATCTGATACAGTATTTTGCCGGTGATCATTATTTTCAAAAACATAAAATAATAACTTTAGAGAAGGATAATTCAGCCGAGCCCCAATTAAGTGGAAAATTAGTCATAAGCAGAGAATATTTATCCTTACTAACAGAAGATAAAGTTTATGATCCTGCCTTTTCATCAGAATTTCCGGCATCAAAACTTGAAACTAAATTATCCTGGAATGATTTGATTCTTGAAGAAACAACAATACAGCAGGTCACAGAGATAGAAAGTTGGATCAAACTAGAATTGGAGATCATGAACAATCCTGGTTTGGCAAAATTTATAAAACCTGGTTATAGATCACTATTTTACGGCCCTCCAGGAACCGGAAAAACATTGACAGCTAGCCTAATAGGACGGTATACCGGACTCACAGTGTATAGGATTGACCTTTCAAAGGTAGTTTCTAAATATATTGGAGAGACTGAAAAAAACCTTGCGCGCATCTTCGATCAAGGAGAAAATAAAAATTGGATATTATTCTTTGATGAGGCTGATGCCCTATTTGGAAAACGAACTAGTACTTCTGATTCTAAAGATCGCTATGCCAATCAGGAGATCGCCTACTTACTGCAAAGAATGGAAGAATATTCTGGTGTTATAATCCTTGCTACAAACCTTAAAACTAACATGGATGAAGCTTTTAGCCGAAGGTTTCAATCGATGATATATTTTCCTATGCCAAAGCTTGAACAAAGATTGCAATTATGGAAAATAATGTTTCATGCACTAAAGCTGGATGAGGAAGTCAATCTTAGAAAAATAGCTCAGTCGTATGAATTGGCTGGAGGGTCCATAATCAATGTGCTAAGATACTGCGCCTTGCAAAGCTTGGCCAGGAAGGAACAGGTAGTTTACTATGATGATATAATTTTAGGAATTCAAAAAGAACTATTTAAAGAAGGTAAGACACTGTGATGATGGGTGATGGTGATGGGTGATGGGTGATGGGTGCAGTCAGTAGTCATTAATCAGTAGTCAGTAATCAGTAATAAACTAAATTAAAATTTTTAACAGAATAGAGCCAATGGCCAAAAGCTAAAAGCCAATAGCTAATAATTGGTTATCAGTATTTGGTAAAAAAAATACTATAAGGTCAGTTAACTAACGGAGGCTCATTTTAACTTCTAACTTCTAATTTTTAACTTCTATCTTCTAACTTAAATAAAAAATACAATGATAAAATCAATAATTATTCTTACCCTAATAACTTTTATTTACAATAATGGTAGTTCTCAAGATATCATAAAACTGGGTGAGAAAACTGCTAAAAAAGTTCAGCGAAAGGTGGATTCTGGAATAAATCGGAGTATCGATAAAACACTTAATGATGCTGAGAAAGAAATCAAAAATAGTGGCAAGAAGACACCTGACAAGAAAACAAGTAGTTCCTCAAAAACAACTAGTTCGTCATCAACGGGAACCAGTCCTTCAGGAGTTCAGGAAAAATATGATTTTAAACCCTTTGATAAAATCAATTATAGTTTCAAAGCAAATGATATAAAATCACAGGAGGAAACCAGCAATTATTTTAATCAAACAGTGGAATTGGTGCAATTGGAAAATCAAAAAGGAAACTGGATCAAGTTGGAGCCAAATATTGCATATTGTCCATTAAATCAGAAATTATTTTCCAATAATTGGGCGATCGAGATAAATATGATACCTCAACTAAATTTTGAGGCCGCCAACGAGATTAATTTAGGAATTGCATTGGTCGACTCAGTTGATTTTGATAATTTTACATCAAATATATCCTTGGAAACTGGCATATTGGACAGTTTAAAAGATTTTCATTTGATCCAACTAAATAAACCAAAAAGTAAAGAAGAAATAAACATCGTGGTAAAATCTAAGAAAGCCACAAATAAATTACCGGTAAATAAAAAAATTAAATATACACCTGTAGACGCTGCAGTTAATAAAAATACCTTTGGAATTAGCAATTCCGGAACTATAGCTAAAATATATTATTGTAACAAAAAAATCACTTCCTTTCAGAATTCCAGCAAAAATCCAAAAAAAATGATCTTATTTGTTCTGGATGATAGCAATGAATCTTCGCTTTACATACAAAGTCTTGCGGTAACTGTGAAGTAATATCATCAGTGGTCAGTAATCAGTAATCAGTAATCAGTAATTAGTAGTCAGTAATCAGTAATCAGTAATCAGTAATCAGTAATCAGTAATCAGTAATCAGTAATCAAAAAGTCTAATATGATATGCAGAGTTCCTATTGAACCAATATTTATCAAACATTTTGAGGCCCGAAAGGTCCTTTTCCCCTATCGAATTGAGAAAGCTGTTTGATCAAAAGATCAATAACGACAAGGAGCAATTCTACCAAAACACACTACCGCCCATTCTTCGAGTCATTTTCAATTTTCCATTTTCAATTTTCAATTCTGAACTTCTCACCTGCTCCCCATCTTCCCTTCCTCATTCAGATCTTCCAGACTGATTCTTTGTCCATTGCGATAAGCACAAATAAATGCTTCAGGAAATCCTATTTCCCTAGCCTGGGTCTTTACTTCTCCCGCTTCATCCAGCGATGAGCAGATCACCTGATATTTCAATAAATCACTTTCATTACGGGCAATAATATTTTTGAATTCAGACCATTTAGATGCAGACATGTCAATAATATTCTTTGTTACAATTAATTGAACGCAAATCTCAACTCCATTTTTACCAGTTGTGAAATCTTCAGCTTTCATTGGCGTAACCTTTTTAGTCGGCTCCTTAACCTGGACTTTTTGTCTATCCACCGGTTCAATGTCTTTTACTATTTGAGCCACCATCTCAGGCTCATCTTCGAAATCCTTTGCATCAGATTGAGGTTTACTTTTCACAGTTTTTATAGTAGCTAAAGGACTTTCCGCAGAAAATTCAATTGAAGCCTTGTATTTTTCAAATCCATGGAATATGTTTTGCACTATTTCCTTTTTGCCTTTACTGGAAGTCATGTAATCTTCTTCTCCATTGTTGCTGAGGAAACCTGTTTCAACTAAAATAGCCGGCATGGAAGTAGCTCTCAGCACAAGGAAACCAGCCTGTCTGACTCCCCTGGATTTTCTTTGAGACTTGACAGCAAATTCTTTTTCGATCTTTTCAGCTAATGAAATACTTTGATCAAGGTGCGCATTTTGGCACATAGAAAACAGGATATTTCCTTCAGGTGAATTCGGATCAAAACCATCATAGTTTTTCTCGTAGTTATTCTCCAGGTAAATGGATGAGTTTTCTCGTTTAGCAACTTCAAGGTTATCTTTGGCTCTGTGCAACCCTAAAACGTATGTTTCCGTGCCATATGGAGATGTATTAGGATTCCAATTGCAGTGAATACTAATAAATAGATCTGCTTTATTTTTGTTCGCTATGTTAGCACGCTCATATAATTCTATAAATTCATCTTTCTTTCTGGTATAGACGACATTGATATCCGGATATTTGGCAGAGATCATCTCACCTAAATTCAACACATACTCTAGTGTCAGATTTTTTTCTTTAGAATCCGTCCCGGTGCAACCACCATCCTTTCCACCATGGCCCGCATCCAGTACGATAGTTCTTAATCTATATTCTCTTCCATTCTGAGGTACTTCCTTCATTATGGAGTTTAAGACCCCCTCGTTTATTATTTTAGAAAAATTTAACACACGCCCAACTTCATATCCTGTCAATCCTTTCGTTACTATATGGTCATGCTTACAATTGTTGGTATGACTACATTCTTTAATGTCTGTAGCAAAGCTCTTATCGGCAAAAATGAAAGAAAATGTCAGAACTGAAACTATTACAAATCCAGTATTGATTGAATTTCGAAGGGAAGTCATACGCTATATGGTTTTTTGTTTAGTTTTGTGTTTCAATAAGTTCGATATATTAAAATTATTTATATTATAAATAGCAATAGTAATCAACTCATTATAGATTATAAAAATGTATCACAAATATATATCCATTATCTGAATTGACCAATATATCTACCATATTATTATTTTTTTTAATGTGTTTTTGTGTAAATATTTTTGCGCAGGTCGATTCATTGTCTTTAAATAATGCTGGAAATCGCACAGATAGTATTAATATTCAGTTGTTTAAGAGGAATTTAACAAACTCTGATTCATTACCAGTTCCTATTGCCCAAAGAGGTATTGCTAAGATAGCTGCAAAGCAGGATTTGGATGATGTGGTGGAATATGGTTCTAAGGATTCAACAGAGCTAGACAACAAAAATCAAATACTTAGACTATGGGGAGATGCTTATGTGTTCTATCAAAAATATAAGATCAAGGCTCACTATATACAGATTGATCTAAAAAATAATATAGCTACTGCTGAAGTAGGTAAAGATGCTAAAGGAAGACCAATTGGTAAGCCTGATATTCTAATCGATGGAGAACAAGTGGTTGCCAATAAATTATCCTTTAATTTTAAAACTAAAAAAGGCATCATCTACGATGGTAGGATGAAGCAGACAGACCTTTACATCAATGGATCCAGAATTAAAGTTATTGCCGGACCAATTGATAGTGTAAATACAGATGATGTAATATACCAGCAAGATGCCCTCATAACGACGTGTAATCATCCTGAAGCTCACTTTGGCATTCTGGCATCTAAGATGAAGATAGTTCCTGACAGAGTTGCAGTAATTGGTCCTGCATATGTTAAAATAGGTGGTGTTCCCACTCCCCTCGTCATGCCATTTGGTTTTTTCCCAATGAAAAAGACAAAACAAACAGGCATACTATTCCCGAATGACTATAATTTTTCTCCTTTGTGGGGTTATGGGTTAAAGAATATCGGCTATTATTTCCCCATTAATGATAGATTGGACCTTATTCTACAAGGAGATATTTATTTAAGAGGATCTCACCGTGTAGGAATAACTGCAAATTATAACCGTAGATATAAATTTAATGGAAATGCGTCTTTAGAATATTCCACATATTATGGTGAAGCTGTCAGTGACCGCAGATATAGTAAAACTAGGGAAACCGCTTATCGCCTTACCTTAAAACACAATCAGGACCCTAAAGCCAATCCATACCATAAGTTCAGTGGGAATGCTGATATCCAGTTCGGTAAAAGTAAATTTCAATCGTTGAACTATAATGATGCCAATTCCGCATTGAATAACAACTTATATTCTAACATAACTTACAGCAGAATCTTTAGTGGCAAACCTTATAGTTTCAGTGCAGCAATGTCCCATTCTCAGCAATTAGTAACAAGGGATTTTACGCTTGAACTTCCCAACTTGAACTTCAATACACAATCCATTTTTCCTTTTAAAAATCCTAAGAGAGTAGAAGAAAAATGGTACGATCAGATCAGCTTTACGTATTCGGCAGAGTTAAAAAATCGATTTGCGACAAAGGATTCCATCCTCTTTACACCACAGACATTGAAGTCCTCAAAGCAAGGAATGCGTCAAAATGCCAACGTGACCTCTTCTTATAAAGTAATGAAGTATTTCAATATTAGTCCTAGCTTTAGCTATAGCGAAGTGTGGGGATTCAATGAAGTCAAACAAAGTTTTGACCCAACCCAAATCTATGTAGATGACACTACTTTTTTTAATGTCGAAAAAGATTCATTCACTATTAAAGATAAGCTCTTATTCAATGGACGAGCAAGTAAAGACACCCTAAATAAATTTGGGGCCTACAGAACATTTAATGCATCCGTCGGTATCAATACACAATTATTTGGCTTGATGCAATTTAAAAAAGGTTTTTTGCGTGGCATAAGGCATCAGATACGACCAACAGTAGCTTTAGCATTTGCACCCAATTATCAAAGTTATTATGATTCTATCCAGGTCTCTAACAATCCCAATGTATCAAGAAATTCTTACAATAGATACCAGGAATATATTTATGGAGGTCCACCTAATTCAGGACCTCAGCTCGGGCTTAATTTTAATATTTCTAACACGTTGGAAGCTAAGGTCATGGGTCGGCGAGATACAGTAGCGCGAAAAGTTAAAATTTTTGAATCTTTTGGGATAAATACCTTTTACAATTTTGTCGCGGATTCTCTCAAGTTAAGCCCATTAAGCTATAACGCTACTACTCGATTATTTAAAGGCTTGTCCACCTTATCTATGAATGGTAGTTTCGACTTTTATGACAGAAATAGTAAAGATCAGAAAATTGATGTGTTCCTATGGAATTCACAAAAGAAAATAGCAAGATTTGTCATATTTAGTGCTACACTTAATACATCCATGACGGTCCAAAAGATCAGAAAATTCTTAGCAGGTGATCTGTCTGAAAGTGAGGCCGCAACCAGAAAAGACAATAATAAAATAGATCTGAGCAATCAATCCTTTTGGGATTTACTGGATAATTTTTCTATCAATCACACATTGAATGTAGCAGCACGAGACGAGATCGGCAAAAACAAATTTAGATTCAATACCAACTCAGTTACATTTTCAGGATCTATAGCAATAACGGAGAAATGGGGAATCAATTTCAACTATTTTGGGTATGATTTTAAGAATAAAAGTATTGTCTATCCTGATCTTGGTTTCAGCAGGGACCTTCACTGTTGGCAGATGAGTCTCAACTGGCAACCAGTTAGAGGTACTTATTCCTTTACTATCGGTGTCAAACCGGGGACGCTCGACTTCATCAAGATACCAAATAGTAAGAATCGTGCTGATGTGTTTACCAGTTTCTAGATATGTATTGATTTTTTTAATATGAGGGTGAAAAGAAGGTGGGAGTATGGTTCATCGTAATATTGCAATATTACATTTGATACTACATATTTGTGAATCGCCAATCTATTAATATTCCTAAAAATCACTCAAATAATTGCTCAAACCTTTGTAAGAGTAAGGTTCATCGTAATATTGCAATATTACATTTAATACTACATATTTGTGAATCGCCAATCTATTAATATTCCAAATAATCACTCAAATAATTGACCAAACCCTTGCCAGAGTATGGTTCATCGTAATATTGCAATATTACATTTAATACTACATATTTGTGAATCGCCAATCTATTAATATTCCAAAAAATCACTCAAATAATTGACCAAACCTTTGTAAGAGTAAGGTTCATCGTAATATTGCAATATTACATTTAATACTACATATTTGTGAATCGCCACTCTATTAATATTCCAAAAAATCATACAAATAATTGCTCAAACCTTTGTAAGAGTAAGGTTCATCGTAATATTGCAATATTACATTTAATACTACATATTCGTGAATCGCCAATCTATTAATATTCCTAAAAATCACTCAAATAATTGACCAAAACTTTGTAAGAGTAAGGTTCATCGTAATATTGCAATATTACATTTGATACTACATATTTGTGAATCGCCAATCTATTAATATTCCTAAAAATCACTCAAATAATTGACCAAACCTTTGTAAGAGTAAGGTTCATCGTAATATTGCAATATTACATTTAATACTACATATTTGTGAATCGCCAATCTATTAATATTCCAAAAAATCACTCAAATAATTGACCAAACCTTTGTAAGAGTATGGTTCATCGTAATATTGCAATATTACATTTAAGGTATGCTTCTCCTTCATACCCCCAAACCATCACCACCCTCCCAAAACTTATCATTCCAAGTAATGTTCTCGAATAAAAGAAATTCAATAAAATGGAAGTCAAAAGAAATGACAATGGAGTTAAAGGTTCATTTGACGCCTATGATTCAGGCACAGGAGCTGGCACAATGACTTATAAATGGGATGGAGAAGATATTTTCATCATCGAACATACGGAAGTGAATGAAGCATTTTCAGGAAGAGGAGTCGGTAAAAAATTGTTGATGGCAGCTGTTGAATTTGCAAGAGAAAATAATAAAAAGATAAACCCAGTTTGTTCCTTTGCCAAAAGTATGTTTGAAAAGATCGAGGCGATAAGGGATGTTTTGAAATGAATGCTCAGTGTGTCAGTGGTCAGTGGTCAGTGGTCAGTGGTCAGTGGTCAGTTATCAGTCCAATAATCTAGGGAGAGTTCCATCTGTGCAAAAATTTTGTCGAAGATAAAATCCCTCCGTGACCTTTCTTATAAATTGAAGTCAAAAGCAACTTTTTGTAGTAATTTTATTTGGCAAGAGAATGATAATCCTATCTCTCGAATCGTTCTTAATTCTTTGCAATCCTTATCAAATCTTAGAAACTGATTGTTTCGAAGTAAATGACCTTTGTGTTAAAAAAACTTCCTAATGCCAATCGGCAATCAGTTATTCCCCTGTAATGAACTACAGATATTTTTTCATCTTTCATTTTTCTTCCTTTATTTTCCCTCCCCTTGCCAAGCTTTTTCAGCAAGTGCACTCGCCACATATTCAATAAAATAACTACCGGCCACAGGGTCCTGTTCTTTGCCCAAATTTGATTCTATTAAGGCAATATGTACCGAATTCCTTAGTATCCGGGCACTATTCTCACTTTCCTTTTTCAAATCAAGAACGATATGATCTGCTTGCGCCATAGTTGCTACAATCACATTATTGGTATGAAAAAGTGTTTCATTGGGATAATCACCTGTAAGATCCCATGTTATTTCACACAAGAAGGACCTAATTTCCAAAGATCTTGCACTTAGATAATTCAACCAAAATATTTTGATAGCACGCGACTTTACCAGGTCTTCGACAAATTGACCAGACAATTTTATCCTTATTATAACATCTGAAGGGTTAAGTGCTGAGATTTGGTCAAGCTTAGATTTTAACGCTGCCAAGAACTCAAGTATTGAAGTGGCAGTGTCAAATTCAAAAATAAAATTTTGAGAGGAAGTTGAATCATTTGAAGAATTGTAATGTCTAACAATATTCCATGTGACATTTTCGTATTGTTCTTTAAGAGCATTGATCATTGCCTCTGACTCAGCTTCATAAAGCTCAAACCTTGGTTGGATAAAATCCATATGAATTTCTCTAAGCTCATCCGAACTTAAAGTCCCATCACATAAAAATATTGGGGCATCATATCCATGCTTCAAAGAAGATAGAATCTCTTGAAGTGGTAATTTACCATTTCTCAAGTCAAAAACCTCACCTAACCGAATTTGATTATAGCATTTAGGCAAACTGCCCATATATTCCTTAATATCCTCACTACTATAATAAGGAGAGAACTTCATGCCATCGATTTCAAATAGCATCGCATCATATGATTCAACACCAACTTCTTTTATAAAAGCTTTCTTCCAATCCTCATTAGTATATGTTGGGATCTTCAATAAATCAATATTTTCCATAGATTATTTATCAAAAAGGTAAATGTATGAACTATTTAGAAAGGAATTATTAAACATTCTCCTCTAAATGTAGTTATATTTGCATCACTTTTATTTGGATTATATTAAAATAACGATGAACAGAAAGTTAATCTACCTGGATAATAACTCCACAACACCCACCGATCCTAGAGTCGTAGAAGCTATGTTGCCATATTTCTATGAAAAACCCGGTAATGCAGCAAGTAGAAACCACCCTTTTGGATGGGTAGCGGAAGAAGCTGTAGACTATGCTAGAGAGCAGATCGCTGATCTAATACATGTAGATCCTAAAGAAATAATTTTCACATCAGGCGCGACTGAATCAGACAATCTAGGTTTGAAAGGGGTGTTCGAGATGTATCAGTCTAAAGGCAATCATATTATCACAGCTAAAACTGAGCATAAAGCGATCCTGGACAGCTGTAAGAAAATAGAAAAAATGGGTGGCCAAGTCACTTACCTTGATGTGAAAGGTGATGGAATGGTAGACCTTGAAGCGCTGGAAGCGGCTATAAAGCCAGAAACTATTCTTGTCAGTATAATGTGGGCAAACAATGAAACAGGTGTCATTCAGGATATGAAAGCCATCGGTGATATTTGTAAGAAGCATGGTATACTCTTCATGAGTGATGCCACTCAGGCTGTAGGAAAGATAGATGTCAATCCTAAAGAAATGGGTGTACATCTTATGGCTTTTACCGGGCATAAAATGTATGGACCTAAAGGGGTTGGCGCATTATATGTATGCAGAAAGAATCCTCGTGTGAAAGTTACTGCCCAGCAAGATGGTGGTGGACATGAGCGTGGAATGCGCTCTGGAACTTTGAATGTTCCTGCTATAGTTGGTTTTGGCAAGGCCGCTAAGATAGCAAAAGAAGAAATGGTAGCAGAAGCTGCAAGGCTTTCTGCTATGAGAGATGACCTTCAAAAAAGATTGATGGCCAACCTTGAAGAAGTATATATCAATGGCAATGTGGACAGCAGAATGCCACATGTCACTAACCTTTCATTCAAACATGTAGAAGGAGAAGGTCTCATGATGACTTTTAATCAAGAGATCGCTGTATCATCAGGCTCTGCCTGTACTTCGGCTTCTTTAGAGCCTTCTTATGTGTTGGTTGCACTTGGATTAGGGGATGATCTTGCACATTCTTCAATAAGATTTAGTCTTGGAAGATTTACTACAAACGAAGAAATAGATTACGCAGTAGAAGCCCTTACTAAAGGTGTATCACATATGCGCGATTTAAGTCCTATTTGGGAAATGTATCAGGAAGGTATAGACCTGAATAGTGTTGTCTGGAGCGAACATTAACTCGCAGATATTCCTAAACTATCCAATTTTTTCAATTTAACTATACTCTTTTAAAAAAACATATATTATGGCATATTCAGAAAAAGTGTTAGAGCATTTTACTCATCCTAGAAACGTAGGTACGCTTGATAAAGATAAAAAAAATGTAGGTACAGGCCTGGTTGGCGCTCCCGAATGTGGCGATGTTATGAGACTTCAGATCGAAGTTGATGAGATCTCAGGTGTCATTTCTGATGCCAAGTTTAAAACATTCGGTTGTGGATCAGCTATCGCTTCTTCTTCGCTTGTTACAGAATGGATCAAAGGAAAAACAATTGACGAAGCAATGAGTATTGACAATATGGACATCGTTGAGGAATTGGCTTTACCACCGGTTAAAATTCACTGTTCTGTTTTGGCAGAAGATGCTATTAAAAGTGCTATTCTTGATTATAAGAAGAAGAATGGTATCACTACAGGAGCTACTGTAGAGGAAATGGTGAAGTAGTTATTAGTTGTTAATTATTAATTGTTATTTTTCGTGTAACAATTAGTATCCAACTATCTGACATTTAATATTCTTTGAAGAATCAATTATTATTTTGGATTACCAGAATAATAATTAATAATTAATAATTCACAATTAACCAATGTTATTCGTCTCAGACCTTGCCAGAAATCAGATTGATAAGATAAAAACAAGCCAATCAATGGCTGATGATTATTTTATTCGTGTTACTGTGATCAGTGGTGGCTGTTCCGGCCTTTCTTACAAAATGGATTTTGACAATTCTGATCAGCCTCAAGATCAAATATTTGAGGACAATGGAGTAAAAATCGTCACCGACCTCAAGAGTTTCCTTTATTTGTTTAATACCACACTCGAATTTTCAGGCGGCCTTGAGGGAAAAGGATTTTATTTTCAAAATCCAAACGCTACGAGGGAATGTGCATGTGGGGAGAGTTTCGCAGTATAATTGTTAGTTGTTAATTGATAATTATTATTCCTCGACGCAAATAATAAGTAATGGGTAATGGCATGGATTGAGCGGACAAGCTTGATTTGGTTATTGTACTGAAGATCTAACCCATTTTTAAAACTAATAATTTTTACTGCCGCTTTGTTATTAGGAATTGTTCAAAATACTAGTTTTTAAATCAGAAATTTTTAGCAGAAAAAAATTCCGATTTAAACCATTGACAGAACCCCGAAGGTGGTGACATTATATTAGAAAAAAATCAGTAAGAATTTTCGAAACCCCGAAGGCGGTGACATTATGACTTTAATAATCGTATTTCATTTTTGATCAGGTAGTTCAGCTCGATCTCATTACTCATTTCTAATTACTCATTATTCATTACTCAACACTTTCTCCGCTGCTTTCTTCGCCACATTCACCCCATCAATTCCTGCAGAAACAATGCCTCCTGCGAATCCGGCACCTTCTCCGCATGGATAAAGATTCATTATCTGTGGATGATTCAATAATTCTTTTACACGGGGTATTCTAACAGGACTGCTGGTCCGACTTTCAACACCGACTACTACTGCATCATTCGTCAAATATCCACCAAGTTTTTTTCCGATGGTCCTAAAACCTTTTATCAGTCTTTCCGTAATAAATCCAGGCAATAATTTATCTAATCTAGCCGCATAAATACCAGGAATATAAGAGCAAGCCGGCAAATCCAAACTTTCTTTTCTATCCAAAAAATCCATCAACCTCTGAGCTGGTGCCTTTTGTGAACCATCACCATTGTTGAAGATCGTTTTTTCTATTGATGCCTGAAAAGCTAAAGCGGAAAAAGTGCTTTTCCCGAATTTTTCAGGTATGTCTTCGAGTTCAACAGAAGTAACAAAACCACTATTGGCAAATGCACTATCTCTTCTGGAAGGTGACATTCCATTGACCACGATCTCTCCTTCCTGAGTCGCCGCAGGCACAATCATACCTCCCGGGCACATACAGAATGAAAATACTCCCCTACCCTCTTCTTGCGCTACCACACTATAAGGAGCTGCCGGCAATCCTTCGGGTCTTTCAGGACTTGAATATTGAATCTGATCTATAAGTACTTGAGGATGCTCTACCCGGACACCCAAGGCAAAAGGCTTAGCCTCAAGTAGTATATCTTTCGAGTGCAATAAACTATATATATCTCTTGCACTGTGCCCGGTAGCAAGAATCATAGCATCACAATGAATTTCTGATCCATCCTCAAATATGCCTTTAGTTATTGAATCATTTTTTATTACAAAGTCAATGAGCTTCTTTCCAAAATGAATTTCACCACCAGCTTCAAGAATTGCTTCCCTCATAGATGCAATGATCTTGGGAAGTTTGTTGGTACCAATATGTGGATTGGCATCTATCAAGATGGACTGTTCTGCACCGTGAAACAAAAAGTATGTAGAATCTGTCTTACATCACCTCTTTTAGTAGATCTTGTGTATAATTTCCCGTCAGAATAAGTTCCAGCTCCACCTTCCCCAAAACAATAATTACTATCCTCATTAACGATACTTTCCTGCATAATAGCGCGGATATCACGTCGTCTGGCCTGGACATCCTTTCCTCGTTCTACTACTATTGGCTTCACCCCAGATTGAATCAACTGAAAAGCAGCGAAATAGCCTGCAGGTCCGGCCCCTACGACCAAAACTTTTTTTAGATCAGCTGCTTCCTTGAGCGGTATCAAGTTTTCGAATCCATTTTTTATTGGAATCAAATCAATCGATTGAAAACGAAGAACATACTGAACTTTTCCTTTTCGTGCATCAATCGAACGACGTGTAAGTCTTAACTTTCCAAATGGAATTTTCAGTTGTGGAAATTTTGAGTAAAGAATCTGTTCGTGAACATATTCGTTATCAACCTGATGAGGCGCCACACTTATCTCGTAAAAAGCTTCTTCGTTTTCCTCCATTTCCTAAATTACTGCATTTCTTACTTTCACTAATTGATCCAACAATTCCTCCAACTTGTCTAATTTAAGCATATTGGCACCATCGGAAAGTGCAACTGCCGGATTTGGGTGAGTTTCAATAAATAATCCATCTGCTCCAACTGCAATAGCGGCTTTTGCAATCGTTCCTATCATGGCAGGATTGCCACCAGTGACCCCACTCGATTGATTTGGTTGTTGCAATGCATGAGTACAATCCATGACCACAGGCACTTCAAATCCCCTCATCACCGGGATACTTCTATAATCAACTACTAGATCCTGATAACCAAACGTGGTACCTCTTTCTATTAGCCAGACATTATCATTGCCGGTAGTTTTTACTTTATCCACAGCGAACTTCATGCCTTCTGGACTTAAAAATTGGCCTTTTTTAATGCTTACTACTTTTCCGGTAACTCCTGCAGCTTTCAAAAGGTCAGTTTGGCGACACAAGAAAGCAGGGATTTGAAGCACGTCGACATATTTTGCAGCCATTTCGGCCTGATAAGATTCATGAATATCTGTCGTAACTGGCAGATCAAAATGTTCTCTAACCTGGCGGAGTATATCGAGTCCAAACTCATCTCCCATACCCGTAAAACTATCACCTTTCGATCTGTTTGCCTTTTTAAACGAACCTTTAAAAATATAAGGGATATCACGTTCTAATGTAAGTTTTTTGACTTTTTCTGCCACTTCAAAACAAAGATCTTTACTTTCAACAGCACATGGTCCTGCGATTAGGAAAAATTGACGATGATTGCCTTGCTTAATAACTTCCAGTGTATTCATTTACTATTTTTGTAGCTGCAAAATTACTATAATTATTGGATGAAAGGTTAGATGATATTTTTCCAACGATATAAATGATCTTTTCAAAACAGTTTTTAATTGCCATTCAACGGATTTCTATTTTTTGTATGGGTATCGTTAACTATTAAATGTATATTGATAATTTATTTTACTTTAAGAAGGCCAGGAAGATTCTGATAATGGATAAAGTTGCACCTTAGTCAGGTCTTTATATGTCATTAATCGAAAAAACGAAGAAGCCTTTAATTAAATGTAGTTTAGATTTGTTGTAATGAAAAATACGCTGTAAAGATGATCGGAAGACTGAAAAAAATGTTGGGCATAGACGGACTTAAAGTAGAAATAATTGCATCGGACATATATGATGCTGATAAAGAATATATCGATGGTGAGTTAATTCTCCTTTCTAAATATCAATTAGTGATAGAATCAATTGAAGTCAGAGTTATTGAAAAATACACCAGAGGCCGTTTTAGGACTAAAAAAACTGATGAATATGACATTGGTTCGATCAAAACTGGATTTTCACTTCCTATGACTACAAACAAGTTAATCACAGTTCCTTTTAAGATCCCGGTAGATTACTTAATGTCCTCAATGGACAAATTCGGCAGCAAAAACTTTCTTTTCAAAGGCCTTGCCAAAGGTGCTAAAATGCTTAAAGGAGTTAAGTCTCAATATAGATTAGAGGTAGAAGTCAAGATTCAAGGATCTGCTATTAATACATTTACGAAACAAGATGTGACGGTAGTGTGAGAGTGTGATAGTATTAGAGTATAACAGTTGACTGTAGGGATAAGGCTTGCCCTTGTCCGTCAAGTAGAATATAAGTCGATAGTATTAGAGTAGAATAGTATTATAGTATAACAGGTGTTTTCAGGGATAAGGCTTGCCCTTGTCCGCCAAGCAGAACATAAGTAGATAGTATTACAATCCCCCAATCCTACGTATATATTTATCATTTATAATTTGTCATTATATATTTCCTTACTTTTGCAGCTTCTAAAAAAGAAATATCATGTATAGAACGCATAATTGTGGTGAATTAAGAAAGGAAAATGTTGGTCAAACAGTGACTCTGAGTGGTTGGGTAAGTACTAGTAGAGACTTTGGAGGACTGACATTTATTGACCTCAGAGACAGATATGGTATCACTCAATTAGTATTCGACACGGAAACAAATAAGGGCTTAGGAGAAAAAGCTCAAACACTTGGACGAGAATATGTCATTAAAGTTACTGGAATTGTACGGGAACGATCCAGTAAAAATGCTAACAGACTTACAGGTGATGTCGAAATAGATGTAAAAGAACTTGATATACTTAATGTTTCAAAAACTCCCCCTTTTACAATTGATGACAATACGGATGGTGGTGATGACTTACGGATGAAATACAGGTATCTCGACTTAAGAAGAAATCCTGTCCAGCAAAATATCATCTTTCGATCCAATATAACTATAGAAACCAGAAAGCATCTATCCGGAGAAGGATTTATAGAGGTAGAAACTCCTTTTTTAATAAAATCTACACCAGAAGGTGCCCGCGACTTTGTCGTTCCTTCCAGAATGAATCCTGGTACTTTCTATGCACTTCCACAATCACCTCAGACTTTCAAGCAATTATTGATGGTAGGTGGTCTGGACAAATATTTCCAGATTGTAAAATGTTTCAGAGATGAAGACCTGCGCGCTGATCGTCAACCGGAATTTACACAGATAGACTGCGAAATGGCCTTTATCACTCAGGAGGATATCCTGAACACTTTCGAAGGTCTAACAAAACACTTATTTAAAAGCGTTTTGAATATTGAACTTCCCTCTTTCCCAAGAATGACCTATGATGAAGCTATGAGTAAATATGGTTCAGACAAGCCTGACCTTAGATTCGGTATGGAATTCATTAATGTAAAAGAAGCAGTGAGTGGAAAAGATTTTGCAATATTTGATCAAGCAGAGTCAGTGATTGGAATTTGCGCCAAAAGTTGCGAAGCTAACTTTTCTAACAAGGACATGAAAGAGCTGACTGAATGGTTGCAAAGACCTCAGATCGGTGCTAAAGGGCTTGTTTATATAAAGTTTGGAGCTGAAGGTATCAAATCTACAGTTGGAAAATTCTATTCAGATGAAGACCTTTTGGCAATAGGCAAATTATTCGGAGCTGAGCAAGGCGATATGTTACTTATCCTTTCAGGTGAGTTAGAGAAAACTCAAAAACAGCTTAGTGAATTACGCCTTGAAATGGGTCGCAGGCTCGGTCTCTTAAAGGATGGAGATTTCAAACCATTATGGGTAGTGGATTTTCCGCTACTTGAATGGGATGAAGATTCTCAAAGGTTCTATGCTATGCATCATCCATTTACATCGCCGAAAAAATCAGATATTGAGAAAATGAAGTCTGGTGACAGGGCCACATTAACCAGCCTGAGAGCAGATGCATATGACTTGGTTATTAATGGCTCAGAGATAGGAGGTGGTTCTATAAGAATCTTCGATAAGGAACTACAGTCTAAAAACTTTGATCTTCTCGGATTCACTAAAGAAGAAGCAGATATACAGTTTGGGTTTCTGATGAATGCCTTCGAATTTGGCGCGCCACCTCACGGAGGTATTGCTTTCGGGCTTGACAGATTGTGTGCAGTAATGAGCGGCAGTAATAGTATCAGAGATTTTATTGCATTCCCAAAAAACAATCAGGGAAGAGATGTAATGATAGAAGCTCCCGCAGCTATAGATAAAGCGCAATTGAAAGAACTAGGTCTGGAACTTGGAAATATTTAAACTTTTGCAAAAATAAATAGGCAGTCTAGGTCAAGATCTGTCTTGATGATTTATTGAAATATTAAGGACTGTAATTTATCAAAACATCTATATGATAAATACTATGGGAAGGAATAATGGTAAACTGAATACTTATGCATAGCATTTGTTTGTAATCAAAATCACCGCACAACTGTTTTCATAAAATTATAGTCTATGATGCAAACTTACCTGCAATTGATTCTTTTTCCATGAATTTGTAGTTTGATTCATAACACCGAGCCGGACTTGCACCCCATTTTGTATGAAGTAACCGATTGCCATGTATAATCTATTCCTATCGAAGATTTCTACATGATTTCCATTTCCGATATTTTGCTGACCATTGATGAATAACTCATCGTAAAACGCCAGATAAATAGTTTTCCTCTCCATCCTTGTCTTATTTAAGGGAACATTTATCCCCACCTTGTATCTATATCTGATTCGAAAGTTTTGATTCTCAACAAATCTTTGCTCAAATCGAAATCTATGATTTGCATATATACGGCTTCCTAACTGAACAGGAAACATTACGTCTTGATAAATTCTACTTTCCATGGTAGTCAAATTATTTTTACCATATGCTCCTGAATGGACATTGGTATAACCTAGTCCGAAATTTAATTTAGTACTTATGGGGCTGAACGTAAGCCCACCTGAAATTAATAACTGTTCAAGATCACCTCCAATATTCCAGTTACGATATTGCACATCTCCTTGAAATCCCCATTGACTATTATTAAAGTTGGTAGTAATAAAATACATATACCAAGCACCTAATTTGTCATTATTTAATTGTGCATTTCCCGATTCAGGAATGAGTATATAAATAAAAAGCACAAGCATAAATAAACGAGTCATATATAAAGTCAGAGTTTTGCTGCCGATTTGCAAATGTAAATTTCCAAATGACCTAGCTTTCCTCCACCTCTCCATCAAGTGTGAAGTTCAGCCATAAATACCCGATTATTCCCGCTATAACTGAAGATATAAGAATTGCAATTTTCGAATCGTTTATTATGGATGTATCATCAAAAGCAAGGAGAGTAATAAAGATCGACATTGTAAAACCTATACCCGCTAAAATACCAGCCCCGATAATATTTTTCCATTTTAAATCAGTCGGTAATGCACAAAGTCCTAAACCAGCACCAATAAAAGAAAAAAGAAAAATGCCCAGGGGTTTACCAATCAACAGTCCAGCCATGATTCCTACACTACTTGTATGTGCCATGCCGCTCTGCCAATTGTCACCTATAGCAATACAAGTATTAGCGATAGCGAATAAAGGCACTATAAAGAACCCAACCGGTTTATGCAAAATATGTTGTAGGATATAAGAAGGTGATTTATCTCCTCCATCACCAAAAGGGATCGCAAAGGCTAATAAAACGCCTGTTATTGTGGCGTGAACACCGGAATGTAACATAAAGTACCACATAACAATACCCCCAACTAAATAAGGAATTAAGTTATGCACTTTCAATCTATTTAGGACAAGTAATGCTCCAAATACTCCCATTGCTATGGATAGATCCACAAAAGAGATTGATTTCGTATAAAAAATTGCAATTATCATTATTGCTCCTAAATCATCCATTACTGCAAGTGCTGTAAGAAATACCTTTAATGATGTCGGAACTCTATTACCCAGAAGAGATAAAACACCGATTGCAAATGCAATGTCAGTTGCCATAGGAATCCCGGCGCCTGACTGTGTATTTGTTCCATAATTAAGAATTAAATATATTCCTGCCGGGACAAGGATCCCACCTAGTGCTCCTATTATAGGTAATGAGGCACTTTTTAAATTTGACATTTCTCCGTGATACACCTCTCTCTCTAATTCCAAACCAATCAATAGAAAGAAAATGGTCATCAACCCATCATTAATCCAATGTATTAAATTGTGTCCGCCCAGATCAAATTGCCAAAAGTTAATATAGCTTGTTTGCCATACTGAATTTGCAAAGACAAGTGAAAGAACTGTTACAAAAATTAATATCAGCCCACTTGCTTTTTCGCTTTCAAAAAATTCGTTAAAAAGTTTTGTTAATTTCATTCGTATTTCATTTGCACCATCCTCTGTTATCTTTAAGATAGCATCAAGGATAAAATCAATAGGCAGAATATGTATTTTAGCTATATTTCAATCATAATTACAGCAAAAAATCATAAATACTTGTCAAATATATTAATTCTTTTGATAATATTTTCCAATTCCAGACTTAACCAAAGTCAAGCATTCCAACCACCTTAATAAATTTACCAATGCAATATGCAACTCCAAAACTTAAGTTTAATCAGTATGTTTTTGGAAATTTTTGGATGCTATTTGAAGCAAAAAAAAGTGGCGGTTTAGGAAACTAAAACTTACTTAAGGCACCTGGATTTACTGGATACACTGAGATTTTTAGATAGACCTACCCGCCACTTTTAGAAATTACTTTCGAAAGCGCTTACCACTTATAATTTTAATTCACTAATATTTATCCCTAATGCGTTGGCAACACCAGTTCCATAAGCTGGATCCGCCTTGTAACAATTAGAAATATGTCTTTCTTGAATAAACCGCTCAGCACCGCCAACTTCACCGGCTGTATTACTAAACAAAACTTGTTTTTGCTCATCTGACATCAATCTGAATAAATTGCCAGGCTGAGTGTAATAGTCCTCATCCTCTCTATGGTCATAATGAAAAGCAGCCCCTTGTAATTCCAGAGATGGTTCAACAAACTCCTTTTGCTCCTGCCATTGTCCATAGCTATTTGGTTCGTAATGGATAGTAGAACCTTCATTTCCATCTACACGCATTGCTCCATCTCTATGAAAATTATGAAAAGGACATTTAGGTGTATTTACAGGGATCTGATAATGATTTACTCCCAATCTATATCTCTGTGCATCTCCATAAGAGAATAATCGGCCTTGTAGCATTTTATCAGGAGAGAAGCCAATACCGGGAACCACGTTTGCAGGATTAAAAGCTGCTTGCTCAACATCTGCAAAATAGTTTTCAGGGTTTCTATTCAGCTCCATTACACCAACATCGATTAGTGGATAATCACCATGTGGCCATACTTTGGTTAAATCGAATGCATCAAAACGATAAGTTTTAGCATCCGCTTCAGGCATGATCTGAACTTTTAATTTCCATCTTGGGAAGTCACCTTTATCGATTGAATTAAATAAATCTCTCTGATTACTTTCTCTATCCTTTCCGATTATTTCAGTTGCCTCTGCATTAGTCAAATTTTGGATGCCTTGCTCTGTTCTAAAATGAAATTTCACCCAATAACGCTCATTTTTAGCATTGATAAAACTAAAGGTATGACTACCGAAACCGTGCATATGTCTGTACGTCTTAGGGATTCCTCTTTCACTCATTACAATAGTTACTTGATGCAGTGCTTCTGGAAGAAGTGTCCAAAAATCCCAATTGTGATTTGCACTTCTCAAGTTTGTTTGAGGATCACGCTTTACTGCCTTGTTAAGATCAGGAAATTTATAAGGATCTTTTAAAAAGAAAACAGGAGTATTATTTCCGGCCAAATCCCAGTTTCCTTCCTCTGTATAGAATTTTATAGCAAATCCACGAATGTCTCTTTCTGCATCCGCTGCTCCACGCTCTCCGGCTACAGTTGAAAAACGAACAAATAAATCCGTCTTTTTACCAATTTCAGAAAATATTTTGGCCTTTGTATATTGGGAAATATCATGTGTAACAGTAAATGTCCCAAAAGCACCTGAACCTTTAGCATGCATTCTTCTCTCGGGAATTACCTCTCTGTCGAAATGAGCAAGCTTTTCAAGAAACCAGAAATCTTCCAATAGCATCGGGCCTTTTTTCCCGGCTGTCTTTACATTTTGATTTTCAGCTATTGGTCTACCAGAAACCGATGTTAACTTTTTCTTTTCCTCATTCATGTTGTATAATTTTAAGTATTTAATATGTTATCTATCTTCAATTTAAATCTTTTTACAAGTGCGAAAATATGCATAATTACTTATTTACTAATGGGTCGTGTTATAAGTAATATTGTTTCAACCATTACGAAGAATGCTGAATGGCAATGAGTAAAGACTTTATTTATTTTGGGTTAATAACCATTTTGTTATTTCTTCCAAAGCTTTTGGCGAAAACGTCTGTTCAATACTTGCATATTCTTCGGGTAAGCCCGTTTGGCATTCTTGAAACAAATGATTCAAGTTGGGAAACTCCATTGTCGTTAAGTTTTTATTTCCTGCGTTTTTAAGTATATTTTTTATTGCTGTCAAATTTTCTTTTGGTGGCACTTGCAAGTCTTTTTCACCATTTACTGCCAAAACCGGACATGATACTTTTCTTAAAGCATCTGCCGGATCATATTTAATAAAATACTGCATCCAGGGACTAGAAATTTGATTAACCTGGTAAGTAACAAATTCTTCTTGTGTCATTCCATTTGGCAATTTAGAAATTGTGTCTTTGCTAATTAAATCGTTTAACTCATTTGTCAAGGCTGTTTTGAGCTTAAGGTCATTCTCAGACTTATTAACAATTTCAAATAATTTTGAATTTGTCAATATAGTTTTATTAATTTCAGCTTCAGATGTACCTGAAGCTCTGGCAATTAGCTCTTGTTGAAGCAATAGTAATTTACCTCCTTGAATTCCCGGGCCGGCCAATAAGACAATAAAGCTTACATCTTTTGATTTTGAGGCAACCATGGGTGCTATTAAGCCACCTTCACTATGTCCGATTAAACCAATTTTCTTTTTATTAATTTCGTTTCTGGTTTTTAGATAGTCAACAGCACTCAGCACATCAGTTGCAAAATCAGCTGAAGTTGCAGTTTTAAAATCACCCTTTGATTGCCCAACTCCTCTGTCATCATATCTAAATACAGCAATGCCATTTCTAGTTAAATAATCAGCAATTACAAGAAATGGTTTATGACCAAGAATCTCCTCATCTCTATTTTGGGGCCCACTTCCAGATATTAATATTACAACTGGAAAAATTCCATCCTTTTTTGGCAAAGTCAATGTTCCAGCTAATGAAATGTTTTCTATTGTATTTTGAAAAGTTATATCTTCAGAATAATAAGGATAAGGTTTTATGGGTTCTTGTGGTCGATTAATGACCACTTTTTCAATGTCTTTTCTTGACAAATTCATCGGGAATTCTTGCCCGCCTTGTTTAAAAGTTCCTTTAATTTCATTTTCCTTTAATTCCCCATTATATTCAATTCGCGCATTTGAAACTTCAAATTTTATTTTTGAATTTTCAAAAGTTGTGTTTGTAACCGGAATACCATTTGCGCCTTGATCAGGGCTATCCATCGTTGAAATATAGCCTATATCGGTCTTTGCGACATGGAAAACTAGTCTTAATTGCGTTCCTTGAACTTTTAGAACTCCATTCCATTGGCCAGTAATATCTTGGCCAAAAGAGTGAAAAGAAATTAAAAAAGTTAATAATAAAATTGAAACCCTCTTCATGGTAATTTTTTCTATTTTAAGTAAATACAGTAATTGTTAACATTTCGAAATCATATGCAAAACTTTCATGCTTCCATCAAGATTAATTATAATCTAATATCTTAGAGAAGATTATTGAGCTTCAATTATACGAAAAAATTATCACTCGAATTTAAAAATAAAGATTAATGATTTGGTAAAAAACTAAATGATACTGATTCATATAAGTATCAGTATCATTTTTGAACGTTAAAATGCAATTAATGTATCATTACTATCTAAAGTACCGCTGAGTAAAAATATTTAATAGGTTGAATGTTTATAAATCACCTTGAATAAAAAATTAGAAAGCTTCTCTTACAATATGACTATCAGTAATTTCCAAGACTGATAAATGATTTTCTACAGCCTGCATCATTGGCTCGGGACCACAGATATAAAAGTAGTCATTCTCACTTTTGATGTGATTTTTTATTAACTCTGCTGTAATATAACCATGCTCATAATGGTCCAATCTTTCAGCTGATAGCACATTTATGAAATTACAGCCTAAAAGTGTAATAAATTTGTCAGCTTGAATAATATCTGCTTTGGTTTTATTTGCAAAAATTAGCTTATTATCTCCAACTTTATGATCTTTTTCGAGTTGCTTAAAAATGGCAATAAAAGGCGTCACCCCTGCTCCTCCTGCAATAAATATGCCTTCACCTTTGTAACTTATATCACCAAAGGGATCGTGGATTAAAAGTTCATCACCTACTGAAAGCACAAGTAATTGCTCTGTAACTCCATGGTGAGAAGGGTATGTTTTAATCGTAAATTCAATATGGTCTTCATTTGGTAAAGAAGTAAATGTAAATGCACGCAATTTCTCTTCCCAACCTTCTTTATTTATAGATACATCTACTGCCTGGCCTGGCTGATATAGCAGATGCTCAGGTTTCTCTGCAACAATTTTTATTACATCATGCGTAAGATGTTCAATTGAAATAATTTTTACTACTTGTGCCATTACATATATTTATAATTTTAACAATTAAAGTTCCGTAATTGTTTGCATTACATGGTCAACAATTGCATCACAATAAATTAAATTAAATTCAAAAATTTCTTCTGCTGAATATGATTTTTCAATTTCTTTACGCAGCATAGTTTTTGCTCTATTAAGTCTAACTTTTACATTGGCTTCACTTATCTCTAACGCTTTGGCAGTCTCTGAAACATTTAATCCATTCATTTCACGCAATGAAAAAACCATTCTGTAATCAAACGGCACACTTCCCAATGCCTTTTCAATAATACAATGTAACTCTCTATTAGCTACCATCTTATAAGTATCATTTTCTGAGCGTTTGAACATTGGTTCTGAGCTATCCATAATTTCCGCCACGATTTCATTTTTAAAACTAAATTTTTGTTTCTTCCTGAAACAATGATTGAGCATTATTTTTATTATCCAAGATTTAAAACTTGAACGATTTTCAAATTTTGATAAATTTTTATATGCATCAATGAATGATTCCTGCATCAAGTCTTGGGTATCTTCGTGGTTGTAGTTGTAGGATCTTCCAACCTTGTACAAGAAAGGATTATTCCTCCGAATAAATATTTCATACTGTGCAATTTCTCCACTCAGAATATTCTCAATAATTTTTGCATCCGTATATTGTGTAAAAGATGTCATATTTTCAAAAATTAATTATGAGATAAATTTAGCAAAACGTCCCATTGAAAAAGCCGATATAGCCATTACAAAATCACGAACTGCTACATCAATAAAGTTGAATTCTCCTAAAAGTGTGAGTGCAATCAATGTAAGCCATGCAGCAACAATGTATCCTCCTAACTCTGTCTTTATCAACACAATTACACCAGCAATAATTTCTATTATTCCTAATATCATCATAAATGTTGAACCGGAAAACGGCAACATCTCCAGAAAGGCCGGATTAATGTATTGGGTCCAATCTGTTAGTAAATTTGTGAATTTATCAAGACCAGCTACAATGGGTACTATTACAAAAGTAAATTTTAGAAGATTAAATGGGTGCTTAATTGATTGTTGTAGTGTTATACTGTCCATGTGTTTGTAAATTTGAATTGAATAAAATTGATTGCTCTATTATATTGGAGTAAATGAAATATAGAAAGGTTACAATTTTATTTAATTAAAAAACTACAAACTAAAATATAACAACTTAAATTGCTGATATACAACAAACTAACACTTAAGAGACAGACTTTTTTTTAAAAAAAATTGGATAAAATGATACTTCTATTTTATTGACCTTGACCATACGAAATATATCATTTAATAAGAATTCTAAGACATCGATTATTACCAATTTATGATTACAAATGATAATACTTGGGGCGTGTTTAATAAAAAATGCCAGGTCAGAAATTATCCTTCCTGGCAATGAAAATTTTCAATTATATTCTAATCAACTTTTATAAAAAGTTTCTGACCAGTTTTATTTTCTGAGGTAATTATCATTGCATATGAGCCCTGTGTGCACGTGAAAGGAAGTGTAAGTGTTATAGTATTATTGCCTATAGATAAATTAGCCTCCCGTTCCAGTATCACTTTTCCTTGCATATCAACGACTTGAAGTGTAGCTTTTCGACTTGTCTCGGAAGGAATGCGGAGGAAGACCATTTGATGAACAGGGTTAGGATACAATGCGAAATCGATAAATCTATCTTCTTTGACATCTTTTGTAGCACTTGTAAGCGTATGTACCTCAAAAATATTATCTTTAATAATAGTCACCGGGGCGTTACGACGGATTACATCTGCAAGCCTTGTGGTTTTCGCTAACAATTTGTCTAAAGGTGATAATGCATCATCATTGAGATAATAGTAACGATCTCCGTCCCTTAAAGATATAAATTGCTGTTTTACGATTGTCATTGCTGTTTCACCGAAAAGTGCATTATGCATATGATTTTCAGCAAGCATACCAACCCACGGATCAATTTTGTTAACATCGCTGTACACAAACTTCAATGTTTGGTTCATAATCAAATCCGAAGACATTTGGTTGAAATCGTTAAGGCGCTCCAATCCAAAATCATTGCGCACAGTATTGTAATCCGGAAGTCCCCGTTCTCTGCCCCTTTCAATATTAATGACTGCCAAATCCATACCACCTGCTCCTGGAGCACCAAAAAGGAAGTTGCGAAGATCATCGATGATCTTGCAATCAAAATCTTGTTGAATCACCGTTGACATGCCAATCAAATATGGCTCTATACCTCCAATATCTTTTGTCGCTCCAGGATTAAAATAGGCATCTCTCAATAAGATATCACCTTCAGCCATGTAGTTCCCCGCATTGTCCATCCTCACTAACACACTATTGATAGTGGTATGACCATACCTGTAAGCTGCTGCAGAAAATACATTCATAATACCAGGATCAACTGAGGCATTGTAGCCCAGGTATGTATCCAACTCCATTCCTAGTTCAGGTAGCCATTCCTCGTAAGTAATAGCTTGGATTTCAGCACCTACAAGTTTACGGGCTCGCTGATATAATTCTTCATCATTCCATGATGGGAATTCATTAGCTAGTTTTGTACAAAGTCTGTTATGCTCTCGGGTAAATAAAGTATGCATAGCTGTAAGAAATGGATTCTCATTTGCTCGGACATCACCGGATACAAAAAATTTAGTTACATTGGGTAATGGCATTGCCATCTCGGGCGCAGATGGATCAATCACGTCATTATACTCGCCGGTAATGGTGTTCCATGGAAGAAGATTACCACTTGATACTTTGATTTTACCTCCTATGAATGTTCTTAACCATTTGGCACGTGACTCATCTGATCCATATATAGTCGAGGCATCTACAAAAGATGTTATATGGTTGATATACTTTCTTGGATTGCTAGGATCAGTTCCCGTGTTAGGATCAAATAGATTGCGTAATATATTCATTTTGGCAGTGCCTGTGGCCTGTGGATCGAAATAAACATCACCTTTAGGTATGGAAATTGCCAAACCTTCATTAGGATTGTCTGTAACAAGAGTGATATCGTGATCAATAAATTGGCCCCAAACCCAGCAGTAAGCACTAAGATTACGTGGATCGTTTTCAAGTGTATTTTGAACATTAAGCATATTGCTGATGTAACGGGCGTTAGGTCTGTCAGAACCCGCCGGTGAAGAATAGCCGTCACCAAAACCGATGGTACCGTATTCTAATTCATTTGAACCCGTCGTCCCCCACTCTTGATGGAGAAGATTGTTGCCCTTGCCATCAATAGTACGATTTAACTGGGCATAAGATGGAATTATCCATAAGATAATCGCCACCATGACTATGTAATTTGCTAAAAACTTCATGTAACATAAATTTAAAATGGATAAAATATAAAACTGAAAATACAGTCAACCTAATTGATTTACAATTAAGGACATATTTGTCCTAAATATATGAAAACTAGTTTTTAGATTTATTATAAATAATACTTTAGGGACATATATATAATTACATATGTATATTCATTTACTATACAATGTATTTTATATATCAAATATTCGATACATAAATTTTTATTGTGGATACCTACTTATCTTAAACGCTGGATGATGCTATTTAAGACCACCTTATTGATCTCAGCTAAACTATAAGAACTTGAATTAATAGACGCACTAGGATTCCATTCTTTCATAAAAAGAATGGCTATTAATTTACCCATCTTCTCAATTTTGATAGTGGGCAAACAATCAATTTAATCAATTTAATCAATTTAAAGTATTCAAATGGCTAAAATATTCAATTAAAGAATCTATTTTACGATTACTAACCTTTTATATTTAATATTTGAACCAGATTCAAATCGAATAATATAAATCCCTGGTGAAAAATTGCGAATATCAAATTTGAGCGCATGGCTTCCACTATCCTGCATTTCCCCTTTTACAGATGCAACTGAATTACCTAAATAATTATGCATACTCACCTTAACTTTCATAGGTGCTGACAATGTATATTCAATCTGAACAAAGTCAGAGGCGGGATTAGGAAAACATTGAAGTATTTCAGAAAATTCATGATGATTTGATCCGCTAATAGCAGGTATGCAGAGCCCGGGAATATTCTTATCAAGCCAATCTAATCGCAAACTAATCCATCCCTTCAAAGTATCCAGCACTCCATCATACGTGGTGGCTATGTCCCCGATTTCTGGGGCAGGTCCACTCTTACCAAGTATTGGCCATTTTTTAAAATGACGTGCCTGAGCGTTTTGCACTAGATTCTTGACACTATCTATATATGAGAAAATATAAGAGGTATCTAAAATTGTTTGCCTGTAATTTTCATAGGTGCAACGCAATTCATTGCTAAATGATGTATCCTGAAGTAAACGGATATACCAACCAGTAGAATAATTATCCGGAGAGCAGTCATTGACATAATGCGCCCAACCCGAACCATCTAAGTTTTCTGAAGTACATCCTCCAATATTTTTCCATGCCCAGTCAAAATCCCATACAGGGCCAGCTTTTAACTTCCCTCCTTTTGAATTTTTGTCTTTGTTATAAAAAACACTCTTCTTAAATCCATCTCCATTTCGCGACAATTCATTCACAAGAAAATAATCAATAAAAGATTTTACATCCATGTACTTTCTGTATCCATTTGTGGTATCTGTAAAGTTTGAACTATAAAGTGCTGCCTCCAAACTATCCACATAGGATGCTATATAAGCCTTTTGAATTGGCAAAAGATTCTCCGGTTTTGGATCCTGGTATAAAAAATGGATATCAAATCCTGGATGATCAATAGGGGAATAGTTGGATTGAAAACTATTGTCTGCATTCCAGTGATTTTGTTGAAGAATATAACCACCTGTAAGATCATCTCCAGAAATATCCGCTTCAGTTAAGTTGGCTATATTAACTCTGTTTTTATCACGTTTAATTTTCTCTCCAAATACATAAATTCCCTTATACGAACTGTCAATTAGTACTTCACAAAGACTTGTCCTTACACTATAATTGCCCATCGCCCCAAATAGATGATATGCCAGAGGATTCCTTATTAAGGAAAGATCATTAAAGTTGGATAACAACACCCAATCATTTTCAGCAGGCATTCCTAAAAGAGATACATTCTTATTCTCTCCAACTTCATCTTGAGTTTCGATACCATATGGGCGTTGTGGATAACCGGCTGAAGTTGCTCCCCGTATTTCAATTCCAATATTTCCATCGTAGACATTGGCATTGTCTGTCAAATAAGTAATATTGCCTACTCCATTATACTTAACTTCCATTAAGCAATTTATTTTAGTGTCTTCCACTATTGTCTGCCCCAATGTATTAATCATTACGATAGGCAGTTCAGAGCTGTCGAGAGAAACAACACCCAAATCTTCAACACAAAGTTCAAAATTGCCACTGCTGCCATCGTATCCAAAGACCTGAATGTAAAGTGTTTGATCCGGCAATAAATCATATACATTAAGAAAAGAAAAGCTACCATTTCCACCGTCATCATCACATCCCAGTAATCGAAGATCGGTGCATGAACTACCTGACCAAACAGCTATCCCAGTATCATTCAAGCTGCCGTTGTCAGTTTCAAAACCAACATTTCCCGAAGGAGGAACCTCTGTTTTAAACCAAATATCACCGCCTTTATATCCAGCGCAATCAGGGTTTAATCCGGAACCTATAAATCCAATGTTATCCTTAATAAGACATTCACCAGTATCAATTGCAATGGCTGTGCAAGCATTATTACCAGGAACTGTTATACCTGAGCAATTACCAGATGGCAATGATATGCTGCCTGTTTGAGGATTCGGCCCGGCAGCAAAAACAAGATTCCATGAAGGATCGTATAATTGATAGGAATTTTCATTTTCATACATTCCCCCCTTATAAAAAAAGCTGATTGATGCATCATTACAAACTGTAAATGTATCTGAACTTACAAAGTTCTCTGCCTTAAATTCTCCAATCGAAACATTATTAATATACACTTCTAGACTGCCTCCGTTCCAACCATCACCATATGAGTCGTGCATGATTATTGTGTAGGTGCAACATTGGGAATTTGCATATGAGGCACTTAGAAAGACAAGGAGGATAATACATTTAAGCCTGATATACATGTTTCTTTTTTTTTCGTTCGTCAAAGATAGTTTTTGCGATGAAAAAAAATACATTTTCTCGTAAGTATAAAACATGCAAAACTTAGTCAATTAAAAGACTAAGTTTGAGAATCTTAATTCCTAAATAGCATTTATTATTATTGTATAAAAAAATTAAACAATCCACCCGGTGCCGTCCGAGGTGCTGTTTCTTTTTGCCCGGATTTCGAAACAGCTGATATATAATATTCAATTGTGCACCCTGATTTGTGAAATGGTATTTCTACAGAAAAATGATCGACAGCATCTGTTTGTTTTAATGCGATTTGATTCCAGCCTTTCTGACCTGATACGCGCCAAAAGAGCATCGTTTTCTTTAAATCAAGTCCTTTTCCACTATAATCAATAATTGTTGAATACACATGATTTTTATGTTTACTATCAACTATGTTCTTAATTCTTTTTGTTGTAATAAAAATCATTTGAGGATCCCATACTGCTCTTGTTCTGCAATGAAGGGCATCGCCACTATTCCATCCGTATATTTTATAATGGTCTTTCACATTTGCATCCACCAAAGGTTCATGTGCCAATAGAAAGTAAAAACCTTTAACTGTATAGCCCGGCATTACCTCGCGCCATCTTTCAAGTGCAAGACTATCTTGAGATATCTGAAATAATGGAACATAGATCGTTTGATTTAGTATGAGGGAATTGGTGTAAGCTGCCAGTCGATCCTTACTGTATCGGTCTGTTTTAATTCTAATTATTTCATATGGGCGGCCATAAGGTGTTTTCAATTTTGCTAATTCATTGTCAACGATATTTTGATAAATGGCATATTCCGGATGATCTGACGGTGGCTCTGCTACAAGGATGCGTTCCTCATCTAATACTTTCATGAAACAGTCAATATGCTGAATGCTTCTTTTCTCAAAATTTGAAATTATGTGGTAATTATTCAGGCCCAAAAGATTTTTGTTGAGTTGGAAGAATTGGTCGTCACTTAATCCTCTGAATTTATTTTCTTGTAACAAGATACACGTGGAAAAAGCCGATCCCAATCCGTCAGTCAATACATTACCACCGGTATTTGCAAAAGGAAGATCTAAAACTTCAGTATGTAATGCAGCACCTACATAAACACTGGCACTATCATCTGTTTCGGTTTTGATGATTTTTTTATCCGCATTCATATAAATAAATTCAAGACTGTCATCACATCCAATATCAGACACCGGTGTAGAATAAGTATATTTTCCATCACCCAATTCCATTTTTTTATCCGGTGTAAAAACGGCACTTGGCCCCCAATCTCTTGTCCACCATGAATCAATGCCTGCCGGGGCGTAAATAAAAGTATTTTTTGATGGATCTATTCCCCAAGCTGTGTACCACTTTAAGGCAATTGCTTTTGTGGAGTCATTCTGCACCAATGTATAAAGATGATTGTCATTTGCCAACTCAACTACTAATTTGTACGGTATGCTTAAGGGCCATACAATCATGGTACCTAATGCCGGTTCCCATTCTGCAGCCACACGATTACTTTTTCCTTGAGTATAATAATTGTTCTGAGCGGACAACTGAAAGACAGATAAAAATAAAACTATAATTAATAAAGGTTTCATGATTGTTATTTAATTTTTTTAAAAGGACTAGCAAAAAAACTCAGTTCAAATTCCAGGAAACTTAATGCTATTGTGCTATATTTTACCTTCAAGCTATTCCTAATAAATTAGTAATCCGAGAATTTAAGAGGTAGTTAATAATTATCCTTTTTATGCTCTTTTTCCAAATGCTCTCTCAACAGGTCCTTACCATAATCATTGCCATTCGGAGTACGAACTACCGTGTGAATATGGCTTTTGACAGGACCGGGATAAGGATTTGAAGGGTCGTAAATAAACACCGGAGTTTGATGATCAAATTCAATCAAAATAACCGGACTGTGGATGCGATAATAAAAAGGACCATCCGGATTATCTCCTTGAACCCAGGAGAAATTTGTTTCTTTTAAATAATGTTGAACTTCTTCCATTTTAATTATTGCCTGACCCTCCCTTAGGTTATTTACATACTCAGCAATTAATTCTAATAGAGCTTTTTGTTGTTTTTTAGATAATTTTCTAGCCGAAATTCCTGATATGGGTATGATTTCATTGTCTCTGAATGCCTCTGAACGATTAAAGTCATATTCCTTTTTGTGCAAAATGGTCGCTTCCACTTTTTGTTTTTTGGTGAGAGATTTATAAAAGTCGAGGCCTTTTTTTTCTTCTACGACGAATGTGCGCAAACCTTCATTTTCTCCGGATTCGATATAATTCGGTTCGGACCCCATAAAAATCGGCGTCATGACCACCTGATCACCTAATACAAAATAATTAATTACGATGTGATGCCCCTCGATTTGCCATCCATAAGGTTCAGTATCTGAAGGTGATCCGTAAAATGTAAACCAATATTTTTCTCTGCCTAAGGCTTTCACTTCCGGTACTAAAACTGCCAGATAAGCTTCCATAGACATTATATCTTTTACTTTTTGAAGACCTCGGGAACTAAGACTTTCTGCCAATAAGTTAAAAACTAATTCTTTTTGTCTTGAATTCATTTCTTCCAAACAAAGACCTGCTCTTGGCCAGGATTCTATATTGTGCCATCTTCTCCACTCTTTCGATTCAATAGGAAAAATTGACTTTGTTTTTTGTTCTTCTGTTAGCGTTTGGATAAAAGTCACAACCGCATTTTTGATTGGCGCAGTTGAAAATCCCGTTTTTATGATTGGGAAAAGATTATCAATTGCCTTCCCATCAGTAGTAATGCCGACATAGGGCTTTTCAAATAAATCATTTTCTGCCGGTGAATTCGGTGTTGGAAAAAGCATTTTTGTAGGTCTTATTTTCCCTTCCAGACCGTCAACAAAACCCCAGCTTTCAAGTATATTCTGATTTCCATTTTTCTCAAGTACTATTTGTCGCCAAAAATCAGTTTTACCATTTGCGGCCAAATATCTATAAGCTATCGTCCGACCAATGATCGAATCCGGAAAAGAAATGCTTTGTTGATAAAGCCCTTTATCATTAAGATTATGTGGAAACATAACCACATGATCCTCCGTCACACCATCGATATAAGGTTGTAAAAACCACATGACAGCCACTGAATCCGGATTGTCAATATCGGTAATCTTGAGGTTAAAAATTACTTGATGGTTTCTGTTATGGATAACCTGTTGAGCATCGACTTGGATAAAAAATACGACGGAAACGACGAAGAAAATTGTTTTAATCATTTGCAGAAGTAGAAATTAACTTTTATGATTTAAATATAAATACTTTTCAAGAGATATTTATATTTAAATCATAGCAGTTGCAGGGTGAAAGGTTCAATCCTAACCCTTTCTTTTACTTCTATCTCCGATTTTAATTCTCCCTTTTCGCCGGAGTAGAATAAGCCGGTCTCTTCACATCAGGAAATGGTTCCTTCTCCAAGAGCTTCAACGTTTCTTCCACTGCCTTTTCAAGTTGGAGGTCTCTGCCCTTTGACACAGCGATAGCTGAGATCTTTTGCTCGATGTCCGGTGCAATACCCATATTTTCTCCAACCCATTTATTATTTATCGGATCAAAAACTCCATTATCAGGTGCCGTCATAGCTCCACCATCTACAAAGGAATAATGAGTAGAAGATTTCACAAGCCCACCCCAGGTGCGGGTTCCGATCAGTGGTCCTACTTTTTGCTGGCGGAATATCCACGGGAAGAAATCTCCACCGGAACCGGCCATTTCATTGATCAGCAATACTTTTGGACCTAAGATTCCGGCAGGTAAACGGAGTGGTTTACCATCAGGTACTTCATTGGTAATAGCTGCACGAAGCCTGCGTACCATCAGATCCACCATATAATCATCCAATAATCCGCCACCGTTAAATCTTTCATCAATGACCGCTCCTTGTTTATCTTGTTGTGAAAAATAGTATCTATTAAAACTATTAAATCCAGGACCGCCGGTATTTGGAACCCAGACATAGCCCAATTTACCTTTGGACAATTCATCTACTTTGCGGCGATTATCTTCAACCCAGGCTCGCTGGCGCAGAGCACTTTCATTCTTGAGTGGCTTTACAATTACTGTCCAGGCGCCATCATTGGAAGGTTTTTTATTAACCAATAAAACTGTTTGCATGTCGGCACTTCCATTCAGGAATTGATATGGATCATCTGATGCTTTTAGGTCATTACCATTGACGGCAAGGATATAATTGCCCTGCTCTATCTTGAGATTTGGTTGTGACAATGGTGCAGTCAACTCCGGGTTCCAACTTTCAGCAGTATAAATCCTGTTGATCTTCCAAAAGCCATCGGCAACGATAAGGTCAGCACCCAGCACACCTACTCTTGATGTATCCAATGCCGGAAAATCTCCTCCAAACACAAAACTGTGTCCTACAGAAACTTCACCGCCCAATTGATCCAACATGTAAGTTAGGTCTGCACGATGTCTGATGAATGGCATCAGAGGGGCATATTGATCCCACACTTCTTTCCAATCCCTGCCGTGCATGTTTCTGTCATAAAAATAATCGCGCTGGTATCTCCATGCTTCACTGAATATCTGTGTCCACTCTTCTATCCTGTTCAATTCCATGCGCAAGGTCATGGACACACCACCTTCGCCTGGTCCTGCTGGTTTGGCAGTAGATACAACCCTCCATCCGGGCCCGGATTTAAACAATATTTTCTCAGCATTGGCAGAAACGGCAAACTGTGAGCCTCCTTTTACAAGGTCTTCCATTTTTTTATCTGCAATAACATATTTGCTCAAACTTGATCCCGAAATTATTAGGACAGAGCCTTTCGGTCCGGTTAACAAACCATCATAATTTCCCGTAGGTATTGGCATGGCGATGATACGCGTATCCAAATTATTCCAATCGATACGGACATTTTTAGATGCGGCTATCGTATCTTTTGAATCCTTTGTTTTGGCTATGCTCGTGCTATCCGGTTCTTCATCCGTTTTTAAGGGA
Source organism: Candidatus Brachybacter algidus (assembly GCF_016707225.1). Taxonomy (NCBI): domain Bacteria; kingdom Pseudomonadati; phylum Bacteroidota; class Saprospiria; order Saprospirales; family Saprospiraceae; genus Candidatus Brachybacter; species Candidatus Brachybacter algidus. The sequence continues at coordinate 91,906 of NZ_JADJID010000001.1, read as the reverse complement.
AAAGGATTTGGTTCATCATTTCTCAATAAGGTGATGTAGGCGCCAAAAGTAGGTTGTGCCTGCTGAGAACTGGTATTGGCCCAACCTGAACCCAATGCCACATTCGTGCTCGCTAAAAAGTACAAGTACCTGCCATTCAAATCCCAGGCAGGAGAGATAGCATCGGCCATAGGATTACTGAGGGATGTGACTTTTTTGCTGTCAACATTCCAGACCATAATGCTTCTGAAGCTATTGCTTTCAGTTTTTGAATACGCAAGCCACTTACTATCAGGCGACCAGGTAAATCCCATACTGCCTCTTTCAAGATTTGTTCCACCAACATCTATATTCAAAAGTTTACCATTTGAAATTTCAAGAACTTTTACCCTCACTGCATTGTCAGCAAAGGCGATAAATTTTCCATCGGGAGACCAAGCGGCTTCCCAGGCCAATTTACTTTCACCAATTGAGATCTTTTTTGGCGCTTTTGTACCTTCCTGATCAGAGATATACATAGCATACCCTTCACCATCCTTATCAGAAAACCAGGCAATTTGTTTTCCGTCGGGTGACCAGATCGGTCTTCGATCAGCAGCTCCTGAACTTTGAGTAAGATTTCTCGCATCTCCATTTTCCACAGGGATTGTAAAGATTTCACCTCTTGCTTCTACCAAAATACGTTTACCTGTAGGCGACAATGAGGCGCTGGCGATTTCGTCTGTCACATTTTCCAATCGGGTTTCAGCCCATGGGAAATCTCCGATTACTGATATATTCAATTGGGTAGTTTTGCCGTAGATGGGATCTACAATATGGAGATAACCGTCTTGTTCAATTATAAGCTCATTTCCATTTCCTTCCAGCCATTTCACATCGCCATTTGTAAAATTAGTAACCTGTCTTACGGCTTTTGTTGAAACATCATATGACCACACATTCATTATAAATCCCCTGTCAGAGAGAAAGAAGATCTCGTTACTCAACCAAATAGGATGTATGTCTTCGCTGCCATCAGTCGGAATATCCTCCTCTGCTAAAGTCTTAAGATCCAAAATCTGAAGCGGAGTATTTTGTCCACCACGATAATGCCTCCATTCGGAATCCCAACGACTAACTCTGTCTATTACTAATTTCTTCCCATCTGGTGCATATCTTCCATCGAAGCCCCATGGTGCCGGAAGCAATTCTGAAGGACCCCCTTTTACTGGAACTTTCCAAAGACGCCCATAACCTGTAGGTGCACTCTCCCGTCCCGAAGAAAATAAAATTTCTTTTCCGTCGGGCGTAAAACCACGAGCTGATGCCGCGGAAGGATACCAGGTCAATTGAGTTGGTGCCCCTCCGACGGATGCTACGACATATACTTGTGCGATACCGCTGCGATTGGAGCTGAAGGCGATCCATTTACCATCAGGAGAAAAGTGTGGATTCGATTCCACGGCTGCGGTGCTAGTAATTCTTTGGGAAGATCCGCCATTTTTTTGCGCTGTCCAAATGTCCCCTCCATATTCGAAAACGATTTGAGTTGAACTAATGTCCGGTTGGCGGAGAAGTCTGGTCCCTTGACTGAATACACTAGATTGTATGAATAATGAAAAACAAAGGAATAAAAGGTTTTTGAGCATTATTTGTGGAGGCATAATGGATATTTTATTAATTCTGGTTTATCTAATGCACCAAATTAATCAAAACATCTTATACCAAGTGTGAAGGATCGAAATATAGCATTATAGGGAGGACGAAACCATGATTTCTGTATATCAAATCATTCAATAGGCATGAGTGGTAATTTGCTTTCAAAAAATAGTGAATTAACTTTTTTCTAATTGCAACTCACTATTGTTTTGCATAGATTTATTAATCTACTACCTGAAACCAATACATTCTTTTTTCATCTGTAAATTTTTGTGTCTGATCATTTGAACTAAATACATTGGGAGGAAGTGGTGATTGGTCCAATAATTCCGGATTATTATTTATCACATTGAAAAGATGTGTCATATTGCCTTTATCTAAAATAGGGTTGAATGTATTACAATCCAAATCATAATGGATAAAAATTGCTTTTCCATTCGGGCTGATCCTAAAAACACCTTTTCTTTTAAGTACTATTTTAATTACAGAAATTTGCTCTTTTTCTATAATACTTTCTTCTATAAAAGATTTAAAATAGGAAATTTGTCCGTTATTTTCCAATTCATAAATTGGAAAATTTGAGGTGTCAACAATGATTTCAAATAAATCATCATCTTTCTGTAAATTAAAATCGGCGTGCCTGACACCAATGTTAATTCCGATAGGTATGCCGGTGCAACTAATCTCAATTAAATTTTGAGTTCTTAAATCTTTGAGACGATGGTCTTTAATAGTTGCAGCCAGGGTAATTGTATCATTTATTCGATATACCTTTTGCACCGGAAATATCTCCAGTGGAAGTTCTAAGTCATATATATTATTATACTCCTCTTCTTCAGATATTCCACATGTGAATCCATAGGTGATTAAAAGAAGGAGAGAAAGTAATGTAATTAATTTTGAGGTTTTCATAAATAATAATTTTATTCGAGAAAAATGGATTGATTAATTTAAAAAATGAAGTATTTCAGTTCTAACCTTGTCAGGCATTTTATTTAGTATTTAAATTCAGTTTATGGCTCATTGCCCGATATTAATAAATAGGTTAGGAAGTTCTATTTGAAATTTGACTTTTGCTTTTAAAGCTGTAAAAACTCTAATTAATGTGTCCATAGTTACATTACTAGCATTGTTTTCCAGTCGAGATATTTGTGCCTTTTGAACTCCAATTAATTTTCCAAGTTCCTCCTGTGTTAAGTTTCTTTCTAATCGTGTTTGTTTTATTGCTTTTCCGATTAGATCCATTTGAAGTTCATATTCAAAAATATCACGATCAGGAGTACCAATTTTACCAATAAGTTTATCCTGAACTTGGTCTAGCGTATATGATTTCATTTCTTTTTCTTTTTAATTTGCATTTCTTCAAAATATTTTGATCTTATGTTAACTGCCTTTTGAATTTCCTTACCTGGAACCTTGTGTCCTTTCTTGATAAATCCGTGCGTCGAAACAACTAATATTTCAACCGCCGAAGTCTTGTCCCAAAAGGCAAGCATTCTATGTTGAAGACCTTGATAAAGTGTTCTAAACTCCCAAATGTCATTTGACAACTTTTTGAAGAGGTCTCCGTCGAGTTCTATTTGAGACATACGAATGTTGTACAATATTTTCTCATAATGTTTTCGCTCCAAACCACTTAGATATTCAAATGCCTCTTCTAGCAATATGATCTCAAAATGTTTGTCCATTTTAATTAATCATTAAACGGTTAAAGATAAACAAAGTTTCGTCATAATGAAACATTTGCTTTTGAACTTGAATTTTGGAGAGATATATTTAGAATATTTATAGGAGAGCTTTTGTAGTTAAAACGCCATCAAATCCCACTCACTCTTACCTTCTTCGTCTTAAGTTTATTATTATTAGTCCTTTCAATGACCAAATCTGCTATCTCTTCATGGACGGCAACATAGGTGCTATCCTGTTTGACTTCAATGATACCTAGTTGGTCTTTATTGATCTGGCCCTGCTTCAGGAATAATCCGGCGATGTCTCCTTTAGATATTTTGTCACGCCTTCCTCCTGTGATGTAAAGTGTTTTCCATTTTATAGGAGGAGAAATTGTTGCTTCTTGTAATTCCTCTATTTGTAAACTTTCAGAAACTATTTCCTGAATATACTCAGGTAATTTTTCATCCTTGTAATGAAGAATGTAAGCAACACCATCACGGTTCATACGCGCCGTACGGCCATTTCTGTGGGTGAATTCTTTTTCGCTTGGGGGGAGATGATAGTGCAGAATGAATCTGATTTCAGGAATGTCCAATCCTCTGGAGGCAAGATCGGTTGCCAGAAGCAATTGACATGTGCCATTTCTAAATTTCACTAAAGCACGCTCCCGATCTACCTGTTCCATGCCTCCATGAAATCGCTCGTGATGGATAATATTTTCAGTCAAAAAAACACTTACCCTTTCTAACGCTTCTTTGAAATTACAAAAAACAATGCCCGGTTGATGACCAATAAATGCCAATGCTTTTTTCAAAGATTGTAACTTATCCTTTTCTGAAGTAAGGATAGTTTTTATGGTAAGTTGAGAGGTGCCTTCCCTAAGGTAATTAATAAAAACAGGCCTTTGTAACCCAACAAATTTCGGTATGCCAACATCACTGGTAGCTGAAGTCAGAATCCTTTGTTTAACACGTGGCATAGCTTCTACGATCTCCGTCATCTCTGCTTCAAAACCAACTTCTAATGACTTATCGAATTCATCAAGCACTAAAGTATGAATTTCATTCAAAGAAAAATTATCCCTTCTTATTCTATCAGCGACACGACCAGGCGTTCCAATTAGGATGGCAGGACGATGTTTTAAGTCGATTTTATCCAACGCTCCGGCACGTCCGCCATAGACGGCATTTACTTTAAAACCGGAACCCATATTTCGGGCGACTTGCTCTATTTGTTGAGCCAATTCACGAGATGGAACAAGGATTAGAATTTGTATTTCCGAACAATTTGCATCTAATTTTTCAATCAAAGGCAACAAAAAAGCAAGTGTTTTTCCGGTCCCGGTAGGTGAAAGCAAAACTACATCCGACTTCGACCGTATTGTATTTCCTGCCTCTTTCTGCATTGGATTGAGGGCGGTAATTCCAAATTTATTTAGAAACGGGGATGTATTTTTCTCCTCGGAAATTTCTTTTTCATTTGTATCTTTTTTTGACATCGAGTAACTGTTCTATATGTTTTTATGCTAAAAATAACAATGAAAACTATTAATTCTAATTTGACCAATCATGGTTGCATCCACTCATCCGAGTGGGTATTAAAACTTGGTAGCTGATTTAAAGCCATCTTCCGGCAAAGTTACAACTATTTTAAAATACCAGGTGTAGGGTTTAGGACGTGCTTATAAGTTGATGAATTTCAAGCCCGGTCGTTTATACCAAATTCTATAGGTTCTTCAACCTTTCGGATATAGCTTCCGAACAAAATGTCCCAGTAAGGGAGCACTGAACTGTAATTGGAGTCTGTTTCTGTTCTGGTGACCGAGTGATGAATGCGGTGCATCTTGGGGGAAACGATAATGTAGTAGCGGAAAGTCTGGTCTTTACTTTTACTGATTCTGGCCTGCGTGCAAATATAATTAGTGCTTGAGTTTTAACTGTCATAAATTAAATTTCTAAATACTAATTATCTTTATAGTTTTCCAGATATAATTGCCAGTCGTAAGACTTGAATGCTATTTTTTGTTTTGCATCTTGAGGCAGTATTCCCAGCTTTTTACACAGTTTAATTTCATTTTTTTTGCCGCCAAAGTCTCCCCGAAACCAGTTCATAAGCATCGGAAGGTATAGTGTATTTTCTTTTTCAAGGTACTCTGCTTCACCCTTCAAATATGCCAATGTCGCCATGTCCAACTGTTCATCTAATCCTTCTGGTTTGTAATAAGCTATCGATGGGCAACTGGAAGCTCCGCAATTGAGCGTGAAATGTATGCGGTAATCTACTTTTTTGACCCTAAATTTCTTTTCCAATTTTCCGGGAAAAATTTTGCCGAAATATCCCAGACTCCACTTTACCCTGGAGTGACGGAGAAATCCATGCTCTATTTTATCGAGGCTGACCTTGTGGGATGCAAACAGAATTTGGTTTGACTTAAAGAATTCATTTCTATCTTTATATTTATTGGGATCTTGCTTGAGAATATATTGAGTATAAGCATTATACAGATTTATAAAAAATGCCTTCTTGTCAATGTCAGTAACTAATTGTTGCGCCACTAAATCTTCACTTGCAGTAGCTAAACTGTCAAGATAGGGAGCAGCGTTCTCATTTGTTCTGACTGCATATAAGAAGTCTTGAGACATTTTTATGTAGTCAATTTGCTGACTATCTTGAGCAGAAACCTTAGAAACAATACTCATGATTATTAAAATAATATAATATTTAGCACCCATTTTTTAACTAAATTATTTAGTTTTGAAGTAATATAATTCTTATGCTATATTGTAGTTATCATTTCAATAATTAAATCACTCAACCTCTTATTATTCTTCCATCATCCAGCTCTATGATCCGTCCTGTTTTTTCAGCAAAACTCATATCGTGCGTCACGACCAATAATGTTTTATTGTACGTTTCGGTAAGCTCTTTAAAAATATTAAAAACAATATCGGCATTTTTACTATCCAGATTCCCTGTAGGCTCATCACACATGATTATAAGCGGATCGTTGATCATCGCCCTCGCTATAGCAACGCGTTGCTTCTCTCCTCCAGACAATTGATACGCCATTTTGTTAGCTAATTTTTCTATACCTAAATCCTTTAAGAATTCGTATGCATTAGTTTCCAACTCTTCTTCATTTACCTTATCTAATTTAAACCCCGGCAACATGACATTCTTTAAAGTCGTAAATTCATTCAATAAATAATGGAATTGAAAAACAAAACCTATCTTTTCGTTTCGAATCGCTGCCAGTTGTTTTTCTGATTTATTATGTATACTAATTCCATCCAGCAAGAGTTCTCCTTCAAAATCCGTATCCATAGTAGAAAGAATATAGAGTAAAGTTGATTTACCACTTCCTGATCTGCCAATAATTGAGACATATTCTCCACGAGACAGACTAAAAGAAACATCTTTCAGCACCTCCACTTTAACAGGATTGAAAAATGATTTATTAATACTTTTCGCCCCTAAGACTATTTCATTGCTCATCTACTTTCCTCGAATTATAATTACAGGATCAACCTTACTTGCCTTTCTGGCAGGAAACCACCCAGCTAAGTAAGTTGTGATTAAAGCAAAAATTGCAGCTATCAGATAGTATTGTATTCCATAATCAATTGGATAGCTGTCTACTGCCGGTAATGAGGGTGCATGGAATGGTATGGCATCAATAATTAATGAAAGTAAAAGGCCAAAAATTACTCCAGCTATTGCTCCCGCTATGCCAATACTCAACGAAATTGAGATGAAGATCTTCTTGACATCTGCACCTGCAAAACCTGTTGCCTTCAATATGGCAATGGTATCCATCTTTTCATATATCAACATATTCAGAATATTGTAGATTCCAAATCCCGATACTATTAATAAAGTGATACCCACCGCATATGAAATAATCGATCGCACACTGCTTCCTGTTTCAAACTGTGCATTCGCTGTCTGAATATCTTCTGCGTCTATTTTGAAAAAGTCTTCATACTCATTCGCAAGCGTGGGGGCTAGATTTAAATCATATAATTTAATTTGAATATCACTTATATAATTACTATTCTTTCCCAGTATTTTCTGAGTTGTTAATAAGCTGGCAAAACTTTGAACTTTATCTATCTCTGCGATACCTGATTGGAAAAAACCTATGACTTTTAGAGAAAACTGTTCCCCTTCAGCTGAAGTAATTGTAATCATGTCACCTATTTTTGCCCTCATGGTATTAGCTGCTCCCTGGCCAAGAATTATGCTATTCGTAATGGTTCTAAGGTCACGTGAATTACCTTCAGTTACATAATCATTGAAGGAAAAAAGCTTGGCTTCCTTCTCTGGATCTACCCCATTTATAATTCCGTTCAGATCAATATTTCCTAAATTATAAAAAACCTGAGCAGTTACTTTTGGGGCTACTCCTCTTACTCGTTTATCCTTTTCTAGTTTACTTATTATTTGTGACGCATTATAAATTTCCTTCCTGGTATTGATTGGTTTTACTGAGCTAATAAAATTATGAAAGTCCTTGTATTTTTGACTTAAATCAATAGGTTGAATTTTGGAGGGTATAATATCATTGTAAAGACGCACATGAGGGGTCCGATTTAAAACAATACCATCTAATAGTTTATTTAACCCTTCCATGAAACCAAGAAGGGATATAAAAAAAGCTATGCTAAAAGTAACACCGACAGCTGCTACAAGAGTCTGTTTCCATCGGGCACGCATGAGGGCTGCAGCAATTTCTGTGATATGTTTTACTTTCATTCTTTTGGCAGTTGTAGCATTGAGTTAATATCTAAACCACTTTTTATTTCTACCAGATCATAATCCATCAAGCCTGTTTTTACGGTTTGAACTTTTCCCCCCTCCAATAAAACAGACGTATCGTTTATCAAATAATTTCTAGGGATGGTCAATACATTTTGTTTTGTACTAATTACAATATTTGCCTCGACTGTAAGATTGGGATAAAGCTCAGCAGGTTTTTTCGTAAAACTTGCCTTTGCCTGAAAAGACCTTGTTCGCAAGTTCATCATTGGATCAATAGATATAATCTCCGCTTCAAAAACTTCTGACTTATAGCTGTCCATTCTAATAAATACCTGCTGACCCTTTTTTATTTTTACAATATCAAATTCATCTATGTTTAATTCAATGACAAATTCATCTGTACCTATTATTGCTGCAGGTTCACCCCCATTGATTAATTCACCAATTTCTTTATTGATCTTGTAAATCACACCATCTACTTCACTTCTAATAATGAAATCATCCTCCATTATTTTTGCAATTTTTAAATTATTTTTGCTTTGATCAGATGCCAATTTTAATTGTCTGCTTAGGTCATTATAATTTAACTTAGCATTTGCTAAAGCAACTTTTGAGTTTTCATAATTCAACTCTTTTTGTTCCAATTCTACTTTGCTTCCAATGTTTTGATTCCATAGATTTTTCTGCCTCTGAAATAACAATGAAGCATTTTGAAGCTTCTTATCAGCGAGGTCTATTTCTTTCTTCGCATCCCGCAATTTGGCAGCATTTACTTTGTAATCATTTGCAGTAGAAGCCAGTCTTGCATTTTCAGTGGTAATTCTAGAATTTTTATTATCCAATTTAAAAATCGGGTCGTCTTTTTTTACGTGCATCCCTTCAGTCACATATATTTTTTCAATAATGCCATTCGTCTTACCTGATATTTCATATTGCATCATACTCTTAATATAACCTGAGGCATAGACACTTTCAGTAATACTTTTTAATTCCGGCTTTATTGACGGAATCTTTTTAGCACAAGACACTATTAAAGTAATTAAAATAGAATATAAGATTATAGATTTAATATTCATAAGCTTAAAAGTTAATTTTGTTTTGATTCGTACTCAAATATTAGCAGTTCCATTCGCTCTTTATTAAATTACCCATCATTTAATATTTTAGCATCATTGTCTCATAACCATCCGTACTTTAAGCAAGATAATACTTTATAAGTGATGAAGATAAATAATATAGCTTTTAGAATTTACGAACTCACTACTAAAATATTAGATTGTTTTTTGGGGATTAGTATTATCATAACTCTAATAATATAACACTATAAGTCCTTCATCGTTTCAAGATTCTTAAATTAGAATTATGATAAGCTTTATACGGTAAAATCTGTTTTATAAACTAATGATGAATATGTCGTCTTGCAGAGGAGATATCCGTTTGACATAATTTTTAGAGGTTTCAAACATCATCCAAACCACTCAACAATAATACAATAAGTCTGCAGTAAAACGAGTATCCCGCTCGTTTAAGAGGGCCAAGGGGGAGAAAAATCCTAAATAACTTATATAAAATAATAGCTTTAAACCCGAGGTCTGAATTTGAAAAAATTTCATTGCCAGAGACTCCCCCTTGGCCCCCTCTTGCAGAAGGGGATATCCGTATGATTTCATTTTTAGGTTTTTCAAACAATACTGTAACCACTCAACAATAATACAATAAGTCTGCAGTAAAACGAGTATCCCGCTCGTCTGAAGGCGCCAAGGGGGAGATATATTATCAAACTATATTTATCATAATTCAGAAACCAAATTTATATTAAACTAAGAAATGTACTTATTTCATCTTTTGTATTAAAAAAATTAGGGCTAACTCTGATATTCTCTGCCTGCTGAGTAACAAGAACTTTTTCCTTTGTAAGTTTTTTGTATAGCTGCTTAGTAGTTTCTAAGGAAGGTGTAGTAAAATGAAGGATTGCTGATCTTTCTTGTTTATTTTTAGTCGGAGAAACTATTTTATAACCTTTTTCACTGAGCCCATCGATCAACATATCAGTATTAGCAAGAGCTTTCTCATAAATATTATTTACTCCAACTTCTAGTATAAGCTCCAACCCCTCTGACCATGCATCAAATAGCGCATATGCAATGGTGCCAGTCTCAAATTTTCTTGAATCATGATGCAAGGACAACTCATCATATCGATGTTCTGCGGCAAACATGCCCGGTAATATAGGATCAATCATTCCTATTGCGCGTTTACTGACATATAAGAAACCTGTTCCATGCATACCCAGCAACCATTTGAAGCCACATCCTGCCAAAACATCTATTTGATCTTTTTCAACATCAATCGGTATCATTCCAGCGGCCTGAGCTGCATCCACAACAAATAATGCTCCTTTCTCATGCGCCATTCTGCCGATTGTAGCCAGATCCGGCCGAAAACCACTGTTAAATCTTACTGCAGCTATCGCCAACACACGCGTATTATGATCAATAAGATGCTCCATTGCTTCAAGATCAATGCTATTATCTTCATTAAGTCTGGCGAATCTAATCTCAACCCCCTTCATTTTTAATTGCACCCAGGGAAAAGAATTATTCCAATGTTCATGTTCAGGAACTACAATATTGTCGCCTTTTTTTAAATTTACACCTTGAGCCACCAGCCCAATACCTGACCCAGTGCTGGTTACGAGGGCATACTCATCAGGTGAGCCTCCCAGTATTTTTGAAAGTAGAACACGTATGGAATCCCGATTAAACCCCTTTTTATCAACAGGATTTAATTCTCTATTTAAGTGATTCTGCAATCTATCAAATACTCTTAAATTAAGAGGAGATTGGGAAGCATTATTTAAATAAATAGCATTATTTGTTACAGGAAATAGTGATCTTATGTGTTCTATATTCATATCAGGATATACTTTTGAGTTTATAATTCAGCTAAAAACGATAACTATTAATCAATTTTGCCAATTTAATGATGGTAATTACCTTCCTTCTGTTAAAGTAAAATCTATATCCGAGAAATTAATTAATTTCTTCCAAGTCTTGCCAAAGCAAATATGGAAATAATTTGAATAAAAAATGTTAAATTTACTTTTATTATGTTAATGGTCAATAGACCTATTATTCCATAACTGCACTTAAATTTTCAAAAAGAATATAAACTTTTAAACAACTGTTTTCAAATAGAGTCTATATTTAGCCGTTAAAAAGAAAGTCTTACCATCCCTGAAATAAATAGAATCCGATCCATGAATATAACTGAACAATACAAACATATATTTGAGCCGGAGCTCATAAAGGAAATGGAGGCGTTAGCTACACACACTTCAGTGAAAGCAAATGAAACAATTCTAGATTTTGGTCAGGTGGTCAGGGTAATGCCTATGGTGCTATCCGGATCTGTCAAAATAACCAGGATGGATGATGAAGGCAGAGAACTATTACTCTATTATGTAAATCCAAATGAAAGTTGTGCGATGACATTTACATGCTGCATGCAACAGTTTCCAAGTGAAATAAAAGCAGTGGCGGAGGAAGATGTTGAATTAATAACCATTCCGATCTCTGTGATGGATGATTGGATGGTAAAATTTCCTACATGGAAAAATTTTGTAATGAAAACTATTCATTTCCGATTTAATGAACTATTGAAAACAATTGATCAGATAGCTTTTCAAAAATTAGATGAGCGCTTAGTTCATTATCTAAAAGAAAAATCAAAAGTTACTGATTCGACCCTTATCAACTTATCTCACGAGCAAATCGCTAATGAATTGGGAACATCCAGAGTGGTGATCTCTCGTTTGCTAAAAAAATTAGAGAATGATGATAAGCTTTTACTCTATCGCAATCAAATAAAGCTGCTTAAAAAACTTTAGGAGATGTCATCTTGTTAATCGAAAAATTTTATTTCATACAACTTATCAATTCAGTTATTTTTTTCTTCCATGAAAAAACACAAAAACACTGATAAGGGTTGAATAATAATAGCCATGGGTGAAACCCGGGGTGAAGTAGGGCGTTTAAACAACCCTGAATTGGGTTGAACTATTTAACTCAATAAATAAATACACTTTGCAGACTCCCTCTGCCAGAGCAAAGGTTTATAGATAAGTATTTTTTAAATAAAAGGCTTAATTAGAATATTAATATAATTGTTTGTTATTGAGGTACTTATAAGCAAAATTAATTTTGCAGACACCAGAACGTAGGTTAACCTACGATCAGCACTTCATAGCTAATGAAGCATAAAATTTAAAGTTAAAACTTAGATCTTGAGGCTCGGCGTAGGTTAACCTACGTCGGGGTGTCACCAAAGTTTACTTTGAAAAAAACAAAAAAGATGTGTATAAGCCATAGCTGCCAGACGGTAAGGGGCGACTTTTTTCTTCTTATTTTTTAATGTATTGATATTCAATACGATACACATAACCAAAAATATAAGTGACTGATCCTGCTATCAAAAAGGAGAAATCTACTCAACACGCTTTGCGTTTATTTCACTTTTCACATTTTCAACTTTAACCCCCATAAAATAGTAAATTAGAAATTGTAACAATAGTCACACACCAAGTTAATTAAAGACCTCACCTTTGTTCTATTAAATAATAAACAAACAACAATGAAAGTAGAACAAATTTATACCGGTTGTCTAGCCCAAGGTGCTTACTATATCGAAAGTAATGGCGAAGCTGCCATAATCGATCCATTGCGTGAAGTCCAACCATATATCTCAATGGCCGAAGAGCGTGGTGCAAAAATCAAATACATTTTTGAAACACACTTTCATGCTGACTTCGTGTCTGGTCATGTTGATCTATCAAAGAAAACCGGCGCTCCAATTATATATGGTCCAACGACGATGAAAACAGGTTTTGACATCATAGTCGGCACAGACGGACAAGTTTTCGAATTGGGCCAAGTCAAAATAAAATTGATTCACACGCCAGGACATACTATGGAAAGTAGTTGCTATCTGCTAATTGATGAATCTGGAAAGGAGCACGCTATATTTACAGGTGATACCCTTCTTATTGGGGATGTAGGTCGACCAGACCTGGCTCAGCATGTAATTTCTGATTTAACTGAAGAGAAATTAGCAGGCCACCTATACGAGTCTTTACACAATAAGATTCTACCGCTAAACGATGATTTGATAGTTTACCCCGCTCATGGTGCTGGAAGTGCTTGTGGCAAAAACATCAGCAAAGAAACTTCTGACACTCTTGGAAATCAAAAGAAGACAAATTATGCATTGAGACCTGATCTGGATAAGGAAGCATTTATAAAAGAGGTACTTACTGGCTTAATGCCACCTCCTGCATATTTTCCTAAGAATGTTTTGATGAATATCAATGGCTATGATGGTATTGATAATGTAATCGAGCGCGGTACACGTTCATTATCTCCCAATGAATTTGATTTGATCGCCAACGAAACAAATGCATTAGTGATAGACACACGAAGTCCCAGGATATTTGGAGAAGGATTTATTCCAAACTCTATTAATATCAGCATAGATGGAAGTTTCGCTGTGTGGGTAGGTACATTAATTCCGGATATCAAACAAGAAATACTACTTGTCACTGAGCTCGGTCGGGAGGAAGAAGTGATAACCAGATTGGCAAGAGTAGGCTATGATCATGCAATAGGATATTTGAAAGGTGGTTTTGATGCATGGAAATCTTCAGGTAAGGAAGTAGATGCAATCAAATCTATTACTGCAGAAGAGTTTGCGCAGGCTGAAAGCAATGATCCAGAAATCAATATTCTCGATGTACGCAAAAAAAGTGAATATGATTCTGAACATATAACTAATGCAGAAAATGCGCCATTAGATTATATCAACAGTAGTATGAGCATGATTGATAAAAGTAAAACATACTATGTGCATTGCGCCGGGGGCAACCGTTCCATGATTTTCGCATCTATACTTAAAGCAAGAGGATACGACAATCTTATTGATGTAGATGGAGGCTTCGAAGCTATTAAAGTATCAGGAAAGTTTAAAATTACCGATTACGTATGTCCAACAACCATGTTATAAGATGAATATATTAATTAACCATAAATTTACCATCATAGGCATTTTATTAGGTGCGTTAGCGGGATATGCTTACTATTATTTTGTAGGTTGTTCAAGCGGAACATGCGCTATTACCTCAAAACCTTTAAATAGCACCTTATATGGTGCAATGATGGGAGGCTTATTTTCAGGAAGCTTTAAAAAGGAAAACAATTCAAAATTAAATAATAATAAAAACAATGAACAATAACAAAACTATAGTAGTAGATGTTAGAACTCCAGGTGAGTTCATGGGTGGTAATGTAGCAGGCAGCATCAATATACCACTTCAGGAAATAGAACAAAGGCTTGAAGAAATTAAATCATTGGGACCAAAACTAATTCTTTGTTGTGCCAGTGGCGGACGCAGCGGACAAGCCACGAATTATCTAAGAAGCTGCGGAATAGATTGCGACAATGGTGGCAGCTGGATGGACGTAAATTACAACTTTCAAAAAAATTAAAAATTAATCAAATGATACAATTATTAAAAAATATTTTCGGCTTCGGCCCTAAAGTTGACTTTAAAGAGTTATTAAATAATGGAGCACAAATCATTGATGTGCGCAGTCCGGGAGAATTTAAGGGTGGACATCTGAAGAATTCAATCAACATACCATTGGACACTTTGGAAAGAAATCTTTCTAAATTGAAGAAAGATAAAGCTATCATAACTTGCTGCGCATCAGGAATGCGGTCTTCAAGTGCAAAGAGTATCTTAATCTCTAAGGGTTTTAATGAAGTACATAATGGTGGTGGATGGATGAGTTTGCAAAACAAAATTAATTAATATGATACAAAAAATGCTAACTGGATGGACACTAACCCGTGCAATATATTTAGTTATCGGACTTGTATTTATAATTGATTCAATTATAAACTTACAATGGTTTGGTATAATGTTTGGTGGTTATTTCGCATCCATGGGCCTATTCAATTTCGGCTGCGCAGCAGGGGGCTGTAAGGTTGAATCCAAAAATACAGACAACAAGCAAAGTCAATTAGTTGAATTTGAAGAAGTAAAATAATTTTGAAAAGGGGCGATTAATGTAATTGCCCCTTTTTTGGGTATTAACTACAAAAAATTACAGTTGTCAATCCTTATTTAATTAAAAGCTTCGATTATCACAACATTATATTTTATTCTTCTGTAATATTCCTTATATCAAAATACCAGTAACTTTACAATCGAAACTTGAATAAGGGAAGTCAAAATATTGTTTATCAAACTTTATTTAGTCAACATTATACTCCCTGTTTCAACAAAACCCGACTTAATTTTCATATTGGACTCAAGCGCATATATATTAGAAAAATAAGATGGAAGACCCTCAGCTGCGTTCATAATGGATGTGCGAACTTCAAAATGCAAATGCGGGAAAAACGAACTTCCGGACACACCAATAGCTGCGATCTTTTGACCGGAAACAACGCTGTCGCCCATTTTAACCATTAAACTATTTTGCTTAAG
Source organism: Candidatus Brachybacter algidus (assembly GCF_016707225.1). Classification (NCBI taxonomy): domain Bacteria; kingdom Pseudomonadati; phylum Bacteroidota; class Saprospiria; order Saprospirales; family Saprospiraceae; genus Candidatus Brachybacter; species Candidatus Brachybacter algidus. The sequence continues at coordinate 76,311 of NZ_JADJID010000001.1, read as the reverse complement.
ATGTCCATAGATACTTATTGCTCCATTTTTGTGTTGAATTCCTATACAATTCCCATATAGTTCAAGCGGATTTTTTTTAAGTTTAGTGACATCGAAACTTTTGTCATCTTTATGATCATTAGAAGCATATACTACTTTTCCATTTCCTGCAGCATATACGTCTTTATTAAATCCGTAATAGTCCAATTCGGATGCTCCATCACCGGTATATTTTCTATTTTCCTTATCCAACAAGACAAAATCATAAGCATATCTCATAAAATTTGTTGAAAGCCCACCCCCCCCCCCCCCCCCCCCCCCCCCCCCCCCCCCCCCCCCCCCCCCCCCCCCCCCCCCCCCCCCCCCCCCCCCCCCCCTTACACTTCTATGAAATGCATAGTCCTAAAGTAATTGTTTGGTGGAAATAAATTAAACGACAAAGAACCTTCATAAACCATAAGGTACTTGCAAAAGGGCAATCATTTCAGTATTACGGAAATAAATAATAGTGAACTAAACAATTCTTTTTTAAATAACTTCCTTTCATTCAGGGGCAGAAGTAAATTTCTCTACCGAATTATTGATTGGTACAACCGTTTTTAAATATGCATAAATTGCTTTCAAATCTTCTTCATGCATGCTTCCATACATGGTCCAAGGCATCACAGAGTTAAAGTCTCCTGGATTAAGTTTTTTGTTTACCAATGTAGAATCAGTGCGGGAACGAAAAAAATGTACAAACTCTTCTTCTGATAATGCCCCTAACCCAGTTGTGTTGTATGAAGAAATATTACTTGAGCGAACAATTGAACCATTGGGAAAAGTAAATTCTCTTCCACCACCGAATTCTGTTCCGGCAACTAAACCTCCCTTTTCAAATTTTGTATGGCATTCAACACAACCAGCTGCATTCGTCAAATATTTTCCATAATTCACTACATCACTTTTTGGAGGTAATTTGGTAAAATTAGCCTCGTGCGGAATGGTGTTAATAATAAAATTCATAGGGAAATCTGAGGAAGAAATTGGCACATCATTCTTTATAGGTTTCAAAGTTCGAATATAGGAGATGATAGATTTGATATCTTCTTCATCCATTTGGCCATAATAATGAAATGGCATGATAGGAAATAATGCTTTGTCTTCTTTGGTGACTCCGGTAGTTATAACTCTAAAAAGCTCTCCATCAGAATAACGGCCAATTCCATAAGGCGTGATATTTTTTGCATAATATTTTCCGGGGAATCCGAATTTTTGATCAAAAACATCTCCTCCCATCCCTAAGGTTCCATCAGTTGGTGGTCCTGAAAATCTTGTCCAATCTCGCACAGAATGACAATCCATACATACTGTGACATGATTGGCTAGGTATTCACCTCGAGCAATACGATTAGTTGTCATTTCCACTTTTAAATCCGGAGCTTCACTGACATTCGGTAAAATAAACTTGATGTAAGATAATGATGAAACAACTACAATCAAAAAGATTATAATCACCCAAGTTAGAATTTTCAATAATCTTTTCATTTGATTTGATTTTAATTTTGGAAGAATAGAATAGAACTAGGTTAAAAACGTTCATCCAGCTTCTCCATCACTTAGCGTCAAATCAAAACCAAATAAACGGGACATAAAAATATACTTTTCATTCAGCACTTATATCATAAAAGGTGAAATATTTTCAACCTACTTATTAGGCCATAAGAACCAATGTGTAATAGTATACGTATAAGCAGGAGGAGAAATATAAGAATAGATGTACCAAAAAGTATTAGGAAGGTGAAGCAAGAGGATATTTTAAGTTTAATAAGTCTGTCAACTTAATTCTTTCACTCTTTCCAAAATTGGATTTCTATAAGGTGTCCAGTCTGCTGAAAATCAATAATTTTAGTTAGCACCTTTCATGATCATTATGGTTGAAAAAAGTCCTGTAATGAAAATTATAATAAGAACTTTCCAGAAGGTATGCGCATATTTCATTTCCATAAAGTTAAATACCACTAAAAAAAATTTAATAACAAATACTATTAATAGAAAAGATTTCAATGCCTCGTTCTGTGAAAATATAGCTACTAATGCACTTAAAATGATTAGCACTATTATCGTAATTAAATTGCTGTTTTTCATATTAAAAAAGTAGATAGAGAATTGGAAAAATGATGATCCATATCAAATCGCACATGTGCCAAAAGGTGGCTCCTGCACTGTAAAATTCTAAATTTGATTTCTGTTGATTCTTGTTGATTATATCTTTTAATAACAAGTAAAATGATCAAACCGACGATAACATGTATATAATGAAATCCTGTAAGCAACCAATAAAATGAAAAGAAAGTATTGGTACTAAGGCTAATACCACTAGTTATCTTTAAATAATATTCAACACCCTTTATAATTAAAAACAACACACCTAAAAGCATGGCTATGTTAATTGTTGTATTGGCTTTCCTATTATTTTTAGCTCTGAAATACCGAACCGACTCCGCCATAAAATATCCACTCGTTAATAGCACAACAGAGTTAGTGGCACCCAGCACAGGATTTAACATCAATCGACTCGAGTGAAAAACTGCTGATTCTTCTTTGCTCAATATGATCATAAATACCAGCGCTATGCCGAATGTCAAGAGTTCTAAAAATATAACTATCCACATTAGAATACCTCCGGGAGGGTTATCTATTTCTTTATTTTGTATCAACTCTAAATTCATTTTCCTTCCAGGCTTTTTATTATTTTCAATTTTTTATTTTTTCATACAATTTCACCAACGAAGTAATTAATTCTTTTGGTGACGACAAAATCTGATAATGATTTTGCCCAAACATCTGTGGCAAATAATATTTAGCATTTGCTTCAATAGCCAATGCATAAGAGTTGATCTGCTTTTCACCCAATTCTCTAATCGCTTGCTTCACATCTTGAATGCCATACTTTCCTTCATATCTATCAAAATCATTTGGCTTGCCGTCAGACAATAAAATGATCCATTTATTTTTAGTTTTTCGGGTTTCAATTATTGAACCGGAGTGCCGTAAAGCAACACCTATTCGCGTATAACCACTTGGATCGGGAGAACCAACTTTATACTTCGCTTTTTGCCAACTTTCATCAAATCCTTTAAGCGTCATATAAGTGGAATAATTACGGGTTTTGGAATAAAAACAATCGATCGAAAAATCAATATTAAATTCATTTAAGATCTCCCCAAATAAAATAGCTGTTTGCTTTTCAACATCTAATACCCTATTGCCCGCTGCATAACTATCGCTTGAAAGACTAATGTCCAATAGTAATAAAATAGAAATATCCTTTTCCTTTTTCCTGTTTGATATATAGATATTTTCGGAAGGCGTATGGCCTGTGTGGACATCTACAAATAAATCGGTCAAAGCATCGATATCAAAAGTATCACCTTGAGTTTGCCTTCTTTGTTGCAACATTTTATTATTGACATTGGTCAACATTTTTCGCAAACCAAGCAAGGTAGAAGCATTTTCTGAAAGGGTTTTTTTGTAATAATCAACATCAGATTTTACTTGAGTCGTCGGATAAAGTTTGCAGAAATCTATTTTATAATGATGTTTTTTATAATCCCACTCAGGATAAGCGATTGGTGTCCCAAGCATTGTTTGTTCATCACTTTCTGCAACAGTTGCATTCTCAATAAAGTCAGATTGATACACACTGTGAGCCACATCATCCACTCTCACTGTAAATTTCATATTCAGCTCGTCTAGTGCTTCCTGATGATCTTCCAGTTCGTCATCCCCATCAAAATCTCGCCATGAACCACTAAATTCTTCCGCAGTATCGACTTTCTCAAAATTATGATTTAAGACATAATCTTCCTGCTGCTTTTCATCAATCGCTATACTCACAATTTCCTCAACAGGCTTTGACTTTAGAGTAGTTTTAGGTGCTGAATCTTCTATAGTTTTAAACTTATCGTTAAAATTTTTAAGATTTTGGGAAGCAGCATCCTCAAGATTATCTTTCATCACTTTGCCATAAAGCCAACTATAATCTACTGCTTTTTTTGGTAGCAAATTATCCTGATAAAAAACTCTACAGTCATCATGAATCTGAATTGCAAAAGGGAATTCTTCTCGTATACCTTGCAGGACTATAGGCGCATTCTGAATGGCTATTTGTTGTGCAGTATCATTTTGAATATCATCGGACTGGAACCAATTTAATTTCAAATTCTTTTGGACAGACAAATAAATAATACGAAAGAAATAGTAGCTTAAATTTTGCTCGAAAGTCGGAAATTGAGCAAAAGAATTAGGCAAAAAAAAGCTATTTCCTTTATATCCTCCTTCTCTCTCGGCAGCAAATAACTCAATAGAATGACCAGTAATAGCCCTCGCTAAAATCGTGAAACGCTGTCTATGTTCATCTAAAGTAACCTTCCTGTCTCTGGCTTCATTGTTTTTCAAATTTCTTTGCTTGAAAAAAGAAGCTACTTTGCCAAATAAGTATTCGTCTAATGCCATATTATATCATCAAATTGGCCATATCTGTTAAGGCTGTAATGATTTCTTCATCGTCTGTCAAAGGCTCTATTATTGCCACTTTCACTGCCAATCGTTTGGGTAATCCACTTCGAATTAATTTCGCTGCATCCACCAATAATCTTGTCGATGCAGTTTCAGTAAGCCCAAGTTCCTTCAGATTTCTGATCTTTGTCGCAATACTAACTAACTGTTTTGCGATTGATTCTTCCACCATGGTTTCTTTTACCAATATCTCAGCTTCCAATTTTGCATCCGGATACACAAAGCTCATTGCAACAAATCTTTGTCTTGTAGATGGCTTTAATTCCTTAAATCCTTTTTGATATCCGGGGTTAAAAGATGCTACCAACATAAAATCTTCATGCGCTTTGATGGTCTCACCTAGTTTGTCAATGTACAATTCTCTGCGGTGATCAGTCAAGGGATGTATCGCCACAATAACATCCGGTCTTGCTTCGGCGATTTCATCCAAATAAATAATTGATCCACCTTTCATGGCAGTGATCAGAGGGCCATCCAACCAAATAGTTTCCGCACCTTTAATAATAAAACGACCGATTAAATCTGTAGAAGACGTTTCCTCATGACAACTAATCGTAATTAAATCTTTCTTTAAATGGTATGCTATAAATTCAACAAATCTACTTTTGCCGGTTCCGGTTGGACCTTTTAAAAGCACAGGAAGTTTGTTTTCATATGCCTTTTCAAATACTTCAATTTCTTTACCTGTTGCCTGATAATATGGACTAATATTCATTCATAATTTTTTAAAATAAAATTCATTTTCAATTTTGATAAATAATTTAAGCTTCATTAAAAAGGCTTAGTTAAGTCATTTGTCTAAGGTAGGACTAAATGACATAACTAAGCGCTTTGAGAGATAGTTTTGGTTAACAGAAGTTAAAGAATAGATATATTAATTTTCTATTTTTTTGTCTATGGATATTAGAATAAATGTAGCCTTATTCGAGTAAATCAACACCCCGCCTGTCGGCACCCCCGCCTTTTTTCGCGGGCAAGCATCTGCCAGAGGGGAAGCGCAGATCTGTCAGTCCTTTATTATTTGAATATTTAATTATAAATGGATAAATGTCAATAAAATATTTTCTTTAATATCTATTTATAGAAAAACGAAGATTCTATTAACTAACGACCATCTAAAATCTACCATCTAAAATCAGCCATTTACTATTTACTATCTAAAATCTAAAATCTAAAATTTATCCTCTACATACTTAATGAACAGTATTAACTTCTAATGCTTCATCATTTGGTCTGCCGTATTGAATAAACTCGTATAGGTAAAGACAAATACCTGAAGCAAACATGGTAGCACAAAGCAATAGGACAACAAAGTGAGGTTTGATCTCTTGTTGAACTATTCCAAATTCCATACCCATCTTTCTTTCCAAATAGACCTGAGCAACACCGGCGACACCGAATGCAACTGTCATACCGACCATACCAATATTTGAAAGCCAAAAAGCAAAAACACCCGTTTTTGTATCATATAGTTTTCTACCTGTTAAATTAGGCATAGCATAACTAATGATGGCCAGAACTATCATTGCATAAGCTCCCCAGAAAGCCAGGTGACCATGCATCGCTGTAACTAATGTGCCATGTGTGTACATATTTACTTGCGGAATAGTATGAGCAAAGCCTAAAAGCCCTGCACCTACAAATGAAACAATTGCTGTACCTAATGTCCAACTTAAGGCTATTTTATTTGGATGTCTTTTTTCGCCTTTTCTATACATTGCAACAGCAAATAGCGCCATTCCCAAAAATGCCAACGGCTCTAAAGCAGAGAATACACCACCGACGATCAACCAAATCTTACCTGCACCTATATAGTAATAGTGGTGCCCGGTTCCTAAAATTCCAGATATAAATGTCAAACCGACAATTACGTACAGCCATTTTTCAATTACTTCTCTATCTACTCCTGTAATTTTTATAAGTAGAAATGCCAAAATACCACCCATGATCAATTCCCAAACGCCTTCAACCCAAAGATGAACAACCCACCATCTGAAGAATGAATCAATAGATTGATTGTCGAACCAAATCATTCCCGGTAAATATAATAACGCAGCGAAAACCAGCCCCATAGTGAGTACCAATGCAGTGGTAGTCCTTTTCTTACCTTTATATAGCGTTGTTAAAATAATGCCTAAGAAAGTCAACACATTCACTACTACCAGCCAATCTAATGGTCTAGGAATTTCTAAAAATTTTCTTCCCTCCCAAATATTGAAATGAAATCCAACAATAGCAGCAACTCCAACTAATGCAAAAGAAATGAGTTGAATGTAACCTAACTTCTCAGCAACTAATTCATGTTCTGCTTCTTCCGGAATAATATAATAGGCTGCACCCATAAACCCTGAAAGCAACCACATCACTAATAAATTTGTGTGCACAGCTCTGGCCACGTTAAAAGGTATAATGTCATGCAATCCTTGCATATCGATCCTGGCGAATCCCATTATAAAGCCATAAACCAACTGTAATGTAAGCAGCAACATCGATAATGCAAAAAACCAATATGCAAGTTTTTGTGTTTTATATTTCATTTTTTATATTATTTAGGGTTTATAGTTGTGTTATATTCTGGTTTTTTGGGAAAGCCATTTAAATCTGTATTACCTACCCATTTCATAAATTCATAAAGGTCTGTGGCCTCTTTATCAGAAAAACCATAGGCGACCATTTTTCTGCCACGTGGCTGCCAAGGAGCTTTAGACATCAATACTGCTTTGATATAACCTTCGCCTCTGCGCTCAACTACTTTTGTCAATTCTGGTGCGTAATAGCCACCTTCACCCATTATAGTATGGCAGCCCATACAATTGTTTTTCTCCCACAAATGCTTTCCGGCAATAACTTCTTTTGTAATATTTTCTGGGTGTGTGTTTTTTGGAATTTCATTACTTAAGGTATTCCATGAAAGTCCCAGGAAAATTGCAAAAGTTACAATCGTACCTCCTAAGAAAAATGCGCGAGCCATGCTTTTTGATAACATATCGTTTATTTTATTTGATTATAAAATTAATAGGTTTTGTGCGTTCGGTCTGAACAGTAGTTGAATGGTAAGTTTTAATCCATATATATAGGTTTTGTAAACGGATTGTTAATATTTCGAACGAAGTTAATAAAAAAACCTAATCGGACAATTTTATCTTAAATATTTTTAATGTTTTAGTGAAAATATTTTTTATCCAACATTTAACAAATTTGCAAAAGTGAATCAAATAAGGCTGTAGCAGCGATTTCGCAATGGGTTTAGAGAGTATTTCAAATATTAGACTGAGGGCAATTCATCGAGAAAAAAGACTTCCCCACCCCACTATTATTGGAAAATTCCATGTAAGTCAGAATAGCATGGAACTATCGTAGGGGTATTGAATTCTTTTATCTTAACAGCCAAGAGAAGATTTTTTATTGATCGTTACTTTTCACCTGTTAATAAGAAAACGGGATAATTACCTGTTGGCTTAATTACTGTGCTGGCAGTTTGAATTTTCAGGTTTTTAAATCCGGCATTTTTTGCAAAATTTAACAATTCATTTCTATCAAAACCATTATGAAATACTCCGGTATCTTCAGTGTGAAAAGAGCCGTCCTCTTCATCCAGATCGGCGATGGCTATGATTCCTTTATCTTTAAGCAAGGAATAAAATTTGATGAATAATTCCTGCACATACTCTATATGATGGATGGTCATAGACGAAATAATGCCATCGAATTTTGTATCCAAGGTTTCTTTTGTTAGATCCATCTCCAATAATTCAACCGTGCAATCTATTGCAGCCAGTTTTGTTTGTAAAACGTCATTCATAGATGCTGAAATATCGACCGCTGTTATTTTGCCGACAAATGGTGCTATTTGACATAACAATAGTCCGGTACCTGAACCAAAATCCATGATATGCATGTCCTTAGTAAAGCTTATTTGCTGTAATATATGCGATCCGATACTTTCTACATTTTGAGTTATGGATGATTCTGCATCAAAACCTGCTGCTTTTTCAGAAAAATAATCTTTTTGTTTAGATTTCATTGTTGGTATATATATTGGGTGAAAGTACGAAAAGTGGTTGAGAGATTATTCGTTATTTAACTTCAGAAGTTCGACAATAATATGATTTGATATTCGAAAATTTGTCAATAATAACTTATTAATTAAAGGTTTTACTTCTGGGATAATTGACATCTGTTTTGCTTTATGAATAACTCCTAGTGTTCCTGTTGTTTGAATTTTTAATTTTACAGCCAATTTCCGAGCTTTTAAGTCGTCCAATATTAATATTGCATGCTCGAATTCTGTAGCTAATGCTATTGCGCTTGCCTCACCAGAGTCCACCTGTGTTTCTAGGAATGTTTTATACTTTTTATCGCCAACTGGCTGCACCTTTATCCAGATAGGTAAAGTTACCCCATACTCTTCAGCAATTTCTGGAGTAGTAACTAGTTCGCCATAAACTTTCTGAAGTAGATTGAGTTCGCCTATTTTATCAAGAAGAATTAATGTACTTGTATCTGAAATTACAATTCTAGGCATTTTCAATTTCTGAATGTAAGTCATCGATAGAATTACTAAAGACTGAAACACCGTATTTTCCAAGTACTTCTAAAAAGGCTCTTTTAGAGAGCCCAACAATTTCTGCAGATTGTCCAGCCGTTAATTTTGCATCTTCATATAGTTTTGACGCAATTATCATCGAAAAATCGTAATCTTTCAAATCAACAGAATCCGGTATATTTAAATGAATCGTTCTCATGATTTACTTTTTTATCAAAAATACAAAATCTAAATAATATTTTGCTTTATTCTGCTTTTCTTTTGCCACTAACTTATTGCATTTAAAAGCGTGACTTCAATGTTTCTTAACGTTTTTAATTCAACAAATTTGTTTCGTAAAGTACTAGGCTAATTAAATTAAAACGAGTTTTGTTGTCAGAAGCTCTTGCTCTATAAATCCAGCAGAACGTGAAGTATTCTTACTATTTCAATTTCTTCTTTCTCAATCTTTCTGAACAATATGATTTGTTCTTGCGATTTATACCGAATGGAAATTCGTAATAGCCCAAATAAATTTAGTCAAACGACTTTCATACCGAATAGGGTTTCCTAATGGGCCTGCTATGGCAGCCCAAAACGAAGGCAGCTCGGTATTGTAAAGCTCGGTATTATACGGCAAAATATCGGTCTATTATATAATTCCGTTTCGTATTATATCCCCAGATATTCTCGATCATAATCACATATTCTTTTCCAAAATCTAGATTTTCAGTCAATATTTCAAGGAACTAAAAGTAATTGAAAACATTTATCGGACTGACTTTCATACCATTCATTAAATGCATAATTCCATAATGCTACCAAGCAGCAATTGCTTACTCGTTGAATTGTTTTTTATATCCATTCCTTTTGTTTTTTAGAAATACAATACTGAGTTAATAAATTATTAATTTATTAACTCAGTATTGTATTCTAATTAAAAGCAATTTTAGAATTTATTTGGATATTGTTTTGCTATTCCTTCAGCTAAATAGGTAGCTTGGTGCATCATATGATTAAAAGCTACATCATAATCAATTACGGCTTGGCTATAATTTTGTTGAAGTAGGTCAACCGAATAAGCTATAGTTTGAGTTATATGTGAATCCATATGTTCGCGCATATGAGATTGCTCCCAATATTGTGGGTTAGCTCCTGAGAGAAAGTCTGCAATTTCTTTTGCGTTAGCTCGCCAGTTAGTCACCGCGACACCTAGTGCTGCTTGGTCATTATTCTTTGCTGCTTCTAAGACAGGAACCGCTCCATTGATGTGGCCTTTTAGTAATACAGCCAATTGATCACCTGCTGCTTGCCCATAATAAGGTACAATAGCTGCTCCAATATCTTCTTGGTTTTTCAATAATCTTGTTAATTGAGCATTTAGCGCATTAGGATTATTAAAATAAGCATCAACGGTTGCATAAGTCCATTGCATGTGATCTGCCCATAACTTATGCATGGCATTATCATACTTAACATACTTCTCTGTAGTTAATGAATTGAAGTTGTCGTCATCCTTTGAGCAACTTGAAAAGGTCAACATAGTTGAAATTGCAATAAATAATAGTAAAAACATACTTTTTACACTGTTCGAAAAACTTAAATTTGTGTTCATTTTTTTGTTACTTTAAATTGATAATAATAATTGTCTTATACTACCTTAGAGTAAATAAAAAATGAAATGGTTACAATTTATTTTTGTTTGATTTTATTATGGGCACTCCTAATGATGTTTAATTTAAGTTAGGATTATTTAAAATTGGAATATTCTAAATATTGAAGGCTTTTTCCGTATGATGCGTAACTATGAAAGCTGAACGTTGGGTTTAAATGAGATTTGTAGTCTTTTGGCATGAAGCGACTCAAATATAAACTAACTTTGGGAAAATCGTAACTTTAACAATCAGCAAATGCCAATCAACAGGTTAATAGGATGTCAACAACAGTTTTTATTCAAAATTGTAGTTTCCGTGCGCCCATTTTATTGTTGGTTCAATCCATTCTTTTAAAGGTTTGAATAAAAATCCGTGTCCCATTCCTGTATTCAGTTCGATTTCTTTAAAGTTTTTTATTTCGCAATTCGAGGTTTTCTTTCGTTCCAATGAAGAAACTCCAAAGGAGTCGGACTTCTCGTAAATTGTCAAAATATTTCCGCAATAATGGATATCAGGTATATTTTGAATGTCGCTATTCCTAAAACTTGCAATAAAAACAAAATTCAGATCTTGTTTATTTGCCAAAGTCGAAACATATTGAGCGATATATCCACCTTTTGAAGTTCCGACTATAGTTATTTTTTGAGGTTCAATTCCAGTTTTTAACAAACTGTCAATTTGATTTACAATTCCGACTGCGTAATCTCTAGCGTTAACATTTCCGTTTCGCTTTTCACTAATTACTTTAAATCCGCTATTTTCAAATTCGGCAATAATTTCATGATATTCAGTGCGTCCATATTCAGGGTGTAATTCACTTAATTTGTGTTCTTCCAAAAATCTGTTGTGCAGGAAAAAAATAAATCGGTCATCGGTTTCTTTTCTGCAAGCAAAAATCGTCGAACAAAATAGAATAGTGATTAATAAATTTACTTTCATTGATTTAAGATTTTTTTCAAATTGTGGTAACGGTGTTGCGGCTACAAGAAGTTGGCGATTTTTACCACAAATGTTCATACGAAGAACGAATGTTTGATTAACCACAAAACTGTCATACGAAGCACTGAACCGCCAATTTTTTGTAGGTGCTGTTATAAGCTGGCCTTCTGTCCACCGTCCTTGCAAACCATTGTCAATACTACGTTTCTCTGTCGTTGTCGTGTCGGGTTGTGCGGTTGGGTATTTTTTATTTTCAGAAGGGGAGGAGATTTTTTTTAATTCAATTTTGTCAGGGTGGGACAGACACACTCTTTGCCAAGCTTTGGTCTGTGCGTTGGCTTGTGCGGCTTGGCAATGTGTGTGGCTGTTGGGCTGGCTATTCATTTTTCTTTTTGTAAATATTTATAGTTGTCCACCAACTCCTTTAAACTTCTCTACGAACGAAACTAGCTTTTGAAAAACACTTTGTTTCTTTGTTAAATAATGAGGATTTAAAGGACTCATTTTCGGTAAAAGGGCATTCAATTCTGTTCCGTTTTCACTTGCATATTCTCGCTTTAAAGAAGTTGTTATGTAACGCTTTGCTTCTTCTTCGTTTAGATTTTCTTCTGTGATTAATTCCAATGCTTCCTCTTTTTGCTTTCTTTGGGCAAATGCAAAGAATGAATCTATCACATTTGCTTTGTCCTGAAGAGTATCAAGGTTAGTTTCATTTATGAAATCAACAACTAAACTTTCTTTTGCTCTATTCCCAACACTTGCACGAATAACCCTGCGTATTTCAGCAATTAAAGTTTCCTTATCTTTTGTCTTCTTGTTATGCTCAAAAATTAATTCAAGAATGTAGTCAAGATTTATCTCTTGTGATTTAAGCAAGTCAACTTCAAATACTACATCATCCCAATCAATTGTGGATTCTTCTGTTTCCTTTCCGCTTTTTTCACGTCTTAACCAATCTCGTATATCATTATAAGTTGAACGGTAATCCTGAACTGTCCTTTCTTTGAGCAATTCAATTTTTTGCATTGCTGCAATATCCTCATCTGTTACAAAATGAGCTTTTTTAAATTCTTCAATGGCGTCTGGGTTATTTTTGTCTAACGTCTGAAATGCTTTAAGGTGGTTAAATTCATCGTAATTTTGGAGGATATTTTCAACTCGTAAATATTCTCCGAATAGTTTTGCGAATTCCTTTTTGTCTTTCTCTTTTACAATTTCGTCAGGTTTAGGGAATTTCTCATTTAACTCATTTACTACTTCAACATAACCTCTGCGTGCTTCACCTGTAACAATGTCTGTAAAGCCTTCTAAATATTCTTTGTAGCTCTTTTCAAGAACTACATTTTTAGTATTGCTGTCACCGAAAAGGGTAATAGCATCTATCGTTGCTTTTTCTAAATCTCTGAATGTAACAATATTGCCAAAAGTTTTTGTCGCATCATAAATACGGTTGGTTCGTGAGAAGGCTTGTATTAAGCCATGATAACGCAAATTCTTGTCAACAAAAATTGTATTGAGTGTCGGAGCATCAAAACCAGTAAGGAACATTCCGACAACAATTACTAGGTCAATCTCTTTGTTCTTTACACGTTTTGCAAGGTCACGATAGTAATTCTGAAACTCATTGCTATCAACGCCATAACTGGTTTTGAACATTGAGTTATAGTCACTAATTGCTTTGGTTAAAAACTCTTTAGCACTAACATCCATTGCAGAAGGTTCAAAACTTTCATCAACTATTTCACCTATTGCACTTTGTTCTTCATTAGCTGCGAAAGAGAAGATTGTTGCAATCTTCAAAGGTTTATCACTATCTTTTTGTAAGTTGTTTAATTCCTCATAATAGCATTTGGCTGCATCAACACTACTTACTGCAAACATGGCATTAAAGCCTTTGTTGCTTCCTTGATTTCTATGGGTTTTTAACCTGAAATTCTGTAAGATGTATTGAGATATTTCTTTGATGCGTTCTGGATGAAGCAAAGCTTTTTTGTTTTCTGCTGCACTTAACTTTTTCTCATCAATTTCTGTTTCAATACTCTTAAACTGTGGTCGAACATCATTATAATCAACTTTAAATTTTAGAACTTTTTCATCTCTAATAGCATCCGTAATTACATATGAATGCAACTCACGACCAAATACACTTGCAGTTGTTTCTGCACCTAAAGCATTTTGTGGAAAGATGGGCGTTCCTGTAAAACCAAATTGATAGAATTTTTTAAACTTCTTAATCAGATTCTTTTGTGCTTCACCAAATTGAGAACGGTGTGCTTCATCAAAAATGAAAACGACTTGCTTTTGATATATAGCTAAATCACCCTCAGTTTTCATGAGGTTATTTAGTTTTTGTATTGTTGTTACAATAATTTTATTATCATCCTTCTCAATGTTTCTCTTTAATCCTGCTGTGCTGTCAGAGCCATTAACACTATCGGGAGAGAAACGCTGATATTCTTTCATCGTTTGAAAGTCCAGGTCTTTACGGTCAACTACAAAGAATACTTTATCAATAAAATCAAGTTGAGTTGCTAAACGTGCCGCTTTAAAACTGGTAAGTGTTTTTCCTGAACCTGTGGTGTGCCAAATATAACCGCCTCCTTCTGTGTTGACCATTTTTTTGAATTAAAAGAACTTTCGATTTTCCATAAAATTCTTTCAGTTGCTGCAATCTGATACGGTCTCATAACAAGCAACGTATCACTTGTATCAAAAACAGAATACTTTAGTAATACTTCTAAGAGAGTCTTTTTCTGAAAAAAGGTAGTTGTAAAATCTTTAAGGTCTTTAATCAATGTATTGTCGGCCTTTGCCCAATTCATTGTAAAGTCAAAACTGTTTTTGTTTCTCTGAACGGTGTTTGCAAAATATCGGCTGTCAGTACCGTTTGAGATGACAAAAATTTGAATGTATTTATAAAGGGAGTTCTTACTGTTAAAACTTTCCTTTGAGTATCTGTGAACTTGGTTAAACGCTTCACGTATAGCAACACCACGTTTTTTTAACTCAACCTGAACCAATGGCAATCCATTGACTAGAATGGTTACATCATAGCGATTAGCATTTGTTCCGGTTTGCTCAAATTGTGAAATTACCTGTATTTTATTACGTGTAATATTTATTTTATCTACTAAGTAGATGTTTTGAATATGACCATCATCAAAAACGAAATCGTAAATATAATTGTCGTGTATCTTTCTTGTTTTCTCAACAAGGTTGTCACTTGGCTTGTCTAAATACTCTTCTACAAAACGTGTCCATTCTCCATCCAAAAATTCCACATTATTTAGCGATTGAATTTGTACTCTTACATTCGCCAGCATTGCTTCTAGCGTATTTAAGTTTGTAGGATTTTCATAACCTTGATTAATTAGGTCTTGAATAAATTCCTTCTCCAGTGCTGCCTCTGTTTGATAAACAGCAGGAGCCTCATTCACTTCAAAATACTTGGTGAATTTATCAAGTACAATGAAGTTATTTGATTCTGCTATGGTTTTATATTGCGACATTCTCTTCAGTTGTGCTTGTGTTATTAATTGGCTTGAAGCCGTACATTCTTTTGATTTCATTTACTAGGAAGCCCAATACTCTCTTGTCATTTTCTTCAACGATTGCAATTTCTTCTCCGTTGTGTTTTGAATGACTTGATAGATTTATAATCCGCCTGTAATAAGCTTCACGTGATTCTTGAGGCAAAAGGTCTTCCCATTTATTATACCCCAAAAAAGTGGAAGTCTTTTCTAATAGATTCCGAAGAAAATTGAAATGAAACTTTTTTATCTCACCTGTTGGCTGTGTTGCTTTCTCCAATTCTGATAATAAAAATAAGTGATATGAGAAAGGAGAGTCACTTTCTAATTCATTCATTGAAAAAGTACCATCATTCAACTTTTCCAAAATCCACTTCTTAGTTTTTTTAACCCTATTAAATTCATTGAAAAGTATATTGTAGAATAATGGATTATGTGTAGTGATTATGAACTTCAAATCGGAAGTGCTTGATTTTATCAATTCAGCAATATTCACAGCTAGTTCAATCAAATGATTATCATCTAATGAGCTAACTGGGTCATCTATAAAAACATATTGCAAATCGTTAAATTGGTCCGTATCTCTTTCTGTTACTTCTGCCTTATTTATTACGCTAATAGTTTGCTCTAATAAGCTGTAAAAAACACTCCATATAAAACTGCTTTCTTCTCCCTTTGAGATTTTAACAAACTCAGGTACCTCATCATTTCCACGTTGAAAAGAAAATCGAACTTCAGAATAAGCAGGAATAGTAACATCATTATTATCCTTATCCTTAATCGTATATTCTGAATTAAATTCAGGCGTTAATTTATCGTTTGTATAACGTTGAAAATGCTTTGTTATATTAGGTTCTTGACCTTCATCTACAAGTACCCAATCGGTATAATTATTCGGTTGGATTATTAATTTTCTATCAGTATCGTAAACCAAATCATTATTCCAATAAAACAAATCTTCTGTAAATGCATTGTAGTACATTATTTTGATTTTTGTTTCCTCTTCTTCGGTATGAGGATTTTTAGGGGCTATCAACTCTTTAAATTCACGTGATAAACGTGTTTTGCCAGAGCCATTGAAAGCATAGATTAACTGTATTTTTTTATTGGCATCTAAAAGAGATTGTGCTATTTCTGTTAAGGATTGTCCCATATTATAATTCTATATTGTTCTTTGGAAATGTTAGCAATTTATCTCTATAATACTCATACTGCTGTTTCCTCAATGATATCTCTTTAGGCAAACCCTCGGTAATGGAGTTGGTTAAGGTATCAAATGTATCGAGGATAGAAACGATGCGTACTTGTTCCTTTGGAGATGGGTTTGGTATTTTAATACTGTTTAAATTTTTTTGATTTAATTTTGGTTGAGCAGCACCTGAAATAAATGACGTTAAATCAATACTATTCAAATAATATTCTACAAATCTTCTTTCTGCATATGTGTTGAATTTCAATACATGAGCATGATTGTTAACCCAACTCTTTCCACTTACACTAAATGCAATAGGAGTATTTCTTGCAATTAAATTTGCACCATCTTCAGAAATTAATAAAAACTCACCATCGAATATGTAATCTTTTACGTAATCCACAATGCCGGAAGCTCCATAATATGGAATATCGCCTGCATCTCTTAATCCACTTGTAACGGGTTTTCGCATTGAGTCCAAATTTTCAGCTAAATATTGCAATGCTACTAATTCCACTTCACCATCTTCAAAGCGTAATAATTTATCTCGATAATAATTATATTGTTGCTTCCGAGCTGTAAGCTCCGCTGTAAGCTCCGCTGTAAGCTCTGTAAATGAATCTAAAATGCGAACAATTTCATTTTGAATAGAAAGTGGTGGGATGGCGATTTGGAGTTTTTCAACTACAAGACCATCTAGAGTTGGTATGCCAGCCTTTCTAACTCTGGATTGTAAGAAATTTTGTTTCCCAATTAAATAGTAATAAAGAAATTTATTGTTTAACAATTCAGAATGTTCAAGACAATAGCATCCATCAGAAGACCAAAAATCAACATCACTATATCCTACAGTTCCAGCAGATGCACCTACATTAATTATCATAACTGAATTTGCTGGTCTATTATTTTTCCCATAATAACCCAGAGGTTCTAAACCTCCGTGAAAAACAGGAAACTTCATATCAACTGAAAGTTGTTCTCTAGTCAATCTTCGTCCACGAAGTACATTTGTCACCTCCCCCAAAGTCTTCCACTCCACCTCCACACCTTCTAATAGTTTTTCTATATTGCTCATGCTTCAATTTCTTTTATGATAGTATCAATATCAGCACGAAGCAAACTTATTTTTTTCACTGTTGTAGCAATCTCTTCGTTCAGGGTTTTTATATCTACTTTTTCTCTGTTGTCTTTGGCTGCTACATATGAGCTAACGGATAGGTTATAATCATTTTCAGCAATTTTTGCATTGTCTATTGAAGCAGCTATATGTGCTACATCGACTTTGCTATCAAAAATTTCCATAATTCGCTCTATGTGTTTGTCTTCAAGCAAATTATTGTTGGTTACTTTTTTAAAGAAGTCCTCACCACTAGCATCAATAAATTGGGTTTTGTTTTCAGTTTTATGCTTGGAAAGTACCAAGAGTGTAACAGCTATGGAAGTGCCATAAAACAAATTGGGTGCTACGGAGATTATGGTTTCTACAAAATTATTATCCACTAAATACTTTCTGATTTTCTGTTCAGCACCGCCACGGTAAAAGATACCAGGAAACAAACAATAGCTGCCCTGCCTTTACTTGATAGATAACTTAGGGCATGTAATACAAAAGCAAAATCTGCTTTTGATTTAGGAGCCAATACACCAGCAGGTGCAAAACGGTCGTCATTAATTAGTGTTGGGTCATCGTCACCAATCCAATTTATTGAGTATGGAGGATTAGAAACAATGGCATCAAATGGTTTTTCATCGCCATAGTGTGGGTTGCGAAGTGTATTGCCAAGGGCAATATTAAACTTGTCGTAATTGATGTTGTGCAAAAACATGTTCATACGAGCAAGGTTATAAGTGGTGTGGTTTACTTCCTGCCCATAAAAACCTTCTTCAATAATATGATTGTCGAAATGCTTTTTGGCTTGTAACAATAAAGAGCCTGAACCTGCGGCTGGGTCATAAATCTTGTTTACCTTGTCTTGCTTGTGCATTGCCAATTGTGCAATGAGTTTTGAAACGTGTTGTGGCGTAAAAAACTCACCTCCCGATTTCCCTGCATTGGCGGCATAATTGGAAATCAAAAACTCATAGGCATCACCAAAAAGGTCTATTTGATTGTCTTCAAAATTGCCAAAATCTAGTTCAGCAATTCCTTTTAAAACTTTAGCCAAGGTGTTGTTTTTGCTTTCAACAGTGTTTCCCAGTCGTGTGCTTGTAGTATCAAAATCGGCAAACAAACCTTTTATATCTGGTTCAGATGGATAACCGTTTGCAGAACTTTCAATAGCGTCATAAATCGCTTTTAAGTCTGTGTTTAGATTTGGGTTGGTATTAGCTGTTTTGGCAACATTGACAAATAGTTGACTGGGATAAATGAAATAACCTTTTGTTTTAATTGCATCGTCTTTTATTTCAGGTGTAATGTCTTTATCAGGGTAGTTTGCATAGTTTACACTTTCATCACCACCTTCAATGTAATTGGTGAAGTTTTCACTAATAAAGCGATAGAACAGCGTACCTAAGACAAACTGTTTAAAGTCCCATCCATCCACAGAGCCACGAACATCGTTGGCAATTCTCCAAATCTTGGCTTGTAATTCTTGTCGTTGTGCTATGCTTGTCATTTTTTCTCTTTTATTAAGTCTTGTGGTTTAACACCTAGTATTTTGGCAATTTCAAAAAGCACTTCAAGTCTTGGCTGTTGTCTGTTTTGCACATAGCCGTTGACCATGTTGTAACTTTTGCCTAGTTTTTCAGCCAACCAAGTCTGTTTTACTCCCTTTTCTTCCAACACTTCTTTAATTCTGTTCATGCCATTTTGAGATGAGTTCGCAAAGATAGATTTAATATTTTGACTATCTCGTTTTTCAATATAAAAACTGTTTGAATTACTGTCAGTCTGTTTGTCGGTGCGTGGGCAAAAAATGGCTCTTTTGGTTTTGGGAAGGGTTGGCTTGTGTGTCTGGCAAAACCAAATGTGCCATTTGTGGGTTGGCAATAAAATTGAATTAAAAAAATGTGCGGTGGGGAAAATAAAAAATACAGAAGGGTAGGCAATGAGTGTCGGCTTACTCGTTGTCCGTTTGAAATATGGTCTGTATGTTGTTCACCTGTCAAAATGGTTTGTCGTAGTAAATTCGTTTAATTTTTAGTCGTCTGTTTATAGTTGCACTGTCGTCTTTTAGGCTTGCTTATAACTTATTTATATCCCTCACTTTGTGGCGCATATATCGCCAATATGGACATATATGCGCAATAACCATGAAGTTTATTTTTCTCAAATATATTACATTTCTTAAGGAATGAAATTCACAATAAAAATCTATTTACAGCAACATTGAAGAAAGTTTTTCACACAAGGAATTGAATAAAGCCTTAGAATTCAAAAAAAGAAATGATCTTTAAACTAGGAAGACCTCCTCACACCTTCTCCTCCATCTCAAACTCATACTCTTTCCAAGCCCCCACCTGATCCTCCAAGATCTCCCCAACTCCAAAATACTTACTATCCGGATGACTAAAATACCAACCAGAAACAGCCGCTGTCGGCGTCATGGCGTATGATTCTGTCAAAGTAATACCTGTGTTACGCGTGGCATCCATCAGTTCGAATAGTTTTCCTTTCTCCGAGTGTTCTGGACAGGCAGGATAACCGGGTGCAGGACGTATACCGCGATAGGTTTCTTTGATGAGGTCTTCGTTGTTGAGGTTTTCATCGGAGGCGTAACCCCAATAATGGGTTCTGACTTTGTGGTGCAAACATTCAGCAAAGGCTTCGGCGAAACGGTCAGCAAGCGCTTTGAACATGATGGCATTATAGACGTCGTGATTGGCTTCGAATTCTTCCAACTTATTCTCGATGTTCATGCCGCCCGTCACAGCAAATCCGCCGATGTAGTCCTTGACACCGGATTCTTTGGGTGCAATGAAGTCCGAAAGTGAAATATTGGGCAGTCCGGCAGCTTTCTGCTGCTGCTGACGACGAGTGATCAATGTTTTTAGGACGTTGGTTCTGGTGTCATCTTCATATATTTCGATGAGGTCATCCTCAACTGTATTGGCGGGCCATAACCCTATGACACCATTAGCCTGCAACCATTTTCCTTTGATCGTGTCATCCATTAGCTTGTTGACGTCTTTGAATAGATCAGTTGCTGCTTCACCCACCACCTCGTCAGTAAGAATAGCCGGATATTTCCCGGCCAATTCCCATGCCTGGAAGAATGGCGTCCAGTCTATGTATTTCTTTATTTCCTCCAAAGGAAAGTCCTCTAAAACTGTCACACCCGGATATGCAGGTGTGGGTGGTGTGTAGGAAGCCCAATCGATCTTCAACTTGTTTTGTCTGGCAACCTCATAGGACAACATGCGTTTTTCTGTCCGCTTTCCAGCACGCTGAACTCTTATTTTTTCATAGTCTTCTCTGGTTTGAGATATAAATTTAGAAGTTGCTTCGCTATCACTTGACATCAGTGTCGTCGCCACTGCCACACTCCTGGAAGCATCCAAGACATGGATGACAGGACCTTTGTAATGTTCCTCGATCTTCACTGCTGTATGCGTTTTTGAAGTTGTCGCACCACCTATTAATAATGGCATGGTGAAATTACGACGCTGCATTTCCTTTGCCACATGTACCATTTCATCAAGAGAAGGTGTGATCAAACCACTTAAGCCGATCATATCGACATTGTGCTCTATGGCGGCATTTAAGATTCTGTCCGCCGAAACCATCACCCCAAGATCTACTATATCGAAATTATTACAACCCAAAACCACGCCCACTATATTTTTACCAATGTCATGGACATCACCCTTTACAGTCGCCATCAACACTTTTCCTTTGGATGAACCACCACCCGCAGCTTTGGAAGCTTCGATAAACGGAAAGAGATAATTCACGGATTGTTTCATTACCCTGGCACTTTTTACAACTTGAGGCAAAAACATTTTTCCGGATCCAAATAAGTCACCGACGATGTTCATGCCGTCCATCAAAGGCCCTTCAATCACATCGAGCGGCATTGCACTGAGCAGTCTTGCTTCTTCCGTATCTTCAATAATAAATTCCGTGATTCCTTTGACAAGGCTGTGAGCCAATCGCTCTTTGACCGGTTTATTTCTCCATTCAAGATCTTTTTCTATGACCTTTCCTCCACCCTTGACTTGTTCCGCATAAGTCGTCATCGCTTCAGTGGCTCCTTCATTTCTGTTAAAAATGACATCTTCCACCAGCACCAAAAGATCCTTGGGCAATTCTTCATAGATCTCCATCATTCCGGCATTGACGATTCCCATGTCCATACCTGCCTGGATGGCGTGATACAGAAAGGATGAGTGGATGGCTTCTCGCACTCTGTCATTTCCTCGGAATGAAAAGGAAATATTACTGACACCACCGCTGATCTTAGCTCCCGGGCAAGTTGCCTTGATCTGACGACATGCCTCTATGAAATAAACAGCGTAATTATTGTGCTCTTCAATCCCCGTCGCTATCGCAAATATGTTTGGATCAAAAATAATATCCTGAGGTCTGAAGCCGATTTCTTCCGTCAATATCTTATATGCTCGCTGACAAATACTTACTTTTCTTTCTATTGTGTCGGCCTGACCATCTTCGTCAAATGCCATGACTACAGCAGCTGCGCCATATCTGCGAACGAGCTTTGCTTGCTCTTTGAATTGTTCCACACCTTCTTTCATAGAAATGGAATTGACCACACATCTGCCTTGGACACATTTCAAACCGGCTTCTATAACTGACCATTTGGACGAGTCGATCATGATGGGCAACTTGGCGATGTCAGGTTCTGACATGACCAAATTTAGAAATTCAATCATGGCCGCATGACTGTCCAACAATCCTTCGTCCATGTTAACATCCAGTATTTGGGCGCCACCTTCAACCTGTTGAAGCGCCACTTCTAGTGCCGTATTGTAATCTTTCTTTTTGATGAGTTTTTCGAATTTCTTCGAACCGGTGACATTTGTCCGCTCGCCGACATTCACAAAATTTAATTCGGGACGGAAGACAAGTGCTTCCATACCACTTAACATGGTGTAATTTGGTTGTTCCACCAAAGGTCTTGGTGCAATTTTACTAACCGTTTCCACCATTTCTTTGATGTGTTCAGGTGTGGTACCGCAACAACCACCTACAATATTCACAAAACCGCTAAGAGCAAAGTCGTGCATGTGATCGCCCATTTCATGAGGGTCTTGATCATATTCACCCATTTCGTTGGGTAAGCCGGCATTGGGATAAGCCGAAATAAAACAATCTGAGATTCGCGAAAGCTCTTCGATGTGTGGGCGCATTTCTTCCGCTCCCAAAGCACAATTCAAACCAACCGATAGTAAAGGCATGTGACTGACAGAGATCCAAAAAGCCTCTACCGTTTGACCGGAAAGTGTTCTGCCACTCTGATCCGTGATCGTGCCGGAAATCATGATGGGAAGGCTCTCTCCTCTTTCTTCAAAGATCTGGTCAATGGCGAATAGAGCAGCTTTACAATTGAGGGTATCAGTGATCGTTTCGATCAAAAGAATATCTGCTCCACCATCGATAAGACCTCGGGTTTGTTCCCCATAGGCTTTTACCAGATCATCGAATCCAAGTGCTCTAAACCCGGGATTATTAACATCCGGAGACATGGAGGCAAGTTTGGTAGTTGGGCCTAAAGCTCCTGCTACGAAACGACGCTTATCCGGTGTTTCAAGGTTTTTTTCGGCTACAGCTTTTGCCGCTAGTTTTGCTGATTCAAAGTTGAGTTCATAACAAATATCTTCCAGGTCGTAATCCGCTTGGGAGACAGTATTGGCAGAAAAAGTATTAGTTTCAATGATGTCGGCTCCGGCGTCGAGGTATTCTTTATGAATGGATGCAATGATATCGGGCCTCGTAAGGCTCAGTATTTCATTATTACCTTTTATGTCGGCGTGAAAATCTTTAAATCTTTCTCCTCTAAAATCCTCTTCCGAGAGTTTATATCGCTGGATCATTGTACCCATCGCACCATCGATGACCATGATACGTTTGGAAAGAATATCTTTCAACTCCTGATATTGCGGCGTTTGTTTCAATGTAGATATTTAAATTTAAAAAGACAAAGTTAAGACATTTAGAAGTTCCGATAAAATATTTAATAAAACACAAAATATTATACCGCTACAGCACAGGAATTCGAAATTTTAGCAAAAAAAAGAAGTATAACATTTGAGTAATTTAGAATGTTTATAAACTTTACATCTAAAGGTTGGCAGCTAAAATTATTTTAAAAAATATGCTAACAAACCAAATTGGAAGATTAGAATTTCAATAAATCTTCCTTTACACATTAGATCTGAATTATATATAATATAAATCTATTCGAAATCAGCTATTTATGAAAATAATTAAGATACATTAAAATTAAAACTTATATATAAATAATAAATATCTGACAGACTTACTCGCGTTATCCACATAATTTTCGTAATTTTCCACATAGTTACAAACATATGAACCTAATTACCAACACTGCTGTTTTGAATAAGGTAAACAGCAACCTGAAGCCTTTGTAAATTTTTCTTAACCTTGCACTCTAAATGAATCGATCCGTTATCAATGGCAGATATTAAGCAATCAATTACTTCAGGTAGTTCCAATTTGAGATCTATTAAACGGTCAAGCGACTATAATTCAGGGCAGATCGGAAGAATAGTTCCTCAGGCTGTTCAGGTCGAAGAGGTCGTACTTGGTGCTATCATGATCGACATCAATGCGATGTCGGCAGTGCTTGATATGCTTTCTCCGGACGTATTTTACCTACAAGCGCATTCGAAGATATTCTCAGCAATGATGCGTATTTTCAACAAAACGCAGCCAATAGATTTATTAACAGTTCATGAGGAGTTAAAAAAAGCTGGGGAGATAGAAGAGGTCGGTGGCCCGGCATATCTTGCGGAACTAACATCTAAGGTCGGAACAGCTGCCAATGTAGAGCATCATGCCAGAATCATTGTTCAAAAATACATTCAAAGAGAGCTGATCAGTGTATCTACCACGATCATTAATGATAGTTTTGAAGATACCAAAGATGTTTTTGACATTTTGGATGAAGCCGAGCAAAATCTATACAGAATTACCGACTCAAATCTTAATAATGGTCCGCAGTCATTTACTGCTATGGCCAATCAGGTGAGAATGAGGCTGGAGGAAATGGCCGGTAAACCTGATGGGTTGACAGGAGTGCCTTCAGGATTTAAATCTTTAGATAAGATAACTTCAGGATGGCAGCCCTCGGACCTTATTATTATAGCGGCACGTCCCAGTGTAGGTAAGACAGCCCTGGTACTTTCAATGGCGGTTAACGCAGCAAAAAAAGATTTTCCTGTAGCAATATTTTCACTGGAGATGTCCACACTTCAAATGGCTCAACGTATCGTTTCTATGGAGGCAGAAGTTTCCAGTTCGAGCCTCAGAGACGGCAAGCTTTCGGATGACGAACTAAAAAGATTTCATCACACCCTTCAAACCCAATCAGACCTCAAGATATTCGTGGATGATACTCCTGCCATCAACACTTTTGAACTAAGGGCAAAATGTAGAAGGTTAAAAACGCAACATAATATAGGTCTGATCATCATCGATTACCTTCAATTGATGTCCTCCGGTTCAGAATCCAAAAATGGTGGGAACAGAACTCAGGAAGTCAGCGTGATATCAAGGGCTTTAAAAGGTTTGGCGAAAGAATTGAATGTGCCTGTCATTGCATTATCTCAGTTGAGTCGTGCTGTCGAAACCAGAACTGATAAGCGTCCACAACTTTCTGACCTTCGAGAATCAGGTTCCATAGAGCAGGATGCAGATATTGTAGGATTTATTTATCGTCCTGATTATCACAATCTTGGTGAAGAACCTGGCATGAATATCGCCGAACCTGAAGCAGAATTGCTTATCCAAAAACACAGAAATGGTGCTTTGGGAAATATCAAGATGAAGTTTGTCAAAGAATTTGCAAAATATCAAGACATCGGCGATGTTGACTTTTTTGGAAATGCCATGCGTGGCGGTGGAGCTCCATTCGGTGCACCTGCGGAAAGTGGTATGATCAGAAAGGAATCGAGAGCCAATAACGATGAAGGATTTATTGATATACCGTTTTAATTGTTAGTTGTGAATTGTTAATTGTTATTAGAGGTCAGTCATCAGTGGTCAGTAATCAGTAATCAGTAATCAGTAATCAGTAATCAGTAATCAGTAATCAGTAATCAGTAATCAGTAATCAAAAAGTCCACCTTTGCAAGTAGAGTTCCTATTGGACCAAGATTTTGCAAACATTGTGAGGCATGTATGGTCGTTTGCTCCTGGCGAATTGCGAAAGCTGTTCGATCAAAAGTTATCATTAAGAGAAGGGAACGCAGATTTTTTAAGATAATCAAGATTCTTGTATGATTTAAACATACATATGGTTAATTGGTAATTGATAATTGGAAATGGAGCCCAACTAAACACAATACTGCTCATTCTTCGCGTCATTTTCAATTTTCCATTTTCCATTTTCAATTTTCATTTATCATTCACCATTAAATGTAGTACTTTTGCAGCCTTGAAAAATTAATTCATGCAAGCAAGAGAAACATTAATAGACATCACCAAGCTTATTCTTAGAAGAAGAAAGGCCATACTTAGAAATATTGCTATTGCAGCAGTAGTCGCCATTGTTGTATCCCTTTTTCTTCCTAATTACTATCAGGCGACGACTATATTTTACCCTGCGAGTCCGGATATCATGAAACCTGAGCACATCTTTGGTACTGCCACCAAGGATATGGACTACTATGGCACAGGGGTTGACCTCGACAGGATGCTTACCGTAGCGCAATCTAATGAACTTTACGACTTCATGATCGATTCGTTTGATTTGTACAAAAGGTACGATATTGATTCAAGTGGAAGTAAAGCAAGATATAAGGCCCACATGACTTTTAGAGAGCATTATAAAATTGAGAAAACTAAGCTCGATGCTATTGAACTTTCCATTGAGGATGTAGATCCTGTGGTCGCAGCATCCATGGCAAATGCTACCAGATACAGGATAAATAACCTTGTATCTAATCTTCTGAAATCCAACCTAAATGAACTCGCTGTCACCATAAAAGACAACATCAAACAAAAACAAATTGAAGTTAATGTTCTCTCTGACTCTGTTAAACTCCTAAGAAACAAGTACAAGATCATAGATACGGAATCACAGGCCATCGAATTGATGAAAAAAATGGTAGGCACTGAATCTAAGTTGAAGCGGGAAGAAGAGCGATTAAAAATCTTGGAAACTGTACCAGGGATCCGTCGTGATACTATTTATATGCTTAAGGCAATGGTAGCAGGTCTTAAAGAAGAATATAAATCAATCACAGATACCAATAGCACCAGTGCTATCAATTTTACAAACTTCAATGCAGGGCGGAATACAATAGAGATCATGTCCACGCAGCTCAGATCTGCCAAAGATTATCTAACCGTTTATAATACAAGATATAATCAGGTTATTGGTGTATTGAATGGCAATAATAATGCTTTGCACTTAGTGGAGAAGGCAGATGTGCCCCTTATTAAATCGAGACCCAAGCGAAGTCTGATAGTTCTCGCCGTGATCCTTGCCGCTTTGCTATTCAACGTAATAGGAATACTCGTCATTAATACGCTTCAAGATCCTGATTGGAAAAAAATGTGGAATGAATAATTCTTTATTTTCAATAGGAAAAGGAAGTGAAAAGCTATTAAACCTACTTTTTCTTTTATTCCTTTTGATCTCAGTTGTTGCCATACTTTTTGATGCATACATACTGTTGCTTATGCCTAGCGTAGCTCTTTTGTCTTTATTTATCATAAAAGATCTTAAGCTGGCATATTTTCTAATGATCATGAGCATCCCTTTATCCATTGAATATTATTTTGGGAGTCTGAGTCTGGATGCACCGGACGAATTGTTCAATATAGCATTGCTCTTTATTTTACCCGGATTTATACTTTATAATTATAAAGATTTAGATTTCAGTTTTGTGCGCCACCCAATAGTGGTTTTACTTTTTGTGCTTTTTATCATTTCCGTCATATCCACCATATTTTCTGTAAATCAAGTATTATCTATTAAATACCTCTTGGCCAAAGCATGGTATATTGTTGGCTATTTTGGCTTTACGGCCTTTTTCCTAAAAGATTGGAAGGATGTAAAAAAACTATCCATCTTGGTTGGATTTACCTGCACCTTAACACTGATATATGTCATGGTCAGACATAGCGCATCAGGGTTTTCATTTTCAGAGATAAATTTTTGTGTTGGCCCTTTTTATTCAAATCATGTAAATTATGCAGTCCAACTCTTAGTAGTATTTCCTTTTTTGTGGTTTCTGAGTAGAATACATAAGCTGAAATGGGGACAGAGTTATTTTTATATAGCACTGATACTGCTTTATGCTGTAGCAATTTACTTTAGTTACACGCGTGCGGCAATAGGCACTATGATTTTGGCTATTCCATTTTATTATATTATTAAATTCAAACTAGTTAAACCGGCCATTGTATTGACATTGATCGGGGTGATCTCATATGGTACGTATGTGATCAGGGATAATAGATTTTTTGAATTCGCTCCTGATTATAACAAGACTATTTCACATCAGGATTTCAACAAACTTCTATCCGCTACATATAATCTTGAGGATATTTCAACGATGGAAAGGGTCTACAGATGGGTAGCCGCCAGATATATGATTGAGGATAAGCCTTTACTAGGAGTAGGTCCTAACAATTTTTATGATACTTACAAAGCCTTTACCCTTAGATCATTTCAGACCTACGTAAGTGATAATCCAGACAGAAGTACCGTCCATTCCTATGTGCTTTTATTGGCTATAGAACAAGGAATCTTCTCAGCAATAATATTTATATTTCTGGTATGCTATGCGCTTATCATCGGACAGCGCATATATCATGATGAGAAAGATGAACATAATAAGCTTGCAATTATGGCGGCTTTAATATGCCTATTTAGCATAATGGTCGTCTTGTCCATAAATGATGTAGTAGAATCAGATAAAGAAGGTTCTTTCTTCTATATTTCGTTGGGTATAATTGCCGGATTTCATTGGAGGCATCATAAAAGAGAAAAAGATGCTAAGAAATTATAATTATATTATGAAAGTTCCATTCTCATAGATGAGTTCACTATCAGCATATATCTTTCCTCCATTCACCATGTCACTGATCATGTCCCAATGTACTGTACTTTCATTTTTACCACCCGACTGCAAGTAGGATTGACCGATGGCCATATGTATTGTACCACCTATTTTTTCATCATATAGGATATTTCTAGTTAGTCTGTTGATCCTGTAATTTGTTCCTATAGCTGCTTCGCCAAATCTTCTGGTGCCATCTATTTTGAATACATCATCCAATATTTCGGTTTTATTGTCGCTTGACCAGCGTTCAATATAACCATCCTTGACTTCGAGTTTCACATTCTCGATCATATGTCCCTGATATAACGATGGCAATGTAAATGTGATAAAGCCATTGACACTATCTTCTACGGGACTTGTATAAACTTCGCCTGATGGCATATTTGTTTTTCCATCAGAATTAATCCAAGTGCGACCTTCGGTAGTGAAAGTAATGTCCATGACCGGGCTCTTATATCTGAAATGAAGACAAGAGTTGAGATGGTCAACTACCTTTTGTTGTGATTCCCTCACTTTAACCCAATGGGACGCCGGATCTTCTTCATTCAGATAACAGGCATTGATAATGAAGTCGGTATATTCCTCAAGGCTCATTCCGGCAGCGTCAGCCCCCTGTTGCGTTGGATATTGACATAGATTTCTTTTCAGGTCTCTGGTAGCAGTGCGTTCGAAATAGAGTT
The DNA here is from genome assembly GCF_016707225.1 of Candidatus Brachybacter algidus. Lineage (NCBI taxonomy): Bacteria > Pseudomonadati > Bacteroidota > Saprospiria > Saprospirales > Saprospiraceae > Candidatus Brachybacter > Candidatus Brachybacter algidus. The sequence goes on along the minus strand of NZ_JADJID010000001.1, from coordinate 47,029 downwards.
TATTGAGATCTTTAATTGCTTCACTGCGGGCACCGGAAATATTATTGGGTGGAAGTGTAGATGCATAGGGGATAAATGGAGCTCTGATCACAAGATAACCATCAAATGATTCAACAGCCTGTTTATAAAGTGGCGAAACATAAGATGCCTGAGCTTCATGACCATGCAATGCAAATGATTCGGACTTGCCCGACCATTCAAATATTACTTCCATGATGATACCAGCCTTTTGACATTGATCGAAAAGCTCTGATACAAGAGGCTCTGCTAAGGTCGTCGTGGTGACTAATAATTTTTCTCCACTTTTAAGCTCCATGCAATAATTGAGTAACAAAGAAGCATACCTATTCAATATTATCTTTTCCACAGTATATTCTATTTATTTGGTAAAAGTAAATGATTTGATTAAATTTGGTAGTCAAATATTTCAATCAGTAATCAGTAATCAGTAATCAGTAATCAGTAATCAGTAATCAGTAATCAGTAATCAGTAATCAGTAATCAGTAATCAGTAATCAGTAATCAGTAATCAGTAATCAGTAATCAGTAATCAGTAATCAAAAAAGTCCAACATTATAAATAGAGTTCCTTCTGTGCAAAATTTTTATAGGCAGAGAGAGGCCTGAAAGGTCGTTTCCCGCCAACGGATTGCGAAAGCTGTCCGATAATAAGGTATGGGATAGGGAGAGAACGAAGATAGATTAAGATAATCAGTAGTCAGTAGTCAGTTTGCCCCTGATTTATGATTTTTATATGAGTGATAAATTATTAAACGATAGGGCAATAGGGTGATAGAGTGATAGGGTGATAGGGTGATTTTTGACATCTTCGTAAGAGTTACTCTGACTTCTGATTTCTAACTTCTGACTTCTTCACCTCCAGCGGCTCCACCGCTTTAATCCATTCCAACAATTCTGCTAAGATCATGGCAGTCGCGCCCCAAAGTGGTGTCCCTTCTATGAGATCTATATAAGGTATGTCTTTAAGAATTATATTTTCATTACGTTTCATATCCATCACCTTGCGGTGAGAGATGTCTGAAAGTTGTTGAAGTGATAAAATATGATATGATTCTGCTTCTTGCTCAGAAAGTGTTATTTCCGGCAATTGGTCCAAATATAAAACTATTGGTGTTACTTCGAATCCACTAACAGGGATAGCAAGACTTGACAATGTGCCAATTAAGTTACTTTCATCTAATGTAATCCCTGTCTCTTCCCACAATTCTCTTAGAGCAGTTTGCACAAGGTCTTTGTCAGAATCATCTGCCTTACCACCGGGAAAACTTATCTGCCCGCTATGTTTATCTTTATCATGGGAGGTTCTAACGATTAATAACGTACTTAGCCTACTTTCATAAGGGAATAGCAATACAGCTACTGCTGAACTTGTCAAAGTAATATTATTAAGGTCGAGTGGAAATCTACCTGGAGGGGCAAACTGCGCCCATGCTTTCATCTCAGGAAGCAGATCAAGATAGTTCTTGAGCTTACTCACTTCAAATAAATCAAACAAGATCGCTTACTTATTGCTTAACAACAAATATTTTTCAATAGCGCCCGGCATTGATGGGGCATCCGGTTGAGGTGCAGCAACATCCAATTTTAGATTGAAATGATCTACCATCTCACAAGTACTCTTGCCGAAAGCAGCTATTCTTGTTTCTTCCTGGACAAAGTCAGGGAAATTTTCGAATAAACTCGTCAAACTCTGAGGGCTAAAAAATGCAAGCATATCATATTTTATATCACTTAAGTCAGACAGATCACTGCTAACTGTATGATACATTTCCGCCTCAATAAATTTCATTTTAGCTCCAGTGAGCCATTCTGTGACTGGTTTATTTCCAAGATTAGACATAGGAACCAAAAACGTCTCATTTTTGTGCTTAGTCAACGAAGAAGACATATCTACCATCTTCTTGTTACCAATAAAGACTTTTCTCTTTCTATAATGTATGAATTTCTGAAGGTAATTGGCAACAGATTCTGTAAGGCAAAAATATTTGGTATCTGGAGAGATTTTAACCCGCATTTCTTCAGCGATTCTGAAGAAATTTTCAATTCCATGTTTGCTGTTAAAAATGATACAACTAAACTCTTCAGGTCGTATTCTTGATTTACGAAAGTCCTTTTCCGCCACACCTTCGACATGGTTGAAAGCTCTGTAATCCACTTTCAGACCATATTTTGTTTCAAGTTCATTAAAGGCAGTTTTGGTATTAACTGGGGGGGGTGGCTGAGAGACCAAAATACTATTTACACGTTTCAATTTACTTAAGTTTGCTGAAGTTGATAGCTTTGTTGTCATAGAATTTTACTTATCATTAAGTTTATAATGAATTCCCTGAGTTAGAGTAGATTATTTTAGTTAATATTAAAATAGGTGCTATTTCGATGGTGCAAAGGTAGATAAAAAAATGGAACTTTTGAAATGTTAAGTAATTTGCAGCAAGAAACATACCTCTTAATTGCCTTATACAATATAATAATAAGAAGAAAATTACTCCCAGATAAAGGCATAAATTGGCCACCTGATCACTAGAAAAGGAGATCAAGCTATTAATCGGGAGCAATGCTATTCCAAGGAAAATATTGAAAGCAATAATAGTAAAGCTGTAGTAACTTATTTCTTTCTGGACGGGAAAAATTAATCCAATGATCCTTAAGACTGAGTGTTTTATAAAGTAAGTAAGCGCAATTCCACCGACACACACGAAAAACAGCGTGATGTCTGATGCAAAGTAATTGAACTTGAATTGTTTTAAAAGTAAGGTGAGAAACAGACCTGCATTCAGAAAGAAGAACAGATAGAATAAACCATATGAAAGCGTATGTCCACTATTCTGAAAGCGATATACCACCTTAAGGTATGTATCACTAAATATAGCCCGGTAAATATTGGCCAGTAAGCCCCTGTTCATCACTACCAGAATGGTCAGAAACAATAAAAGTAGGGATATTGATACAAAAAGAAAATTTTGGTTCTTGACTTTTTTGGAGGTAATCGGAATCGGCTTTTTGACGAGGAGGGTATCTCTTAAAGCGTAATTAGCAGGTACATGGATAATCTCAAATGGGTTTGAATGATCTATTTCCTGCTCTGCAATAGGCTTTGGTTGATTCTTATTCGCAACTGTTTCCGACCCGGAAGCTCTTAATTCAAAAGGATTGGCAGTATTTTGTGCGCCACTTGTCCCAATGAAAAAGTAGAATGAAACTATAAATAAATACTTAACTATCCTCACTGCCTTGAAATACGGCACAAAGGTAGTAAAAAAACTTTACCCTCTATCATAATGGCTAAAAACTTTGGGTTAAATGTACGTTAAGTAGTGGTGGATGAAGCTATTATAGAAGGAGGATGTATTATTTCGTGATAATCAGTTTTCCGGACTTTAGTGATTTACCGGAATCCGAAGATACATTATATATCAAGACTCCACTGGTTACATCTTTTCCCAAATCTATGTCGTTGACACCTTCGAATAATTTTTTATTCAATATCACATTTCCTACAATGTCATAGATTTTTATCATACAATCATCCATATTTTGGCCATAAGGAATATTTACCTTTAAAAGACCATTGCTTGGGTTGGGATACACTCCTACCTTTAGCTCATCTATCTCGATTACTTCCTGGTCACCCAGCAGCGTCTTACAGTTTTTATCTATGCACCCGTCTGCATCCAATTTTACTAGCCATCCCTGTTCTTCATCTTTTAAATCTGTCAAGTCTCTGAAATAGCCGCAGGCTATTATATTGCCACTTGGTAGAGCTGTCATACCCAGCAGACCGCTGTAATATTGGATAGGCATAGGGCTAAAAGGGAGCTTATATATATGCTGCCATAGCACTTCTCCGTCCTGAGTGATGCACAAAGATCTACCCTTGCCCTCTTCCTTGCCGATTATGGTATAAGTGCCGTTGGCATTGCGGTGCATGCGGTAGAGGTATGCATTGAATACATCGTCATTGATTACTTTTTTCCAAATGACTTCACCTTGCGAATCTATTCTGTATATTCTCAAGGACGAATTATAATCAACAATATCCTTTAATTGAGAGCATATATAGATATAATCACCATTATCTAAAGTATCAATATCATATATATTTCCTTCACCATCTCCCATGTTGAATATCTCTTTGACAACCATACCCGATGTATCTATTGTAGTTATTGCTACCCTTCCTTGATTGTTAATGCTTTGGTTTCCCAATAAGGTAACTTCACCGTATTTAAAAGATTTTATATTTCTTAACCATTCGTAATTATCTTCAGTACCATAGAATTTATGCCATAACTTATTGCCATGAAGGTCTGTCTTCACAATGCAATAATCATGGTCGTTTCCATTTTGAGTGCATACATCTAAGCCTATGAAATATGAATTTTCAACTTCAATGGAATTAATACTATAAACAGTACAATTGTCTAGTTCAAATTCTTTTGCGAATTCTAATTCGAAATTTTTATTTGTTTTATAGAAATCAACATTGTTGTTCCTTTCAAAGGGTACTGTAGTATAAATATAACCACCATCCAGAGTAGTTGAAATTTGCGCATTACGATTGATTAAATTTTCAGATTGACCTAAAGGGTCATAAAAAAACTTAATTTTAGAAATATTTCCCAGTGTGTCCATACGTGCTAGAAAAACGTTTTGTCTTTTTGAAATGGTATCCTCAGCAATATCACCAAAAATTGTTAAAGAATCATCAACAAGCTTAACATCCAGGAAATAGGTATATCCATTTGTTGCAAGGTTAAAATAAGAATTGAGGGCAGTAAACTGCCCCCAACTTTTATTTGAACTAAGTAATGTTAATATGATAAAAAACAAAGACCTGCAGTTCATGATATCTATTTTGTAATGATCAGCTTGCCTGATTTAATCAGCGTCCCTTTTTCCGTAATGATGGTGTAGATCAGGACACCACTCGACACCTTACTGTCTAGGTCGATCTGATTGAGACCCTGCGATAATGACTTGTTTAAAAGTTCTTTGCCGATGATGTCATAGAACACGATGCTGCATGCTTCTGTCGTAACTTCTGATGGTAAGTTTACTTTTAGTAGACCATTGCTAGGATTGGGATACACGACTATAGAAGACGATGTTTCTGTTTCGTTTGTTTCACTTCTTACTTCTAAACTATCATTAGGCAGGACAAAGTCGAGTGGGAAAAATTCATCACTAAGGGATAGCAGACCTCTGGCGATGGCCCCGGCGGCACTATAGGTAGTAGTGTATGATCTGAGAGTTGTTTTATTCCCTAAGGAAAGCAGATCAGGATTGGTAAATATAATCATACGGATTGGGTTTTAAATAAACCTTATTAAATACTATTAATCATTTAAATATATAAAACATTTTTATATCATGTGTATATTTTTAAAAATCGTGTGTATAACTAATTGCTCAACAACTTATATATTCTAATAAATAATTTATAAAAAGATGGATAGTAATATAGAAGTTGATTTTTATTAGGCAGATTCCTCCCTTCAGTCGGAATGACAGAATCTTTGTTCTGAGGGGGTATAAAATGGGGTGGCTGTGCCACCCCATTTTATACCCCCTCATCCCACCGACATAACGTCATTCCGAGCGAAGCGAGGAATCTTTATTCGCTAAGTCTTTTCTTTTTCGGCTTTTTGTAATTTGCTATCCACACTTAAAAATTATTTAATTAATTCTGATATCCCAATTAACGTAATTTATCCAAGGTTGCTGCTCATGACTGTATTTTATAATAGGGAATGACATTTTGACGAAATGATCCATGGTTTCTAGTTTCGGGACAATAAATACTAATCTTTTAACCCAGATGACTATATTTGATAATTAAATTTTATCAAATATAAATCATGTCAAAAACAACCTATAAAAACATATACGTCGCTGCCACCAATCAACACATTGGCAAGACCACCTCAACACTTGGCATGGTAGCAGCCTTCATGAACAGAGGTTTAAATGTTGGCTACTGCAAACCTGTTGGGCAAAGATATCTCGACTTTCAGGACTTTAAAGTAGATAAGGACACTGTTTTGTTTGCTGACCTGATCAGATTTTCTATCCGTCCTGAGATCCATAGCCCGGTCATTTTAGGGCCAGGCGCAACCACACAATTTCTGGACAATCCAAATGATTTCAATTATAAAGATAAGATCCTATTTGCTCAAGAAGAATTGCAGAAATCTCATGAACTCGTCATTTATGAAGGTACCGGACATCCAGGTGTAGGTAGTATCGTAGACCTGTCGAATGCAGACGTCGCAAAACTCGTAAATGCAGGGGTAATAATGGTTGTAGATGGAGGAATAGGCAAGACTATAGACAGACTCAATATGTCAATCTCATTGTTCAGAGAGCAAAAGCTTCCGATAATTGGGGTTATAGTGAACAAGGTGGAGGAAGATAAAATAGAAAAAATCAAACACTATCTTGGCAAGGCACTTAAAAAAATGGATCTGCCTTTATTAGGGCTGATGCCTTATGATAAAACGTTGGGTTACCCTGTTATGAAATCCGTCATGGAAGCCATCAACGGTGAAGTACTATATAATAATGACATGTTGAATAACAAAGTGGAGGATATATTGGCAGGATCTTTGATGGACGTAGAGCGATTAAGATCAGAAAAAGGCCTCTTGTTGGTAGTAAGTACAGGTCGTGTCAATGAGGCCATCAGCAAAATGCAAAGAATCACAAAGTCTGCAGGAATTACAGATTCTCCCTTAACAGGGATTGTAGCTACCGGAGAGGGCACGATCAACAGAGAGAGTATCAATTATATAGAAAGTAATCGTATCCCTTTGATCTCAACCACCTTGGACACCTATGGATCCGTGATTAAAATCAGTAGGATCGAAGTCAAAATCAATCTTAATACCCCATGGAAAGTTCAAAGAGCCATTGAGTTGATCAGTAATAATGTTGATTTGGATGCTATTTTAACGTATTCAAAAAGAGGTTAACTTTAGTTACAAATTCAAGTTTGGATAGTCAGAAAAGACCCCTAGTATTACTCAATCTAAGGTAGAGATCAGAAGTCAGAAGTCAGAAGTCAGAAGTCAGAAGTCAGAAGTCAGAAGTCAGAAGTCAGAAATTAGAAATTAGAAATTAGAAATTGGAAGTTAGTTCTGATGTAATTCATTTTATTCCAAAATCACCAGAATAACATGAGACGGCAATGCATACTTTACTTTCTTTTTGTCTTGACACAAAAAGAAACAAAAAAGTCAAGGTTAGACACCCCGCCTTCGGCACCCCTCTGCCAGAGGGGAAGCAAAATTCTTAACGCTCAATCACTTCGAAAATACTCATAAAATTACGCTAAACCCTATAAGGCTCCGTGCCTCCGCTGTATAGGGCTTAGCTATTTTATGGTATTTTCTCCATTCATTCACTAAATTTTATAAGGCCTTTCGCGCACAGTTCATTCATTTCTGCAAATTTAAACTATTCATTTACAATAGATTATATTTAGTTATATAGGAGAAGTTAGAATTAAACTAACTATTTGGCACTTTAGGTAATTTATTTACTAATAATTTTTATTTATATATTGGTTATCAATAAGATAAGCAACTCCGAAATTTAAGTAAAATATTAAAATGCTTACTGAGTAAAACCTGAAGGGTTGGCATTTTTATAGAAAATAGGCATGACGGGACGATCAGAACCCCGAAGGTGGTGGCATTTTGAAGGGAATGTTGGATAACATCTAAAAGTATTGAAATTACTAGATCGAAGTAAGAAGTTAGAAGTTAGAAGTCAGAAGTCAGAAGTTAGAAGTTAGAATGAAACTAACTATTTGGTATACAGAAAATTAGGTTATTATATATACAAATCATCATATATTTATATTAATGATTATCAATTCAATAAGTAACTCCCAAACTTTATTTACCAAAAGTCTTCTTCAATGGTATTTGGTTGGCTTCACAAAAAGACTGTAACATATTTTCTCTTTCAAGCACGATTACTTTATTACCCCATCTGCTTTTATTTACAAAATGCAGGGTTGCTATTCTAGCCATAAACAGATCTGTGATCTTCACATTTTTAATATTGGCTATAGGCATCATGGTCGTAGTAAAATAATTGGACAAATATATTTTCTCCGCATCAGCCTCAAGCCTTTTTAATTTCATGGAGAAAAAAATGATAAACAAGGATGCAAGTATCAGTAAAGTAAGAAAAAAGTACTTTACATAATCAGACATATAAACTTCATCACTCATATAAGGCCCAAGAAACGCTCCCAAGGTACAGGCTAATAAAAATACCCATGCAAATACCGGAAGGAAAATCACATAGAATAAAGTAAGGTTGGATGAATATCTCTCCATTTTAAATCAATTCAGTATTATTTGTCAATTATTAAAAGGTCACTAAGTAATGTCTTCAATGTTTCTCTCAAGCAATGCCTTTTCACGCATTAATAATTCAGCTTCTTCCGCCAAAATAATTTTTTGTTTTGCGTTCCAAACTCTTGCCGATACCGCAATACTTAATTCGAACAATATATAAAGCGGTGTAGCCAGGATCATCTGAGATACGACATCCGGAGAAGGTGTAAGTACTGCAGCTACGATCAATATGATGACGATAGCATATCTCCTACCCGAGCGTAACATTTGTGGCGCTAGAACTCCGGCTTTTGTTAAAAAAAATGACACCACAGGCATTTCAAATATCAGCCCTACAGGCAGTGTAAACATGACCATGTAGTTAATATAGCTATTCAATGTAGGCGTGGCTAAGGTATCCGCCAGTTCATAACCTGCTAAGAAAGAAAGTGCAAATGGAGCGATAAAATAGTAACCAAACAAAACCCCCATTATGAATAGTAGTGAACAGATAAGAACTACGCCACGCGCAGATTTACGTTCATTTGGATAAAGGCCCGGCTTTATAAATCTCCAAAACTCCCAAAAAACATATGGAAAAGCAACTATTAGCCCCAGAATAATCGATACAGAGATGTGAGTTGTAAATTTTTCTGCTAGGTCCCTGGTTATTACTTCAAAACGAGTTGGCTGTATACACATCATTTCACCAAAAGAGCAAAATAGCCTGTAAGTATAAAAATCCGGATTTCTCGGACCAAATACAATAGTCTTGAATACAAAATCTTTCTGAAAAAAAACAAAAGTAGCAATAGATGCTACTGCTATAAGCGCCCTGATAATATGCCATCTTAAGGCTTCAAGGTGCTCAAAAAAAGACATCTCTTTTTCTACCTTCACCTCTACTATTTCATCCACATCAACTTGGTCTAAAGCCATACTAGTAAGTATTTTCGATTTAAAGGGCCAAAGTTAATGTTTTGTTGCACCTCAGGTTATTTTTTAGATTAATCTTTAGATAATGAATTGATAATATGAATTTTGAGTATGCACAATCCATGAAAGAGGAAGCTAATTAAGACGCAAATCCGAATTTTAAGGCATAAAAAAAACCCTGCATCCAGAGATGGATACAGGGCCCAATTATGAAAACTTCAAATCACCCCGTTTTAATGGCATGTTTTACTTCCTGCCGGAACACAAATCTTGAATTCTTTAATGATTTTTAAAAAAACCCTGCATCCAGAGATGGATACAGGGCCCAATTATGAAAACTTCAAATCACCCCGTATTTGTGGCATATTTTACTTCCTGCCGGAATCTCCATCAAGCTTTTTGAATGGAGCCATGTGCTTATTTATTTAAGCTACATTTCTTTAACATTGCAAATATAAATAAAGTTTAAAACAAAATCAGAAAAATTATATTTTTTCTGAAAGAAATTTGTAAAAATATTTGCAATCCGCTCCGAACCATTTCATATCTCATTAGATAATCAATTTCTATCACTGCGAACTAATTGTAAATGTTACACAAAGATAATATTCTGACACAAATAAACAAAAGTTTTAGAACCTTTTTAACAAAATTTTAAATTTTCAGGCATAAAAAAACCCTGCATCCAGAGATGGATACAGGGCCCAATTATGAAAACTTCAAATCACCCCTTGTTTAACATATTTTTAGTTCCTGCCGGAACGCTTGCGTCAGCAGCTTTAGGCTTAATTTCACCTTTAACTGATAAAACGAAAGACTTACCTTCAATATTTGTGTTAACAGTCACAGTCTTATTGATTGCACCTGTTCTGTGTGTATCGTATCTTACTTTGATCTCTCCTGACTCACCAGGTAAGATTGGAGTCTGAGGCCATGTAGGCACAGTACATCCGCAGCTACCATTCGCAGATTTGATCAAAAGTGGTTCTGTTCCATTGTTCGTGAATTTTGCAAATCTAAAAGGATCAGAATCTTGCTCAATGTTTCCAAAATCAACATTCATTGATTCGAAAGTCATGTCAGGACCGGTTACTTTTGGAGCAGTAACTACTGGTGCAGTAGTTTTAGCTGGTGCTTTTTTCGTAGCTTTTTTTGTGCTTTGAGCAAACGCACCTGTCGTTAGAAGTGCAATGGCAAAAATAAATAATACAATTTTTTTCATCAGAGTTATAATTTTATTCTTAGTATTTAATTTGATTACTTCACAAATGTAACGTCAAAAGTTATGCACAGTTAAGTTTTACCAATTTTTATGCTGTTAACGATAGGTTAAAAACTTTTCCATTTATGCAGGTATTTATTTTATAGTAATTTACATATTAAAATAAATATAATGTGTATTTTAAATATTTATTGTATTTGTTTCAATATTAGCATGTTATGTTAATCATTAACTAAATAATGGTCAATATTTTTAACTTCAACTTAAACTCAATGAAACACTTTATCATATTTATAATTCTTTATGTAGCTCATGGGTAAAAAAATTTCAAAAATTCCTATTCACTCCTATTACTTATATTAAGATCAATCACTCAAGTTTCGGTAGTCAAATTTTCCTTTTTGAAGAAAAAATTTAAATTATTATAAAATGTTAGATGTTAGAAGCTTGTCCGCCGAACAAGGCGGGGTAGATTTTAGATGGCTTTCCATCAATCACATGCTTACTTTTTCTACTAAACTTATTAAAAATCAATTGACTAAGCTCCATCTAACATCTAACATCAGCCATCTATTTTTGTTTCTTAACTGCCGAAACTTGAGATCAATCATTATCAATCTGCCCATTGGGTTCCAGTCATTAAAAAACATAAATTCCATTCTGCTGGATCTTATTTGATTCCGTCTTTTGGTTTTTTTGTACATTTGCATCACCTAATTACAGCTTAAATATAACAATATGATTGAATTTCCTGACTTAATTGAGGATTTAGCAGCTCTTCACGATTCAGAAACTAGTGACTATATTAAGGAAATATGGAAAGATTACTGGATTTGTAATATAAGCAGAGAAGCCAGTCTTCTAGCTAGAAAAGAGGTGCTAACCGGCAAAGCAAAGTTCGGTATAGTAGGTGATGGGAAGGAATTGCCTCAGGTAGCACTTGCCAGAGCCTACAAAAAAGGCGACTTCAAAGCAGGTTATTACAGAGATCAAACATTCATGATGGCAATTGGAGAATGTTCAATAGAAGATTTCTTTGCTCAACTTTATGCAGATCAAGACAATGACCCCTTTTCAGCTGGTCGACAAATGAATTGTCATTTCGCTTCCGATGCGCTTGATGACCATGGAAATTGGTTAGATCAGACCGACACTTATAACCTCAGTTCAGATATATCTTGCACCGGAGGCCAAATGGGTCGAGCACTTGGCCATGCCTTAGCTACAAAATTATTTAGAAAAAATTCCGATTTGGTAGCTATGGACAAATTTAATGACCAAGGAGACGGTGTCACTATGGTAACCATAGGTGATGCAAGTACTTCCGAAGGGCCATTCTGGGAAACAATTAATGCGGCAGCAGTAATGAAAGTTCCGCTTGCCACATGCATATGGGATGACGGATATGGAATTTCTGTTCCAGTCGAAATGCAAACTGTGAAAGGTAGTATTTCGAAAGCACTGGAAGGGTTTTATTTGGATGAAAATAATAATGGTATCAGAATCTATGCTATCAAAGGTTGGGACTACCCTGCCCTTGTTGAGACATTCGAATCTGGCATCGCAAAGATGAGAAAGACGCATATACCTGCAGTATTTCATATTCAGGAGTTGACTCAACCTCAGGGTCATTCAACTTCAGGAAGTCATGAAAGGTACAAAAGTGCCGAAAGGTTGGCTTGGGAAAAAGAATTTGATGGGATACTCTGCATGGGTGAATGGATGATGGAATCCGGATTTGCAACTTCGGAGCAGCTGGATGCAATAAAAATTAAGGCAAAAGAATATGTGAAAGCAGCAAGGCAAAAAGCATGGCAAAATTTTTCCAACCCAATAAAAGAGCTGAAGTCTGAATTGGTATCAATTCTTAGTAAAAATATAGGCGATCACGATAAAATACCACATTTACTTAACGAGCTTAACACGATCTCTGACCCTGTAGTATCTGAATTGGCTAAAATCTCAAGACAAGCTATTATACATTTGGCCCTCAACAGGATTTCGAATGAAGAACTGGAGATTTGGTTAAAAAAGATCAATAATAAATACAATGCATCATTGCATGATCATCTGTATGCAGAAGGCGCTACTTCCTCTGTAGGTCTTGCCGGAGTGGCTCCTACGTTCGGTAATGAAGAGAAAATCAATGGCTTTCAGGTTCTTAATCATTACTTTGACCAATTATTTGAAAAAAACACTAGTGTACTTGCCTTCGGGGAAGATGTTGGTCAGATCGGGGATGTTAATCAAGGAATGTCCGGTCTTCAGATTAAGTACGGAGATAATAGGATCTTTGATACCAGTATCAGAGAATGGACTATCGTGGCACAAGCAGTTGGTCTGGCCATGAGAGGTTTCAGGCCTATAGCTGAGATCCAATATCTAGACTATATATTGTATGCGATGTCTCCATTATCTGACGATCTGGCGACACTAAGATACAGAACGGCAGGAAAGCAGGCTGCTCCGGTCATCATCAGATCCAGAGGATATAGACTTGAGGGTATTTGGCACGCCGGTGCACCACTTGGTATGTTGATCCACAGTCTAAGAGGTATGCACATATGTGTTCCAAGAAATATGACACAGGCAGTAGGGTTTTACAATACCTTGTTACAAGGAATGGACCCTGCTCTCGTGATTGAATGTTTGAATGGATATAGACTTAAAGAACAATGTCCGACCAATCTTGAATCATTCAGAGTTCCACTTGGTATTCCTGAAATATTAAATAGTGGAAAGGACATAACTTTAGTCACTTATGGTACTTGTGTAAGAATCGCGCAGGAAGCTATTAAGTTATTATCTGATCATGATATTTCTATTGAATTGATTGATGTTCAAACTTTGCTGCCGTTTGACATTCGCCATAGCATCGTAAAGTCATTAGAAAAAACCAATAGGCTTATACTTTTGGATGAAGATGTTCCAGGAGGAAGTACATCTTATATGATGCAACAAATATTGGAAGTACAGAATGGCTACAGATATTTAGATGCTAAACCATTGTGCATCAGTGCAGTGGAACATCGTACGCCATTCGGATCTGATGGAGATTATTTCTCAAAACCAAGTGCAGAAGATGTCGCAGAAAAAATTATTACCTTAATGCAAGAATAACCTTGCTACATTCGTTCAGTCCTAGGATCAATATAAATAAAGCAAAAACAACATCCTTTGTCAGATAGCCTTGTAATTATTCCCACTTTTAATGAAAAGGAGAATGTGGAAGCTATGATCCACAAAATTTTTTCACTACAAAAGCATTTCCATATCCTAGTTGTCGATGATAACTCTCCTGATGGTACAGCTAACATAGTGAAGTCACTCCAACCAACATATCCTGAAAGCCTATTTCTATTGGAGCGTAAAGGTAAACTTGGTCTTGGAACTGCATACATAGCCGGTTTTAAATATGGTCTTAGTAAAAATTATGACTATATATTCGAGATAGATTGTGATTTTTCTCATGATCCGGAAGATTTAATAAGGCTCTATCATGCTTGTCATAAAGGAGGTTTTGATATGGCCGTTGGCTCCAGATATGTCACTGGAGGAAGAGTTGAAAATTGGCCTAAAGACAGAATTGCACTATCATATGGCGCTTCTTTATACGTCCGAATCATAACGTGGATGAATATAAAGGATCCGACAGCGGGATTCGTCTGCTACAAACATGAAGTATTAAATGCCATCGATCTTGATAAGATCAAATTCATAGGTTATGCTTTTCAGATCGAGATGAAATATGCGGTATTGAGTCTAGGATTTAAGATCAAAGAAGTCCCAATTACTTTTAAGGACAGGGTTCTTGGTTCATCAAAAATCACCAGAGGCATTGTAAAAGAAGGTATTATGGGTGTATTAAAAATGGTGAGTAAAAGATTATTTATAAATTATAGGAAGGCTCAATCCTAAATCTGCTTAACAAAAAATTATAAATATTTTCATAGAATTCTGGTTATAAAGCTATCGGAGAGGTACTTTTTTAAAAAAATAGTTACATTATTTTTTTAAAAAATAGTTAGTGTTTTTTTGTTAATAAGTACCAAAACTCCAAAATTTTAAAAAATAATTATACTTTTTTAGGATTTAATTAACCCGACATACAATAATTTGCAAAAATTGATATTTATTTTATTTTTTTGCAAAAATTTGTTTTATAATTACCAATACTATAACTTTGTCAAATAAATATTAAAACATCTACAATGATGCATTGCTTTTTTAACGTAAATATTATTATTATTTAGATTCGAAACCTCAGCGAGTTTAAATAGGATAAACATATAAACCTTTCTCGTCTGACGAGGAAGGTTTTTTTTATTAAAAAAATCCCCAATAGTTTCTCAATAGTTTAAACAGGAAGTAAGAAATGATTTTAAACAAATACAGTAGAACCGTAACACAGGATCCAACACAACCGGCAGCTCAAGCCATGCTCTACGGTATCGGACTTGGAGACAAGGAATTGGCGCAACCCTTTGTTGGCATTGCCTCTATGGGTTATGACGGTAATACCTGCAATATGCACCTCAATGAATTAGCAGCAGAAATCAAGTCTGCCGTGAATGAACTAGATCTTACTGGATTGATATTCAACACCATAGGAATTAGTGATGGTATCACCAATGGTACTGATGGCATGAGATATTCACTAGCAAGCAGAGAGATAATAGCGGATAGTATCGAAAGCGTTGTTGCAGGACATTATTATGATGGACTAATAGCAGTGCCGGGTTGCGACAAGAATATGCCGGGTTCACTCATGGCTATGGGTAGGCTAAACCGACCATCCATCATGGTCTATGGCGGAACGATCGCTCCTGGCAGGTATCAAGGTAGAGACCTTAATATTGTTTCAGCCTTCGAAGCTCTTGGAGAAAAAATAGCCGGTAATCTTTCAGCTGAAGATTTTAAAGGCATTATCAAAAATTCATGTCCGGGAGCAGGTGCCTGTGGGGGAATGTATACAGCCAATACCATGGCTATTGCAATAGAGGCACTCGGCATGAGCCTTCCATTTTCAAGCTCCAATCCTGCACTAAGCATAGAAAAAAGTCAAGAATGCAAGGAAGCTGCCAGGGCAATGAAAATCTTACTTGAAAGAGATATTTGCCCAAAAGATATCATGACTTCAAAAGCATTTGAGAATGCCATCACCACTTTGATCGCCCTTGGAGGAAGTACAAACTCGGTTTTGCACATCATCGCCATGTCCAGAAGCGTTGGTCTTTCTATCACGCAGGAAGATTTTCAAAGAATCAGTGATAAAACACCATTAATATCAGACTTTAAGCCGGGTGGAACGTATCTCATGCAAAATCTTCATGAAGCAGGCGGATTGCCCATGGTCATGAAATATTTATTGTCAAAAGGTATGTTGCATGGTGATTGCATAACCGTAACAGGAAAGACAATTGCCGAAAATCTTGCAGATGTAAGGGACCTTGATTTCGATAAGCAGAAAATCATAGTCCCTATCGAAAATCCAATTAAAGCCACAGGACATCTCCAAATTCTCTATGGTAATCTCGCACTGAAAGGCTCTGTGGCAAAGATAACCGGTAAGGAAGGAGAAAAATTTACAGGACCTGCAAAAGTATTTGATGGCGAGAAAGAACTTATCGCCGGCATAGAAGAAAAGAAGATAAAAGCTGGTGATGTAGTAGTGATCCGATACGTCGGTCCAAAGGGTGGGCCAGGCATGCCTGAAATGTTGAAACCTACTTCAGCAATTATCGGAGCTGGCTTGGGCAAAAGTATTGCATTGATCACTGACGGCAGATTCAGTGGTGGCACACACGGATTTGTCGTAGGTCACATCACTCCTGAAGCATTTGAAGGTGGCAATATCGCCCTGGTTGTGGATGGAGATATTATAGAAATAGATGGAATCAACAATACTATAAATATGGCTGTCAATGAGGTAATATTGGAGACTAGACGAAAAAATTATATTCCTATTCCATTAAAAACAACCAATGGTGTGCTCTTCAAATATGCCCGATTAGTCAAAGATGCTTCAGAAGGTTGTGTCACCGATGAAGCTTAAGACTATGAAAAATGTTAGATGATAGATGGCTGTTAGTCAATAGGTTAATAAAATTTCTAAACTTGGATATTAAAGTTAAAATTTTTCTATGTAGCTCGCTCATACAGGTAACATCTAACATTTTTATTGCAATACAAATTATAAAAAATGAATTTAAAAAACAAAGCTAACCTCAATAATAAATCAATTTAATCATGGATAATTCTAAGAATCTAGCGACTCAAATCATGCCGAATCAGGATAACGTTTCGACTTATATCAAAGCCTCAGGAAGTTTGGCTGTCATTGATGCGCTATTATCGGAGCAAGTTGATACTATTTTTGGTTACCCGGGAGGCGCTATCATGCCCATTTATGACGCGCTCTATGATCATATAAATTCGGTCAATCACATTCTTGTAAGGCATGAACAAGGCGCCATTCATGCAGCTCAAGGTTATGCAAGAGTAAGCGGAAAGACTGGTGTTGTATTCGCTACTAGCGGCCCGGGAGCTACCAATCTTGTGACAGGATTGGCAGATGCTTTGATCGATTCCACACCGGTAGTTTGCATTACAGGACAGGTATTCGCCCATCTTCTTGGCACAGATGCTTTTCAAGAGACCGATATTATTAACATTACTACCCCAATAACTAAGTGGAATTACCAAATCACAGATGCCATTGAAATCCCTGAGATCTTGGCCAAGGCATTTTATATCGCTAAAAGCGGGAGACCCGGTCCTGTATTGATTGACATCACGAAAAATGCTCAACTTCAAATGTTTGACTACAAAGGTTATCGCCCATGTATTCATGTGAGAAGCTACAGAACCAAGCCAACTCCAAGAATTGAATTTATAGAACGGGCTGCGTCATTGATCAATAGTGCTAAAAAACCATTTGTAATCTTCGGACAAGGTGTCTTGCTAGGGAAAGCTGAAAAGGAATTCAAAGAATTTATTGAAAAAGGAGGTTTCCCGGCGGCTTGGACGATCATGGGCATGAGCGCAATTCCAACTGATCATCCGTTGGGCGTCGGAATGCTCGGTATGCACGGAAATTATGGCCCAAATTTTCTCACTAATGAATGTGATGTCCTGATCGCTGTGGGCATGAGATTTGATGATAGAGTTACCGGTAGGCTTGATAAATATGCCAAACAAGCAAAAATTATCCATCTCGATATAGATCCTGCAGAGATAGATAAAAATGTTCAAACGACAGTCGCTGTTTGGGGAGATTGTAAAGATACCTTGCCGATGCTCACTTCATTGATCGCAAAAAATGACCATAGCGCATGGTATAATGAATTTGAATTAAAGAAAGAAGCAGAATTTGATGCAGTTATTCGCAAAGAATTAAATCCTGAGGCAGGAGGTCTGACTATGGGTGAAGTAATTCATTTATTGAATGAAATTACGCAAGGAGAAGCCGTGATCGTCACTGACGTCGGACAGCACCAGATGGTAGCCAGTAGATATTCCAAACAAAATCATCCTCGTAGCAACATTACCAGTGGTGGATTGGGTACCATGGGTTTTGCATTGCCTGCAGCCATCGGCGCTAAATTTGGAGCACCTGACAGACAAGTTATCGCAATCATGGGTGACGGTGGCGCACAAATGAATATCCAGGAATTAGGTACAATTATGCAATTCAAACCCAATGTCAAGATCATAATCCTCAACAATTGCTTTCTGGGAATGGTGCGACAATGGCAGGAGCTCTTCCATGAAAAGAGGTATTCATTTACGGATATACAAAGTCCAGATTTCGTAAAAGTAGCTGAAGCATATCATATCGCCGGTAAAAAAATAGATCGTCGTGAAGATTTGAAAAATGGCTTGAAAACGATGTTGGACCATCCAACCTCATACCTTCTTGAAGTCATGGTCTTGCACGAAGACAATGTATTCCCTATGGTACCGCAAGGGAGAGGAGTTGCTGAAATCGTTTTACGCAAAGAAGATATATAAATGAAAAAAGAATATACACTGACCATTTATACCGAAAATCAGGTAGGTCTGATCAATAAAATAGCCATCATGTTTTCCAGAAGAAAGATCAGTTTGGAAAGCCTGAATACTTCTCCAAGTGAAATCGAAAACATTTACAGATTTACACTCGTGTTATGTGAAGCAGAGACGGTGATCCGCAATCTCGTCCGTCAACTGGAAAAACTGATCGACGTACTTAAGGTATATTATAATACCAATGAGGAAATCATCTGGCAGCAGATGGCGCTATACAAAGTTGCAACATCTACCATTATGAAAGACGTGAAAGTCGAAAGGTTACTTAGGGAATATGGTGCAAAGGCAGTGGTAATCAGAGAAGATTTTACTGTTTTCGAAACGACTGGACAGAATGAAGAAATCAATAATTTATTGAAAGAACTACACAAATATGGCCTAATTGAATTCGTAAGAAGTTCAAGAATAGCCATTATTAAATCAAGTATAGGAGTCCATCAGGATGTCCTAGATATGGAAAGAAATGATCCGACCAAACTACCTATTAACAATGAATATTTGAACCTCAAAAGCAAGATATTTCAGATGTAATCTTGATATAAAGAATTTTACAAATTAAATAAATAAAAATATAATACTTAAAACATGGCAACAATTAATTTCGGAGGAATAGAAGAAACAGTGATAACTCGTGAAGAATTTCCTTTATCAAAAGCATTAGAAACATTAAAAAATGAAACGATAGCAGTAATCGGTTACGGCGTCCAAGGTCCCGGCCAGTCACTTAATTTAAAAGACAATGGCTTCAATGTGATCGTAGGTCAAAGAAAAGGAGGAAAAAGTTGGGACAAGGCAGTATCTGATGGCTGGATTCCTGGTGAAACTTTATTTGAGATAGATGAGGCATGCTCAAAAGCTACTATCATTCAATATTTATTGTCTGATGCCGGTCAGATTGCTTCATGGCCTTTGATCAAGAGCCATCTTACACCAGGAAAAACACTTTATTTTTCTCATGGATTCGGTATTACTTATCATGAACAGACAGGCATTGTCCCTCCAGCTGATGTGGATGTAATATTGGTGGCACCTAAGGGATCGGGTACTTCATTGAGAAGATTATTTCTGAAAGGAGAAGGCTTGAATTCAAGTTATGCCATCTATCAGGATGCAACCGGCAAGGCAAAAGACAAAGTAGTTTCCCTGGGGATTGGCGTGGGAAGTGGCTATTTATTTGAAACAGATTTCAGAAAAGAAGTTTATTCAGATTTGACAGGTGAAAGGGGTATTCTCATGGGAGCATTAGCAGGTCTATTTGAAGCACAATATAATGTGTTGAGAAAAAATGGACATTCGCCGTCCGAAGCTTTCAATGAAACTGTGGAAGAATTAACTCAAAGTCTCATGCCATTGGTCGCCGAAAACGGTATGGACTGGATGTTTGCGAATACTTCAGTCACTGCTCAACGCGGTGCATTGGATTGGAAAGGAAAGTTTAGAGATGCAACAGCCCCGGTATTCGAGCAATTGTATGACGAAGTTTCTTCAGGAAGAGAAGCAGCAAGAGTAATTGCGGAAGGAAGTAAAGAAGATTACCGTGCTACATTGAATTCAGAGTTAAAAGAAATCAGAGATTCTGAATTATGGCAGACTGGGTCAGAAGTAAGAAAATTGCGACCAAAAGGATAAAAATGGATCTATTTAAAGAAATTCAAAAGGCTCAAAAGCAGCTTGAAGGAGTAGTACAAACTACTCCTCTTGCTGAAAATCTCAACCTTTCAACTGCCTACCAAGCTAGGGTTTTCCTTAAAAGGGAGGATCTGCAATTGGTCAGATCCTATAAGATCAGGGGTGCTTATAATAAGATCAGCACGCTCTCTGAGGAGGATAAAGCAAAGGAAATAGTCTGTGCCAGCGCGGGAAATCATGCACAGGGAGTCGCTTATTCATGCCAACTATTAGGGATAAATGGTAGGATCTATATGCCGAAGACTACTCCGAAACAAAAGATCAAGCAAGTTCAACTTTTTGGAAAGGAATTCGTAGAGATAGTGCTGACGGGTGATACATTCGATGATACATACCGCAGTGCCAGGCAATATGCTGAAGATAAAGAAAAAATCTTTGTGCATCCTTTTGACGACATGAAGGTAATCGCCGGGCAAGGTACTGTTGGGTTAGAAATCTTGAATACATTAACTATACCAATTGATTATGTTTTCATTCCAATCGGCGGAGGAGGTCTGGCTTCCGGATTATCCACCGTATTCAAGCAATTAAGTCCGCAGACAAAGATCATCGGAGTCGAACCGTCAGGAGCAGCTGCAATGAAAAACTCCATCTCTTTCGGATACAATACACCGCTTGACACTATTGATAAGTTTGTAGATGGTGCTGCAGTCAAACAAGTAGGCGATCTGACCTTCGAAATTTGTAAGAAAAACCTGGATGACATCGTCCTGGTGCCGGAAGGCAAGATCTGTACGATAATTTTGAGATTGTACAATGAAGAAGCAATGGTAGTCGAGCCGGCAGGTGCATTAACAATCGGCGCATTGGATTTTTACAAAGAGCAGATCCGGGGAAAAACGGTGGTGTGTATCGTCAGTGGCAGTAATAATGATATAGAGCGAACAGCTGAAATCAAGGAAAGGTCCTTGTTGTACGAAGGGCTGATGCATTATTTTATGATCCAGTTTCCGCAGCGACCGGGGGCATTGAAGGAATTTGTGAATGATGTTTTAGGCTTGGAGGATGATATCACTTATTTTCAATTTGCGAAGAAAAATAGTCGTGAATTCGGACCTGTGGTGGTTGGCATCGAATCGAAAGATCCATCAGCCGTCATAGAAATCAAAAGCAAAATGGCGGAAAAACATTTTCAATTTCAGTATTTGAATGACAATCAGGCGCTTTTTGCGCAGATGATTGGGTGAGAATGTTAGGATAATTGATGTATTGTCAGTTTCCGCTAATAAAACAGGATAAATCCTTGTGACACCATGACGCTTAAAGTCCCGAGAGTATTCGGGATAGTTTAAACTACGCCAAACACTCCGCTATCACACAATACTCAAAATTAAGGATCTTGTAACTGAAGCACATCACTTTTGGGCAAAAAAATAAGTCGTAGTATTGCGGCACTACGACTTATAACCAAAACGAAATCCAAATTTTATTTAAACTAAATGCTCAAAATATGTATATCTTATAAATGTCTTTCTTTATATGGGATCGAAAAAGAATAGGGTCGTAAATCGGCCGATTTACGACCCTCTCTCAACAATTATAATCCCATGAACATATCCAAATCTAAACTCGAATGATTCTTTTATCACTGGTTTACATTCTTCATTACTTTAGGAGATATGTTATTTATCTTCCTTAGGTAAATATTCGATACAAATATCAACCCTTTTTCACCCCCCCGCAAATACATTTTTAAGTGTTTGTCATATATATATTTATTATATGTTTTATTTTAGTATATTGTATCATACTGATTAATAGTTTTTTATGTTATTTAACTATGAATAATTTGAATTTTTTGTGAAACTTTAGGTCTATTTGTCCAAAGATATAGGGCTGTATTTTTTTTATTTATTTAGATAAATTCTTTCCATTGTAGTGCCACTTCCAATTTCACAATCACTCAAACCCAACTATAATACTATTTTAAGGCAAATCCGAGTTTATCGAAAAATAAACTAACCACTAATCATTAACTTTTTATTAACATAAAGGACATTTGACTTTCTTTCAGACATAATTAATAACTTATGCATACTTTTGACTTTTAAAGGAAGTTCTTGAACTAATTTCACGTGCTTCTGTTCCACTTTCATAATTTAAAAAATCAAAGAATATGTATCCTATACAATTGACTCAGCCAATGGCTAATGAATTGAATGAAGTTGGCTTTACCTCCCTTCATACTCCAGAAACCGTTGCCTCTGCGCTTGAAAACCAGGAAGGCACTACCCTGCTTGTTGTTAACTCTGTTTGCGGCTGTGCTGCTGCCTATGCCCGTCCGGGTGTGAAAATCGCACTTTCTGATGATAAAAGACCTGACAATCTGGTTACGGTTTTCGCAGGAGTAGATGTAGATGCTGTTAGAACTGCCCGCACTTATCTTGCGCCTTATCCTCCATCTTCACCATCTATTGCCTTGTTTAAGGATGGCAAACTTGTTCACTTTATCGAAAGACATAATATAGAAGGAAGAAGTGCAGAAATGATCGCTAATAATCTTAAAAATGCCTTTGCAACATACTGCTAAGAGGTTTCCTATTTTCTTGAGCATTTTTATTTTTATCATTACTATATTTATATCATGCAGTAGCCAAAGAGGGGATACAATTATTGAATTGACCCGTCAATATTATTGCGAGCGCAATCAATTAGCCAAAACTGCTGATTCTTTATGGACTAAAGTTTCAAAAGGTTTGGAAAGCGAAATCCGTGATACGAACGACACCGTGATGCTCAGAAAAATGCTTTCTATGCACAGCGCGCCTATGTTAAAGTCTTTTCAAATTTATAATAAGCTGTCTGACTCACTTAAAGTATTCATCGACGAAGTGGAAATGAAAGACAAAAGTTTGGTAAACATTATGGCCGCTATCAGTTTTAAAATTGATTCTGTAGAGATGCTGAAATTACAATACCTTAGCAAGGTAGGTACGAACAGCTCAAAAGGCAAAGAGTTCTTAAGAAGTTATGATGAATCATATAATGCACCTTGTAAATCTACCAAATAAACAAGCACTATGAAGTTAACCATAGTTTCAGCAGGAAATTTTAAATTGGACGGTGGTGCCATGTTTGGCGTTGTACCAAAAGTCATGTGGAATAAAATGAACCCTGCCGACGAGAATAATATGTGCACCTGGACCATGAGGAGTCTACTCATAGAGACTGAAACCCGAAAGATCCTTGTGGATACAGGTATAGGTAACAAGCAAGGAGAAAAATTCAGATCTCATTTTCATCCCTCTGGTAATGATATAATTGAAAGTCTGGATGAAATTGGTATTAAGGATTCCGATATTACAGATGTCTTCCTGACCCATTTGCATTTTGATCATTGTGGAGACGCTGTCAAAACTGATGAAAATGGCAAATATGTCCCAACTTTCCCAAATGCAACATACTGGTTAAACAAAAGGCATTGGGATTGGGCTTTAGAATCTAATCCTAGGGAAAAAGCATCTTTCTTGCCTGAAAACTTTATGCCTTTAATGGAAGCTGGGGCGCTGAAATTAATAGAACCGTCCTCAGAAAGATCGACTCCGTGGATAGAAGGCATTAACCTAATAGAATGCAATGGCCATACCAAAGGGCTTATGATGTTGGACATTCCCTACAAGGAAAGTAGAATGATATTTCTCACAGACCTCATTCCTTCTCTCCATCATATACCTCTACCTTATATAATGGCCTACGACTTGTGGCCTTGGGATACTTTAGAAGAAAAAACAGAAACATTAGAACTTGCCGTTAAAGAAAATCATGTGCTTTTCTTTCAACATGATCCGGTCAACGCTGTAGCTCGGGTAGTTAAAAATGAAAAGGGGCGCATTGTTCCAGTAGACATTTCTTCAGATTTGTATAAATAGAAGGTGGAAAATATCCAACCAAAGCAATCAATCTACAAAAATCGGGAATTTAATATTTACCTGATTACAAGGTTTCTTATGACATTCGCTATACAGATGCAGAATGTCATCACCGGTTGGTTTTTATACAGCATGACCAAAAACCCATTTATACTTGGTATGGTGGGTCTTGCGGAAGCACTTCCCGCGCTATCTTCAGCTTTGTTCGCAGGAAATCTTGTAGACAAGTATGATAAAAAGAAGGTGCTTTTATTATCTTTTTGTGTCTATTTAATATGCGGTTTCGGTTTTGCTTATCTGTCGAGTCGATTTGCCTCTCAATCCTTGTCTCATAATGGAATAGTATATGGATTCTATGGGGTTTCGATGATTCTGGGGCTTGCCAGATCATTTGCAGCACCAGCTTCATTTTCTATCATCTCTTATATTTTCCCAAAAGAAATGATGCCTCGAGTTTCGCCACTTAGCAGCACTGCCTGGCAGGTGGGAGCTATCATGGGCCCGGCTATCGGGGGATTTGTTTACGCTATGACAGATGCAGCCACCTCCTCTCTTGTAGTTTGTTTTTTCATGCTTTGTAGTGTCATTTTCAGTAGTTTTCTTAAGCCAAAACCACCCTATGTTAGTGCTACTCCTGATACTCAAAGTACTGGTGAACGCATCAGGGAAGGCCTGCGATATGTTTTTCAGAATAAGATCATTTTATCTGCTATGTGCCTCGACCTTTTTGCAGTATTATTTGGAGGGGCTGTGGCGTTATTGCCGGTATTCGCAAGTGAGATCCTGCATGTTGGAAGTCTGGAATTGGGTTGGCTGAGAGCAGCGCCATCGTTAGGTGCTGCAACCTTTCTATTTGCATTGTCTATAAAACCTCCTGAAACAAAAACCGGACTTAAATTGCTATTATCTGTAGCTGCTTTCGGCTTGTGCATGATCGGCTTCTCTCTGTCTGAAAACTTGTATCTTTCACTTGTGCTCTTATGTGCCAGTGGTGCATTCGATGCTGTAAGCGTAGTAATAAGGGGGACAATCCTACAGATGTATACCCCCGACCACATGCGAGGAAGAGTATCTGCAGTCAACACAATGTTTATCGGATCTAGTAATGAAATCGGTGCATTTGAATCCGGGACCGCTGCACGATTACTTGGAACGTCGCCATCTGTGCTCTTTGGCGGCACTATGACCTTGCTGGTAGTAGGACTTGTAACATATTATGCACCTTCTCTTAGAAAGCTTGAGTTAAAGGCTGCCAACTGATCTTTTAAAAAGATTAATGATTCTTATTTCATACTGAGATATTTTTCCTTAATTTGCAGCTTTAATTAGAAACCGCCATACCATCCTATTCTAACCAATATTATTCATATTTTCGCATTTAAACTACATTATGATAATTGTTAAACAATACTTTAATGAAAATTAATTACTGAAATTACATCAAATAATAAAGGAGCACACTACTTAATTTGGAAAGCATTTTTTCAATTGTGTCATGATAAAAGTGAATGGCACGAAAATGAAAAATAAAAACTGTAGAGATGAAAATAAACTTACAAACAACATTACCCAAGCAATCCGACTCAATCCTGGTATTAGTTTTTAATATAAAAAAATTAAAAACTGACGTTGAACATCTGGACATTGAAACTAACCTTACCGCATTAAAGAATCATCTAAAAGAACATGGTGATGTGATATCGACGCTTGACAAAAAAGGGAAGATAGTCTTCATGCGCATGGACGACACTAAATGTCATGCAGATCAATGCAAAACACTTAGACAATTAATCATTAAAAATCGTTCGTTGCTAGGTGGCAACATCACTGTTGTTTTACCTGATCTTTCTGATCAAGATATAGTAAATAGTGGCCGTTCTATAGTCAATGCGGCTTATCTTTCCACAAACAATCTGGGAAAGTATAAATATAAGCCCAACGGCTTGCCCAAGTTGGAGGAGTTGACTCTTGTTACAAGGTCATTAAATAGCAATCTTGAAGACGCCATTAATGAGGAAGTCTCATTGACAAAGGTGCAGTTGGCGATGATGGATCTTATCAATACTCCATCCAATATCAAAACGCCTGAATATATAGCAGATCTTGCTGGGCAAAGTGGCAAAAAACATGGCTTTAAAGTGGATATTTTTACTGAAAAGGAAATCAAAAAGAATAAACTTGCTGCCCTTCAATCAGTGAGTGATGGAAGTGCAAATCCACCGCGATTCCTCATATTACACTATAAGCCAAAAAATAAAGAAGTTAAAACACTCGGCCTTGTCGGTAAAGGTGTGACATTCGATACCGGTGGTGTATCCATGAAGTCATCAACCAACATGCATTTTATGAAAAGTGATATGTCGGGAGCTGCGCTGGTGCTTGGTTTTACAGAATTGTGTGCAAGACTTGCATTACCTATCGAAGTTTATACCACAATTCCGCTCACAGAAAATGTCACTGACGGATCTTCTACCAAACCTGGTGATGTCATCGGCAGCTACATAGGTAAGAGTATTGAAGTAATAGACACAGATGCTGAAGGTAGGTTAATACTGGCGGATGGACTAGGTTATCTGACCAAAAACTTCAAAACAGATGTATTACTTGACTTTGCTACATTGACGGGGTCCGTTATTCAGACACTTGGATATCAGGTAGCAGGATTATTTTCTAACAATGATGACTTAGCAGATCAAATATATAATTCAGGTAAAAGATCCGGTGATAAATGTTGGAGACTTCCAATCTGGGAAAATTATCAGGATGATCTGAAATCAGATATAGCTGATGTCAAAAATTTCAGCGGTAAACCAATCGCCGGAGCAATCACTGCGGCACTTTTCCTGAAAGAATTCATTGGTGATCATTCTTCATGGGCACACATCGACATCGCAGGTGTTTCCTTTTCAGATAATGAATATGGGACTATGAGAAATGCTACAGGCTATGGGCTGCAGTTGCTGCTCGACTTTGTGAAGGTGAATATGGTCGGTCAGTAGTGATCAGTAATCAGTAATAGGTAATCAGTAATCAGTAATCAGTAATCAGTAATCAGTAATTCAAGTCGATAAGAGGAGAAACAGTTTCATATCTAGACAATAATCTTTTTATTAATTTCAAAGTGAAGCATTAGTGAAATTACTATCACTTGCAATAAATAATAAGACAATATGCTTACTCTTTTATGCTTCAAAATTATACTCCATTCATAATCCTTGACGATTGTCCAACCCCTTGTAGAGCTGTATAGGAGGACAGCTGATCTTCATTATAATGTTGTTTATTAGGGATTGAAGTAAAAATTTTCAGAAATAGCTTAAAATCAAGATCTGGATTAACTGCAGCTCGTCCATTATTCATTTCTCACTATTCATTATTCATTGCAACGGGCCCACTCCCTTGGCCCTCTCCAAAGAGGGACAGCTGCTCCTCATCATAATTTTGTTTATTGAGGGATTGAAGTAAATTGTTCAGAAATAGCTTAAAATCAGTATCTGGATTAACTGCCAGCTCGTCTATTATTCATTACTCACTATTCATTATTCATTACAACGGGCCCACTCCCTTGGCCCTCTCCAAAGAGGGACAGCTGCTCCTCATCATAATTTTGCTTATTGAGGGATTGAAATAAATTGTTCAGAAATAGCTTAAAATCAGTATCTGGATTAAATGCCAGCTCGTCTATTATTTCCCGCATGTCGCGGGACTTTCGCTTCGCTTCAGCATTGTTCATTGTTCATTGTTCATTATTCTTTCCTAATTATCTCCCCCTCCGACTCGTCTAGCCTCACTCTCCAAGCCTGTGTTTCTCTTACGGGATTTAATCTGGCTATTGCCAAAATCATAATTGATGCTGAGGGCCACTCGACGGCTATCCCACCTGCCAGAACCGGAAGATACTAATCCGTTGAAGTTAGAAATTCCACTCCAGTATAATTGGTTTGTGATGTCTGACATATTTAATTTGACATTTAAATTGTCAAAAAATTTCTTTTGAATCCCAACAGTAATTCCATAACTAGCATCATACTTAAAAACGCCACCCCACACACCAGGACCTGAATAGTTGCCTGATATTTCACCTTTGAAACCCTTGCCCAATTGAAAAGTATTCTGCCCATAGAAATTGTATGAAAATGCCTGAACATCCACTATTGCTCCGTTGCCATAATCGGCCTGATTGTCCAGATAGTTACAACTCAGATTAGCAAAGAGATTCCACCATTTATTTATATCTATTGGAAGAGAGGCATTGGCAGACCACACATCCTGGTGTGCCAAATTATCCCAACTAATATATGAAGCTTTTGGATTGAAATCATCTGGACCTATGAGTCTGGTGATTTGATCTTTTGTCCTGGAATAGGATACTTTAAAGTTATACTTATTCATTAAAGTGTAACCAAGCTCAGCATTGTTGACGATCTCAGGTTTTAAAAAAGGATTGCCCTTTCGGAATGACAATTCGCTGACCTGCATCTTGAATGGGTTCAATACATTATAATCAGGACGATTGATCCTCCGTCCTGCATTGAAATTGAAGTTATTAATTGGACTCATCTGATAACTAAATCCCAAAGACGGGAATACACTCAGATAATTTGAATTGACAGCCGGCTGTTGAAGTGATGGATCAAATGCAGTAAGATCTCCTTTGGTTTCAGTTTGCTCAAGGCGCACACCTGTGGTTATACCCCATTTTTCTCCCAACTTGGCGTTATAATTAAGATAACCGGCATAGACATTTTCATCATACTTGAATTTATTTGACCTAGAGTTATTTTGATTAGATACTCCGTCCACGACATCATAATATAAGAAAGTATTATCGGAAATAACTTTCGAAACTTTCACACCCAATCCCAACTGCCCAAACAACATTGGCTTTTCATAGTCCGTCTTAAATGAAATGATTTTGATATCAGAAGGAGTATTCATCTCATTAATCACAGAATTAAGTAGCACTTCACCTGATGGATCGAAATAATTATTTGGCTGATAATATTTCTGTTTATTGAGATATCGGCCAAAATCAGCATCGATATTTAATGTTGCCTGATTTTTACTAAGCGCATAATTTATGTTGTAAGTATGCTGATCAAAATTTCTATCTGAGATATTTGTAGCAATAAGTGTGCTGTCTAGTTTGTCGGGATTGGTGCGTGTGTATAAGGACATTAAGCTTTTTTCATCACGTGAAGAGTTACCATTATTGCCGGTGACCAAAACACCAAGAGTTGCATATTTACTTACAAAAAAATCAATTCCTGCACGGTAATTGACAGAATTTAGTTTTGTGGTTATTCTATTTCGCTCTGTAATAAAGTAATCATTCTGGTAACTATCATAATCCATATTCATAAAACTTCGGGTATAATTATAGCCAAGTGACCCAAAGGAATTAAATATTTTATTACGAAAGTTGCCATTTGCACTAATATTTGCCCGAGGCTGAATTCCTTTACTTGCTGTGAGCGCTAAATTGCCATTGCCTCCTAAATTCTTATCCTTTTTCAATTTAATATCAATAATTCCTGCATTACCCTGTGCTTCATATTTAGATCCTGGATTACTAATTATATCTATACGATCGATTTGCTCGGAAACAAGATTCTGCAGATAATTTGCCAACTCCTCTCCGGATAATGGCAATCTTTTTCCATCTACATACACCAGTACTCCTGATCGTCCAAGAACAGAAATATTATCATTATTATCAAGCAAAACACCCGGAGCTTTACGCAACAAGTCCAAACCATTGTCACCTACACTGTTTATAGTACCTTGTACATTGAAGACCATTCGATCAGAATATACTTCTACTATGCGGCGTTGAGCTGACACTACAACTTCCTGAAGTTCTTTGGCAGACTCTGCAAGTGTAAGCCTGCCGAGATTAATCTGAGGCTTATCGACATTGACCTCATGAATAATAAAATCATGGAAACCAACATAAGATACCTTCATGAAATAACGACCGTAATCAATATTATTAAATGTAAAAAGACCGTCTTCATTACTTGGCTCCACCTTTATCAACGTTGAATCTAATCCATTATATAGAGCAATATTAGCAAAGATCACGGGATCACTTTTAGCATCTGAAAGGTTGCCATTTATTTCAGCGGCTTGACTAAACAATAATGCTGGAGCTGTTGTGAAGATCAATAAATAAAAAATTATTTTCATCAAAAATTATTTAGTAATATAAATTGGATGCATTGGCAAGATGAAAAAATAGAAAATGAAAAAAGACAGGGTTTTGATAATCAAATAAATATAAAAGATAGTTGAGTCTGCAAAAGTATATTTTTTTTAATAATATTTCCTTCTTATTATATACTTTAAAATCCTAGCTATTAACGATAAGTCTTCATTAAAGTTGATTAAAATATTTTCTTTATTGTAAATAAAATAAGAAATTATCTTCATAAGCAATAAAGGCAGATTTTGAATTTATCAATTCGCAAATTTCAACTTTTTATGAGTCAAGACAAAAAAATCAAATTACTAATTCTAGTCGCCTCCTTAGGATACTTTGTGGACATATTCGACCTTGTGCTTTTCAATGTTGTTAAGTTAGAAAGTTTCAAAGATATTGGGCTGACTGAGCTTCAGATCAAAGTAGCTGAGATCGACATATTTAATTATCAGATGACGGGGATGCTGTTAGGAGGATTGCTGTGGGGTATTCTGGGTGATAAAGTAGGGCGCGTTTCTGCACTATTCGGATCTATACTTTTGTATTCCGTTGCCAATATTGCCAATGCTTTTGTCCATTCTACAGAGTGGTACAGCATTTGGAGATTTGTGGCAGGGTTTGGATTGGCGGGTGAATTGGGGGCAGGAATAACGCTTGTTTCAGAATCTATGAAGAGAGAGGAAAGAGGGATTGGTACACTTATAATTGTTTCAGTGGGCGCTCTTGGAGCAGTTGGTGCCAGTCTGGCGGGAACATATCTAACCTGGAAAGGTGCATATATATTGGGTGGAATAATGGGACTGGCGTTGCTTTTACTTCGTTTCGGCACTATGGAATCTATAATGTTTAAGAAAATAAACCAAAAGGAAAATATTTCGCGTGGTAACTTTTTTATGATTTTCCGGTCATTAAAATCATCGTGGAAATACATAGCTTGTATACTTATCGGCCTACCAATATGGTATTCTATTGGTGTCATGATTAATCTCAGCAATAGGTATGGAGCATCCTTCGGCATGACGGATAAGATCAATGTGGGCAAAAGTGTCATGTTTTGTTACATAGGCCTGAGCGTAGGTGATCTCCTGAGTGGTTATCTTAGTCAGTTGCTTAAGAGTAGAAAAAAAGTGATTGGTATTTATCTAATTGTATTATTGGCAGTAACAATTTTCTACCATTTGAATAAAAGTACCAATCCGGTGTATTATACCTGGATGAGTTTCGCAATTGGGATGGGTAGCGGGTATTGGGCACTTTTTGCTATCAATGCGGCGGAGCAGTTTGGAACAAACATCAGATCCACCGTTGCCAATACCGTTCCTAATTTCGTAAGATTCAGCGTGGTTCCAATCACGTTATCGTTCGGCTATTTATCTGAAAAATGGGGATTATTATCCTCTGGTTTATTTGTAGGAATTATATGTATTTTAATCGCTTTTGTTTCTTTATTGACGCTGAAAGAAACATTTAGTAAAGATTTGGATTACGTAGAATAAAAACTAGTTGTTTGATGTTTGATGTTAGCTCTGCTTTAATGCTAAATTTAAGACATTCTTTTGTTCATGCGCACAATATTAAATATTGTTGGCCAATACCTTGTAATCAGCATCGAAGAAAATTCCACTGGTGATGCTTTGCATCTATCACTAATTTATTGGTGTAAATTAGTGGAATTAGTGGCTAAAGAAAAAAGAGTTTTAGAAATGGTAGGCAATTTCAGGGATCAATATAATTTTTCAAATGGTGTCAAGAAATTTCAAAATTTTAAATAAGATTATTTTAAATAACTTCAACTATATCCAAAACAATTATACCTCTTTCTATCAATTGTTCAACACTAAATCCATAGGCTGGCATAGCATAACTATGGCTTCTCAAATAATCACCAATTTCAATATGGACCGTAGGACTGATGATATTTTCAGTGATTTCGGCCTTGATATTCCAAAATATTTCAGTGATATTACCTTTATACATAATGGCTTCATCAAAATCCTGATCCGTCAGCTTCCATCCAGAGAGTAAGTTTGTAATGTAAAAAGCATCTTTATCTCTTATATCATGTAGGGATTTCACATTGATATACCATGTCTCTTCGTCATGTTCTATTGGTTTTTGTACCTGCGCATTTGGGTAGAGGCAGAAAACTCTTTTACGTAAGGATGTGCTCATATTATTTACAATATTTAATGGAAGACAATGTTAATAAATATCTTGTAGATAAAATATAATGAAAATTCGTTTAAACCATTTTTAATGATCTAAACGAATTTTAGCTCGGTATTATACGAGAAAAACTCGGTCTCATTTATTTTTGCGTTTTCGTATAATTTATAATCTGAGGTGGATTAAAAATATGCTTTCACACTCGCCCTACCCGTATGTACGGCATTAATACCCTCCGATTTACGGCCATCATAACCGAAATTGAGCTGGACATTATTCTTTAAATTATGATCATAAGAGATAGACCAAAGGTAGTTGCGTCCATTCTTGAGCCCTTCCAACATGGCAAACTCTACAGCTGAATTGCGCAAACCGTTGTATTTAATAATGGCCATCGTAGTGCTGAATTTAAAACTCGATTTCGCACTTTCATTGAAGTCCAATTTTAGAGAAATATCATTACTGGTAGCTTTTTCAAAGAGAGGTGCAAGCCTGTTTTTTTGAAGGAGTAGTCTATATGTAGAAGAAAATCTGAATTTTTCTCCAATAAGCCAGTTGACTTCGGGTCTGAATTCATCACTTTTGATAGAATAATTATTGATCTGAAATGCAGTAGCTTCCGATTCACTGAATTTATATTGGCGCGTATAAAAGAAGAATAGACTCACTGGCACTCCAATGTTAAATCTGGAAGTAAAGTTGAACTGGTCATTTCTACGCTTTTCAAAGCCTGTAGTCAAAACATTCTTGGAATTGTTATTATTCATAGAAGCCTGCAATTCATACTTTGAATCTCCTCTGTTAAAGAAAAAAGTATGCCTAAAATTTCGGATAAAAGTGACCAAAGAAGAATCAGGAATATTGGTATAAAACGGATTCCAGAATCCTACCCTCGCATTGTCCCGGATCTTTCTGTCAAATCTAAAACTGGATTGAGTTGAAAATTTATTGATAAACTTTACCTTACCCCGCCCTGATGCCGACTTTCCATTCCATCTTAAACTCTGATTGAAGGAAGTATTTAATGTCGGAATAAATTGATTAGAAAGTATATTTACTCTTGTAAAATTGCGCATTTCAGCAAAACCTTCAGTTGTAAATTCATTTATTTGCTGAATAGAATCATTATTGTAATCATTCCAGATATATTGGCCTGTTCCTGGTTGAACAGCAATATAATTAAATTCAGTTTTTTGCTCCTGGCCTGAGCTTACTTCGAATAAAGTGTTTCCTGAAAGCCTGTTCTTAAAAGTAGAAAATAAATAATCCAGTTGCCCGAGATAAGTATTTTTTGAGGTCAAATTCAAAGTGCTTTTATATCTGTCGATCTCAAATGTCCTGACAGTTCCGGATAAATTAAGCACCGAACCTTGACCCTGCTTAATACTTGTCTTTAGTCCATACTCTTGGGCGTGATTGGCGAGATCGAGTTCCGTGGTAAAAGGCTGGTAATCGTTTCTGCGCTGCGTATATACTTCTGTGACAATGTTTTTTGTAAAATTATTTACAATAGACAATCTTAGAATCTGGAATGCAAAAGAGGAAGCAAGTAAAGTATCAACTACGACAGACGCTCTTTTATTAAATTCACTTTGATAACTAAGTGAAATAATCATATTACCAAGCTTTGGAAGCTGCTGTGTGATTGTAGCAGATGGTCTAGAAAACTGAGATCTTTCCGTTGGAGATTGTGAATTGAGATAGCTGATATTTGTGGTTATTGTGGTCTTTTTCAATGTCAATCCTATTGAAGCTTCTTGCTTTATTCCTTGGAAGTAAATATCCTGAAAAAGTCCCGATACTCCATAATTGAGGTAAAGTTTTTTCCCAAATCGTTGGTTCAAAAAAGCACGTCCTAAATGTTGTGTTTCTTTTACAATGTTGGTGATATTCCAATCACGCGTAAATTCCTGATTTCTATAAGGATTTATTATGTTAAAATCCTTGTCAACTCTTTCATACATTATTCCTACATCTCCCTTCCAATTTCCTTTCTTTCTGAAGATCATATTGTTTTTTACAATGTTGATATTTAGACCTATCCCTTGATTATCAGCATCATCTTTTGCAGAAAATCTATTGTTATCCAAGCCCGAAAGGGCTCCTTCAGCGGTAACAATAGTATTGCTATCCACTTTCCAGGTAGTTCCGAAGGTGAACATTTGTTTGCGATTGGGAGCTGTTAGTTTTGAAAGTGGATTATACTGTCCTAAGGGTCTTCCTGCAGCATCTTCACCTACAAATCGGTAAACTCTGCCATTGACCCCTTCATTTACCCGATTATAATAACCATTTCCTGCTCCTACATCCGTAAAGTCAGCAATATATCTTGTACTACCCTCTTGCCATGGAAATTTGAGTATTGAAAATAATTTACCATTTACAGTCGTATCTATCAACGAATAAGAGACCACAATACTATTATTGGATGGTTCTATCTCTCTGATTGAATTAACCAGAGTGTTATTAATACTATCGCCAGAAGCACCAAGTGCCAACTTGTCTTCTGCGGTCAGGTCTCGTCCTCTGGCAGAATTTTTTCCATCTTGCTCACTGTAAGAATTGAAATTAAAATTCCATTTTTTTGTATTATAGTTGACATTGAGATTATAGAAAGACCTGAGATATTGCTGATTGGAATATTCATATTCGACTACAATCCGTGAATCTTTAGTAATAATTCTCGATGGCATAAAGGTCACTTCACCACTATTATAGTCAATGATGTAGTCCCTGTCATAGCCTCTGCTAAGTATAACTCCATCTAGATAGACTCTTTCTGTTCCTGCCAGAACTATCACAAACAACTCACCCTCTGCTCCTGGAAGTCTGTATGGGCCTTGATTTCCTTCGATGACCTGTACTGTAAATCTATTAAATTTCCCTTTCGTTATAGCAACACCTCCCGAAGTAGATAGAATATTATTCTTTTTAAGGACTGTAGTATTTGCGACCTGAACTCCTTGCAGTTTCTTGAAATAATTTAAAAAATAACCAGGAGGTTTATTTATCTCAAAATCCCCAATAGTCAAAGAAGAGTTCTTATTGGAAAGCACGATAAATATCTTGTCGAATTCCTGCAGTTGTTGAGAATTACCTTCCGGTTGGATTGGAATAGAATTGTCTGATAATGCTCCTGTTATCTTAATTCCATCTCCAAGTTCACCAGATAGTTGAAGGTTGAATGCAGAGTTTAACGTTAGATCCTGATTATTACCCAGGGAAATACCTCTGGTAAATGCTCCCCGATAGGTCATATTATTCCTTTCAACAATAATAGGGTTTGCATTATAGTTGGAAGTAAAATCGGCTAGGGTTGGATCCCATTTTGCTAAAATAATAGAGGTATCTAAAAGCCTGTAATTATCTTTCCAATTGCCTTGAAATACACGGTAAGTAAATATAAATTCACCATTCAACACAGAATCCGGAAGAGTTGAAAGTATGTCAGAACCAACCAAAGCGTTATCAAATATCCTAAAATAGGAAGTAAAATCCTGATCCTCCACTTCCATTGACTTAACAGTGAGCGTGCTGGGAACTGCATCCACCTCAATCTTCATAGGCAGATTCAATTTAGTAAAAGAGGACCTTTTCAAATTATTAAAAGGTGCCATTACTTGAGCAGATAGATCAGCGATTCCGACGGCACTAAGCAGCAAGAAAACACAACAACAAATGAATGAATATCGACTCAACAAATCTAGTATATCAGGACCGTAACAGAATGATAACGCAAATATCGGTTAAATCAAGATGAATCGAGATGGTTAAATGAAATTTTGTGTCGGTGAAAAGATGTCAGAAGTCAGTGGTCAGTATGAAGTGGTCAGTTGTCAGTTGTCAGTAGTCAGTGGTCAGTATCCTAGATTGTATGATTTTTGTAGTGAAAAATTTGTTCAGTGATGGTGAGGTTTGTCGTAGTTTAAACTGCGACGGTGTGGATGGTCCAACCCAATTCAGGATTGATTGAGGAACTTTTCTTTTTTCCAGGGCTGCACCCTGTGCTATTAAGTTATATTTAATTTATATATGTATATATTTAATAAACAATACATATACTTGAAGAGCAAATAAGGTTAGGACATCCCCTCTGGCAGAGCTAAAGTTTATACAGATCTTTTTTGTAAAATTCAAAGTGAAACTTTGGGGACACCATGACGAAGTTAAAACCATTTTTCGAAAAATACTTGTGATTAAACCCTAGCCCAAAAAGGTGGAAATCTTCTCAAAAGCATTTTACATTTCATCTTTTACATTTCACCTTATTAGGTAAACTTTTTATTTCTCCTAGAAGCAACGCATTACATTTAAACACACTTCTAATTTCTGACTTCGCCTATATAACTCATTGCAAAATATTGTTAATCAACAACATGCAAATAATAAAAATTATACATATCAATAACTCCCCTTGGCTGCCTATAACTTCCTTCTTAAAAGGTCGCTTTTGCACCTTTTCTTCGTCGTTCACCCTCTTGCAGAAGGGGATATTGTACTAAACGACTTTTTTTATCATAAATATCAGCGGTACTGTTGCCTTTTTCTCAAGTTATATTTTTGATTTTGGAAGTAAAGCATTACAGGTGAACTGACTTCTGACTTCTAATTTCTGACTTCTGACTTCTAATTTCATTCATCTACCCTCGCCGAAGCTTCCATACTTTGATCTGCAAATTGCCCGGCCAGATATTTGTAATATCCATACTTTCCAATCATAGCGGCATTGTCCGTGCAATAGGAGATAGAAGGAATATAAATGTTCCAACCAAGGTTTTCCTGACGAGCCTTCATTGCATCTCTTAATGCACTATTGGCTGCGACACCTCCTGTTAAGGCTATTTCCTTAATACCTGTCATTTCAGCTGCCCTTACCAATTTATTCATCAAAATGCTGACTATTCTACTTTGCACTGAAGCACATAGATCATTTAAGTTATTTGAAATAAAATCAGGATCCAGCTTGACTTGTTTTTGAAGAAAATAGAGTATTGATGTTTTTAATCCGCTGAAACTGAAGTCCAGACCGGGAATATTTGGCTCTGTAAATTTATAAATAGCCTGACCCAACTGTGCTTTTTTGTCAATGAGAGGACCAGCCGGGTAATCCAAACCAAGTACTTTTCCAGTTTTGTCAAAAGCCTCACCAGCAGCATCATCGATCGTCCTTCCCAATACTTCTACATCGAGATGCGACCTTACAATACTGATCTGAGTATGACCACCACTCACCGTAAGACATAAAAATGGAAAATTTGGTTGCGGCTCATCTATGAAATTGGCCATGATGTGCGCATCCATGTGATTGACCTCGATAAGTGGGATATTTCTAGCCAGGGCAAGAGCTTTGGCATATGAAACACCTACATGAAGTGACCCCAGCAGTCCGGGAGCTCTTGTGATAGCTATAGCATCAATATCTTGAATATTTATACCCGCCTTGTCCAATGCTTTATTGACCACAGGTACGATCAAACGAATATGTGCTCTGGAAGCTACCTCGGGCACTACCCCTCCCCACAGCGCATGTTCATCCTGACTTGAAACAATATTGGAACATACCTTTCCATCAATAATTACCGAAGCAGATGTATCATCACAAGAACTTTCAATAGCAAGTAGTTTGACTGTCATAGAAAAATTTGTGCTGCAAAATTACATAGAATGCAATAGTTTTTGCTGAATAATTGTAAAATGTATTAATATTGTGGACATATGTTTCAACTCAATTTCTGAAATTTTGCCACAATTAATTACTGAATATAAAAATGATAAGTCACGCGATTTTCAATCTGAAGATTGTGAATTACTATTATTAAGTGAAAATAGATACTTTACTTTTGCAATTATTTCTGAGCATGATCAGTTTGAACTTCTAAGGGAATACAAACAGAGTGATGAAGAAAATTTTGCTGAATTCCATGAAAAAGTTTTGGAAATTGATCCCAATCTCAAGAAAAATTTCAGAAGAGTAGAGATCGGTATTTCTAATAAGAGATTGGCCTTGGTGCCTGGAAAGATATTCAATGAAGGTGATTCCCAGCATTATCTTGAGAATTCTGCTCCAATCTGGTCTTCTGATCAAATCATGGTGGATACGATAGAACAATCAGAAATAAAGGTTGTATATGCTTTTCGACATTCTATATTGTCACGATATAAACATCACTTTGCCAATGCACATGCGCAGAATGCATTGACTCAATATATCAAGGGATTGAATAAATTGCTGAATAAAACTACATCTGAACATCACCTGTTCATCAATGCGCTTTATGACACCATGTATGTAGTCTTGTACAGGAATGAAGAATTGATATTCGCCAATGTGTATGAATTTTCCACTGCTGAGGATTTTTTATATTATGTGATGCTGATTTTCAAAGAATTTCAATTAGATCAGGACACTACACCGACTTATATATCTGGAAAATTAGATAAGGATTCTATTATACACGACCTGTTAATGAGATATATACGTCAACTTGAATTCATAAATACCTTATCAACCGATAATCTCAACATACCAGGTATTCCCGCTCATTTGTATTTCGACTTATTTTCATTAAGATCATGAGAATAATATCAGGAAAATTTGGTGGCCGAAAATTCTATCCTCCAGCAGATAAATGGCCGACACGACCTACGACTGATATTTCTAAAGAAGGGTTGTTTAATGTATTGAACAACAGACTTGATTGGGAAGAGGTAAAGATGCTCGATTTATTTGGTGGCACAGGCAACCATTGTTATGAGTTTATTTCCAGAGGGTGCATTGATGCTACCTACGTAGATCAATTCATGGGTTGTATAAAATTTGTTCAGGAGGTTAGTGAAAAATTGAACATTGAAAATGAATTACGCATTGTTCGGTCAGATGTCTTTAGATTCATAGCAAGCACTAAGGAAAAATACGATTATATTTTTGCAGGACCTCCATACCCTTTGCCCAATATACCCGAAATACCTGATCTGATCTTTGAAAAGCAACTATTGGCCACTGATGGATTGTTTGTCTTGGAGACGAATGCGGATTATAAATTTGAAAATCATGCTCGATTTAAGCAATTAAAAAAATACGGTACTACCTTGTTTTGGTTTTTCGAATAGATTTTTTTGCTGTTAAATAATAGATTTCCAACAATTTAAGTACTCAAATCGAAGCCAAGAAGGTCTAAGGCTTCTTCCATTGTTCTAAAAAATCCTAATCTTACCAACTCTGAATTTTGTGTTAATCTGGTACAGCCTGATTGCATATTTTCCAACCATTCTGAAGTTCGTTCCCCAAGTTTTGGATCCATTGTAATGATATAATTCGGATTGTCGAAGGCACAGAATGTAATGATCTGTTCGGGCGAATGAACTGATACAATATTATTTGTAAAGTAAATATCATTTCTATAAATTGTAATATCGGATGCATGAGTAGACTTATCTTTTGACATTTTCTTTCCAGTGGTCGCCATAACTCTCATTAGACGGATGAGATTGAGAATGTCCTGGGCGAGCTGTTTGCATACTTTAATATTGTCAAAATATTCCATTTGACGGAAATAATGGATTTGTCGAATGGTATTGTCAAATAATTGATCTGTCCAATATTCTGTAGATTTTAACTGGGAAAACCTGTTCAATGTATCCTCCATTATTTCAAGTACTTCAGGCGTCAGTACCTTATTTTCATCAAAGTGAGCATTTTCAAAACCTGGTGTCTTCCAAATGGTCTTGGACCAGCAGAACAATTTAAAAGCAAATAATCTTGGATAATACATGTAATAAAAGAGCGGCACTTCATAACTCGTGTATTTGATCTCCACATCATTCCCGCTGAATAATTTTATGAAGTTATTAATTGATTGAACATAGGATAATGCATCAGTCACAGGCCGGTCAAATACAGGGTAATTCCATGTTATATTCGATTGACTTGTACTTCCAGATCTCAATAAAACTGTCTGAAACTTTTCACAATCAAGAATCTTACTCATCTGATCGTATGAAATCGGAACATCTTGGGAAAGATATTTGTAGGCTGTAGGTTTAGAAATTTTTAAAATATCCTGAAGAGTCTGCACAAGCTCTTGCTTTGTGAAATTGGTATTCAATAATTCTACGATTTCAGATTGCGTTTTTGAAGCCATGGGTCAATGTATTATATGATGTCCGTTAAAATCCAATAGATTTTAGTGAGGTTATAAGAGTTAGTAGCCTAAAAGTAAATAAAATAAACCCAAAATAATAAAAAATTCTCAAAATTCATATTTTGTTGATAATCATTTATTTATACATATATTCAAA
Source organism: Candidatus Brachybacter algidus (assembly GCF_016707225.1). Classification (NCBI taxonomy): domain Bacteria; kingdom Pseudomonadati; phylum Bacteroidota; class Saprospiria; order Saprospirales; family Saprospiraceae; genus Candidatus Brachybacter; species Candidatus Brachybacter algidus. The sequence goes on along the minus strand of NZ_JADJID010000001.1, from coordinate 6,209 downwards.
AAGAATTCAACTAATTTGTAAAGAATCATAGATTACAAAAGTTAACATATGTAGAAGAAAATGGCAAAAATCGATAAAAACTGCAATTCTGTAAAGTTTCGTAGAATGACCAATTTGGCGGCGCAAGTAAATAGTTGGACATTTGAATTATAAATACAGAGAAAAGAAAATTGTAAAAAATAATAACAAAAAGTAGGGCCTAATGAAGTCCACTTCGATCCACCAAATTTTATCATTTATTTTAGAACTTATTAAATAGATCAAACATGAAAAGTAAAACTAAATTAATTTATCAGAGAAATTACAAGTCCATTTTCAATGTTAGACTGTATCAAAAAATATCCAAGCATAAAAATCAATATTGTGAACTTCAATAATCTTTATGAGAATACACATTTCGCCCAATATTAAGAAAGTGTGTTGAAATTATAGAAAACTCAAAACCACCTCAATGCTCAAAAGATTTTGAGAACAGACTTTTACCCAAGTAATTATGGAACATTCATCTCACCCATGAATCTCCATCTCACCGCAAAGCGGCATCTTCGAAAGAAGATGTCGCTTTTTTAGTTGAGCGAATAATACTAACTTTCCGGCATGATAGAAAGAATAAAACATATCATGTCCTCTTTCTTCGACAAAGAGGCTGTTACTGAATGTGAAGAAATAAAATCAGGGCTAATAAATGCAACATATCGCGTCAAAGTTGGTATTAAAAACTATATTCTACAAAGATTAAATATAGATGTTTTTGCCAATCCTGAATTGATACAAAACAATTTAGATCTGCTTGATTCTTATTTAAATAATCACAATTCAAATTATAAATTAATTACTCCATTGCCTAATAAATTAGGTGAAAAACTAACAATCGACTCAAATGGAAATTGCTATCGAATCTTTGAATTCATTGAAGATTCAAAAACCATTAGTGTCGTTGAAACCCCTGAACAGGCATATGAAGCAGCAAATCAGTTTGGCTCTTTCACTGCACAATTTAAAGATTTTGATTTGAATGGCATGGTGCCTTCAATTCCAGATTTTCACAATTTATCATTACGATTTGATCAATTTAAAAATTCAATACTTACAGGTGATTCAAATAGAATTAATCAATCTGAAAAAGAAATTAATATACTATTGAATTATAAATTCATAGTTAATTTGTACAATTCAATGATCAAATCTGATGACTTTAAAATCAGAATAATGCACCATGATGCAAAAATCAGCAATGTTCTATTCGGTCCAAATGATATCGGGCTTCATGTGATCGACCTGGATACTGTGATGCCTGGTCATATTTTCAGCGATTGGGGAGATATGATGCGTACTTATATTTCTCCTGCCAGCGAAGAAGTGTTGGATCTCGAGCAAATCATCGTAAGACCAGCATTTATTGATGCAATACACGAAGGATATCTGCATGCTAGGAAAGATAATCTTTCCCAGGCTGAATCCACCTCTCTGATTGACAGCGGCTTGATCATCATCTATATGCAGGCGCTTAGATTCATGACAGATCACCTCTTGAATGATGTCTATTACGGCGCTAAATATTCAGGACATAATTATCACCGTTCAAGAAATCAGATCCATTTGCTCAATAATTTGTTATCGATCAATGGAAAATCAACTATTTTTCCACTGATTTAAAAAGATGAAGAAGGAAACATTCAGGGAATTATCGGCTTCTATTCCTAAAGAGCCGGGTATATATAGGTTTATTGATAAAGACGATATCATACTTTATGTAGGTAAAGCAAAGTCCCTTAAAAACAGACTTTCCTCCTATTTTAACAACAGTAAGGGCATGTCAGGAAAGACCAAAGTAATGGTAGATCATGCTGTAAGGTTTGAATATACTGTGGTAGAAACTGAACATGATGCCCTTCTTTTGGAAGCCACTTTTATTAAAAAATTTCAACCCAGATACAATGTAATGCTTAAGGACGGCAAGACTTATGCGTACATATGTATTAAGAAGGAGGCTTTTCCAAGAGTATTTTTCACCAGAAGGGTATTTAAGGATGGCTCTACTTACTTTGGCCCATTTACTTCAAAATTCAGAGTTGAACAAATACTTGAATTGATCAGAAAACTCTTTCAATTGCGCACATGCAACCTCAATTTAAGTCCTGAAAATATCCAAAAAGGTAAGTTCAAAGTTTGCCTGGAATACCATATCAAGAACTGTCTCGGCCCTTGTGAAGGTCTTGAATCAAAGGAAGCTTATGATGAAAAGATCAATCAAATAAAAAACATCATGCGGGGAAATTTCGCATCGGTCAAAACACATTTACGCGAAAAAATGGCCATGTATGCTGAAAATCTGGAGTTTGAAAGAGCCTCAGAAATGAAAGAAAAACTTACACTTTTCGAAGACTACCACTCAAAATCTACTGTGGTAAGCACTACTGTTCAAGATGTTGATGTATTTGCATTATTTTCAGAGGGTGACGAAGTTTATATCAATTATATTAAAGTGGTTAATGGTGCTATGATCAATACCTTTCTGCAGGAGGCGACGCGCAACCTTGATGAGGATGCCTTTATCATGTCCTATACGATACAACAGATACGTGAAAAATTCAACAGTATTGCGCCTGAAGTTCTGGTCAATATACCAGGCGTCATACTTGAGGAGAAAGAAGTGAAAGTTAATATTCCTTCCATTGGTGATAAGAGAAAACTCATGGAAATGGCTGAGAAAAATATCAATTTCTATCTTATTCAAAAAAGAAAAGAATCTGTCAATGCGCCTCGTATCGCTCCGGCACAGCGCATAATGGAGACATTACAGAAAGATCTTGGCATGGAAAAATTGCCTGTTCATATTGAATGTTTTGACAATAGTAATATACAAGGCACCAATCCGGTCTCGAGTTGTGTGGTATTCAAAAATGCTAAACCAGCCAAAAATGAATACCGTAAATTCAATGTAAAAACGGTGGTAGGTCCCGATGACTTTGCGACAATGGTAGAAGTCGTGACCCGCCGTTATACCCGATTGATCGAAGAAGAAAAACCCCTACCCGACCTCATCATCATCGATGGTGGTAAGGGTCAACTTGGAATGGCAACCGAAGTCCTTAGAAAATTGGGGATTCTGGACAAAGTTACACTGATAGGAATCGCTAAAAGATTAGAGGAGATTTTCTTTCCTGAAGATTCCATTCCGCTTTACATCAATAAAAAATCAGAATCTTTAAAACTCATCCAACAACTGCGGAATGAAGCGCATCGATTTGCAATTACTTTCCATAGGCATAAGCGTTCAATGAATTTTACCGTTTCTGAGTTGACTAAGATCGACGGCATTGGCAAGGCCACAGCTGAAAAACTTTTAAAACATTTTAAAAGTGTCAAGAGAATTGTAGCAGCAAGTAACGAAGAGGTAGCAAGTATAGCGGGCAAACGTGCTGCCAATCTTGTGAGATCATACTATGATGAAGGATCGGATGAGGGTACTGAGGTTCCTCCAAATAGTGAGATTGAATAGTTCAGAAGTAATAACTTTTTAAAGCAGTACTTGAATAAAAGTGGTGATTTTCTTACAAACTAATAATTGTGAACTCCGTTCGCCGATTTACTTGTCTTCCATTTTCTGTTGCATTATTAGTCAAAGGTTTGGACTCTCCGAAGCCCTTATATTGAATCTTTTTGGCTGGAATACCCCTTTTTATTAATTCATTCATGACCGACTTCGCACGGTTTTGAGACAAAAGCAAATTATCTTTTTCCCCACCAATATTATCTGTATGACCATCTATCTGCACCACAATATCAGGATTCTCCTTCATCATATGAAAGATGGATCCCAATTCAGCATTCGATGCAGAAGATAGCTGATCTGAGCCACTTTCAAAGAAAATATTCCTCATTGGAAATGTCTTGCCAATAGAATTACCTATCTTTTCCATTTTGTAGGTGCTTATGTAAGGCATTTTGACATTTGCAGAATCAGGGATCTTCACGGATTCAGAAATAAAGATGTACCCTTGGGCAGAAATCTGTATTCCATATTGATCACCTTTGGGCATGATGACCAATGCTGTTCCATCGTCAGAGGTATTACCATTATAAAAAGATAAATTTTTCTGAATATCAGTGATCTTAACACCACTGACTATGGGTTTAGAAGATGTTGCATCTAAAACTAATGCTTTAAAAAATGAAACTGATTGCGGGCGGATCTCCTTGTCCAATTCAAAACTATAAATGTCTGTATTTTCCAAACCATCTTTGTCCTGAAGCGATTTGGCCCCGGTAGAAGTATAATATGCTTTATCACCGTCAATATTCACGACCAAGGCCCCTTCATTGCCGATGGTATTGATAGGGTATCCAAGATTTATTGGGACATCCCAATGTTCAGTATCTATTCTTTTTGAGAAAAAAAGATCTGTACCTCCCATGCCCGGCAATCCATCAGACATGAAATATAAGGTCTGGTTGTCGGCATGAATAAAAGGTGAACTATCATTGCGCGTCGTGTTAATAGGTGCACCAATATTCTTTGGTGTGGACCATCTACCTGAAGCGCTTTTTTCAGTGTGCCAAATATCTCTTAATCCATATCCACCCGGCCTTTCTGAGGAAAAATAAAGAACATTGCCATCGGCGCTCAAGCTGGGTTGGCTTTCCCATCCAGGGGTGTTGATTGGGCTATCAAGATTAGCAGGTTGTGTCCACCTGCCATTCTTAAAGTAGGATATATATAGGTCGCAACTACCTAAACCTCCCGGCATGTTGCAACCGGTGAAAACGATCGTCTTTCCATCCGCAGATACACAATGCCCAGCTTCATTATATTTTTCTGTATTTACTCCTTCCAAGGGTTGGGCACGACTCCAGTGATCCTTGTTCCATTGAGAATAATACAAATCTTCCTGTCGATCAATCATTCTGGAAAAAACCAGCAATTCTTCGTCAGCACTAATGGAAGGTAAGTATTCGGGACGGTAGGTATTGATGCTGTCTGATAATCTTATCGGCGAGAATAATCGTGGCTTCTTCTTTGCTTCTATGGCGAACACACAATTGGCGAGCTTTAACTTAGCATCTTCAGCTGATTTTGCACTTTTGATATCGGTGCCAAGGTATTTTTGGAGTTCTACCTGTGCTAATTCATAATCTCCCCTATTATAATATAGTGTAGCAAGCGTATAATAGACTCTGGCGCTGGGTTTAGGATTTATATCCTTAATAGCGTTAAGGAAATACACACAAGAATCTTCGTTTTTTTGGGAGAAATAAATTCCTGCCAATTCTATCATTGCATCTTGAAAATTGGGAGTGATCTCCAGTGCTTTTCTGTAACTGGATTTTGCTTTACCGAAAGCTTGAGCCATCGCACTCTTTTGCCCTTCATCATAGAACTTCTTAGTCTTGGCATCAACTTCCTTCACACCGACGTAACCCTGACTAAAAACAAGATTTTGAACTATTGTAATAAATAAAATGGTAAAAAAATATCTCTGAAAAAAGATCATATTTCAATTTTAGGTTTTAGGGAATCCAGCGTTTCTTTAACCCAATCCACTCCCATATAAAATAAACAATCGACAATAGAAGCGTTTAATAATAAATGTGGCACCTTCTTCCCAACCAAATTGAGGTCTTTCGCACTTTCAAGGTAGGTGAGATCAATCTTATTTTTCTCAAAGACATCAGCAAGTTGATAAGAGATAGCCCCCATACCACTTAAGTAATTGTTGGCACCAATGGCCTTGACAATATTTATGACTTTTTCCTGGCCACGCCCCTCGGTCTCAAGTTTACTGCTCACCACCAAAGTGGGTTTAATATCAAGTAATTTTGCGAGTATAGTGATAGCTTTTTGATTGTACACAGCAAGATTCGTTTCCTTCTGTATAATACAACGCTTTATCACGGGAAAAACTTGTTTGTAATGTGGCGTTCCGGTATAACAACCTTTGATTTTGTCCATAATTCCATCGAATGCCTTAGGGTCTGAGGGGATTTCTATTTCATTGATGTAAGCATATTTGTCGGCATTGGGGATTGGAATATTGATCCAGTCCAGCTCATTTGAAGTTGGGCTTGACCTCACTTGTATCCTTCTGGTATGGCCATTCCAATTGAGTTCTACATCATCATGAAAGACGAATATGTCGCAATTGTTCATCTTATGGAAGTAGCCAAGCCATGGAAGGAAATTAGGTTGATGTATGGCGATTGTCTTT